>ONJS01000008.1 GCA_900318205.1 uncultured Prevotellaceae bacterium | reverse complement strand
AATTTCAACAATGTCAATGAGCTCTATGGTTCAAGTGAACCGAGTTTATTTGAAAATTTTAGTTATTAACCGTCCACAATTTTTAGTGGACAGCAATGTGTTTTGGTTTTAAGTTTTATGTCGTTAGATGTATTCTCTATCTGATAACGCAAAGGTACATTTTTTCGTCCAAATCAGTGCTACCACACCCCCAAAAACTCACTTAACCATGAACGAGGGAAGCGCCATCATTGTGACTGCCCCGCTTTACTGCATGGGGATAGCCTTGATGGTGCCGAGTTTGCGGACCGTAACCTTGCTGGGGTTGCCCTTATAATAGACTTTGCCTGTGCCACTGCCACTCACCTTGAGTTCGCCATCGCGGACGTCACAGCCGATGGTTCCAGTTCCCATGATGCGGCACGACACGCTGCCAGCCTGCACCCTGTCGGCCTGGATCTCTCCGGTTCCTATCAGTCTCAACGACAGGTTGTCACAAGAGCCGTCAGCGATGATTTTGCCCTTGCCACTCAAGATTTGCAGTTCAAGTTGTGATGCGCGCACGCCCCGTACGATTACTTTACCGTTATCGGTGAGCCTTACCTTAAAGGCCTTCAAGGGCGGCAACCCGGCAATGCGCATGGTGCTGTCACCGGCATTCTCAGCCTCATCGAGAGTAGAGGAATATAGCGTCAACGTGGGCAGATTTTTCAAGCGCTCAAAGTCGTCATTGATCTGAATACTTAACCTACCATTGCCCGAAAGCGAAAAAATCAAGGCGTCAGCGATTTCTTGTGAGCAAGTAAAAACCGCCAGTCCCGCCGAGTCGGCATTGCATGAATAGTTCACGTTGATATTATCTATCATCGTCAAGCGGTTGAAATCACCCACTTTGATCTCATAGCGTTGCTGCTGTGCACCTATTGCAAACCAAGATGCAGCAATCAGTATGACACTAATCAGTACTCTTTTCATGACCTGTCTGTTCTTCGTTTTGAAATTCTATATTCGGCAAAATGTTAGTCTCGATATCGTCAAGAATGGCATCAAGTTCACTGCGGGTGTCGGCACGCAACATCGCGATGCGTGTTGGGCGGAAGTTGCGGATACCCTTAAACAGCGGTGTGGCAGCCAGGTGACGGCGAATGTGCAGGATGCCGCGATACTCGTCGATGCGGTCGATACTCTCGTCAATCTGGCGGCGCACCAGTGCCATTTTCTCAGCATTGCTGATCACAGGCACCTCGCCCGTGAGCAGATACTGCTTCATCTCCCTGAAAATCCAGGGAGCACCGATGCTGGCACGACCCACCATCACGCCATCAACGCCATAGCGGTCAAAGCATTCTTTCACCCGTTGAGGGGTGGTGACATCGCCATTGCCGATGATGGGAATCTTCATACGGGGATTGTTCTTGACCTCCCCTATGAGGGTCCAATCTGCCTCACCGGTATAAATCTGGGAACGGGTTCGACCGTGGATTGTGAGAGCAGCGATACCGCAGTCCTGCAACTGCTCGGCAAGTTCCACAATGATTTTGCTGTTGTGATCCCAGCCCAAGCGCGTCTTCACTGTCACAGGTAGGTCAACGGCCTTGACCACGGCACTCGTAATCTCGAGCATCAAAGGGATGTTGCGCAACATGCCGGCACCAGAGCCTTTGCCAGCGATTTTCTTGACAGGACAGCCCCAGTTTATATCGATGAATTCAGGCTTGGCTGTGGCGGCAATGCGTGCAGCCTCAACCATAGAATCCACATCACGGCCATAAATCTGGATGGCAGCAGGACGTTCAGCAGGGGCAATCGCCATCTTCTGCAGCGATCGCTCGATGCTGCGGATCAGCGCATCGGCACTGACAAACTCGGTATAAACCAAGTCTGCACCTTGCTCACGGCAGATGAGCCTAAACGACTGATCGGTGACATCCTCCATGGGTGCCAGCATCACGGGGCGTTCGCCTAAATCTATATTTCCAATTTTCATCGTGAAAGATGCCTCGGATTTGTTTTACAGTGCGAAATTACGACAATTTGCCCAACTGCACAACCCATTAACGCTTTTTAGAACACATTTAAGGAAAATACAGACCAACTCACCAACAACAAAAGCCCAAACAGCATAATGAAAAACAGCCAAGGGGGATACCCTTGACTGTTCCGCATTACAAATCTACTCTTATTTGGATTATGAATGGATGGCTACTTTTACGGTCTCTACATGGCTGCCGTTACGGCCCTGCACGACGTAGATACCGCGTGACAAATGGGACAAGCCCAGAGTGTCCTTGCCAGTGGCCATGACTTGACCCTGAAGGTTATAAACGGTAATCGTTCCGGGATAGCTCACCTGTTTACCTTGAATGTGCATCGACGGAGCATTGTCAACGAGATTTTCGATGACTGTCGCCTGGGTCTCAGAAACCTCGCTGTCGGTAATGGTGAAATAATAATCACGGTCGGCTACAATATCATAGTCAGGCAACTGCAAGCCGTTGTTCCAGTTATTGAAAATCAGGTGATAATTACCACTGTTGGTGTTCAGCAGGAACACTTTGTAGGTGGTACCATCCACGATGGAATCGCCCACGCTGGCCTCACCAGGCCATGCGCCAAAGAGTTCGCTGTCACCCCAAGCGTACAATCCCAGGGCATCCCAACCCGTCTTGTCGTTCACGAAGATATAATGCTGCGACACGGGAATCTTGGGCAACTCGCCCTTGATGCTGAAGTCATCAATACCCAGTGCCATAGCACCCTGAGCTGCATCACCGCTGGCCACGCTGATGTCCCATGCCAGATACAGGTCACAGCCACGAGCAAGCTTGGTCGGCAGTATAGCGCTCACGGGAACGGTCTCGCCAGGAACGGTCTCATAACCTGCCGTCTCGCTGTCGGGAGCAAAGTAGGTGTAGAAATCGTTACCTGCGCTGGTCCAGTTGCGACCGTCAATGGAGTAATACAACTGCACGGCAAAACCTGCACTGTTGTTACCCTTGCGGTACTTCTCAACGTTATAGGAGATATTGACGTTCTCGATATCCTTCTTGCCTGTATTGAGCAGGTGGGCATAGACGTTGACGCAGCGGGTTCCGTTAGCGACACCTGTCGAGATACCACCCAGGGCACGGTCATCACCGGCATTGTCGCCGAAGTTCCACGTACCGTTCTTGGCATTGCTGGGCAGACTCACACCACCGCTGTACATCGTCTGGTCGTCGGCCTGGTCATAGCGTCCCACGGTGCGCGGGGCGGTAAGGATGCGGTCGATGCGCCATGCTGCGGGCAAGGTGGCAGTGGCCTCATCACCCATCATGTCAAAGTTCTCGGTGGCGCTCAGCGTCGTCTCGTCCAGTTCAATGGCGGGATAGGTTACCACCTCGGTTACAGCGGTAGCCACCTTGACATTAGCCATTTGAGTAAAGTTGCCCATCGTGGCAGTCACGGTGTAGTCACCGTTGGTGCCGTTGCTGGTAAATACCTGGTCGGCATCAATCTCTCCGCCATCGCTCAAGGTCATCACGACAGGCTCGGGAGCATCGATTTCCATACCGAACTGGTCGCGCACGGTTACCTTGTAGTGTACCTGGCCTGCAGTGTGGTCCACATAGTTAGTGAAGCCATTCAGAGCACGGCTGGCATAGCCACGCATGGCGGCAGCATCGGCAGCGGTGAGGCCGTCGGGTGCCCAAGTGATGTCCATCGGGTCAACGCCATAAATAAGACCGTATTCCATCGCAGCAGCCATATAGGTAGCCTTGAGTGTCGGATGACGGTCATCGAGGAACCAAGTCAGAGTTCCCTCGCTGCCCTCCAGGTCATAAACCTCCTGATAGGCGACGCCCACGGGACACAGGGTCACGCCCAGGTCAAGGGCAACATCCTGATAGTTCTTGACAAAGGTTGCGTTGAAAGCGGTATAGTTTGCCCAATCGCCGCTGTAGGCCCAGTTGATGGGCACGATGATGATAGCGTTGGGGTTGGGGCAATACTCACGGATGTAGTCCACCCAGCGCTTCACATTGGCACGGAAGGACTCGATATTAGTGCGAGGCAGCGAACTCTGTTCCTGCAGAATGATGTGGCTCCAAGCCTCACTACGCACGAGCATCTTGGCACCAGGATTTCCATCCTCGGCTACACCATCACCCTCTTCCCAGTGGGTCTGGAGAGACTTGCCAAGCAAGGTGTGCTTAGTCCAGTTGGCATCCTTGCCCATCGCTTGGGCAATGCCGTTGAATACAGCATCCTGGTCATTATAATAGATAAGGCTGTTGTTCAATGACAGCACTTTGACTTGCTCGGGCAACTCGGGAACGAGTACGACGTCGGCAGGCTGCAGCGACATCGTAGTAGGTGTAGAGGCTGCCAGCGTGAGGTTATATTCGCCCGTAGCAAGATTGAAGGTCACGTCATAGGTACCCGGAGCAGTTGACACCTTGCCTGTGGCGCCCTTGACGAGCGTACCGCTGGTGTTATCGCCCGTGAGATCGCTCTCGGCACCCCAGACACCGCCCATACCCAGGCGCTGATAGATACGCCAGTGGCTATAGCCGTCGCCCACAGCAGGCATGGTCACCTGACCCTTAAAGGTCTTGCCTTCCACAAGGTCCAGTTTGCCTGAGGCATCCATATAATTCCAACCGTTGTTGTCACCGATAACATAGACAGCAGTCAGACCCGTGTCGTCATCGTCACTCTCGAGCAACAGGGTGGCAGCACCGTTGTTGATTGTGAGAACAATGCGCTTGCAGACGTAGGTGTTGCCACCGCAAGAGATGTTGTCATTGGTGCCAAGCACGAGGTTATAGGGCATGTCCAGCTGCACACTGGTGCCGTTGCTGCCGTAGTTACATGCACTGGTCCAACCCGAGTCAGCAACCTTGAACTGGCCGCTCAGCGTTTTATCATACAGCACATAGGTGCCATTGCCCTCGTCGCTGAACTCCCAGTCAGTAGCAGCACCCCAACTGTTCACCTCACCACGCAGATAGATGCCCGATGCAACAAAGGGAGGACGTGTGGGGTCAACATAGCCTTCATAGTTCTGAGGATCGGTAATCTCTATAATCTCCTCCTTGGTCAGGCACAGATAGTAATCTTTATCCGCAACAATGCTGGTATTCAGACTATTGCCCATATTGTCGGTAAACACAAGCGCGTGCTCTGCAGCATCCATGTCAAGCGACCACACCTTGTAGGTCACGCCATTGACAACGGCACTGCTGGCAGCAGCCTCAGCAGCTCCACCATCGACGGCCATATACATATTGCTCCACTTGGTCACATCCTCTACATAGATGTAACAGGACTGGTCCTGAGAGGCAAAGGTAGCGTAGATTACCACGTTGTCAATCGACAGGCCCATCGCCTTGTTGGGGCTAGTGCCACTGGCGACACTGATGTTCCATGCCAGGTACAGGTCACTGCCTGCAGCAAGGTCCACCTTAAGCTGCTTGCCTGTGATTGCAGTAGTGTTGATGGGCACCACTTCAGCACCCTGGGTAGCAGCATCGGGAGCAAAATAGGTGTAGAAGTCCTCACCTGCATTGTTCCATGTGATACCATCGGTCGATACATAAAGTTGTACGGCAAAACCGGCGGCATTGTCACCATCGCGATACTTCTCGATGTCATAACCGAGGGTCAGCTTGGTAATGGCCTCATCGCCCGCATTGCGCAGGCAGGTCATCACGTTGATACAGCGTGTACCACCGTCAACAGTGGTGGACAGACCGCCCACCGAGCAGTCACTGGGCACGCTACTGGAAGCAAAATTCCAAGTACCGTTCTTGGCATTGCTGGCCAAGCTCGTACCACCCGTGTACATCACAACAGATGAGGCGGCATCATAGCTGCCCACTGTGCGAGGAGCAGTCATCTGGCGCTCAACACGCCAACCCTGCGGCATGTTCAGTGTCGCAGCCTGTGCATCGCTGTCCCACATGCCATCAAAATCCTGGGTCACCTGAGGCTCAGCCGGTGTAATCTGTAGCACTTCCTGTGCCCAAACACTACTGTGCCATGTGCCGCTAAGCAACAGCACGACCGCAAGATTCAATAAAGTTGAAAATCTCTTCATAATGGTCAAAATTAATAGTAAACAGTCATTTGATCTTTTCTACAAAAATATGACAATTAGATGACCTAAAAAATGCTCCCAAATAAAAATCAAACTTATTCAAAACTATAAACATCTGATTATTATCATATTAAGTTTCAAATACGGTGTGAAAAATCTAAATGTCTTTCTACCCCAATTCCTACTGTTTTCCATCAGCACACCATGAAGACAAACAACAAAAAAGACAATCATCCCTGATTTCTTTATCGAAATCAGGGATGATTGTTAAGGCCTGAAGAATCTTCAAGCCTGGCCTTGACGGGGGCCCAATGATCATTTCTTCTTGGCAGCAGCCTTCTCCTTGCAGTCAGGACACTGCTGGTCGGCGGGCTTGTCGCACTTTTTGCCTTCCTTGCACTCGTGCTTCATGCCTGCAGCCTTGTCACACTGCTTGCCCTCCTTGCACTCATGCTTCATGCCGGCAGCCTTGTCGCACTGCTTGCCTTCCTTGCACTCATGCTTCATGCCGGCAGCCTTGTCGCACTGCTTGCCTTCCTTGCACTCATGCTTCATGCCTGCAGCCTTGTCACACTGCTTGCCCTCCTTGCACTCATGCTTCATGCCGGCGGCCTTGTCACACTGCTTGCCTTCCTTGCACTCATGCTTCATGCCGGCGGCCTTGTCACACTGCTTGCCTTCCTTGCACTCATGCTTCATGCCGGCAGCCTTGTCACACTGCTTGCCTTCTTTGCACTCATGCTTCATGCCGGCAGCCTTGTCACACTGCTTGCCTTCCTTGCACTCATGCTTCATGCCAGCGGGCTTGTCGCACTGCTTGCCCTCCTTGCACTCATGCTTCTGGGCAGCGGCTGCCTTAGCTTTGCAGTCGGGGCACTGCTGATCGACAGGCTTGTTACAAGCCTGACCATCCTTATGACCATCGCACTTTTCGTGCTTTTTCATTTCAATCTTCTCACACTTGTGTGCTGCATCTTTTTTCTTTTCAGTCACAGGCGCCTGGGCCATCATAGTGCTTGCTGCAAATACTACAGCAACGAGCGTCAATAAAAATTTCTTCATTTCTTTTTTGTTGATTATAAAGTTTATATGTTGATTTCGGAGTGCCAAAATTAGTGCAAATTACGGACAGGACAAAATGAAAAGCTCAGATTTTCATTTTTTATGTAGTAATGCAGCCTTATTTATTAAAAATTAGCACTAAAAACCGAATTCTTAGACGTTTTAGCCTTTTTTTGGTTTAATCGTGGCATAAAATTTGAATTTTGCAGGCAAAACATGTACTTTTGCAGCCACTTAAAAACATATATACGATAATTTCATTATAGAACATCATGTCAACTTATACCGTTTCCGACCCCCGCAAGGTCACAACAAAACGCATTGCCGATATGCGTCTGGCAGGCGAAAAAATCGCGATGATTACTGCCTATGACTTCACGATGGCAACTCTTGTAGACCAAGCAGGCATCGATATCATTCTGGTGGGCGATAGTGCCTCCAACGTCATGCAGGGCAATGCCACGACCATCCCCATCACCATTGACGACATGATTGTCTATGGCCGCACTGTGGTCCGTGCAGTCAAGCGTGCGATGGTCATTGTGGATATGCCCTTCGGAACCTATCAGGGTGATCCCATGGAAGCCCAACGCAATGCCGTGCGCATCATGCAGGAAACAGGCGCCGACGGCGTGAAGTTGGAAGGGGGACGCGAAATGCGTGCTGCCATCGAGATGATCCTGCGCGCCGGAATCCCTGTGATGGGACACCTTGGCTTGACACCGCAGAGCATCAACAAGTTCGGCACTTATTCCACCCGCGCCCAAGATGAGGCCGAGGCCACACGACTGCTCGCAGACGCAAAGGTTCTGGCCGAAATCGGCTGCTTCGGCATCGTACTGGAGAAGATTCCCGCCACACTGGCCGCCAAGGTCACCCAGTCCATCAACGTGCCCACCATCGGCATTGGTGGCGGTGGTGCTTGCAGCGGACAGGTGCTCGTGCTGCACGACATGCTGGGTCTGAACCGCGAGTTCAAGCCCAAGTTCCTGCGCGTCTATAACAACCTGGGCGAACAGATTATCGACAGCGTGGGCAACTACATCAGCGACGTCAAGAGCGGCGACTTCCCCAACGCCGATGAGCAATACTAAAGTTGCTGCACATTAATAGTAGACATGAGTGCTGGACGTTTTTCATAACCGCCACAGTCATCATGTTGTGGACAATGTAAATTATATTTTAAAAAATGAATCTCAAACCTGCTTCTGGCAAACTTGTATCAAAGATATGGGGCAATCACATTTTCTTCGTGCTCCTGTTGTTCAATATTCTAGCCAACGCCACGGCAATACAGTCATATTGGGATGCATGGTCCATCTTCATGATATTGTGCATATCAGCACTCTCGGCTTCTATTGAGTCCTTCATCTGCCAGTTGTTTAAAAACAAGACTTTACGCAACTGTGTATTCTATGTTTTAATTGCGGCACATCTGTTCACGGCTGTCATTGACTATTTTCTCATCGCTAACTTCAAGTTGATTTTCACGGGGGATACGATCGGTATTCTCGCTGAGACAACTCCCGATGAATCCAAAGCATTCCTATCCACATACCTGACCATCTGGAACCTTTTGTTTATCGTCGCTGCCATTTGTGGCATTATCTGGTTCGCCATTTGGTTATCACGTAAATTAGCAAAGTTCAAGACAGCTGTTCTGGTCTCAACCATTCTCTCAATAATTGGTGCATCTGTTTATGTCTTCAATGCCTATGCCCATGTGGTTAAAGGCGAGGGAGGCATGTCGGTGTCGCAACTCCATTCGTTTACTCGCTTTGCATACTCATTTGTAAGTTTCAAAGGAACATATCAAAACATCAAGTATCTGAGAGAAACCAATAGTAACGTCAACGCTACACTTCGCCAGCCCGATGCACCGTCTATCATTGTGGTGATTGGCGAGAGTTTCAGTCTCTACCACTCATCTCTCTACGGTTACTCCAAGCCAACCAATCCCAGGTTGTCACAAAGGGTTCAAGATGGTTCAATGGTTGTTTTTGACGATGTAGTGAGTGCCAATGACCATACCGGAGTTGTCATGTCTACTGTATTTATCGTTAACGGTTCAAACGAGCCAGGCGGCAAGGATGTCATGTTCCCCACATGTTTTAGAAATGCTGGATACAAAACCGCAATGCTTGACAACCAATATTTCATAAACAAAGGCTTCTCTTGGTTAACCGACGGCAAATTGTCGGATATCATGTTTGATTACCGTAATCCTAAAAAAGTGGGCCTTGATGACAAGTTAGTTAATGCGATACCTGAATTTACCGATCCGCAAATGATTATATTGCATCTGTTCGGACAGCATTTCACTTATTCTGATCGATATCCGCCTGAATTCAAACGTTTTACTGCAGATGATTACAGCAAAGACTTGTCCGAAGAAGAACGGGAAATTATCGCCCATTATGACAATTGCACTCTATTTAATGATTATGTCGTGGACACAATCATCAAGAAGTTTGAGGACAAGAATTGTCTCATTATCTATTTCTCGGATCATGGAGAGGAAATCTATGAGATTGATGACTTCATGGGGCACGGCAATGCCGCGCAAAGGCCTACTATCAAGTATCAGATTAGGGTTCCAATGATGATTTGGACCTCAGAGAAATTTGATTCACAGTATCCTGATGTCGTTAAACGCATTCACGAGTCAAATCATAAACCGATTATCACAGAAAACATCGCTCATTTCTTATTTGATATCGCTGGCATTGAAACTAAATGCTATCGTCCTGAAATGAGTTTTATCAGTGAGAATTATCCGGCTTCACCGTCAAGACTCGTTCTCGGATCCACTATAGACTATGATAAATACAAAGAAGATCCCACATTCAAACCCAGATACTGATCTAATGCTATAGATCAGTATCCCTGGGATTACGCTTCAACACAATTACTTGTGCAGGATGGAGCGGAAGTAATGGATAATCATGGGGATGGCAAGGAAGAAGGCAAGGACATCGCAGACTGCCTGACAAATTTCTACACCCTTCAAGCCCATTAAGTAGGGCAGTATCAGAATCAACGGGATAAAGAAGATGCCGTTGCGGGCGGCAGCAAGAATATTGGCCGAGATGCTCTTGCCGCTGGTCTGTAACGTCATGTTGCATACGGTCACTACGGCGGCCATCGGCAAGGCGACAAGCTGCCAACGCAGGGCAACAGCACCTACGGCAACCACCTCAGGGTCATCACGCAGCAAATCCACCAGTTCCTCGGCAAAGACAAAAGCGGGTCCACACATCACCACAAGCACAGCCATGTCAAGCAGAACGGTAAAATAGAACCCCTTGAGTAAACGTTTGTACAAGCCGGCACCATAGTTGAAACCGCAGAAGGGTTGATAGCCTTGCCCCACTCCGATAATGATGGCAAAGATGATGAATGCAAGCCTCGACACAATCGACATTCCTGCAATCGCAGCATCACCATAAACACCTGCTGCCACATTAAGCATCAAGGTGGCAATGCTGGCGAGCGCTTGGCGCGTGAGCGACGGAGTGCCCCCCTTGAGGATTTCATGCTGGAAATGCCACTTGCTGGAAGCCTGCTTGAGGTCAATCGGGATATTCTCGCCCCTGCGCGACATCACCCACAGCACAATGAATCCGAACAACTGGCTCAACACCGTGCCTATGGCTGTACCCAGAATGCCCAACCCGAAGGTGAACATGAACAGTGGAACGAGCACCACATTAAGCACGGCACCAGATATCATACCATACATCGCCTGTGTAGCATTGCCCTGGAAACGCATCTGGTTGTTGATGACCATTGAAGCGGTCATCAACGGCGCGCCCAACAGGATGACGCCCATAAACTGCATCGTATATGGGAGAATGGTAGGTGTTGAACCCAATGCGACGGATAAAGGCTCAAGGAAAACAAGGCCCAAAACAGCAATAATCAAGCCACAGATGATACTACCGACGAACGAGGTCGCTGCCATCTGGCGTGCCTCGTCAAGCCGCCTTGCTCCCAAGTGCCGCGACATATAGGTGCCAGAGCCCTGACCGAACATGAAACCAATGGACTGGATGATCGCCATCACGGGGAACACTACGCCGACGGCAGCAGTAGCCTGAGTGTTGATGAGCCCCACGAAATAAGTATCCACCAGATTGTAGATGCTCGTGACAAGCATACTGATGATTGTAGGCACCGCCATCGCGGGAATCACGCGACGAATCGGGGCCGTGGTCAGGAAAGTATAGTTGTCTTGCTTGCGCATCGAGGCGGTCGTTTTTTTGAGGGTGCAAAATTACAACTTTTCAGCGAAATAGCAGTTCTACAGTGCTGCAAAAACCTCAAAAAAATAACAAAAACGATAAGCCATTGATGTATTGCAAGGCTTTGCCTTGTAATTTAATAAAGTTCTGTATCAGGTATTGTCCAGCAGCCACTTGATGCCCTTGACGACGCGTAGGGGCGGATTCTTGAAGTGGTTGCCAGGGTTGAGTTCAAACTTGGCTGGGATGCCTCGCTCGGTCATCAGGTCAGCCAGTGACTGAGTGCGCTCACCGACGGTCTGCAGCACAGCATTGCGCGACGTACTCTCCTTGTCGCCCACCGAGAGATAGACGCCTTGAACACGAGCAGCAAACCGATGCTCTCGGGCATACTCCAGCCAGCCGGGATACCACATCGACCCTGAAGCCGATAGGATGCGCGTGAACAGGTCGCTGTGGAAGGCGGTCCACACGGCGAATAATCCCGCAAGCGAGTATCCCGCAAGCATACGCCACAGGGGAGGAGCATCCAGCAGTTGCTCTACCTGTGGTACGACCTCGGCAGTCAGCATGGGCAGCCATTGGTCAGCCTCGCCTGCGAAGTTGTCGGCCTTAGAAACCACGGTTTCGACAGGCCACGGCGACAATTCCTGATTCCAGTGCAGCCCACTGATGGTCACCAAGTTAAAACCACTGCAGTCCACCTGACGGCAAGCATCCAGCAACAACTGTCCATTCTCATGATAATCAATCGAATAGACCAGCGGTGCACTGCCCTGCACCAACTGATACAGGCACACCCTGCGGTGACCAAATTGTAATTCCTTGATTTCCATTTTCGCAAAATTACAAAATAATTAGCTACCTTTGTCCTTTGGATAAAACAATTTTTGACTATGGCAACAACCTCAGTTCCCCCAAAAAAACGTCCACTGTGGAAATGGATTCTGCTGTTTATCGCTGCATTCCTGCTTTCCACTATCGGTTACGGCATGGTGTCAGCAGGATATGATACCTCTGACCGATTCTTTCATCCAAGCCTTACTATCGTGTGGGCGGCCATTGTGCTTGGCCTTTACGCTTTGTTTGTCAGGCTGATGGAGAAGCATTGGCCCACCGATCTGTCACTGCGCCGCCTCATTCCCCACACCCTGCTGGGCCTGCTTGTGGGCTTCATCTTTATGTCTCTTGTTGTCTCCACGATAACGGCATCAGGATGTGCCACAGTAGACTGGAACGGCTTCTCAGGCATACAGCAGTTCAGCATGTTCATGCTGTTCCTTGCCGTAGCCGTGGGCGAGGAGATGATCTTCCGCGGCGTGATCTTCCGTTGGCTTGACGAACGGTGGAACACTTGGGTAGCACTCCTAATCTCGGCCATCCTGTTCGGCTTGATGCATATTTCTAACGAAAACGCCACCTGGTGGTCGTCGCTCGCCATCGCCATCGAGGCTGGCTTGCTGCTGGGCGCCGCCTACAAGTGGTCAGGCACACTGTGGGTGCCGATCGGCATCCATTGGGCATGGAACTATGTGCAGGGCAATGTCTTCGGTCTAGCCGTCTCGGGCATGCAAGTCGGTGACACCATCCTAGAGACAACCGTCAACGGTCCCGACATCATCACTGGCGGTGCCTTCGGCCCCGAAGCCTCAATAATTGCTGTCATCCTGGGCACCCTCATCACCATTGTCTTCCTGACCAATCGCTACCGCCAGCACACCTCACGCCGCTAAACGCCTCACGCAAAGCCATAAAAGGAAAACAATCAATACAATAAAAACAAAGCCATCCGGTCCGCAAGGGTTAATCCAAAAAGAGCGGACACTCCTATTTCTGAATACCCCAAAAATACCGATGAGAAAAAAATTTGGTGGTTGCTGTTTAAAAAAGTGACCTTTGTGTGTTATGATAGTGTAAGCAACAATTTGACAAATTGATGACGATAGACGCATTTAACCAACAAGCAGCAGACCTCAGGCAACTGGCATTGAAGGCAGCCGCCACGGCGGGTGCCGACAGCGACACTGCCGAGGACATCGCCCAGGAGACGATGCTGCGCTTGTGGCAGATGCGTGACGATCCCCGCCTCTACAATCCCGAAGGCTATGCCTCGACGATTGCACGCCACTTGGCAGTGAACCAGTTGCGCCGCAAGTCACCGCTCCCGCTTGACGAGCGCCAAGCTACCGACCTGACAGTTCCCTCCCCGCTGGACTTGATGCTGCAACGCGAAGACGAGCGATGGCTCAGGCAACGCATCCGCAACCTGCCCTATACCCAGCATGCCATCCTCAGGCTGCGACAGGTCGAACACCGCTCCAACGAGGAGATAGCCCAAATCCTGGGAATCCAGACGACGAGCGTCAACACGCTGCTGGCAAGGGCAAGACGGCAACTACTCAACGAAATCCAACAACAACGCAACAAAGACAGACAATGAAACGGTATTCACATCAACAAATAGAGGCACTGCTCGACAAATTCATGGACGGGCAGACCTCCGTGGAGGAAGAGGCCCAGTTGGCCGACTACTTCCGCAGCGCCGACGTGCCCGCCGAGTGGGAGGATTACCGCGTCATGTTTGACTACTTCGACAGCGGGATGGAAGGCGACTTGGCGCCCGTGGAACAACTCCGCCCGACGTTGACACGACTCATGGGTCAACGCTGGTGGGGCTTAGCAGCCGCAGCCTGTCTCACCGCCGCTATCGTAGCAACTGCCCTGCTGCACCAGCCCACAACCACGACTGTGCCCGACACGCCCCCAGTCGCTTCAAATGAGTCCACGCCTATCGGGGAGACGCAAGATTTTGCGTCTCTACAAACGGCACCCACACAATCCGAGGAGACGGAACAATCACCGGAAACGTCCATCACACGACCTGTAGAGACGCAACATATTGCGTCTCCATCCCGTCCCACCCGTTCAATCCGTCCTATCCGTTCTAACCGCAGCCTGCAAGCCGAGAACAAAAAACTGGCCCAGGAGAACGCACGCCTGCAACGCGAACTGGCCGATCTGAAGCGCCGCGCCTTCATTATCGACCTGGAAGCCAACGGGTTCCGTGCTGTACAGGACGAGGACGGCACTATCGTGCTCATCGACCTCGAGCAAGAGTTAGAGAACGAATTGAACAATCATCTGAATAACCAACCCACAACCAATAATATTCCCGCATTATGAAAACAACCAATCATATCATCATCGCGACGCTCATCGCCTTGCTCGTGCCTGCAACGGCCAGCGCCAACGTCTATGAGGACCGCCTGAAAGAGGCATTCGACGACATCATCAATGCCGTGCCTCTTGAGGACCTCAGTCAGATGTACACCATATATACCGACCCCGAGACCGGAGTCAAGGAAGGCCAACTCGACGTCATCAAGTTCACCATCGACAGCGAGAATGTGGGCCTGATCAACAACGCCAAACGGGTATATGAGCAAGTCAATGGCAACAGCACTGCGGATATCTATACCCTGTGGTGGAATGACAACGATGACGGTACCTTCCAGGGCTACCGACTCTATTACAGCCCCGAGAATGCCATCACTGTGGGCTTGGACTGTGACCACTGCTATACCGTGGGCTTTTTAACCCCCGATGACAAGCAGCACCGCACGACCTACACCTTCGAGTGGAGTGAAGACGTTGACGACGGCATCAGTGGTCGAATCGTCACCACCTATGCTCCCATCAAGCCTAAAGCAACCGATGGCATAAGAATCAGTTCGGTGGTCATGAGTCCTGACGATTACGACAAGTATATGGAGCAATTCCAGGCTGGTATGGAGAAATACCAAGAGGGCATGGAGAAATACAATCCAATGGACGTTGAGGCTTATCAAAAAGGTTTGGAGGCCTATCAGAAAGGGCTGGAAAAATATCAAGCTTCAATAGAAAAAGCTCAGGAAAAGCTGGAAAAGGCCCGGGGTGCGCTTTCTGGTTTATCAGACGGCAATGGCCATACATACTCTTTTTCTTCCTCAAGCTCATCTTCCTCATCAAGCAGGACCAATACCAACAGTTGGATGCAAAAACTGCTCTTTTACGTCGAGAAACTGCAAGACGACGGCAGTGCACACTACATTTATCTATCCAAACTCTACGAACTGTGCAAGGACACCGAAGACCTGGACCAGATGGACCTGAAAATCGCCATGCAGCAACTGGCATCAGTCTATAAACAACTCAAAGAGAAGAAAAAACTCAAGGACAGTGAACTCCTCTTTCTCGAGAGCATGGTCGATCTGCTCGAGAACAAGACCAAGAACTAACCGCCATTAATCATATCAACATTTAACCTATTGTTTCATGTGAAACATCGCATGAGACAGCCACCACTATACCTTATTATGAAACAGCTTACAATAACTATTTTGCTTGTTTTCAGTACTTTATTGGCTCACGCCGACATCATCAGCGGACGCGTCATCGATACCGATACCCGGGAGACCTTGCCTGGTGCGACGGTTCAGTATATGAAGCAGATCAATGAAACCAGCTATTCGGGCAGTACTGTGATAGCCGACTCGCTTGGCCGATTTACGTTCTATACCAACGGTCGTGTCGAGTTGACCGTGTCCATGCTGGGCTATTATAACAAGAAGAAAAATGTCATGGCGCTGACTGACAGCCGCAAGGACACGCTCGACATCGGCACCATCGAGCTGAAGATGTCCTCACAGATGCTGCAGATGGTCGAGGTCACGGGGCATGCCCGACGGTTCACGATGCACGGCGACACCATCGTGTTCAACCCGTCGGCCTTCAGGCTGCAAGAGGGCGCCCGCCTCGACGAACTTATCAAGCAACTGCCTGGCGTTGAAACGGATGCTAACGGCAAACTGTGGTGGAACGGCAAACCCATCCGCCTGACGATGGACGGCGAGAGCCTCTTCGGCGGCGATGCTCTGGTCAGCCAACTGCCCGCCGAGGCGGTGCAGAACATCAAAGCCTATAACAAAGCGTCGGAACTCAAGGAACATACCGGCAATGACGACGGCAGCGAGGACATGGTGCTGGATCTGACCATCAAGCCAGGCTTCCTCGACCGCTGGTATGGCGACGCCACTGCTGGTTACAGGACCCGCGACCACTATGAAGCTGATGTGCTGATGAACCGTCTCTCCAAGAATGATCCGGTCATGGTATTCGGTGATGCCAACAATGTTGCCAAACGACACAGACGATACCAAGGCCAATATACGCTAAGTTCAGGTTACGGCTATGGCCAAGAGCAAGGCATCTCGGGCGGATATCAGCACAACTGGAGCCGCGAGCTGGGCAATAAGACACTGAAAAGTTACTACAGCATCAGTGGAGGACTGGCCCATGACGACCGATGGAAAAACTCGGGCAGCGAAACCGAGAATTACTTCCCAGGCGAGGCACAAAGCTATAACAAGACGACGGGTTTTGACCGCAGCCACTCGCTAAACCCGACAATCCTGGGCATGATGCGATGGAGGCCCGACACGACCAACAATATCTTCTTGTGGGCTCAAATTGAATACACAAACGACCGTTCCACCAACCGACGCGAGACCGAGCAGTCGGTCAATTCGGGCAACGGCTACATTCCCACCATCAATCAACAGGTGAATTCACTGAGCCGTGGACACGAGACCCTGTTCGAGACTACTGGTAATTGGACACACCTTTTCAAGGACGGCTCCCTCAAAGTTGCTGGAGGACTGAACTACACCGACAGCAAGAGCAAGCAGTGGACCGACCGTACCATCACTGACTATCAGAGTGATTTCGCATCGACGCTCAGTCAGTATGCCATCGAGCCTTCATCAAAGTTCGCATTAAACGGCAGCATGACCTATCAGCACTGGCTCACCAAGCAGTGGATGCTCACTATGGACTACCGATTGGACTATAACAACAATCGCATTGACTGTGAATTCACGACCGACGGCATGGCCGATGCCGCCAACTCGTTCAACAACCGCTACCGCAGCATGGGTCACACCATCACTGCTGGCTCGACAATTAACATCGGTCAGGTACAGCTGCTGCCCAGTGCGGTCTTGAATTGGCACCGCGAGCATCAGGACTACCGTCGGGCCATGCTTGACACGACAGCAGTCAGGAACAGTTTCAAGATTGAGCCGTCGTTCAAGTTCTCATGGAAAATGAACAGCGGCATGAACATTGAGTTGAACTACAGTTACAAGACCACGCGTCCCGAACTGCTCCAGACCATCGGCTACCGTGACTTGAGCGATCCGCTGTTCATCACCGAAGGTAATCCCGGCTTGAAGGACTGTCATTCTAACGAGTTTCAGTTGTCCTACAAGGCCGTAGTCCCCAGCCGCCAACTATCCATCGGCTTCAACGCTAAGTACAGCACGTCAGACCACAGCAACATCACGGCGCTCAGTTATGACCCGGTAACCAACGTCTATGCCAGCCGCCCCGAGTCGGTGCCCGGTAGCCGCACATGGGAAGTGAACCTCAACTACGACCACGGCTTGGGCAACTACTTCCGCTTGCAGAATGACCTCAAAGTCATGGGAGGACGATACTACGGTTACTTGACCATGCTGCCCTCCCACGAGGAGCGCATCTTAAACCGCCAGACGAGCGTTCACCCCAAGGACAAACTGACCGTGTCGTTTGACCACAACTGGATCAAAGCCGGGGTCTTTGCCGAACTCAATGCCGACCGATTGCGTTTCTCGCAGTCACCAATCCAGAACACCACCCTGTGGAACAACAATTACGGCATGGAGTTTGAGGCCAACTACCGCAACTTTGTGTTTGAAACATCCCTCACCGAGGCCATGCGGCGCGGCTATGCCTCCAGTGGCATGAACCGCAACCGCCTGCTTTGGGATGCTTCCATCACTTGGAAAATCCTGAATAACAAGGGCAATGTCAAACTCTTTGCCGATGACATCCTCAACCAGGATGACTGGCGCTGGAGCAGCCAGACCGCCTACCAACAGACTAACGAGTGGCAAGACACGCTGCACCACTACATCGGCATCTCGTTCACCTACCACCTCGACGCCAAAAAGAAAGAAAATTAACCAAATTATGAATAAGACAAAACTGTACAGAAAATTTATTGTCATGCTGGCGATGCTGTCAGTAGCAACATTTGTGGTGGCACAAACGGGCAGGGATTATTGGTTAGCTGCTGACAAAGCTTTGGCGGCTGGAGATACTGACAGCACATTCTACTATTTCAATCTGTTCAGGGAGAAATTCGGCAGGCAATATGCATTTGCTTACACAACTTTCTTAACAGAAGAAGACTACAGAACACTTCACAACGATGCACGATGGACGGCCTTTATGGACTCGATGTGTACCTACAAGCATGAGGCAGAGGACAAGAGGGAAATTACTTATCCGAGGAAAACGGTCGTGGTGGATACCAATGCCCCAATCGTCAAGCGGTACGACATACTGCTTGACATTGACGTGGAGAAAAAGACGCTCGCCGTGACAGCGACGGCACAAATTGATTTCAAAGGCAGGGAGAGCATTGATTTCACGCTCTGGAAATACACAACCATCAATCACGTCACCTGCAAGAAGGAACTGACATACTCATTTGACACAAAGGCAAAATCGTCTAACACCTACATCCGCCAGGGAGCGCCGCTTCGCCTTACCGCGCCAAAGAAGAAGGGTATTTGCAGTATCACATTTGACTATACCTGTAATCTCGACAGCCTGGACACTTGGATGAGTTCGATGGAAAAGGACTGGGTGCAATTGGGCTATTACATGGCATGGTTCCCCATTAACAGCAATAGCCGTGACTTCACGGCAAGCGTCTCCGTTTCCATCAACAAAGGCTACACGGTCAGCGGTTCAGGCATTGTGGAGCGTATGGGTGATAAGTGGGAAATGTCGCAGCCGTGGGAGAGTTTCGACCTCCAGATTGTGGCCTCACCAAAACTTAAATCTAAGAAGATGACCAGTGATGGGCATACATTCGAAGTAGTCTATACCGACTTTGCCGATGCAGATGCCGACTCTGCGCTGGTCGCATGCAGTGAGGCTCTGCAATTCTATACCCGCTTGTTCAAAACCAATCCCAGCAATGAGTATATGAAATTCCTTGTTGTGCCACGTCGTGGTGGTGGCATCAGCCGCAAAAATTTCATTGCCTTCGCGACGAAACGCTTCAATGAGCACTTCAAAACCGCTATTGGCCATGAAATGGGTCATTTCTGGTGGAACAAAGCGCCGACGTTTAGTTGGGAAGATTGGCTCAACGAAGGTTTTGCTGAGTTTAGCATGCTGTGGTATGTCAGGTGCCATTTCGACAAGCATGTTTTCGACTGTTATCTGGAAGCCTGCCGCGAAAATGCCCGCCATGCTTGTCCCATCTACGAGGTTGACCGTGACGCTCCTGAAGCCTATGATGCCTTGTACAATAAAGGTGCCTTGCTTCTGTATGATTTAGAGCAGGACGTCGGCGAAACGCGTTTCTTTGAGTTCATGCAGGGAGTAGCTGAATGTGAAATATCCTCTACTGCCTCCCTTTTGCAGTATGCAGAAATAATATTTGGGAAAGAAACAAGCGAATGGATTGAGAACAGGATTAAGTCATGAGCAAAAACAATTATTGATGTTGCTAAAACCAACATCATGGGCAATCAGTTATTGCCCGTTAGCAGGCAAAAATCAAAGCAATAGAATTAAGCTATTGATCAACCTGCTTAACTACAATAAACCTGCTTCTTGCGGTTATAGTCGCAGTTGTTCACCTGCTTCCTGCGATTATGACCGCAGTTTTTGTTGTTTTATGAGGTAATTAGAAAATGATTATTCTTTTGTCTAAAGGGCTATTTTCTTTTAGGGTATAAATGCTGAGGTTAATTGTCAAACAGTTCATCTAGTGTGACTTGTTGTTGAACTATTCCGGCATGGATACCAGACTTGATGCCAAAAGTGGTAACAAAGGTCGTCAACAACGTCTTGCGGGTTTTGGTCTCTTCCCTGAAAATTGCCATACGCTCACGCAGTTTCATCTCATAGTCCTTGGTTATCGTGTATGGTTCGGTAGAAAACTTCATCTCGCACAAATGGATGCATCGGTCGCTTCGATCAATAATCAGATCTATCTGGGCTTTCTTGTTTTCACTGTTGGTTTGTTGGCTTCGCCATGATGACACTTCGGTATGAACACCCGATATGCCCAGACTCTTTTTTATTTGTTCGATATGTTTCAAACAAATGAGTTCAAATGTCAAGCCCTGCCATGAGATAACCGATGGTTCAAACATTTTGCGATTCCAATAGTTGCCCGTACTTTTTGAAAGGCCGAATCCATCTATGAACTTATAATAAAACAAGGTAAAGAAATCTGTCAAACGGATAATTGCCCCTTTTTTCTTGTTTCCGAGTTGAACATAAGTCGTGATGAAGTCACAGTTCTCAAGGTTTTGCAGTCGACGAGTCAAGCCACCACCATTTTCACCCAACTTTTCACCCAACTCTTTTCGGGTCATACCCTCACGTTTTTGAGCCAATAATTTAACTATTTCAATGTATCGGTCTGCCCCAGTAAATAGGACATCATACAGGTCATTAAATTCATTTGATAGTTTGGCTTTAGACCTAAAAAACAACAAATCAACATTATAAGACAGCTCACGATTAAATTCAAGCAGACTATAATAAAAAGGCACTCCACCCAGATACATATAACTCTGAGCTATCGTATACCGGTCCCAGGTGCAGTTGTGGCATCGGAGGTACTGTTCACACTCACGCAGTGTGAAGGCTCTCAGATAAATGCTGGAGGTTATGCGATTGTGAAGTCCACCTTGATTCTCAACTAGATTATTGACCATCCACGATGTTGCCGATCCTGATGCAATCAAATAAATATCGTCACGCAAAGCAGCCCATGTATTCCAGAAATCTTCTAATGCCGCGACAAATTCTGACCGGCTTGTATCAATCCAGGGCATCTCATCAAAGAAAAGTATCTTCTTCTCCGAAGTGTTTTGGGAATCCAACATGATTTCAAGAGCATCAAAGGCATGATACCAGTTATCAATTTTCAGAGGCATTGATATGTGGCCATAATGCTGCAATGCCTTGGCGAACAACTCAAGCTGACGCTCTTTAGGTGCCTTATGGGATCCTGTAAAGAGAAATGAGAATTTGTCCTTGAAAGTTTGAGTTACCAAAAACGTCTTACCTATGCGGCGACGACCATAGATAACCACAAACTCTGAACGTGGCGAATCATAGCAACGCCATAACTCCTTGATTTCCCTTTCACGACCTATCAGTTGTTCCATGACTTTCTGCATTTTAGTTTGACATCGCAAATGTATTGATTTCTAAACTAATAAACAAATTTTTGATGTTATTTTTGGCGAAATCTCATAATATTTACATCTTTTCGCCAAAGATTAGACTTTTTCTTTGGCGAAATCTCATGTTTTTTATCACTTTTAGCCAAACTTACATTTGCCATGATTCTATTATTCCCTTTTAGAGATTCTGCAAGTTTTTTGGTGGATTATAAAAAAAGACTAATTTTGCGGGCAATAAATAAACACAAAACTAATAAACACAGAACTAATAAACACGATGACTATGAAAGAGATGAAACAATGGTTGATGGTTGCCGCTGTGGTTGCACTGTGCGGCATGATGACGGGTTGCAAGGACAATGCCCAGCGTCCCGTAAACGGTACAATGGAAGAGGCTGTTGTGCTTGCCGAAGCGCCTCAAGCGGTTCAAGACCTGATGAAACACGTCAACATCGATGAGTGCTATGAGACGTTGATGGAGGACAAGACGACGGGCGTGAGCGTGTGGAGCCTGTTGAAATGCTCTGACGAGGTGTCCAGCGAGGGTTATGGCATGGTTGTCGGCAAGGGTGACGTGAAAACCGCCCTGCCCCAGATACGCCACGGCCGCATGCCACGGGCACGCTATGACGCTTCTACGGGTGATTTACTGATCGTGGGCAGCGACACCGAGGGTACTGGTGTCAACATCGAGCGCGTCTATATGCTGCGCTTTGACGACAACGGCTACGCAAGCATCATGAACTCCATTGACCCCTATGAGATGCAACAGGCTATGTGCAAAGCGCTGACCTACAGCATTGACGGCCAAGACATCACGTTCTATGCCGATGGCAAGGAACTCGCCAAGGCAACCAACCACGTGGAAGACATGGGCGGCTTTATGGATGATGCCATCTACATCGGCGAGCAGATCACCTACAGCATCGAGGGTCCCCTGACCGTCCACGTCACCCCGGGCGTGAACTTCGTTGTGGGCAAGGTGCTGCACTATGATGACATGCCCACCATCAGTGCTACCGTCACCATGAACGAGAACGGTCCCCAATTGAGCGATTTCAAGGTGGAGAAATAACCATGAATTCAGCTTGGATTTCACCCGCTCCACAGCGAGTCATAGCCAGCTGATTACCCTTACTGGAAATCATCACTGATTGCTACCTTTTACGTCGAGGCATCGTCCAATAAATGGGCAGTGCCTCGATAACTTTTTTTAGTAGTAAATTATCTACACTTTATTTGGAAATCCTCTATTGGCATCACTATCTTTGCCAATGCTAACTTATTCAATATTAACACCATCAAAATTCCAAGTATGCTAAGAAAAATTTCACAACCCATCACGTTCTTGATGGCTATGTTCTTGCTGAGCGCACCAGCATGGAGCGCCCCGCGCGACAAGCAAGCCATGTTGCAATCGGCCAGGCAAGCCTTGATGACAATGACCCCTAGCGGCCATCGCCTCAATGCTTCCTCGCCCCTGATTGAGTCACGGGTAACCAGAGCCTACACACTCTATCAAACCCACCAAGGTGACTTTGCCATGATCGCGGCCGATGACCGCTTGCCAGCAGTCCTGGCTGTGGGTAGCAGTCTGACATCGGGAACCACCGCACAGGCCAATCCAGGCTTTGAGTGGTTCTGCTCGAGTATTGAGGAAGTGTCACGCACCCTCACCAGCAGCGATATGGCCTTCACGACCACCCTGCCCGACCCTGCCAAGTATCCCGCCAAAGTCGATGCCCTCATCACGTCACAATGGGGCCAAGATGCACCCTACAGTTACTGGTGCCCCACTGGCTATGGCGAAATCTGTGAAGATTACACGCCCGATGTCGTCCATTGCTGTGTGGGATGCGTTGCCACTGCCCTTGCTCAGATTGTCCGCTATTACCGCTTTCCCGACCATGCTGCAGGCACGGCCAACTTCCTGATTGGCAACAAGGAAGCCAGCGACAGTTTTGACGCGACCTTTGACTGGGACAATATGCTGGACACTTACCCCGAGGGGCAGTACACCGAGGCCCAGGGACGAGCCGTGGCCCTGTTATCCTATGTCTGCGGACTAGTTAGCTGGATGAATTACGCCACCAACGAATCAGGGTCAAGCAATTTGGCTGCCGTAGCGGGTGCACAGAACTACTTTGGCTACAGCAAGGATGCCTCCACGGTCGTGCGCAGTGACTACAGCGAGCCCGACTGGATGGACATGGTCTATAACGAACTGAGTCATCGACGCCCCTTGTACTATCAGGGCGTGCATCTCAACTTTAATCCGTCAACTGGTCTCGTAGCAGCCGGCCACTCATTTGTCATCGACGGATATAACGAGCTGGGAATGGTTCACGTCAACTGGGGATGGTATGGCAACTACGATGGCTACTTTGACATCGCCTTGCTTGACGTGCGAGGTCTGCAATTCAATTCCTATCAAGACATGGTCATCAATTTTGTGCCCGACCCCAGTCTGGTAGTACTCACTGGAGATGTCAACGATGACGGCAACATCAATATTGATGACGTGACCCTCCTCATTAATTATCTGTTAAACAACGATGCGGTTCAGATCAATCAAGCCAATGCCGATATTAACAGTGATGGTGTCATCAACATTTCGGATGTGACGATGCTTATCCAAAAACTGCTCAATCAGCACTAATGGAGCGCCCAGGCACATATCGTTGAATCGGTAAGCCATCCCATTATCAACACAAAAATGCCATCAAAGGTGAATTTCCCTTTGATGGCATTTTATCGTATCTGGAGGATTTTAAACGACGGGCTTGGCGGTCTTCTCGGGATTCAGCTCGCCGATATCCAGCGGATTGCTAGGTGATGCGTTGCTGCGCATGATGTCCTCGACACTGTCGATGACGTTGACGATGAAGTCACCCAATTTCTCGGTCTCGCACACGATATCCATGTAGAAGATACCGGCCTTGTAGGGATACTTGTGCTGGTTGACGTTCTCGATATTCTCGGTGCGGCACGCGTTGCGGAAGTTGTTGATCTCGCGCTCCTTGTTGTAGTTGCGCATGAGGTCCTCGGGGGTAGTGTTGTCAATGTCGATGAGCACAGTGAGCATATTGGTCATCGCCTCACTCACGAGCTTGAGCATCTCATCGATGTTCTTGTAGTTGTACTCGTTGAAGTGGGCATCGGCCTCCTCCTTGCGCACGAGGGCCTTAGCGATGTTGTTGCTGCTGTCGGCAATGCTCTCCAGCTCACTGATGATGCTCAGCAAGCCCGACACGCGCTTCTTGGCCTGGCTACTGAGCTTACCGTCAAGTACCTTGTTCAGGTAGCTACCGATCTCAAACTCCATGCGGTCGCTGATGTCCTCATATTTCTCGATGCGTGAGTACAGCTTGTTGAACTCGGGTGTACCGGTCTTGGTATGCACCAGTTCCTTGACCATACCCAGCATGCGCTCTACACGCTGTGCAAACACGACAATCTCACGCTCGGCCTGGGCGATATTCAACTCGCTGGCACTCATGAGACCACCCTGGATGTACTTGAGCTGGAACTCCTCGTCCTGCTTCTTGCCCTTGATCAGCTTGTCAAGCAACTTGACATAGAGCTTGGTGAACCAAATCATGATCAACAGGTTACAGAACTTGAAGATGGTGTGGAACATCGTCATACCGATGGCCATGGGACCAGTCAACGCCTTCAATGTATTCTCATCAACGTTGGCACCGCTCTTCACGGTATTGTACAATGCCAGCGGGTCACCCATGCCAAAGAGGTCCTTCATGATCCAGGTCACCATCGAAACGAAGGGCTGGAAAATGATCAGTACCCAGACGGCACCAAACAGGTTGAACAACGCATGACCCAATGCAGCCTTCTTGGCCTCGCCATTACCGCCCAGCGACGCCAACAGCGGCGTGATACTGGTACCGATGCTGGCACCCAGAACCATTGCGCAGGCGATATCAAACGAAATCCACCCCTTGGCAGCCATAATCAGCACGATGGCAAAGGTAGCGGCACTAGACTGAATGACCATGGTCACAACCCATCCCACCAACGTGAAGAACAGGATGGACAAGAAGCCCATCGACGTGTACTGCTGCAGCGAAGCGAAGATCTCGGGCGACTTGGACAGGTCAGGCACGTTGGCACTGATTGCATCCAGACCCATGAACAGGAACACGAAACCGATGAGCAACTCACCGACGTTCTTCATGTTGCTCCTCTTGATGAACAGCATGGGAACGGCAAAGGCTAGCAAGGGCAACAGGAATGCCGACAACTTGACCTTGAAGCCGAAGATGGCGATGATCCACTCGGTGAACGTGGTACCCAATGCGGCACCGAAGCTCACTGCCAATGACTGTTCCAGCGGCATCAGACCGGCATTGACAAAGCTGACAACCATCGATACCGAGGCCGAAGAGCTCTGAATCAAGGCAGTGATTACAACACCGGTAACAATGGCAAGGAAGCGGTTCTTGGTCATCCAGGCAAGGATGGAACGCAGTCGTTTACCGGCAGCCTTCTGCAAACCTTCACTCATGATTTTCATACCATAGAGGAAGAGGCAGACTGCACCTAATAAGGCAATAAAGTCAATTATGGAATAATCCATATAACAGAAAGTGTTAGTGTTAAGTTGTTTAATTTGGTCACAAAAGTACAAATATTTTTGCAATTCATCAACAGATTAGCACTATGATTTTTTATGATACCTGCAGATTTCGATTGCATACGAGCACTTTTGGAATGAAAATACGGCTTATGCACCTCTTCTTTCGGTGGGTTTTGTTGAAAAAAAGCGCCAACAAATTTTTTAATCGCCCCAAAACCATTAATTTTGTGCTCGCATGCAGAGATGACCATTTTTGCTTACTATACAACTATTTAATAACCGTTTAATAATTTACATTGTATGAAGAAATTCTACGCTTTCCTGGCTCTGGCTGCCGTGGCTACCGGAGCAATGGCCGATGACTTCGTCAGCGACGGCACCGGCAACGTGTATACCTTTAATGCCCTGAGCCAAATCGAAGGCTCGGGCGTGACCTTGCAGGACGACGGCTCCTATCTCGTGGCTGCCAACTTTACTATCGCCGAGGGCGACGTGCTGCAACTCGACAATAACGCTATCATCAAGATGGCCAACGGTGTGCAGATCACCATTGACGGTGATGCCAACTTCGCTCCTGCCGACACCGCCGTCGTGACTCGCGACGCCGAGGACAGCAACCCCAAGGGTTTCTGGATGCTGGGCGAGAACGGTAACGCCAACTTGAAGAATGTGACCTTTGAGTATGTGGGCGTGGTCTTCGGTGGCGCCAACAGCCGCCTGTATGCAGACAACTGCACCTTCACCCTGCACAACGGCAAGTCATCCAGCTCGGGTGCACTGTCATTCAACAGCTCGTGCGACAATAACATCGTCGAGAACTGCTACTTCATCGAGAACACCGTCAATGCTATCGGCAACGGTGCCAACAGCCCCGTGGGTGTGACCATCAGCAACTGCTTGTTCTGGCACAACACCACCAGCAACCGCAACAAGCCCCAGATTAACCTGACCTGCGCCGGCCCCTATGATGTACGCATTATTGGCAATGAGGTCATCGGTGGCCAGTTCACCATGTCGGGCGGCATCGGCGTGAGCAACATGATGGGCTTGGGCCACACCGGCATTGTCTATATCGAGGACAACTACATCGCCGACAACCGTTACGGCATCACCACCATCGGCAGCGTTGACGCCATCATCCGCAATAACACGATGATTGACAACTGCTACGAGACCAACCCCAACAACGGCGGCAGCTGCGTCAGCATCTACGACAGCAGCAGTTCGAGCAACATCTACATGGAGGGCAACTGGATGGAAGGTGGCCTGTGGGGCATCACCGTGCCCACCGGCGCTCCCAACATCAACCTGGGTAAGGTCGAGGATCCCGAGGCCGAGGACTACAACCCCGGCAACAACACCTTCGTCAACAATGGCAATGGTGGCGTTCTCTACGACCTGTTCAATAACGGCACTGCCACCATCTGGGCACAGGGCAATACCTGGAACGTGCCTGAGCAGACCGAGGAGAACATCGAGGAGGTGATCTATCACCAGGTAGATGATCCCAGCAAGGGTCTCGTTATCTTCATGCCCGCTCATGAGGAAGGTCCCTCGGCTGTTGAGGAAATCAATGCCGCACAGCAGCAGGACAACCGCTACTACAACCTCATGGGTATTCCGACCGAGGCTCCCACCAGTGGCATCTACATCCACAATGGCAAGAAGATCCTCGTGAAGTAAACCACTCCCACGATTATCAGACAACAGGGACAACCTGTAAAGACAACTGTGACAAACATCGTTTGTTCAACCATGTCTTACAGGTTGTCCCTGTCATTATTCTCTCCCCCTGAAAAACCTTTATAGATGACTATAGAATTTGGTCACTTCAATACGAATTCCGCGAATTAGGCCAATTTTTTAGAAACCTAACTGATTGGTAATCATCGGCATCTATAAAATTCGCGTAATTGGCGTTTGCCCCACAGGATGGATGAGGATGCTCCTCTATTCACTAATCTGCCAGCAGCACCATCATCTGCATGAATTGAGGATGAAAAAAACACTCTATTTATTTGCAATAATTGCAAAAAGTTGTAATTTTGCGCTCAATAACCTTGCAAAAAGTTGTAAAAACAACTACAAAAAAGTTGCAAAAAGTTGCAGATATGCTAAAAAGGAAGATTGACAAAGAACTCATAAAGTGGTATCAATCAGGGAGAGATAAGGCATTATTGCTCACTGGTGCCCGGCAAGTTGGCAAAACCACCTCGGTGCGCGAATTTGCCAAGAATCATTACTCACACTTTGTTGAAATCAATTTTGTCAAATTCCCCGTTGCCAAACAGGCATTTGACGGCAATCTTGACACTAAGACCATTATTACCAATCTGTCAGCAATGGGACTAGGCCCGTTTGTTGAGGGTGAAACTCTGGTTTTCTTTGACGAAATCCAAGAATGTCCCAATGCCCGGACCGCCATCAAGTTTCTGGTCGAGGAACACCGATACGATTATATTGAGTCGGGGTCACTATTAGGTATCAACTATAAGCCAGTAACTTCCTATCCTGTTGGATATGAGCAGGAATTAAAGATGTATCCACTTGATTTTGAAGAATTTTTATGGTCAAGTGGAGTTGCTGACGATGTCATTGCCACACTACGCTATTGCTATGAAAAAGAGGAGCCTGTTCCTGCCTTTATTCATGAGCAAATCAGTCAGTTCTACCGCCAACATCTTGTGGTGGGTGGTATGCCCAATGTGGTGAAAACATTTATAGAGAGTCCCGATTTTGGGAATGTGCTGACAGTTCAGCGTTCCATCCTCACAACTTACCGTGCCGATATTACGAACTATGCGGGCAAGGACCAGGTACTGGTCAAGAGTATCTTTGATGCCATTCCGTCACAACTTGGCAAGCAGGATAAAAGGTTCATTCTTGCCAGTCTTGAGAAAGGAGCATCAAGACGAAAGTACGAGAATCCCACCCAATGGCTTATTGATGCTGGTATAGCCTACTACTCGTTTAACACAAATGACTTTGCACTGCCTTTTTCCGCAACCGAGAACCGTCGCTTGTTCAAGCTCTATATGGTAGATACCGGACTATTGAGCAATCTTTTGCTTCAAGACATACAATTCCAGGTCCTCAATGGAGATATTGGCGTCAATAAGGGAGCATTGACCGAAAACTATATGGCTTGCTCGCTATCCAGCAAGGGTAAGGCTCTTCACTACTATGACAAAAAAAGTCGCCACGAACTTGATTTCATTATTGAGGAAAACAATAAAATCACAATTATAGAAGTTAAGTCCGGAAAAGATTACAAGCGGCATGCATCATTGGATAGAGCAATAGGGTCTTTCCCTGAAAAGATTGGTCGCTCCATCGTATTCAGTCCTCACAACGTTGAGCGCAATCAAGAAGTACTCTACTTGCCACTTTATATGTCCCAATTCCTGTGATTAGCATGATAGTTAAATATGGTTCATCTCAGCGCGAATGAATACCGGGATTAAGGACCAAGGACAATAAATGGCTAAAACTCAAAAATTTTTCGTACCTTTGCACCCCAAATAAGAAACTAACATATAAGATATAGAATAATATGGAGAAAGAGAAGAAATTTGCGCGGACGCTGGTGACGACGGCGCTGCCCTATGCTAACGGACCCGTTCACATCGGTCATCTGGCTGGTGTGTATGTGCCTGCCGACATCTACGTGCGCTACCTGCGCCTGCAGGGCGAGGATGTGCTGTTCGTGGGCGGTAGCGACGAGCACGGCGTACCCGTGACCCAACGCGCCCGCAAGGAGGGTATCACCCCGCAGCAGGTCGTTGACCGCTACCACAAGATCATCAAGGAGTCGTTCGAGGAGTTGGGTATCTCCTACGATATCTACAGCCGCACGACCAGCAAGACCCATCATCAGTTTGCTGCCGAATTCTTCCGCAAACTCTATGACGAGGGCAAGCTCATCGAGAAGGTGACCAAGCAGTTCTATGACGAGCAGGACGGCAAATTCCTGACCGACCGCGACGTCGAGGGCGAGTGCCCCTATTGCCACCATCCGGCAGCCAAGGGCAACCAGTGTGAAGACGGCTGCGGCCGCGACCTGGACCCGACCGAACTGATCAACCCGCACGCCAAGGACAGCGACCATCCCCTCGTCCTCAAGGACACCACTAACTGGTTCCTGCCCCTCAACGAGTATGAGGGCTGGCTCAAGGAGTGGATTCTCGAGGGTCACAAGGAGTGGCGCAGCAACGTCTATGGCCAGTGCAAATCGTGGCTCGACAATGGTCTGCAGCCCCGCGCCATGACACGCGACCTGGACTGGGGTATCCCCGTTCCCGTCGAGGGTGCCGACGGCAAGGTGCTATACGTGTGGTTTGACGCTCCCATCGGCTACATCAGCAACACCAAGGAGTTGTGTGAGGCCAAGCCCGAGCGCTGGGGCACATGGCAGCAGTGGTGGCAGGATGACAAGACACGCCTCATCCACTTCATCGGCAAGGACAACATCGTGTTCCACTGCATCATCTTCCCGACGATGATGAAGGCCCACGGCGACTACGTAATGCCCGACAACGTGCCTGCCAACGAGTTCCTGAACCTTGAGGGCGACAAGATCTCGACCAGCCGCAACTGGGCCGTCTGGCTGCACGAGTACCTAGTGGACTTCCCTGGCAAGCAGGACGTGCTGCGCTATGTGCTCACCGCCAATGCGCCCGAGACCAAGGACAACGACTTCACCTGGAAGGACTTCCAGGCCCGCAACAACAACGAGCTGGTGGCTATCCTGGGCAACTTCGTGAACCGCGCCCTGGTGCTGACGCACAAGTTCTGCGGCGGCATCGTGCCCGAGGCAGGCGAATTGACCGACGTGGACCGCGCTGCAATCGAGGAGTTCAAGAACGTGAAGGCCACGTTGAGCGACCACATCGAGCACTTCCACTTCCGCGAGGCGCTGAAGGATGCCATGGATCTGGCCCGCTGCGGCAACAAATACCTGGCCGATACCGAACCCTGGAAACTCGCCAAGACCGATATGGCCCGCGTGCAAACCATCATGAACCTGGCCCTGCAGATTACCGCCAACCTGGCCATCGCCTTTGAGCCGTTCCTGCCCTTCAGCTCCGACAAACTGCGCAAGATGATCGGTATGGAGAAGGCCGACTGGAGCCGACTGGGTGACATCGATATCCTGCCCGCCGGACGCCAGTTGGAACAGCCCGAACTGCTGTTTGAGAAAATCGACGATGAAGTGATCCAAGCGCAGATTGACCGTCTGGAGCGCATCAAGCAGGAGAATATCATCAACAACTTCAAGCCCAAGCCCGTCACCACGTCATGCACCATCGACGACTTTGCCAAGTTGGACATCCGCGTGGGCACCGTCCTCGCGTGCGAGAAGGTGAAGAAGGCCGACAAACTGCTGAAGTTCACCATCGACGACGGCATGGCTGGTCGCACCATCATCAGCGGCATCGCCAAGTGGTATGAGCCCGAGGAACTGGTGGGCAAGCAGGTGTGCTTCATCGCCAACTTCCCGCCGCGCAAACTCAAGGGCATCGAGAGCCAGGGCATGATCCTCAGCGCTGAGGATGCCGGCGGTCGCCTCGTGGTCATCGGCCCGACAGGCCCCGTCAAGCCTGGCTGCCAGGTAGGGTAATATTCAAGCGACACTTGCCGCTTGAAGTTTAGAGTTTAGAGTTTAGTGGTTAGAGAGATATCTCTGGCCACTGAATTTTTATATAATGTTGAAATAGGAGATAATAGGGTAGGAATGTTAAAGAAGGTTAAATATTAGGGAAATATTTGGTTTATATTATAAACCGCTTTATCTTTGCAGCGTGAAATAAGAACGGTAATCGCGAGTGCTGTTCTTTTTTCGGAGAGTTTTAGTTTATTTTTTAAACCGCTTTATAGCCAAAAAACAATTCAAGTTATGGAAGACAAGAAAATGACCGAGAAAGAGAGTCTCGAATTGATTACCACGATGATTCAGCGCACCCGTGAGCGCTATGTGGGCGACGGCAACATCATGCTGATGTGGGGTTACCTGTCGGTAGTAGTTGCAGCCTTGGTATGGATTTTGTTAGTGAAAACCCACAATCCAGCATGGAACTGGCTGTGGTTCGCCATCGGGGTTATCGGTGGTATCGCCACCCCCATCATGGACAAGAAGCAACGGGATAAATCGGGCGTGAAGAGTTACTCCGACAAACTCACATCGCAGATTTGGACCATTGTGGGTGTATCGGCCGTAGTTGCCACGCTATTCTGCCTGGGATTCAGCCTGCTCAAGGGCTATGACGCATGGAAGATGATGTTTGCCTTCGCACTCATCATCGTGCCGATGGCCGAGATGGCACAGGGCATTGTCATCAAGGAGAAGTCTCTGGTGGCAGGCGGCGCCATCGGTCTGGCATGCGGCATCTTCATCGTCTGCTGCATCGCAGCCGGAGTTCCCTTGTATGCCAGCCTGATTCTGCCGCTGTTCATCATTGCCTTCATCTGCATGATGATCATCCCGGGTCACATCATTAACCATAAAGCCCGTCTGCAGCGATGAAAGAGCTAGATCCCATCCTTCACTCCCAGTTGCGACTGGCAGTGATGTCCATCCTGATGAACGTGGACGAGGCCGACTTTGTCTACCTCAAGGAGCAGACCGAGTCCACGGCAGGTAACCTGAGCGTGCAGCTCGACAAACTCTCAGCCGCCGGTTACATCACCGTCACCAAGGGGTTTGTCGGCAAGAAGACGCGCACGACGTGCCAGGTCACCGATCAGGGCAAGAAAGCCTTTGAGCAATATGTCGAAGCCCTAAAAGAATATCTGAACCTGTAATTTGGGGACTTATAATGAGATAAGAGCGCTCATTCCATGCGGAAGGGCGCTCTTATCATTCTCTTGACAGTAAATGTTGATTGATTATTGTAATGGATTGTAAACTTCGTCGGTCACGGGTTCAAGCCACTCGTTGCTGGCACCCTCCTCGATATTGGTGTGATAGGTCAGATGCTGGAACCATGAGTCACGGGCAGCACCATGCCAGTGCTTGGCTTCGGCAGGAATATGGATGACCGTGCCAGGAGTCATCTCAACAGCCGGTTTGCCCCACTCCTGATACCATCCACGGCCAGCGACACAGATGAGCACCTGCACCTGGTGATGATGCACATGCCAGTTGTTGCGGCAGCCCGGCTCAAAGGTGACATTGAACAGGCCATTACCCATGTCGGCAAGATAACTGTTGCCGATGAAGAATTGCCCGTAAGGATTCAGTTCGCCCTTAGGCCAAACCGAGAAATCAACGGTTTGAACGGCCTGTGAAGGTTCTCCAAACACTTCGGCCACCGCCTGTTGGCAGCGAACAGCCTCAGCCTCACCGACCTTTTCACGGAGCACGGCGGGAATTTCATGCAACTGGCCGTCGCTCACACCCATATTCCTGGCCCCACTGACGTGAGCCTTCAACTGTGGCTCACAACCTGCCAAGGCCGAGATAGCCGAAACGGTCACAATCTCACGATCGGCAAAGGTAAGGTTGTTGCGGGCAAAGATGTCGCCAAAGAGGTGAGCCTTCAGATAATAGTCGGTCTGGGGCGCAAAGGCATAGTTGAACGGCTGTCCCGAGAGCCTCGTCTGCACCTCGGTGCCCTGCTTGAGGGCATCGTAGTCAGCGGGCAACGGGTCTGCCTCACGGCCTGCCTCGGTCTGTTTTCCCGCAGCCTCACGTTCCTTGATGACCTGCTGGAGTGCACCGAGTGCATTCAGCGAGCGGGGAAATCCCGTGTAGGCATAGAGTTGCGACAGCGCCTCCTTGGCCTCACTGACGGTCAGTCCATTCTCAAAACCTTGGTTCAGAGCTTGTTTCAGCCCTTCCATATTACCTCTTGCCTCGTTGGCGGCTATCGCCACGAGTGCCTGTTGTCTTTTAGTCAGTTCCATATCTTGTTGGGCATTCATTGTATGGGATGCCAACAGCCAGATGGCCAACAGCATCCAATATCTCATAACTCTCATTTCAGATTCGTTTTAAAGAACGTTTCTATTTTGTCATAAGGAATCACCCCTGCCACATCATCGTAGAGGTCAACATGGGAGGCTCCGGGGATAATCATCAATTCCTTGTTACCTTCCCTGGCGTTCACACCCTCCACATGCTTGCCGGTCATCTTCTCAAAGGCATACTCCGAGAAGTAACGTGAGTGGGCTTTCTCACCGTGGATGAGCAATACGGGATTCTCAATCTCAGATGCATAAGCCAGGATAGGCTGGTTGAGGAACGACTGGCAGCCAGTGACATTCCAGCCGTCGTTGGAATTGCCGCTACGCTCGTGGTAGCCGCGTTTGGTCTTGTAATAGGCATGATAGTCCTTGACAAACTGGGGAGCATCCTCGGGCAGCGGGTCAACAACTCCTCCACCGCGCTTGTAGGTACCGTTGCGGTAGTCCTCGGTGCGCTGTGCTGCCATGGCACGACGCTTCTCCATGCGCTGCTCGGGCGTGTCCTCGCTCTTGAAGTAACCCTCCTTGGTAATCTTGGTCATGTCATACATCGTCGAGGCGACGGTGGCCTTGATGCGCGGATCGAGGGCAGCAGCATTGACCGCCATGCCACCCCAGCCACAGATACCGATGATGCCGATGCGCTCAGGATCAACGTTGTCCTGCACCGAGAGGAAATCGACGGCAGCAAGGAAGTCCTCGGTGTTGATGTCGGGCGAAGCCATGCGGCGAGGCTCACCACCACTCTCTCCCGTATAGGAAGGGTCAAAGGCGATGGCCAGGAAGCCGCGCTCAGCCATGTGCTGGGCATACAGGCCACTCGACTGCTCCTTCACGGCGCCGAAAGGCCCTGAAACAGCAATAGCAGCCAGTTTACCCTCGGCATTCTTCGGCGTGTACATGTCGGCAGCGAGTTCGATGCCGTAACGGTTGGTAAAGGTCACCTTCTTGTGGTCAACCTTGTCACTCAATGGGAACGTCTTGTCCCATTCCTGGGTCAGATTCAGTGTCGTATTCATATTCTCTTGATTATTACCTTTTTCTCCGGTACAAGCCATCATCAAGCCACTCAGCAGCAAGACAGACAGCACCAGGATGTTTTGCGATATCATTCTCATATTCATATCTTTTTTATTACCGTTGCAAAATTATATCTATCAGCAGAATTACGTGTTATCTAAATTGCTTGAAAATCTACCAATTTTTCCTATATTTCTCGAACAATGGCAATTTTCAGATAAAAATTGACTACCTTTGTACACTGATGGAAAAATTTGTTCACATCAACAACGCCAATGACTTTGCCAAGGAATTCGGAGCACCTGTACTGCATCCGATGGTATGTGTCGTCCATTTTGACGAGTTGGGTCCGATACACCACGTCCTTAACAAGATGGGAGTATATGCCATCTTTGTGCAGGACAACTTCCCAACAGGGGCAACCTACGGCATGGGCGGCTACGACACGACACAAGGCACATTGACCGCCGCGTCGCCTGGGCAGATTATCGGCAAAGTCGACGATGGCCGTCGCGAGGTCTATCACGGCTGGGTGCTGCTGTTTGACGCCGATTTCATGCGCGGAACGGTGTTTGAAGAACGGCTTGCCGAATACCATTTCTTCTCCTACAACGTGAACGAGGCGCTGCAGACCACCGAGGGCGAAAAACAGTTGATGTGGCAACTGATGGAATTGCTACGCAGGTTCATCAAGCACCGTGAGCAGACTCCGCTGACAGACCGCATCGTGCAGAACTATATCGTGCAAGTGTGTGACTACTGCCAGCTGTTCTACCAGCGGCAATTCAAGATGGCGACCCAGCAGCAGAGCGACCTGCTGTCGCGTTTCCAGCGTCTGTTGACAGACTACTACGACCAAGGGTTGCAATTCAAGCATGGGCTGCCCAACGTGAAATACTGTGCCTCGCAATTGTTCCTCTCGTCCAACTATTTCGGCGATGTGGTGCGTAGTGCCACAGGCGACAGTCCCACACGCATCATCCAGCGTTTCCTGGTTGACCGAGCCAAGAGTATGCTGGTTGGAGGATTGTCGGTGACGCAGGTGGCCGATGGTCTGGGCTTTGAGTATCCGCAGCATTTCACCCGTTTCTTCAAGAAGCATGCGGGTTTGCCGCCATCAAAATATGTCGCCTCGCTACAGAAAAAGTAATTCAGGTAAATATTCAGCGGCTTCTGATAGCCGACCAATCGTCAGAAAATTGCACCTTTGCACCGCAATTAGCACCGTTAACATCCAATCGACATGACCATCACTGAATACAAAGATTATATCGCCTCGGGGCAACTGGTAGTAGCCGGTTCAGAGGCTCACCTGCTCATGCACTGGGCAAGCCGCGAAGCACAGAAGATTACTGCCAAGCTGAACAACGAGTTCCATGAGCCCGAGGAAATCCGCAGTCTGCTCTCCGAACTGTGGGGAATTGACGTGCCTGAAAGTGTCGGCATGTTCCCGCCTTTTTATACCGACTTCGGGAAAAACACCACGGTGGGCGAGCGCACGTTCATCAATGCAGGATGCAAGTTTCAAGATCAAGGTGGCATCTACATCGGCAACGATTGCCTGCTGGGCCACAACGCCACGCTCTGCACCATCAACCACGCTCAAGACCCCGACCGACGCGGCGACATGGAATTCCACCCCATCCACATCGAGGACAAAGTGTGGCTGGGCGCCAATGTCACGATTCTGCCGGGTGTGACCATCGGTGAGGGAGCCATCGTTGCCGCTGGAGCAGTGGTAACCAAGGATGTGCCGCCAAGGACGATTGTCGGCGGCATTCCAGCCAAGTTCATCAAGAAAATCATGTAATTACAACCATCACCGCCCGATAACGACAGGCCTCACGTCAGGAAGATGGGTGCTGAGTATGCGTTGTGGTTTAGGGTAGAGGTTGTTGGCACGGTTGCCTAGATTGTTGGCAAAGCCCAGGATGGCACCCTGATGGGCGACAAGGACATAGCCTCGGGGACCATCAACAGTGACCGACTCACCGCGCAGGTAACGCAGGGCGGTGGGATAATCCACCTCACAGACGGGGAAGGCATCAACAGCCCTTGACATTGACATCGCCAGAGCATGATGCGGCACCGACTTGCGGCCCATCACAGTCGCCAGTTCCACCCCAGCGTGCAAGACGTTCAACGAGGCACGCAGAGCCGTCACTTCACGGCTGATATCCTGTGGCATGGCAATAAACAAATCACCCTGCTGCTCAATGACAAATTCATCGGGGTTTGCAAGCCAGTTTTTGCCGATTTCATCGGACTTTTTCGGCATTTTTTCTTTGATTCTCGGTAGTTGTCGCGGGGCATCACCAGCCTTGCGGAAGACGGACATAAAGAGCCCCTCACCGTCCACACGATGCGGCATGAAACGATAGCAATAACAGTCACTGCCGATGGCGGGATGAATCTTCCATGATGACTCAACAGGCACCTCAAGCGAGACGGCTCCGAGTTCATTGACGATAAACTCGGCGATTTCTTCATTTTCCTGACGATTATAGGTGCAGGTGCTGTAGATGAGCAGGCCGCCAGGGCGCAGGGCTTGCCACACGTCGTTGAGGATTTCTCGCTGGCGCTGGGCACACTGATCGACCAGTGCCGGCGTCCATTGGGCCACCGCCTCATCGTCCTTGCGCATCATGCCCTCACCGCTGCACGGCACGTCGGTGGCAATGACATCAAAGAAATGGGTCATTTTTCCCAAGTGGGCTGGTGCATTGCTCGTCACGACACAGCGGGGATTGCCCCAGCGGATGACATTGTCGGCCAGTACACGGGCACGCGGCGGCACAATCTCGTTAGCCACTACCAGCGAGCGCGGCGGCAATGCCTGGATGGCAGCAGTGGTCTTGCCGCCAGGTGCAGCACACAGGTCAAGATAGCGCACAGGCTCATCAATGAAATGCCTGATTACATGGGTGATGAACATCGACGAGGCATCCTGCACGTAATAGCGTCCCGCATGCCAGTCGGTGTCAAAAGTGAACGACGGGCGGTCATTGAGGTAAAAACCCTCACGACACCACGGCACGAGGTGGGCACCCTCGGGCACCCCTACTCCACGGGCCTCGTTGACACGCACGGCAACACTGGGCTCGGTCGTCGTGATGGCATTAACCAACGATTCCCATTCATCGGGCAACAAGCCACGTATCTGGTCTATAAACGCTTCAGGCAGATTCATCGCTGCAAAGTTAGTTGAAATGCAGCAAACATGACTCAAAACAGGCTCGGTAAATTGATTTTCGTCCAAATCTATGGTTTTTACCCCACTTTTGGGCAAAATTCAGCCGATTTTTCCCATTCTAAACCTTGTGTTTTTGACTACTTGTCGGTGGGGGAAAAAGGGTGGTCGGAATTATGTTTTTTTAAGGTTTGAACCTTTTGGTGAACGGCCGTTTTTTTGTAATTTTGTACGTTTTTAGACACCCCCGATTTTTGAGGGTATAAATGTGAAAAAAACTTCATTTTTATGTCAGAAGAAGAAAAATATATCGAAGAACAAGAAGAGAAGAATTATTCAGCGTCCAACATCCAAGTCCTTGAAGGACTGGAGGCAGTCAGGAAGCGTCCGGCCATGTACATTGGCGACACTCATGTCAAGGGTCTCCACCATCTGGTGAGTGAGGTCGTGGACAACTCCATCGACGAAGCTCTGGCAGGATTCTGCAACCACATTGATGTGTATATCGGTGAGGACAACAGCATTACCGTGCGCGACAATGGCCGTGGCATTCCTGTTGACGAACATGAGAAACTGCACAAGTCGGCGCTTGAGGTCGTTATGACCGTGCTGCATGCCGGCGGTAAGTTTGACAAAGGGTCCTACAAGGTATCTGGTGGTCTGCACGGCGTCGGCGTGAGCTGCGTGAACGCCCTGAGTGACTACCTGCGTGCCGAGGTGCGTCGCGGCGGCAAGGTCTATATGCAGGAATACAGCCTGGGCAAGCCGACCAGCGAAGTCAAGGTAATCGGCGATTGCAGCGAGGAAGATCACGGCACGACCATCATCTTCCACCCCGACGGCAACATCTTCTCCACTACGGTCTATGAGTTTGACATCCTGTCGAACCGTCTGCGCGACCTGGCTTACCTGAATGCAGGTGTGACCTTGTCGATTACCGACCTGCGCACCAAGGACGAGAATGGCAACTGCCACAGCGAGACCTACTATAGCGAGACCGGTCTTGACGAGTTCGTGCGCTACATCGACGGCAACAAGGAGGCACTCATCCAGGACGTTATTCACATCAAGAGCAAGAAGGGCGACATCCCCGTTGAGGTCGCCATGACATACAACACATCGTTCAACGAGAACATCTACTCGTTTGTCAACAACATCAACACTATCGAGGGCGGTACCCACTTGACGGGCTTCCGCCGCGGTCTCGGCTCAACGCTGAAGAAGTATGCCGAGGACAACAAGATGCTTGAGAAAGCCAAGGTGGAAATCAAGCCCGAGGACTTCCGCGAGGGTCTGACCGCCATCATCTCGGTCAAGGTGCTGGAGCCCCAGTTTGAGGGACAGACCAAGACCAAGCTGGGCAACACCGAGGTCATCGGTGCCGTAGAGACCGCCGTGCGTGATGCCTTGAACACCTATCTGGAGGAGCATCCCAACCAGGCCAAGACCGTCATCGAGAAGGTTATCCTGGCCGCTCAGGCACGCCATGCTGCACAGAACGCCCGCCTGAAGGTGCAGCGCAAGTCACCGCTCGCTGGTGGTGGCCTGCCCGGCAAACTCGCCGACTGCTCGTCGAAGGATCCCGCCGAGAGCGAGCTCTTCCTCGTCGAGGGTGACTCGGCAGGTGGCAGCGCCAAGCAGGGCCGCGACCGCAAGTTCCAGGCTATCCTGCCCCTGCGCGGTAAGATCCTCAACGTTGAGAAGGCAATGGACCACAAGGTGTTTGAGAGCGACTCGATTGTTACCATCTTCCGTGCCCTGGGCGTAACCATCGGCACCGAGGAGGACCCCAAGGAGGCCAACCTGAGCAAGCTGCGCTACCACCGCATCATCATCATGACCGATGCCGATGTCGATGGCGCACACATCGACACCCTGCTGATGACCTTCTTCTTCCGCCGCATGCGACCCATCATCGAGAACGGCTACCTCTACATCGCCACGCCGCCCCTCTATCGCGCCCGCACCAAGAAGGGTAACCGTGAGGAGTACTGCTGGGATGACACGCAGCTGCGCAAGTTCATCGACGAGTATGCCGGTGGTAACGAGGATGCCATCACCGTACAGCGCTTCAAAGGTCTGGGTGAGATGAATCCCGAGCAGTTGTGGGAGACCACCATGGATCCCAACAACCGCCTGCTCAAGCGCGTCAACATCAGTGACGCCGCCGAGGCCGACCGCATCTTCTCCATGCTCATGGGTGAGGACGTTGATCCCCGCCGCAAGTTCATCGAGGAGAACGCCACCTACGCTACCATCGACACTTGATTCTAAACTTGCTGGCAAGTTTAGAAGTTTAGAGTTTAGTGGTTAGAGTTTAGAGAGCCTTTGGCTCCGTGGGGCGTAATCCCCGCGACGATATATACATCTACAACAACCCCTGGGACCGCCATTGGACCCAGGGGTATTTATTTGGCGCCAGCCACAGGTCAGTCGCAAAAAAGTGAAACTCGTGCTATCATGGTCAGTTAGATGACGGCAAATTGCTGATATTCAATTTATTCAACGAGTAGAGACGCAAAATTTTGCGTCTCCAACCGTTTGGCATTATCCAAATGCTACTGCCCTTGAGGCGCAAGATTTTGCGCCTCTACATGCTTCAGATGGCAAACTCGCTGAAAACCGATTACCACCTGAGGGCGGGTGATAGCGTGATCTGTTTGGTCCCGCCGTCGGTGCCGATGACGTCCAGTGTGATTTGGGGCAGCCGATTGAGGCGGTATTCTTCTTCCCAGGTGTATTCCTCTACGGGCCTGCCGTTGATAGCGATGATGCGGTCATTTAATTGCAGACCTGCACGGGCGGCATCTCCATTGCGCGTGAGCGATGAAACGATCCAGCCCTTGCCGATGTCAGTGCGGTTCCTGAAACCGAAGTCATAGTTGGGCACCGGGGGCTGGTCTTCCTTGAAACGCTTGAGGTAGAGGGCACTGTGTGCAATGTCAATAATCAGATTGAACTTGGATAACATTCCATTGCCGATGATACCGATATATTCCTTCTTGCCGAAGGCGCCTGTCCCATCAGGCAAATAGGAAATAATCTCGTTGCTGGTGGTATCAGAGCCGATGACGATGCGCTGCGACTGCATCTCGATAATTGACTCTTGTGACTTATCTCCAATGCCAAACTGCGTCATGTCCTTGACATATCTCTTGCCTGGCAACGATTCAAGCCCGTACTGCTTGACGGTACTTGCCGTGAAGTCGACCGCTGCACCTGAGCCTGTGTCCACAAGAAACCAACCCTGGATATTCTTGCCGCCAACGAGAATCTCGGCCTGAACCTGGATTCGGTGGTCATGGCAACGGATCGGCAATTTCTCATAGCCTTCAAGCTGTGGATTTCCATCAGTGTAATGCTTCAAGAAGTTGTGTTCAAAGTTGATTTCCAACGGATGCTGCTCAATGTCCTTGATGCCCCAGATGCCATCGACATGGCAATCAATCACATCCCTCAACTTGAAGATCGGCACAATCTGGTAAGTACTGCTCAACGACCCGATGCTCAACGCTGTGGGGTCCAAGATGACTTTAACTCTGGTAGCGCCCGCACCGCCACCTGTTCGGCCCCAGCCCATGTCCTGCGGATGCCAGTCCGATGCCGAAAAATAGACACTGTCGATGCCGAAGATACTAGCGGCTCCTGTATCAAAGATAACGTTGGCCTGATGCTCATTGTTGATACAAGCGGGGAGATAGAGGTGCGAACGGTACAGGAACGGGATACTGTCATTGCCCCAAGCCACTGCAGCCCATGACCACAGGACGGCAAGGGCGATGATGAGCAATCGATGATTAGTTCTCAAGAACATCAAATGCAATAATTGATTCATTGTCAAGGATTTGGATTGAGAGTATATAACTTTAGTCCTTGGACCTTTGTTTTTGGTTGCGGTAACTTATTCCTCGATACAGCCGAATTGCTCATTCCACGGGGAGCAGCCCTGATAGGACGAGATGGATGTCGAGGGAACGTGGAGGGTGCGGTCGCTGTAGTCGCCCGATGGCAACATGAAGGCGTCAGGCGATGTGGAGACCAGTGCGGGATCGGCAATGCCGCAAACGACATCTTTCAGGCCCGTACAGTTATTGAAGGCCTTGCGTCCGATGTGCGTCACGGCATCTGGAATGGATATCGACTCGAGGAAAACGCATCCGTCGAAGGCGGCGTAACCGATGGCCGTGACCGAAGCCGGTATGACAGTTTTGCGGCAGCCAGCAATCAGTTTGCCCGTGGCCGCCTCGATAATGGCGTTGCATCCTTGGCGTGAATCGTAATGGGGATTACCGCTTGCAACCGTCATTCTCGCTAGCGATGGGCACTCTCTGAATGCCGAGCTTCCAATCGAGGTGACTGACTTGGGAATGTTGATTGCGGTCAGCGAAATGCAACCGCGGAAAGCTGCCGTTCCAATGGACCGAACGGTCTGGGGTATGTTGATGGCCTTGAGCAGGGTACAGCCATAGAACTCAAAGTCGCCAATCGAGGAAACAGATTTGGGGAGGCTGATGCTCTCCAGTGAGCTACATCCGCCAAAGACCGCTTGGCCCAGTGAACTCACCGAGTTGGGTATCTCCAGGGTCCTAAGGGCCGAGCATCCGCTAAATGCCGCGTCACCGATATACGTCACCGAGGAGGGGATGTCGATGCTGGAGAGGGAAGTGCATTCTGCGAACGCATAGTTGCCGATTGCTGTGACCGATTTGGGAATGCTGAGCGAAGTGAGCATAAAACAACCGCTGAAGGCATTGTCGCCAATCGAGGTGACTGTTGCGGGAATGACGGTGTTCATGCAACCGGACAGCAGTGTGCCCGTTGCTGTCTCAATGATGGCGTTGCAACTGTCACTAGAGTTATAGCAGGGATTTCCGCTGGCCACGCTCATGCTGTAGATTGCCGGACAATGTTCAAATGCAAAAGCGCCAATAGTGCGTACCGTGGCAGGGATTTCCACACGGTTGAGTGCTTTGCAGTCAAAGAATGCCGAAGCGCCGATGCTGTTGAGACCCATGGGGAAGGTGACGCTACGCAGTTCGGCACATCCCCTGAAGGCATAGTCGCCCACCGAGTCCACACCGACGGGGATATCGATGCTGGCGAGCGTTGAGCATCCCGAGAAAGCGTAGTCGCCAACCGCCTTGACAGAGGCGGGGATGACCGTATTGCGGCAGCCCGCTATCAGTGTGTTTTCGCGAGTCTCGATAATGGCGTTGCACTCGTCACGTGAATCATACCGCGGGTTGTCGCTAGCCACACTCATGCTCGTGAGCGATGGGCAATATTCAAAGGCCGAGTCGCCGATTCCCCTGACGCTGCCGGGGATGTGAATCCCCCTGAGTGACGAACAGCCATAAAAAGCCTGGTAACCGATAACCTTGACCGAATTGGGGATATTCACACCAATGAGTGACGAGCAGCGATAAAAAGCCTCAAAGCCTATTATGCTCACAGAATTGGGGATATAAATGCTGGTCAGGCCCGTACAGCAGTAGAAAGCCCAATCGCCGATGGCGGTCACGCTGGCGGGAATGACGGAGCTCTGGCATCCGGCAATCAACTCTCCGCTTGCCGTTTCGATGATGGCATTACAGCTGTCGCGGGAATCATAGATGGGGTTACCATCATCAACGGTAATGGAAGTGAGCGAAGTGCAATTGCTGAACGATGCGCTGCCGATACTCGTCACAGCACTCGGGATATTGATGCTGATGATTGATGTGCACCCCGAGAACGCGAACGAGCCAATTGTTGAAACCGAATCAGAAATCACTGGTTCCGTGACTTCCTTCCCCTTCAAAAACAAATGGTGAGCATGATAACAGGGATTGGCCGACTCCGATTCGAAGTTGATGCCACACCAGCGGTCCAGATTGCTGATTTCCACGCTGTCCAGTCCCGTGCACCCTGAAAAGGCATGTTCCCCGATAGCTGTAACAGTGCGTGGGATCGTGACGCTGGTGAGGGCAAAGCAGTCGCGAAATGCCGCACGGTCGATGGCAACAACCGGGAAAACACTATCATTGTGGCAGATGGAGTCTGGGATGGCCACATCGCCGTAATAGGGATAGGTGCCGCTGATGACGATGGCATGGCCATCAATGATGTGATAGTATATATTGCCGACTTCCAGGTTTTGCCCAGTGATGAAGGTGGGTAGCAGGATGCTTACCAGCAGGATGGCGTTTTTGATGAACGGTTTCATAGTGATGCTGGTCAATATAACGTGAGTCCGACAACTGGGTTTCATCGAACTCACGCTACTGTAATAACAATTGGATAAGCGTAGAATTACTCGCCGTCTTGTGATTGAGACTGAGGTTGAGGCTTAGTCTGAAGTTTGAAGCTGATAGGCAGGGTGTACCACACTGAGACGGCTTCACCGTCCTGGCGGCCAGGTTCAAACTTGGGCAAAGTTTTGACCACACGGACTGCCTCGGCATCAATTTCCTCACTGACATGCCTGAGGACCTTGACTTCTCCCACCTGACCGGTCTCGTCAATAATAAACTGAACAATGACACGACCTCCAATATCGTTCTTTGCGGCCTCGGGCGGATAGTTGATGTGTGACTGGAGGTATTTCATTAGTGCCATCTCGCCTCCAGGGAACATAGGCATCTGCTCGACAGATTTATAGACCTTTTTGGACTGGGGAGCAGATTCATCGGTAACCTGTGCCTCGGCATTAGCCTTAACAACTTCAGAAGTCGGGGTCATTATGGCCTGTTGATTGGCCACTACTGCTGCTACACTCTTGGTGTTGGCAAAGGCCAACAGCGCCAATGCTATCACGGGCACCACAACCAGCGCACGCAAAGTATTCCATTGGCTGCTTTTGTTCTTAGTCATCATACTGATTCGTTTTTTTAGAGATTGGTAATTGAAGTTATTTGCCATCGAGAATAGCTGGTCCCCGACGGACTTTCGTATCAGCAGTAACTGGTACTGCTTTGCATCGACGCCTTGGTTAAGTACGGCCATATCGGCCTCGTATTCATGCACTTGCTTCAACTCGCGGCACAACAACCACGCAGCAGGGTTCCACCACTGGAACAACTTCACCAGTTCCACGAACAACACGTCCCATGAATGTCGCAAACTGATGTGTGCATGCTCGTGGGTTAAAATCTCGCGCGGGTTGTCGCGATAGTCCTGCTCATTGATTACTATATGCCTGAAATAGCTGAATGGAGTTTGTTCACCCGGGACCACATGCAAGGTGATGCCATCGGGCATCTGTTCCCTGCGGCCCTTCTTCAACATGCGATGCAGGCTCCACTGGCTATGGAGCAACCACACCAGTACCGCCACCACTCCAATGAAATAGAGGATGTTGGCAATGCTGATTACACTCCACGTTTGGGCCACCTGATGGGGTTGTACCGCACCCGCTGGTGTGACAATCATCTCCTCGAGCATGACCATCCCATCGGCGACTGGTGTCGAGACGTCCAGCGAGAGTTTCACCCATGGCAGCACAAAGGCCAGTGCCATGACCGTGAGCAGCGCCACCCGGTTGAACCGGTGAAAGGTCTCACGGCTGAGCAACAGTTTCCACAACAGGTAGAAAGCGATGAGGCAAATGCCTACCTTGATTTGATAAATAAGTAACATAGCGGCAAACGGGTTTACTGTTGGTTGTTCTGTTCCACTTCACGAATGAGTTCTTTCAGATCCTCCACGCTGACCTTCTCGTTCTTGACAAGAGCCGAGACAGCGCTCAGGTAGGATTTGCCGAAGAACTTGTTGACCACGTTGGCCAACGAGCCACCACGATACTCCTCGCGGCTGATGCGGGCAAAATACTGGAAACAGCGGGCGGTAATGGCCTTGTGGCCCAGGAAACCCTTCTCCTCCAATATCTTCATCAATGTTGCTAAGGTATTCACATGGGGGCGGGGTTCGTCGTAGCAGGCCTGCAACTCACGCACAAGCATGGGGCCATGGTCCCACATCCGCTCCATGATTTCCTCTTCTTTTTGGGTCAACTGTTTCATATCTATATATAGTATTTTGGGTTTGACGATGCAAATTAACTAAATGTTTTAGTTATAAAACAAATCATTTTAGTTAATAAAACTAAAAAAATTAGTTTTTGCGTTTTTTTCTTGAAAAAGAGGAGCGACTGACAAATTGGCACAGGATTTGCAGATTGATGGGGGAATAAAGTTTAGTTAAAAAAACAAGAAAGGAGTAGAACAATGTCACTGTTTAGGGTTATACTATCAATTATCTTCCCTCCGCTGGCTGTAGTGGACAAAGGCTGTGGCTCGTTCTTGATTGTAACGATTCTCACATGCGCCGGATGGATTCCGGGAGTCATTGGCGCACTGGTGATTCTTAACAAGGAGACGACAGTCATCGACCAACCGACCTACCCCACCCGCTACTAGAAGGCTGCCAAAGGAAAAAAAGGAACTCCATAAAAGCCATCATAACTCAGGGACACTATTGGCCTACGGGCCTATAGGTCCCTGAATGTTATTGTGCACATCGGCCAACTGTTAAAAATCATCAATAGGGCAAAAAAATTGGAGATAATTTTGCCAGTTCGGCAAAGAGCCGTAACTTTGCATAAAAATTGAATAATATTACCTTTTTAAGGGGTTCAATTTTGGCGAAAAACGATTAAAAAAGTTTAACCTAAATATTTGATTATCAATGGAATTACCATTTGCTGAATCTTGGAAAATCAAGATGATTGAGCCGCTTCACAAGAGCACTCGCGCCGAGCGTGAGCAATGGCTCAAGGAAGCTCACAACAACGTGTTTATGCTCAAGGCTGAGCAGGTGTACATCGACTGCCTGACCGACTCCGGTACGGGTGCGATGAGCGACCGTCAGTGGGCCGAGATGATGCTGGGTGACGAGAGTTACGCCGGTGCCACCTCATTCTACAAGTTCGAGAGCGTCGTACAACGCATCTTCGGCTTCAAGTATGTGATCCCCACCCATCAGGGTCGTGCTGCTGAGAACGTGCTGTTCTCCTATCTGGTGAAGGAAGGTAATGTCATCCCCGGCAACGCCCACTTCGACACCACCAAGGGTCACATCGAGAGCCGCAAGGCCAAGGCCATCGATGTTACCATCGACGAGGCTAAGGACACCCAGCTCGAGATCCCCTTCAAGGGCAACGTATCGCTCGAGAAGCTGGAGAAGGTGCTGAGCGAGAACAAGGGTAACGTGCCCTGTGCCCGTCGTGATGGACAGCGCCCGCTTTGCCGAGAACTCCTACTTCATCAAGACCCGTGAGGAAGGCTACGCCGACAAGACCATCAAGGAGATTGCCCGCGAGATGTATTCCTACGTTGACGCCATGACCATGTCGGCCAAGAAGGACGGCGTTGTGAACATGGGTGGTTTCATCGCTACCAACCGTGAGGACTGGTACGAGGGCGCCAAGCTGTTCTGCATCCCCTTCGAGGGCTTTATCACCTATGGTGGTATGAACGGCCGCGACCTGAACGCCCTGGCAGTAGGTCTGGACGAGAACACCGAGTTTGAGATGCTCGAGACCCGCATCCACCAGGTTCAGTACCTCGCCAAGAAGCTTGACGAGTATGGCATTCCTTACCAGCGTCCCGTGGGCGGTCACGCCCTGTTCATCGACGCCGACAAGGTGCTGTGCAACGTGCCCAAGGAAGAGTTCCCCGCTCAGACCCTGACCTGCGAGCTCTATCTGGAGGCTGGTATCCGTGGTTGCGAGATCGGCTACATCCTGGCCGACCGTGATCCCGTGACCCGCGAGAACCGCTTCGGCGGCCTCGACCTGCTGCGTCTGTGCATCGCTCGTCGCGTTTACACCGACAACCACATGAACGTGATTGCCGCTGCCCTGAAGAACGTCTATGACCGTCGCAACGAGATTACGCGCGGTGTCGCCATCGAGTGGGAAGCTCCCCTGATGCGCCACTTCACCGTTAAGCTGAAACGACTGGGCTAATCCACAATCCCAAAACTCAATACCATTAACAAGACCTTGATGACAACGGTGGGGCTATCCCCGCCGTTGTTTTTTTAACGTGAGTTCAATAAAATTCTATTTTAGGTCTTAGCGAGTTCGCCACTAGATGACCAGTAGAGACGCAAAATTTTGCGTCTCCAACCGTTAGGCCTTAACAAAATGCTACCCTGGAGACGCAAAATTTTGCGTCTCTACATGTTTCAGAGGGCTTCGTTAATTGATGGAAATATGTCCTGTGGCTACAATGCGCCTTGCTCTACACGGACGCAGATGCGCTCAATCATGGCGTCCTGCTTGTCCTTATTGGGATGGTAGCCCGACTTGAGACTGGCGCCGAAGAACTTGCTGAACGTTTGCCAGAAGCCGGCCCTAAATGTGCCCAAGAAGGCTTTCAGGATGCTGTAACTGGTCTGGTTGGTCTCGCGGTTGATGAGCTTGATGAGCAATTTGCCCTGGTTCTTGGTCATCTTGTTCATCTGTGGCTTGTATTGCTTGAACAGTTCCTTTTCAAACCGCTTGAGATAGGCTTGTTTCTGCTTCTCGTTCTGATAGGTATCAATATACTCATAGGTCTCCAGCAACGTGGAACTGATGAGTTTGGCATAGGGCAACGTCTTCTTCACGTCACGCACCGTCTTCCAGTACAGTTTCTCCTCGGCCTTGTTGCGGAATTTCTCACGCGGATAGATGATGATGGGATTGAAGACAATCATCGCCAGCGTGTCGCCTGTCGCAGGCTCAATGAAATGGTAGTAGCCTGCAAAGGTCTTCTGCAGCACCGAGGGCAGCTCGATATTATCGAGCGGATCATCCACAGCGGGGGCGGCGTGCGCCTTGGCGCCCGTCAAAGCCGTGAAAGTCACGGCAATAGCCAATATGAGGAATAATCGTTTCATTTCTTGGCGGCAAAAGTAGAACAAAGAAATGAATACTAACAAAAAATAGGTGTTAAATAGTCTTTAGATATTAGACTTCACACGTTACTTAAGGACACAAAGGAAGCCAGCATAGGACACTGTGAGGCCCACGCAGCAGCCCTTGACCGAAGGATTGAGGTTGCTCAGCTTGGCATAGGACACAAAGGGGGATATGCGCAGCGATGAGGTGTAATGGGCCTGGCCGTCAGGGCCAGCAGGGAAATCCACGAGCGCTCCGTGCAACTTAACGTCCACGTCCACGCTTGCCGTCCAGCCGAAGTTGTTCTCATGGGCACCAGTCACATCCTCGATCGATGGGCGCTCAATGCCCTCGTCGTCCTTCTCATACTTGATGTGGTTGATATCCCACGACAGCCAGCTCGCAGTGAAACCCACCATTGGTGTCACCGATACCCTACCCTGCTGCCACACGGTGTAGCCCAGCTGTGCTGAAAGGCCCATCAAGGTGGGATTGGCTGTAGCGTTGAGTTGCTTGTTGCGGCCCTGCTCGTCATAGACGGCATAAGGGTTCTCGTTCTTGAACGAGGGCTGGGAATAGGAAGCATCAAGCTTGAGCCGCAGGCGATTATAACCCAAATCCAAGCCGCTGATAAACATGGCGCAGCCCTTGAGGTCATCAGCGAGTGAGCCCGTAGGCATCATGCCGCCTACGCCCACGTGAAAGCCGAAACCCCACGACGGAATATTCTCCTGCGCCCTCGAGATTGCAGGAGACAAAGTCAATATCGTCAACAGTATCAAAATCGTCCGCTTCATCATCTTACTCATTAAGTTTACAATAATAACGGACATCAAGCCAATAAATTGTCTATTGACATCAGTAGCCATTTTCACGCCTCACTCACCATTTACCACCACAGGTTGCGGTAGTACTTGTGGTAGAGCGAGAGACCTTCGCTGATGGGCTTGAGCGAGGCCTTGGCGGCACGTTTGAGATCGGCAAGATCCTCCTCGTTGTTCCAGATGGCCTTGATGTAGGCCTTGTACTCGGGAGTTTCTTCCTCGGTCTGACAAGCGATGCGCTCAAAGGCATAGATCATCTTGTCAAGGATTTTGTTCCATTCCTCACGCGTCATATTCAAATTTGGAGTGCGCTCACAATGCTTCTTGAACACCATCAGTCGGGGAAGGATAAAACGCGCGATAGTAATGTCGAGATCATAAAGTTCCTCAACATCAATCGTCTTGGCAATAGCTTTGGGTTTAAATTCATCTTTCATCATCGCATCTTCTTTTCTAGAGAGGTTAACAGTTTCAGGTAGCAATATTACTCATTTCCAGTGAAACAGCAAAGAAAAATAACAAAAAATTGCAATTTTAAACATTTTTTGCTTTTAAATAAGCATTAATTCATGTTGGATTGTATGTTTTTGACCGATAATGATTAAGTGGCAGTGTCATGATAAATTGAGCCCCAAAAGTCGGGACAAAACAACTTTTGGAGCTCAATTCTGTTGATGGTGGATTTTTACTTGCTGATCAATGATTTAGAAATTCCACTTGGCACCCAAGGTAGGATTGACAAAGAAGGTCTTGTCGTTGTATGTGTTATAGATAAAACAGTTGCTCACCTCAATCTCAGAACCAAAGCTCAGATGTGATGTCACGTTATACCACAGCTGCGGTTCGGTCAGTACCACAAGCTGGCCGTGGCCATTAGCCTTCTCGCCACGCCATAAATCGATAAATCCCGAGAACGTGCCTTTACCCTTAGCAAAGTTCAGCCCCCAAACGCCAGTCAGCTGGAAACTATGGTAACCACGCGTCGTCTCATAGCTCTTGAAATAGCGCTTGTACATGAGTTGTACAGAGTAGGTCTTGGAGAAATCTGCAGAATGGCCATTCCATGCAGCACCCACCAGCGCAGCCTGCTGGAAACTACCGAAGCGGTTCAGTCCGCCGTTATACTCAACGTGAGCGGCAATAGGCACCTTCTTGCTGAGGTTGATTTCGCGAGAAATCTCGGTGTAGGCACTCTCAGTGAACTTGCGGCTAAAGTCAACGTCAACAAAGTAGAACCACGAGCCCCACTTGTCGGCCTTGAACTGTTCGAGAGTCATGGTGACCTTTTGGCGTCCAGCCTCTTCGTTGGAATAGATGTTGCGACCGAAGTCGTAGTGCAGCTGCACATTCTGAGCTTGCACAGCCATGCCCATAAGCATCAGCACGGCAAAGAGAATCTGTTTTTTCATTGTGTTGGTTTGGTTGATAATAAATGACATTTATTGGTTAAAAGGAGTGATTTACAATAACGGTGCTACATACTTGAGCACAAAGAACACAGCCAGGATATACATGGCAATCGACACTTCGCGATGACGGCCGCTCAAGAGCTTCACCAACACGTAACTGAGCATACCCAGCACGATACCTTCGGCAATACTTGCCGTGAAGGGCATCATGAGGATGGTGACAAAGCAGGGAAATGCCTCGGTAATGTCAGTGAGATCGACCTTGGTTATGGTGCGGATCATCAGCACACCCACCAGCACCAGCGCACTCGTCGTGGCGGCAGCAGGAATCATCAGGAAGAAGGGAGAGAAGAACAATGCCACGAGAAACAGTATGGCCACTGTGAACGAGGTGAGGCCAGTGCGGCCACCCGAGGCGATACCAGTGGTGCTTTCCACATAGGTGGTCACGGTAGATGTACCGGCGAGGGCACCCAACGTCGTACCCACGGCATCGGCCATCAGTGCACGGTTCAGTCCACGGATGCGACCGTTCTTATCGACCATTCCGGCACTCGTTGATGTACCGATGAGTGTTCCCAGGGTGTCAAAGAGATCCATGAACACCAGCGTGAACACAATGATATAATACTCAATGTCAAAACTCAAAAAGCGAGAGAAGTCTAATTGGAAGGCAACGGGCTCTAACGAAGCCGGCAGGCTGAGCAGCGAGAACCCTTCGGGTATCTTTGTCACCCCGATGGGTATGCCAATCACTGTCATCACAATGATGGTGTAGAACAAGGCACCGCGCACCTTCAACGCCATCAGCACACAACCAAGGACGACACCACCTATTGCAAGGAGTGATGTAGCGGTCCAGGGTGCGAGAGTAGTCACCGTGGCATCACTTGTTATGATAATTCCTCCATTCTTCAGTCCAATAAAGGCAATGAACAAGCCGATACCTACCGAGATAGCATAACGCAGGTTGAGGGGAATGGCATTCACAATGGCTTCGCGAACTCGGAAGACCGTGAGCAAAATGAATACAACACCCTCAATGAAAACAGCAGCCAGAGCCTGCTGCCACGTGAAGCCCATAACGATTACTAGCGTGTAGGCAAAGAACGCATTCAACCCCATGCCCGATGCCAGGGCAAATGGGAGTCTGGCATAGAAGGCCATCACCATAGTCGCAATGGCCGCAGCTACCACCGTTGCTGAGAATACAGCGCCTTTATCCATGCCGGCATCACCCAGGATGAGGGGGTTGACAGCAAGGATGTAGCTCATCGTTAAAAACGTCGTGAGGCCTGCCATAAGTTCAGTCCTCACGCTGTGTTTTGCTTTGTCAAAGCCTAATAAATACAATAAATGTTTCATGAAGATTTGGGTTAATAATGAAAGAAAATGCAAAATAAGTATAAAATACGGACATGACAAAATTATTTTCCTATTATTTTCAATAGCCGAAAGAAATATTTAAACATCAGTAAAACTGATGATTAAGCGGTGCACTCACTGCACGGCCACCCAAAAGCATCAATAGCGCACTCTGGAAGTCCAACTATTCACTGTCAACCATTCATTATTCACTAAAAAGTATTATCTTTGCCATCACTATGACAATACAAGAGGCCCAAGAGCGTGTTGACGCTTGGATCAAACGATATGGGGTGCGCTACTTCAGCGAGCTGACCAATATGGCAGTACTTACCGAGGAAGTGGGCGAGGTGGCACGTGTCATCGCGCGCCGCTACGGTGACCAGTCAAGCAAACCGGGTGATGACCTGGACCTGGCCGATGAGTTGGCCGACGTGCTGTGGGTGGTCATGTGCCTCGCCAACCAGACGGGCATCGACCTTGATGCCGCACTGGAACGGAACTTCGCCAAGAAGACGAGCCGTGACAGTCATCGACACCTTGACAACAAAAAACTTACTAACCAATAAATAATGAGACAATTATGAGCAATCACGAACACGAACACTGCGGATGCGGATGCGAGCATCACGATCATGACCACAAGCCGATGGACAAATACATGACTGCCATCAGCCAGAGCAATGTTACCACCGATGACGCTGCTGTCAGCGCTGCCGTACAGGAAATCATCGACAAGCATGCCAACGAGAACAACACCCCCGAGGTGCAGCAGTTTCTGCTGAACTGCGTCGACCTGACCACCCTCGCCACCGAGGACAGCGAGAGCAGCGTCGCCCAGTTTGTGCAGAAGGTCAACGACTTTGAGACCAACTACCCCCAGTACAAGAACGTGGCAGCCATCTGCGTTTACAGCAACTTCGCCTCTGTCGTGCGCGGCACGCTTGAGGTGAGCGGTGTTGATGTGGCCGTGTGCAGCGCCTGCTTCCCCTCCAGCCAGGCCCATATCGAGACCAAGATTGCCGAGACCGCCCTGGCTATCGCCGACGGTGCCGACGAGGTGGACATCGTGCTGAACGTGGGCTACTTCAAGGATGAGGCCTACGAGGAACTGTGCGATGAGATTGCCGAGATCAAGCACGTGGTGGGCGACCGTCCCCTGAAGGTCATCCTCGAGACTGGATATCTGAAAACCGCCGAGGCCATCCGTCGTGCCAGCATCCTGTCAATGTACTCGGGCTGCGACTTCATTAAGACCTCAACTGGCAAGATCTATCCCGGTGCTTCACTCGAGGCAGCCTATGTGATGTGCCAGTGCATCAAGGAATACTTCGTGCAGCACGGCCGCATGGTGGGCTTCAAGGCTTCGGGTGGCATCCGCACGACCGAGGACGCCGTGAAGTACTACACCATCGTCAAGGAAGTCCTGGGCGAGAAGTGGTTGAACAACCAGTACTTCCGCATCGGTGCCTCGAGCTTGGCCAACTCGCTGTTCCAGTCCTTCACCGGCAGCGACAACAAGCCCTTCTAAACGACAACGGTACCAGTTTGAGAGCATCGGCTCTCTTATTTAAAGACAACTGAAACGACAAGCAGGAAAACAATAAATACAATAAGTACAAGCTATTGACACCCAATAATTTGTATTTGTTGTACTTATTGTTTTCCCTTTATGATACAGGCATGAAAGAAGGCATGAACCGCGAAATATTGAGGATTGCGTTGCCAGCGATTGTGGCCAACATCACGGTGCCGCTGCTGGGACTGGTGGATACCGCCATCGCCGGGCACCTGGGTGACAAGGTGTTTATCGGTGCTGTGGCGGTGGGTGCGATGATGTTCAACCTGGTGTATTGGAACTTCGGCTTCCTGCGCATGAGCACATCGGGCATGACAGCACAGACCTATGGCAGCGGTGACTTCAAGGAGAGTGCCAAGCTGCTGGGCGAGTCCACGGCGCTGGCGTTGCTCATCTCGGCCATCATCATCGTGCTGCAATGGCCCATCCGCCTGCTGTTGCTGTGGATCATCGGGCCATCACCCGAAGTGACCTCACTGGCCATCACCTATTTCACCATCTGCATCTGGGGCGTGCCGCCCGTGCTGGTGATGATGGCATTCAAGGGGTGGCTACTGGGGATGCAGGACTCGCAGAGCGCGATGTGGATTTCTATCATGACCAACGTCTTCAATATCGGTGCCAGCCTCATCTGTGTCTATCTCTTGAAGATGGGCTTTGTGGGTATCGCCGTGGGTACCCTGGCGGGCGAATGGCTGGGCTTGCTCTATGCTGCCTTGACGGTGCAACGCAAGTTCCCGAAACTCAACGGTGTACTAGACTGGCGACGCGTGTGGCGCTTCAAGGGCGCAGGACGCTACTTCAGGGTGAGCCGCGACATCTTCGTGCGCAGTTTCCTACTGATGACCGTCAGCCTCGCGTTTGTGTCCATCGGTGCCCGTAGCGGTGACCTCATCCTTGCCGTCAATGCCCTGATATTGCAACTGTTTACCCTTTACAGCCACTTCATGGACGGCATCGCCTTTGCCGGAGAGGCTGTCGTGGGCAAGTACTACGGTATGGGCGACATGGAGCGCATGAGGCGCTGCATCAGGCTGCTGTTCCTGTGGGGCACAGCAGTCGCTGCCGTGTTCACACTGATTTACTCCTTCCCGCGCGTGGCATTCTGGCTGCTGACCGACCAGCAGAGCGTCATAGAAGCCGCCATGGACTACCGCGTGTGGTGTGCATTGATACCTGCGGCAGGCATGGCGGCCTTTGTGTGGGACGGCGTGTTCATCAGCCTGACGCGTTCGATGGGCATGCTCATCAGCGCAGGCATCGCCTGGTCTCTATTCTTTGTCATCTACTGGATAACGCCTGTAGCATGGGGCAACAACCGGCTGTGGATTGCCTACCTGAGTTTTCTCGCCCTACGCGGCCTCATCCAGACCCTCCTGTATCGCGGCTACCTCAAGCGCGGTGTTCTGGAGGTCTAAACCAGCACGTTTTATTGCAACAATAAGCTAATCAGTGCCGTCACATCACCGATGTTGATGATATCATCGTCTTGCACATCGGCACATACCGTACAGCAACTCAAATCGTGATTGCTCAGCAAGTAGCTAATCAGCATGGTCACATCGCTGATGGTAACCGCTCCGCTGTGGTCCACGTCGCCCAACTGATAGTTGTGGGCTGCCTTAATGTACCAGAAACTGGCAGTGCCGTCACGATTGATGGTCATTTCGGTCACGGGCTTGCCCAGATAGCCGGCATGGCCGGTAATTTCACCATAGGAAGTCATATAGAGTTCGGTGGCAGGTGACGTTTCATCTGTCAGGTTACGCTTGCTGCCATTGGGCCAGGTGTCACCGCTCTCAGTGTATTGGCTCAACTTGTTGTCGGCAGGCAAAATGGTGACCAGCTGGACTTTATCGTTGTTGGGTTTGTTGTTGGTCCAATAGCTGGAGCTATAGGTAATGTGAGTCACCAAGATGCCCACTCCGGGCAGATAGCGGTCCCACCCCACGCGCTTGCGGTTCTCCAGGATGAAATACTCGTTCCTATTCACGTCACTGGTGATGCACACCGCCTGGTCGGTCTCCTTATTTCCCTGGTTCCACGGGGTCAAGGTATAATAGGTGTTGGCTACGGGTTTGATAAAATCTACCCATCCCATAAACTCCTTCTCATAGGCTGAATAGCCCACCGGCGTGTATCCATCGTTGCAATAGCATCCCAGGCACATGACGTCCCAGTTGCCCATACCGTAATTGTCGTTGCCAGCCGTATCATAGAGATCGGGCAAGCCCAGGCAGTGTCCGAACTCATGGACGAAAGTGCCGATGCCATCAATAGTCTTGCCGCTGTCATTGCTGCCGTACAGCTCATTGAAAACGGCAAAATGGTTGACTGCAGGGTCTCCCGCACTGGGACTGAAGGCGCCATGACCGCCACGATTATAATACTTAGCGGCATCCAGGGTCCAGTTACAGGGCCAGATGGCCTCAGGGTGGTAAACCTTGGCCTGAGCCTCTCCTACCCCGGCAAAGATGATGATGACCACGTCACAAAAACGGTCACCGTTGGTATCGTAAGGCTTAAATGACACGCTGTCGGCTGCTGCCAGCTGGCAAGCCTCGGTCACCAACCAACCGATACCCTTATCCTTGGTCGTTCCATTGTGGCCGCCGTAATACTCACGGTCCTGTGACAGGCAATAGATACCATACACGTCAAAGACGGGGTGGTACATACCATTGGATTGGTCATGGAAATACTGGCCAACACTCTCATCACCTGTGAGCATGGCTTCGATAATCCTCTCGCGCGTATTATTGAACTTTTTATCCTGAAACTCCACCAGAATGATGGGGATGTGGCGCTCGCCCTGGGCAGGCACATCGGCAGAGGCATTGCTGCCCACTGCATTCAGTTTGCCCTTGGATGCCGGCAACTTGTAGGGCTGGAACTGCATCTGCAAGGCTCCACGCTGTGCCTGGATGAATGCTTTCTCGGCAGCAGTACGCTTTTGGGCCTCGTGGGCGCGCACGGCAGTCAATCCCGTCAGCGACGAGGTGTAGTAGAAATCCCCGTCACTACCTCGGGCAACAGTCAGCCCGTCGGCGGTCAAGAGAGCATTGTTAAAGGCATTACCCACAGCCTGAACTTTCAGGGTACTACCGTCACTCTGGGTGATTGTGTGCCAGCCTGGCTTGGCGGGAATAGCGATTGCCGCCATAGCGCAGCAGAACAATACAGACAGAATAAAAAATTTTTTCTTCATCGTAAAAATTAATGGTATTATGAATTGATAAAATGAATTCTCTACTTAAAATAATTGCCACTTATCCGTTATTTGCAGGATAGTGGCACTGCTTCAAATTCGCTGCAAAATTAAGTATATTAATTGATTATACAAAATTTCATCCTATTTCTTTTATCTCGCACACCATATCAGAAAAGGTAAAAAAAACAGATGTGACGGAACACCATAAATAATGTCCCGTCACACCTCTTACTGGTTCCAATAAGGACCGTTATCGGCTAATCAATTGCCTGACAGCAGGATGCCAATCAGTGCCGTCACATCTTCAATAGAGAGTCTGGCATCGCCATTGACATCGGCACAGACAGTGCACAAGCCATCGCCACCACTGCCCAACAGGACGTTGATCAACAAAGTGACATCTGTAATGTTACGTTTGCCGTCATGGTTCACGTCACCAGGCTCAAATCCGTGGCCGTTCTCGAACAGCGTTACCTGCTCTTCGTTGCTCCAGTCGCTCTCGGTGCCGTCGGTAAAGACGGTCTTCACTTTGTACATGAACGTGCCCTCGGGCTGCAGGTCTTTCACCGTGTAGAACCGATCGGTAATGCCTGTGATAAGACGATAGGTGGCGTCGCCCTGCTCGTTGGCACGCAGTGCAACGGCAGTGGCATCACCCGAATAGACCTCTACCAGGGACATGTCACAGGAATAGTTGGCATCGGTCGAGGTGATGGTGATACGCTCGCCTGTATCAGCGATTACCAGCCACGAATAGGTCTCGCCAGCCGAGAATTGATGACCCACAGCAGGTGTCTGCGGCGTAGAAACCGTAAAGTTACCACGTCCGGAACTATTATTCACGGTCGTTATCTTCACCGTGAAGGTATCATGACTATAGCCACTGGGGATGGTGAAGGTCAGACTACCGCCTCTAGCGAGAAATAGCGCATGATTGCCGCTCCAGACATTATTACCACCCCAGGGTGCTGGTGGATCGATTCTGGTATAGCTGCCATCTTTGCCCTCGAGCGAGCCCAGCAATTCAACACTGGGCTTGAGAGCGACCTCGAGCGTGTAGCTGGCGACATTGGCATCAGGGGTAGCATCGGTCCAGTCGGCGCGGAACTGCGTCAGATTAATGGCAGTCTCATTGGCTGGCAGCATCACGGGCGTATAACCCTCAATACGGCCATGGCCAGTGATGTTGATGACTACATCCTCGGCACCTTCACTGCGCAGCGTCAATGTTGCGTTATAGTCGGTGATGGCCGTCGGGGTGAACGTCAAGGTTATCGGCATGGCATTGGCGGCATCGACCAGACTGACGACCGTGGGATTGACACTGAACACGCCGGCAGGATCGCTCAAGGTCAACGTGACGTCGCCCGTCAGTGCCTGGCCCACCAGCTTGAACGTGAGTTCCTTACTGCTGGCAACAATGACGCCGCCGAAGTCAACATTGTCGCTGGGAACCGAGATGGTTGGATTGACGGCGGCATCCTTCATGAACCAGAAACTGGCGGTACCATCCTGGTTGATGACCATTTCGGTCACGGGCTTGCCCAGATAGCCGGCGGTCCCGGTGATGGCGCCGTTGGACTTCATGTTCAGAATAGCGGCAGGAGTGGAACTGTCGGTAAACTCCCTCTTGCTGTCCAAGGGCCACAGGTCGGTGCCCTCATTATCGTGGGACCAGGTATTATCGGCGTTCATCATCGTCATCAGTTGGATATTCTCGTTGTTGGGCGTGTTGTCCGTCCAGCGGTCCGGTTTGTACGTCACATGGGTAATCATGATGCCCTCGTCAGGTACATAACGGTCCCAGCCCTGCTTCCTGCGGTTCTCGACGATAAAGTATTCATTCTCGTTCAGATCGCTGACGATGCACAGTGCCTTATCGGTAGCGACATTCTTTTGGTTAAACACCGGCAGCGTATAGTGCGTACCAGGCATGGGAGTAACATACTCTATCCATCCCATAAACACCTTCTCATAGGCTGAATAGCCTATCGGAGTGAAACCTTCATTATTGTAGCAGCCCATGTCCATGAGATCCCAGAAGCCCATACCATAGTGGCCGCCACTGCCCGTGTCATAGAAGTCGGGAAGACCCAGAGAGTGGCTGAACTCATGGGCAAAGGTGCCGATGCCGTCGATGGTGCTAACGTTGTCATCTTCGCCATGCAGTTCATTGAACACGGCAAAATTGTTGACCAGCGGGTCTCCGTCCGAAGGGATGAAGGCGCCATTACCGCCCTGACCGTTGGAAACTGTGTTATTGAGGTCCCAATAGCAAGGCCATATCGACTCGGGATGGGTGACAGTAGCCTGCGCCTCGCCCACGCCAGCAAAGATGATGATGACTACATCACAGTAGTTGTCGTTGTTGGTATCGTAGGGCTTGAACGAGACACCCGTGGCGGCTGCCATCTGGCAAGCCTCGGTCACCATGGCGCCCAGGTTCTTGTCATTGCCGCCCGAGTTATTGCCTCCATAATACTGGCGGTTCTGCGACAAGGTATAAATACCGAACACATCAAAATCGGGCTCATACAGCCCATTGGATTGGTCACGGAAGTATTGACCCACGCTCTCGTCTCCAGTGAGCATGGCATCAATGATATCCTCACGGGTATTGCTGAACTTCTTGTCCTGGAATTCCACCAGAATGATGGGAATGTGGCGCTGACCGATTGAGGGCACATCGGCATCGGCATTACTGCCACCGACACCGAGCACCGAGCGGCCCCTCTTGGGCTGAAGTTTGAACGGTTTATGACTCATCGTCAGGTTAGCACGCTGGGCAGCAACAAAAGCGGTCTCGGACGCACTACGCAGGTTCTCATTATGGGCACGGACAGCGGTCAGACCCGACAGTGACGAGGTGTAGTAGAAGTCTCCGTCAGCACCCCGGGCGACGGTCAAGCCATCGGTGGTGAGAATTGCGTGGTTGAAGGCATTGCCCACAGCCTGAACAGTCAGGGTGGTGCCATCACTCTGCTTGATGGTCTGCCAACCCGGCTTGGCGGGCATGGCAACAGCAACAACAGCGCAGCAGAGCAATACAGCCAAAACAAAAAACTTTTTCATCATCGTTAATGGTATTAAGTGTGATCGATTGAATACTCCATATATGATAATTGCCACCATTCCGTTAAATGCAGGATAGTGGCACTGCTCAAATACACCGCAAAATTAAGTATATTAATTGATTAAACAAAACTTATACCCTATTTCTTTTAGCAGGGAGGCCATTCAAGTCCATCGCATTAGGATAGCAAAAAAAGGTGTGACGGAACACTTTTTTGTCCCGTCACACCCCTTATTGATGATGATAAGTCCAGTTATCGGTTAATCAATTGCCCGCTAACAGGATGCCAATCAGTGCAGTCACATCTTCAATGGAGAGTTTACCATCGCCATTGACATCGGCGCAGATAGTGCACAGGTCATCACTGCCACTACCCAACAGGATGTTGATCAACAATGTGACATCAGTAATGTTCCGTTTGCCGTCATGGTTCACGTCGCCAGGTTCAAATCCGTGGCCGTTCTCAAACAGCGTTACCTGCTCAACGTTGCTCCAGTCGCTCTCGGTGCCGTCGGTGAAGACGGTCTTCACCTTATACAGGAACGTACCCTCGGCCAGTAGATTCTTCACCAGATAGAAACGCTCGGTAATGCCTGTGATCAGACGATAGGTGTCATTGCCCTGCTCGTTGGCGCGCAGGGTAACAGCAGTGGCATCGCCTGCATAGACCTGAATCCGGGACAGGTCGGGCGAATAGCTGGCATCTGTCGATGTGATGGTGATGCGGTCACCAGAGCTGGCTTTTACCAGCCATGAATAGGTCTCGCCCGGCATGAAGTCATGACCCACAGCAGGGGTTTGGGGCGTGGCAACCGTGAAGTTGCCGAGTCCGTAATCACTATTCACGGTAGTTATCTTCACCGTGAAGGTATCATTACTATAGCCATCGGGAATGGTAAAGGTCAGACTGCCACCCTCAGCGACATAGATGGCATTATTGCCTCCTGCTACACCATTACCGCCCCAGGGTGCCGGAGGCGTGATATATGCATAGTTGCCGGCATAACCATCAAGCGTTCCCAGCAACTCAATAGTAGGCTTTTGAGTCACCTCAAGGGTGTAGCTGGCTACATTGGCCTCGGGGGTAGCATCAGTCCAGTCGGCACGGAACTGCGTCAGGTTAATGGTGCTTTCATTGGCGGGCAGCATAACGGGAGCATAGCCCTCGATGAGGCCACGGCCGGTAATGTTGACCACAACATCAGCGGCACCCTCACTGCGCAGGGTCAGCGTTGCATTATAGTCGGTCATGGCGGTCGGGGCGAACGTCAGGGTAATCGGCATCGTGTTGGCTGCATCGGCAGGGCTGACGGTAGCGGGATTGACACTGAACACACCGGCAGGATCGCTCAAGGTCAACGTTACATCGCCCGTCAATGCCTGGCCTACTATGTTGAATGTGAGTTCCTTATTGCTGTTCATGATGACGCCACCAAAGTCAATATTGTCGCTGGAAACCGAAATGGTGGGATTGACGGCGGCACCCTTCATGAACCAGAAGCTGGCAGTTCCGTCCTGATTGATGACCATTTCAGTCACAGGCTTGCCCAGATAGCCGGCACTGCCGGTGATGGAGCCATTAGCCTTCATGTTAAGTTTTGCGGCGGGGGTGGAACTGTCGGTAAATTCCTTCTTGTTGCCTTGAGGCCACAGGTCGGTACTCTCATTATAAAAAGACCAACTGTTATCGGCATTCATCAGCGTCATCAGCTGGATGTTCTCGTTGTTGGGCGTGTTGTTGGACCAACGGCTTGCATTGTAGGTGACATGAGTAATCATGATACCTTGACCAGGTGCATAAAGGTCCCAACCCTGCTTCCTGCGGTTCTCAATGATGAAGTACTCATTCTCATTCAAATCGCTTTTGATACAAAGGGCCTTGTCGGTCGCAGCATTCTTCTGGTTAAACACCGGCAAAGTATAGTATGTTCCAGGCTGTGGCGTGATATAGTCTATCCAACCCATAAATACCTTTTCATAGGCCGAATAACCCGGAGGCGTGAAACCGTTGTTGTTGAAGCAACCCGAGTCCATAATGTCCCAGTCGCCAAGACCGTAATGGTTGCCGTTGCCCGTGTCATAGAAGTCGGGCAGGCCCAAGCAATGGCCGAACTCATGGGTAAAGGTACCGATACCGTCGATGGTCGTACCCGTGTCATTACCGGCGTGCAACTCATTGAACACCGCAAACATGTCAACGATGGGGTCGCCAGGATTGGGACTGAAGGCACCATTACCGCCCATACCATAATAGGCAGCAGAGCTAAGGTACCAGTTGCAGGGCCAGATAGACTGGGGATACGTCGTGGCAGCATCTGCTTCGCCCACGCCGGCATAGATAATGATGACCACATCGCAGTAGTTGTCGCTGTTGGTATCATAAGGCTGGAATGATACACCATCGGCAGCCGCCATCTGGACAGCCTCGGTCACCATCGCGCCCAGGTTCTTGTCATCACCGCTACTGTTGTTACCACCGTAATACTGGCGGTTCTGGGACAGCGTATAGATACCATAGACATCAAATTCAGGATCATACAACCCATTGGACTGGTCACGGAAGTACTGGCCCACACTCTGGTCACCAGTGAGCATGGCATTAATGATATCCTCGCGGGTGTTGCTGAACTTCTTGTCCTTATATTCCACCAGGATAATGGGGATTTTACGGTTGCCGTTGGCGGGCACACTGGCGCTAGCATTGCTGCCACCAGCGCCAAACGTTCCTTTCCCGTTAGGCATGTTGCGAGACCTGTGGACCATCTTAAGATTGGTCTCCTGAGCCTTAACAAAAGCCATCTCACTGGGCGTACGCTGGCCCTCGTTATGGGCACGCACGGCAGTCAAGCCCGTCAGTGACGAGGTATAATAAAAATCACCGTCGTTACCTTGGGCAACAGTCAGCCCGTCGGTAGTAAGGATTGCATGGTTAAAGGCATTGCCTACGGCTTGTACCTTCAAGGTTGTGCCGTCACTCTGGGGCATGAAATGCCAACCTGGTTTAGCTGGCTTCGCCACTGCTGCAACAAGGCAGAACACGAGTGCAAAAAACGTGAAAAAGAATCTTTTGGTCATGTGGTTAAAAATTTAATGGATGTTAATGATTTACTCAAATTTTTCGCAAAATTATAGCAAATCTATTGGCCCTACAATAAAATCCATCAAAATTTAACCTATTTGCTGATTGAGAGAAGCGATGAGGGCATGGGCTCGACTGGGTCCGATTACGGCAGCCAGTTCCTCTTCGCTGGCTTCCTTGATGCGCTTGAGGGATTTGAACTGCTTGAGCAGCAACGTGCGGGTCTTGGGGCCGATGCCAGGAATCTCGTCAAGGGCACTGTGTATCTGACCCTTGCTGCGCTGCTTGCGGTGGAAGGTGATGGCAAAGCGGTGCGCCTCGTCACGCAACCGCTGGATGACGTGCAGCGTCTCGCTGTTCTTGTCAATGTATAGGGGCACGCTGTCTCCAGGGAAATAGACCTCGTTCAACCGCTTGGCAATACCCACGACCGCAATCTGTCCCTGCAGTCCGATGTCGGTCAGTGCCTCAATGGCTGACGTCACCTGTCCCTTGCCGCCATCGACGATGAGCAACTGCGGCAGGTCCTGGCCCTCTTGCACCAGGCGGCTGTAACGTCGCTGGATGACCTCGCGCATCGAGGCAAAGTCGTCGGCTCCCTCGACCGTCTTGATGTTGAAATGACGGTATTCTTTCTTGGCTGGCTTGGCGTTGCGAAAGACCACACAGGAGGCCACAGGGCTTGATCCGCTGATGTTGCTGTTGTCAAAGCACTCCACATGACGGGGCATCACTTCCAGCCGCAGGTCACGCTGCATGGTGGTGAGCGTTCTCGTCGTGCGCTGCTCGGGATTGAGTTTCTCCATCATCTTCAAGCGGTCGGTGCGGCGTTGTGTCGCATTCTTGACAGCGATATCAAGCAGTTTTTTCTTGTCTCCACGCTGTGGAATGGTGAACGTCAAGCCTGCAAACTCAACATCAGGCACGACATTAACCATCACCTCGGTAACATGGTCTCGGCTATAGGTCTCGGCGAAGCGCTTATGCACCTCGGCAATCGCCATCGACATGATTTCGGCATCGGCCTCGTCGCGCGTCGAGAGCCGATACTCGAGTGTGTAGGACTGCACCACTGCCCCACCCCGCACATGCATGTAATTGACCCATGCGGCATCCTCGTCGCGCAGCAGGCCGAAGACGTCGATATTGTGGATTGACGGGCTGACAATGACCGAGCGGCGCCTGACGTGCTCCAGCAATTTGTAACGCCGCTTGATCATCTCGGCCTCTTCAAAGCGCAGTTCACTCGCCAACTGTTGCATCTGCTGCATGAGGACATCCATCAGCACATGGGTATCACCGTTCAAAATCTGGCGTATCTCGCTGATGTAAAGCCCATATTGCTCTGGAGACACCAGCCCCTTACAGCAGCCCTCACAGCGATGGATGTGGTATTGCAGACACAGGCGATGCTTATCCGCTTCGATTGTTTCACGTGAAACATTCAAGCGGCAGGTGCGCAACGGATAGATCTGGCGGATGGTATCGATGAGCACCTTGGCGACTTCGGCACGCGGATACGGCCCATAGAAACGGTCGCCCTTGGTTCGCGCCTCACGAGTGATATACACGCGTGGATACAGGCCGCCCGAGATGCATATCCACGGATAACTCTTGTCATCCTTGAGCAGCACGTTGTAGCGTGGCTGGTATTCCTTGATGAGGGCATTCTCGAGGTCAAGGGCCTCTTCCTCGGTATTGACGACGGTGTATTCCAGGTCTGCGATGTTGCGCACAAGCATCGTTGTGCGCACCGACGGATGCTCACGGTTGAAGTATGAATTGACGCGACGTTTCAGGTTCTTGGCCTTACCCACATAGATAATCGTCCCCTCGCGGTTGCGGTAGCGGTAAACGCCCGGTTCCTCGGGGAGCAGCGACAACTTGAGTTTAAGGTCGTCAGTCATCATTCACAGTGAGCAAGGCCAAGAAAATCTAGAGCATCCAGTCTATCTAGAACATCTAGATTATCTAGAACATCTAGCGCCCTTTTTAGAAGGTGAACAGCGATGTGATTTCCACGTCCTTGGGGAAGACGTCACGGCCTTTCAATACCTCAAGGTCGCAGATGAAGTTGATGTAAACCTTCTTGGGGTTCATCGATTTCACCAACTCATAGGCTGCCAGCATTGTGCCTCCGGTAGCGAGCAGGTCGTCATGGATGACAACTACGTCATCGGGGGTGATGGCATCCTGGTGGATCTCGATGGTATCAGTACCATACTCCTTGGAGTAAGACTTCTGGATGACCTCAGCGGGCAACTTACCGGGCTTGCGCAGGGGCACAAAACCAGCTCCCAGTTGGGTAGCCAGGATGGCACCGCCGATAAAGCCGCGTGCTTCGATACCCACGACTTTGGTCACACCCTTGTCGCGGTAAAGGTCGGTCATGGCATCAGTCATAATCTGCAAGGCTTCAGGATCCTTGAATGCTGTGGTTAAGTCCTTAAACTGGATACCCGGAACGGGGAAATCGGGTATATTGCGTACCACACTTTTTACTCTTTCTAATTTCTTGTTATCCATTTGATAATCAGTATATTATGTTATTAATGTTTCACGTGGAACAATTTATCTGCCCAATAAAACGAGCAGGATGTTGATATCACTGGGCGAGACACCGGGGATGCGGGCAGCCTGCCCCACCGTCTCGGGGTCAATGGCCGCAAGTTTCTGCCGTGCCTCGGTAGAAATCTGGTGAATCTGCGAGTAGTCAAATTTACCTTTCAGGGTGACATTGTCAAGGCGGGCGACGCGCTCGGCTATGAGCGATTCGCGCTCGATATAGCCACGATACTTGATGGCTATTTCGGCTGCCTCGACGATTTCATCACGGCGTGCGTCCTCAAGCGATTCAATCTTTTCCTGAAGGTCGGGCAACGCCTCGGCAAGCATCTTCATGTTGAGTTGGGGTCTCAACAGCAGGTCATGCAGACGCTGACCCTGGGTCAAGGGCTGCATACCTTGAGACTCAAGCATGGGATTGATGGCGGCAATTTTTACCGTATAATCGCGACAAAATGCCGTCAAATCCTGAATCTGATCCCGCTTTGAGCACATCAGGTCATAGCGCTCACGGGTTGCAAGTCCCAAGCGGTAGCCCTTCTCGGTGAGACGCATGTCGGCATCGTCCTGACGCAGCAGGATACGGTGTTCGGCACGCGAGGTGAACATGCGATAAGGCTCATCAACGCCACAGGTCACCAGGTCATCAATCAGCACGCCGATGTAGGCCTCGTTACGCGCCAGAGTGAACGGCTCGCCGCCAGTGATGTTTTGATGGGCGTTAATTCCGGCAATAAGCCCCTGCCCTGCCGCTTCCTCATAGCCGGTTGTGCCATTGACCTGTCCAGCAAGGAAGAGATTCTTCACCAACTTTGACTCCAAAGTATGGCTCAACTGGGTCGGGTCAAAGAAGTCATATTCGATGGCATAACCCGGGCGGAAGGCATGCACGTCTCGCAGCGCCGGAATCTGACGCAAAGCCTCGATCTGTACCTCCCAAGGCATCGATGAGGAAAAGCCATTAAGGTACATCTCATGGGTTGATGCACCCTCGGGTTCAATAAAAAGCTGATGGGACGTCTTGTCGGCAAAGGTCACAATCTTGGTCTCAATGCTCGGGCAATAGCGGGGCCCGATGCTGTTGATTTGACCATTATACAATGGCGACTGGGGCAGCCCCTCACGCAGTATTTCATGCACGCGCTCATTGGTATGCACAATCCAGCAGGGACGCTGTTGCAACGTTGACGTGATGCCAGGCAGATAGGAAAAATGGTGGAAATCCTGCTCTCCGTCCTGACGGATGCACTGCGAGAAGTCAATCGTTCGCTCATCAAGGCGCGGCGGAGTACCCGTTTTCATGCGACCAACGGTAAAGCCTAACGATGCCAATTGCTCGGTAATGCCCCTTGCAGGAGGTTCCGAAACGCGGCCTCCGGGGGTCTGCACACGCCCCACATGCATCAATCCATTCAGGAAAGTTCCGGCGGTGAGGACGACTGCACGAGCCGTGAAAACCATGCCCAAGACGGTTTTCACACCCTTCACTACCCCACCCTCAATGACGAATTCATCGACTGAATCCTGCCACATATAGAGATTGGAAGTATTCTCGAGCACTTCCCTCCATTGCAAAATAAATTGCTGACGATCGCTCTGTGAACGCGGGCTCCACATGGCGGGACCCTTGCTACGGTTGAGCATACGGAACTGGATGCTGCTGCGGTCAGTCACAATACCCATCTGACCACCCAGGGCATCAATTTCACGAACGATCTGACCCTTGGCGATACCACCAACTGCAGGATTGCAACTCATCTGTGCAATCTTGTTCATGTCGATGGTGATGAGTAAGGTTTGAGAGCCCAGGCGGGCTGCCGCCGAGGCAGCCTCGCAGCCGGCATGGCCAGCGCCAACCACTATTACATCATAGTCGCTTCTCATTCTACAAATAAGGAATCAGTCTTTCAGCAATACGTTCTCGGGCAACATTGCCAGCGCATCGTTCTCGTGCTTTTCCATGATTTCGCGCTCACCGGGGCCCTTGTCGTTGATACCGCACAGGTGCAGCACACCATGAATGATGACACGCATCAACTCGGTCTCATAAGGAACCTGGAGTCCCTCGGCGTTGGTACGCACGGTATCAAGCGAGATGACCATGTCGCCAGCGATGTGACGCGAATTGGTGTAATCAAAGGTAATGATGTCGGTGTAGTAATCGTGACCCAGAAACTCGCGGTTGGTCTGCAGGATAAACTCATCGTCACAGAAGACGTAAGTGAGACATCCCACATTCTGGTTCAACGTGGCGGCCACAGCGACAATCCAGTCACGCACCGCCGACTCATTGAGTCGCGGCATCGTAACATTACCCTGGGTCATATAAACAATTTCGGTCATTTCTCTATCTCTTGAAAAACGGGAGACAAAGATAACACATTATTTTGAGAAACAAGCATAAAATGAGAAGATTTGATGACCTGATACCACATTGCAGGGTTTTTGGGGCAATTCAAACCGAGAAAGCCCAGATTGCTGCCCTACTCGATTTTTCTGACAAAAACCCAAAAAGCGCTAAATTCGCTGAATTACAGCCGAAAAACGCATTTTAACCCGCTGAGAATTGAAAATTCAAGTATGCCCGATAATCGGCAGGGCATTTTTTTATTCATTTTGGCATAAAATTTGCATATTAAAGAGAAAAAACCTACCTTTGGAGATTGTAAAACAGTCATCAGACTTGAGACCTTCACAGGATGATCAAAAGGCATTTTTTCTTGCAAAAAAAAATGACAAGAAAAAAATCCACCAAAGCGTGTAGTTTTTTGATGGCATGATGCGTCTAATGGGTACAAGACGAAAGACAGAGAAAAAAGTAAGACTATAAGAATAATAACAACCAATAAAAATATACGACTATGATTGAGTTTTTCACATCCAACCTCTGGCTGATCTGGGTTATCATTTCTCTCGTGTGCCTGATCCTTGAATTGTCTTCGGGCGATTTATTCCTACTGTGCTTTGCCATCGGAGCCGCTGCCGGAGCCATCGTCGCCGGCTGTGGAGCAAGTATCACATGGCAAATCATCATCTTTGCCGTCGTTTCGACACTGAGTCTGTTACTGCTGCGCCCAAAACTCATCAAGAAACTGCACAAACCCAACCGCGTGCGCTTGAGCAATGCCGAGGCCATGGTTGGTCAAGAGGGTAGGGTGAGCGAGCGCATCGATGAAGGCGGCTTTGGCCGTGTAGCCATCGATGGTGACGACTGGAAAGCCCGCAGCGAAGATGACGGCGCCATCGAAAAGGACGTGCGCGTGCGCGTCGTCAAGATGGACAGCATTATTGCCATCGTCAAACCGGTATAACTTAAAAAATATCTATCAACAACAAATATTCACTAAAACCAAAACGATATGACAGCTTTATCAATTTTCCTCATCGTCGTAATCCTGCTGGCTCTGGTCCTGGTCAAGAACAGCCTTGTCATCATCCCGCAGAGCGAAACCAAGATCATTGAGCGCCTGGGTAAATATTATGCTACGCTCAAGCCCGGTATCAATATCATTATCCCGTTTATTGACCGCGCCAAGAGCATCGTCGCCTACGAACACGGACGCTACCGCACGACCAATTCCATTGACCTGCGTGAACAAGTCTATGACTTCGACAAGCAGAATGTGATTACCAAGGATAACGTTATGACTCAAATCAACGCCTTGCTGTATTTCCAGATTATGGACCCGTTCAAGGCTGTTTATGAGATCAACAACCTGCCCAACGCTATCGAGAAACTGACGCAGACCACGCTGCGTAACATCATCGGTGAGCTGGAACTGGACCAGACGCTGACCTCACGCGACACCATCAACTCCAAGCTGCGCGCCGTCCTCGATGACGCCACCAACAAGTGGGGTATTAAGGTCAATCGCGTTGAGTTACAGGACATTCAGCCGCCTCAAACCGTACTCCAGGCCATGGAGAAACAGATGCAGGCCGAGCGTAACAAGCGTGCTACCATCTTGACCAGCGAGGGTCAGAAACAGGCAGCCATCCTCCAGTCCGAGGGTCAGAAAACCGCCCGCATCAACCAGGCCGAGGCCGACAAACAGACCGAGATTCTGCGCGCCGAGGGTGAAGCCCAGGCCCGCATCCGCAAGGCCGAGGCCGAAGCCATCGCCATCGACAAGATCACCCAGGCAGTAGGCAAGAGCACCAATCCCGCCAACTACCTGCTGGCCCAGAAGTACATCCAGATGCTCGACACCGTTGCCAGCGGTGACAAGACCAAGACGGTTTATCTGCCCTATGAGGCCACCAACCTGTTAGGCTCCATCGGCGGCATCAAGGAACTCTTCGGCAAGGACGAGAATAAAGAGTAGTCGGGTAGGTGAGAAAACCTCATCAGGCTTTCACCAAACAGCAAGCGCGGCACATCAGTAGCCGCGTTTGCTGTTTTGCCACGATTAGAGAAATTATGTGCATTAGGGTGGGGTAGTATAACAGATTAATTTGTATCTTTGTAGCGAAAAACCAATTTGACCCACAAGTAAAATCATCTATAAAAACCTGAACAGCAGATGATTAATATATTTCATATCGTTTCCAACAAGCACTGGACCGGTGCTGAGCAATACACCTACGATATGGTGGACCGCCTGCGTAACGACCCGGATTTTTATGTTGAGGTCGTCTGCCGCAAGCACCCTAATGTGCTCAAGCAATACCGCCGTCTGGAAATTCCCATTTCCATCCTGCCGCTGAAGGGCGTCACCGACATCGACAGCCCGGTGAGGTTTGCCCGGCTATTGCGCAAGGGGCAGAACATCATCCATGTGCACAGCTTCAGGGACGCTTTCATGGCTGTGATGGCACGTCGCATCAGCGAGAACCGCAACACACGCGTCGTGGTGAGCGTGCATGGCGTCTATAAGCCCAAGAAGAACTATATGTACACCAAGCTGTACAAGTCGATTGACTGTTTTGTTTTCTCGTCCGAGATGGCACGCGAAGCCTTTTTGGGTAAGGCCAAGAAGCAATATGCCGACCGAACCGTGGTGCTGCGCGACAGCGTTTGCGACAGCCAGATAGGCACTCAAGTGCCCGACCTGAGGCGTGATTTGGAACTTGACAGCCATCAGGCACTGATCATGTACCATGGCAAACTTGCCCCTGAAAAAGGCATAGATGCCCTTCTGAGCGCGTTAACTCACGTGGACAAGTCCAAGTACCACCTGGCCATTATCGGCGAAGGACAGCCCAAATACAAGGCAAAAATCAAGGGTTTCATCGTTGCCAACGGACTTGTCCATAACGTATCGCTGCTTGGATTTAGGGACAATATCCTTGAATACCTGCGTCAGGCCGACTTCGGCATCCTGCCGTCAATACAGCCTGAAGCACTGGGTATCAGCAACTTGGAGTACATGATGGCGGGCAAGGCACACATCTGCAGCAACAACGGTGCCCAACCCGAGTATGTCCATGACGGCGTGAACGGTCTTCTCGTTCCTCCAGGCGACGAGCAAGCGTTGACCGATGCCATCAACCAACTCATCAACGACACCGCTTCGCGTTCCCGCATGGGCACCCAGGCACAGAAGGACTTTGAGGAGAACCTCGACTACCCGGCATTCTACAAAAAGATGACCGACCTGTACCGCAGCCTACTCAAGACTGCTCCTGTCGTCGAGATCGACACCCCACAACCCGAAGAATGAGATTCCTAATCCAATGTTGTACCGTCAACTCCTAACTTCTAACTCCTAACTTCTAACTCCTAACTGAAAAAAATGCCGCCGGGGCTGAATGCCTCGGCGGTCGTTTTTAATGGGATAGGGTAGGGTAGTGCCCTACTCTGTCATTACTCGATCACGAACTGATAGAGGGTGCAACGGATGCTCTTGCTACCGCAGTTACCTGCAGCAATCTGACGATAAGCACGGCCGATGTACCAGGTCCAGTAGTCGGTAAACTCACCCTGGTTGCCGTTAGACAAGGTGTAGGGAAGCTTACCCGTTACCTTGCCAGCGTTATCCACGGCAAAGAGGCAAACCTCACGACGCTGTGAACCAGAGCTGTTGTAAACGGTCTTGCGGATCTTAACCGTGAACCACGAGGTGCTCTCGCCGAAGCCAATAGGCTCGCCCACAGGCTCATACTCCTTGGTATCCAGGTTCTGGACACCATACTGCACCTTGCCGGTATAGGGGGTTCCGTCAGCCTCATAGAGCAGGTTAACGAAGTGAACACGGCACAGCGAGTCGGTATCGAGGGCCTTGCCAAATTCGGGAGCGGGAGTCATCTCAATGGGGATGGGCGCCTTGTTCAGGTCATGTACATACAAGCAATAGCGCTTGCCAGCCTGCACGGTCACGTTCTGGTCATAAACAACAGGATACTCATAAATGGGTTCTCCCTCGGGTGTTTCACCCACCTTCACTCGACGATGCAGCTTGATGTTCACGTTACCGGCATCCACAGCATAGTAGCGGTTGGTGCCGCCCGAAGGAACCGTATTGAAGGTAGCCAGGAAGGTAGCACCGTCGTTACCGTATTCAACACCGTTGATGTCGATATAGTACATATAATTGGCTGCCCCAGCTGTGACTGGCTCATAGTAGCCTATCTGGATGTATGCCTTTGCCAACTCGTCAACGGGCTCTGCCATGTAGGAAACGTCCTTTTTGTCACAGGAGCCCATTGTCACTGCCACCAGCAGCAATAATGCTATATATTTGAAATATTTCATAATCTATCGGATTTTAATATCATTAATAAATTATCTTGATGTAGGCATATCTCCAGGATAGCAGAACCACATGATAGAGCACTGGTAATCAAGCTCTTGGCCTCCAATGGGCAGCAGAGCATCGAGGTTGGTCTTGTTCCACATGTACTCAGAGTTGTAACGCGGACGTAGGCGGAAGCAAGGCGAACCGTTGTTGTCCTTGTTAAAGGCGCTCTTGCGACCCTGTACCTGAGCGGGTTGTAGCCAGAATCCCTTGTAAACCTTGGTAGGATCCTCATCGCGTTTCTGGTCAAGTGTCGTCTTGTCCCAGCCATTGAGGTACTTGGGATAATCGCCAGTGTACTGGATGTCATAGAAGTACTTACGCAGGTCAACCCATGCCTCGGGAGCGCCCCAAGGATAGAGGGCCAGATACTTCTGCATCATGATGTGCGAGAGCGAGAATTCGCTCTGCGGCAGACCAGCCACGTAAGGACCATTCAGGTATTCCTGAGCCAGGGTGTTGAAGGTAGCCTTGGTCACACGGTCGCCCTGACGGTAGTTGCCGTTCAAGGTACCAGGAACGATATAGCTGGCAGTGAAGTCCATATCGGCCTGCAAAGCCTGTTTCCAAACCTCAAAGGCATCGGCCTTGCTGCCATACTTGAACTGTATCTCGGCTACGTCAAACAGCAGCTCGGCATAGGTGGTCATGATGTAAGGAGCGTTGTCGTGGTAGAGCCAGTGGCCAGCACCGTCATAGGTGGTGTTGCTGGTTGCATTGCGACCCCAGAACGAGGGAGCAGTGCCGATGGGGCCAGTAGCACCAGTGAAGCCCGAGCCCACGTAGTAGAGGCTGCGTAGCACCTCACGGTCGGCGATGGTGGCATAGTTGCTGCTATCGGTCGTAGCCAGCTTCACGAGGCGACGCGGGTCAAAGTGTCCTGCATCGGGCAAAGTGTCGCTGGTAATCTGCTTGTCGAGCAGCTGATAGGGATAGTGCTGCTTGTTCAAGGGCAGGGTATCCTCGGTCTGGATGTAGTTGCCCTGCTCGTCATACTTGCGGATGGTTCCCGTGAACAACTGCACGGCATAGTCATGCTGGAAGTAGCTGTAAACCAGGTTACCACGATAGGTACCCCAGAAGTTGTTGTAGCCGCTCTCGGCAGCATCGGCACCACCACCGGCAATCTTCAAGGTAGCATTGTCATCGTTGCTGGAAAAAGACTTGTGGAAGGCGTCCATGAACTCAGCAAAGTATTTCTCCTGGAAGTCCTTCTTGTTGCTCAACGAGGCCAGGTTGCGGACAATCACAGCATAGCAGAACTTAATCCACTTGTCCTTGTCGCCACCATAGATGTAGTCGTTATTCTTGATACGGTTACCGTAGGCCGAATTGTCTTCCTTCTGCAGGTATTCAATGGCCTGATAAGCCCACTCGCGCACCTGGGGATAGATATCGTACTGGTAGTCATACTCATGAGAGAGACGTCCAGCCTCATAGGCCTGCTTCATGGGAGCCTCACCATTGATCTTGGTCAACAGATCCCACGAGAATGCCTTCATGGCCAAGCCGATACCTGCTAGTGTCCAGTTCTCGGCTGCAACACTCTGGTTAATCATGTTCTCCAGGTTCATACCCTGGTTCCAGTAAACCATGCGCCAAGCCTCACCACCAGCATCGCTGGCCGCGGTGTAGTAGTGGTTGGCAAAGTTGGTGTAGCTCGAGGTACCCATCATCTGGGTGAGCGGTCCAATGGCACGGATATCCCAGTAGATACCCTGGTAAGCTTGCTGAATACCGGCCAGGTAGAGGTATCCCTCCACATAGTCGGGAGCGTCGGTATTCTTGTTCACATCCAGATAATCGTCACAGGATGCCAAGCCCAACGTCATGCAAGCCAGCGCACACAGTATAATTGATTTGAATGATTTCATATATTTTTAAGTTTTTAGTTTTTAGTCCTTAGTCCTTAGTTTACAGTGATTTAAATCACATTAAACTCTAAACTCTAAACTTTAAACTTTATTTATACTTACTTCACGATGATTTCACAGATGGAAACACGGTTCCAGCTCAATTCGTCAAACATGTTGCTGATACCCTGGCCCTCGGCTTTGATGCGGTTGGCAGCGATACCATACTTCTTGACGAGCATGTCCTTCACGCTGGCGGCACGGCCGTTAGCGAGCTTGATGTTGTTCTCCTGGTTGCCCTCGGGCGAAGCGTAACCCTTGATTTCGCAGGTAGCATTGGGATGGCTCTTCAGGTAGGCAGCCACACGCTCAACGTTGGCACGCTGATCGGCGGTGATGCTGGTACCAGCCTTGGGATAGTGAACCAGGATGTTCATGTACTGCTTGCTGTTGTCGATCACCTTGGTAGCAACATCCTTAGGTGCGTTCTTAGCAGCGATCAGGTCACTCTTGCAGTTGTTCAACGCGCGGTTAGCGGCGTCGAGGTCGTTCTGCAGCTGAGCCAGACGGCCGTTGAAGTTGCTCTCGGCGTTGGCGAGCTGTGCACGCAGGTCATTAATCTGGTCATTAAGCACGTTGGTGTTGGTGTAAGCGGGCTTAACGGTCTCATCATTGGAACCGAAGGTCACACTCAGACCGACAGAATAGCTGCGCGGAGTGGGCAGCGACCAGCAGTCGTAGCCCTCACCACCAGTACCACCGGCAGCAGCCGACAGGGTGTTACCGGCAACGTCGGTACCCGTGTAGTTGGTGATGGTGAACAAGTCGTTAGCCGAAGCATAAATGCTGGCGTTCTGTACCGTACCCTTGGTCACGCGGTTCAGCCAGTTGTGCGGGAATACATAGGCTAAACGCAGCTCCTGGCAACGGATGTAGTTGATCTTGTGCTGGATCCAGTCCTCATCACCACCGGTGTAGGTATATGAACCATACTCACCCAGGTTAACGGCGATGGTATTCTTGGTGGGATTGTCGCTCTCCTGCTTGCCGTCGTAGAGCACGCCGTCAAACACTACGAAGCCCTTCTCACGCATGTCAACCGACAGCCAGTTAAGACCGGTACCCAACATATCACGCATGGTAGCGTTGACAACGTCGGCATGGTAGCGGCCCTGGAACATAGCGCTCAGGCGCCAGTTCTTCACGCTCAGGGCAGTGGTGAAACCGAAGCGCAGCTTGGGTTCACGATTACCGAGGATGCTCCAGTTGGCGCTGGTGCGAGGCAGACCGGTGGTCGGGTCAATCAGGATCTGGCCCTTGGAGTTGCGCTCATAGGCGCGACCGGTTACGGTGCTGATGGGGTGTCCTCTCATCACACCGTTACGGATGTTACCTGAGTTCCAGGTATAGGCATTGTAGAACTCAGTCAAGTTCTCGGGCAGGTAAACGACCTCACTGTTGGTGTGAGATACGTTAACGCCCACATTCCAGCGGATATCCGGGGTGCGGATAACGTCAACATCGGCGTGGCCTTCCCAGCCCCACGTGTTAAACGTACCCACGTTCATGTTGTTCAATACGAAACCGGTAGCATAACTCATGCGGAAACCGGTCACAATCTGGTCGGCGCAATGGGTGCGGAACCAGGTGAAGTCGGCATTGATGCGGTCATTCCAGAAGCGGGCCTCAACACCAGCCTCGTAGGAAGTGGTCATCTCGGGCTTGAGGCTACGGTTAGGACCAGTGTAGCCATACTTGTAACCGCCACCAGTCAGGCCAGTGGGCTCGAGCTCGGGATCGATCGAGAGCACGGGAGCATCCTTACCTACCTGGGCGATAGCGCCACGCAGTTTCAAGTAGTTGATGAAGCCGACACTCTTCATGAACTTCATCTCGCTGAGCACGATTGAAAGCTCACCAGCGGGATAGAAGTAGCTGTTATTATTCTTGGGCAGGGTCGAAGACCAGTCGTTACGGAAGCGGCCGGTCAAGAAGATCATGTTGTTGAAGCCCAGCTCCAACTGACCCGAGATAGCCTGCACGCGGCGCTTGGTGGAGCGCTTCTTGCTGGTCACGGTGCTCTCGGTACAGTTGTTGATGCTATAGAAATCAATCACCTTGAAGTTAGTACCATAGGACGACAAGCTGGTCACACCGTTCTCCAACTGGTGGTAACCGGCCTGGATACCCAGCGAGAACTTGTTGTCCATCCAGTTGTTGTTATAACCGGCCAACACGTTGAGCGTGGGATCGTTGGTGTTATACTTGGTGATGTTGTAGGTACCACTGTTGTTGCTGTCATCGACACTCTGGTTGGCACTCGTATAGTAGGGATGGGTACCGGTTTCATAGGTCGAGGTGCTCACGTCCCAACCCATCTGCAAGCGCAGGTAAGTGTGGCGAATCGGCGTGAAGTTCAGCGAGAAGGCACTGATGATGCGGTCAGTCTGGTCGTGCATCAGGTTCTTCTTCAGGGCGAACAGCGGGTTCAGCAGGTCGGTGTCGGTGTAGTATGCGGGATACTTCATGTGGGCACCGTCATCGGCCAGATAGATGCTCATGTCATCGACGCTCGGCCAGCGGTAGCTGTAGCGTACGGGACCATAGAGACCACGCAGGGCCTTGTCGTTCTTGGCATTGACATACTGCATGCTACCTTCCATCGATAACCACTTGGTCAGCTCGGCGCGGCCTGCCAGCGACAGGTTGGTACGAGTCAGGCCTGTAGTCTTGATGACACCGCTCTGGTCAAAGAACGATGCACTGGCGCGTACCGACATCTTGTCGTTACCGGCCTCCATCGACAGGTTGTGGCGGTGCATGAAACCGGTCTGCAGCACGGCAGCCGTGTTGTCAAAGAACGGCATTGAGCCATCATACAGCGAACCGTAGCGGCTCGTGTAGTAGAAGTTGGCAGCACCATAGGCACCATTGATGTACTTGTCCTGAATCTTGGGCCAACCATAGGCCTTGGACCAGGTGATCTGGTTGCTGTAGGTCACGCGAGCGCGGCCCGAGCGGCCCTTCTTGGTGGTGATGATGATGGCACCGTTAGAGGCGTCACTACCGTACAGAGCGGCTGCGGCAGCACCCTTCAGCACGGTCATCGACTCGATGTCCTCGGGGTTGAAGTCGTTACCACGCGACGAGTAGTCGGTCGAACGCGGCGTCAGACCTGCGCTACCACCATCCTCAACAGCCAGGCCACTGGTGGGGTTGAACGAGGTGTTGTTCATGGGGATACCGTCGATGACATACAGCGGCTGGTTGTTACCGCTCAGTGACGTGGCACTGCGCAGCACAACAGTCGTTGAGGCACCAGGAGCACCACCCGAACTAACGACGCTCATACCCGACACACGACCTTGCAGGGCCGAGATAAAGTCGGTACGGCCCGACTCGATAATGTCCTGGGCCTTCACGTTCTGCACCGAGGAACCCACGGTGCGGGCGACACGTTTCATACCGAACTCTGCCGTCACCACCACATCCTGCAGGGTGTTGGCTCCTTCGGTCAACTGTACGTTGGCGGCTTGCGATGCGGGAACTTCGATCGCATCATAGCCCACAAAGGAGAAGACCAGCGTCTGGTTCGGGTCGGCCTTAATCGAGTAACGGCCATCCAGATCGGTGGTCGTTCCCGTGTTCGTGCCCTTTACCCTTACATTAACGCCAATCATCGGCTCTCCGTTGGCGTCCTTGACGACGCCCGAAACTCGGTTGCTCTGGGCAACAGCCGTGAATCCCGTGTTGTACTGACTCGGGGCCAGTCCAGCAGGGACACCCATGGCTATCGCCAGTGTGCAGAGCAGTGCTAATTGTTTTTTCATACGCACTTTGCTTTTAATTGATTTGAAGTTAATGAATTGGTTAATATCTCATCGATTAATAGTCTGCGACATTTTTGGGGGGTGAAAGTATAACTTTCAAAAGGCAAAATTGCAAAAAAACATTAACACAAACAAGCATTTTATTGAAAAACTAACTATTTCGACATAAAATTGCCCGAAAAATGCCAAAAATCCACCAAAAACGGCATTTTACACCCAATCAATTTATAGATTAACCTCAAATTTTTCACAAAATTAACATAGCACCAAAGGTATATCACACAAGCAGGGGAAAGGGGGTCGCCTTCGGCGACGTTTATTCGCATCGCGGTACCCGTGGTGCCCGCCCCTACACTCGCTATGCTCGTTACGGTGGCAAGTACCACGGGTTACTCAACGGGCCGCCCTTCGGGCGTCAGCATCGCCCTTTCACACTCGTTGCTGGATACTTAGAGGCTCATCCTCAAAACGAAATACACGGCAGAACAGCATGAGGGAGAAACACCCGAAGGGTGACCTCTGAGTAACCCGTGGTAATGCTGACGAAACGAGCGCAGCGAGAGAGTCAGCATCACCACGGGCACCGCGATACATGTAAATGTCGCTGGAGGCGACCCCATCAGTGTCAGTCCTTCAGGAAATAAGCCTCATTAATCTCACCACCATTATCAAGGATAAACTGCCTATACTCCTCGGCAAAAGTGGTCTTGTGGTGATGTTCTTTCTGATTGATGATGTATTGTTTTACCACTGGAATCTGCTCCTTTGAGTAGGTGAAAGCGGCATATCCTTCACCCCAGCCTGAGAACAAAGGAAATAAAGGGTTATGTTTTAACCAATTGCTTGTAGCAAATTTCAGCCCTCGCATGAACTCTGAAACCGCAATATCAGGAGGTATTGATACAAGCATGTGGATATGATCAGGCATACCGCCAATGCGATATAATTTCGCCTTATGTTTCATGATGTAGCCGTGAATATAGGCATACAACTCCCGCTCATGCTGCTCGTCAATGGCTGGGAGGCTACGGTGAGTGCGAAAGACGATATGATAAACAAGATGGGTATAACTCATGATGGAGCAAAGGTACACAGAATGTTGCAACTACACAAGACTTGTCGGGCAGTGGGGTCGCCTCCAGCGACATCTTCTTATATCGCAATACCCGTGGTGATGCTGACTCTCTCGCTACGCTCAATCGCCAGCATTACCACGGGTTACTCAAAGTGCCGCCCTCCGGGCGTCTGCATCGCCTATTCCTGGCACCACGCGGGTTATTCAACAGGCCGCCCTTCGGGCGTCTTCACATCACACATCTAACTCCTCACTCTTCACCTCTCACTCCTAACTCCTCACTTCTAACTCCTCACTGAAAAAAAACGCCGCCGAGGCGTTTTTTTCCTCGGCGGACGTTATTTTCAGATGGAGTGGGGGATTACTCTTGGTTGCTGTCCCACCATACGGGGATGGTCCAAACCTCATCATCCTCATTCCAGCGGTTCTCCTTGCCGTCCTTGGTCATCACGGCGCCAGGAACCTCGGCACCGATGGCCTGCAGGTTGGCAGCATTGTAGTTGTACTCGTGTGAGCACTGACGCCAGCGGCGGAACTGCTTGCCCTCGGGGATACCCTTGGTAGCAGCGGCTACAAATGCGTGATAAGCGGGGATGTGCCAACCGAAGAACAGGTTGGGATCGAAGTCATAGCGGCGCATATCGTTCCAAATCTCGACTGAGAAGTTGAGGGCGATACGCTTCTGGGTAAGGATGTGGCCCAAGGTGATGTTGCCAGCATTACCGATACCATTGTTCAGGAAGTTGTCGATAGCTCCTTGCTCAATCGGGGTGAACGACGGGCAGTCGGCGAGGCTGGGATCCTCAGAAACCCAAGCCTTCAGCTTCTCATTCATCAGTTCGATGCTAGCCTGGATACCCTTCTTGTAGGCTTCAAATGCGGCAGCCTTCTGGCCCTGGTTGAAGAGAACCTCGGCACGGATCAGGCAGCACTCGGCATAGGTGCCAACATAGGTGGGCGAGCTCACGCGGGTGTAGTATGTTCCGGACTCTTTAGACCCCTCGACATCAGCACCACCACGGCGATAGAGCAGGTCCTTCTTGCCAGCATAACCCTTAGACTCGCTGGTGCACTCTACATAGACGGTATCACCCCAACGGTCAGGGTTGTTGTCGTTGATGTACCAGTGCAGGAAGGTCTTCTTGTTGCCTTCGGGGCCTTTCTCAACAGCAGATGTGGTGTAAGCGGCACGCAGGGGGCCACCAGCCTGGTTGATACCCGAAGCCATGTCAACACCCAGCGAACGACGCCAGTTGCCAATCCACTTAATTTCGGCGGGCGTGTTATCGCCCTTCTCGCTGTAAGCCCAGGGGATGATGTGGTCAGCACGGGGATCCTCGACACCATAACCGCCAAAGTTGGTCAGGTTATCATAGAGCATCTTGGTCACCATGTAACCGGCATTCATACCGCACACTGAATACAGGGGTGAGTAGTCAACAGGCTCATCCCAACCCAGCACGTCGTGGGTGGCACCGTTGTCGTCGGTGTGGTAGATGATGGTGTTGTCGGCATTGCTCTGCATGGCCTTGTCAAGGCAGGCGAGAATCTCGTTAGCATCATACTTGCCATCCTTGTAGCTGCCAGTACCCTTCTTGGTGAGCTTGAGCAACCAGCGGGCTTTCAGGAAGTAGGCCAACTTGATCCACTTGTCAACATTACCCTGGTTCCAAAAGTCAACAGCGCCCAGGTCGGCATACTCGTTACCCGTCTGGCTGCGGCCTTCCTCGAGCAGTGCAATAGCCTCCTCAATGTCATTGATACAGCCCATGAAGATGGTGCGGCCCGTGTCGTAGTGAGGCAGAGCCTCGATACCACCAGCCTCAGTATAGGGCATCTCACCGTGAAGGTCGGTCATGAGCATGAAGCCATAAGCCTTCATCAGTCGAGCGATACCTGCAAACTTCTTGTCGTTAGCGGCCATAGCCTTGTTGTACATGTCAACGATATTGGCATAGGCGCCGACAAAGAACCACTGATAGGAGGTGGTCACGGCACCCGTCTGGGGATTCCAGTAGGACATGTGCCAGTAAGTGCCACCATTGTAGTAACGGGTCCAGTCACCAGTAATAAAGTTGGTGCGCCAATCGGCAAATTGGTGAGCGCTATTGGAATAGAACTCAAGGTGTGCAAGACGCTGATCATAGCTCACGATCTGGTCTGAAGGGTTATCGGGATCGGTGTTCACATCCAGCCAGTCGTTGCACGAGGTCAGCGACAATGCTGCGACTCCCAAACCGCACAGTATAATTGATTTCAATGATTTCATATTATTTTCTTTTTGTTTTCAGTTTTCAGTTTTCAGTTTTCAGTTTTCAGTTGATTGCGGATGCCGCTGACAACTGACGACTGACAACTGACGACTCAATTTATACTTACTTCACGATGATCTCACAGATGGAAACACGGTTCCAGCTCAGTTCATCAAACATGTTGCTGATACCCTGACCCTCGGATTTGATGCGCTTGGCATCAATACCATACTTCTTGACAAGCATATCCTTCACGCTGGCGGCACGGCCGTTAGCGAGCTTGATGTTGTTCTCCTGGTTGCCCTCGGGAGAAGCATAACCCTTGATAACGCAGGTTGCCTCGGGATGGCTCTTCATGTAGGTAGCAATACGCTCAACGTTGGCACGCTGATCGGCGGTAATGCTGGTACCTGACTTGGGATAGTGAACCAGGATGTTCATGTACTGCTTGCTGTTGTCAACCACCTTGGGAGCAACATTCTTGGCAGCATTCAGGTCGTTCTTGCAGTTGGCAAGAGCCTTGTTGGCAGCAGCGAGGTCATTCTCGAGCTGAGCAATGCGGGCGTTGCTAGCGTTCTGAGCGCTAGCCAGCTGGTTGCGCAGGTCGTTGATCTGACCGTTCAAGAGGTCGAGCTCAACGTTGTTCACGCGAGCGGGAGCGGTATAGTCGCCACCGAAGGTCAAGTTAACACCGAGTGCATACTGACGGGTTGAGGGAACACCACAGTAGTCAAAACCTACTGATGATGAACCACCTCGGCCAGCACCAGCGGCAGCCACCTCGGGATCACCATCATAGTTGGTGAACAATAACAGATTGGTAGCGCTGGCGGTAATGATGGCGCGGTCGAGAACCCTAGTCTTGGCCAGCAGGGCCTTGGGCAGGCTATAGCTCAGTGAGATGGTGCGCAGACGTAAGCTGTTCACCTTGGTAATCCAGTTAGCGGTCTCGTAGCCATAGGCACCAGTGTAGTAGCTGGTGATCACATTGGTCGAGCTCATCTGCTTGTCATTGTAGGTGCAGGTCTCACCGGGCTTCCAGGTGTTGGTTACGTCGGTATAGATGGTGGCAGTGATGTCATTGCCATTAGCGTCCTTGCCGACAACCTCGTCGTGGCCGTTCACACCGCTGATGGTCAGGGCTTGATTGCGGATGTCACCCGAGAACTTGCTCACACCGCTCTGGGTCATGGCATACTTGGTGCCATTGAATACATCGCCACCAACGCGGAATTCCCATAGCATATTGAACGAAACGTTTCTCCATGTGAAGGTGTTGTTCCAACCGCCAGTGAACTTGGGTTCACGGTTGCCCACCTCGTAGATCTTGCCAGACTCGGCAACCTGAGGCATGCCGTTCTTGTCAAGAATCAGTTTGCCGATCATGTCGGGATTGTACTTGCGGTTCTCCTCGGTGTCTGCCACGCGGGCCCACTTGGTACCAGCGATAGCCATAAAGTCACCACCCGAGAAGGTTGCAGCTTTGGCGCTGCCATACTGTACGTCGGTCAGGTACATGATGTCCATACCAGCGGGCAGGCCATCCATGGTACCACGGTTGCCAGCAGCGTTGATGCCAGTTTCCCAAGTGAAGTCACGGGTCTGGATGGGAGTACCACTCAAGCTGAGCTCAAGACCCTTGTTGTAAACGGTACCGGCGTTAATCGAGCAGAAGATGTAGGCGGTGGACTGAGGACCACGCGGCGACAGAATCTGGTTGACCGACTTGTTCTTGTACCAGGTAGCGTCAAATTTCAAGCGATTCTGGATGAAGCGCAGTTCGATACCAAACTCGAGGGCATTACCCATCTCTGGCTTGATGTAGGGGTTACCACGCTCCCAGCTGTTACCCAGACCGATGGTGCCCAGCAGGTATTCACCCACGGGCCACAGTGTCGTTGCGGTTTCATAGGGGTTGGTGTCCTTACCGACCTTGGCCCATGATCCACGAATCTTACCATAGCTGAACCAGTCGGGCAGGCTCTCACGGAAGAGCTCGGTGAAAGCGATAGCGCCGCTCACACTGGGATAGAAGTAGCTGCGGTTTTCGATGGGCAGGGTAGAGGTCCAGTCGTTACGGCCGGTAACGGTCAGGAAGATGGCGTTGCGCCAGTCCATGCGGAACTCGCCGAAGGCCGATACCATGCGCTTGCGCGAGCTGGAATGAGAGAACTTCTTGTTGGAATCGGGAACGTTGTTGTAGCTATAGAAATCAGCAATCTGGAAGTCCCAACCCTTCTGATAATCGCGGCGGGTCTTGGTATAGTCGGTAGAACCACCCAGCATCAAATTGAAGTTGAAGTCGCCAAACTGCTTGTTGAAGTTGGTCATCAAGTTGTTGCTCAAGTAACGGAAGCGCAGCGTGTTGTCGCTCATGAAACCGTTAAGCCATTCGTTCTTGAAGACACCGCCACTGGCGATGCGCAGCGAGTTGTCGGTCGTGTAGCTATCCACACCCATGCGGTAGCTAATCCACCACCAATCGGTGATATCGGCCTTCACGCTGAAGTTACCGGTGAAGCGCTCGGTGTTATCCTTCATGGGGTTCTTGTTGATGATCCAGTAAGGATTATCCATCTCACTCCAGGGCTCGATCTCGTCTCCGAACATGCGATAACGTGAACCATCATCGTTGAGATAATGCTTCATGTACTCGCTGGTGGGCCAGTTGTACACTGCATAGAGCGCACCGGTACCGCTTGAACCATAGAGAGCAGCACCCGTCAGGGTCTTGGACGTGCGGGCATCACTGTAGGCTGCATTGGCGCCCACGGTGAAGATGCTCCAGCGCTGCTCGCCGTTGAAGCGGAAGGTAGCTTTCTTGTAACCAGTCTTGGGAACGATACCCGTCTGGTCATAGAAAGAACCGCTGAAGTAGAAGTTACCGTTCTTGTTACCACCGCTGATGCTCAGGTTGGTGTCCCAAATGCCACCATTCTGGAAGAAGTCACCGATGTTGTCATTCCACTGCAAGCCAGAGTCCTTGAGGGGAGCGCCCCAACTGTTGTAGGAATGGGTATCGCCATAGCGGGCACCCTGGTAGCTACCGTCCTCTGCATAGTAATCCTGGAGATAACCACGGCCAAACTGCTTCTGTACCTTGGGCAGATTGCTCACCTGAGAAAGGATGTACTTGGCGCTCAAGTTAACCTCAACGCGACCCTCCTTACCTTTCTTGGTAGTAATCAGCACAACACCGTTGGCAGCACGGCTACCATAAAGTGCCGATGCAGCCGGACCCTTTAGGACACTGATGTTATCAATATCCTCGGGGTTGATATCCATCACACGGTTGGAAGTGGTGGTTGCACTGTTCATGATACCATCAAATGCGGAGTTACCGACTACTGCCGACGAGTTATCATAGATAACACCATCCACAACAAACAGCGGCTGATTGTCGCGGCTCTCGGCTCCAGACGTACCACCACGCAGGATAATCTGGGCACCAGAACCGGCAGCACCAGACGACTGGGTGATGTTCACACCAGCAATCTTACCCGACAGGGAGTTGATGGCGTTAGCGCTCTTGTTGCGCATCAGTTCCTCGGCCTTCAAGTCGTCAACTGCATAACCCAGCGACTTCTTGTCCTTGCGGATACCGAGTGCGGTTACAACAACCTCGTCGAGGACCTGGTCATTGGCAGCCATGTCAATGTCCATGCTGTTGCTGCCCACAGTGACCTCCATGGGTTTGCTACCCACGTAGGAAACGACGAGCACGTCACCTCGGTTGGCGTTGATTGAATACTTGCCGTCCACATCGGTAGCGGTACCGCGGTTGGTACCCTTGACTTTAACGGTCGCGCCGATGAGGGGCTCACCTTGGGCGTCACGTATGACGCCAGAGACTTTGCTGGCCTGGGCCTCGGCTGTGAAACCCGTGCTGGGCAACGATGTCATCCCAGCCGGTGCTCCGCAGGCGATTGCCAGAGCGGCCAACAGTGCTAATTGTTTTTTCATACGCACTAACTTTAAAATTTATAAAAAATTGAAATTTACTGACTTTATTTTCTTCTTTTTGCTGCTATAGGATTTAGATATCACTTCTATGGGGAAAGCCGCAAAATTTTGCGCCTCTACAGCCAACAGCCAAAACCTAAAGCCTATAAAAGTAGGCAAATTTGCAAACAAAAATTAACATGACCAAATAATTGAACAAAAAAATAAAACAACCACTATTGAAATTGGTAGTTTTTTGGCAATAATTTATGTGTCTTGTACATTTTTTTATAGTATTTAACGTTTGTATTTGTAAAATCACCCCATAATTTTTTGGCTATTTCAAAAAATTTAATGAATTTTGCACCTTAGTTAAAAAGTTTATACTGAAGCCTAATGCGCACACGTGCGCGAAGCGGCAATTTACGATAGCAAACTTGTTGAATTAACTCACTAAATATTAACAAATTAAAACGTGCTTATGAAAAGACATTTAGCTCTTTTGGGCGCATTGTTGATGCTGTGCGGTACTGGCTACCAGGCACAGGCAGCACCCGCGCCCCAGGTGACGGCTAGTTCCGCCACCAGCATTGTGACAGGCCGTGTTGTCGATGAGCAGGGAGAACCCGTCATCGGCGCCAGCATTGTCGAGGTTGGAACGACCCGTGGCACATCGACCGATGTGGACGGTAACTTCTCGTTCAAAGCTAGCCCTAATGCTAAGCTTCAAGTTTCGTTTATCGGCTACAAGACGCAGACCCTGCGTGCTGGCAACGGCATGCGCATCGTTCTCGCCGAAGACAACGCCCATCTCGATGAGATCGTAGTCGTTGGTTACGGTACGCAGCGCAAGGCCAACCTGACCGGTGCTGTGAGCACCGTCGACGTTGACAAGGTGCTCGGTTCCAAGTCCGAGACCGACGTCCGTAAGTCCCTGCAAGGTACCGTCCCCGGCTTGACGATTTTGAACGCCAACGGTGACATCAGTGCCGATCCTTCGATTGTAATCCGTGGTATCGGTACGCTGTCCAACGATGGTGTTTCCAACCCGTTGTACATCGTTGACGGTGTGCCCGTTGAATCTCTGGGTGACCTGAACCCCGCCGATATCGAGAACATCAGTGTCCTGAAGGATGCTGCTTCGACCTCGATCTACGGTACACGTGCAGCCTTCGGTGTTGTTTTGATCACTACCAGGACCGCTCACGTCAAGGACAACGTCAGGGTGAGCTACAACAACAACTTCGCTTGGAGCCAAGCTACCACCTTGCCCGACTATCCCAACGTTCCCACCCAGGTGGGCGCCCTCAATGATGTGAACAAACGCATGGGTGTTGCATCCGAGCTCTTCGGTATGTATCTGGACAGCGAGGAATTCACTCGTGGTATGAACAACTGGATAAGTAAGCATGGCGACATCAAGGATAAATATCGTGAGATGGTCTATGGTGACGACTATGATGAATATGGCTACTATGCCAACTGGGATGTGCCCGGCATCATGTTCAACAACGCCGCTCCCTCACAGAGCCACAACCTGAGTGTAACCGGTAACTCGGGCCGCATCAACTTCTACACCTCGGTAGGTTACAACCAGAAGCAGTCGTTGATGAACTTCAACCCCGACAAGTTCCGCAAGTACAACGCTACCGCCAACGTTTCGGTACGCGCTACCGACTGGTTGGAGCTGGGTACCCGCGTCAGCTACGTGGACAGGACCTATGAGACGCCTTACAAGCGTGGTGCCGGTACCTATCAGTACCTGTGGCGCTGGGGTTCGTTCTTCGGCCCCTACGGCTACTTTGTAGATCCTAACGACGGCAAGGAGTATGACGCCCGCACGATGATTGGTGGCCGCAACACCGGTGGTGACTGCTACTACAAGATGAACAACATGAGTCTGGGCGTATTTGGCAAGATTGACTTCGGCTACGGTCTGAGCTTCAATGCCGACTACACCTTCATCAAGAGGACCAATAGGTATAAAGGCGTAGGTCTTCCCTCGGTAGTCTATAACACTTGGGGTCTGAATCCTCAAGGTCCCGTGGACATCACGAGCTCGACCTTCATCGAGACCTCACGCGCCTTCACTGAGAACCATGTGGCCAACGGTTACTTCGACTGGCGCCGTTCAATCAAGGACGCTCACAACTTCAACCTGAAGGTGGGTGCCAATGTTGACAAGACTGATTGGGAGTACCTCTACTTCGAGCAGCACGGTCTTCAAGACCTCAACATGCCTGAACTGGCGCTTACCAATGACTTCTACAGCTATGAGCACCACCACAACCACTGGGGTTCGGCAGGCTTCTTCGGCCGCATCAACTATGACTACAAGGGCATCTACCTGCTCGAGTTGAACGGCCGCTACGACGGTTCAAGCAAGTTCCCCAAGAAGGATCAGTGGGCGTTCTTCCCCTCGGCCTCTATCGGTTATCGCATCAGCGAGGAAGCCTTCTGGGCTCCCATCAAGAATACCATCAGCAATGCCAAGATCCGTGCATCTTATGGTATGATCGGTAACCAGGAGGTGGGTGATTACATGTTCCTCGAGACCATGGAGAAGAACAGGGACTATGGTAAGAGCAGCACTAAGGTTAATTGGTTAGGCACAAATAATTTGCTCACAGATTTCTTTGGTGTTCCCAAGATGGTTTCTGAATCCCTGACTTGGGAGAAGATCGCAACCACCAACGTGGGTGTTGACCTCGCCTTCTTTAACGGTCACCTGAATGTAGTCGCCGACTGGTTCCAGCGTGAAAACAAGAACATGCTCGCTCCCGGTAAGGCTTTGCCCGCTGTCATCGGTGCAAGTGCCGCATGGGAGAATGCTGGTGATATGCGCACCCGTGGTTGGGAAGTCAGCGTTGACTACCGCAACCGCATCGGTAATGTTGATTTCTATGCTACCGCCATCGTGAGTGACTATAAGACCAAGATCACCAAGTGGGACAGCAACAACATGATCAACACCAAATACTCCGGTAAGGAGTATGGCGAAATCTGGGGCTTTGAGACCGACCGCTACTTCAACTTCAGCGACTTCAACGCTGATGGTACTTATGCCGCTGGCGTTGCCAGCCAGACCAAGCTGGAGTCCAATGGCTTTGTTTACGGCCCTGGTGACATCAAGTTCAAGGACCTGAACGGCGACGGCGTGATTGACTGGGGTAAGGGTACTCCCGAGGATCACGGTGACTTGAAGCGCATCGGTAACTTCACCCCGCGCTATCAGTACTCGCTGCGTCTGGGTGCTGCCTGGAAGGGCTTCGACGTTGACTTCTACCTTCAGGGCGTGGGCAAGCGCGACATGTGGACCCAGTCTGCATTCGTGATGCCGTTCATGCGTGGTGCCGATGCTATCTACACCAACCAGACCAGCTATGTGACCGAGGCTGATTATGCCGCACAGAGGATTGACCAGAATGCCAAATTCCCCCGCATGTGGGCTGGTGGCGCTGGCCGTGGTAACGCTTCAAGCGACATCCTCGATCTGGGTAAGTTCAACTTCTATCCCCAGACCAAGTATCTGGTGAACATGGCTTACCTGCGCATGAAGAACATCACCGTGGGTTACACCCTGCCGCAGCACTTGACCCGCAAAGTCCTCATCGAGAAGCTGCGCATCTATGCTTCGACCGACAACCTGTTCGACATCATCAACCACAGCAACCATACCGGTCTCGATCCCGAGATCAACACTGGTGTGGGTTCCTATGGTAACGCTGTTTGGGGTCGTACCGATCCTATCATGCGTACCTACTCTTGTGGTCTGCAACTGACCTTCGGCAGCAACAGCCGCTCTGGCGTCGTCGTTCCTGGCGACAACAGCGCCCTGAACGCTCAGATCAATGACCTGCGCGCACAGCTCGCCGATGCCGAGAACAGCTACAATGCTCGCCTCGCTGACCTGCAGAACCAGCTCAACGCTGCCAACAGCCGCAACACCCAGCTCCAGAGGGATCTCGATGCTTGCCAGAAGAGCAAGAGCGGCATGATTGACAGGTCGCTGCAGTACATGACCATCCTGGTTCACTTCCCCATCAACTCGATGGCAGTATATGCTGACCAGCAGCCCAATGTTGAGCGCATCGCCGCTTACATGAAGAGCCACCCCGAGGCTACCTGCACCATCAACGGTTATGCCTCCAAGGACGGTCCCCTCGAGCGTAACATTACCCTCGCCAACGGCCGTGCCGCCAGCGTGAAGGACATGCTCGTCAAGAAGTATGGTATTGATGCCAAGCGCATCAACGCCCAGGGTCAGGGCATCAGCAACATGTTTGATGAACTGAGCTGGAACCGTGTTTCCATCTGCGAAATTATCGTGAAGTAATTAGTAATGAACTCAATTAAAACAGATATAATTATGAAATCATTGAAATCAATTATTCTGTGTGGACTGGGTGTTGCCTTGCTGTCGCTGGTATCTTGCTCAGATGTGCTCGACACTGATCCCTATGACCAGTTTACCAAGGACAACTATTTTACCAGTGAGAACAACGTCCAGCTGTTCGCCAACTATTTCTATAACACCTTTACGGGTTATGGAAGCGGCAGTGGTGACTACTATTTCAACACGCTGAACGACGACCAGGCCTCTACTGGTATCACCAATTGGTCCTATCTGAGTGTTCCCGGTAGCGCTGCTGCTTGGAGCACGCCCTATACTGAGATCCGTCGTGCCAATATTCTCATTGACGCTGTTCCCGGCGTAGAGTCGATGAGCGATGCCAGGAAGGCCAATTGGCTGGGTATCGGTCGCTTGTACCGCGCATGGCAACACTATAAACTCGTTCGCGCCTATGGTGACTGCTATTGGGTGGACGAGGTGCTTGACCCCGATGACGAGGATATCCTGTACGGTCCCCGTCAGCCCCGCAACAACGTGATGGACAAGGTGCTTGAGGACCTGAACTTCGCTTGCACCAACATCACCGACAATGCTGGCTCACGCACCGCTTTCAACAAGTGGGTTGCTCTGGCCATGAAGGCCGAGGTTTGCCTCTATGAGGGCGACTACAGCAAGTATGTGACCAAGAACAATGACCGTGCCAACAAGTACCTCACCGAGGCCAAGAACGCTTGTGAGCAAATCATGAACTCGGGCAACTTCAGCCTGAACAGCAACTACCAGGCTAACTTCAACTCGCTTGACCTGGCTGGTAACAAGGAGATGATCCTGTACAAGCACTACATTTTGGGTACACTTGCACACGGTACCATCGACTACACCTGCGGTTCAACACAGGTTAAGGGTATGACCAAGGATGCCTTCGACAGCTACCTGTTCAAGGATGGTAAGCCCCTGGCTACCACCGCTCTGAACAAGACCGACCACGGTACCGTGGTTGTCCTCGACGACAACTCGGGTCTGGGTGAGGCTCCCCACATCGACATTAGCAACGTGCTCGCTAACCGCGACCCGCGCCTGAGCGCTCAGGTGGACAAGATCCTCCAATTCCCCGGTAGTGGTTACGCCCGCTTCGGTGGCGCTCAGTCCACCGCTTCGACGGGTTATGGTGTATTCCTGTTCGATACCAACCTGATCGACAACACCAACCGTCAGAGCACCTATGGTAACTGGACCGACGCTCCCATCTTCTGGTATGCCGAGATCCTATTGAACTATGCCGAGGCTTGCGCCGAGCTGGGTACCATCACCCAGAACGACCTTGACAAGTCCATCAACCTGCTGCGTGACCGCGTGAGCATGCCTCACCTCTATACCAGCGTTGAGGCCGATCCCGCCAACAATATGGGTGTAAGCCCCATCATTTGGGAGGTTCGCCGTGAGCGCCGCGTCGAGATGATGTACTGCATGAACGACCGCTACTACTCGCTGCTGCGTTGGAACCAGCTCTCGTTGCTCGACACCGACAACAATCCCGACCTGTGCCGTGGTGCATACGTGCTCGGATATGATCCCATCAGCCTTGATGAAATCAATGTTGACCCCGATGGCTACATCAACTGCTCGAACAACGGTGCTCCCCGCAAGTGGGATCCCAAGTACAACCTGTTCCCCATTCCCGACGATCAGCGCAACCTGAATCCCGAGATTGGCCAGAACCCCGGTTGGTAATTGGATGAATGCTTGACCCCGTAGCGGGTCACCATATGAAAAAGCTGCCGCCGCACCTGATGAAGGTTGCGGCGGCAGCCGTTTATTAATGGGCTATAGCAACTATCGTATCTATAGTCACTATAGGGACGTGACGTCCTTTACTGGTAATCCCTGATTCTCACGTCGATATTGCTGCCGTCAAGGAGCTTGACTACCTGCTGGATATCGGTCTGGCCGTAGTGATAGGGGAACAGCACGGTGGGCTTGATCATCTGGGCGGCGTGGGCACACTGCTCGGGCGTCATCGTGTAGGGCAGGTTGCAGGGCAGGAAGGCCACGTCGATGTCCTTGATGTCGGCCATTTCGGGGATGTCCTCGGTGTCGCCGGCGATATAGATGCGCATACTCTCAATGGTCAGCACGAAGCCGTTGTCACGGCCCTTGGGGTGGAACTGGAGCTTCTCGGGCGAGTTGTTGTAGGCGGGAACAGCATCCACGGTCCAGCCTTCAGCCAATGTGCGGCTGTCGCCATTGGCCATCACGTCACCCTGGCCACCCAGGATTTCATGGCAGCGGGCATTGGTGATGAGCACGGTACCTGGCTTGCTCAACTGGTTGATAGCCACCGAGTCCAGGTGGTCAAAGTGCTCGTGCGTCACCAGGATATAGTCGGCCTGGGGCAGGGTAGAGTAGTCGGTCACAGGCTTCACTGCCGTCGTCACCGGGTCCACATAGATCCATTTCTCTCCCACCTGCATCCTGACGCTGCCGTGCTTGATGCAATACATTTTCACTGTCGTGCCCTGCTCGGTCTTGAACACGTCACAACCCGGCTCTACATTCGCTCCACTCTGCGCCGTGCAGCTGCACATGGCGCCAACAATCATCATAGCCATAACAAAAAACTTTATTTTCATCTTTGGATTCTTATTGGTGTTAAAACGATTTCTTACACGCCAAAGGTAAAAAAAACCATTTATTTATTGAGTATTAACACAAAAAAAAGACAATTTTCTGCCATTTCTGAACCATTTGTGACTTAAAGTTCACCTTTTTCGGGAAAAATTTGTACCTTTGCGCCCAAATTGGGCGCGCCGAGCGCAAAATACTACAATTGATTTGCCAAAGCGCTACCGATTTTTTACCAAAAACTACAGAGCAGCTATGAAAAGGAATGATGAACTCAAGGTGTTCTGCAAGAACACGGGTGAGTACATAGACATTGACGGCGGTGACTCGCTGTTGAACCTCTATGAGACCATCAAGGGCCGCTTGGACCTGCAGGGCGATGCTGTGTGCGTGCTCGTCAACAACAAGGTCGAAGATTTGCATTACCCCGTCTTCTCACCCAAACACGTTGAATTCATCGACGTCACCACCAATGCTGGATACCGCGCGATGACGCGCTCGCTGTGCATGGTGCTCTACAAGGCCGTGAACGACCTCTATCCTGGCAAACGGTTGTGCATCCAGCACAGTATCAGCAACGGCCACTATTGCCAAATCAAGCATGAGGAACATTTTCTGACTCCCGAAACCATCACAGGCCTCAAGCAGCGCATGGTCGAAATCATCGACGCCGATATCAAATTCGTGCGCCGCGAGCGTCTCACGACCGACGTCATCGAGATGTTCCGCAAGCAGGGCCTCAAGGACAAGGTGCGCCTGTTAGAAAGCATCAACCAGCTCTATACCGTCTATTACAAGCTCGATGACATCATCGACAGTTTCTTCGGACCGCTGGTACCCTCGACTGGTATGTTGAAGGTGTTTGACCTGATACCCTACGAGCAGGGCATGCTGCTACTGGGACCTGACCGCAAGGACATCAGCCAAGTGGCAAAATGGGAGCCTCAACCCAAGTTGTTCCAAGCCTTTACCGACTATATCAACTTCAACGAGATTATCCATCTGAGCGATGTAGGCGAGCTCAACCACGCCATCACCGCTGGATATGCTCCCCTGCTTATCAATGTCGTAGAGGCACTCCACAACAAACACTTCATCCAGATTGCCGATGAAATCACCCGCCGTTACAAGGAGGGTGGAGCACGCGTGGTACTGATAGCCGGTCCGTCATCAAGCGGCAAGACCACGTCCTCCAAGCGACTGGCCATCCAGCTGCTTACCAACTGTATCGTGCCCAAGGTCATCGAGTTGGACAACTACTTCATCAACCGCGACCGCACGCCTCGTGACGAGGATGGCGACTATGACTACGAGTCGCTCTACGCCCTTGACCTGGAGCAGTTTAACAAGGACGTGACCGCCCTGCTCGCCGGAGAGGAAGTGGCAATGCCCACCTATAACTTCGTGAAGGGCGAGCGTGAATACCTAGGCAAAACGCTCAAGCTGGAACAAGGCGACATCTTGCTCATGGAAGGTATCCATGGCCTGAATCCCGAATTGACGCGCCTCATCCCCGAGGAGCAGAAATTCCGCATCTTCGTATCAGCCCTCACCACGTTGAACATCGATGATCACAACTGGATAGGCACCTACGATAACCGACTGCTGCGACGCATCATCCGCGATCACCAGTATCGCGGAGCCAGCGCCTACGACACCATCAAGCGATGGGCCAGTGTGCGCCGTGGAGAGGAAAAATGGATTATGCCGTTCCACGAGAATGCCGACGCCATGTTCAACTCGTCGTTGCTGTTCGAGCTGTCGGTGATGAGAAACTATGCGCTTCCCATCCTGCAGCAAGTGCCCAGCAACACGCCCGAGTATGCCGTGGCTACGCGACTGATAAAATTCCTGAGCTACTTCGAGCCACTGGACGAGAAAGACATTCCCAGCACGAGCTTGCTGCGCGAATTCCTGGGCGGAAGCAGTTTCCACTACTAACAAGATAACTGTGGGCTCTATTGCGAGGTGCGATAGGGCCCACAATCTTTTAGAAATGAACCGATTATAACATAAACACTATAAACCCAATGATTGAATTAACAGCTAGCGCCGAGCAGCAGCAGACACACCGAGAGCAAAACTTTATACGGCAGTACACCCAGATGTCGTTAGAGGAATTCTGCGGAAACATCCGCCGCATGGAGTCCCAAGGCCTTGACGGTATCTCGCTCTTTAACAACGTGATTTCCCAAGGTCTTGCCCCAGACTTCATCGCCGAGGACGAGGTACAGCACAGCCGCCGCTTGGAACGCATCACCACCGAAATCACACGGCGTTTCCGCCAGGAAGGGCTGCGCATGGTGCTTGTCGCCGGTCCCTCATGCTCAGGAAAGACCACCACATCACGCTTCCTGACACACATGTTGCGTGACAATGGCATCCAGCCCTGTGTCGTCTCGCTCGACAACTACTTCCTCAATCTGGACCAGCGCCCGCTGGATCCTAACGGCAACATCGACTATGAGTCATTCTACGGCCTGGACCTGAAACAGCTCGAACGCGACGTGAACAGCCTGCTTGAGGGTAACCGCGTGCCGATGCCCACCTATGACTACGTCGAGGGAAAACGCGCCTACCATGGCAACACCTTGCAGCTCGACAGCAACAGCCTGCTCTTCCTCGAGGGCCTGCATGCACTCAATCCACTGCTGATTCCCAACATCGATGATGATAAGAAATACCGCTTGTTCGTCACTGCCCAAGCCACCATCTATTATGGTGAAAAGGCTGGCCTTGAGGAACATGACAACCGTCTGCTGCGACGCATCTACCGCGACTTCAACAGCCGTGGAGCCAGTGCGTTACAGACGCTGCAGTGGTGGCCCGGCGTACTGCGTGGCGAGAACCTGTGGATTCTGCCATTTGCCAGCCATGCCGACGGATGGTTCAACACATCGATGGTATTTGAGCTGTCGGCCATCAAGTCGCGCGTGTCACAGCTCCTGCACGAAGTACCTGAGAATGAGGTCGTTGAATACAAGATTGCCCAACGCCTGTCGCGCATCCTTGACCGCATCGCCCCGCTGTCGCAAGAAGACTTCGCTGCCATCGCGCCCAAGCGCCGATTCCTCCTCAGCAACGAGGGAAAATAAAGATTATCGAATCTTCTGAAACGCTGATAGCGGCATCACGACTATCAATAAAAACACGAATGCCCACAAATAATCATGAATGGATTATTGATGGGCATTCGTGTTATACTATGATGACGATTGTCATTCGTCGTCGGGGTCGCTGACTACCTGGAAGTCCTTGTTCTCGTCCTCGTAGTCGCTCTCCCAGTACTCCTCGCTCCACTGCTTGCTGCCCGAGTCCACCATCTTGCCGCCGGCATCGGGGGCTTCGTCCTCAAGGTCTTCGGCACCGAAGATGAAGTTGTCCTCGGCTTGCTCACGATGGCGCTCGTCCAGGTCACGATGAGTCAAGGTCTCGGGGATGCGGTTGCGCTCATCGTTGATGGTGCGCCACAGCAGGTCCTTCAGTTCGGTCAGTCCCATCTGGGCAACACTCGAGATGAAGACACTGGGCACATCGTCGGGCAACTCAGGCCTCATCTGCTCGATGAGTTCCTCGTCAAGCATGTCACACTTGGTGATGGCGAGTACACGGGGTTTCTCTACCAGGTCGGGGTTAAAAGTCTCCAGTTCACGGCACAGGATACCATACTCCTTGCGAATGTCGTCGCTGTCGGCAGGCACCATAAACAGCAGCACGGCGTTGCGCTCGATGTGTCGCAGGAAGCGCAGTCCCAGGCCGCGTCCCTCGCTGGCACCCTCGATGATACCGGGGATATCGGCCATGACAAACGACTGCTGGCCGCGATAGGACACGATGCCCAGGTTAGGCTCCAGCGTGGTGAAGGGATAGTTGGCAATCTTGGGCTTGGCAGCACTGATGACGCTCAGCAAGGTGGATTTGCCAGCATTGGGGAAACCCACGAGACCGACGTCGGCAAGCAGTTTCAACTCCAGGATGACCGCCTTTTCCACACCAGGCTCACCCGGTTGGGCAAAACGCGGCGTCTGGCGCGTTGCCGTCTTGAAGTGCTGGTTGCCACGGCCACCGCGGCCACCGCGCAGCAGGCTCACCACCTGCCCGTCCTCGGTCACGTCACACAGGAACTGTCCTGTCTCGGCATCATAGACCGCCGTTCCGCAGGGCACCTCAATGGTGCGGTCCTCACCATCCTTTCCCGTCATCTGGTTTTCGCCGCCCGACTGGCCGTCGGTAGCGAACACGTGACGCTGATACTTCAAGTGGATGAGTGTCCACAGGTTGCGGTTGCCCTTGAGGAAGATGTGGCCGCCACGACCACCGTCACCGCCGTCAGGACCGCCCTTGGGGACGTACTTGGCACGATGCAGATGTGCCGAACCGGCGCCGCCCTTTCCACTGCGGCACAATATCTTCACATAGTCGATAAAATTGCTCTCAGCCATAACTATCTCTGTTTTTGTCCACAAAGGTAGTGCATTTTTTCTAAAAACCCATCTTTCTCATCCGCTAAACAAGGTCTTGTCAACGTACTCCGAGCCTCTGGCTCGGAAAAACAAACAACCAAAACAAACAACCAAAAACTATTTTCACTACCTTTGTCACCGCTAAACAAGAAATAAACAATATCACCTATGATACTGGATTCTATCACATGGACCGCGAGTCCTGAACTGTTCAGCGCCGGCAAGATTGCCGTGCGGTGGTACGGGCTGATGTTTGCCATCGGCTTCCTGGTGGGCTATGAGATTGTCAACCGCATCTTCCGCCACGAGGGTGCACGGGAGAGCTGGGTAGGCAGCCTGTTCATCTATGTCGTGGTGGCGACCATCTTGGGAGCACGACTGGGACACGTCTTTTTCTATGACTGGGGTTATTACAGCCAGCACCTGGGCGACATTCCCAAGATATGGGAAGGCGGACTGGCAAGCCATGGCGGCACCTTGGGCATCATGATTGCCATCTGGCTCTACAGCCGCTTTGTGACACACAAGCCCATGCTGTGGACCTTCGACCGCCTGGTGGTGCCTGTAGGCCTCGTCGCTGCCCTCATCCGCATCGGCAACCTGATGAACCACGAGATTTACGGTGCCGAGACCTCGATGCCTTGGGGTTTCCGCTTTGTGGAGAACGTGGGACAATGGATGCAGGGAGCCGAACCCATATTCACGGCCCCGAGTCACCCGACGCAGATCTACGAGGCAGCATTCTATCTGCTGACGTTTGTTGTCTGCATGGTCATGTATTGGCGCTTCAGAGCCCAGGAGCGGGAAGGTTTGATCTTCGGCGTATTCATGCTGGGCATCTTTGTGCCGAGGTTCTTCATCGAGTTTATCAAGAACGTGCAGGAACCGTGGGAAATCGCCATGCGCGCCAACATCGGTCTGGACCAGGGCCAGTTGTTGAGTATCCCGTTCATCTTGTTAGGCATCTGGCTCATCGTCAGGGCCATGCGTCGCCCGCGCGTGCCGCTGGAGTACCCTGACCGCTTTGCCGACGAGAAAGCCTCACGCTAAGTCGCAAAGACACTAAGTTTTTAAAGTAAGCATCCGCATTCATTTTTTATCATCCAATACGATTGAATCATGAGAATAGCTCTCCACTATCTGTTACCCGTTCTAGCGGCATTGCTCTTGTGCTGCTGCTGCAACAAATCCAAACCCACCGAGACTATGGAAAAAGACAATGCTGTACAAGGGGTGATGGTTGACGACTCTACCTTCAAAGGCCTCATCGTGTTTTACCCGCAGTTCAGCCGCATCGACCTCGTGTGTGAAAAGATGCCCAGCAAGCAGGACGACAGTATTGTCTTCTGTGCCGAGGCTGCCTTTACCCACGAACTGCTGGACGAGTTTGCCCACAGCAACATCGACGGGGACCACGTCAGCGGCGGCAAGCGCTACAAGGGTGCCAAGTGCAAAGACAACAGCGGAGCGTTTGCCTGGTTTGACGATACGACGTGGGAATTTATCAACGGTGAGTATAGCGAACTCCTCGATAGCGTCGCTGCTGCCGGGGGCATGGGCTTCGGGCAGGCTATCATCATCCATGAGGGGGAGAGCATCCGCCCGTTGTGGCGCGATGGTGTAAACCAGTACCGTGCCCTATGTGAGAAGGACGGACGCCTGTGCATCGTGGACAGCCGTGACGAGGTGAGCTACGAGCAATTTGTCGCAATGCTTGAAGACTTTGCTCCCCGACATGCCCTCTACATGGACATGGGGGCAGGGTGGAACCACTCCTGGTGGCGCGATTCCGTTGGCAAGGTCCACGAGATCCACCCCGTGGCCGAGAAATCCCGTTACTGCACCAACTGGATTACCTTCTACAAGTAAAACGACAACAGGTAATAAAAGGAAAACAATTTTATTTGCCTTTGTTCTCGGTTGATTTATCGTCGAGGACGATGTCTCAATTGCGGGAAGTACACTCGATATAGCGGGTCTCGATGCTCTCGCAGGATCCCACGCCGCCGATTGATTCCTCGAAATAGTATTTTTTAGGCCATCCGTTCTTGAAAAACAAAAACCCGTAAAAATCGGAAACAAAGACTTCGTCACTGTTGGGCTCCGCTTCGAGACTGCCATTGACCATTTCGCTCACTTTTACTGACAACGAATCGAAGCCAATTTCCATCACGTCATCGAAAGGTATCGCCAATGTATATTGCGATGCGATGTTGTAATCGCCTTCGTCGAAGTCGTCCCCCTCGTCCTCGATGGTGGTGTAGCATACCCTGCTGGATATAAGTTGAGGATAACCGTAGTACTCGGTTTCAATATCCTTCTTGCCAATGGCATACGTGGAGCCGTGCAGACCGAAAAGATCCTTCAATTCCATATATCTGTCACGGACGCCCTGCTCGCTTCCGAAACGGAACGCCACGATGACTCCCAACTGCTGTCGAAGATTGGTGGTGTCCAGGCCTTGAATGGTCGTGTACAGGTTATCGCATGTAGCCTTTATACCATTCATCAGTTGGTCGCTTATCTCGCGCCAGTTGGTGATGCTTTTGAGCAATCCCTTCTCATCGGTTGTGAACTCGCACACGACCGACTGCATCAACTGGCGCAGGGCAATGGCATTTATTGTCATCTGGCTGGTAGGCGTGCCTGTATCACGGAGGGTAGTATCACGGAGGGTGAAACTCAGCGGAATGTACTTCATCTTGTATCCCTCGCTAGTGGAGTCGGTCACCACTATCATGAACTTCTCCTTGTAGTCTTCGCTGACTGTCGTGTCGTTCCCATGAATTATGTTTTTGTAGTGCATCAGCCTGTAGGTCATCGTGTCGTTCTTGCTAAATCTGCCCACCACTGTAATCGCATCATCAGCGTTTTTTTGCTTCATGACCAGGTTCTGTGCATTCATCGTCATGGAAGCCAATAAAGCAACCAGAGCAATAATAATCTTCTTCATATATCTAATAAATATTAAACCCGTTGGCTGGATTAAAAAGTCAATAAAATGATGTTTAAAAAGTTGCGTATATCAATGATATATAGCAATTTAGCGGTAATCAATACCATTAAATTCCATTCACTGTATGCAAATTTCGTCATAATTCTTGATGCAAGCAATAGTTTTTCAACAAAAAATACAATGCCATCCAGTGTGTAGCATTGTATTTTTTGTACTTATTGTTTTCCCTTCTTCGAGGGGTGTCTTATGGTTTGACAGGGACGGCGTTACGGATGTGCAGGTCGGTCTGCGGGAAGGGAATCTCAATGCCGTTCTCGTTCAGAACAGCATAGATGTTTTCCTTGACGAGGGCGATGTCAGCCACCTGTGAGAATACACGCACCCACACAACAACCAGCAAGTCCACACTGCTCTCACCGAAGTTCTGGAACAACACCTGCACGCCCTTACTGGGATCATAGCAATTCAACTTGCTGATGCGTTCGATGATCATCTTACGCACCTTATCAATCTCGCTGCCATAGGCCACGCCAACGGTAATCTTGGCCATCTCGTAGCCATGGTTGCGCGTCATGTTCTTGAAATTCTTGGTGAACAACTGACTGTTCAGGAAGGCGATGACCGAGCCGTCGTTGGTCTCGACCAGTGTACTCTGGTAGTTGATGTTCTTGACCTTGCCTCGCACACCGTCACACTCAATAATGTCACCTATCTTGACACGGCCATTCATCAGCGACAGGCCATAGAAGAGGTTCTCGAGGGTATCCTTCATCGCGAAACCGATACCAGTCGAGAGACCAGTGAGGATAAAGGTAATGCCCGTGCGGTTGACATGCAGGGTCACCAGCACAATGTAGACATAGATACCCCAGCCGATGTACTTGATGATATTCATCGACAGTGTGACGGCCTTGGCTGCCGCCTTGACCTGATCCTTGGCATTGGGATCGTCCTGAATGACGGTTTCGATGTCTATCTCTTCGTCAACCGCAACATCATTCTCCTGTTCATATTGTGAAATGGCGAGCGATTCGGCACGGTTTTGCTTCCACAACTGGTAGCCCTGGATAAACAGGTAGATAATGTAATTGAAAATAAAGGCAAATGCCACACAGGCCAGTATCCTGTCCAGCGAGAGCACAATGATTCCCGGCTGATTGACAAACTTATAGCGGAAGATGTACTCACACCATTGCGTGAGGTCAAATACCTTGGCAGCCCAGTAGATCGAGAGGGCAACGCTGATGGTGGCGGCAATGGGGACAACCATCTTATAGACTGCGTCATAGAACCACGTCCTCCTCACGTCGGCATCCTTGGGGATGTACTTGTTCTCGTAACTGTGCAACAAGTCATAGATGACAGTAATGGTCTGGATGAGGGTCAACTGCATGATCCACCAGATGAGCACCTGCACACTCATCAAGGTGTAGCCCATCCACGCCATGACAGTGGACACCGCCATCACGATGAACGAGATCCACGAGTAGAAGACGTCGCTACGCGGCACAGCAGCGTTGTGACGACGGTTGACAATCAGTTGCCAGATAGTAAACACCAGCAGCAGAACAGGGAAGATTATATTGACCACGGTACTGGGCAGGAACACTATGCGGAAGAAGAAAACCACAAAGCCCAGCAGCAGCACCGGCACATAGAGCTTGATGCCGCTCTTGACGGTGTCACCGTTGATGCGGATGATAATTGACAACATGATGACCACAATGAGCCAGGCATACTCGCTCAACAGCCGTGTGGCCATGACCATGAAGTTCTGGTCGGTAATTTTGGAAATAATGAACGTGGCGATGCCAAACACCGCAGCCGCCCCACAGATGATGATGCAAGAACGCTTGGGGAGGAATGTCTGGTAGGTACGGTTAGACAGGAACCTGCGCGGTATCAGCTTGATGATGAGCCAACTGAGAAATAATGCACCCAAGATATACACCGCCATGAAGACGAACAGGAAACCGATGAGCGGACCACGCCACTCGCTCTTCGCCTTACGGGAACGGGAATACTTCTCGGTGAGGTCGTTCTTACTGTTTCTCCAGTTGTAGCTGAAACGTTTCAGAATCTGGTAATAATTCTGTCCACCGTTGACAAACACGTTTTGGCGGATGCGTTCATACATCGACAAGGCATGGTCGTTGAGTTTCTTAGCCTTGTCAGCGACCAGTTGGCGCTTCTCGTGATTGTCCTTCATCATCTCGCGCGTGTGGCGGATATCGTTCTCGATAGTCTGGGCCAGATACACGCAACTGTCACGTGTGGCACGCATCTGGGGCGTCTTGAGCTGATAGTCAGGGATGTTGTTAAGGGTAGTTACCAGATGCTCGTATTGGGCAATCTGCTCGTCCTGCTGTTGCTCAAACTGCTTGAACGAGCGGGTCCTCGACACCCTATTGTATAGCGACGTGGCTTGACCGCAGGCATAGGCAAGGTCAAATACGTTTTGCTCCTTCTGGCTATAGAGCATCAACTCAATGTTATTACACAATTCCAGGTCGCGCCCAATGCTACGCTGGAACTGCTTGTTGCGCTGCTCAAAACGCTGAGCACGCTCCTTATGCTCCTGGTGCGTCTCGCTCAGTTCCTCACACAGCACACCCAACGTCTGCTCCATATTGCTCTCCTTGAGCACGGCTCCTGCCTGTAGCACAACTGCCAGCATCGCCAGCACAATCAATATACTCTTCTTCATCGATATCATGATTTCAAAATGTGGCCGCAAAGATACTCATTTTTTAAGCAAATTGTCCATAATCGCTACCACAACAATTGTTATTCAAGCATCATCACCCGATTTCAGGCCTGTTTACAACAACTGGGGATGCACCGTTAGGCACATCCCCAGTAAGGGTTAAGCGTTATAATCTATGTCAAAGATTATTCAGCAGTAGGATCATTGATGCTCTTGTAGGCACCGTTATAGTCGGTCTCCTTCAAGGGAACCTCCCATACCCAGTTGTTCACTGCATCGGGTGCAATCGTAACAGCAACAGAAGTGTGGGCATTGCCACCCTGAGCAAAGCTGTGACGTACAACGGGCAGTTTCCAACGCTTCAGGTCACTCCACTGGAAGCCTTCGCCCCAGAGCTCAAGTGCGCGGTAGTCGGCGATCTCGTTGAAGAGGTCCTGACCGGTCTTGCTGCAGGTGTAACCAGGGTTGCGGCCCGAACCGGCGTTCAAGCGAACGAGGGCATCCTGTGCATTGGCAGGCTGATTCATAAAGTAGTAGCACTCAGCCTCGATAAGGAGCATCTCACTGGTGCGGATGAAGGGCAGATAGCCAACACCCGGGGTATCAAACACGTAGAACTTCAAGTGTCCACCCAGGTGATATACACCAGCAGCATAGGGCTCACTCAGACCGGGAGCTGCATGCTCCTGTACGTAGTTGTAAGCCTTCATGTAGGCATCCCTGCTCGAGAATGCCAAACCGGCGGTCATACCAATGTAACCGTAGGTCTGGTCAACCTGTGCGGGATCACTGCCATCGATGCCCAGACCACTCTCGGTGAGGAACAGCGACTTGCGGAAGTCCTCATCGGGGATGCGGTTGATGAGCTCACGGCCGATGCTACCAGCACCGTTCTGGGTGTTGGAAGCATAGTAACCGTTGCAGCTGAACTGGGTACCATAGCTCCAGTACCAGTTGTTCTCATCGGCACTGCCATAGCTACCGAGAATCCACTCACTGGTGGGACGGCAGAAACCAGCACCATAAGCATCATTGCTCATCAAGGGATAACCATCCTCGGCAAGCTTTGCGTGGCTGAGGGCAGTCTGATAGTCCTCCTTGTAGAGGGCAGCACGGGCATAAACAGCGTGTGCAGCATTCACATTAGGAGTCCAGCAATCATTAGCAGGACGGTCAATACCGCTCTCGTTGAACAGCGTGATGGCCTCGTCCAGATCCTTGTAAATCTGGGCATAAACCTCGGCCATGCTCGACGGAGCAAGGTCACCGGTCGACTCATCAAGACGCAGGGGCAGACCCTGGGCAGAACCATTGTTGGAGTCTTTCCAGCGCTGGCAGTAGTAGTGGATCAACTTCTCATAGCCATAGGCACGGAAGGTCAGGGCCGAACCCTTGATGAACTTCTTGTCGGCATCACTACCCTCGGCATCGTCAATGCGATTGATAATCACATTAGCCTGGGTAATCATCTGATAGTAGTAGTACCAAGCATAGTGGTTGTAAATGCTGGTCTTATTGGTGTGATAGGTCTGGTTGTGGATAGGAGCCCAACCCGAAGCATACTGGTTGTAGTTGTAGTCCTGGCAGGGATAGTTCTCATACAGACGCATGATGGCATTCTCACCACAGAAACCCTGTGAATAGTTACCATGCTGGATGGTCATCGTCTTGGCCACACCGTTCAGTGCCTTGTAGGCATTGTCAACGGTTGCGATGGCCGAAACATCGCTAATCGATTCGGTGGGTTTTGTCTCGAGATAATCCTCACCACAAGAGGTGGTAGCCAATGCAGCACCGATCAGCAGACCGCTCAATAAAAATCTATTTATATACTTTTTCATAATGATTGTCATTTAGAAAATACTTTGTTAATTGATCATCTGATTCATCAGAACTGGAACTGAAGACCGAAGTTAAACACGCGAGCGGTAACATAGGTGTTATCAGAACCACCGCTGAAACTGTACTGGGGATTCACACCCTTGCGGGAAGTGAACGTAGCCAGGTTCTCAACACCAGCAGTGAGGGTGAGACCCTGCATACCAATCTTGTTCATCAACAGTCTGGGCACTGAGTAGCTCAAGGTGATGTTCTTTACTACGAAGTAGGAAGCACTGGTCAACCAGCGGTCACTGGTAGCGTTGTTGTAAGTGCTGTTCTCGAAGTCGAGCTGAGGAATACCCTTAGGATCAATGCGGTTGGGAGAGTTCTCGGTCATGCCGGCGGGAACACCATTCCAGCTCTTGGCCAGGTCAACGTGGTTAGCACTTGCCGAAGATGCCGAGTTGGTCGACATCAGGGTCTGATAAGCCGAGTCATAAACCTTGCCACCCAGGCTATAGGTGAACAGAGCGTTCAGAGCAAAGCCCTTGAAATTCAGAATCGAGTTCAACGAACCGAAGAACCAGGGGTGAGCAGTACCTGCCCAGTCACGCTTGCCATAGGAGCCAGGCATGGTGGTGTAGGTCTCGTCACCGATGGTAACGGTCTGGCCAGCAGCCTCAGCGCGCTCAGCCATATCAGGATCCAGGGTGTACAGCGAGCGACCGGTCATCTGGTCAACGCCGACAAAGTGATAGGTGTAGAACTCGTAGGGGTCATGACCCTCGGAGTAGTTCTGCTGACCATGCAGGATGTCCTTTCCGTCGGGGAGCTTCTTGATTTTGCTCTTCATGAAGGTACCCTCGGTTGACAGCGTCCAGTTGAAGTCACGGCCGCGAATAACGTCAGCGCTCAACGAGATCTCGATACCGCGGTTAGAAATGGTACCGATGTTCTTGTAAATGCTCATGTTGTAGTCATCACCCCAAACAAACGAACCAGCCGACAGGGGCAGAGGAACAGCGAACAACAGGTCCTTGTTGCGCTTGTCAAACAGAACGAAGTTGAAGTTCAGACGATCAAATACGCGACCCTCAATACCGAAGTCGATATTCTGACAGGTCTCCCACTTGATGTCGTTGGCGGCAAGGCTCTGCTTCATGAAGGCAGCGCTACCGGCGTTCTTCTCGATGTAATACAGTGCCTGGTAAGCATAGAGGCTAACACCCATGTTGTTACCGGTCTCACCATAAGAAGCGCGAACGCGCAGCTGGTCGAGCCAGTTCACATCCTGCAGGAAGTTCTCCTTCTTGATGTTCCAGTTCAAACCGAACGAGAAGAAGTTACCCCAACGGTTATCCTTGGCGAAACGCGAAGAACCGTCGCGGCGGAACGAGAAGTCAGCGAAGTACTTCTCATAGTAGTTGTAGCGTGCACGACCCAGGTAGGACTCGGTCTTGTCCTCGTCATCCGAACCCTGGAAATAGGAGTTGGTCTGGAAGTTACCGGGGGTGTAGATACCATCGGCAGCCGAGCCAGTGTTCATACCGTAAGCCGAACGGCTGTTGTACTCATAGTTCTCATGAGCAAGCATCACGTCAACATGGTGACGATCAAAGTCACGGGCCCAGTTCAGGATTTCCTGAGCAGTGCGGGTGTTGTACTCATAAGCATAGCTGGTCAGACGACCATTGTTGGTAGAACCATCACCAATGAACGGGTTGTTGTAACGACGGCGATTGGTGTTGGAGTGCATGAAGTCAGCCTTCAACGTTACCGAGAAACCGAAGGGCAGAGTGAAGGTACCATAGGCCATACCCTCAACTACGGCGCGACGACGACGGTCGAAGTCCTTGCGCAACTCAAAGGCGATGTTGCGGTTGTCCAGATAAGACGACTCGGTATCGTACTGCTTCTCACCATTCTCGTCAAGCAGGAAGCTGCCATCGGGGTTGTGCAGGAACAGAGGATAAACAGGAGCCATGTAACGGGCTACATAGAAGGGGTTAGCATAGTAGCTACCGGTTGCATTGTCGTTGAAGTTACGGGTTGCATAGGTACCACTCAGGTTAATACCAGTCTTGAACCAGTCACTGGGAGTGAAGTTGGTATTGATACGACCAGTGAAACGCTCATAGGCGCTGGCATAGATATAACCCTTCTCGTTGGTGTAACCTGCCGAAGCATATACATTGTACTTCTCGCCACCAGCGGTGCCCGAGAGGCTGTAGTCCTGACGATAACCAGTGCGCTCAACGTCCTTTTCCCAATCCAGATCGGTATAGCCGGGCAATACTTGGGCAATCAGTTTACCGTTGGCATCGAACAGCTTATCATCGGGGGCATTGTAGATGTTCTTGCGAGCATAGTCACCAATCAAGTGTGCGGTAGCATACTGGTTAGCAGCAGCCTGGTCCAGACCCATGCTTCCGTTCATGGCAAAGTTCCTCATGGCAAGCCATGAAGCCTCCATCCACTGGTCAGCACCCATGCGCTCATACTCAGCGATACCACGCTTGTACATACCCTGGTTGATGCGCAGGGTTACATTGGGCTTGTTGCTGTAAGAACCCTTCTTGGTGGTAATCAGAACGACACCGTTAGCAGCACGGTTACCATACAGGGCTGCCGAGGCAGCGTCCTTCAGCACGCTCATGCTCTCGATATCAACGGGGTTGATCTCGGCGATGTTACCGTCGAAGGCCACACCATCAACAACATACAGAGGTGAGCTCGAACCGGTGATACTACCGATACCACGGATGCGGATGTTGGGAGCGGCACCAGGCTCACCATAGGTGTTGTTCACCTGGATACCAGGGGTGCTACCCTCAAGCGCTGCGGTAACCGAAGAACCGATGCGGTCCTTGATCTTCTTCTCGTCAACTACCGAGATAGAACCGGTAATCGACTGGCGCTTTGCGCTACCGTAAGCGACTACAACAACCTCATCAAGGCTCTGACCAGAGTCGGTCAACTTAATAAGCATTTGAGAGGAAACCTCAACCTGACGTGTAGCATAGCCAACGTAGGATACATTGACAAACTTAACATGATCAGGTAAAATCAGCGTAAAATTACCATTGACATCGGTTGCAGTACCATGGTTCACGCCCTCGCCTTGGATTGTAGCTCCAATCAGGGGTTCACCATTGGCTGCATCCACTACTTGTCCGCTGATTGTGCGGTCGGCATACGCCGACAGTGCCATGAAGCACATCGCAAACAATAATAGAAATAGCTTCTTCATAAAATAGTGATGTTTATTAATTAATACAATATAGTTAAAAATGTGTTTCATTTTATCAGTTACATGTAAGGTCTCGATGGTACATTCTGGTAGCTGCTATCGATAAATTACAAGTATGCAAAAATAGTAAAAGATTGTGAAATGGGCAAAATAAAAGTAAACTTTTAACTAATAGCCTGTGTTTTCTATCTTTTCAGCCCTTTTGAAAATAATTTGTTATAAAAATGGAAAACCAATACAATTTTTAAAATAAATAATTGATTATCAATTTATTGAATATATAATAAACAGCTAAAACCTATTAAAAATCAAACCGAAATTAAAATGTTAAATACAACACATTTTAACATTCAATTTTTAACTAAATTCTACACTAAAAAGGACACAATAAGCCTCAAAATTTGCCATTTTGAGACAATTCCATATCTGTTAATAAGTTTTTTGATTAATAAATGGTAAATGACAAGAGCATTACTGACCGCTTATCGCCATCTTTTCAAAGCAGTGCCACATCACGATGGCGGCACAGCACGAGATGTTAAGTGAATGTTTTGTGCCTTCCTGGGGAATCTCTATACACAGGTCACTGATGTCAACAATTTCTTGGGCCACACCTTTCACCTCGTTGCCAAATACGATGGCAATCTTCTGCATCCCATTGACAGCAAAACGGTCTAGTCTAACACTGTCATGCACCTGCTCAATGCTGCAGATCATGTAACCGTCTTGCTTGAGTTGCTCTACTGCGGCAAGCGTAGTAGAAAAATATTGCCAATCGACTGATTCCTCAGCGCCGAGGGCAGTCTTGTGAATTTCTGCCTTGGGTGGTTGGGGAGTAATGCCACACAGATAAATCCGCTCAATCCTGAAGGCATCGGCAGTGCGGAATACCGATCCCACGTTCATCTCGCTGCGCACATTATCCAAGACCAGCGTAACAGGTAGCTTTGCTACCTGCTTATATTCTTCCACACCCACCCGGTGCAGTTCCAGCATTGATTTCTTCTTTGACATCGTCTCTACATGATTACACGCTACAAAGGTACAAAACAATTCTCTATTCACTACTAACAATTATGATGTAAACAATCCTGTAAATAGTTGTTGAAAACTGTTTGAAAAAAAACAATAAAAAAGACTTGAAAAATTCAAATCAACTCGGCTTATCTTTCTTTTTCAAAAACGCAAAATAAGTTTACATAAATTTTTTATTCTCATATAAACACGGTTTTCATCATCAATTAACAGAGAATTCCATAAGAAATTATTAACTTTGCAGGTTGTTTACACCTTGTTAATAAAATGCATTAATCGCTATATCACAGGCATTAGGCTTGTTAATTATTTATCAATAACTCAAAATAGCGGTTGATAATTCCAAAAAGGTGAAAGCGGCAAAAAAGTTTTCAACACAATTAACAGGCATAGTTGTTGTAGTTAAATTTAAATTTTTAAAAAACTTAAAACTAAACAATATATAATATGAATGTTGAAAAAGGCTATGTCGATGAACCCATCGAGGAAGGCATCGACCTGAGAGAAGAAATTCTGCGCCTGAAGAAAGAGCGCAATGCGGTCATCATGGCTCACTATTACCAGCGTGAAGAAATCCAGCAGCTGGCCGACTACATCGGCGACAGCCTGGCACTGGCTCAGCTGGCAGCCAAGACCGATGCACCGGTGATTATCCTGTGTGGTGTACACTTCATGGGAGAGACAGCCAAGATCCTGTGCCCCGACAAGACGGTCATCGTGCCTGACTTGAGTGCCGGTTGCTCGCTGGCCGATAGTTGCCCTGCCGATGAGTTTGCCAAGTTTGTGGGTGAGCATCCCGATCACACGGTCATCAGCTATGTGAACACCAGTGCTGCCGTCAAGGCGGTGACCGATGTGGTGGTGACCTCGTCCAATGCCAAGGAGATAGTGGGCAGCCTGCCCAAGGATGAAAAAATTATCTTCGGTCCTGACCGCAACCTGGGCAACTATATCAACAGCATTACGGGACGCGAAATGTTGCTGTGGGATGGGGCTTGCCATGTGCATGAGAAATTCAGCGCCGCCAAGCTCGCCGACCTCAAGCGTGAGCACCCCGATGCCAAGGTGCTGGTTCATCCCGAGTGTCCCAAGCCTGTGCGCATCATGGCCGACAAGGTGGGCTCTACCCAGGCGTTGCTGAATTATGCTGTCGATAACGAGAGCCAGGAGTTTATCGTGTGCACCGAGAGCGGCATCCTCTTTGAGATGCAGCGCCGTTGCCCCGAGAAGACTTTCATTCCCGCTCCGCCCGAGGATGGCACCTGTGCATGCAACGAGTGTGAGTACATGAAGTTGATCACGCTTGAGAAATTATATAATTCGCTCAAGTTCATGGCACCCGCAATTGAGGTGGATGCCGAGATTGCTGAGCGTGCAGTGAAACCCATCCAGCGTATGCTTGACATCTCACGTGACTTGGGCATCATTAAGTAATCAGTCATGATTAAGTATTAAGTAAGACATATAATAATTACTTGAATAAGAATAGGAACTAGAAACTGAAATGGACTATAATTATAAGGAAATAGAGAAAAAGTGGCAACAGTATTGGCGTGATAACCACACCTACAAGTGTGATATTGATGGAAACCGCCCTAAATTTTATGTGCTTGACATGTTCCCTTATCCTTCGGGTGCGGGTCTGCATGTAGGACATCCGCTGGGATATATTGCCAGCGACATCTATGCACGTTACAAGCGCCTGCGCGGTTTTAACGTGTTGCACCCCATGGGCTATGATGCCTATGGATTGCCCGCCGAGCAGTATGCTATCCAGACGGGTCAGCATCCCGAAATCACCACCAATCAGAATATTGCACGCTATCGTGAGCAACTCGACAAAATCGGTTTCTGCTATGACTGGGACCGTGAGGTGAAGACTTGTGACCCTGTTTATTACAAGTGGACACAGTGGGCTTTCCTGCAGATGTTCAAGAGCTATTACAACACCGAGCTTGACAAGGCACGTCCCATCACCGAACTGGTAGCACACTTTGAAAAACACGGTACCGACGGTTGCAATGCACACACCAATTGCACCGACGAGTTCACTGCCGACGAGTGGAACGCGATGACTCAGGTTCAAAAGAACGACGTGCTCATGAACTACCGCATTGCCTATCTGGGCAATACGATGGTGAACTGGTGTCCCAAGTTGGGTACCGTATTGGCCAACGATGAAGTGAGCGAGGGCTTGTCCATCCGTGGTGGCTTCCCCGTGGAGCAGAAGATGATGAGCCAGTGGTGCTTGCGTGTATCGGCCTATGCCGGTCGTCTCTTGCGTGACTTGGACACCATCGAGTGGACCGAGTCCATCAAGGAAACCCAGCGCAACTGGATCGGTTACAGTGAGGGTGCCGAGATGACTTTCCCCATCGCCGACAGCGACAAGAGCCTGTTGATTTTCACCACGCGTGCCGATACCATCTTCGGTGTTACCTTTATGGTACTGGCTCCTGAGAGCATCTATGTGGATGATGTAGTGACGCCCGATCAGCGTGAAGCCGTCAATGCCTATCTCGACGAGGTGAAGCACAAAACCGAGCGCGAGCGCATGATTGATAAGAAGGTGAGTGGTGTATTCACCGGCAGCTATGCCGTCAATCCCATTACGGGCAAGAATATACCTATATATATAAGTGACTATGTACTGGCTGGATACGGTACGGGTGCCATCATGGCGGTTCCTTCCCACGATAGCCGTGACTATGCTTTTGCCAAGCATTTTGACCTGCCCATTATCCCGCTGATCGAGGGTGCCGACGTGAGTGGGGAAAGTTTTGATGCCAAAGAAGGCATCATGACCAATTCGTCAAACGAGCGCCTGCAACTCAACGGCTTGCAGGTCAAGGAAGCCATTGCCCGCACCAAGGAATATATAGAGGAGGCTGGCATTGGTCATGTGAAGGTGAACTATCGCTTGCGTGACGCCATCTTCAGCCGTCAGCGCTATTGGGGTGAACCGTTCCCCATCTATTATGATGAGAACAACCAGCCTCAGCCGCTTGATGAGAGTCAGCTGCCGCTGCAGTTGCCCGAAGTCGATAAGTTCCTGCCCACCGAGACGGGTGAGCCGCCTCTGGGCCGCGCCAAGAATTGGGTGACTACCGATGGTTATCCCTTGGAATTGAACACGATGCCGGGCTTTGCCGGTTCGTCGGCTTACTACCTGCGCTACATGGATCCGCACAATGAGAATGAACTCGTCTCTCGCGAAGCCAATGAATACTGGCGTCAGGTGGACCTCTATGTTGGAGGTACCGAGCACGCTACGGGTCACTTGATTTACAGTCGTTTCTGGAACAAGTTCCTCTATGACTACGGTTTTGTATGTGAGGCCGAGCCGTTCCGCAAGTTGGTCAACCAGGGTATGATTCAGGGTCGCAGCAACTTTGTATACCGCATCAAGGACACCAACAAGTTTGTCTCATTGAATCTCAAGGACCAGTATGACGTGACGCCCATCCATGTGGATGTAAACATCGTTCATACCGATGCATTGGACATTGAGAAATTCCGCGAGTGGCGTCCCGAGTTCAAGGATGCCGAGTTCATCCTCGAGAACGGCAAGTACATCTGTGGCTGGAGCATTGAGAAGATGTCCAAGTCGATGTTCAATGTCGTTAACCCCGATGATATTGTTGAACGCTACGGTGCCGATACCTTGCGCCTGTATGAGATGTTCCTGGGTCCCGTTGAGGCCAGCAAGCCGTGGGATACCAACGGTATCGACGGTGTAAACCGCTTCCTCAAGCGCCTGTGGGCACTCTTCTACAAGGGTGAAACGATGCAGCTGACCGATGAGAAGCCCAGTGCCGAAGCCTTGAAGTCGGTGCACAAACTCATCAAGAAGGTGACGGGCGACATCGAGACCTTCAGTTATAACACGTCGGTGGCAGCATTCATGATCTGTGTCAACGAGTTGACCAGCATGAAGTGCCGTGCCCGCGAGGTCTATGAGCCGTTGGTAGTGCTGTTGGCACCCTTCGCACCCCACATCGCCGAGGAACTGTGGCATGTGCTGGGTCATGACACGACCGTGTGTGACGCCGAGTGGCCCACATGGAACGAGGAATATCTGAAGGAATCGATGGTAAAATACACCGTTCTGTTCAACGGCAAGCCCCGTTACAATATCGAGGTGCCCGCTGGAACTGCCCAGGACGAGGTACAACGCATCGCCTTGAGTGACGCCGGTGCCGAGCGTTGGCTTGACGGCAAGCAACCTAAGAAAGTGATTGTCGTTCCCAACAAGATCGTCAACGTCGTCGTCTGAGAACAAAAACAACAATAAATACAATAATTACAATTAATTATCTGACAATTAATTATTTGTATTTGTTGTATTTATTGTTTTCCTTTTTATTATAGTAGTTGTTTTTTATGAAGAAGATAGTTTTCGCCACCAATAATGCCCACAAACTGCAGGAACTGCGCCAGATGTTGGGTGACCGTTATGAGGTGCTTTGCCTTACCGATATTGGGTGCCATGAGGACATTCCCGAGACTGCCGATACCATTGAGGGTAATGCCCGGATGAAGGCAGAGTATGTCAAGGAACATTACGGCTACGACTGCTTCAGCGATGACACGGGCTTGGAAATTGACGCGCTTGGGGGAGAGCCTGGTGTCTATTCGGCACGTTATGCCGGTCCGGGTCATGACAGCGAGGCCAATATTGACAAGGTGTTGAAAAAGCTTGACGGTGTGAAGGAGCGCACCGCACGTTTCCGCACTGCCATTGTCCTGTTGCAGGGTGGCGAGATGCACTTGTTTGAGGGCCAGGTCGAGGGTGTTATCCTCACCGAGCGTCACGGTACGGGAGGCTTCGGCTACGACAGTATTTTCCAGCCCATTGAGGGTGATGGCAGCACCTTTGCCCAGATGTCGCCCGAACAGAAAAACAGTATCAGCCATCGTGGCCGCGCTGTCGCCCGCCTGGTGGCTTTTCTCAATGATCAGCAGTAAATAATGCTTTGAACAGTAGTGGATGCATTTGCAATATATCGTCTGCCGCACGCCAGTGAATGTACACTGGTGGGGCAGCATGGTGTGCCTGAAGCCTTCTCTGAATTGAAGATGCTGGATGGCAAACGCGGTTTTGTGATTGCTCCGTTCACTCCTGGTGATGCGTCACCCATTATCCTGTTGCGGCCTGATTTGGTGAGGCAATATGCCTATGATGAGGTGAAACAGATTTCTTCTCTTCCTTATTATTTAGGAGTGAATGAATTGTCTTCAGCCCCCGCATCCCGTGAGCAGTATCATGACATATTTTCCCGATTTCATCGGGCTTTTTCGGCAACAGACATCCAAAAACTGGTGCTTGCGCGATGTGCCGATATCAGTCACGAAGGCATAGTTAAGAGTAACCTGTTCGCAATGGCTTGTGAACGCTATCCCGAAGCTTTTGTGGCCTTGTTCTCGGCTCCGCAATGTGGCACCTGGTTGATTGCCACCCCCGAGGTGTTGGTTGACCGTGACGGTGACAGGTGGCACACGATGGCACTGGCTGGCACCATGCCTTACAGCGATAACTTACCGTCATGGAGCGATAAGAATATACAGGAGCAGGCCTATGTGGCTCGCTATATTAAGGAATGTCTTGACCACTATAGCGATGAGGTGACATCAAGTGGTCCTTATACCACGCGTGCGGGCAAGTTGGTGCACTTGCGCACCGATTTCTCGTTCACGCTGCGTCCCGATGCGTCTGTGGGCTGTCTGCTGGAAGACCTGCATCCCACGCCTGCCGTGTGTGGTCTGCCCAAGCAGGAAGCACATCGTTTTATCCTTGACAATGAGTCTCTTGACCGCAGTTATTACAGCGGCTTCTCTGGACCGTTGAATTTGGATGGCAACACGGCGATGTTTGTCTCGTTGCGTTGTATGCGCATCTACGACGACCGCTATCGTCTCTATGCCGGCGGTGGAATCTTGTCCCAAAGCGACGAGGAGATGGAATGGAACGAAACAGCCGCCAAAATGCAAGCCATGCTATCTCTAATTAAACACGATAATTGAATTAATTTTGCCGTTATGGAACATCGTCTTTCTACAGGCTCTCATGAGGAAATGACAATTGACCAGCTCTCGCAGCAGATTATTCAGGTACAGGATGTCATGCAAGTTCAGGCCACCCATGCAATTAATTTATCGCTCACTGCCCGCAACTGGCTCATTGGCCATCATATTGTTGAGTATGAGCAGTGTGGGAAGGATCGAGCCCAATATGGCACTCAACTGCTTAATAATCTTGCTGCCAAAATCAACCGTCGTGGCCTAAATGCTCGCCGATTGAGGGAATTCAGATTGTTTTATAGTCGCTATCCGCAACTGGGGCCTAAAGTTATTTCATTTATCGGGAAATTGGTACAGGGGAATAATGATATAGCATCTTTTGAGATTTGGCAGTCACCAACCGCCAAATTGCAAAATGTTGAAAATCAAGAGAATGAGATTTGGCGGTTAGCAACCGCCAAATTGGAACAATATCAAACTCCACCTGACAAGTTGTTTCAGCGGCTCAATTTCACAAGTCTGCTGTATCTTTCATCAATTGATGACGACATTAAGCGGGCTTTTTATGAACAGGAAGCAATTGCTGGATGTTGGACAGTTAAGGAGTTAGACCGCCAAGTGTCATCGCTCTATTTTGAGCGCATGGGGCTATCCAAGGATAAACTTGCATTGAGGAAATTTGCTGAAACGGGATCTGAGGTGATGCAACCACAACATGCCATCCATGATCCAGTAACTTTGGAGTTTTTGGGTTTGCAGCAACAGGATATCTTTACTGAAAGTAAACTTGAAGCTGAGATTTTGAACCATTTACAACATTTCCTGCTCGAAATGGGAAAGGGATTCTGTTTTGAAGCACGGCAGAGGCGAATTCTGGTTGATCAAGATTATTTCAAGGCCGATCTCATTTTCTATCATCGCATCTTGAAGTGTCATGTCATTGTTGATTTAAAGATTGATCGTTTCCGTCACGAGTACGCGTCACAGCTGAACCTTTATCTCAATTATTATCGTCATGAGGTGATGCAGCCTGATGATAATCCTCCTATTGGTTTACTGCTATGCACTGACTATGGTGAGACCACAGTTAAGTATGCAACTGAAGGAATGTCTCAAAACCTCTTTGTGAGCAAATATCGTTTACAATTACCGTCCGAGGACGAAATACGCAACTATTTGATGGAGAATATCGACCGTAACGAATTCTTGAACAATCAAGAGTTGTGAGTGGCTTTACATGCTTTGATTATGAGTTATAGTGATAAGGAAAATATCAATATCTTGTGTGCAGTGATGTTGGGGCACGGCATTACCCGTGCTGTGGTGTGTCCCGGGTCGCGCAATGCGCCCATTGTGCACAACCTCAACGAGTGCCCGCAGGTCACCTGCTATCCTGTGACCGACGAACGCAGTGCCGGCTTCTTTGCTTTGGGCATGGCTGAGCAGACAGGAGAACCCGTGGTGGTATGTGTCACCTCGGGCACTGCCTTGCTTGACTTGGCTCCTGCGGTGGCCGAGGCACTTCATCGCCACCTGCCGCTGGTGGTCGTCAGTGCCGACCGTCCCATGGCGCACATCGGCCAGCAGATGGGACAGACCATCGACCAGCCGGGTGCCTTGTCACGGTTTACGCTCAGGGATGTGAACCTCATGGAGACGTACGATGACCTCACCCGCTGGCATTGTAACCGCATGGCCAATGAGGCCATGATAGCCGCTAAGCAGGGTGGTCCTGTACACATCAATGTGCCCTACGACGAACCGCTGTTCAACTTTACAGTTGCGTCATTGCCGCAGGAACGCATCATCCAGGCAGGAGCGATTTCTCCCGATGAAATGGCGGTTCTTGAGTCGCTGAAGCCCGTAAAATCGGCTGGAAAATCCATGTTGGTCATTGGTCAGCTGCCGCAGGGTGTTGTTACCCGTGAATGTCTGGATGGCATAAAACCGCACATCGCTGTCCTGGCTGAGTCATTGGGTGCCGACGATGGCGGTGTATCGTTTGACGAACTGTTGCCTGTCATAGATCAGGATACTGATTATCATCCTGATTTCATCATTTACATGGGAGGCACATTGGTGAGCAAGCGCATCAAGGCTTACCTGCGCCGTTTGGAGAATGTGCCTATGATTCAGGTGAGCAAGGACGGAGAAATCCATGATACTTTCGGCCACTTGACTCAAGTGATCAGGTGCGATGAGCGTCAAGCCTTGAAGGCTTTAGGAAAACTGTTTGATGGTGAACCTTCTCATCCGTTTGCTGACCGCTGGAATGAGGCATTGGACAAAACTCAGGCGCATTTTGACGCATTACGGCCCGATTTCTCCCAAATGCTGGCGGTTAAATTGGCATTGCAGTCGGTACAGGAATATGGTGAGCCGTTTGTGCTGCATTTCGCCAACAGCCAACCCGTACGTCTTGCCAATCTGTTTGCTGGGCAGCATGTACGCTGCAACCGTGGCGTGAACGGTATCGAAGGGACGACTTCGGCTGCTGCAGGCTGTGCCGCAGCGACCGACGGCAGGGTACTGTGTGTGACAGGCGACTTGAGTTTCTTCTATGACCAGAACGCATTGTGGAACAGTAATTTGCATGGCAATCTGCGCATCCTGTTGCTCAACAATGGCGGTGGCGGCATCTTTGCCCAACTGCCTGGCTTGGAAGCTTCACCTGCCCGTGATACGATGATTGCCGCAGGCCACACGACCCATGCCCAGGGCTGCTGTGCCCAGCATGGCGTGGAGTATAGGGCTGCATACGGCAGCGAGGACCTGTACAGCGGTATCACCTGGCTCATTCAGGACGACAGCGACCGCCCTCGCCTGCTCGAAGTCGTTACCGACGTTGCCCGCGACCGCCGTGTCTGGCAACAAGCAAGTGAAGCATTAAATGCCAATATATAACCTTTAAACATTAAACATTAAACATTAAACTTTAAACTAATATGGCAAAGAGAGAATGGAAAAAGATTGAGGGATTTGACTTCAAGGAAATCCTGTTTGAACAATATGACCGCATCGCCAAGATTACCATCAACCGCGAGCGCTACCGCAACGCCTTCACGCCGTTGACGACCCTGGAAATGTCCCAGGCCTTCAACCATTGCCGTGAAGCGTCCGACATCCGCGTCGTACTGTTGACTGGCGCTGGAGATAAAGCCTTCTGCGCTGGTGGTGACATGCACGTCAAGGGACGTGGTGGCTATGTCGATAGCGAGGGCGTGCCCCGCCTGAGCGTGCTCGACGTGCAGATGCAGATACGTCGCCTGCCCAAGCCCGTCATCGCGATGGTCAACGGCTATGCCATCGGTGGTGGTCATGTGCTGCACGTGGTGTGTGATCTGACGATTGCCAGCGAGAACGCCATCTTCGGCCAGACGGGTCCCAAGGTGGGCTCCTTTGACGCGGGCTTCGGCTCGTCCTATCTCGCCCGCATCGTGGGTCAGAAAAAGGCACGCGAAATCTGGTTCCTCTGCCGTCAATATACTGCCCGCGAAGCCGAGCAGATGGGCATGGTCAACAAGGTGGTGCCCCTGGAACGGCTTGAGGACGAGTGCGTTGAGTGGGCACAGACGATGATGGAACGCTCACCGCTTGCCTTGCGCATGATCAAGATGGGTCTCAATGCCGAACTCGACGGTCAGGCTGGCATCCAGCAGCTGGCAGGTGACTGCACCATGCTGTATTACTGCATGGATGAGGCCCAAGAGGGTGGCAAGGCCTTCCTCGAGAAGCGCAAACCCGACTTTGACCAGTATCCTTATCTGCCCTGATGAGCCGTTACCACATTGACATCACCACCCGCACGTTTCATTTCAAGGAGCCGGCGGGCACCTCGCGTGGCGTTTACCACACGCGTGTGAGCCGCTTTGTGCACCTCACCAGCGATGATCTGCCAGGCATCGTCGGGGTGGGAGAGTGTGCCCCGTTGCCCAAACTGAGTTGCGACGATTTGCCAGACTATGACACTGTGCTGTGGCGCAATTGTGATGACGTGTGCGCGCGTGGAGGTATCGACGTGGATGCCCTGCGTGATGTGCCGTCGATGCTATTCGGACTGGAGACGGCGTGGCTACAACTGCATCGCGGCGGCAGTACGGCATTGTCCGATACCCCCTTTGCCCGTGGCGAGGAGGGCATACCCATCAACGGGTTGGTGTGGATGGGAGATTTTGAGACGATGGCGGCACGCCTGGAACAGAAACTCGCCCAAGGCTTCTCCTGTGTGAAAATCAAGATTGGAGCCATTGATTTCTCCGATGAAATGGCGCTGATACGTCGTCTGCGCAATCGTTATGGCAGCGACCGCATTGAGTTGCGCGTGGATGCCAATGGTGCTTTCTCGCCTGTCGAGGCGATGGACAAATTGCAGCAGTTGGCAGCCTGTGATATTCATTCCATTGAGCAACCCATCATGGCGGGCCAGTGGCAGGAGATGGCACGCCTGTGTGAGGTCTCGCCGCTGCCTATCGCCCTGGACGAGGAACTCATCGGCGTGAACACCCTGGAGCGCAAACGCCAGTTGCTCGACACCATCCGTCCCCAGTACATCATCCTCAAGCCGTCGCTACACGGTGGTATGGCTGGTTGCCGCGAGTGGATTGCGCTGGCGCGTGAACGCGGCATCGGTTCCTGGATTACCAGTGCCCTTGAGAGCAACGTGGGCCTCAATGCCATTGCCCACCTTGCTGCCGAGGTCTATGGCCCCGACATCACCATGCCTCAGGGCCTGGGCACGGGCCAACTGTTTACCGACAACATTGAGATGCCCATCGCCATCCACGGCGACAAACTATGGTACAGAGTATAGTTTTCAGTTAGATGGAATTATCTACTGTAAATCAGCACATTGACAATTCCCCCTCTAAGATTAGAGGGGGTTAGGGGGCGTTGATGTTACTAGAGGTTTTGTATCGGTAATGTATCCAAAACGATTAATATCACTCCTAACTCCTCACTTCTAACTCCTCACTGAAAAAAATGACTGTTGATGAGTTCATAGCACAATGGCACGACGCTAGTGACACCGTAGAGGTGCACACCAGCGGCTCGACAGGCACCCCCAAGGTGATGCTTGTCGAGAAGCGTCGTATGCTGGCCAGTGCGCGCATGACCTGCGATTTCCTTGGACTCAAGCCGGGAGATACGGCCTTGCTGTGCATGAGTGTGGACTTTATCGCTGGCAAGATGATGGTGGTGCGTGCCATGGAGCGAGGCTTGCGACTGATGACAGTTAATCCCTCAAGCCACCCCCTTGCCATGCCCGATTTCTCTGATGAAATGGGCAAAAAACTGGATTTTTCCGCTATGGTGCCGATGCAGGTGTATAACAGTTTGCAGGTGCCGCGCGAGCGTGAGATATTGGGCAAAATTCGTCACATCATCATCGGTGGCGGACCGTTGGATACTTCGTTGGAGGATGAATTGCGAGGCTTTGAAAATGCCATCTGGCACAGTTATGGCATGACCGAGACGTTGTCCCACATCGCCCTGCGCCGCGTGAGCGGCAGTGCTGCGTCGTCGTGGTTCACTCCCTTGCCTGGTGTCACCCTTTCAGTCAATGAAGATCAATGCCTCGTCATTGACGCTCCACACCTTTGCCCCGAGCGGCTGGTCACGCGCGATGTCGTTGAGATGGAGCAGGGCACACAGCGCTTCAGGGTGCTGGGACGCATCGACAATGTCATCATCACGGGCGGTGTCAAGGTCCACATCGAGCAGGTGGAGCAAGCGTTGGCACAGCACATCTCTTGCCCCTTCCTCATCACCAAGTGTCCAGACCCCAAGTTCGGCGAAGTGGTAGTCATGCTCTTACAAGGCACTCAAGACGATATTGCAGCCGCTAAGGTTGCCAGCGAGGCAGTTCTCCCCAAGTTCTCCCGCCCCAAACGCTACTTTGCCGTTCCCGAATTACCCATGACTCCAAACGGCAAGCCAGCCCGCAATCTTGCCGCCTCCCTCGCCCAACAAAAATCAGCAGAATAAAATAACACGAATAGCCACGAATAAATTCATGAATAATTTTATTTATGGTCCATTCATGGGCATTCATGTTATTATGCCCTCAGATTGATCAGACTATTCAGTTGTTGAAAAACGTTGGTAATAGCAGAAAAAGAAGAATCCCCAACAACCGTTGTGATTGTCGGGGATTCCCTTTGGTGCCCAGGGCGGGACTCGAACCCGCACACCTCGCGGCACACGCACCTGAAACGTGCGCGTCTACCAATTCCGCCACCTGGGCGTGTGGCTTTGCGCAATTCGTTTTGCGTTTAGCGGTGCAAAGGTAGTACATTTTTTTAATATGCAAGCCTTTTGCCGAAAAAAATGTTGAAAAAAAGTAATTTTAATGGTTATTGCCGATGTGAATGGGTGTTTTATTATCGGTTGAGTCGTCGGTTGGGACGGTTATTCTTGGTATCGTTGTACTTGTCGCCGGTGTAGGTGTTGGTGATGCCTGAGGTAATATGTTTCGACGGGAACATTCAGGAGCTTAACATTCCCGTTCTTGGCTGTGGCGGTGCGCACGTCCTTCTCGCCCGATGCAAGTAACTTGACAAGGCGTCGCGTGTTTTCACCGCCCTCATCATCTATATTCACAAGTATAAATATCGTGGGTTACAGCACAAAGGTTTTCTTGCCCTGGTGGATGTAGATTTCGCGCTATCGATCGTTCCACATGAAGTCCAGCCACTCTATTTTCTTATGGATACAATATTTAAATGCGTCTTTCTGTTCATCAAGACTCCTGTCGCTCCATCGGATAGCATCCGCTTGATTTGCTACTCTGATGGATTCAACAAAGTCATCAATGAACAGGTCTATATCCAAACCATTAAACCCTGTCTGACTGAATTTTAGCCATTCTTCCCTGAGGACTTCCTGAAAATGAGAGTATTTCGCTATCTCGCCTATCCAGTGGGACACGAAAGGGGTGGGTTGTTCATAGATGAAGTGGTCGAACTCTCTGCCCGCATAATCGCTCCAGCGTCTAAACGAGTTGCCAAAATCCCACACTGGACCGAAAATGAGCTTTGTGCTGTCACCGCGGTGCTTGAACATGAACACACTCCCGTAGAAGTGCTCTAGGTCGTCCATCATTTCCCCAACTATATAGAATTTAGCCAGCTCATGGATGTCAATGTACTTCTCCCATTCGACATCTGACTTGTCGCTGTTGTAGATTGCATCATTTGTGTTAACAAGAAATTGCCTGATATAATCTTTCTGCAAATATGACAGCACCTCTGGAGAGTGGTAGGAGAAAGCAATCCAGTCATGCCAGTCACTGCTGCCTGATCGCTCATTGATATAGATAAATCCGTCGCTGTCGTCTGGATGGTTGTCAATTTCAAGTAACCAGCCGCCTGTGATTTTGGAAGAATCGGTTTCCAAATCAAGTTGTTCTTCGATATTAACGCGGTGGCGGCCGACGCGGATTTTCTCGGTGAGGAAATATAGCCCGATGTACTGCCCGTTGAGCACCACTTCCAATGGTTCCTGCATGGGCGTGTATTCCAACCCGATGCGGCGGCTCAATTCAAAACCTACGGTATTCTTCAGATAGGCGAACTCGTCATCGGCATGAGGCAAAAGGCAAAAGTGTTTGTTGCTGTACATTCCCAGCAACGGCTGCTTCTCGTCTAGCTTGAGCAGGAACGGTTTCTTGTCAAAAGCTGTCCACGTATAATTCCCCCGGCCCTTGATTTGCATACCAAGTGGATTTTGCTCCGAGCCGATAGATTCAACCCCGTCAAACCCTGTCGCATCAAGCCACCATAGGGCGTGCAGATAGTCTTCTTTTTCTTTGCTGATTATATCACGGTGGCCTTCTGTAATGATATAGAGCACCGGGAGACTTCCAGAAATGGACGGCATAGGGCTCGGTTCTCCGCCTAAAACATAGTCAATCAGGGTATTGATGTCTGAAATGTTGATTTCCTTGTCTTGGTTGAGGTCGGCAGCATAGGTGTATAATGCGTGGTATGGAGTTCCGCTAAGTACCATATCAATCAAAACGTTCACATCTGAGACAGTAACTTCCCAATCACAGTTCACGTCTCCACGTGGGCGCAAGGTGGCCTGGCCTACCGCGCTTGGGGCAAGGAATACAAGCAACGACAAAAAAAAGAGCACGTTTTTCCAGTAAATAGACATCTTATTCAACTTGGTCTTTAAAAATATTATCTGAATGTACCGCTTTTATTCGGCTGGCAGACAATCTTGCTATTTCAGAATAAATGCTAGTCGAAGTATTTCCATTATGAAAAAAGAGATTCTCGAACATGTTTTCGCAGCAGACTAGTTTCATCGACGTGATGTTACTATCTTGTTCTGATATATCTGAGTGGAGTATGAAACCAAATTCATTCGAACTCGATGAGACTCTCGACATATCCCGATAAACTCTATTACCCGAGAACAAGGCAGTTCCAACATCTGCAAATTCTTTCAGGAAGATAATCGGATAATCACTGATGATGTCATTGTCAGTCATGAACAGGTGGCTTTCACAAAAACTTTCATATACATTATTCAAGTAATACAATTTGTGCCCAATCCTCACGTCTCCTTGTATATGGTTTCCTGAAATCCAAAATCTCATTGTAGAATTGTTTCCTTCATCATTTCCCCTTGCATTGATTAAACGTTTCAATCCTTCACAATGGTTGTTTGTTACAATGACCTCGCTACTTTTTTTACCGCATCGGATGAGTTCAATGCCTTTTCTGGCAAAATAACTTTCATCCGCAGTATAGGCTTCTCTTGTGCATTGGATTAGATTATTGTTGAATACAACTTTTGCCCCGTTGACATCAAGGCAGATGTGCATATCTTCATATATATTATTATCCATTTTTTTCATGTTGGGACCGCAATATATACTATTGCCGTCAATGACTACCGGTTCGATGGTGTTGGAATCATAATCATCTTCATAGTCTGAATCATATTGTGTGTCATAAATAACATTGAAATCTCCAATAGTCAGCCATTTATGAATATCATTATCTCCATGAATAACCATCCAGCTACCATATTGGATAACATTATTGTTAACAGTAATATCCTTAAAAATGGAGTATTTATCTATCGCAATAGTTATAAGGTATGAAATCGGCGCATTGATATAGAACTGATTGTTGTCAAAATGTATTCCGTTAATGATATGATGGATAATTGCTCTTGAATCGCTCTGATTAATCAGTAAGGAAATAAACCGATTAATATAGCCATCCCAACCAGTCTGTATGAGTTCTTGGGTAGAAGAATAGCCTCCATTCTCGTTCTGGCAATAGAAACGGTTATAACAGATGTTGATGTCCTTCCTGCTTATACTTTGGAAATCGTCGGAATTTTTGACATCATATAATGCAATCACCTCATCTTCACCGTATTTATAGAAATCATTATGTTCTATTGACACATTCTCCATCTCATCTTTCAACCAAATAATGCCGCCTATCTGGCAACGGTTATAGTTGGCAAACATATTTTCTTTGATTTCAAGATTCCGACCTCTATGAATGTCAATACAAGTGGTGGGAAGATCGTGAACATGGATGTGCACATTACGCATCAATAATGATTTTAGGCTCTTGCATTTGATGACAGCGGTTTCATTCTGAATATATCTGCTATCTTCTTCTGGTCTGCCAGCAGCATAAAGCGTATCGTCAAATTCAATACTCAGATCAGAGATGGATACCGATATTTCTTTTGATAGACCCTCTAACCCAATCCAGCCATTGCCAGCTAGGTTCATGTTTCGCGGAATAATCAATTTTGTATGCTCTGGTCCCATACCCTTGATAATGACATTATGATTGTGGAAAAGAATATTCTTATCCATCACAATGTCTTCATTACCCAGATCTATACGGATTTCATCATCGGAAATGGTGAGATGATTTGTATTATCGATTGATGTCGGAACAGATTCATTATCTCCTAATATGCCGTTCAGGTAGCCCATAATACACTTTTTAAATCGTTAATTCTTGATGATACTGATATACTTCACTCTATTAAGTTCCCCAAAGACGTTTTTCTTACATGCGGTTCTCATTATAATCCCAATTTCATCGTAGAAAACGGGGTTTTCAATTGATCGAGAATTGCCCCTCATATACATTATTATTGGAAGAGGTAATGACCATGGTATAATTGTCAGACGGGAGTGGCGAAATGTCAATCGAATCACCGTAGCTGTCAATCTGAGTTGAAATGACTGGTAATAGGGTGGACTGAGAAATGATCTCGACGTCATAAAAACTCGCAAACCCATCTGCAACAATAATTATCTCTTGAGTATTATCGTCATAATATGCTTCTGGTATGTCGGCGGGAGGATAATACTCGAGATGATCATGTTGATGTTTTGTGTCATGCAATACAATTTGGTTATTATCTGCCGACGTAATAATGCACAAAGAATAAAAAAAGATAGTGAATAGCTTCCTCATGATAGATTTGTTTTATTTGGGTTGTGTAGTTTTGAAAGCAAAATTAGATAGAAACTTCTCAGCATCAATCATGTTTATTTGCCAAAAAACAAAAAAAGTTTACACCACCCTAATGCTCCGATAATCAGGGTTTTATTGCAAGGTATCAGTTCCAACTCTAATGAAGAGCCAGAATATGAAAACTAATAATAAATTGAAAATCAGATGTCTGAATTAGTCAGATAATTATACCGAAAACCATAGGGGTGTAAAAAATAACATGCCTATATACGTAGCAGGTATAGGCATCAACCCTTCATTGCTTGGTTGAGGTGATCACTTAAAGATTCTTTCAGTTTTAGTTTATTCTGAATTTTAATTCGTTTGTTGCTAACATAATTTGTCGAATAACCTAATGTAATGGCTATCTCAACATAAGAAAAACCACAACAAACGAGTTCGATGAATCTAATGTCCGTTTCGTTGATTCTAGGATTCTTGGCAATATTAGATATTATGTTATTGTGTCTCTTGTCTAGATAAAAACGTAATTCTCTCCAAAAATCCTCATTAACCACGGCTTGAATTTTCTGTTTAATTCTTTTCCGTATAACAGAAGGAGAATCTTTCTCTGTCGTGTTGATTGTAAATTGCATGAAATCTACCATATTTCGAACAAGATTCTCAATGGACGTCTCTTTAGTTAGCAATTCCCCTAAAAGAGTATCATGTGTGTTAATGCTACTTTTTTTGATTTCCTGTATGATGGCTATCACATCTTGGTTTTTCTTATATTGTCGTAGAAGAAGTAAGCCGATAATCAGAAGTGCAAGAAGTATTATAGACCATAAAACCATTGTCTTTTTATAATCTTTATTCTTATTAATTTCTGATTGCTCTTCGTTCAGTTTTTTCTCGATATCTTGAATTCGGTATTTTTGTATATCATTGACTGTTGAATCCGAAATTTGTTTACAGCTATCAAGATAATGAAGTTTTTGGGTTTCATTTCCTTCTAAATCTGCGATTTTGGCCCGTAAATTATATAATCTGAATTTTTCATGACCAATGTTATCAAGATCTAATTGAGGAGTTGCAATTCGGATGTAGTATTTAGCTGAGTCGACTTGGCCTTCACAACAATAGCAATAAGCCAAATCGAAAAGGAGATCATTAGTCAATTGGTTTGGGTATTGCCGAAGTAGATAGAGTGATCGAGACTTTGCTATGTGTAATGCTGAATCTTCAATTAATAATTGTCTAATCCGCATTTCTACACAATCAAAATAGATTGAACTATCATTCTGTTCAAGAGCCATTGAGGCCGCAGTATCCAGTAGTTGCTTAGAATCATCACTTCCAGTGATGCCACTACACATGCCCATATTATAAATACAGATCAACTGTAATCTTTCATTCCCAGTATGACGATAACAATCCAAGGCTTTCTGATACTTGTCGTAGCAGATTAGTTCATTCACATAGTGTATACGGAACAGGCTTGCCATTCTGATATTGATTTGACCAAGATTAACATAGTCATCTTTTAGGGCAACTATCTCAGCCTGCTTATAGTAAAAGATGGCACTGTCGAGAAGGCCTAGCTCTTCTATAACGGCACCTTTATAGAGATAGGCGCGGGTGAGTTTCTCGCGTTCTTTCGGATGGGCGCGATAGTAAGCTAGGGCACGGTTGATGTCGCTGTCGTTGGTTGCCGTGATATAACAGCGGTAGCGAGCCTGGGTAAGCAATAGGGCATGGTAAGCGCGGTCACAGGCAGCGGATAGGCTGTCAGGGCAAATCGACTCGACGATCTCTAGCACAGTGTCAGGGTTGGACTGCATCAGGCTGTCGGCCGCAGCGAGACGGCTGTCATAGCGATGCACACCGCCACACCCGGGAAACATCACCCCGAGCACCACCAGAATCAATATAACTACCGGAAACCGTGTCATCACCCGCAAAGATAGTAAAAAAACATTATACAGACAAAGCCCGCAATGGAAAAGCAGGGCACGAATGTGAGGGAATGAAACTCGACGGCTACATTATGGGTTTCAGAAAAGCGACATGACCCCGACGTTTGGTCAATAATTAGCCGAAGTTTTGTTTGGAAAAGGTATTATCGGTTAAGTCGTCGGTTAGGACGGTTATTCTTGGCATCGTTGTACTTGTCGCCGGTGTAGGTATTGGTGATGCCGGTCGAGAACTCGTCTTCCTCTTCCTCCTCGTTGTCGCCCTTCTTGTCCTGTTTCTTGTCAAGTTTGTTCTTGGACTGCTCGGGCTTGTTGCGCTTGATGTCCTCGGGCTTTTGCATGTCGATGGCTGTCTGGTAGATGTCCCAGTTCTCGTCAAGGTCCCAGTTGGCGCGCAGGCGCAGTTTCTTGGGGTAGTAATACACTTCCTCGGGCTGCAGGTGCTCTTTGTAATTACCGGTGTCCCACTTGCCGTTGCCGTTGTTGTCGATGGTGAGCTTGAGGTAATAGGTACCCGCAGGAACATTCAGGAGTTCAACGTTTCCGTTCTTGACTGTGGCAGTGCGCACGACCTTCTCGCCCGATGCCAGCAACTCGACAAAGGCGTCGCGTGTGACATTGACCTTGAAATAGACGTTGGCATACTGGTCCAGCCCACGGACTTTCAATTCCTTGGACATCTCCACGTTGTGAAGGCCATAGACCGAGGTAACGGCAGCACTGTCGATGGTCAGCCGGTAGATGGAGTCGGGCAGGGTAGTGACGGGCAGCCAGTAGCGCATCGGGTCGCAGTCGTTTACGGGCTTGAACGCTGGCAGGCCGCCGCTGTAAGGTATCCACAACGTGTCGCGTTTCACGTCAAAGTGCACACCTCGGGGATTGATGTCCGCAATGGGTGTGTCAAACTTGAGTATGATGGAGTCGCCCACGTCGATGGTGCCGCTCTTGGTCAGATCCATGCTGAGTTTGGGTGTTTCGTTGGGATCAACGTGCTGCAGTTCCTTGATTTCCTCGAGTTCTCCCTCGCTCAGTTCCTTGCCTTGGGTAGCTGCCTTTTCTTGTTTTTCCAGCAGTTGGGCGAGCCGTTTGGCGCGGTCCTCGCGTTCCTTGGCTTTCTTCTCTTCTTCCTTGATCTGGGCACCTGACTTGCGGAATCCGAAACGTACGGTGTCGGTCACCTGTTCCAGGCGGTCGGCAGTATCGGTGCGCAGGTAAGTCATCGCAACGATGATGGTATCGGTCTTAATGAGTGCCGAGTCGGTGAGCCAATAGAAGAGCGAGTCATTGTCCTGGGTGCGTTCCACACGGAACCAGTCTGCGGCATGGTCGGCAGGCTTGATGATGTCAAGCTTGGGCAGACTGTCGTTGGGAGCACCGAAGAGCATGTACAGCTTGTTGGCGGCAGGACGGTTCGTCTGCCTGACGTAGTGTGAGCGGTAACCCTCGTTGAACATGCACAGCAGCAGGTCGTTGGGGAGATACAGCGTATGCTCGGCCGTGACCACGGTATCGACGCGCTTGTCATAGGTGAAGATGGTGTCCTGTGACGTATATTGGCTGGTCGAGGGCTCGATGACTTTGTCGAGGAAGGCGATATCCTCGGTGCGTGCCATGCGGTAGTCACCATCCATGTCGTTGATGGCGAACACATGGTAACTGCCGGGCTTGAGGTTGCGGATGGTGAACTGGCCGCGGTCATTGGTGCGGCTCACGCGTGCCAGCGGGATGTTGGTAAAGGCTGTGTCGTCAAGGTTGCTGTGAAGTCCCACGATGACGTGCTGCATCGGCTCCAGGTCATTGGCACGCAGCACGATGCCTGATACTGCCAGGGTGTCGATCACGTCGCCTGTCGAGAAGGCAAACGTGTATCCGTCCAGCTGGTTGCCCTCGTTGTTGTCCTCGATGGCGTTAGAGAAGTCGATGACATAGGTCGTGTTCTCTTCCAGCGGATCACGGAACTCGATGGTCACTTTCTTGCCGACGGTACGGATCATCGGTTGTGACTTGGGAGCGGGGGAGATGATGACCTTCTTCTGCTGGTCCTTCAGATTGACGATTTCGTCAAATATGATTTCCACTTTATCGCCCTTGAAGTTGAGGGAGCCTGGCTCTGGCGTCGTCTTCACCACTTGGGGCGGCGTGTAGTCACGCGGTCCACCCTCGGGTGAGCCGATGCTGGCACATGCTGCAAGCATTGCACATGCCACAACAGCCATGAGCCAATATGTCCAGCTTTTCTTAATCATTAATGAAGGGAGATGTGTCACATGGACGGCTCGATGTTGGAACCCGCAATGATGATGAACACGAGCAACACAATCAGCAGGAAGATGACTGTGTAGGCAAAAATCTTGAACCCCCGGCTAGGCATGGTGCCATGCTGATGCAGTTGGGGGTGCATGCCACTGTATTGACGCGGGATGTTGCGCAGCTTGTTCTCCACTTGAGGAACAGACTGGCGAGACTCTACGGGTTGTGGCTTTGGTGATGCGGGTTTTACGGGTTCTTCACGGACGACAGGCTCAGGCTCACGGGGCTTTTCTGGCGCAGGAGCGACGACCTCTTTGACAACGGGGGCTCCTCCCTCAAAGGGTGCACTGAGGTCGGCACCGCAGTATGGGCAGAAACTGATGCCTTCGGGCAACTTCTTGCCGCAGCTGTGGCAGAAACGGGCAGCAGCCTCAGTCTGGCTGTTGTCAACCGTGGCATTGTGCCTGAAGGGGGCGTCAGAGTCGTCTCTGACAACGAGCCCGCCATTCTCATACTGGCACACGGCAAGGCACTGCGGGCACACGACCTGGCAGTCGTGAATCAACAGCTCCTCCTGGGATACGGCCATCCATTTTCCGCACTGTGGGCACTTGAGTTCCATATACTTGTTGATAGAAGTAGCCGCAAAGGTAATGCTTTGTGTGGAAAAATGCAAATAAAATGTCTTTTTGTACCCAGATAAATGCCATCCAGAGCCTTTTAGAGGACTAAAAATGACCAAAAAACAAAAAATGTTGCCTTTTTGCTTTTCAATGTTAAGAATAACTATTACTTTTGCAGCCGCAAAACTGTCGAATACATTAAATTAACGCAATATTATAATGGCAAAGAATCAAAATCAAGGTGCCCGCACGACCCTCGAAGAGGTGAATGAATCGCTGACTAGTGCGGCACAACGCATTGAAGACAACAAGAAGTACATCAATTGGGCACTCATCGCTATCGCAGTGCTTGCATTGCTCGCTGTAGGTTACATCTACGGTATCCACAACCCCAATAAGGAGAAGGCCGTTGAGCAGATCGGTAATGCTGACATCGAACTGCTGCAAGGCAATGAGGATGCTGCTCTGAAGGACTATGAGAAGGTAGCTGCCGAGTTCAGCAACAAGACCGCTGAGCGTGCACACCTCAACGCCGCTATCCTGCTTTACCAGAAGGGTGAGTATGAGAAGGCCGTTAAGCATCTCGAGGACTACAGTGCCGATGGTAACCTGATAGGTCCCGCCAGCAAGTCGCTGCTCGGTGACTGCTATGTGAACCTGAAGAAGTATGACAAGGCCCTGAGCGCTTATGACCAGGCTATCAGCATGGCAAACGGCAACGAGCTTTATGCTCCCGCCTTCATGATCAAGAAGGCTACCGTGCTCCATGAGCAGAAGAAGTATGCCGAGGAGGCCGCCATCTATCAGGAGATTAAGGACAAGTACGTGGCTTACACCCAGCAGTACAGGTTTGAGGTGGACAAGTACTTGGAGCGTGCCAACGCACTGGCCGGAAAATAATCACAAGACACATAATGGAATCAATGACAAGGTTGGTCAAAACATCGTTTTTGCCAACCTTGTTTTTAATACTCAAACAATAACTTATGAAACCTATTTATCATCGCATATTGCTTAAGCTCAGCGGCGAGTCGCTGGCAGCAGAACAGAGTAGCGGCATTGATCCGCAGCGTGTGGCTGACTATGCCACCCAAATCAAGGAAATCGTCGACGCTGGCGTTCAGGTAGCCATCGTCGTGGGCGGCGGTAACATCTTCCGCGGCCTCAAGGGTGCCGCCCAGGGCTTTGACCGCGTCAAGGGCGACCAGATGGGTATGCTCGCCACGGTCATCAACGCGCTGGCTCTCTCATCGGCGCTCGAAGCCATCGGCCAGCCCGCTCAGGTATTCACCGCCATTGGCATGTTCCCCATCGGTGAGCCTTACAGCAAGTGGCGCGCCATCGACGCCATGCAGGCCGGCAAGGTAGCCATCTGCTCCTGTGGCACGGGCAGCCCCTTCTTCACCACCGACACGGGCAGCACGCTGCGTGCCATCGAGGTCGAGGCCGACGTCATGCTCAAGGGCACCCGCGTGGACGGCATCTATACCGCCGACCCCGAGAAGGATCCCACGGCAACCAAGTTTGACCGCATCACCTACGACGAGATCTACAACCGCGGCCTCAAGGTCATGGACATGACAGCCACCGTCATGGCCCGCGACAACAAGTTGCCCATCCATGTCTTCAACATGGACGTGTACGGCAACCTCCACAAGGTCATGGCTGGCGAGCCCATCGGCACCGTCGTCACCCTTTAATGCTCGCTACGCTCGCAGTTTAGAGTGACGTAGGCACGCGCCTCAGGGTCGCCTATGCCGTGACTCCTGTCACGGCCTCCGAGGGCCCAGAATAAGAGAAGACATCCGTGTTCTTTCAGACAAGCCCAATGTTTGCACTGGCAAGGTCAAACATTGGGCTTGTCGCTGTTGTCCTTATAGTTGTCTGAGGGTCGGGTCGCTGGCTGTTTTCCTGCGATTTTAACAGTTTGGGACTGTTAAAAAATGTAATAATGTGGCGATATGGGGCAAAAAGGCCATTTTTTTGGACATTTTGCCCACTATTATGTGTGATAGCAGTAATTTTGTTGTCCTAAAAGAAAAATCTCCACTTCAGGTTTATCTATAATATATAAATGTGATAGCAATGAAAAGAATTACAACATTAGTACTCTCTCTCGCTGCAGTCAGCATGTCGGCCCTTGCCGGTGGACTGCTTCACAACACCAATCAGCATATCGCTTTCATGCGCATGATGGCCCGTGGTGCCAGCCACGAGATTGACGGCGTTTATACCAACCCCGCCGGTTTGGCCTTTATGGACCATGACGGCTGGACCCTGTCGCTCAACATCCAGAGCGCTACCCAGACCCGCAATGCCCTCACCACGTTTGCCCTCTTCCCCGAGGCTGACCACACCCGTCTGTACAAGGGCAAGGCTTCGGCTCCCGTTATTCCGTCGCTCTACGGTGCCTACAAGAAGGATCGCTGGACGTTCTCGGGTTTCTTCGGCTTCACCGGTGGCGGTGGCAAGTGCTCTTTTGACAATGGTCTGCCCGTGTTTGATGCCAGCATCATGGCTGGTATCTACGCTCAGACGGCTGGTCTGAAGAAGACCCTTGCCGACAATCCCGCCACGGCTCCCATCCTGGCCGACCCGCGCATTGCAGCCTTGCTGCCCTTGACCGCCGACAAATATGACATCAACTCGTCGATGAAGGGCCGTCAGTACATCTACGGTCTGCAGTTGGGTGCTACCTACAAGCCTCTTGACTGGTTGAGTGCCTATGCCGGTGCCCGCATGAACTACTTTGACGGCAACTATACCGGTTTTGTAAAAGTGATGCCCAAGCCCGAGATGGCAACTGCCGTTCAGCAGATAGCCGTTTCCTATCCCGCTCTGGCCCCCGTGTTGGGTACGATGGTCAATGATAAGGGCGAGATGGCCAACATTGACTTGAACTGCTCTCAGACCGGTTGGGGCGTGACCCCCATCATCGGTGTGGACCTCGTGTGGAAGGGCTTCACCCTCGCTGCCAAGTATGAGTTCAAGACCAACCTCAGCATCGAGAACGACACCAAGACCGCTACGGCCGAGCCCGCCGCATTTGAGTCAGCCCTTGCCGACTACAAGCATGGCGTGAATACGCCCAACGACCTGCCCGCAGTGCTCTACACTGCCCTGGGCTATGAGTTCATCCCCAACAAGCTGCGCGCCACCGTCGAGTATCACTACTATGACGACAAGCACGCCGAGATGGCTCACGACAAGCAGAAGGCCCTGCGCCACGGCACCCATGAGGTGCTCGCCGGCGTGGAGTGGGACATCAACAAGATGTTCACCGTGAGCGGCGGTTTCCAGAACACCGACTACGGTCTGAGCGACGCTTACCAGACCCACACCTCCTTCTCCTGCGACAGCTACTCCATCGGCTTCGGCGGTGCAGTCAATGTGACCGAGAAGATAAAGGTAAACGTGGGCTACTTCTGGACCACCTACAAGGACTACGACCGTAACGAGCAGAATTACTTCAATACCACGCTGCCTGGTAAGGACACCTACAGCCGCACCAACAAGGTCTTTGGTGCCGGTATTGACTTCAAGTTCTAATCAGCGAAGAGAAGAATAAGAAATAAGATCTTTTCCTATGGAACGCCGCCGTCCGACAGTCGAATGTCGGGCGGCGGTGTTCCATCTATTAACCTGATAGTTATTACCTAAAACCTAATGCCTAAAGCCTACCTCAGTAGGTTAGACATCATCGTATTCCAGTCCTGGGCGTCAGACACGCTACTTAACAGACCTTCATGTTGAGGGAAGGCCAGGCTGTCGTTGAGCGTATAAGTCACCTGCGGCAGCTTCACGTATAGGCTCAACGTGTTCAGCGTTTCGCCCGTCTTGTACTGTTCGCCCAGTTGCTTGAAGTCCCCAGCATTGATGTAGTACAGGCGGTCGCCCTTGTTGCACAGATAGATGCGGTCGAAGTCTCGCGTTTCCAACTCTTGGGCGCATTGCAGCAGACAACGAGTGACATCAAAGCGGTCGAAGTTGCGCTCATCGGGTTCCTTCACGTTAAAGGCCAGTTCCTTCTTGGGGTTGAACCAGGGCTGTGTCACCTCGATGTTGATGCCGTTGTTGGCAGGGTCGAGGTTCTTGAGCTCCACGCGTGAGATGATTTTTCTGCCACCTTTAACGACGCCCATCGAGAGGAAGGCATGAGTTGCAACAATGGCCAGTACCGCGATGATGGCGAGCAACAATAATTTGTCTTTTCTGGTCATGGCTGATAAATACTATAAGGACCGTAAGGTCATGAAGGACATTATTTGGAAATGAACTGCAAGGTCACACCTTCGGGGGTGACGTCAAGCATTGCTGGAGCGCCCTCAATCATCGGGTAGTTCCAGTTCTCGTCATGGCTGACAGGGAAGTCGTAGCACACGGGGATGTTGTACTTGTTGAGGGTCTCGCTCAGCATCTCGTACATGTCGTTGTAGCCGTCGCGAGGCTCATATTCAGTGAAACGGCCCACGATGATGCCTTTGACTTGGTCGAGCACGCCCTTGAGGCGCAGTTGCTGCAACATGCTGTTGACGCGCGGCATATTCTCACTCACATCCTCAAAGAACAGGATGATATTCTTGCCACGGATGTTGTCACGGTCCAGGAAGTCCCACGCACGGCTGCCGCCGATGTTGGTGAACACCGCCATATTACCGCCGATGACGATACCTTGTGCCTTGCCCGTCTTGTTGAGGGGGTGTGCGGGAACCTGATAGCTGGGCAATTTGCCCATCAGCACGTCGCGCAGCATCAGGTTGATGCTGTCATTGGCACCACGTTCGCCCAGGGCACCGCCCATGTTGGCGTGCAGGCTCATCACACCACTGCACACCATCGCGCTGTGCAGGGCGGTAATGTCGCTGTAGCCCACAATCCACTTGGGATTGCGCTTGAAGTCCTCATGGGTCATCGGGTCGAGCAGCATTGCTGAACCGTAGCCGCCGCGACTGCACACGATGGCCTTGATATCAGGGTCGTTAAGCGCCCAGAGCAGGTCGGAGCAACGCTCCCTGATGGTGCCGGCGTACATGTGGTACTTGGTCAACACATGCTGGCCGATGACGGGTTCAAAGCCCCATTCACGCAGCGTGGCGGCAGCCTTCTCAGGATTTTGGTCACCGGGGGTGCTGGCGGGGGAGATGATGGCGACTTTATCGCCAGCCTTGAGGGGTGCAGGCATCGTGAGCGCGGGTGCATGGTACCGTCTGTGCGGCTTGGGGCGTTGCGGAGCCTTGTCGGCAGCGATAGCGGTCACACAGGTCATGAATGCAATGGCAGTGATGATAATAAGGTGTTTCATATTGTTTTATTCTTTACGTTTTATATACTGGTAAATAATTTGTGGCAATCTGTAATTCGATTGTCGCTATTCTTAATCGCACTACTTACAAGATATGATAGAAGTGGTTTTATTTAATTTTTATCTATATTTTTTAATATCTCGGCCGTTAGGCCGATTTAAAAATCCCTGGAAGATTATGGCTTACCTGTTAGTTTCATGATTCGCTCGTGGGATTCCTGGAGTCTTGACCAGGGGATACGGCCCTCCTTGACCGAGGTCACAATCATGTCCACAAGCTTGAAGGGGCGGTCGGCCTCAAAGCCGGTGCTGATGTTGTTGCCCACGCAGATGAGGTCGGCCCCGGCATTGATGGCAAGTTCCAGTGCCGTGGGGATGCTGTAGTTGTTGCGGATAGCCTGCATATACAGGTCATCGGTAACAATCACTCCGTCATAGCCCATCTCATCGCGCAGCAGGTCGGTGAGCGTCTTCTTGGACAACGTGGCGGGATACTCGTCGTCGATGTTGCGGTTGAACAGGTGGGCAGTCATGATGAGGTCGGCCTTGCCAGCGTCGATGAGCGCCTTGAAAGGCTCCAGTTCAGCAGGCGTCCAGCCATTGGTCACGTCAACGAAACCATAGTGCGAGTCGTCGATGGCGTTGCCGTGGCCAGGGAAATGCTTCAAGGTGCACAGTACACCTTGGCGGTGGCATTCGTCAATGAACCAGCCCGCATGACGGGCAATCACTTGTGTATCAGTCGAGAAACAGCGTAGGTAATGCCCCACGGCAGCACAATCGTGGTTCAGCACATCGACCACTGGCGCCAGATTGACGTTCACGCCACTCTCGCACATCTCGCGTGCCAGCCGTGACGCGTAGTAGCGTGTAGTATCCTCGTTATCAGTGGTGCCCAGGTATTCGGCGGTCACCGTCGGCAGGAAACCGTATTGCGGCTTGAGGCGGGCGACCTTGCCGCCTTCCTGGTCGGTGGCGATGAGCAGGGGATAGTCTGCCCACGCCTGCAACTGTGCGGTCATTCGCGTCAGCCGCTCCTTGCTGGTGATGTTGCGGGACCCCAGCGTGGCATCTCCTGTCACGTCGATGTCAAAAAGCACGATGGCACCCACATGCAGGTCACGCACATAGCGCGCAGCGTCACAGTCCTCGGTCACGCTGTCGCCTTTGAACCCCACCATCAACATGCCGGCGGCATAGCGACGCAGCACCGAGTCGGGCGGTAGTTGTGCAAAAAGGCTACCCGCTGCCAGCAGCACAATAGCCAATGTCAAAAATATCCTCTTCATCAGTCGTCAGGAGATGGAAATAACCTAAAGCCTAACACCTAGAGCCTAACGCCTATTTATCAAAGAAGTGGAAGAAGAAGTAGCAGGCGATCCAATCGACACGCACTCCACGTGCAAAGCCGATGGTCTGCTTCTCGGCATTGCTCACCTTGCCGTCGTTGATGCTGATGTAGCCCAGAATGTTGCTCTCACCGTCGCGCACCGTGCCATCGGTGTTGATATAGCCGATGCGGTTGCCCTCGGTATCAAAAATCTCCAGCTGCTTGATGGTGCCCACTGCCTTGCCAGTGACGTCGCGCACCGTACCGTCGGCGTCAAACGACCCGATCGAGTGCATCTTATCGTTCCTGACCACGCCGTTACCGTTGATGCGACCGATGCTGTTGAAGTCGGCATCGCGCAGCACCTGTGCGTTAACGCCCGTTGCCATGAACCCGGCAATCGCCAGCACAATAGCAGCCATGTATAATCTAATCCGTTTCATAATCGTCTATTTTTAAATCATTCATTCTCTTGACAATTCCCCCTCTAAGATTAGAGGGGGTAAGGGGGCGTTGAAACCACCACTTCATCCCATTAGACTCGCAATGAGCCACAAAGTTAAAAACTATTTCCAAAATAAACAAATTTATATGCTCGCCACTCTCGCACTTCACGGATTTCTCCACTCCCCTCAAGACTCCCGATACACTGCAGGCGACATCTCTCATCCCTGAATACTACTGAGCTACCAACAGATCTGAGCCATCAGGGGAATGTCCATCTCTAATCCTATGTTTTTGAATAGTTAACGTATAAACCTTGAAAATTTTCTAAAGAAAATACCATTACTTATATAAAATATAATACCTTTGGCACCTTAGAATACAATTACTTTTTGATTTTAAGATTATTATGAAGAAAAGGACAAAGAACGTGTTCCTGACGCTGGCGGGAATCATCGCAGCCATCATTGTCATCGGTGTGGTCGCCTTGTTGATTGACGGGCGCTCGCCGCGAGCCATTTTGGTCAGTCATGCACTCACTAAGTCGACAATGGAGGACTATGAGAAAGCCAAGGGTGACACGACAGACCAGAGCACCGTGGAAATCCCGAGCGACGCGGAATTCCCCCGTGAGGTGCGACAGTACCGCATCGGTGGCATGCAGGTGTTCCACATGGAAGCACAGGACGATACCAAGCCGATTGTGCTTTACATTCATGGCGGAGCCTATCTGCACAACTTCAACCCACTGCATTTCAAGGCCATGGCCGAGTGGGCTGCGGCAACGGGGTGTGGCATAGTGACACCCAACTATCCGCTGCTTTTCCGCTATACCGCCCGCGATGCCCATCCATTGATGATGCAACTCTATCAGCAGTTAGTCCAACAGTACTCCGCTGGGCGACTCATCATCATGGGCGATTCGGCAGGAGGCGGCTTCACGCTCGCCCTGGCGCAGGAAATACGGGGCGACTCGCTCGAACGGCCCAAGCATCTGGTGCTCATCTCACCTTGGGTCGATGTGTTGGGAAGCGATGATGCGCTACAGGAACACGACACCTTCCTTGATGCCGAATTATTAAGGAAAGTAGGTGCAGATTGGGCTGGTGAGATGAACCCGCGCGACCCGATGATTTCACCCCTTTATGGGGATATGCAGGGACTGCCGCCCACCGACCTCTTCACCGGCACATGGGAGATTTTTTATACCGATATCGTCAAGACCTATGACAAGATGAAGGCTGCCGGAGTTGATGCACAATTACATGTGGCTGAGAAGATGGGTCACGTCTATCCTCTATGGCCCTGCCCCGAGGGCAGTAAGGCCCGCAAGGAGATTGCCGAGATCATCCTTCAATAACATCCCATCGATAACAAAAAAATCCAGGGGAATCCACTTACACAGGCAGTGGGTTCCCCTGCGTTACACCAATCAAAACGATCGGACTGACGCCCTCCTCTACACTGTAGGCTTACTACCCACGCCAAAACAACTATTCTCTAAAAACTAATCATTTTTCACTGAAAAATCAGTATCTTTGCCTATTCAAACCTACAGCCTCTATGAATAAATCCGGGAAACAGATAGTACAGGCTGCCCAACACTTTGCAAAGCGTTGGACTGGCAAGGACTATGAAAAGGGTAAAAGCCAACTGTTCATACTCTACTCCCCGTTCATCACCCAACAACCCTAAAAATGAAAACCAACAAAAACAAATATAATCCACCCAGCGTGCCTCTCCCTCGTTATTTCTAAAGACAATATAGATATTAACATCAAAGACTATAATTATGAGAACTATAGGACTATTTAAAGACTGGTATTATGAACATTCAGATAAAATTGGTATAATCGCTGCTCTTGTTCTAGCTCTTGCATTAATCTTTCCACTAGATAAATTTCTGGTATCCCTTTTAGGTTTATCAGGGACCACTAAATATGTAATAATCACTTTAATTGATATATTAATCTTTATTCCTATAGTAATATTGATTATTAGCAATTTTATTGTATTGAGAGATGAAATCGGAAGAGTTTGGGAACAATTAATGTCCGATGGAAACAGTGTTTGGAATTCTCTTTTATCTTTTATAAGGCATAATGCTATGATATTTGTATTAGTGTTGGTTTATGTCTTGTTTTATCGTTTTTGGGAAAGTTGGATAGGAAATTATATTGTAGACCCATTCCTCAGTAATTTCGAATCAAATCTATTGAACGACATCATCTTTTTTATTGCACTTATAGTTTGTCTTGTCCTTGTCTATTATAATATTTATAACTATTTTAAAGAAAGGATAATCAAACGGCATAGTCTGATTATCGCTATAATTGCAATGATTATTTGGGCTTATTATCGATTTCATCATGGTCTGTGTGGCATGAATGATTCACCTTATTATTTATACCTCACACCATTATCAATATTAAAGCCCATCAAGTATTTTGATATAGTATTTGTTTTTGCAGTATTTGAATATCTGTCTTACTTTTTGGGGAAATGGAATGATTCCAATATTTTTGGTCCAAATTTTGATAAAACCCGAGGACTTACAAGAAATCTACCCATTAGTAATAAGGATGATGATTTTTTAGGAAGAGATGAATTTGCGGAATCTGTAGTGAAAGATTTATTGATTACTGATACCAGCAATAGCTCGTTTACCTGCGGCATTGATGCGCCATGGGGTTCAGGTAAAACATCATTCATCAGTTTAATGAAGAACCATCTACGGTTTGATAGCGTTATTATTGACTTTAATCCCTGGTCTTATACAGCTCAAAAGGATTTGGTAACTGCTTTTTTTGATGAACTTAGCAAAACACTAAAACATTATGATAAATCACTGGCCAAGAATCTTATAGAATACTCTAAACTATTATCGACATTTAATACAACTGAAACCAAAATAATTTCCACTTTTTGGGAATTAACTCACCACGATGAAAATTCGCTTAAGGAGAAGAAACAACAAATCTCAGATGCCATCAAACGAATTAGAAGAAGAATCATTGTGTTTATTGATGACCTTGATCGTCTGGAAGCGGATGAAATCTTGGAGATGATGAAACTAATCAGAAACGTTTCTGATTTTCCTTACATGTATATTATTGCCGCCTATGACAAATCATATATCGTCAAATGCTTGTATACAAAAATGAAATCAGGAGCTGCCAATTTTATTGAGAAGATATTCGAGCAGGAATACATATTGGCTCCTTGTTCTAATGAATCTTTAAGACAAGCATTAGTAGATCAGTTATGTAAACTTGGTAATGGATCCTTTATAAAACCCGAATTAAAGGATTATATCATGGATCACAATAACAAGGCTTTAAATGCACTCTCTAACCTTAGAGAGATTTACAAATTATCTAATGACATCGCTTCTACTTATAGCCTTATTAATCCAGCTTCTTTTAACAAAATAGATATATTGTTATTTGCATTATTCAAGACTAAATATCCTGTTGCTTTCTCATTATTTGAGCACAGATGGCATGAGATATTGGTGTCAAGGGGTTCTGATAAACATCAGTATTATGAGTTGTTCCATGGAATGGATTATGATGGCCATTTTGACTTTATTAAATATTTGGATAGTCATCAAGAGGAAATGTGCTTAAACGAATTTGAAATCAAAACAATTAAGATGATTCTATCAGCATTGTTTAAGTATCGTGAAAATGATCATGATGAAGCACATAGGATTAATAATGTCAGATGGTTTAACCGTTATCTAAATCTTACTCAATTAAAGTCTGACATTACTGAAAAAGAGTTTAACAAAGTCATGACTGAGCCATTTGACAAAATAACACAAACATTTGATGATTGGTTAGTTGATAAATCCGAGTCATTAAAACATCGGCTGCTGAATTATGATAAGAGCACCAAGTTAGAACGTGAACAATTAATTATAAGAATACAAGGAGTTTTTTATGTCTCGATTAAAGATAATTGGGAAAATTATGTTGAACTGACCGACATGATCTCTCAACTTCCAAGATTCAATGATGATAAATTTTCAGAAAATGATCATTCATTTATTATGGGTCAATTGAAAGATAATGGTTTCAGCAATTTTACATGTAGTTATATTGGCTACTTGTATAAAGAAAAGGAGTATTCAGCTATTTCTCTAAATGAAGAAGAGCTTATTAATTTACAAGAAAGTATTTTTAATGCTTCTTGTAAAATGTTTAGTGAAAATTTTCAGAAATATCCTGATATAGATGACATATATGATACACACCCAATTCTTAAAACTTTTTGTTGTCTACTTGGTGAACAAGATATACAATCCGTTTTTAATAATATAAAAGTACCTTACGACAAATATACGGAAAAACTTACTACTTTGATGCAAAATCATGTCAGAGAATACCCTGTATTCTTTTTGAAAAATATCGTTAGACCGCTTTGGTTAGGAATGTCTCGGGGGGTAGGATATATGATTCTACCGATTGCATATATAATCTGGGGATCTTGGGATCTCTTTAAAAAATATCTATCAGAATTAAAGGAATCAGATCCAATCATCGAGGAGTTTAAAGTATTTTTTAATGCGTATGAAAAGAACCATTTTAAACCTGTAGAATATACTTTTAGGACGTTTATACCACAAATAGCACATTGACAATTCTACTGATTAATAAACACGAATGGCATCATGAATGATTTTTTTCATGAGGAATTCGTGTTCTGGCTTTTGATGTATCATACCAACTGATAGCACCCGATTCTCACAGCCAATTCTATAATTTGTTTAATTCGCCGATAGGAAAGACGGGTTGAAGTGGCAGCTGATGTGGAACGTGATGGCAATTTAGAAACTGTTAATAATGGGTGGGTTGTGGTTAATTTTGGTCAAATTCGGGGCCTTAAGAGGGGCATTTTGAAATATTATGCCTAACTTTGCCGTTTAGTACACAAGAAACAACCTAAAAAACGAAATACAAACAAAATCTGTAGATTGAATCGATGAAGAAGTACAAGCTCATCAACAATGCGCTGGGATGGCTCATCTTTATTGTGGCAGCAGCGACCTATCTGCTGACCATCGAGCCCACAGCCAGCTTCTGGGACTGCCCGGAGTTTATCGCACAAGGTTTTAAGACTGAAATCGGCCATCCGCCTGGCAACCCGATCTTTATTCTCGCTGCCAACTTCGCGAGCAAGTTTGCCGGAGGTGACGTCATGGCTGTCGCCAAGTGTGTCAATGCCATGTCGGCCATCTTCAGCGCCCTGACCATCCTGCTGCTGTTCTGGTCCATCACCCACCTGGTGAAGAAACTCGTCGTCAAGGACGGTGAGGAGGACAACATGACCCTGGCTCAGTACCTGGTCGTAATGGGTAGCGGCATCTGCGGTGCACTGGCCTATACCTGGAGTGACACGTTCTGGTTCAGTGCCGTCGAGGCCGAGGTTTACGCCTTCTCGTCGTTCTGCACGGCGCTCGTGTTCTGGCTCATCCTCAAGTGGGAGAACCGTGCCGACGAGCCTGGCAGTGACCGATGGATTGTGCTGATTGCCTATGTGTTCGGCGTATCGCTGGGTGTGCACCTGCTGAACCTGCTGTGCATCCCCGCCATCGCACTGATTTACTACTATCGCCAGTGCCGTCTCAAGGGTAAAGAGTCCACGTTGAAGGGTTCGCTGCTGACGCTGCTCATCTCCTTCGTCATCGTGGGTCTGATTCTCTACGGTCTGGAGCCCGGTTTCGTGGAGTGGGGACAGAAGTTTGACTTGTTCTTTGTCAACACGTTGGGCATGTCGTTCAACTCGGGTGTTCTGGTATATGCCATCCTGCTGATTGCCGTGCTGGCATGGGCCCTGTTTGAACTCTACCGCAACAAGAGCGACCTGCTCATGAAGATTTCCTTCGCCTTGAGCATCCTGCTCTCGGGTATGCTGTTCCTCGGCGAAAGCATGCTGATTCCCTTGGTGTTGATCATTGCCCTGTGCGTTTACCTGTTCAAGTTCTGCAAGCACGTCCCCGTGCGTGTGTTCACCAACATCATCTCTTGCATCCTCGTGATCTTCATCGGCTTCAGCAGCTATGCGCTGATTCTGATCCGCAGCTCACAGAATACACCGCTGGACGAGAACTCGCCCAACAACACGTTTGCCCTGGCCAAGTACTTGAGCCGTGAGCAGTACGGTGAGACCCCGCTGCTCTACGGTCGTACGCTCTACAGCGACATCATGTACGAGCCCGGCAGTGAAGGCACCTTGCAGCCCGCCACCAAGGAGGGACCGATGCAGTATGCCCCCGAGGTAAAGACTGCCGACGGTCAGGCCGACCGCTACAAGGAACTCGGCAAGAAAAAGATCTACCGTTACAGCCCCGAGCAGGATATGCTCTTCCCGCGTATCCATGACGAGAAGCATGCCCAGGAGTACGTCGATTGGCTGGGTATGCAGGGTACACAGGTTGAAGCTACCACCAAGATTGATGCCAGTGGAAATACTATTGAAACCGAGGCCAGGCTCAAGCCGACGATGGGTGAGAACCTGCGGTTCTTCATTGACTATCAGTTGAATTACATGTACTGGCGCTACTTCATGTGGAACTTCGCCGGTCGTCAGAACGACCTCCAGGGCATGGGTGAGATTACCCACGGCAACTGGATCTCGGGCTTTTCGTTCATCGACAATCCGCGCCTGGGTGACCAGAGCCTGCTGCCCGATGACCTGGGCAAGGGCAACAAGGGACACAACGTGTTCTACCTGCTGCCGCTGCTGATGGGTATCATCGGCCTGTTGTGGCAAGCCTACCGCGGTCGCCGTGGTATCGAGCAGTTCTGGGTTATCTTCTTCCTGTTCTTCATGACGGGTATCGCCATCGTGCTCTACCTGAACCAGACGCCGAGCCAGCCTCGTGAGCGTGACTATGCCTATGCCGGTTCGTTCTATGCCTACTGCATCTGGGTGGGCATGGGTGTTGCCGGACTGTGGAGCCTCGTGATGTGGGCTCTCAGGAAGAAGGGCAAGAAGGAAGCCAAGGGTGAGGCTGCAGCCGTTGCCGCCAACGGTAACCGTGGCGGTGTGGCTACTGCTGTCGCTGCCATTGCTGCCCTCATCGGCCTGGCAGTGCCCCTGCAGATGGTGAGCCAGACGTGGGACGACCACGACCGTAGTGGCCGCACTGCGGCACGCGACTTCGGCCGCAACTATCTTGCCAGCGTTGCACCTAACGGTATCATCTTCTGTAACGGTGACAACGATACCTTCCCCCTGTGGTACCTGCAGGAGGTAGAGGGATTCCGCACCGACGTGCGCGCCGTCAACCTGAGTTATCTGGCCACCGACTGGTACATCAGCCAGATGCAGCGTGCCGCCTACGAGTCGGCTCCGCTGCCCATGCAGGCCGACGCAACGACCTACGCCTACGATGAACGTCAGTTCTGCTACTTCGTGCAACCCGACCCGACGCCCATGGAGGCCCTCAAGTCGCTGCAAAGCATCTATAGCGCCGATAGCAAGAATAATCTTTACGGTATCAACGAGATCAAGTATCCCGTAGTTTACATTCCCGTGGATGCCGACCAGGCTGTCAAGGCTGGTGTCGTGCGTGAGGAACAGCGCGACCAGATTGAGCAGTCAATCAACCTGAACCTGCAGCAGATGGGTTCTGGTATGACTGCCAGCCAGTTGATGTCGTTTGACATCATCGCCAGCAGCATTGCCCAGGGTTGGAACCGTCCCTGCTACTTTGCCATGACGGTGCCCAGCAGCTACTATCTGGGTCTTGATCCCTACCTGCGTCTGACGGGTCTGGCCTATCAGGTGACACCTCTTGTCAGCAACAGCAATTCTGCCGTATCGACCGACATCATGTACGACAACGTGGTGAACAAGTTCCTGTGGGGTGGTCTGGACAAGGCTAAGCCCGGCACGCTCTACCTCGACGAGACGATTAGCCGTATGGTGACCACCATGCGCAGTGCACTGCTTGACTTGTCAACCAACCTGTTGAGCGAGGGCCTGAATGCCCAGCAGGGTGCCCAGTCAGTGCCCGCTGGCATGACGAACGAGGCCTATGCTGCCGACCGCTTCAAGAAAGCCCGCCACATCCTCGACCTGATGATGGAGAAACTGCCCGTCGGTGCCTGCCCGTTCACCGTACAGATGGGTCAGCAGGTTGCCCACATCTACTACACGCTGGGAAAGGCTAGCGGTGACAACTCCGCCATCGAGAAGAGCGCTCAGGTGCTGGAGAGCGAGATTATGCGCTATGCTGGATACCTGAAGTTCTACCAGTCCTTGAATCCGTCACAGTATGAGCGTCTGACCCGCACCGACAAGTACATCGACCAGCAGTACATGCTCGACATGCTCGGCGACTATGGCCAGCAGTGCGGTGATGAGAAATACCAGGCATTGGCTCAGAAACTGGTGAATGCCGGTGTCAATATGCAGCGCCTCCAGGCCTATCAGCAGGCCTATGAGGAGTCCATGCGCCAGCGTTATGCCGCTCAGCAGCAAGCTGCTCAAGAAGAGCCTTCCATTGACCTGGAAGAAGCAATGAGCGAGTGATGTTCCATCATGGCGAAGGCTTAGCTAACACCTAAAGCCTAACGCCTAAAACCTAACGCCTAACAAATGTTAGTAGAACGTCCTCCTCTGCTCTATCGAATGATATTCCCCGAGACCGTGTGGCGCATCCACAAGCGCGACCACACGGTCTATTTGACGTTTGATGACGGTCCCATACCCGAGGTCACCCCTTGGGTGCTCGACACGCTGGACCGTTATGGCATCAAGGCGACTTTCTTCATGGTCGGTGAGAACGTGGAACGCCATCCCGAACTGTTGGAGGAGGTTCGCCGTCGCGGGCATTCGGTAGGCAACCACACGATGAGCCACCTGCAAGGAGCGCATGTGGGCACCAAGCACTACCTGCACAACGTCTTCCGTGCCAACGAATTGATCGGCAGTACGCTCTTCCGCCCGCCGCATGGCCTGTTGCGCTGGGGACAGTCCAAGGTGCTGCGCTCGCGTTTTACCATCATCATGTATGACCTGGTGACGCGCGACTATAGCCGCAAACTTACCGGTGAGCAGGTGTTGGACAATGTCAAGCGTTATGCCCGCAACGGCTCCATCATTGTCTTCCACGACTCGTTGAAGGCCGAAAAGAATATGAAATATGCCCTGCCGCGTGCCATCGAGTGGCTCCAGGAGCAGGGTTACAAGTTCGATGCCATCCCTGAATTGTAATATAGCATCACTGATCAAGTCCCAGGCCGCAAGCCTGGGATTTGACGCTTGTGGCTTTGCCGCTGCCACGCCCGTCGATGACGAGGCGGTGGCTCGTTATGACCGCTGGATTGAATTGGGGCATAACGGCTGCATGGCGTGGGCGGCAGGACATCGCGACCTGCGCCGCGACCCGTCGATGCTGCTTGAGGGGGCACAGACGGTCATCTCGCTCGCCCTGAACTACTATCCGAGCCGTTTCCAGCCCGAGGGGACCCTGCGGGTCGCCTATTATGCCTACGGGCGGGATTACCACGAAGTGCTGCGCGAAAAATTGACCGAATTGGCCCATTTCATCGAAGAAATCACCCATTGCACCACCCGACCGTGCGTGGATTCGGCACCCATCCGCGAGCGTTATTGGGCACAGCGGGCGGGCATCGGCTTCATCGGCAGGAACAACTGCCTCATCATCCCGGGGAAAGGCTCCTACTTCTTCCTTGGCGAGATTGTTACCACTGCCCAGTTACCCCCTGACGAGCCGTGCACGATGACCTGCGGTGACTGTGGCAGGTGCGTCCAGGTGTGTCCGTCAGGCGCATTGAGCGGAGAAGGCGCTGCCGACGCCTCGCGCTGCCTCTCCTGCCTGCTCATCGAGAACCACGACGAGCAATTGCCCGACTGGGTCCCTGCGGTAGTCAGCGACAGGGTTGTCGGCTGTGATGAGTGCCAGCTGTGCTGTCCCCACAATGCCAACGCTGTGGCAACTACCATCGAGGACTTCGCCCTTACCGATGCCGTGGAAACCCTCACCCGCGACCGCATCAACCAGATGACCTCTGGCGACTTCCGCCGCACCTTCGCCCACAGCGCCATCTCCCGCCTCCGTCCCAAAACCCTCCGCCGCAACGCCAAACTTTCTCCCAAAAACAACGAATAACCCGCTTCCTGCTTGGAAAACCAGGCGCTCAAGTAGTTCGTCATCGGCAGATATTTTGCTGGTGATGGATATTGGTATTATCTTTGTGAACTTGCAATGCTGATTGCAAGCTTGATGAGAAAGGACTGTTATGGCTGGATATGAGATTATAGATGGAGTGGGGATGATTCCCGATGGAGTTACCGTCATCGAGAGAGAAGCCTTCGAGGACCGTAAGGATTTGAAGCGCATGATTATTCCCGATACAGTGACCGAGATTGGTCGTGATGCCTTCAATGGCTGTTCCGCCCTGGAGGATGTCGTCATCCCCGATTCGGTGACTGGCATTGATAGCGGGGCGTTCTGCGGGTGCACGGGCCTGAAAAGTGTGACCATCCCCGATTCGGTGACAAAACTCGGCATTTACGTTTTCTTGGGCTGCTCTAGTTTACAGAGCGTAAGCCTATCTGCTTCGTTGACTGATTTAGGCCCTTGCCTCCTCTTTAAGGAGTGTAGCAGCTTGACAAGCATCACCATCCCTGATTCAGTGACTGATATCGGGATGAATACGTTTGATGGCTGTACTAGCCTGGAAAAAGTCGTTATTCCCGACTCTGTCAAGGTGATTCATGAAAAAGCTTTTGCTGGATGTACCGCTTTGAAAGAGGTTGATATCCCCGATTCGGTGATTGAAATTCACCGCAATGCCTTTGAGCGTTGCACTGGCCTGACGAGCATCTCCATCCCCCGCTCGGTAACCCGCATCAGCAGTGGGCTATTCTTTAAGTGCACGGGGTTGACGTGTGTCATTATTCCTGATGCGGTGACAAGTATTGAAGATTTTGCCTTTTGTGGCTGTACGGGTTTGAAAAGCATAACCATCCCTGAATCGGTGACTGTCATTGAGGAGTCAGCCTTTGAAGATTGCAAAAGCCTGGTCAGCATCAACATTCCTAATTCGGTGACGAGAATTCATGAGAGTGCCTTCAAAGGGTGTACTAGCCTGGAAAGCATTGTTATCCCCGACGCGGTAAGATGGATTAACGATATGACCTTTGAGGGCTGTACGGCGCTAGCCAGTATCCATATTCCCAATTCAGTAACCAGGATTGGTGAATCAGCTTTTGATGGATGCAAGAGCCTGACCAGGGTAACTATCCCCAACTCGGTGACCGAGATTGGCAACTTCGCCTTCATGGGCTGCTCTGGCCTGGAAAGCATCATCATCCCCAAGACGGTGAGGAGAATCGGTGATGGTGCCTTCGCCGGTTGCAGCAGCCTGACAAGTGATCAAATCTCATGAAGATTTGAAAAGACGTCGCCAATCATCAGGGACAACAATCTCAATCGCTTTCCATCTATACCTGAATCTGTCGTGAGGCAACGGTCTTAAATGGTTTTAATCATCAAAAATATTCATCATTATTGAGTAATATTAGAAAAATGTTGTACTTTTGTGATGATTAGTTTGTATCTGCAAGCATTTCGATAATTCAAAAGGATCTATATATGAGACACTATCTAAAGAATTTGGAAGATACGGTCCGTAAACATTGGACCCAGAACGCCTTGTGTGACTACAATGGCGACAGTTTTACTTATGCCAATCTGGCGACTAACATAGAGCAGTTCCGTATCTTCTTCGAGGCTACTGGAATAAGCAGGGGAGACAAGATTGCTCTCTGCGCACGCAATTGTGCCCGCTGGGCGATGACCTTCTGGGGCATCAATGTCAATGGCTGTGTGGCAGTTCCGCTCTTGGCCGACTTCCACCCCGACACGGTTTCCACCTTGACACACCATTCAGACAGTGTTCTGCTCTTTGTTGACGACGATATCTGGGCAAAGCAGAACCCCGAGGATATGCCCAACCTCAAGGCTGCCATCAATGTCAAGGACGGCAATCTGCTGTGGCATCGCGATCAGGATGTGGCTACGGCTTGGGAAAACCGTAAGAAAGCGTTTGCTCAGCAGTATCCCTATGGAATGTATCCCGAGCAGGTGTCTTACCCCGATGACAATTTGGATGACCTCGCCATCATCAACTACACGTCAGGAACCACAGGCAACCCCAAGGGCGTGATGCTCACCTATAAGGCGATGGCTGATACCGACGATTTCGCCAACTCCCATTTCCCCAATACTCCCGGCGAGACCGTTGTCTCGATGCTGCCCTTGGCACACATGTATGGATTGGCCATCGAGTTCATCCATCCCAATGTCGATGGTGTCACCGTCTATTTCCTTGGCAAGACCCCGTCACCCACCACGCTGCTCAAGGCGATGCGCGACATCAAGCCTTATATGGTGGTCACGGTGCCCCTGGTCATGGAGAAAATCTATGCCAATGCCATCAAGCCCTCGTTGGTGAAAGCCAAAACGCTGTTGTCAATCCCTGTTTTTAACAAGTTGATTTACAGGACGGTACGCAAGAAACTGATAGAGTCCTTCGGCGGCGGCGTGCGATGCTTCATCATGGGTGGTGCAGCACTTAACCCCGAGGCCGAGCAGTGCTTCAAGAAGATCCACCTGCCCTATACCGTGGGCTATGGCATGACCGAAGCCTGCCCCCTGCTGGGATATGAGTGGTGGACCAAATTTGTGCCTGGATCTTGTGGAAAACCGGTTCACGAGCTACGCATTGACTCCGAGGACCCGAAACATATACCCGGCGAAATCCAAGTCAAGGGTCCCAACTTGACCATCGGCTACTACAAGAATCCCGAGGCTACCGAAGCCGCCTTCACCGAGGACGGCTGGTTCCGCACCGGTGACCTGGGCGTGATTGACGAGAAGGGTAACATCTTCATCCGTGGCCGTATCAAATCGATGATTCTGAACTCATCGGGACAGAACATCTACCCCGAGGAGGTCGAGGCAGTCCTGGCCAACTGCCAGTATGTGGATGAATGCCTCGTTGTAGACCGCGACGGCAAGATTACAGCGCTCGTATATTCCGAGTTGCCCGAGGATATGGACGAGGAGACCAAAGCCGCTGTCCCAGGAAAAATCCGCGTTGAGGCCAACAAATCCCTCCCCAATTACAGCAAGATCGCCGTAGTAGAAATGATGCCAGAGCCCTTCGAGAAAACCCCGAAGCGCACCATCAAACGCTTCCTCTACAAGTAACCCCCGCCCTGCATCAATCAAAGAAACCCCACGAGGCCGATGTCATTGACCCCTAGAGCATCATCTAAAGTGCCCAACGACATCGGCCTCCCTTATTTTTGTGCCGCTCCCCCTCAGCCCCCCCTCAGATAATTCAGTTGTTCACAAAAAAGGTCGGCGATGGTGCGGGCGACTTTGAGGATGCGGTCGTAGGCCCTCGCGCTCATGTTCATGCGTTCCATGGCGTCGCGAAGTTTCTCGAGGCCGGCGGCGTTGGGCTCGGCGTATTTGTGGAGCAGGGACGGGGTCATCTGGGCGTTGCAGTGGATGCCGGGTTCGTCCTTGAAGCGGCGCTCCTGCAGCATCCTGGCGGCGATGACGCGTTGGCGGATGGCGGCGCTGGGTTCGCCTGGGGCCTTGCTTGACATCTGGTCGAAGTCGACGGGTTGGACCTCTATCTGCAGGTCGATGCGGTCGAGCAGCGGCCCCGAAATCTTGCTCATATAGTGGGTGCGCTGGTACTCGTTGCAGACGCACTTTTTCTTGGGATGCTCATAATACCCGCACGGGCACGGATTCATCGAAGCAACAAGCATAAACGAGGTGGGATATTCCGTCGAATATTTCGCCCTCGAAATCGAAATTATCCTGTCCTCCAACGGCTGACTCATCACCTCCAATACATTTCTCGAAAATTCAGGCAGCTCATCCAAGCGGAAAGACTTGCCCCATTACAACAGCCTCATAGACAGCCATAAAGCCATTCACAACCACAAAGACACACAATTTTCTTGAATTTATGGTTTCCTTTCATCAGTCTTACTTGGTTTAAATGGTTAAGAATTAGCAAATACACTTTTTTGGAATTTCTCATGACCGAGGTACTTTTTCAGAAGAGAACGTAGAATGATTTCTTCAGCAAAAGTTGAATCAGGGCCGAGTGTGATTTGTATAGAATTAAAAGCGGAATCACAAATAGGTATATCAAGATATTTCTGATTTGGAAATAAACGATTTATAATAGCGTCTTGAAGGCTGTAAGTTACATTTCCAATTGACTTTGGGAATACGTAAAGAATAAAACGACATTCTTTTTGGAAAGACCACTCGAGGCTTTTATAGATAGCCACTTCTTTAAAATGAATTCTATTATCTTCGAAGATTTTGTTCTCAGCATCCAAAAGATCACTGATGTAATTGATTCTGAAAAATGGCTGTTCGTTTTCATCAAGGACAGGAGTTATAAAATAATCCTTATTATTGAAATAATTTAACGGAAACAACAGTCGATATTCACCATCCTTGATGATGTTGAATACATTAGGTTTTATCGCAATTCGGACACCTTTTCCGTTGTTTCCATACATCTTCCATTGAGGTATTGTCTCTTCCTGCGATTCTGTCCAACAAGAAACATAGACATACTTAGCAGGATTGAATCCGTCTTTTGTGAACGAATACTCCTTGGGATCATCAACAAAGTCTAACCTTGTAAATCTTAAGCAACGACTTTCAAGAATGCAAGCAAGAGATTCAAGACTTGTATAGTGGTATATCATAACTGAAACTAATTAATTATTTGTTAATGCAAAGTTACTGATAAAAGACAAATATTATGCATTGATTGACCTCAATTTTGCTCACAAAAATATGTTTTTCAGCATTTTTCTTTCATTTTTTGCGTTTTTATTTGGAAATTTGGGGTCCGAAGTTGTATCTTTGCACCAACAAACAAGCAACGCCCTACTTTCTTGTAGGGAATTAGCCACTTTCGAGTGGCTTTTCTTTTAATTAATAACCTGCTATGGCTAAAAGAGTTACATTCTATATTGATGGCTTTAATTTCTACTTTGGTCTCAAGCGTAGCCGAAAGGCTGACAATGCTTGGGCTGCCTGTTATTGGATTGACATGGTGAAACTGTGTGAGAGTTTCTTGGGGCCTGACCAAGTTCTCGAGAAAGTGATTTACTTTACCGCTTCACCTCTTAGTCCGCAAAAGAACAGCCGACAAAGTGCTTTCTTGAACGCGAATCGACTTATAAATGGTACTCGTTTTGAAATTGTTCGTGGAAAGTACATGGAGAAACACTACGAATGTCCCTATTGCAAGGGCAACATTTCGAGACCAGAGGAGAAGAAAACTGACGTTAATATATCAGTTCGTATGATTGAGGATTGCGTCTGCAAGAAAACAGATGTGGTATCCCTTGTCAGTGCTGACACTGACCTTATCCCGCCTCTTGATATGATTAGGCGTAATTTTCCCGCCATCAAGCTCAAGGTTTATTTTCCACCATCAAGCAGTAGTCTTGACATTAAGGACAACTTGCTTCGCCACCATTCAAAACCCGTCCACATGCACAAGAACCTTAGGCGCTTTCAGCAAGCAGTCATGCCAGATAATATCATTGTAGGCAGTTTGACCTATACCATCCCTCCAAAATGGAAGGCATGGCAATCCCCTAATAATACCTAAATCATCATCTAGTTTTTATACGTTACTTTGCAGCATTATTTACTACTTATTAAAATACTACAGGTCGATAATTTTTGTTCTTTTTTACTTCAAAAGATATGAAAAAGTTTTTACTTCTTATCGCATTACCTATAGCGTTTCTTTCCTGCAACAGCTTCCAAAAGGAAGCCAAAAAGCAGATGGTAAGCACTTTATTGGCAAATGCAAAACTAGCTGATCCCGATGCAGAAGTCAGCAATATCAATACAGTTTTCAGTAGCGACTCGCTTATCATCCTTCACTGTAAACTGCATGGACCTAGGAATAATGGATGGAATTTCGACATTGAATATCTTTACCTTTTGCAAGCTGACGGGTCGCGTCGTGAAACTTCTTTTGAGGTTAATCACGAACCATCTGTAATTTACAAGGCAGCGGTTTATCGCAAAAATATAAAAGAGCAACAGGGAATAATTCTCGATAGCATAGATGCCATAAAAAAGGTTGCGCTTTGGACATTTCCAACAAGGTAAAACGTATTTGAATTACAAGCCATAAACTTGAATTATCTATTTACCTTGCTTTTTTGTTCACCCTTTTAATAATCACAGTTCAGGGCTATAATACTTTTATTAGAATTCAATTTTAACGGGCTCTCCAAAATGTGCGTTACAATAGCACTTGTACATTTCTTTGATTTTCAGCACTAAACTATCTATTGGATAACAAGAGGTAGGTGGGGCGGTCGAGGTTGCGGTAGGCGATGGCTTCCATGATGTGGTGGTCGAGGACGTCGGCGGTGCCTTCGAGGTCGGCGATGGTGCGGGCGACTTTGAGGATGCGGTCGTAGGCCCTCGCGCTCATGTTCATGCGCTCCATGGCGTCTTTTAGTTTTTCCAGGCCGGCGGCGTTGGGCTCGGCATATTTGTGCAATAGGGACGGGGTCATTTGGGCGTTGCAGTGGATGCCGGGTTCGTCCTTGAAGCGGCGCTCCTGCAGCATCCTTGCGGCGATGACGCGCTGGCGGATGGCGGCACTGGGTTCGCCTGGAGCCTTGGATGACATCTGGTCAAAATCGACGGGTTGGACCTCGATCTGCAGGTCGATGCGGTCGAGCAGCGGACCCGAAATCTTGCTCATATAGTGGGTGCGCTGATACTCGTTGCAGACGCATATTCCGTCGAATATTTTGCCCTTGAAATCGAAATAATCCTGTCTTCCAGCGGCTGACGCATCACCTCCAGCACGTTTCGCGAAAATTCAGGCAACTCATCCAAGTGGAAGAAATGATACCATTGCAACAGCCTTATGGTCAGCTACAAAGCCCCAAAAACGACAAAATCATGTACCATAAAGCCATTCACAACTACAGAGACTATAATTCTCATATTGCTCTCTTTAGAACCTGCCTGAGTTCTAATTTGAAAGCCTATTTGTCTGCATCTCCCAAAGCTTCATTGCAAACAGAACAAAGCACTTGCAAATTATCTAAAGTCGTCTCGCCGCCTTTTGACCAAGGCATAATATGATCAAAATGCATTTTATGTATTCCTCCGTCACAAACTACTCCACATATTCTACATTTGTTTCCGTCTCTCATCAAGACTTGAACTTTTAGCCTATCACTCGGCTCCCTTTTTGTTTTGTGTTTGAATTCGCCTTTTTCATTACTAACTTCATCAATGTTGATAACAGTCTCATCATCATCGTTGTTGATATACTCAACAAATCTATCCAATGCATTATACCAAGTTCCAAAATGACGTAGATATGCCCCAGATGATATCGTCGACCATGCTTTATTATCCATATCTCTTCTGGTCGGCTGCATACCTTTTTTTAACCAAACATTCTTGATATTATCTAATAGATCTTTATCATTATGATAAACCACATTAATTGATGCGTTAATTCTCGTTAGAATCTGATTCCATGAGCCAATTTTTCGCGTTGCCGTAGTGCTATGATAACTTCCGTTTTTATCATATTCTCTAATAGTTAGAGTAGTTTTTCCAAGTTTTGCCATTACTTGTTTAATATCCTCTAAAATTTCGTCAACTGTAGGGCTTTTGCGTTTATTTACAGTATATTTCATAACGACTATTATTAAAATTTGAATCTGAGAGTTTATTCTCTTTTTGAACTATTTTCAATGCTTAATCAATATGATGTCTTATTTTTGGAGCGCTCCAAAAATATTTTTCGGAATATAGAAGAACATCAGGTAATACTCGTAGGATGCTGGGTTTGTTAAATCTAGCATCATCAGTATATCTTTTTTGCCATCTTGAGATGATACCTATAGGTTTCTCTGGATATTTCTTGGTCTTTTTATTATTGACTATTTTTAATTTTGGCAAACTTGAGAGATATCTAATTATAAGATTTTCAATTAATTCAGCTCTAGCTCGATTCCTTGGCTTCTCTAGATTATTGTATGATGAGACGGAAAAACGACCAGCCCAAAATTGTTTTTCTTTAATCTCACACTGCTTTTTCAAGTGATCTTTATCCGAAAGGCGATCTTCGGGCAGGCGTTTTGTAATACCTACATACTTAATGTTTCTAACTCTATCATAATTAATTCGGCCTGTTATCAAATAGATACAGCAGTCTGCTGTATCTTCTCTACAACAGATATCATCAAGGGACTTATAAGGTCCCATCCAATCTATTACATATAATTCTTTCACTTGAGGTAGGTGGGGCGGTCGAGGTTGCGGTAGGCGATGGCTTCCATGATGTGGTGGTCGAGGACGTCGGCGGTGCCTTCGAGGTCGGCGATGGTGCGGGCTACTTTCAGGATGCGGTCGTAGGCCCTCGCACTCATGTTCATGCGGTCCATGGCGTCGCGGAGTTTCTCCAGGCCGGCGGCGTTGGGCTCGGCGTATTTGTGCAGCAGGGAGGGGGTCATCTGGGCGTTGCAGTGGATGCCGGGTTCGTCCTTGAAGCGGCGCTCCTGGAGCATCCTGGCGGCGATGACGCGCTGGCGGATGGCGGCAGAGGGCTCGCCCGGGGCTTTGCTGGACATCTGGTCGAAATCGACGGGTTGGACCTCGATCTGCAGGTCGATACGGTCCAGCAGCGGCCCCGAAATCTTGCTCATGTAGTGCGTGCGCTGGTACTCGTTGCAGATATTCCGTCGAATATTTTGCCCTTGAAATCGAAATAATCCTGTCTTCCAGCGGCTGACGCATCACCTCCAGCACGTTTCGCGAAAATTCAGGCAACTCGTCAAGAAAGAGGACGCCATTGTGCGCCAGGCTGATTTCGCCGGGCATGGGGTAGGAGCCGCCACCGACGAGGGCGACGGGCGAAATCGTGTGGTGCGGGCTGCGGAAGGGGCGCACGGTCATCAGCGTAGTGCCTTGCTGCAGTTTACCCGCCACGCTGTGGATCTTGGTCGTTTCGAGGGCCTCGCTCAACGTGAGCGGCGGCATGATGGATGGCAATCGCTTGGCCATCATGGACTTGCCTGAGCCAGGGCTACCCACCAGCAGGATATTGTGCCCACCAGCACAGGCTACCTCAAAAGCACGCTTGACATTCTCTTGCCCCTTGACGTCGGCGAAGTCGTAGGGGAAAACGCCTTGTGCCTTGGCAAACTCGGCACGGGTATCCACGACAGTCGGGTCAAGGCTAATTTCGCCGTTGAGGAACTGCACCACCTCAATGACATTGTCCACGCCATAGATGTCGAGGTTGTTGACCACGGCGGCCTCGAGGGCATTGGCTCGTGGAACGATGAAACCGTCCAACTGCAACTGTCGCGCAAGGATTGCCATGGGCAGGGCGCCCTTGATAGGTCGCAGGCTGCCGTCGAGCGAGAGTTCACCCATGAGCATGAAGCGCTCCAGCTTGTCAGGATTGATTTTCTCGTCGGCTGCGAGGATGCCCACTGCCAGCGGTAGGTCATAGGCCGACCCTTCCTTCTTGATGTCAGCGGGCGACATGTTAATGACCACCGATTTGCCCGGGAACTCAAATCCCGCTTGCTGCATGGCGCAGCGCACGCGCTCGGCACTCTCCTTGACGGCAGTGTCGGGCAGGCCAATAATCATGAAGCCCGACCCCCAATCGACGGTCACTTCAATTTCGACCTTGATGGCGTCGATGCCATGCACTGCCGCAGCTATCGTTCTCGCTAACATAAGATTTTTGGGTTTAATGTTTAGAGTTTAGTGGGTGATGTCGTTGGCTTTTTTATGTGCCTGGTCTATGCTGGGACCCGAATAGACGACGAGTCCGGTGCTGTCGGTGACGGCATACCATGGCAACGAGGTAATGCCCAGCAACTGGACGCCCTGCTCCAACGGTCCCGCGGGTGCCCAATAGTGCGGCCAACTCTCGCCAGCGATGGTCTGATGCCAGCGGATGGTGTCGCTCTCGGTAAGGATGTCTATCACCCGGAGTTTCTCTCCTGCCTCGTCACTGATGGCTTTAATCTTCGCAGTCAGTGCGGCGCGGTCTTTCTGGGGGAAGGCCCAGAACGAGAGGAGTGTCGTGTGGTCAGTGAGCTTGATTTCCTCAAAGTCCCCGTCCTGTTTCCACAGGTTGAGGGTCATCAATCGCGGCAACCTGCTATGGCTGTCGCCCTTTTGAAATGCAGGCAAAGTCTTTATCAACGATTCAGGCCTGGCCTTGGCTTCGATGCCGTTCAGCATCTTTTGGATCTTGGCGTGGTCGCTATAGTCGCTGTAATCCGCTATCAGCAATACCGTGGACAGCATCTCGGCTGGATGCTCGCGCACATACTTCTCGATGGCAGCATCCAGTCGGCTGGGGTTGGGATCGCCATAGAAGGCGGCGTGCTCGTCGCGGAAGAGCTGCCAGTCCTCGTTCAGGCTGTTTCCCTTGACCTTGACGGCTATCGCTTTGTCGGCATCGCCCTTGACCTTGAGGTGGTCACCGTTGCTGGCAACAACCATTGCCAACGGCTCATTGCGGTAGTTGAGCAGGCTCACGATGACAGGCTCCTCCGAAGCGCCCTCAAAGGTGAAGTGACCTTTCTTGTCCACCTCGGCAAGCGTTTCGACAGCCCCCGAGTCACCCCTGAAAACCACCTTGACCGTATTGCCGTCAAGGTTAGTGATGTCGCCGTCAATCTTAAAGCTGTCGCTGCTGCATGAGCCTAATGCGATGACCAACAATAACAGGAAGAGATGTATCTTATTCATTATCTTGGTTGTAAAGTAATCATTTCATATTTTTCGTACAAAAGAACCGTCCCTTTGTACGAAAATTAGGGGTCGCGCCAGTCGCCGTGCTGTTTGATCAGGGCAACAAGGCGGTCGATGGCATTGGTCTCGGGGATATTCATCTCGACACACTGTTTACCCTTGTACAGGCTGATGCGGCCCGCCGCTGCGCCAACGTAGCCGTAGTCGGCATCGGCCATCTCGCCGGGACCATTGACAATGCAGCCCATCACGCCGATTTTCAGGTGTGTAAGGTGAGCCGTCGCCTGTTGTACGCGCTGCACGGTCGTCTGCAGGTCAAACATGGTCCTGCCGCATCCGGGGCAAGAGATGAATTCGGTCTTGCTGATGCGCTGACGTGCCGCCTGCAGGATGGCAAAAGCGTAGCGTACGACCTCGGCACTGCTGTAGGTGTTGGGCGCTTCGAGCCAGACGCCGTCGGCACGGCGGTTCAGCAGAACGGCACCCAAGTCGGCACCTGCCTTGACCTGCAGCCACTCGTTGGAGTTGTCGGCATAGGTATTGCGCACGATGACAGGGCAGTTGATGCCTGTCGTGTCAAGGGCATGGATCATGGCCTGCTGCTCGGCGGGAATATTCTTCCCCACGGGAGTGATGACCAGTACGGTGTCGCTGCGGCCGCGCAGGAATTCCAGGCGGTGAATCGGTGTGGATGCCGGCACCTGCAGGAAGCGCAGCCTTGTCGTCGAGCAACGGTCCCACTCGCCCAGGGTCAACAAGGGATAGACGTTGCGCTCGCCTTTCCATGCGGCAAAAGGCACCAGGAAGCGGTGCGTACCGTCGATAAGGCCGTCGGCGCTATAGTAGAAGTCGGGCTGCAACGCTGCACCGTCAAGTTGATCGGGGCGGTAACTGGCGATGACTACAGGCTGCTGGTTGCCGCCGATGAGTCCGTCAACAGTGATTGTCGATCGCCGTTCGGGGCACAGGGGGTCATAGCCCTCGCAGTAATCACCCTCGATCGTCGGATGTCCCTCACGTTGCGAGATATAGTCCACTAGCTTGCGGGCAACGGGTATCTCCAGTTCGGGCTCTTCGCTGAGCGAGACGCGGATGGTATCACCCAGCCCCTCGGCCATCAGCGCACCGATGCCCACGGCACTCTTGACGCGTCCGTCCTCGCCGAAGCCTGCTTCGGTAACACCCAGGTGCAAGGGGAAATGCATGTCCTCGCGATCCATGGCGGCAACCAGTCGGCGCACCGCCTCGACCATCACCACGACATTTGAAGCCTTCATCGAGATGACCACGTCGAGGAATTTTTCCTCGACAAACACGCGCAGGAACTCCATCACGCTCTCGACCATGCCGGCTGCCGTATTACCATAGCGGCTCATGATGCGGTCGCTCAGCGAGCCGTGGTTCACGCCCAGGCGCACCGCCGTGTGATGTTCACGGCAGATGGCAATGAACGGCAACAATGCCTCGCGGATGCGTCCCAGTTCGGCAGTATATTCCTCGTCGGTATATTCCAGCTGCTTGAAGGTGCGTGCAGGATCGACAAAGTTGCCCGGGTTGATGCGTACGCCCTCACACACCGCAGCTGCTGCCAATGCTGCCTGCGGGTTGAAATGGATATCGGCAATGAGGGGGACTGTGCAGCCCTGGCCACGCAGCACCTTTGAAATGTCACCAATGCTGTTGGCTTGCTTCACGCCCTGCGCTGTGAGGCGCACATAGTCGGCCCCGGCAAAGGCGATGCGCTGGCATTGTGCCGCGCTGGCCTCCACATCATCGGTGGCGGTATTAGTCATAGACTGGACGCGTACGGGCCACTCGCTGCCCATTGCGATGCCGCCCACGTTGACGCTCACTGTCGGGCGGCGCTTATAGTTGAAAGGATTCATGATTAGACGTTAGATTTTAGACATTGGACGTTAGATGTTGGAATATGGTTATCCAAACAGTCTCATGGTCATGGACACGCACAGGAAGCCCACAACGGCACCAGCCAGCACTTGCCATGTGTCATGACGCCTGAGCGCCAGCCGCGCCGATCCGAGTAAGCCTGCCACGATAACGGTGAAGCACAGCATCCCAAGCAATTCAAATGCGCTGAGCCCCTGCACATGGATCTGATAAATCAAGGCAATGACGCCTCCGATGCCCGCCATGTGGGCACTGATTTTCCACTTGAGGTTGATGAGTGCCATCACCAGGATCGTTATCGCCGCACCCACCATGAACATGGTGAACCACTGCGGGGCATGGCAATAGTACAGATAATAGGCAGCTACTGCGTAGCACACAGCCGTGAATACGTAGGGGATAAAGCGTTGCTCCCTGACATTGACATGCAGGTCCTTGACCAGCTTGAAATGCCGCAGAACGCTCAGGAAGATGAGGGGAATGATGCAGGTGATGCCCATGCACACGAGCAGAATCACAACCCTCCTGCCGTAGGGTAGCAGACACAAGATCGACACCCATAGGGCCAAGAATACACCGTAGGTAGGCATCAGCAACGGGCTCAATGCCGTGGACAGGAAATTGGCCAAGCCTGCAATGAATTTATTGACGGTATATCTTTTCATTAAGAATATTTATAGTTTAGTGTTGACAGTTTGACTGCTTTATTTTGCCATCTTGCGGCGCTCTGAGCTGCTGGGTATCTTGAGCGAGACGCGGTACTTGGCTACCGTGCGGCGTTCCAGCTTGTGTCCCATCTCCTTGAGTTTCTCGCACAGGGCGTCATCGCTCAGCGGGTGGGCCTTGTCCTCGGCGTTGATAAGTTTGCGCAGGTCATCGACCACCTCGTGCCTGGAACCTCCGTTGATGTCCTCGCTGAAGAAGGACTTCAGGCTTTTCACGCCCCAACGGGTCTGTACATACTTGTTGCTGATGGCACGCGACACCACTGACACGTCTTTGCCGATCATGTCGGCAATCTGTTGCTGCCCGAGGGGCTTGAGGTCGCGCTCATCGCCGCTCAAGAAGAACTCGGGCTGGCACTTCACGATGGCGTTCATCGTGTTGAACAGCGTTTCTTGCCGTTGCTTGAGCACCTCGATAAACACGCTGGCACGCTGGTAAGCGTCCTGGATGGTTTTCTTCTCCTTGGCCTCCTTGACGCTCAGGCTGTCGGCATTCTTCTTGTAGCGCTCGTTCATCATGGCATAGCTCTCGCTGATCTGCAGCGTGGGGATATTGTTGCGCAGGGTGACCGTGATGCGGCCCGTTTCCTCGTCAAGTTCCACGTCAAAGTCGGGCGTCACCTGCTGGGTGATGTAAGACCGTGACCCGAAGGCGTTGCCGGGGAATGGATTCAGTCCTCGTCTGATCTGATGCTTGAAAATCTGCTCCAGCCTTTCCTTGTCGATGCCCATCTTGCGTGACAACACGTCAAATCTCAGGCCTGCCATGTCGTCAAAGTGTTTCTCGACCATCGCGATGGCGATGTCCACATCTTCGCTCTGGGGTTTGCGGCGCAACTGCAGCAGGATGCACTCGCGCAGGTCACGAGCAGCGATGCCCGGCGGATCCAACGACTGCACAATCTCGAGTACCTCCTCGACCTGTTGTGCGTCCACCATGTAGCCGTCGTTGAAGGTCACGTCGTCGGCAATCTCGGTCGTGCTCCGACGCAGGTATCCGTCATCCTCGATGTTGCCCACGATAGCCTGAGCGATAATCTGCTGCGTTTCATTGAGTTCCAACTCGCCCAGTTGGTCATTGAGGAACTCCTGCAACGTCTTTTCACTCACTGCAGTGGGGGCATAATACTCATCGTCATTGCTGCGGTTGTTGGCAAAGAAGCGATACCACGCCACCGTGTCATCATCGCCGCTGTTCTCGCTGATGGGGTCATCGTTGCGGCTGTTACGGGGGTCATCACGGTTTGCCGTCTTGTCCTGAGTACCCTCATTGTCATAGCCGTTATCATCATCCTTGTCATCAGATGTCTTCTCGAGCGCTTGGATCTCATTGACCTTGTTGTCAATGAATTCCTCCATCTCGGCATCGCTTTTTTCCAAGATGGTGCCCAGCAAGCGCTGTTGCTCCAGTGCCAAGCGTTGCTTCTGCTTCTGTTCCAGTGTGAGTCCCTGTTTTGCCATAATTTTCAGAGTTTTTTTGCCATAGGCAAAGATAGTGCAAGTTGAACACAATGCCAAATTTATTTGAGTATTGTTGAGACGCCGTCTATCTTCGCCGCAAGGCAAAGGTAGTGCAAGCCGAAGACAATGCCAAATTTATTTGAGCATAGTTAAGGCGCCGCCTATCTTCGCCGCTAGGCAAAGGTAGTCATTTTTTTGCAGATTTCATCTGCACGGTTGTACTAAGATTCATTTTTCCCCAAAAAACTACACTCACGGCAGGCATTAAGCGGATTTCACCCTTGCATTACCGCTCGCGGTAGGATGATTATTTAGAGTGGCTGTTATAGAAGTTGACGAGGATGTCGACGACTTCGTCAATATCGTCGGTGAGGGTGAGCAGCAGGTTCTTATATTTGCCTGCTTCCATGAGTTGCTGTAGCAAGGGAAAGACGGGCATCTCGTGGGTCCAGAAATGCTTGCCCAGGAAAATCATCGGGCTCGCAAACCCGAAGGACAGGTAGTGGTTCTGTACCGCTTCCTGGAAGATTTCCTGCATCGTTCCGGCACTGCCGGGGGTATAGATGAGTCCACCGTAGGCCAGGGTTAGGATATTGTCCTCGCGGATGCTGTTGTCAAAGAATTTGGCGATGTGGGTGGCCATGGGTGTTGACGGCTCGTGTCCATAGAGCCACGTGGGGATTCCCAGACTCTCGTATCGCGTTTGAGGGTACTTCCTGATGACATCAAATGCCGTCTCCAGCCATCCCTCGTCCTTGAACGTAGGTACAGTCAACAGCATCGACAGGGCATCCTCCATCTCACTATCCGTCCGCCCTGCCATCCATGCGCCCAGGTGAGCGCCTTCCATCGCGCCGGGTCCTCCTCCCGTCAGCATGATGAACCCTTCCTCGGTGAGCCGCTTGCTCAGGAAGGCGATGTCGCGATAGATGGCATCGGTGCGGGGCAATGCGTGACCGCCCATGACACCCACGCATCGGCGCGGATCGTGGGCCTCCATAAACTGGTGCAATGCCGCATGGATGCCGTGGTCGTGAAGGCTGCGCGCCAGCGACTCCTCCACGCTCGAGCCTTGCTTTCCCGTGTACAGGTAGTACTGATAGACCCGCCCGTCATAGCAACTGCTGTAATTCCCTGGGTGCTGGTCGGTCTTGTAGCCCTCATAGAGTTCAGCGGCATTGTAGAGGGTCCTTCGGGTCACGCAGTAGGGCACCTTGTCCAGATAGGCCATGATGTCCTTCATTTCATTTAAGCCAGTATTGGTAATCATTGCGGTGGAGGTTTTTAGTGTTTTGTCTGTTGCAAATTTAGTGAAATTTCACCTATTGGTTACTGGATTGGTTGATTTTTCGGCAAAAAATGGTTGATTAATCTCATGATTTTTATATTTTTGCGCCATAAGACAAATACAATCATTTCAAAAATACGATAAGATGAAGAAGATTTACACGACTTTTGTGGCTGCAGCCCTGTTGATAATGGGCAGTGGATGCACGGCATTAGGCAATATGGGCATGGGATCTGGTACAGGCAGCGAGACCGGCAATGGCACGCTTGGTGACGTCTTGGGTGGTGTGCTCGGTGGTATATTGGGCGGCTTGGGCTCCCAAAACACCATCGACGGCCTGCTGGGACTGGTCATCGGCAGTGTCAAGGTGCAAGAGAGTGAACTCTATGGCGCTTGGTATTATGGTGCACCGGCTTGTGCTTTCACCAGCGAGAACCTGCTGGCCAAGGCTGGTGGTGCTGTCGCTGCCGAGCACTGTAAAGAGAAACTCTTGCCCGTCTATAACACCGTGGGAATCAGCGCACAGAATACGCAGTTCCAGTTCACACAGGACCATCAGTTCGCTGGCAAAATCAAGGGTATTCCCTTGAGCGGCTCCTACACCTATGACCCGTCAACCGGTACCATCAGGCTTCAGACGTTGCTCTTCTCGACCAACGCCTATATCACCCGCACCCAAAGCGGCCTAGGACTCACCTTCGAAAGCAAGAATCTGCTCAAGGTCCTCCAGGTGGCTGCCGCAATGAGCGGTAACAGCACGCTGCAGACGGTGGGTGACCTCAGCAAGCAGTACGAGGGTGTCCGCCTGGGCTTCGAATTGGTACCCATGAGGTAAAATCGGCTTACTTATCTGGTGAGCGTGAACCCAAAGTACACTCCGCCAATAGAGGCAGAATGTGCTTTGATCCATTTTACCTTGCCCCTGAAAAGAGTAGTCTTTTCCGAAATAAAAGTATCTATCATTGGTTGATGATTATTGATAATCCGCTGAAATTTAGGAAAAATAATACAATTCAGCAATTAGCCGCTCGTTAATAATATATATCTTTGCAGCCGATTGCGTTTATATGGACAAGTTATTATCAACATTCCAGCCCATCACCCTCGACGAGATGAGTGGCATCAAACTGATGAACCGCACCGACACCAAGTTTGTCACCACGGTTGATCGGTTGCGGCTATTGTTGATGCTTGCTAAGGATGACTACCGCGCACAGGACATTGGCGGAAAACGCATTGCACATTACTACACGGCTTATTTTGACACGCCGGACAACAACATGTACATCGTGCACCAGAACGGGCACGCGGGACGCCAGAAACTGCGCATCCGCTCCTATGTGGACTCAGGGCTCAACTACCTGGAGGTGAAGACCAAGAACAACCATGGCCGCACCAAGAAGAAACGCGTCGATATGGTGGGTTTTGACCCGATGAACCCCGACTACGATATCCGTTTCCTGCGCCAGGACGAGCAATACAGGCAATATGATGCGTTCCTTGCCAAGCACCTGCGCTATGATCCGACGATCCTGACCGAGCACCTGGAGAACCATTTCAAGCGCATCACGCTGGTCAACAAGGCCAAAACTGAACGGGTGACCATCGACACCGACCTGTGCTTCCACAACCTCAAGACGGGGCATGACGTGGATCTGACAGGTCTGGTCATCATCGAGCTGAAGCGTGACGGCCTGCAGCCGTCGCCCATTCTGGGAATGCTGCGCGAGCTCAGGATCAAGCCGAGCGGTTTCAGCAAGTACTGCATGGGGTCGGCATTGACCAATCCGTCGTTGAAACGCAACAACTTCAAGGAGCGCTTGCGCTTGGTGGATCGCATGCTGTCAAGTGTGAGGAATTGAAGATGACCTAGACAAGAGACAAATAATAAAAACTAGAATATGAGATTATTACAGGATTTATCCGCTTTGGAGGAAGGTACTGAAACCGTACAAGCAGCCGTCCACCATGCCACTCATGGTTTTAGATGGCTTGATGCCGCAGGAGTCACCGAGATGTTGTTACGTTTCGGCTTCTTCCTGTTGGTGTTGTTCTTTATTGTCTATTTCTTATACTACCGCAAGACACACCGCCGTGACTACTTCTTCACGCTCGTCCTGTTGAGTGTGAGCATCTTTTTCCTGATCTACCTGCTGGGTAGCGTGAAGGTGAAAATCGGCTTCGCGCTGGGACTGTTTGCCATCTTCGGTGTGCTACGATACCGCACCGAGACGATTCCCGTGCGCGAGATGTCCTATATGTTCGGTGTCATCAGCCTCTCGGTCATCAATGCGCTGGCCGACTCGCTGAGTGTTGTCGAACTGTTGATACCCAATATTGCCATTGCCCTGCTGATCTGGTTTTTCGAGGCGTGCGTGCTACGTCGCAACCTGGCGAGCAAGTTGATACTGTATGACCGCATCGAACTCATCACGCCCGAGCGTCGCGAGGAACTGCTTGAGGATCTGCACAAGCGCACGGGTCTCAATATCACTAAGGTGACCATCGGCTCCATTGACTTTCTCAAGGACACTGCTGTCATCAAGATTGACTACGAGAACGACGGTGGCGGTGGTAGCCACATCAATAACACGTTGAAAATACCTAAGTACGAATGGCAAGACGTAAAAGAAAACAACTGATAACAGGTCTGTTGCTAATATTGTGCTCAGCACTCTTCCCGACATTGTCGCATGCCGACGATGGCGGGTTAATCGCTTCTATTGAGGCTTCACACAAGTTCTCCAAGAAGTTGAGTGCAGGTCTGGAAACCGAGTTTCGTTCGCGCAACAATTTCCGCACCGCCGACCGCGTGAGCATCGGTGGCGACGTCAGCTACAAAGTGCTGCCGTGGCTCAAGGCCAGTGCTGGCTACACCTTGCTCATCGATAACAACCGTGAGAAACTCACCTATCAGGACGATGGCGTGAGCTACAACAACTGGCGCCCAAGCTACTGGGGTTTGCGCCACCGCTTCAACGTATCGCTCACGGCGAGTTACAAGATACAGCGCGTGGAACTGAGCCTGCGTGAGCGCTGGCAATATACCTACCGCCACTCAAAGGTCATCGACAACTTTGACTTTGACGAGGGAGAGTGGGAAGACTATGAGGTAAAAGGCAAGGGCAAGAACGTGCTGCGCAGCCGTTTGCAGGCCGAGTGGGACATCCCCAAGTGCAAGTTTGACCCCTTTGCCAATGTGGAGTTCCACACGACGCGTGATCTGGAAAAGACACGCTTCATCGTTGGCGTCAGCCACAGCTTGAAGAAGAAACACAATTTCAAGCTCTATTACCGCTGTCAGCTTAGCGGAAGCAGTGATGAGCCCAACAATCACATGCTGGGCATGGGTTATACCTATAAATTCTGACGGTTATGAAGAAGTTTTTACGCTATAGCCTGTTGTTTTCGGCATTGACGCTTGTCATGGCGTCATGCCAAAAGGATGATACTGACATGGCCGACATCATCGCCCAGTATCAGGTTGAACCTGTCAACATTGAGCTGGATTTCAGCGAGTTGACCGAAACCCCTGATGTGCCTGTTACTGACGAGAGTGACTCGACCTATAATGACTATGTGGAGAATTCACCTTGGAACAAGGTCATCAATATCAACTTCGACGGTGGGAACGTGTCAATTGCCGGCACTGTTCCCGGCGTATCGGTACAGACCAGTGGCGCTCATGTCACCGTCATGAACATGTCGGGCCCCGTAAAGTTTATTGTCACTGGCAAGACGACCGACGGCTCGCTCAAATTCTATGGCGACAAGCGCTTCCAGATCCTGCTTAACGGTGCCGAAATCACCAATCCCCACGGCGCAGCCATCAACAACCAGGGCAGCAAGTCGCTCTATGTCGTGCTGGCCGAGGGTACGGTCAACCATCTGCAGGATGGTACCAACTACACCATGGTTGATGAGGAAGACCAGAAGGCGGCACTCTTCAGCGAGGGGCAGATAATCTTCAGCGGCAAGGGTGAACTGTCAGTCATTGCAGTGGGTCGTGGAGGCATCCGCAGCGACGATTACATCCGCATCCGTCCGGGCGTGAAGATGTTTGTAAACAGCAGCGCCCTTGACGGCCTGCGCGCCAACGACGGCATCATCATCGACGGCGGTGTCATCAACATCATGACGTCGGGCGTCGGTGCCAAGGGAATGCGTAGCGAGGGCTTCATGCAGGTCAATGGTGGGCGTCTTGTTGCCATCAGCAACGGTGACTGCAGGATTGAGTCCACCGATGGCGTCATGGACACCACAGCCTGTGCCGCACTCTACTGCGATACCTTGTTGAACGTCAATGGCGGCATCCTCAAACTCATGGCTACCGGCGATGGCGGCAAGGGTATGAACGCCAAGCAGGATGTGGCTGTCTATGGTGGCTCGTTCGAGGCGGTTGCCACGGGAACCCGGAAAATCAAGAAACCCAGAGGGGTGAAGATTGACGGTAATTTTGCTATCACGGGTGGCTATTTCTACACCTACAGCCGTCGCAGCGATCCCCTGGACGTGTCGGGTTCGACCTTGATTGCCTCGGGCTACAAGACCTATGACCAGGGTCCCAAGGTAATCACCATTGCCTATTAACCATCCCCAAGATAAATACAGTAGAAGAGCTATGAAGAGAATATTACTGTTTGCCTTATTGACCTTTGCATTGGCGTTTAGTGCCACTGCGGCAACAGGCGATGTAAACAGCGACGGTGAAGTCAATATCAGCGACGTGAACGCCCTCATCGATATGATTTTGAGTGAGGACAGTGGCGCCGCTGGCGACGTGAACGGTGACGGCGAAATCAACATCAGCGACGTGAATGCCCTCATCGATATCATCTTGGGTGGCGGTGTGGTTGATGAACTCACGCCCAAGGACATTGAGCTAGACTTCTCTGCTCTGACTGAGGGGACCGAGGTCATCCAGGAAGATGAAGACGAGGAAGACTATGGCGACTATGTGGAAAACACGTCATGGTCCACTACGGTGAACATCACCTTTGATGGAGAAACGGCTACGGTGACGGGCAATCCCAGTTCGGTATTTGTGGCTATCGACGGTGCTCATGTGACGATAACCAGTACGGCAAAGCGTGTACGTTACATCGTGACTGGCACTACGCCCAACGGTTCGCTCAAGTTCTATGGCGATAAGAAGTTCCAGCTGCAACTGAATGGTGCGGACATCACCAATCCTACGGGTGCCGCCATCAACAACCAGTGCGGCAAGTCGTTCTATCTCGTGCTCAACGCGGGCACGGTCAACACCCTGCGTGACGGCGAGAACTACACCATGGTTGACGGCGAGGACCAGAAGGGCGCCCTCTTCAGCGAGGGTCAGATCCTCGTCAGCGGTAAGGGTAGGCTGGACATCTACAGCGTGGGCAAGCACTGCATGGCAAGCGATGACTACGTCTTTGTGCGTCCAGGATGCCAGCTCTACATGAACAGTACCAGCGGTCACGGCATCAAGGCCAAGGATTACGTCTATATCAAGGGTGGTGTCATCAACATGGAAATCGCTGCCGACGGTGCCAAGGGCATCAATTGCGATAGCCTCGTGTACATCACCGGTGGACGCACGACCATCATCACCAGTGGCACTTCACGGCTTGAACTTGATGAACAGGGCAATGAGGTCTCAACGGGAGTGGCAGGTGTGAAGGCCGATTGGAATATCACCATGACCGGAGGCACGCTCAACATCAAGTGCACCGGCAATGATGCTAAGGGTATCAATGTGGCACAGCCGCTCCTTTTCACTGGCGGCGAGCTCAATGTCGTCGTGACTGGCAAGAAGAACACCGTCGACCCCAAGGGTGTGAAGTGTGATACCGACTGTACCATCCAGGGCGGCTCCTTCTACAGTTGTGCACCCAATGGCCGCGCCATCGACATTGAAGGCACCCTCACCATTGCCGACGGCTACACCACCCTCAACAACAGTGACGAGCGCCTCATCGAAGTCGCCTACTAACCCCCTCTCACCCACCATCAAAAAAAGGAGACCCTTTGTGGGCCTCCTTTTTTGATATGTCGTAGTAGTACGAGCCACCGGCTCGTAAAAAACGTGAGTTCGATGAAATTATTGATTGTCAATCAGTGCGTTAGCAACTCCCAACTCCTCCCCCGCCTGGGGGGAGGTGCCCGAAGGGCGGAGGAGGGGGAGCGATTAGAGGGGGCCAGGGGGCGTTGATGTCCCAAGAAGAAGTGATTCGAGGGCAAATCATACTCCTCCGCCCTAACGGGCACCTCCCCTATCTTAAGGGAGGAGTTGAGTATCAGCAACTTATTTTCGTCGAACTCATGTTAAAAAAGACAACTGCAACAAGATTTGTCACAGTTGTCCTAGTCGTCTGAAAAAGGGATTACTCCTCCTCGTCGCCGCCTTCGGCCTCGGCCATGGTGGTGAAGACGTTCTGCACGTCGTCATCCTCCTCAAGGACTTCGATAAGGGCCTCAACCTCGGCACGCTCGGCATCGGTCACGTCCTTGTAGTCGGCGGGCTCATAAACGAACTCACTGCTCTTGATCTCAAAACCGTTGTCCTCGAGATACTTCATGATGTCACCGTTGGAAGCGAAGTCGCCCGATACGAGCATTTCTTCCTCGTCGATGGCAAACTCCTCGGCACCGCAGTCGATCAATTCGAGCTCGAGCTCATCGGGATCAACATCGGCCTTGGGGGCAACGTGGAAATAGCACTTGTGGCTGAACATGAAGGCTACACTGCCCGAATTGCCCAGCGAGCCACCCTTCTTGTTGAAGTAGTTGCGCAGGTTGGCAACGGTGCGGGTGGTGTTGTCGGTAGCGGTCTCGACCAGGACAGCAATGCCGTGAGGGCCAAATCCCTCATAGATTACCTCCTTGTAGTCGCCAGCATCCTTCTCGCTGGCACGCTTGATAGCGCGCTCGATATTCTCCTTGGGCATGTTGGCTGCCTTGGCGTTGGCGATGAGCGCACGCAGGCGGGAGTTACCTTCAGCATCAGGACCACCAGCCTTAACAGCGATGGTGATTTCCTTGCCGATTCTGGTAAAGGTGCGGGACATGCTGCCCCAGCGTTTCATCTTTCTTGCTTTGCGGTATTCAAAAGCTCTTCCCATTTTATTATGTAGTTTAAAGATTAAAATATTCTCTTATCTTCCAGGCCCTAACGTCTAAGGTCTAACGTCTAAAGTCTAACATCTAACCCCTAACGCCTAACGCCTAAAGCCTAATAAAGAATCACCTAAGCTTTGCACCCAACTGGGTCTCCAAGTTCTTGATGATCTTGTTCATGATGGCGTCGATCTGCTTGTCGTTGAGCGTCTTCTCGTTATCCTGGAGAATCATGCTGATGGCATAGGATTTCTTTCCAGCCTCCAGCTTGTTGCTCTCATAGACGTCAAACAGGGTCATCGACTTCAACAGTTTCTTCTCGCTGCTCTCGACCACGCGGCGGATGTCGTCATAGGTCACTTGACGATCCACCAGCAGCGCCAGGTCGCGGCGCAGGGGCAGTGTCTTGGGCAGGTCGCTGTACTTGATGTCCTTCTTCATCGCCAGCTTGCAGGCGAGGTTCCAGTTCACCTGAGCGTAATAGACGGGCTGGTCCACGTCAAATTTCTTGGCCAGTGCCTCGTCAACGACACCCATCACGGCGATGGTCTTGCCACCACGGTTGCTGTAGCGCAAGGCGGGATTGAGGATTTCGTCCTCATGCTGCTCAACGACCAGGTCGCGCAGGTTGATGCCCATGTTGGTAAGCACGTTCTCGAAGTCGGCCTTCAGGTCATAGACGTTGAGCGCCCTCACCTTGTCGGCCCATGACTCGTCATGGTTGTTGCCGCTCAGCCACAGGCCCATCTGGGTGCTCTCGCTGTAGGGGGCGAGGGCTTTTTCCTCCTGGCTGATGCTGCCGTCGTGGCTATAGACGTTGCCGAACTCATAAAGCCTGAGGTTGGCGTTCTTGTGGTTGATGTTGCGGGCGATGCTCTCCAGACCGCCGAACAGCAACGTCTGGCGCATAACATTCAGGTCGCTGCTCAAGGGGTTCATGATGCGTACGCACAGCTCAGCGGGATAGGTCGTCAGGCCCTCGTAGTAGGCGCCCACGGTCAACGAGTTGTTCATCATCTCGTGGTAGCCCACGCTGGTGAGCTGATTGCTCACGGTCTCCTGCATGTCGTCACGGAAGTCCACGTCGGTCTTGTTCGACAGGCTGCCGTGTACTTCATCGGTGAACTCGACGTTGTTGTAGCCATACACGCGCAGGATGTCCTCGACCACGTCACAGGGGCGACGAACGTCAACGCGGTAGGTGGGCACAACGAGGTTGAGCTTCTCGTCGTCCTCGGCAGTGATTTCCATCTCCAGGCTCTTGACGATGTCACGAATCACGTCATGGGGAATCTCTTTACCGATGAGGCGTTTCACGTAGTCGTAGTGCAGCTCAACGGGGAAGCCGGGGAAGTCATGTGCCTTCACATCGATGATGTCGCCACAGATTTCACCGCCTGCCAGCTCCTTGACGAGCATAGCGGCAAGCTTCATGTTATAAATCACCTCATTGGGGTCGATACCGCGCTCAAAGCGGAACGAGGCATCGGTATTCAGACCGAAGCGGCGAGCCGTCTTGCGGATCCACGTGGGGTGGAAATAGGCTGACTCCAGGAACACGTCGGTAGTTGTCTCGGTAACACCCGAGTCCAGACCGCCGAATACACCACCGATGCACATCGGCTCCTCGCCGTTGCAGATCATCAGGTCGCGGTCGGTCAACGTGCGCTCCACACCGTCAAGAGTGGTGAACTTGGTGCCGGCAGCTACGGTCTTGACAACCACGCGGTCGCCCTTGACCTTGCTCAGGTCAAAGCAGTGCATGGGTTGTCCGGTGCCCAGCAGTATATAGTTGGTGATATCAACGATGTTGTTGATGGGACGCTGACCCACGGCGAGCAGCAGGTCCTTGAGCCACTTGGGGCTCTCCTGAACCTTCACGCCGCGCAGGGTCAAGCCTGCATAGCGGGGGCAAGCCTCGGCATTCTCAACGGTGACGGGGATGCCGCCGTCCTGGCGGTCGATGGCAAAGCCGTCCACGCTAGGCTTGTGCAGGTTCACCTCCATGCCATGGCGCTTCATCCATGCAGCCAGGTCACGGGCTACACCGTAGTGCGAACCGCCGTCGATGCGGTTGGGGGTCAGATCCACCTCAATGAGGTAATCGTCCTCAATGCCGTAGTAGTCGGCAGCGGGAGTGCCCACCACAGCATCCTCGGGCAGGACGATGATACCGTCGTGGCTGGTGCCCACGCCAATCTCGTCCTCGGCACAGATCATGCCCAGTGACTCCTCACCACGCATCTTGCTGCGCTTGATGGTAAATTCCTGATCACCGTCATAGAGTTTGGTGCCCAGGGTGGCGACGATGACCTTCTGGCCTGCTGCCACATTGGGGGCGCCGCACACGATCTGTACGGGATCGTTGCCATCTCCCAAATTGACGGTGGTAATGTGCAGGTGGTCACTGTTGGGGTGATCGATGCAGGTCATTACCTGTCCTACGACCAGGCCGCGCAGGCCGCCCTTAATGGTTTCTACTTGTTCTACAGCACCCACTTCCAGGCCTAACGAGGTCAATGCCTCTGCCACCTGCTCGGGTGTCATGTCGGTGTCAATATAGCGTTTGAGCCACTTGTAGGAAATATTCATAGTCTTGAATAAGAATTATTTTCGCTTAAAAACGTGCAAAATTACAAAAAATCCTGCTATCACCCAACTGCAACCCAATTATTTGACGCAATGTGGCCAAAAACAGCATAAAATAAGGGGGGAGGCATGCGCTTCTCGCGTGTGCCTCCCCATGAATAAAATACTATGAGAAAAATATTATTTTGTCAATATCTTGCTATTGAGGTAGTTAATGAACGCATCCTTGTAATTGTCGCCAATGGGCAACGACACGTCTCCTTCCATCAGCACATGGTTTTTCTTTACCTCGCTGACTTTGTCGAGGTTGATGATAAAGGAACGGTGGATGCGCATGAACTTGTTGGAGGGCAAGTGCTCCTCAATCTTCTTCATGCTAAGCAGCACAATAACAGGTTTGTCTTTACCCTCACACGAGATCCTCAAGTACTCGCTCATCGCCTCGATGTAGCGGATCTGCTCGATGTTGATGCGAACAATCTTGTAGTCGCTCTTGACATAGATGATGCCGTCGTCTCCAATTTGGGTGGAGACCTCGTCCTTGGCCTGCTGGCGGATTTCACAGACGTCTTTCACCTTCTGGGCTGCGGCTTCAAACTCGTCAAAACCGTAGGGCTTCAACAGATACCCTACGCCATTGGCTTTGTAGCCCTCGATGGCATACTCGCTGTAGGCTGTTGTGAAGACCAACACCGGTCCCTTGCTGTGGTCCTGTTCCAACGACTTGGCAAAGTCCATGCCGTTGAGATCCGGCATGTTGATATCCAGGAAGATGGCTTCTACCTCTTGCTGGTCAATAACTTTCTGGGCCTCAATAGCACTGTGGCACTGGGCTACCAGTTCCAGATAGGGAATTTTCTTGATATAAGTCACCAGCTTCTTCAGGGCCAGTGGTTCATCGTCTATGGCAATGCATTTTATCATAATTCTGTCGGGTTTAGGTGGATTTGTATTTGTTAGGCCGAGGGTTGTTGATCGGCAGCGGCAAACTCCTTAGGACACTTGGCGGGAAGATTAAGCAGCACGTCATAGGTCTCCTCGCCATCGTTAATGTCAAGTGTGTAGTCGTTGCCGTAGATGAGTTCCAAGCGCTTGGTCACGTTGCTCAACCCCACGCCTCCATATTCGTGCTTGGCGTTGCTCTTGGTGTTGTTGCAGTGGAACAGCAGGCGGTCGCCTTTCTTCTCAATATCGATGTTGATGGTTGACGGCTTGTCATAGGACACGCCATGCTTGAATGCGTTCTCTACAAAGGGGATGAACACCAGTGGCACAATTGCAATATCTTCGGGACATGACTCGGGTACGTCAAGGTTGACGTTGACCATGTCGGTATAACGCAACTTCATCAGGTTCAAGTACTTCTTCAGGAAGACAATCGCCTTGTTGAGCGACACACAATGGTTATCGCTCTCGTAGAGCAGGTAGCGCATCATCCTGGACATATCCACAATGCTGTCCTTGGCCTGCTCGGGGTCAATGTCCACCAGTGCGTGGATATTGTTCAGCGTGTTCATGATGAAGTGAGGGTTGATCTGGTAACGCAGGTAGTCAAGTTCCTGCTTCAGGCTCTGCTCCTTGAGCTTGGCCAGATGCTTCTTCTCCTCCTCGTTCTGGAAATAGGTCTTCACACCCAGGTTGGCACCCATCATCATGATGACGAGAATGAACATGGAGATATCATGTCTGTCGATGGGTGGGCGTCCGTTAGGGGGAGGTGGCGCTACCTCGACAGGATTGTTTTGCTCTGCGTGATTGGGCATGTGGTTGGGCTTATGGATGCATTGGGCACTTTGGAACAAAGCGATAACGGTGACACTGCAGATGATGTATTTCGTTACTTTCTTCTGTTTCACCAGGATGGGGGCAAGAATGTGGTTGTGGATGAGGAAGGCTATGAAGAAGAGCAGCAAGTGTGCCCATGTGTCAAGCAACCCGTTCTTGATCCAAAAAGAGTGCTCATGGTCATAATTGAAGACAAATTCTGCAAGGGGGGCCAAGAAAAAGACAAACCACACAATCGTGTAGATGATGGTCTCCTGTTTGGTCTGCTTGTAATAATTGCTCATGGGTTGCTGCTTTTCCTTGTTATTCCAGAAACAAAAGTAGAAAAACCTCATTATACCACAAAATTTTTTCAGCAATTCATGATATTGATTCAATGAACAGGGACTGATGGCAGGTGGGATGTACCCTCAGCAAGAAACCCTACCGCAAAATGTGCAGTAGGGTTTCCTGTGATAATCTTTATGACGAGGCATCAGTGCCAGATGTAGGTCACGGTACCGATACCCTCGGTCATGGTGTTCTTGGGAACCGAGAATTGTGACTTCAAGGCTGCCTGTTCGCAGGCGCGGCGCACCTCAGGATGCGAGGCGAGGTCACCGGTAGCACCCGTTGCTTTGGCCGAGGTGACTCTGCCCCTCGGGTCAACAGTGACGCGTACCATCACACGGCCCGACCATTTGCTGTTGGGGACGGGTTTAGCCCAGTATTCAAGGGTATAACCTGCCAGTCCTGTCACACCGGGCTTGCCGGCGAGAACGCCTTGGCTGGAATTGCCACTGGCTGCACCTTGCTGGCCTCCACCTTGTCCCTTACCGCTGCCGAAGGCGTTTTTCACCCTGTTGTCGGCGGCGCTGCTGGTCGGAGTCTTCTGCTCGCTGGTGTTCTTGGACTTGGTCTCCTGAGCCTCGGCTTTTTTGTCCTTGGCTTTGGGCTTCTCGACCTTCTTTTCATTCTCCTTGACAGGACCCGACTTCTTGGGCTCGGCTTCCTTGGGCTGTTCTTTCACCTTGTGGGGAGACTCGGTCTTCTGCGTCACCAGGGGTGGAGTCTTCTGGTTGGCTTCGCCCGCGTCTTCCAGATCATCGGCATCGATGTCGGGTTCATCGCCCTGTTCGGGTGATGCACTGGGCTCGGCCGACTCCTCGTCCATTAGGTCGTTCTGCACGTTGTCGAGGGTGTTGCCCAGCATCACATAGTCTCCGCCGAACAGGATGGAGTCCTGTGCGAGCTGCGTCAGGTCTGGCCTGTCAGGCAACTGCTCATAGCGCAAGGTGAAGCGCAGCAACAGTGCCAGTGTCCCCACCGTGAGGAGCAGGGTCAGCAGCAGTGCCCAGAGGCTATGTTTGCGGCGATCTTCTTCCATTGTGATGACGTGTTAGGGGTTAACGGGAACAGGCACATCCTGCACGACGGCAGGGTCCTCCTGCTCGGTTACCGGTCCAAACGATGCCTCGCTGGGCTTGGTGGCAAGCACGATTTTCACGCCTTGCTTAGAGCCCTTGTCCAGAATCTCGACAATCTTGCCGTAGTTCACTTCCTCATCGGCATAGACGGCGACAAATTCGTCGGGGTTGCCGGCCTTGAGAGCCTGCATGAAGCCCTCGAGCTGCTCGGGCGCGATGGGCAGCAGATCACTCTCTCCTGTCTCGGTGGCCTGTGTGGCATACATGTTCAGGTCCTTGTCCACATAGATGCGGGTAGTGGGCTTGATGGCGGTCTGCTCACTGCTCTGCGGCAGGTTGACCTCGAGCGCTGACGGGAATACAAACGTCGAAGTGACGAGGAAGAAGATGAGCAGCAGGAAGATGACGTCGGTCATCGATGCCATGCTGAACATCGACAGGGTTTTATGTTGTCTCTTGAGTGCCATAATCTTTTTAGTCTTAGAGTTGTAAGTTTTAAGTTGTAAGTACGATGACTATCGCTTATAACCTAAAGCCTAAAGCCTATAACCTAAAGCCTGATATTACTTGGCAGGCTCGTTGAGCAGGTCCATAAATTCCATCGTCTTGCCTTCGAGCTTGTTCATCACCTTGTTGACGCGAGAGGTGAGGTAGTTGTAGGCAAACAGGGCAATGATACCAACAATCAGACCGGCAACGGTGGTCACCAGGGCCTGATAGATACCGCTGGCAAGGATGGTCACATTGCTGTTGTTGCCTGCACTGGCAAGCTGGAAGAAGGCCTCTACCATACCGATTACAGTACCCAAGAAACCGATCATGGGAGCACCGGCAGCAGTGGTTGCCAGCCAGTTGAAGCCCTTCTCGAGCTTGGCGACCTCCATGTTGCCCACGTTCTCGATGGCAACAAGCACATCGTTCATGGGGCGGCCGATGCGGGTCACACCCTTCTCAATCATGCGTGAATAGGGGGTATTGGTGTCCTGACACAGCTTGAGGGCCTGGTCCACCTCGCCGCGGTGGATGTATTCCTTGATGCGGTCCATGAAGGACTTGTCCTGACGGTTGGCATGGTTGATGGCAAAGAATCTTTCAAAGAAGATGTAGATGCTGACGATGGCAAGCAGTGCCAACGGAATCATCAGCCAGCCACCGGCCATGGTGAGGTCCCATACCGAGAGTTCCTTGACTACGGGTTCGGCTACTTCGGCAGCAGCGGGAACGGTGGCGGCAGCAATGGCAGCAGCGCTGTCGGTGACAGCCTGTACGGTAGTATCCATAGCTTGTTGCAGGGTGTCGGCGGCCTCTTGTACCACTTGACTGGCGGGCTCACCTTGAGCGAGAATCATGTTGAGGATTGACATATTAGTTTGTTATTTGGTTATTTCTTAAATATTTAACGTGAATAATCTTCTTTTATTTCAGGCAGTCCTTATAGGCCTTGATGGTGGCTTCAAGACCCAGGTACAGGGCGTCGCTGATGAGGGCGTGACCAATCGACACCTCACTCAGGTGAGGAACGTGCTGCTGGAAGAACTTCAGGTTCTTCAGGTTCAGGTCATGGCCTGCATTCAGCCCCAGACCCACGCTGTGGGCGGTAGCGGCGGCTGCGGCGAACGGGGCAACGGCTCGCTCGGGGTCGGTTTCAAACTCCTCGGCAAACGGGCCGGTGTAAAGTTCAACACGGTCGGCGCCGGTCTGGGCTGCCGCACGGATGTTGTCCAGGTCGGTGCCCACAAAGATGCTCGTCCTGATGCCGGCCTCCTTCAGGCGGTCAACAATGCCTGTGAGCAATGCCATGTTGGGCACCACGTCCCAGCCTGCCGACGACGTGAGCACGTTGGGGCCATCAGGCACCAGCGTCGCTTGGGTGGGGCGAACGCTCAGAACGAGTTCCATAAACTGCTCGCTGGGGTAACCCTCGATGTTGAACTCGGTACGCACCAGCGGACGCAAGGCCAGTACGTCGCTGCGACGGATGTGGCGCTCGTCAGGACGAGGGTGCACGGTAATGCCGTTGGCACCAAATCGTTCACAGTCCATGGCCACTTGCAGTACATCAGGCACATTGCCGCCGCGCGCATTGCGCAGGGTGGCTATTTTGTTGACATTTACACTCAGGTTTATCATTGCTATCTTGTAGATATCGTCTTGATTGTGTCTCTAATACGATCTTTTGACATGTAGTATTGCCGAACTACAACCTGCAAAATTAGCCATTATTTTTCATATAGCCGTGATAACGAATGTGAATTTTGCCAAAAAAGCGATAATTCATCCCACGGTATATAAAAAACAACCGCCCGCTATGGATGGTAGCGGGCAGCAGTTTGGATGATGTGTGTTTCTCCGATCTAAGGAATACCTAATTATTTAAAATCTAAACATTCTCTTATTCTCTGAATTTAAATCGGTCACCGGAAGCATTGTTCAGGACGCCTGTTGTCCTTCCAGTGGTTTTGATGTTTGACAAGCCCACTCCTTGAGTGAATGACCAAGAATAGGTGTTCCATCTTGGACTCGTGAGGGCGATGGTGTAGGTTCCAGTCGCCAGCATGGACACGTCAATGATGTCATATGTCCCATCGACCATTGTTTCCAGCATGATCATTTGGGTGGATTGAGATATGATGGTTACCGTGTAGTAGTCTGATTGCGATCCCATGACAATGATCTCTTGGGCATCGCCATCATAGACCAGTGACGGCATATCCATGATAAATGCAAAATCAATACGGTCGTCACCACCTGTCTGGTGGGTCAGATCCGGTCTGTCTTGAGCCATTGCGGTCATGCCGCAGATGGTGGCTAATATAGCGATGAAGTAAAATCGTTTCATAATTTCAAAAATGTTTAGATTCAATAAGAGCTTTGTTTAGATTTCCGATGCAAAATTACAGCCAATATTTGAATTGACCAAATTTTTTCGTAATACAAAGTGATTTTAATGTGCTGTAAATCACGGAGTTAAAAATTTTTTTGTAATACACCTTTCGGTCTTTCAAAAATTAGTGCCAAAAACAGTAGTTTTTGCCTATCAGGCATCATTTTTTCATTTTATCGTTGTTTTGGATGTACTCGTTGAGCGAGCAGTCGAGCCCCATCTTCTTCACCAATCGTTGCTTGATGACGCTCACGCTGGTGGCGTTGGAGTACCCCATGATGATGGCAATCTGGATATAGGTGAAGCCCATGCAGGTCAATGCCAGCAGCAGCAATTCGCGGTCGTTGAGGTCGGGGTAATTCTCGCGGGTGCGCGTCATGATGTTGTTGTGCTCCAGGTCGATGTAGTCAAACAGCCTGACCCAGTTGTCCTTATTGCTGTCCTGGAACTTGACGATGCGCTTCATGTTCTCGGCAATGCGGTTGTTAGGCTCGTGGTAGCAGGCCTCGATGATTTCGCGCATCATGCCCACATGCGACGAGATAAACCCCTTGAGGCGTTCATCGTTGATCTGCAACTCATTGATACTCTGTTGCATATCAGTGAGATCCTGCATCTGGCTCTGGGACTGGTCCTTCAACTCCAGCACCAGTTTATCATAACGGTGATTTCTCAGATAGAGCAGCAATGCCAACAGCAACAGTGACAGGATGATAGCCGATGCGATGGCCCAGAGGAAATAATTCCTCGTGCGTCGTTTCTGCTCCTGTTCATTCTTGTAGTGCTCGTCAAACTGCAACTCGGTTGTCATGATCTTTACGATATAAGGGTCACGCAGCAGTTTGAACGAGTTCCGGTCACATTGATAGCTGGTTTTCAGGTAATTAATGCTGTCACCACGTGCCTTGTAGATTTGGCTCATCGCCTCCAGGTAGTTGTTGGAGTTGAGGTAGGATGAGTCATTGCTTTGGGGTGGGAGTTGCAGGAACCACATTGCCGAGTCCACTTTACCGCAATTGGCGTAAATGCTGGCGAAGGTGGTATAAACATCTTCCCTAAGCCCATTTATCTTTAATGCCTTGATTTCCTGCAATTTGTTGTATGCAGGACGGATGTAATCCTTATTATCGACACTTTGCATGAAATAAAGGTAAGCCAGATTCTTTAGGCTCTTAATCATGTTGAGGGTGTCTTTTTGCGTTTTGGCCAAATTGAAAGCGTCTGTCAGTTTTTGTTCAGCCTCTTTCTTAACGGTGGATCGGTACATTGCGCCCAGGTCGCTCAAGCAAACAATCTGATAATGAATGTCTTTGCTCTTACGGAAACTTTCCAACGCTTGCTCAAGTTTTTCGATGTCGCGTCCGTCGTAGGCATGGTGACCGGAATACAGTTTGCCCATGCGCAACTGGGCATAGCCTCGGTTATAATCATCTTCCTCGCTTGCTGTGACCTCCGCCTTCTTATAAAACCACATGGCAGAGTCCGGTTTTTCTAGGTCCTCAAGTACGGCTCCTTTATAAATGTATGCGCGCGCGAGCTTTTCCTGGTCCTTGGGATGGTGCTCATAATACTCTATAGCTGAGTTGATGACCTCATCGCTGGTAATGCGTTCATAATTCTTGTATCGTGCCTCTGTGAGCAGCAGGGCGAGATAGGCCTTGTCACTCTCTTTGGTCAGACTATTAGGCGGGATGTTAATGAGTTGGTCCAGAGCAGCTTTGCGTTGGCTGGGTGTGCTCATCAGGCTATCGGCTTGCGTCAGACGGTGGTCATATTGTGGCACACCATTACAGCCGACGAGAATTCCCGCCAGAGCCATCATGATGAGCCATATTTTGAGAATGTTTTTAATCATCCGAGTGCAAAGATACAATTTTTTTTGTTTTTGACCACTTTTTGTTACTTTTTTGCAACCAAGGCTTTTCTCAAAACGGACATTAAGGCCCGAAAAAGTACGATGAATTCGACAATACACTTCGATTTCATCGCACTTTTTCGGCTATTATAGATTACAATATTTACTCCTTGAGTTTCGAGTCGATGATGATGGTCACCGGGCCGTCGTTGATGAGCGACACCTGCATCTCGGCGCCAAACACACCGCGTTTGGTCTCCTTGCCCAGCAGTTGTGCCACCTCATCGCAGTAGGCCTCATAGAGCGGCACTGCCAGGTCGTGGCCCGCAGCGTGGATGTAACTGGGGCGGTTGCCCTTCTTGGTCGAGGCATTGAGGGTAAACTGGCTCACGGCAAGCACCTCGCCTCCGACATCGATGATGCTGCGGTTCATCACACCCTGCTCGTCGTCAAAGATGCGCAGGTTCACGGTCTTCTGCGCCAGCCAGCGCATGTCGTCAAGGGTATCACCCTCGCGCACGCCCACCAGCACCATCATGCCGGAGCCGATGGTGCTGTGAACTTGTCCGTCGATGGTGACCGAGGCCTCGGTCACACGTTGTATTACAATTCTCATTGTGATAGTCTTCTATTATTCTAGAGGCTCTAGATTTTCTAGATCATCTAGAGCCTCTAGGGGGGAAATTTATTTCAACCAGTTGAACAGGTCCTTGAAGCTGGCCTTCTTACCGTAGCTCAGGATACCGCGGCGGTAGATGCGGCCGGCAAGCCACACGATGGCAAGTGCCGTTGCAATCAGCAGGACGTGGCTCAGGATGATTTGCCAGATGGGAACTTCAAACGGCAGTCTAACCATCATCACCGTGGGTGCGGTGAACGGTATGATCGAGCACCAGAATGCCATCGGTCCATCGGGGTTCTGGGCACAGCCAATGGCGGCATAGAAGGCAAAGAACATCAGCAGCATCACGGGGGTCAACAACTGTGAAGTGTCACTGGCCTGGTCCACTGCCGAGCCAAGGGCAGCAAAGATGGCGCAATACAGCAGGTAGCCCTCAACAAAGTAGAGCAGGAAATTGATGATAATGGACGTGAAGTTAATGGACATGAGTTGTCTCAATAAACTTCCCATTTCGCTTTCAACCTCAGGGGCTGCAGCTGCACCCGCTCCTATCATCTCGGGAGAAGCCACAGTACTGCCCACACCCATCAGGCTGCCTCCAATAACTCCGGCAATTCCCAGCAGCACAATCCAGATACCCATTTGGGTAAGTACCGATAAGCCGACGCCGATAATCTTGCCCATCATGAGGTGGAAGGGTCGGCAACTGCTCACCACGACCTCGACAATGCGGTTGGTTTTCTCCTCAACGACATTATTCATAATCATTGTGCCGCTGAAGAAGACAAACCAGAAGATAATCAACGACAGGACCATACCCAGGGCGATAGCGATATCGGTTGACGACTCTTTTGCGTCACCCGTTTCGCTCAACTTGATGGCACGGACGTCGATATTGACGTGGGCTTTTTCTATGATTTCCTGCAGGTTGGGAATACCCATGGCTGCCAGGTGGGCGTTCTCAATGGTGTCGGTCAGGGCACTCTTGACGGTAGATTCCAGAGCGGGAATGATGTTACCCTTGCTGTAGATGTTGACCACGCCGGTGCTGTCCACTTCGCGTGGGATAACGACCAGGGCGTTGTAATAACTGCCATTGTCTTCTTTAGAGAAGAACTCATTGGCATCGGTGACCGTGGCGCCCTCAATCAACAAGAAGTTGAACTTGTCATCGTTAGGCAATGCGGTGGCATAGTGGCCGGTCTCATCACAGACTGCAATCCGTTGTGCCTCTTCTCCCTTGTCGTTCAATTCGGCCATCAATATAGGGATAGAGCCCAGACCAATCATCAAGAAAGGAAACAGTAAAGTCAAAATAATGAATGACTTGCGCCCGACAATCGACATATATTCACGGGCGATGATGAGGCGGAGCTTATTCATTGTTCTCTAAGTTTTTGGATTTGACGGTTTCGATGAAAATCTCATTCATGCTCGGCAGCACCTCGGTGAAGCCCGTGAGGCGGTAGTGCTCATTGAGCCAGGTGATGGCGTCGCGCACGTTGACACCGGCGGCAAGCTTGATGCGGGTGTCGTTTTTCTTCACTGGATCGGGGGGAAGAATGGTAAACATCTCGGGATGAGGCTGAATGGTGTCGGGAGTCTGCACCGCGATGATGTTCTTCTTGTGCTGTTGCTTCACCTCGTCAACACTGCCGGTGAGCACCACCTGGGCATGGTTGAGCAGGGTGATCTGCTGGCACACTTCCTCGACCGATGCCATGTTGTGGGTCGAGAACAGGATGGTGCTGCCCTGGTCACGCAGGGCGAGAATCTCGACCTTCAACTGCTCGGCATTCACGGGGTCAAAGCCCGAGAATGGTTCGTCAAAGATTAACAGCGGTGGGCGGTGGATGACGGTGCCGATGAACTGCACCTTCTGCTGCATACCCTTGGACAGGTTCTCAACCTTCTTGTTTTCCCACTCCTTGAGGTCAAAGCGGTCGAGCCACCAGTGCATCGAAGCCACGGCATCGGCCTTGGTCATACCCTTGAGGCGGCCCAGATACACGATGTGGTCACCCACTTTCATTTTCTTGTACAGTCCGCGCTCCTCGGGCAGGTAGCCGATGTGGGAGATGTCGCTGTCGGTCATCTTCTTGCCATTGAGGGTCACGGTGCCCTCATCGGCTGCGAGGATGCGGTTGATGATGCGGATCAGGGTGCTCTTGCCGGCGCCGTTGGGACCCAGCAGGCCGTAGATGCAGCCCTGCTCCACCTGCATGGAAACGCCAGCAAGGGCGGTATGCCCCTCATAGCGTTTCACCACGTTGCTAATGTCTAAGTAAGCCATTGTATTCTAGTTTTTAGTTCTGAGTTTTCTGTTTCTCGGTTGGTCTCAGTGCTTTAGGTATCATCCCTTGAGAGACCTTGCCGTTTGCAAAAATAACTGATTTTACCCTTTAGACGCAGGGGCAGGTTAAAAAACTACATGAAATAACAAAAAAATGCCTTGACTGGGACATTCAGTAAAAAGTATGGTGTCCGAGGAAAACATGTAGGATGAATATGAGTGTCCCCTCGGATTCGACCAGAAGTAACTCTCGGCTATTACAGGGGGACGGTTCCTAAGTACGAAAAACCCAAGCGTTTTTCATACATAGAAACCGTCCCCAGAGCAGCCACCCCCTGGGGTGGCTTTTGATACGACCTTAGAATAACCCCCTTATCTCATCATTCCATCCAATTAACTTATACCGAGACCGTTATAATAGGAAATTGGATTTTCCCCCAGACACTAATACAAAAAAGTGACTCCTCCATCACATCGGAGTCGTCACTTTCCTTGGTGTTCTATTCATCCAGGTGTCAGATTAGAATAATTTAGTATTCGCTTAAACTTATGAAGAAATCACACATTTTATTAACATCAAATTTTTATAGCGTTTTCTTGTTGCTCAACAAATCGACATGATGACTGTCGAGAAGAAGGCGATGATTGCCATGGCAATCATTGTAATCGTTACGATACAGGCTTGAGTTTCCATAATCTTATTATTTTTAAGTTAGTATTCGTTTTCTACTTATTGAAACGGGTTTTCCCCTTTCGCTGTCACAAAGTTAGGATGCCTGTTCAATCCTGTCAAATATTTTTCAACCAAAAATGCCGATTGTCTATTTTTTTTACACTATAGTGTCTAATTTTTTTACAGTTTGGCGATAATGCTTAATGTTTCACTGTTGATTGCAGCCAGGTGACGATATCTTGCAGCACCGCGGGTGACATCGTCTCATGGATAGCGCCATAATTTGCACTGCCCTTCCACTCGGTGCAAGTCTGGAAGAAATGGTTCAGCCCTTCATAGGCCTTGACAGTAGCGTGAGGTACGTGTCGCTTAATGCCATCCAGGTTGTTCTCGCATGCTACTTGGCAGTCCAGCATGCCGTTGATGGCAAGCATCGGGCACTTGACAAGCTTGAGGTTTTCGGTCGGGTCATACTGGAAGACACAGCGCACCATGGGCAGGGAGAACAATTTAATGTATTGTGCGGTTGTCAGTCCTTTCAAGTACTGCTGCAATGCGGGATTTCCCTCCTGCTGATGAAAATATTCAGTCAACTTGTTGCTCATTGTGACCGAATCTCTCTCGGTGTCAATGATAGTGTAAAAGTCCTCGTTCATCTTCATCAGATCTTCGCCAAATTCAAGTCCTGCGGCCTTGAACCCTAGTTGTGTTTGCGTCATGCCCAGTTCTTTACCAGGCACACCAGGGCCTGCCAATGAGACGATATAGGCAATCTCGTCGGGATGCTTGGCTGCATTCATGACGGCAATCAAGCCACCTTCACTGTGGCCAACGAAACCCACACGGGTGGCATCCACCTCGAGACGTGTCTTGAGATAACGCAGCGCCGCCATGGCATCGGTGGCAAGTGGCTCGGACGGAGCACCTGGATCACCGCCGATGGTGGCACCCACGCCTCGCTCGTCATAGCGCAGCACGGCAAAGCCGTTGCGGCTCAATGCGTCGGCAAGCAGCAGGAAAGGCTTGTGGCCAAAGACCTCTTCATTGCGGTCAAGGGGACCTGAACCGGCAACCAGCACTACGGCGGGGAAATGACTACCCTTGTCGGGAAGCGTCAATGTGCCCGAGAAGATGATGTCTCCGTTGTTAAACGTCACATCCTCGCTGCGGTAGGGCTTATTGGTATCGGCTTCGATGGCAGTTTCCTGTGGACGGGTGTCTTGCACCTCTCCTGTGCGTGTCATGTTCAATGTGATGTCAAAGCCATACTGAGTGAAAGTGCCATTCAGTGCCTCGCCTTCCAGGATACCTTTGTAGGAGGCGTTCGAGCCGGGCATGTCCACGTTCAGTTCATTGCCGCTGATGGTGGCTGTCGCAGGCAAGTTGAAGGCATTCTGGTCAGGAAAATCCCAAGTGATGGCAACGTCATGACCAGTCTGCTGGATGTTGAATACAATGGTGTATGAATTGGGGCCGAATTCAAGCACACCGCTCCATGAGCCGTTGAAGTCTTGGCTATGGGCCACACTGGTCATGCCCGCCATGAGAACCAAGGCGGCAGACAATAGAGGATACAATAAATGACTTTTCATCGTTCTTTGCATATTAGTGATTAATGTATTCTCGTTGTGTATCGCGAAAACCGGGTTTTCCCCTTTCGCTGTCACAAAGTTAGGAAGCCTGTTCTGCCCTGTCAAATATTTTTCAACCAAAAATGCCGATTGTCTGTTTTTTTACCCAATAGTGTAAAATTTTTAGACAAAATTATATCAGTGTCTGCCAAAAATAGACAAGACCATGGTAAATAGCAGAAAAAACAGCGATATAACTATAATAACGTGAGCTCGACGTAATTCTTTTATAAGTTTCAGCGAGTTAGCCACCCGATGACCAGTAGAGACGCAAAATTTTGCGTCTCCAGGGCTGTGTTATGTAATGCTTAACGACGGGAGACGCAAAATTTTGCGTCTCTACATGGCGGATGAATTGAGTATCAGTACTTTATTTTCGTTGAACTCACGTTATTATATTTCTTGGACGTCAGGCTGATGAAATTCACAAAGAAAAAGCCAGGAATTCTTGTAAAATCCCTGGCTTTTTCTTTGTGAATGAGTCTCGTTTACTCCTCGGGAGTCATCACGACCTCGACCTTGTTGCCGGCGCTCAAGAGTTCGCGGGCAAAGGCGGCTATCGACTCGGGAGTTTGGGACTTGACAATCTGCTCGTAGCTGGTGTGCTTATCCATGCCACGCTCTACATACCACTGGAGAATACTCATCCAGTACCAGTTCTCTTTGATACTGGTCTGGTAGTCCTTGAGCAGCATCTCTTTGAAGTCCTCAAGAGCGGCGCCGTCGATAGTGGTGCAGGCATTCACGATTTCCTCATTCATGATCTTGAGGGCCAGATCGGTGAACTCGGGCTTAACAGGGCACCTTGCCGAGATTGCCGTGAAGGGATTGTCTCCATTGAGGGAGTTCCAACCGTAGGCACTCGTTGAGTAGGCGGCGCCGGCATCCTCACGGATTTTCTGCAAGTAGATTTTGTCCAAGAGTTTGCCCAGCAGGTCGGCCTTCACCTCATTTTCCACGGTGAAAGGCATAGTTTTGTTATACCAGTAGATGGCGCTGTTGGCCTTGGGTTCTTCCATCTTGCGGGAGAAGTGGTTGATGACCTCACCCTCGGGATAGTTGTCGATATTGACCCAGTTGGTCTTGACGCCCTTCTTGGCGGGCAGGCTCGCAATGTACTGCTCGATGAGCGGACGGATAGTAGCCTCGTCAAACGAGCCGATGAAGTAGAAGGTGAAGTTGGCGGCGTTGGCCGTGCGCTCCTTGAGAATCTGTATCACGCGGTCATAGTCGAGTTGCTTCAGGCTCTCGGCGGTAATGGGCATGCTGCGCCAGTTGTGGCTACCCAGGGTTACGCTCAGCGAGTCGCTGAAGGCGGTCTCGGGGAGAAGATCCCTGTTCTTGAGCGATGTCTCCATCATGTTGATAAAGGTGTTATAACCCTTCTCATCCTTACGAATATCGGTAAATCCCAGATAGATGAGCTGGAACATGGTCTCCAGATCCTTTACTGTTGATGAAGCACTCACATCATCAAAGTAGGTTCCCATACCCACGTTGACCGAGACTTGCTTGCCGGCAAGAGCCTTTTCCAGCTCGGTGCTGGAGAACTCGCCCAAGCCGCTCACCATCGAAATGAAACCTGACAAGGCAGCATTCAGTCTGTCTTTCTCTCCATAGAGTGATGCACCACCGCGCTGACGGGCGTTCATCATGATTTCGTCATCTTTGAATTTGGTCGGTTTGAGGATCACGCGGGCGCCGTTGCTCAGTTCCAGCTCTTTGTAGTCAAACTGGCTGTTGTAACGCTCTTTTTTGATTTTGCCCTTCTTGGGCAGCTTGGAAATCAAGGGCTCCTGGCGTACGTTGTCCACAAAGGCCTCCACCTCGGCGTTCAAGCCATTGTTGACAGCGGTCAACATGGCCTCGGGGGTAGCATAGACGGCATCGTCTTTCTCCTGATTGAAATTCACAATCACCATGTTCTTGCCATCGGTGGTAATCAATTCGGGCAGCACCTCGTTGACGGCCTCAACGGGAATCATGGGGAGAATCTGGTTGACCAATTGATACTCCTGCTCAATCGATGGAATGGGCTCACCATCCAGGTAGTTGCGGTAGTATTCACTGGCAAGACTGCCATTGTAAATCTTGTTGCGCTCGTTGTAGCGGCTCTCAAGGCTGCTCAAAATCTCCTCGCGGCAACGGGCATACTCGGTCTCGGTGAAGCCGTGCTTGGCGGCACGCATCGCTTCGGTGACGAGGGCTTCGGTAGCGGCTTCGACCATGCCTTCCTTGGGCATGCAGACCATGTTGAACGCACCCTTGTTTTGGGAGTACAAGTAGTTGCCGTCATAGGCATATCCCATCAGGAAAGGACAGTCAGGCTCCATTGCCTTTTCGCTCATGCGGGAGTTGAACATACTTGCAGCCATCGTCTTGATGTAGTTGGTCAGCAGGTATTCTATCGAAACTTTGTCTTCACGAGGCACGGCATCGTGCTTGAACATCAGTTGCACGGTGCTGGTCTGCTGCTCCTTGTCCTTGTCAATGACAATGATGGGTTCCTCGTTGTCGGGAACGGGCTCCTCAACCACCTGGGCAGCGTTGGGATCGAGTTTGCAGTCCTTGAACAGTTCCTGGATTTGTGCCTCAATGTGATCGACATCCACGTCACCCACGATGACCAGGGCCTGGTTGTCGGGACGATACCACTTGTGGTAATAGTCGCGTAGTTCCTGATAGGGGAAGCTGTCCACCACGCTCATCAGACCGATGGGCATGCGGCGGCCATACTTCGAATCGGGATACAGCGTCTCGAGTTGGCGCTCCATCATGCGCTGATTGGCGCTGCGGCGCAATCGCCACTCCTCGTGGATGACGCCACGCTCCTTGTCGATTTCCTCGTCAGTGAGCAGCAGGCCGTTGCTCCAGTCCTTGAGAATGAGCAGGCACGAGTCAATGGCGCTCTGGCGGGTGCTGGGCACGTCGTTGATGTTATACACGGTCTCGGCGATGCTGGTGTAGGCATTCAGGTTGCGGCCGAACTCTACACCCAGTGAGCGGGTGTAGTCCAGGATGGTGTTACCCTCACCGTTGAAGTGCTCACTGCCGTTAAAGGCCATGTGCTCCAGGAAGTGGGCAAGACCGCGCTGGCTCTCCTCCTCTTGGATGGAGCCCACACGCTGTGCAATGTAGAAATTCACGCGATGCTCGGGATAGTCGTTGTGGCGGATGTAGTAGGTCAGGCCACAGTCCAGTTTACCGATGCGCACCTCTGGGTCCACTGGGATAGGCGGCATCTGCTGTGCCATCACCATGTTGGTGCTGAATGCCACCATCATCAGCAGCAAGGCGAATAAAAGTCTTTTCATGTTCATAATGCTAAATTATTGTTGATGTTAAAAGTATGTCTTGGGTTGATGGTTATTGGTTGGTGCAAATATAGTACAAATCATGCAGCCGACCAAATGTTTGGCCCCATGAGAAGCAGCAGAGAGCCAAGGGCTCACATGGAATCCTTGGCCCTCATGTAAATTGATTCTATAATAAGCATGTATTTACTCATTGAGGACATGATAAGCTTGATCGTAGATTACTTTGACTCACTTTTCAGCTTCTTGTCGCGGAAATTCGACAGGCGCTGCCCAACCTCTTCAAAGACGCCGCCAATACGTTCCGCATTTATTGATTTTTCTCGCCAGAAAGTAACGTCTGGTTTGCCCTTAATGATGTCGACGGTAGTCCAGACAGTTCCATCATCGTAATCATAAGAATAGAAAGTCATATCGCCATGATGGGAAACATTCCAATGTGGAGCCTTTTCCAGGGCTTGGTAGAATTCCTCAGATGGTATCGTGTCAAATTCAAAGTATATTGTCTCGTCGATTCTTTCCTTTTCGGTCAGCGGAGGAAACTCCACACCCAGCACTTTGGAGAGTGTGTCACGGTCAACGATGACACTGAAGTCTGCACGATTGTTCCTGAACACGACCTCAAATCCCTTCCAGGAGTCTTTTTCCCCGCACGGCATTTCAACACTGGCGTGGATGCGGTTACCCAGGATATCGGGCATCTTCCTGTCGGTTGTCAATGTAGTGTCAAGGTAAAAGTAGAGATATGCATTATCCCTCCATTCGTCTGTGTACCATTGGTCATATTGTGGACTATTGACTTGCTCCACGATTTTTTGTACCTCGGCTGGGGAAACTTCCTTCAGGAACTTGCAGCACACAACGAACTGCTCGTCACCATATACAAAATCGGTCTTGGTATAATACTCCTCGATGGTGTACTCGGGCAGGATGGGAAGATCAAGAAACTTGTCGAGTTCGGCCTTGTCTTTGAAGGGCAATACGGTGCTGTCATCAATCTTGTGTTTTTTCGGGCCGCAAGAGGTGGTGAAAACCAATGCGCCAGCCATGACCAGTAGGCCAAAGACCATCAGGATGCTCTTTTTTGTGGGTTTCATAACGATAGCTTTTTTAGTGGTTGATATAAGTTGTATTTGTTACCCTTCGTTTTGGAAATAATGAACCAGAGTTTTTATCAAAAGCTCCCGGTAAATTTACTCTTCGGGGGCATGATGAGCTCGATTGTAGATTACTTTGACTCTCTTTTCAGCTTCTTGTCGCGGAAATTCGACAAGCGTTTCCCAATCTCTTCAATGGTGCTGCCATTATTGCCGATTCCCATTGATTTTCTGCGGTCAAAGGAGAAGTGAGTTTCGCCCTTGATGACGTCGGCGGTAGTCTGTACATCCCCATCATCGTATTCATAGTAATAGAAAGTCATATCGCCATGATTGGAAACACGCCAATGAGGAGCCTTCTCCAGGGCTTGGTAGAACTCTTCTCCCGGTATAGAGTCAAACTCATAAAAGATCATCTCGTCGATTCGGTCTGTCTCAGTCAGCGGGGGCATTTCCACGCCTAGCAATGTGGAGAGCTTGTCGCGGTCATAGACGACACTGTAGTCGGCACGATCGTTCCTGAACACGACCTCAAATCCCTTCCAGGTGTCTTCCTTCCTGCTCAGTATTTCAATATCGACGTGGATTCTTTCGCCCAGGATATCGGGCCGCTTCTGGTCGGCTGCCAATGTGGTGTCGAGGTTAAATAAGAGCCTCATGTTGTTCTCCTTTCCTAGGTCGAATGTGTGCCATCCTGGATAGTGATAGCTATCGACCTGAGCTAGGATTTCTTGGACCTTGGCTGAAGGAACTTCCTCCAGGAACTTGCAGCACACAACGAACCGTTCGTCACCATCTACAAAATCGGTCTTGGTATAATACTCCTCGATGGTGTACTCGGGCAGGATGGGAAGATCAAGTAGCTTGTCGAGTTCGGCCTTGTCCTTGAAGGGCAGCACGGTGCTGTCATCAATCTTGTGCTTTTTCGGACCGCAAGAGGTGGTGAAAACCAATGCGCCAGCCATGAACAGCAAGCCAAGGACAGTCAAGATGCACTTTTTTGTAGATTTCATAACGATAGCTTTTTTAAGTGGTTAATATAAGTTGTATTTGTTACCATCTGTTTAGACAATAATGAGCCAGGATGCTTCTCATCAGGAGTTCCCAGCTCATTATTGTCATAAACATTTGGTTTTAATGTTTACTTCTCGGGACTCATGACGAGCTCGATCTTGTTGCCGGCACTGTAGACGTCGCGGGCAAAGGCTGCGATGCTTTCAGGCGTCTGGGCCTTCACAATCTGCTCATAGCCACTGATCTGGTCACTGCCGTACATGAGATACTCATTGAGGATGTTCATCCAGAACCAGTTCTCCTTGACGTTGGTGTTGTAGTCCTTGATCATGTTCTCGATAGCCTCGTTCAGGGCGGTGGCATCAATGGTGTTGCAGGCGTTGGCCATCTCCTCGTTGAGGATGTTCAGAGCCATCTCCTCAAACTCGGGGTTCACGGGGCATACGGCGAGCACCATGGTCTGGGGCTTGCCACCCGAGATACCCACCTGACCCAAGGCTTGGGTCGAATAGGCAGCACCGGCGTCCTCGCGGATCTTCTGCAGATAGACGCGGCTCAGCACCTGACCGAGCATGTTGGCCTTGATCTCGTTCTCCAGGCTGTAGGGCAGGTTGTTGTTGTGCCAGATGATGACCTCATATTCCTTGGGTGACTCCATCTTCTTGGCGAAGTGGCAGAGGGTCTGGCCCAGGGGCATGTCGATGTCGTTTACCCAGTTGCTCTTCACACCCTTCTTGGCAGGCAGACTGGCAATGTACTGCTCAATGAGGGGACGGATAACGGCCTCGTCAAAGTTGCCGACGAAGGTGAAGGTGTAGTTGGCGGCATTGGCGGTGCGCTCCTTGGCAATCTGCATGACGCGGTCCAGGTTGACACCCTTCAGGTCATCGACATTGAAGGGCTTGGTGCGCCAGTTGCGGTTGGTCAGGAGGTACTGCAGTGAGTCGCTCAGGGCACTCTCGGGCATGAGGTCCTTGTTCTTGAGCTGGGTCTCCATCAGTGTCATCGTCTGGTTGAACTTCTTCTCGTCCTTGCTCAGAGCGGTGAACTTGAGGTAGATCAACTGGAACATGGTCTCCAGATCCTTGACGGTACTGTTACCGCTCAGTTGGTCGGTAAAGTTATCGATGTTCAGACCAACGCTGACCTGCTTGCCGGCAAGCGCCTTCTTGAGGTCGGAGTTGGAGAAGTTGCCCACACCGGTAAAGTCATTGATATCATCAAGCAGTCGCAGGTTGGCCCAGTCCTTCTCGCCGTAGAGTGACTGGCCGCCGCGCTGGAAAGCACTCATGCGGATCTCGTCCTGCTTGAAGTCGGTCTTCTTGAGGATGACACGGGCACCGTTGCTCAGTTGCAGTTCCTTGTAACCGAGCGTGGTGTTCTCGCTCTCCTTGGTGATCTTGCCCTTCTTAGGCATCGTGCTCATCAGGGGCTCGTTGTTCACGTTGTCAACATAGGGCTCAATGTTGGCGCTGGCAGCAGCATTGTAGGCTGCCTGCAGGCCTTCAACAGTGGGATATACGGCGCCGTCTTTCTCCTGGTTGAAGTTGGTGATGACCAGGTTCTTGCCGTCGGTGCTGATGAGTTCAGGCAGCAATTCGTTGATAGCCTCAACAGGAACCATGGGAGCGATTTGGCCCATGATCTGGTAAAGCATCTCAATCGAGGGGATAGGCTCGCCGTCCAGATAGTTGCTGCAGTACTCGCGGCCGTAACTCTCGTTGCTGATCTTGTCGCGGTTGTTATAGCGCTTCTCCAGTTGGCTCATGGCCTCGTCACGGGCGCGGTCATACTCGCTGGCGGTGAAGCCGTGCTTTGCGGCACGCATCACCTCGATAATGACAGCCTGGGCAGCGGCTTCGGCCTGGCCTTCCTTGGGCATTACATCTACAGTAAGGGCATCCTTGGAATTGGCGAGAATATAAGGACCATCATAGCAATAGGCGTTGGTGAAGGGGCAGTCGGGCTCTTGTGCCAGGTCGCTCAGGCGCTGGTTGAGCATGCTGGTAGCCAGATCGGTAAAGAAGTCCGAAATCAGGTATTCCATGCTGGCCTTCTCCTCCTTGGGGGTGGCATCATGCTTGAACATGACGCTCACGTCGCTATACTGCTGCTCCTTGTCCTTGTCAACCACGATGATGGGCTGATCGTTGTCGGGCACGGGCTCAAGAGTTACTTGGGCAGCATTGGGATCAGGAGCGGGCATACCCTTGTACATCTCCTTGATCTTGGCCTCGATGTGGTCAACATCGACGTCACCCACGATTACCAGGGCCTGGTTGTCGGGACGATACCACTTGTGGTAGTAGTCGCGCAGCTCGTTATACTTGAAGTTGTCAACAACGCTCATCAGACCGATGGGCAGGCGCTTGCCGAACTTGGAGCCGGGATACAGCGTCTCGAGCTGGCGCTCCAGCATGCGCATCTGTGCGCTCTGGCCCAGGCGCCACTCCTCGTGGATGACACCGCGCTCCTTGTCAATCTCCTCGTCGGTGAGCAACAGGCCGTTGCTCCAGTCCTTGAGGATGAGCAGACAGGAGTCGATGGCGCTCTGGCGGGTGCTGGGCACATCGTTGATGTTATACACGGTCTCGGCGATACTGGTGTAGGCATTCAGGTCGCCACCGAAGTTTACACCCAGCGAGCGGGTATAGTCGATGATACCCTTGCCCTCGCCGTTGAAGTGCTCACTGCCGTTAAAGGCCATGTGCTCCAGGAAGTGGGCAAGACCACGCTGGCTTTCCTCCTCCTGAATGGAGCCTACGCGCTGTGCGATGTAGAAGTTCACGCGATGCTCGGGATAGTCGTTGTGGCGGATGTAGTAGGTCAGACCGCAGTCCAGCTTACCGATGCGCACAGCGTCGTCCACGGGGATGGGCGGCATCTGCTGTGCCATCACCATGTTGGTGCTGAATACCATCAGCATCAACATCAATACAGCAAAAATTTTCTTAGCGTTCATAATCTGTTAATAAATTAAATTGGTTATTATTGAACTGTTTTTGTCTATTAGACGCACGGGGTTAGCAAAAAACTACACAAAATTAAAAAAAAACAACTCAAAAATAACATGTTAACTTTAAAAACATCTTATAAGGACCATTGATAGCTGTCATCACACCAAGCAACGAGCAAGTCTCAAAGGGTGAGAGCCGGAGTTGCTAACGCATTGAATCACAGTACGGCTCATGTTGGACACAAGTTAATTGATGTTCAACGCTTTCTTGATGAGCGGCTCAAGTTCCTCGGCGTCGGTCGAGGTAGAGAGGATGGTGCCGTCGCGGTCAACGAGGATCATGCCTCCGCCGCTATTGCCGATACCATTCTTGTTCCACACTTGGTTCTCATCTTTCAGTTCAAGCAGGCATGGCCAGGGGTAGCCGTCTTGATCGATAGCCTGTTCCATCGCCTCGAGACGGCTCTCCCGGGCGATTGCGATGACCGTGAACCCCTTGTCTTTATATTTTTCATAGATGGGAATCATCGCCACCGAATGACTGCGGCAAGGACCGCACCACGAAGCCCACAGGTCAATGAGTGCCACCTGTCCCTTGATGAGCGAGGAGATGGGAACCAGTTGACCGTCGGTATTTCTAACGTTGTAGTCGATATAGGGTTTTCCTGCCATCAGGATGTCTTTCGCCTCGGCCATGGCTATCTTCTCGTGGATGGGATGACCGGGGAAGATGTTGATCAATTTGTTATGATAGAGAGAGACGAGGCGTTCATAGGGTTCTGGTTTGAAATTGGTGTATATTTCTCTGTCGTTGAGCATTTCAATTGCAACCAGTGTCTTGTAAAGCGATTCCAGCATAGGGTGGTCAACGTAGTATTGATACTCAAAATCCGACCTTTGTCTGCTGAGCTCTTCTTTCTTGTTGTACACCTCCAATCCCTTAGGCGTAAACCTTGCGGGGTCGCTACTAAGTTGATTGCTGGCAAGATTGAGTGAATCGACGCGTGGCCGATTGTGACTTTGATAGGCCTTAATGAGTTCTGCCTCCAGTTTTTCCTTTGATGAGATGAAATCGGCGGTATAGATTTCAGTCCGGTATTCCTTGTCATACAAGAGGTTTTCAAGGTCGCGCAGTTCCCCGTATCGTTCCTCCAGCTGGCTATCCAGTTGATGTTTCAAGAGCCACTGTTCACCATCACTCTCCACGACGTGTGGTTGGTCGGCGTACAGTTTTACTTTAACGGTACCATTCTCGGCAAAGAATTCTCCAAATCTCCAATAACCTCTTCTATACTCATTGAATAGGAAGATTTGGTATTTCTTGATGTGGTCACACTCAATGGTTTTGCTGAACTTGCCATTGACGGCCCTGACGTGTAGCGAGGGATCATCATTGGCGCGCAGGTCGGTTCCTGCTTCACAGATGACGATATTGTACCCGTACTTGTTTGACATGAGTTCGCCTTCCACGTGGCAAACTATTTGGGCGCGTCCTGTCCATGTCGCCAAAGCGAGCAGGAGACCGAGGGTGATAATCTTTTTCATAATTTCTTGATTTTAAGGTCCACGAATTAACCGAGCTGTGCTCATTGGTATTATGGCTGAAAACAATCGGTTCGCCCGATTAATTCGTGGGGGGGGGAGGGTTGTTGTCAGTGATACTTTAAGGGTGGTCAGTCGTCCCAATCGGCCGGTAGGGCATCAACACCCCATGCATCATTCTTGGCCTTGAGGATGTTGCAGGCTTTTGCTACGCCTTTGTGCTCGAAGTTGTGAAGTTCACACAGGGCTTCCAGTTTGCTGACAGGGAAATTCTTGTGTTGTCCTATGATGCCGTTGCCAATCGTGAAGGCGGCTTCTTTGCACTCAATGTTGTATCCGGCCATCAGGTTGTCAAAGCGTTCCTTAGTAATCTTCCTGTCTTTCTTGGGAACCAATGTCCAGTCGATACCGATCTTCACAGGTATGCTGTCATTGACTACGGTCTTGACCCAGGTCGTGTCGCGAACGGTGTCGGTGAGGTTGATGCCGCCCTTGCCCTTGTAGGTAACCACCATGTCGATGGCGTCAACAAATTCCTGAGAACACCATACCTTATAGGTAACCGTCGTCGCTTCTTCTCGATGCTCGTAGTTTTGTATATCTTTATCGGTGACCGACATTTGCTCTTTCAGTTTCTTTTGACTGCCATTCAGGCCGTCGCATGAGGTAAGAACCAGCGTGGTCATGAGCATCAATGCTGTGGTATATAATATCTTTTTCATAATGATGTCTGTTAGTTAGTAGGTTTTGTCTTCAAATGTGAAGAAATAGCCCTTAGGTAAAATATCAATTGAGTCATTCCACACTCGATTAACAACCTGTATAGCGCAGTTTGTTGTGCCAGGACCAGGTTCGGGTACCAGCTCTATCTCTGTCTCTTTCACGTCCATGAACGACAGTACTTTGTCGCCAGGAACACCTTTTAAATTGAGGAACCACCAGCCGGTATTGTAATACTGCTCCATGGTGAAAATATTATACTCAAGCACAAGGTCATATTTCTCCTTGGTGGGTTTGAAGCCTGGCTTGATGAGGTAACGGTGTTTGGGCATACCGATCTCGGTCGGGAAAGAGTCGTTGACGATGGTCTTTTCCCATATTTTCGTCCTGACGGTGTCGATGATGTCAACGCCCCCTTTTCCCTTATAGGTGACTTCAATGTCACATACGTCCAGAAGATCCTGGCTCGCACTGAGATGGATGACGGTTGTCAGCTTTTCACCGTTGTTGCTGCCGTTGCAGGAGGTGAGCGCCATGAACGCTGCCACCATGATCGCTGCCGTGAATATTAATCGTTTCATAATGTGATAGTTTTTTAAGTTATTGACTGTGGCTGTATTACTCGGTGGCACTTGTGAGGATGATGCCGGTGAGGAGCGTGATCAAGCCGATAATCACTGCGCTAGCTGCTGCTATAAAATTCTGCGGTTTCATAATGCTGTAGTTTCTATGCCTTCGAATTAACCGAATTAAACTAATTGGCATCCGCACGTTCGGCAAATAAATAATTCGCTTAATATGTAGGCCGTTAATAATTTATAGTTAAGTATTCCATTTGGAATTGGGAAGAATACGTTTGTATTCAAGAGATTTCTTGCCGAAATTGATTAGTAGTCCAAGCCCCATTCCAGTTGCTTTAAGGTAATTGTACACTTGGGCATAATGCTCATCAGTGAAATCTGCCACAGTTTTTAGTTCAACGATTACCTTATTGTAGCACACGAAGTCAGGTCTGAAGATCTTATCTAATCGTTTTCCTTTGTAAGTGAAATAGTATGTCTTCTCTCTTTCAAAGGGGATATCACGCAATCTCAATTCTTCTTCAAGGGCATCTTGATAGAGGGGCTCTGTAAATCCGCAACCAACAACTTTGTGAACCTCCATTGCAGCACCTATTATATTGAATGACTCGTCCTTGTGTACAATCTTATTCTCCATATTATTTTAGTTTTTTGTGCTTTCGAATTAACCGAATTGAACTAATTGGAATCCGTACGTTCGGCAATTAAATAATTTGATTAATTCGTTTAATTCGTAGGCATTTTAATTTTGGCAGTATATAATTCGCCGTTGTAGGCTTTTATTCGTTGGTATGTTGGGCCTCCTTCATCATTTTTCCGGCAACTCGGTATTCCAGAATATTGCCGATGATCAGGAGAGGGAGAATAAGGCTGGCACATTCCACCTTGATTAATGACACGATCAAGAGAAGCAATGCAAGGCCGACAACGGCAGTAGTAACATAGAGCCAGTTCATCGTGAGCTTGCTCCAGCGGCCTCCATAGAGGCAAAGGACTTCGCACAATAGCCAGACGTTGTATGCCAGTAACAAAAAGAAACTGAATAAACCATTAACCTTGAGGCTGGGCCAGATGGCATGGCTGACAATCAGATACACGAAGGCAATGACAAGAACGACCAAACTCACAGTCCTCATAGCTTTGCCGGTGGGAGTGAAATACTTTTTCTTTGTTTTTGTCTGTTCCATAATTCTATTGATTTAGAAAACTACGAATTACACGAATTTCACAAATGGGCTTCTGTTTTTTCAGTTGCAATAGGCTGATAATTTGTTTAATTGGCGTAATTCGTAGTTAAATGGTTACTTGTTGAGATATTCGCTGTAGAGGTCCTGGAGCTCGGCGGGGGTGATGCCCACAGCCTTGAGCTGACCCAGGAAGTAGTCCATTTCGCCCTGCATGAGCTGCTCGCGACGCGAGGTCACGATTTTTTCCTTGGCTTCAGGGCTCACAAAGTAGCCTAGTCCGCGCTTGGTGTAGATGACGCCGTTCTGCTGCAGGTGGTCGTAGGTGCGAGCCACGGTATTGGCGTTGACCTCGATCTCGGCTGCAAGCTCGCGCACACTAGGCACCTTGCCTTCGGGAACTAAGGCTCCCGAGAGTATCTGGTCGCCGATGCGGTCGGCAATCTGCAGATAGATCGCTTTATTATCCTTGAAGTTCATAATATAATGTCGATTAATAGAAATCTAACTAATTTCACTAATCACTAATCTCTAATCTCTAATCAAATATCACTTCCACCACTTGAGTGAAATGACATCTTTATGCTTAAACAGGTACCATGCCAAGCCCCAGCTGATAATAGCCTGGGCAATCGCAAGCGTCAATAAGAAGGGCATCACCCCGCTGCTGTGATCCATCAACCACTTGGCGGCAGATAGAGCATCGCCAGACACAAAAGTCAGGATAATACCCAAAATGCCGATTACCAGTTGGATGACCATCATGGCGGCAAAGGTCTTGAGCAGCGACAAGCGCGGCCACATCACACTACCCAGCAGGTAAATGCCAGTGCTTGACAGCAGACCGATCCATGTATAGGTGACGGCCATCGGGCCCTCAAAAATATCACTGCCTACGCCCATGACGACTTTTGAGCCGAGGTCGGTGAAATTGATGGCACTAGGGATATAACCGTCAAACCCGAAGATATGCATAGCAGCAATGCGGGTGAGGTCGGCCAACTGGGCAAGGATAAAGAAGGATACGATAAATCCCAGCACATACACCACGCCATTGACAAGGTACTTCTCGAGTGTTGATGACGGTGAAGTGAACATATTGATGCGACCGGTCTTTGAGGTCAGTTTACTGAAGGCCATCGAAGCGATAATCGGGCCAATAATCGTGAGAATGCCATAGACAACTTTCTGAGGCAGCATCGTTTGCAACGACATGACTTCTTCCTGGATGCTATCGCCAGCAACGGCATTGCCGATAATCATGATGATGGTCAGCAGACCATAGACGCCCAGCAGAGTGAAAAGAATCGGGCGCCAGTTTTCTACTACTTCCTTGCGCAGGGTGGCAGTGAAACGGTTCCAGTCGAATATTTGATTGACGGTATTCATAGTGGTGTTCATTTTGAGGTGGTGAATAATTGGTTGATGGCAGCAGGATTCTGAAGCGTGGCGTTGAACAGCATCTCCAGATCAACTTTGGTCTCCTCGCCTTCCTCGGCGGGAACGGCACCCAGGGGACCGTAGGGACTTTGCAAGACGAACAGCGGCTCATCGCCTTCACGCAGCGGGCGGAAGGCCACCTTGCTCATCACGTCGGCAATGCTGGCGTTGAGCAGCACGCGGCTCTGGTCGATGATGGTCACATGATCCAGGATGTCGCTGATGTCGCGCACCTGATGGGTCGAGATCAGCATCATCTTGTCATCGGTCATGCCTGTGGTGACGAGTTTGCGGAACTGGCTCTTGCTGGGAATGTCCAGACCGTTGGTCGGCTCGTCCATGATGAGCACGCGGGTGTTGGCGGCAAAGGCGAAGGCCATGAACACTTTCTTCTTCTGACCCATCGACAGTGCGTTGAGGTTCACATTCATGTCACCGCCCATCTCAAAGATGTCCAGGTAACGTTGCATGTCCTCCTTGCTGAAGTTGGGGTAGAACGGGGCATTGAGGTCCACATACTGTCTGAGGCTCAAGCGCGGCAGTTCAAACTCCTCGGGAACGAGGAAGATGTCGCTCATCGTCTTGGGCAGACGCTTACGCACGTTCACGCCGTCGAGTAAGGCTTCACCGCTCTTGGGGGTCAACAGACCAGTCATCAGGTAGATAAGGGTGGACTTGCCGGCACCATTCTTTCCTAACAAGCCATAAACATTGCCGGCGTTCAATTCAAGCGAGAAATCGTGGAACAAGTCTCCGAATCGCTTGTTGTAACTGAAACTGATGTTGTTTATAGTTAACATAATAGATAGATATTTTAGTGGTTAATAATTTACTTATCTAGTGTACTACTTAACTAGTACACTGCAAAGGTATAACAATAGTTTTTAATCTTCCAAATATTTTAACATCTTTTAAGATTTTTCTTTTCATCCACCCTTTCCCTCCTTATATAAAAAAAGCGGCTATAGATACTATCAAGTCTATAGCCGCTATAGTAATAGCGCTTGCTGCCGGGATGTGGAGTTACTTGGCCAGGATGATGTCGATGAGGGTGTTCACGTCGGCAATGTTAACCTCGCTGTCACCGTTCACATCGGCGCGGGCGTTGGTGCCGCCCGTCAGGATGATATCGATGACGGCATTGATGTCGGCGATATTGACTTCGCCGTCGTTGTTCACATCGCCCTTGAGGCTAGCCTCCACTTCACCGAAACACATGTAATCCATATTGGCAAGGTCGATTGTCGCACTGGTCTCGTCGTTGGTGACAATGGCATGGCCGAGGTCATCGTAGGTAATGGTGAGTCCGCTGGTCGAGAAAGCGACGGTGGTGCCGTCAGTCCTGACAAACGTCAATGTCTCCTCAATGGCCGATGCTGTCACAGCTACACAGGCAGCCAGCGATAATAATATGTACTTGATAGTCTTCATTTTTCAATCAACGTTTAATAATAATATGGATAACATATGAAATCAGCGGATTTTAAGAACCGGGATATTGTTTATTTGACCAGGTACTTCTTGCCGTCCTTGATATAAAGGCCGGCGGGCAGCGTGTTGATGTCGGCCTTACCCAGGTTGATGCCCGTGATGGTGTACACGTCGGCGTCGTTGGCCTCGGTAGCCATGATGGTAGTGACAGCCGTGTTGGTGTCCTCAACAACGCTGGTGGGGAAGATGGCCCAGCGCATCATGTTCCAGGTGAATACACCGGTAACAATCACGGTCTTGTCAACGAGGGCATCCAGGTCATAACCGCCCACGTTCATCTGATCAACAAGCTGGATGTTCTCGCCATCGTCGGTGGTGATGAAGTAGAAGCGGCTGGGCTTGGTGATGGTAACACCCTGCACCTTGACCAGCTTGCTCATGTTGGCATTATCGGGCAGGTCATTGATGTTCATCACGGTGGGATTGAGCTGGTTGTCGCTCGTGATGGTCACCTCGTCAAGTGAAGTCTTGGCGTCGGGGTCGGCCGTGGGGATGATGTGGTCAGTGTCAAAGTCGTCCTGTGCGCGCACGAGGTAGATGACACCGTTGAGCACGTCGTTGCGGTTGACGTTGATGGTGGCATTCACCTGAACGGCTCCCGTGGCGTCCTCCAGGAAGGTACCGCCCCAGTAGGTGCCGTTGACCTGAGCGTTGTTGAGGGTCAGCTTGGCAGCAGTTCCCACTTCGAGCGCGAGGAATTCGGCGATATTGGCACAGTCGGCATAGCTGCTCTCTGAGGGCGAGTGGGTGTCCTCATTGGCTTCGTCGGTGTACACGGTCATGGTCAGCAATAGCGTCTGGGTGTTGTACTCGTTGGCGGCATTCTCGTTGTCAAACGTGATGCTCGTTGAGTTACCGTTCCACACATAGTTGTTGGCATCCAGCGAACCGTTGCCTTCCTGAGCCTCCAGGAAGAACTTGTAGTTCTGAACGTCAAAGTTCACCATCGTGATGGCGCGACCTTCGTCGGCAGTGATGGTGATCTTGCCACCCACCTGCAGGTACTGTACTCCGGCATTGGTGCGCCACATGCGGTTGACCTTGGCACCATCAACCGATGTGAGGACTACATCGCCCTGACGAATCTCAAGACCGCTGATGACACCCTTTGTGGCATCTTCCCAGTCGGCGGGAGTAGCAACCTCCAGACCCAGGTTGTTGTTGGCGAAGTCGTAAACGTTCTCTTGTGTCTCAGCGTGTGCGCTCATGCTCATCATAGCGCCAGCCAGCAGTGCCAATGCACTCAATTTTGTAGAAATTTTCATCATTTTTTGTTATTGATTAAACGTTTAAATATTGATTTATTGTGGATTATGTTTTTGTCAAAATAGGCATCCCACCGTCACGCTCGCCTCATGGCGATGACCGTCTTCCAGATAATAGATATCAAAGGCCTGGCGGTAGCTGTATCCCGCCTCGGCATAGAGTCTCATGCGCTGATGGGTAATCGGCGCCGACCAGCGCACTTGCACTCCGGCAAGCAGACGTTTTGCCGTGAGGTATTCATATTGGCGCATCAGGTAGAGCGTGTGCTCTTGAGGCATTTCAACGTCGGCACTTGGCGTCTGATAGGTACCATCCTGCTTTGCTGTACCGCCACCGGTGGCCCAACCTGCCTGCAGTTGGAGTGACCACACTCGGTCTCCTGCAGTAAGCCAGTTGCGTGCACCCGTCAGCGTAAACTCGGTGAGGTGCGCCAGTTGCTGGCGGTAGAAGGGATAGAGGCTGGCAGTAAGTGAGCGTCGGTGATGTGTCAAGGTGCCTTCGACCTGCCAAGTGGCAAGTTCTCGCTCAATTCCCCATCGCAGGTCTCCACTAACGGCCAACACGCTGTTGTCACGTTTACCTATCAGGCGGTCGTCATAGTAGCGGGTGTCGGTAACGCCCTGGTTGGTGATGATGCGGTAAGTGCGCTCGTGGTCCTTGATGCTTTGACGGCTGTAGGATACCGTCACCCGTTGCATGTCAGAACCGTTGTCGCGCTGCCACCAGGACTGGATGTTCCACGTGTAACCGTTGTGGCGGTTGAAGTCAATCATCGACGGTGCTTCCAGCCCGTAGTGGCCATGGCGGTGCGACCAGCTGCCCTCAATGCCCCAGGTCATGATTCCGTGGCGGTAAGCCGCCAGCAGAGCAAGCCCATGGCTGATGTCAAGCGAGGGACGCTCGTTGTCGTCGTTCACATACCCGTTGCCGTCGGTCGTTTCCTCGCGACCGAAGTAGGCACCGTTGTCAATCAAGTAATGATAAATCCTGTCGGTCCTGCCGAAGGTGCTGAACTTCAGCCCCTCGGTCCTGCGGCCGAAGAGGTAGTTGCCGCCGATGGTGAACCCCTGAATGTGCCAGATGATGCCTGCACCTGCCTGAAGGTTCATGAGCGAATTGACATGTCGCGGGTCCTTTTTCTTGGCACCGCTGGCAGTAGTGTAGTCAAACGTGGCACCCAGGCTCACACCCCTGCCTACGTCCACACCGAGTTCGCCTTTCAGGCGATAGGCCTCCAGACTGATGTTGCCGCGCGTTGAATCATCAACCTCGGTGATGTCAAACGGCATCTTATCAGGATCAAACCATACCGAGCCGCCGGCATGCTTTCCCCAGGTGTATCTATAGTCCATACTCCCCTTGACGACCACACGACGACTCATGCGATAGATGGAGCGTACGTGTGCGTTTGCCTCCCAGGCGTCAGGTGCGATGTGGGGGGCTACAAGGTGACCGTGCCCAGTGCTCATAGTCACTCTGGCATCGCCCAGCAGCAATTGTGAGCTGTCAGTCGGCCAAAAGGTGGTCAGCGTGGCAGCATTGCGGCTCTGCAGCAAGGGGTAATGTGCCAGTGCCTGGTCATAGTCAAGCCATGACTGTGCCACTGCCGGCCAGAAGGTCGTCAGCAGCAATACCGTTAGCAGATATGTCCTTATGTTGTTAGTCATTCATCTCTAATCATTAATCCCTGAGCGAGGCGTGTTCACGCTCAATGAAGTCGGTTGTTGAGTTGTTGGTGTCCAGATAGACGGTGTGCCCCTGTCGTTCGGACTCTGCTTCGTCGATGCGGCGTTCGACCGAGTGTCCGTAGCGTGCCGTCATGTAAACTGCACCCACGTCAACGCTTGCTGTCAGCCGCTTGCTGGCTTCTTCCCATGCTGTAGAAAATATTTCTACACCGTCAAGGATATTTTCGACTGGAACTTTGCGGCATGCGAAGGTTGCGAGCGCACGGCCCTCGTCATACCACACGTTGGAGGCATCGTTGCCAAATTCCAGTGGGGTCATTCCCTCGGGAGGCGTGAAGATGAAAAACGCAGGCGACGTGTTGCTCAACGGCCATGCCGATTCCAACTGATCTCCGTATTTCACCGCCTTGAGGTAGTGGCTGGTGGGGATGAGTTCACTGGGCGAAGGATAGGCTGCGGTACTGTTGTAGTGCTCGATGTCAAAGGTGCAGTAATACTCCGGTCGTGCCAGATTGACGCTGTTGGAGTAGGTGAGGGTGTGGTCGATGGCTCCGTTGAGGGCAATGACTTTCTGCTCCCAAGGTCCAAATATTACTACCTCGTCCTGGAAGTACCAGAAACTGCTGGCGGCGGGCACAAAACCCTCATTTTCGTAGTTAAGGTGTCCCGACTCGTCGTAGTTCTTGTTGAGGCTATAGCTGTTATAGGGCGTGGAGATGGCCAGGCACAAGCCGGGAAGTTCCACCCGCTGGTCGCTGTTGTTGGCGATGATGACGTACTTGTCGCGATAAAACCAGCCCGAACCGTCATCGCGCTGGCAGCCGCCCACATAGAGTTCGCGGATGATGATGGCACTGGCCGTGGCAGTTGTGAGTGTCAGCGAGACGTTGCAGTCCCCTTCTCGCATGACTGCCACATTGCTGGCCGACCCGTTATAGACCGTGCGCCAGCCGTCCTCGGGTTGTGAGACATGGGATACCACGACGTCATAGATACCCACCGGCACATGGAATGTGGCTATGCCCTGGTCATTGGTGACTTGGGTAAATATCGTACCCTTGTCGTCGGTCATGTGCACGGTGATTCCCTCTTTATTGGAAAGTTCACCCTGCACATGCACCTGTACGGCTCTCGTGAGGTATTCATCGGGCTCAGCGATGCTGTCACTGCAGGCTGTGGCCAGTACGCACATCAGTGTGAGGGTCAGCCCGATGAATGGATAATATGATAGAAAGAGTTTCATTGTTTTGATTCACTATAGTTTTACACGCATCGAGATGCCATAGTAGAACGGTGGGATATAGCCACCGTTGTAGATGGTGGTGCGCAGGCCCGTCTGCTTGCTCTTGACCTTTGCCATCGAGTTCCAGAAGTTGTTGGCAAGGAACGAGATGCTCACGTGGTCTCCAATTTCCTTGGTGATGTTGATGTTGCCCGAGAAGTAGGCCGAGATGCGGTCTGGATTCAGGTTGTAGTTGTAATTGGTCTTGATGACCAGTTGCGCCAGTTCGTTGAACAGGGCAGGGTCATTGTCTCGTGCCCAAGTGAACTTCTCGGCAAAGGGCTGGGCGACATCGGGCTGCTCCCATGTGGTATAGTATTCGGGCCACAGGGCAACATAGCAGTCGCGCTCCTTGCCCGTGTAGGGCTCGCCGAAGTAGTCAGACGGATTGGCAAGGACATAGCCTCTCGCTTTGCCATTCATGCCTTGGCTGAGCGAGCGGCGGGCATCATAGAGGGTGGATTCAAGCCTCAGGCTGATGACCAAACGGATGGCAGGGATGTGCGTGACAAGGGTCATGTTGGCATTCACGACATCCGACAGGCTGCCGTTGGGCACCGTAGCCTGGGCACTGCCTGTGCCCAATGCCGTACCCTGGTAGTAACCCACATATTGGTATGGGGTGACGCCGTCACTCATCCACTGTGCTCCAGTCGGCTGTGAAGCGATGAGCGTGTGCTCCACACCGTGATAGTGATAATAGGATCCGTCCAGTCGCAGGCTGGTACGCAGGGACTCAATCTGCTGGAAATCAATTACCCAGTCCAGACCCGATCGGGCGATGGGTGAGCCGTTGGTATAGGTATTGCCCGCATTGAAGGTGTTGCGTGTCACGCCAGCCAGCACTTGAGGTTCCACTTGCCCCGTGCGGTCACTCACGGTGACCACGCCCGTCGTGCGGTCGATGTGATAGATGCGGTCGGCCGAGGCAATGGGGAAATCATTCTCAAGGGCAGCCTGTGAGGTAAATCTGTAGCTGAAGGGTGTATAGACAGCGGTGCTCAGGTAGGGACGGAAGGTCTTGGCGAAGAAGGCACCCAACGAGATGCTTGCCACTGGGATGCGTGCTTCAAGGCCCAACTCCAACTGCTGGCTATATTGCCACTTGAGCGAGGGGTTGACGATAGACTTGAACGGGGTGACGCTGTAGGCGTAAAAGATGCGGTTGTCGGCCGTCGAGCCGGGTACAAACGCAAGCCTGTCGGCATAGGAGGGGCGGGGATAAAGTACTTCAAAGGATGGCAGTTTGACGCTTTTTCCCCAGCCACAGTAAGCGCTCAGGCTTTGCAGCCACCACTCCTCGCGATGTTGCCACAGGGTGTATCTTAGGTTGAATCGTGGCGACCAAGATGAAACAGTGCCGTATTGCGATTGGTTGATGTGGGTAATGTCGGTTCGCAGACCTGCCATAAACTGCAATTCGCCTCCGTGCTCGTTGGTGGTGAGGGTGAAGCGGTCCTCGGCATAGAGGGCAACGTTGTGCATCCAGGGCAGTTCGTCATAGCGGTACTCTCGCCACGTCGGGGCATAACGCATATCTTCATAATACAAGCCGCGTCCCTTGTTGCCAGTCGCTGTCCATTCAGCACCAGCCATGATGCGGTTGGTGAAACAGTTGCCGCGTTGATTCCATTTGGCTTTGGCCTTGACCATCAGGCTCACGGGTTTGTTGTCATTGATGCTCTTGATATACCAGTATCCCGTGGGGCTCAAGATAATAGGTGCCGAGGAGTCTTGTTCGTAGTCGGTCGCTAGATAGTAGCCTGCATCAACGGCATGTATCTGGGCTTGGGAACTACTGCTGTTGGCGTTGGTGTTGGAGACCCTCCGCTTGTCGGCAAGGGAAAAATCAGCTTGAAGTGACAGGTTGCTAAGCGCTTTGCAGTCAGTGTTCCAGTCGGCACGCACCGAACCGCGCAGGACGTGGTCACGCACCTTGGTATAGGTCTCGGCAAACAAATCAGGATCGGCTTCATTGTTATAACCGCCCAGGTTGCCCTCTAACTTGAGGTTGATAGCCAAGGGCCTTGAGGCTAGTGTCGATGATGTGTTGTAATTGACGGTGAGCCCATTGCGCTGGTAGGCGGTGTGGGGTGATGCCAGGTTGCTGTAGCTGCGGGTGTGCTCAAACGAGGCATTGATTACACCGTTGTTCAAGTCAAAACCCTTACTGATGCCCGCTTGCTTGGTATAAGGATTGGTGGCGAGCGCCACTTCCCACGGTGTCCTGCCGCGTTTGGTGGTCACCTTGACGATGCCGTTGCTCAAATCACCGTATTCTACCGACGGAATACCGGGAACTACTTCCACGCTGGCAACATTGGTCGAACTGATGGTGCGTGTGCTGGCACTCGTCGTCTCGTTCAGGTCAGCATTATTCTGGAGCCGCTGCCCGTCAACCTCGATGGCGGTGCCGAAGGCGGCATTGCCTTTCTCGCCCGATGTTGCACGCAGGGCGATGCGCTGGTCGTTGATAAGCGAACTGTTCACGGTCTTGCCACCGGGCATGAGAGTCAAGATGTCACTCACGTTGACAATCTGCTGGTTATCCAGGGCCTGGCGGTCGATGAGGTAACTCGTGGTCGCGTTCTCGGTCTTGCGTTGAGCGGTGACGATGACTTGCTCAAGCTGCAGGTTGGTCGGGAACATGAGCAGATGCAGTGTGTCACTGGGATGATTGAGGTCAACCTCGGCATTGATAGGCTCATAACCCACACAGGTGACCCGTAGCACAGCCTTGCCGTTACCGTGGACGCGCAGGGTGAAGAAGCCCTGCCTGTCGGTCATGCACCATTGGTCTCCCTGTTGTAACGTGACCGTTGCAAATTCTACAGGCTGTCTGCTGTTGTTATCGGTAATAACGCCGCTCACAGCCACTTGGGCATGGAGCGGGACGATGCAACACAGCACCATTAATAATATGAATGTGATAAGTTTCTTCACTCCGTCAGCGGTTTTGTCCAGGGATGGCGCATGAGTCGGGGACTCGCAAAGATGTCAATGTAGCCGAGTAAGTCATGTTCGGCATAAACAAACGGGATATCAAGCCCTACTACCCAACAGATTTCATATATCGAGGGGAAACTGTACTCGTGGTCCGCATCTGTCAGATCGGTGAGCGTCCACTGGCATGGCAACTCATGTCCTTCAAGCTCCCATGTGTCGATGTTGTGAGTAACAAAGTACATGTGTCTGCCACCGGTGTCACCGCCCTCGTGCTGTGACGATACTCCGAAGTACCATGTGCTGGTAGCATCCCAATAGGCATAGGTAGAAGCATCCCCTGTGTATTGGGTCGCACTCACGGGGTGCTGGTCGTCAAGCACCATCGAAATGCTGCCTTTGCCCGTACCTTCATCATAGTTATAGAGCAGTTTAAAGTTCGCATCATATTTCAGCCTCTTGCGATGTGCCATTGAGTCGATGTGGCAGTAGATTTCACGGCCATAACCAGGTGTTCCGGGCGCTGCCAGCACGGCGTGATAAGGCATCGATACGGCTGATGTGACCATGATTGAAGTCCCTGGCAGGGGCTCACCATTAGGGCTAGCGACAAAGTACCAGTCGCCTGCAAAGTGTTCATAGGGAGTCATCTCACGGTAATTGATTTCCACAATGTCGTCAATGGGAATAGACATGGCTACGTTGCCGTCTTGAATGACGTCCAATGAGTAAATGATCTTGCCTTCCACAAGGCTGTGGGTATATTGGAATTTGTTTACCAGTGTATCAGGAAAAATCTCCTGTGTCCCGTTTTTCAGGACAATTGCAGTGCGGTAGATGCCCGTTCCGCTTGCTATAGCAGCGCTGGAAATAACCAGAGACAAGACAGTTAAAAAAAGGCGCGTAAAATGAGTCATATCGTTGTAAATATTTAGCACGCAAAATTATGCAGATTAAATCCTGCAGGCAAACCCATAAAATTGGGATTTTGATGCTCGAATTCCCCCTAATAATGGTGAGTTTTTACGTTATGTCATAATGATGTGTGCTTTATAATAGTAGAAAAACAGCTTGCGCCGCCCAATAAGACTTGGACGACGCAAGGCCGTTATCTATGGTAATAATTATCTGGAATTACCAGGTGTCGCTCAACAGGAAGTTGATGAGTGCCGTTACATCGGCAATGGATTCATTGCCATCCTGGTTGCAGTCAATTGCGTCAACGTTGATACCGGTGGCGTCTCCAGTCAACAGGTAGTTGATGAGGACTGTCACGTCGCCAATGGCAACTTTGCCGTCACCGTCCACGTCACCGCGAACGAGGTCGCCGCCACCGGCCTCGTTGCTGAAGTACATGTCCTGTACCTCGGCAAGGGCGATGGTTGCAGTGCCGTCAACGTTCTTGATGGTCACGTTAGTGTTATCGTAGGTGAGCTTGAGGCCTTCTACCGAATAGGTCACGGTCGAACCGTTGGTCTTGGTGAACTTCAAGTAGTTATAGGTCTCGGCGCTGGCGAACATGGCCACCAGTGCAATCAGCATCGTTATAATCGTCTTTTTCATAATTTCTAAGTCTTTTAAATAATGATGTCATTGTTTATAACTACATGATAGATTAATAGCCGGGACCGAAGCCACCACCACCTGAATAGGTCGAGAGGCTGACTTGTGAACCGCCGGTTGCATTGGTAGCACCCTTACCGTTCCAGAAGGTGGTACCACCCGCTGTCACACCCGTGTAGAGTTTCGGGGTGGAAGGAGCAGTGACAACGATGGTCTTGCTGGAAGAACTTCCGCCGCCCCACGGATAACCACCACCTTGCGACGAGAAGGTCGGCGTGTAGGCTGCAAAGGCGACGTTGCTGCCGCTGTAGAGGGCAATCCACTTGTTGGCACTGACGCTGCCGCTGTAGCATGTCTGGCTGATGCTGGCACCGCTCTCGATGGCACCCATGTTACCGCCGATGGCCATCAGGTTAATACCGCTCTGGATATAAACCTTGTAACCACCCTCGCTGTTGGCGTCGAGGCCTTCCTCACTGCCGCAGCAGAAGACGTAGCCGCCGCTCAGGTACATGTTGCCGTTAGAGTCGATAGCATCGTTGCTGGTTGCTACGGCATAGACGTAACCGCCCTTGAGGTACATGTGTGAAGCGCTGTTCAGGGCGTCATCATAGCTGGTTACCTCGATGTAGCCGCCGTTGATGGTCATGATCTTTTTGGATTCAAAGCCCTCTGCACCTTCGCCACCGGTCGCTGAGATCGTGATGGTTCCACCATTTACGGTGATGTTACCATCAACCTTGATACCCTTGGGCGAGGAGCGCAGGTCGCTGTTCGATGAACCGCCACCACCAGGATAATATCCACCGCCGCTGCTCTGGCCGTAGCGACTACCAGTGGTGCTCACCTTGATGTTACCGTCGTTGATGACGAGATCGCCGTCGATGCTCATGCCCTTGTCACCTTTACCCGTGGCCTTGAGGTCAAAGGTACCGCCGTCGATGGTCACGTTGTTGTCGCACTTGATACCAGCGCTGGCGCTGGTCGTCTGATCGCTGGCTGTCTCACCGCCACCGCTCACGGTACCGCTGATGTTACCGCCCGTGATGTGCATGTTGCCCTCGCTCTTGAGCGCCTTGCTGGCAGGACCGTTGATGCTGTAGGTAATGGTTCCACCAGTAATCTCCATGTCATAGTCGCTCTTGATACCGTGGTCATAGGTGTTGAGCGTCAATGTGCCGTCGCTGATGAGGACGGTGCCCTCGCTGTGAACGCCTACGGCCTCGTCCTTGACGGTCGTGCACTTCATGCTCGCACCGTTCAGGATAAAGGCATAGTCGGCCTTGGCGCACTTCACGCTGCTGGTATCAACGGTGCTGTAAGCCCAGTCACCGCCCGAGCAGTTGATGTCGATGTTACCCGCAGTGCAGGTCATCGTGCTGTCGCACTTCATGCCGCGAGCGCCGTTGCCGGTCATGGTGATGTTAATGACGGCTTCAGCGCCGTTGACGGTGAGGTTGCGGTCGGTGCCGATACCTGTCGGCTCCTTGATCTTGCTGTCCTCAGCATCCCAGACGGGAATACCCGTGTGCTTCAGCGTCAAGGTACCGCCCTCGATGTCGACGTTGCCCTCGGCCTTGATGCACTTGGTGCCTGCAGCACTGGCGTTGATGGTGAGCGTACCGCCCTTGATGAGCACGTGACCGTCCTCCTCGGGGAGCGTGACATCTTCGGCATCAACCTGGATACCGTCGTCACCGCAACTCTGGATGTTGACGGTACCGCCGTTCATCTGGAAGTACTGTGATACGTTGATGGCGTCGGCCACAGCGCTGACGATGGTGATGGTACCCACGGTCTTCTTCACCTCCATGTACTCGTTGCAGGCCAGCGCGTGCTTCTTGTTACCCGTGATGGTCAGCGAGCCGCCCTTGGCAAACTCGGCATGGCCCTTCACGAGGAAGGCGGCCTTCTTGGTGTTGTTGGCACCGTCGGCAAGGGTGTTGGTCGTACCGTCAACGAGTTGAACGGCGATGCGCTTGCTGTTCTGGATGTTGATGGCGGCGCTGTCGGGGTTGGTCAGGTTGACACCGTTCAGCGCGAGGGTCATCTTGTAGGAGCCTGCATGGTAGAAGCAGCCGCTTGTGCTGGTGCCTTGCAGGGTGTAGGTGTACTCGGTGGCAACGTCAGCGTCCTGCATGACGGCAACGCGTGCACCGTTCACCTCGGCGGTGATGTGGTTGGCGATGTTACCTGCAACATACACGTCAGCTACATTGTTGTTGTACTTGACGAGGACATTGTCGTCGGCAAACGTCTCGCTGGCGACGGTCACGCTGTCCACATCGGCAAGGGTGAAACCCTTCTCAAGCACGGTGAGCAGACTGGCCGAACTGTACGGCATCGTCCCCACCGTCTCGGTGTTATAGGCCCAGTGCACATGACCCGTGTGCACCCACATGGTCTGCTGTGCATAGCCCAAAACACCTGCCATGGCAATCAGTGTTGCCAATAGGAATCGTTTCTTCATAAATGTTAAGTTTAATAGTGTTTGGATGTGATTAAAACATGTTATTTTTCGCAAAACTATTAAACATTATTATAAAGTACAATTCTTTTCAATCAATCCCACATTTTCTTCGGTCAAACACAAAAAAATGGCCCTAATTAGTGCTCCCCGTACCCCATCAGTTTTACTGATTTACTCGGCCTTGTCAAGGCCCAAAAAGCCATCCTCACTCATTGTCAGGATGGCTTTTTAGGGGGACTCTAGCCGGTTTATCGCTGCTACCGGCTGGTCGGCGATATTACCACTTCTCGCTCAGCAGGTAGTTGATGAGCACCGATACATCGTCAATGGTGATGCCGTCTTTCTGGTTGCAGTTGGCGTTCAGCAGGTTCACCCCGTTATCTGCGTTAGTCAACAGATAACTGATCAGGATCGAAACGTCGTCGATGGTGACTTTCCTGTCATTGTTCACATCGCCTCGCAGGATGGCGCTCACTTCTGCCTCGCCGTCAACCCACATGTAGGCAAACATGTAGCGGTCGTCGATGCTGGCCAAGCGGTTGGCCTCGCCGGTGGTTACATCCACCTCATAGAGTGACGTGTCAAACTTGCCGTTCTCGATCCAGTTCTGGTCGGGCAGGGGATTCCAGTTGCCGCGTTCGTCAAAGCCCATGCCGCTGTTGGAATAGCCCATCCAGTACATCTTGTTGGGATCCTTCTGGCTGAAGCAGGCTGCCTGGCGTTTCACCTGCGACATATAGCCCGTGTTAGAGCGGTTGTCGGCGATGATGCGTCCGCTGGTGAGGTCAAACTCAAAGAGATGAGCACCCGTGAGGTCGCCGTTGATGTCATAGACCTTGCCGTCCTCGCTGGGCAGAGCGGCGGTGCCGCCACTGGTCATGGCAAAGGCACGGCCCTCGCTGTTGATGGCAAAGGTCACAAAGTTCTGGTAATACAGGCCCGGCGTGATCTGGCTGATGGTCATCGTCTCGAGGTCGATGGTGCAGATGGCATAGCCTGAGTCGGTCGAGTCGGCTGCCTCGTCGGCAAAGAAGTCCGGGTCATTGAGCAGGGTGTCGGGCAGGTACTTGTTGGCAATGTAGAACAGGCCATAGACCTTGCCGTCCTTGGGATTCTTGGCCATACCAGCCGATTGCAGGCAGTCCCATGCGGGACGGATTTCCTGGCTGATCAGGTCGCCTGTCTCGGCATTCCACTTGCGCACGGCAAAGCGTGTCGTGTCGTTGACCGATGAGCCGGGAACAACGTAGGCTCCGCTGTTGTTGTCCATGTCGGTACGCGACATTACGGTCGTGAGGATACCGTTATCGATAATGGCACCCGAGTTGGCGTACATCATATTGAAGTTGGTTGCCCACAGGGCTTTTGCCTCATCGGTGATGGTGCCGTTGCTGCTGAATTCTTCCTTGTTGATGGCAGGGAACTTCTCGGGCATGGTGAGCGTTGTGCCGTCCCATTCCATCTTGTAGAGACCTTGTTGAACAATGAAGATGGGTTTCATGCTGTTATAGCTCCAACCCACATATTCACTATATTCCCCATTGGGATAAGCGTTGTCACGGCTCGTCTGATACACGCCGCGCAAGGTCACGTTTTGTGCCACTGCCGTGAGTGAGCACATGGCCATGATAACCATCATGGTAAATGTAAATTTTTTCGTCATGTTGATTAAATGATATATTAAATGTTAATGGTATGATAGGCTTTCATGGTGAAGCCTTCGTACAAATGGACTGCAAATATAATACAACATTTTCAATTTGCAAGTTTTTTCTGCATAAATATAGCATTTCTCACGCCATGACCCCTCTTTTCGGTGCTCAAAGGCGGTTTTTGACCTCAAATGCTGTCCAAATGAGCACAGTCCGGACGACTTTATTTGCTGAGTTCCTGTTTTGTTAGTAAATTTGCCATGTGTTAAAAACCGATTGGATATGAAAAAAGTCATTCTGCTCCTGTTATGCCTGCTGGTGGTAACCGGCATTCAGGCTAAATCCCGCCAAACCAAGCAACGTGCAGGTCATGTCCTGGTCATCGGCATTGATGGCTGGGGTGGTTACAGCCTGCCTAAGGCCCACGATATTCCTAACATCACTTGGCTCATGCAACACGGTTGCTACACGGCCAAAAAGCGTTCGGTGCTGCCTTCCTCCTCGGGGGTGAACTGGGCGTCGATGTTCAACGGCTCGTGCCCCGAACTGCATGGCTACACGACCTGGGGCTCACACACCCCCGAGATTCCTTCGGCCGAACTCAACAGTCATGGCGTATTCCCAACCATCTTCTCCATCCTGCGTGATGCGCGTCCCGACGTGGTGACGGGTTGCATCGCCGAGTGGGACGGTATCAAGTATGTCGTGGACACCTTGTCCATCGACAACTATGACCTCGCCATTGGCTGGGAGAAGGACACGACCCTCCTGTGTGAAATGGCCGAACGCTTCATCATTGACCGCAAACCCACGCTGATGGCCGTCTGCTGGGACCAGCTCGATCACACGGGACACACCATCGGCCACGACACGCCCGCGTATTATGACAAGCTGGCGCAACTTGATGTGTATGTGGGGCGTCTCCTGCAGGCCTTGAAGACAGCGGGCATATATGATGATACCGTAATCATCATGACTTCGGACCATGGCGGCGTGGACAAGGGACATGGTGGCAAGACGCTGCTCGAGATGGAGCATCCTTTTATTATCTATGGTCCCGGGATTCGTTCGGGGGTGGAGATCATCGAACCGATGATGCAGTTTGATACTGCTGCCACCATCGCCTACATCTTGGGCCTTGACACACCCCGCTCTTGGGTCGGTCGTCCAGTGCTATCGGTTTTTAAATAGTTCCTATAGTATCTATAGTATCTATAGTATCTATAGTGACTATAGTGACTATAGTTACTATAGATTCACTAATCTCTAATCTCTAATCAAGGATTAGATGCTGTCCAGGTGGGTGATGGTCCTGAGGACGGTCAGGGCGGTGCTCACGCTGGTGATGTTCTTGATGATGATGCTCCGGCGACCGTTCTTCTGGCTCAGGTCACAGCGCTTGGGATTCTGCTGCACGTAGTTGAGGATGCGCCCAAAGGCGGGTGACTGGTAATAGGCGACATTTTCCTCACCCACCATGAACAGATGCATGCGCATCTGCCTGATGACGAGTTTCTCGATACCCAGACGTCGTGCGGTGCGGCGCAGGGGGACGATGCGGATGAGCTCGGCTGCCATCTCGGGAATCTTGCCGAAACGGTCCACCATGCGTTCCTCAAAGGCTTCTACCTGGTCGTCGGTCTCCATATTGTCGAGCTCGCGGTACAACGTGATGCGCTCGTTCTCTTGTGGCACATAACTGGCAGGGAACATCAGTTCCAGGTCGGTATCGACGATGCAGTCGGTGACAAACTCGGTATTTCCGTTTTCTCCGTCGTCTCCGTTTTCTCCGTTTCCCACAGTAGCGAACAAGGACGAGAATTCCTCATTCCTCAACTCGGTGACCGCCTCCTTGAGCACGCGCTGATAGGTCTCGTAGCCTAGGTCGGCGATGAAGCCGCTCTGCTCGGCACCCAGCAGGTTGCCGGCACCGCGGATGTCCAGGTCCTGCATGGCAATCTGGATGCCCGCTCCCAGGTCGCTGAAACTCTCGATGGCCTGCAGACGGCGGCGTGCGTCGGTGGCAAGAGGTTTGCCGGGAGGCACAAGCAGGTAGCAGAAGGCCTTGCGGCTGCTGCGTCCCACGCGTCCGCGCAACTGGTGCAGGTCGCTCAGGCCATAGCGGTCGGCGTTGTTGATGATGATGGTGTTGACGTTGGGCATGTCGATGCCGTTCTCGATGATGGTCGTCGCCAGCAGCACGTCGTAGTCGTGGTTGCCGAAGTCGATGATGGTCTGCTCCAGTTTTTCGGGCGGCATCTGGCCGTGGCCCACGGCGACACGGGCGTCGGGCACCACGCGGTGTATCATGTTCTCCAACTGGTCCAGTTGTTCGATGCGGTGGTTAACAAAGAAGACCTGGCCGTTGCGTGACAGTTCAAAGTTGATGGCCTCGGCGACGATGTCGTCGTTGAGGGTCCCCACGGTGGTGAGGATAGGGTAGCGGTTGGCAGGTGGTGTCGTCAGCGTGCTCAGGTCGCGGGCGCCCATCAGCGAGAACTGCAGGGTGCGCGGGATGGGCGTGGCGCTCATCGTCAGCGTGTCGACGTTGACCTTCATCTGCTTGAGTTTGTCCTTGACGGCGACGCCAAACTTCTGCTCCTCGTCGACGACCAGCAGGCCCAGGTCATGGAACTGCACCGTCTTGCCGATGAGTTTGTGGGTGCCGATAAGGATGTCGATTTTGCCCTCCTTGAGGTCGGCGAGAATCTGTTTCACCTCTTTGGGCTTGCGGGCGCGGCTCAGGTATTCCACCCTCACGGGGAAATCCTTTAAGCGCTCGCTGAAGGTGCGCCAGTGCTGGAACGCCAGCACGGTCGTCGGCACGAGCACGGCGGTCTGCTTGCCGTCGGTGGCGGCCTTGAAGGCGGCACGCACGGCAATCTCGGTCTTGCCGAAGCCCACATCGCCGCAGATGAGGCGGTCCATCGGCTTGGCGCTCTCCATGTCGGCCTTGACGGCCTGGGTCGCGGTCAACTGGTCGGGCGTGTCCTCATAGATGAACGAAGCCTCCAACTCCTGCTGCAGGTAGCCGTCGGGGGTGTAGGCAAAGCCCTGCTGCTCCCGTCGGGCGGCATACAGGCGGATGAGTTCGCGGGCGATGTCCTTCAGGCGGCTCTTGGTGCGCGACTTGATTTTTGCCCATGCGTTGCTGCCCAGGCGGTTCAACCGTGGTGCCTCGCCCTCCTTGCTGCGGTACTTCGAGAGTTTGTGCAGCGAGTGGATGGAGACGTAGGCCTCGTCGCCGTTCAGGTAGGTGAGTTTGATCATCTCCTGCGGCGTGCCGTTCATCGAGGTGCGGATCAGGCCGCCGAACTTGCCGACGCCCAGGTCCTCGTGCACGATGTAGTCGCCCTTCTCAATCTGGTTCAGTTCCTTGAGCGACAGGGCAAGTTTGCCCGAGCGGGCACGGTCGCTCTTCAGGTTATACTTGTGGAAACGGTCAAAAATCTGGTGGTCGGTAAAGACACACAATTTCAGGTCATCATCGACAAAGCCCTCGTGCAAAGTGCGCAGCACGGGCTCAAAGGTGATCTTGTCGCCGCGGTCCTCAAAGATGTTGTGCAACCTCTCGATCTGCTTGGCGCTGTCGCTCAGGATGATGAGGCGGTAGCCCTTGGCGAGGAAGTCGGTGAACGACTGCCCGATGAGGTCAAAGTTCTTGTGGTAGATGCCCTGGGGCTTGCAATGCAGCGTCAGCCGCTTCACGCCCCGCTCGGGAGTCGCCTCGCCCGCGGTGAAGGCGATGCGCCGCAACTGTTTCAGGCGCTGGGCAAACAGGTCGGCATCCACGACCTTGCTGGTCGCCTGGGTGTCGCCCTCGTCGGCGATGAGTGCGCTTGCCGACATCCCTTCCTTGGCAATCTCGCCGATGCGTGCCGTGAGCCATTGCTCGCTTCGGCACAGCACGATGGTATCGTCGCCCACATAGTCCAGCAGCGACACGTTGTCCTCGCGGCCGCCGCCCGACGGGCTGTTGTTCAGGATGCTCACCTGTTCCAGGTGCTCCTCGCTCAATTGCGTCTCGACGTTGAAGGTGCGTATCGAGTCGATGTCGTCGCCCCAGAAGTCGATGCGGTAGGGCAACTCGTTGCTGTAGGAGAAAACGTCGAGGATGGAGCCGCGCACGCTGAATTGCCCGGGCTCATAGACATAGTCGGTCGCCGTGAACCCCAGTTCGCGCAGCCGCGCGGCAATCTCGGTCAGGTCGGCAGTGCCGCCCGTCTTGAGATGTACGGTGCTCGCCTCCACGTCCTCGCGGCGGCGCACCCGTTCGGCGAGCGCCTCGGGGTAGGTCACCACCCAGCGCACCTCCGCATCGTCAAACCAGCGGTTCAGCACCTCGGTGCGCAGGATCTCGTTAGGGGCATCCACCTGGCCATACTTGATGTCGCGTTTGTAGCCCGACGGGAAAATCAGCACCCGTTTGTCGCCCACAATCTGGCACAGGTCATTGTACATATACCCCGCCTCGTCCAGGTCGTTGACAACAATCAGATACGGGCACGACCGCTGCGGCAACGCAGCAAACAGCATCGCCGCGCTAGACCCCGCCAGCCCGTCGATCACCGCATTCCCCGAGCCGTCAATCAATTTCTTGACTGCCGTCACCCGGCCCTTCCCGTTCAATATGTCGCACAACGCCTGTATTTCCATCTCCAATAATCCTCTACAAACAACAATCTATAGCCACTATAAACACTATAGCATCTATCATTTTTGCCACTGCAAAGGTACTCAATATTCCCCAAACAACAGCCCCCAAACAAACATCAAAACCCCAATCAATCCGTTATAGAAAATTAAACAGCATTTTAACCTTCCCCCCGAGAAAATCATTCCTCCCCCCGTCACCCCGTGCTGTTCATGTATTACGAGCCGTTGGCTAGTATATGAAAAGCGCTGCCACGCTCAACCGTGCCAGCACTAGAAAATAGTATTTATTGTATTTCTTGTTTTTCCAAAAGTAGCACACGTCCGCCCCTCAGAAAAATTCAGATAACTCAGTTGTTTGAAAAAAGATCGTTGCGCGCCAGCCCATTGATCACTCAGTTGTTTTATTTATGATCCATTCGTGGTCATTCGTGTTTTTTTATGGTAGCGTCAGCCCATGTATTTATTGTTTTCCTTTTTTCTTTTTGGGGGTGGTTTTTTTGGTGGGCTTGGCTTTGATGTTGAGGATGCGGGCGTACTCGCCGGGCTTGTCGAACATCTCCTTGGCCTTGTCGAGGAACTCGTCGTCCTTGATGCTGTTCTGGACCTGTCCGCGCTGATAGTAGAGTCGGTCCATGATTTCCTGTCCCAGCAGATAGGAGATGTCGCGACGGTGGAGGTCGAGGTCATGGTCGAGGTCATGCTTGAGCAGTGCCTCGAGACGGTCGAATTGGGCCTTCGTCGAGTCGTTCATATAGCCCTCGGCCGTGGCGGTCTTACGTAGGGCGGCGAGCTGCTGCTCGCACACCTTGTCATACTCAAACTTCTCGGGGTTGATAAACGCCTTGAACTCGTTGAAGATCTCGTCGGTCACCTGGAAGTCGGCAGGTGCGGGGATGTCCTGTCCATGCTCAGCGACATACTTGGTGGCGAAGTCAAAGTCCCAATGGTCGCGCATGATGTTATAGACGATGCGCTTGAGTTCGCGGGGCTCCACCTTGAGGTCGGGGTCAATGCCGCCGCCCTCGCGCACCTCGCGTCCGTGGGCAGTGTGGAAGACGCGTGCCGTGCTGTCGGTCGTGGTCTTCTTGTAGCTGCCGTCGGCGTTGCGGTTGCCGTAGTCCACCTCCTGGATGAGGCGTCCGCTGGGGATGTAGTACTTGGCGATGGTGACCTTGAGCATGCCGTCATAGGGCAGGCTGCGGGTGGACTGCACGAGTCCCTTGCCGAAGGAGCGCGAGCCGATGATGACGGCGCGGTCCATATCCTGCAAGGCACCGGCAGTGATTTCGCTGGCGCTCGCCGAGCCGCCGTCGATGAGTACGGCGAGGGGTATCTCGGTGTCAACGGGATCGACGGTGGTCTTGTAGGTGCGCTCGCTCGACTTGTCGCGGCCACGCATCTGGAGCACCTGGGTGCCCTTGGGGACGAAGCATCCCACAATCTGGATGGCGCCCTCGACGATACCGCCGCCGTTGCTGCGCAGGTCCAGGACGATGCTTTTCACCCGGGGGTCCTTCTTGAGTTCAATCAAGGCGTCGCGCACCTGCTGTGCTGACTTCTCGTTGAAGGTCGTCAGGTCGATGTAGCCGATATTGTCGCGCGTCACGCCATAGTAGGGCACGGGGTTGACGCTGATGGTCTCGCGGTTGAAGGAAAAAGTCTTGACGCTGTCCTCGTCGTAGGGGCGCACCACGGTCACCGTCAGGTGGGTGTTGGCCTGGCCCTTGAGGTGCTTGCTCACCTGGTCGCTCGCCCAGCCGGCAGTGCTGTCGCCGTCGATCATGATGATGCGGTCGCCCGAGCGCAAGCCAGCGCGAGCCGCGGGGCTGCCCTCGTAAGGGCCGCTGATGTAGACGCCCTTGCGTCCATTGACGGTGCGCTCCATCAGGTAACTGCCGATGCCGCCATACTCACCGGTGCTCAGGGTCATGAACTCGTCGGTCTCCTTGGCGGGGATGTACTCGGTATAGGGGTCGATGTCGTCAAGCATCGCGTTGATGGCGTTCTCGATGGTCTTCTGGGCGTTGATGGTATCGACATAGAATGTGTTCAACTCCTTGTACAAGGTGTTGAAGATGTCCAGGCTGCGTGCCACAGCGGCGTCATCGTTGACCTTCTTGTCATCGTCGGCAAGCGCCACGGGGGCGGCCATGGCTAACGTAAGGCAAGCCCATAGGAAATATTTGAGCGTCGATTTCATTGTTTCAGTTTTTAGTTGTCAGTTGTTAGTTGACAGTTTTCAGTTGGCAGTTGTCAGTTTTAAGTTGTCAGTTGGCGGTTTTCGGCCAATAACAGAAAACGGGAGGCTGGCAACTTTATATTTATATTAGGCTGCGAAAATACTATTATTCCCTGAATTTGGGGCGTTTTAGGGGACTAAAAAACGTTGAAAGAACGAAAAAAATCAAGTTTTTTCATTTTTTTATTGCACAGTTCAATTATTGGCAGTATCTTTGCACCGCATTTTTCGGCAGGGTTTGCCGCAAAGGTGTTGGAAAAGGCTTCTTTAGCTCAGTTGGTTAGAGCATCTGACTGTTAATCAGGGGGTCCTTGGTTCAAGTCCAAGAAGAAGCGCACGTTTTCATAATAGATAGATATTTAAGTTAAGAGAGGATTGCTTCTTTAGCTCAGTTGGTTAGAGCATCTGACTGTTAATCAGGGGGTCCTTGGTTCAAGTCCAAGAAGAAGCGCCAGGAGCGGGACTGCGTGAGCAGCTCCGCTCTTTGGTTTTTATTGCACGTGATAAACGTGTGAAAAATGCCCAGACCTGGGGAGCGGTTGCCGAATAATGCGTATATTTGCAACCTGATAGACTTAACCGAAAAAGAGAATACATTATTGTTATGAGAAGATTTTTCATGTTCGCGTGCTTGGCGCTGGTGGGGGTCCTGTGCCTCACGGCAGGAGTGCGCGAGGATTTCAAGGCCAATCCCAAGTTGAGCGCCAACAATTACCAGGCCTATCCCGTCGATGGCTTCCCCGCCATCACGGCAGCTCCCGAGGGCTATGAACCGTTTTTCATCAACCACTACGGCCGCCACGGCAGCCGCTGGCTCATCCACGAGTCGAATTACACGCGCCCGCTGAACATGCTGGAGAAGGGAATGCGCGACGGCAAACTCACTCCGCGTGGCGAGCAGGTGCTGAAGATCCTGCGCGAGGTCTATGAGGCCAGCAAGGGCCGCCTGGGCGAGCTGAGCGACATCGGCCACGAGCAGCATCAGGGCATCGCCCGCCGCATGTACAAGAACTTCCCGCAGGTGTTCCAGGACGGCGCGCCGGTGGTTGCCCGCTCGACGGTGGTCATCCGCTGCATCCTGTCGATGCAGAACGAGGTGGACGTGCTTGCCTCGCTCAATCCGCGGCTGAAGATCAAGACCGATGCCAGCCAAGCCGAGATGTACTATATGAACTACAGCGACAGCATCGCCAGGAAGCTGCGCAGCACGATGTCGCCTACCATGCGCGAGTACCGCGATAAGTGGGTCAACCCCAAAGGCCTGTTGAAGAAGCTCTTCAAGGACCAGCGCTGGGTGAAGGACAACATCGACATGGATGAGGCGCGCTCGATGATGCTCAACCTGTTTGACGTGACGGGCAACATGCAGAGCCACCACCTGTTTCAGGACGTGAACCTGTATGACCTGTTCAGTGACAACGACATCTATAACGTGTGGCGCTACAACAACGCCTACTGGTATATCCACTCGGGCGAGACGCCGTTGACGCAGTGCCGCGTGGACTATATGGAGGCCAACCTGCTGCGCAACTTCATCCAGGACGCCGACCGCGCCATCACGGGCGACAATCCCACGCCGGGCGCATCGCTGCGCTTCGGTCATGAGAGCGTGGTGCTGCCCTTCTGCTGCCTGATGGGCCTGAACGGAGCCGACTACCGCACGACCGACCTGGAGACGCTGGACCAGCACTGGCAGAGCTACAAGATCTTCCCGATGGCTTGCAACATCCAGTTTGTCTACTTCCGCAAGGCGGGCAACGATGATATCCTGATGCTGCCGCTGCTCAACGAGCGCGAGGCCACCTTGCCCGTGCCGACCGACGTTGCTCCCTACTACCACTGGAGTGATGTGCGCGACTATTTTCTCGACAAACTTTCGCGACAGCCGGTTGTTAGACTTTAGGCTTTAGACGTTAGACTTTAGTTTTTAGACGTTAGATGTTAGACTGAAGACAATATCAAAATATGAAACACTTCACAATAGTTATTATAGCGGCCATCGCGTGCATGACGCTGAACGCCGCCACTCCGCGCAAGCAGATCATCGGTAACTTTGACCGTTCGGCCAGTAACCATTATGCCTATCCCTTCGGCACCGATGTCGATGTGCCGGAATTGACCCCCGCGCCTGCAGGCTACGAGCCGTTCCACATCGACCACTATGGCCGCCATGGCAGCCGCTGGCTGACCACCGGCAAGACCTATGAGCGCCCCCTCAAGCAGCTGAACAAGGCCAAAGAGGCCGGTATGCTCAACCTGCAGGGCGAACTGCTGCTGCGTCAACTGTCGCTCGTGAACGAGACGTCGCAGCAGCGCGTCGGTGACCTGAGTGACGAGGGCGCCGAACAGCATCAGCAGATAGCCGAGCGCATGTTCCGCAACTTCCCCGAGGTCTTCCGGGGCAATGCCCGCGTCGATGCCAAATCGACGGTCATCATCCGCTGCATCCTGTCGATGCAGAACGAGACGATGCGCCTGCGCTCGCTCAATCCCGAGCTGCGCATCACCACCGATGCCAGCTACCATGACATGTACTACATGGGATGGGGCTATGGCGAGGACACGCTTGCCAATGACCTGCGCAAGAGCGTGGATCCCATTTCCAACGCGATGTATGACCAGTACCTGCACCCCGAACGCTTCATCGCGCAGCTTGTCAATGACACCGCGTGGGCTGCCGCCAATCTGGACGGCCGCCAGCTGATGCGCGATGTGTTTGACATTGCCGGTTCGCTGCAGGGACACCACTGGTTCAACGACATCAGCCTGTATCACTACTTCAACAACAGCGAGATTTTTGAGCTGTGGCGACTGAAGAATATCTACTGGTATATCCACTGGGCCAATGCGCCCCAGAATGGCAACCGCATGCCCTTCATCGAGCGTGCCCTGCTGCGTGACATGATTCAGCAGGCGGGAGCTGCCATCGTCACGGGTGAACGTGGTGCCAACCTGCGTTTCGGCCACGAGACCTGTGTGTTGCCGCTGGCCTGCCTGATGGAAATTGACGATGTGAACTACAGCTGTGACGACCTGAACACCCTGCATGAGTATTGGCAGGACTTCAACATCATTCCTAAGGCGTGCAACATCCAGATGGTATTCTACCGTCCCGTGGGCACGGTAGGCAACAAGATGACCGATGTGCTGGTCAAGGTGCTGTTCAATGAGCATGAGGCGACCTTGCCGGTCAAGCCCGTTACGGGACCCTACTACCGCTGGAGTGACCTCAAGGAATATTACGAGAAAAAATTGGATACAGTCATTGACTGGAAGGTTTGAAAAAAAAGTGCCGCGATTGCGGCACTTTTTGATTAGAGATTAGTGATTAGAGAGGGCTGATTGGTAGATGGCTTGGTAGCGGGCGGCGACGGCGGGCTCGCTGTAGGTGGCAAGGGCTGTTGCTCGGGCGGCTTCGCACAAGGCGGGGAGGCGGGCCTCCTGGAGGCACCAGGAGATACCCTGTGCAAAGTCGATGCTGTCGCAATAATCGGCGACGTAACCATCCTGTTTGTGGTTGATCATTTCGGGTATGCCGCCCACGTTGAAACCGACGCAGGGCGTGCCGCATGCCATCGCCTCGACAATGGTGTTGGGCAGGTTGTCCTGCAACGAGGGCGTGACGAAGAGGTCAACGGCATTGTAGAGTTGGGCGATTTCGGTTTCATTGCTCAGGTAATTGACGGGATAGACGGGTAGCGGCAAGGCAGACTTGACGCTGTCGGCATCACCGCCGAGCACGACAACGCCCAAATTGCCTGGCAGGGTGGGGTGATGCTTGAAGATGTGCTCACACGCCTCGACGAGGTAGCTGAATCCCTTGCGCTCGTCGGTGATGCGCTGCGCTCCGAAAAGGAGTAGTTTCTTGTCGGTAGGCAGATTGAAGCGCGTGCGAGCCGCCAGCTTGTCCATGGGTGTGAATACGTCGGTGTCGATGGCATTTGGGGCATTGGTCACGTTGTGTCCCAGGGTGAGATGACTCTGGCGAGCCAGGTCGGCAATCCATCGGCTGCAGCCCACAAAGGTCACGTTCCTGCCGTTGTAAATCGCTTGCTTGCGGTCAAATACCCGCCGAGCCAGATCAATGCCTGGGCCCTTGAGCATCGGGCATTTCTCGCATCGTGTCCTGTACTTGTCACACATGCCAGAGTAGTGGCAGATGCCCGTGAAATACCACTGGTCGTGCATCGTGATGACCACAGGTTTGCCGCTGGCGAAGATGCGTTCCAGCTGCTTGAGAGACAGAAAGCCCTGGTTGACCCAGTGCAGGTGGATGACATCGGCCTGGCGGAACTCGCGCATCGTGGTGATGTCGGTGCCCGCATTGGCGATATCGACTTGGAAGATGCCTCGCTTGCTCAGCCCATTGTTCAGCCAGATGACGCCACGTTCCCAAAGGAAGTTGGCCTTCAGGCGCCATGACCGGGGAATGCTGCTGACGTCGGCGGCATCGGTCTTGCGGTCACGCACCAGCATCTGAGCCTCGACTCCGTTGTGGTTCAAGGCATGCAACAGACGGTTGGCGGCAATCGCCGCACCACCTGTCCTCTCGGCTGTATTGACAATCAGTACCCGCATATCAATAGACAAAAGTACAAAGAAAAGTTACATGGATGTAAGTTACATAGATGTAACTTTTTAATGTAGATAGTTTTTAGTTGTTATATTCTTGATTGAACCAAAGTCGGAAAATGGGGTCCACAAATTCAAACCGTTGGCCCCGTTGTTCTATATAATCCTTGTCTTGCAGGATGCGCTTGTTGCGGGCGATGGTATTGGCATTGCCCATGGCGTACAGGCGCTTGGTCTGGTCGGCAGCAAACTGGTATCTGCCGTCGTTTACTGCCCGAAGCATGGCTTTTTGGCTGGCAGTGAGCTGTTCAACGTCGTTTTGGAACATAGGTGCATTGGTGTCTATCAAGCGTTGCAACGACCGGTTGAAGATTTCTTCGGTCACCTCGGTATCGGTGGAGTTCCAGATGAAGAAGCTCAACTGCTGTACATACCACGAGTGGCATTGGGTGACCTCGCAAATGCGTTTGGCAAACTCGGTTGAGATGCTTTTCCCTGTTCGTTCAAAAGCATTGGTGATGAATTCTACCCAATAGCGCTCCTCGATTTTCTTGAGCCAGATGACTTGTCCGAAACGATAGAACGGTTTGGTAGAATCATTAAATATCTCTGTCATCATGTGTCGCTTGCTGCCATAGAGGCAATAGGACACATTGTGCTGCTGTTGCCACACCGAGCGCATTTTCCCCTCCATGTCGGGATATTGCGGGATGTTGGCCAACTGCTGGAACTCATCGATGCACACGATGATTCTCAACCCCTTGGCTAAGGCGATTTTCTCAGGTAACTCCAGGATTTCCAGTTTGTCCTTCTCTTGGGGCTGAAAGCGCAGGTCAAAGGTGACGAATTCAGTCACCTTGTCACGAATAACCAATTGTGGTACGGCACCTGTCAAGAATTTTTTCATTTCTTCCACACCCTTCTTGAATCGTGAAGCAGCACACGACATGACCCGGCTGGCAAACACACGGTAGAACTCGTTCTCGGTGCTGATGCTGAAAGCGTCGATGTAGCACACGCGCACGTTTTTATTCTCAGCCTTCAACTCCTCGCCTACGGCCTTGACAAGTGACGACTTTCCCCAACGGCGTGGAGAAATGAGCATCACATGAATGCCCGACATGAGCAACTGCTTGAGTAATGCCCTGTCCTCGATGCGGTCGATGAAATTCTCTTTCTCGGCCAATGATCCAAATTGAAAAGGTGCTTTCATTTTCTTGACAAATATTGGTTATCGGCTGCAAAGATAATAAAAGTTACATTGATGTAAGTTACATTGATGTAACTTTTTTGAAAAAAGTGCAAGAAAGGGGCATTTTCAGGAGTCTGTGCGGCATGGAGAAGGAGCGTCCAAAGGGAAAGGGCCTCGAAGGGGGCCATACACTCCAGGCTAAGGAAATGTCGCGGTTAGTGGCCCCTTTCAGGGCCCGTTATTACTGTCCTGACGGTCCCCAGGCTACACAGACCTCCGGCCTGTGCACCCTGGGGTTTGAGCAATTCAAGGCCGCTGGCCTTGTGCAGGCCTTCGACCTGCTTGGGCACTCACATTTATCCTACTTGTTTTTCCTCGGCGACCAATATATATAAAAATAGTAGAGACGCAAATAGTCTTGCGTCTCTACCAATGCTGATGCCTGCGTTGCTAAAACGAGGCGTTAGGTCTAATGCTTAGAGCTGGGGACCTGCTGCTACGAGAGCCTTGCCTGCCTCGTTGTCCTCGTACTTGACGAAGTTCTTGATGAAGCGGCTTGCCAGATCCTTGGCCTTCTCTTCCCACTGTGCGGGGTCGGTGTAGGTGTCGCGGGGATCGAGGATACCGGTGTCAACACCTTCGAGCACGGTGGGCACTGTCAGGTTGAAGTAAGGAATCACCTTGGTGGGAGCGTTGTCGATGCTGTGGTTGAGGATAGCGTCGATGATGCCGCGGGTGTCGCGGATCGAGATACGCTTGCCAGTACCGTTCCAACCGGTGTTCACCAGATAAGCCTTGGCACCGCTGGCCTCCATACGCTTCACGAGCTCCTCGGCATACTTCGTGGGATGCAGCTCCAGGAATGCCTGGCCGAAGCAAGCGCTGAAGGTGGGAGTGGGCTCGGTGATGCCGCGCTCGGTACCAGCCAACTTGGCGGTGAAGCCGCTCAGGAAGTAGTACTTGGTCTGCTCCGAGTCGAGGATCGATACGGGAGGCAGTACGCCGAATGCGTCAGCACTCAGGAAGATTACCTGCTTGGCAGCGGGAGCGTGGCTGATGGGGCGCACGATGTTCTTGATGTGATAGATCGGGTAGCTGACGCGGGTGTTCTCGGTCACGCTCTTGTCGGCGAAGTCGATCTTGCCATTCTCATCAACAGTGACGTTCTCGAGCAGAGCGTCGCGGTGGATGGCGTTGTAGATGTCAGGCTCAGCTTCCTTGTCGAGGTTGATGACCTTGGCATAGCATCCGCCCTCAAAGTTGAAGATACCGTTGTCGTCCCATCCGTGCTCATCATCACCGATGAGTTTACGGTTCGGGTCGGTGCTCAAGGTGGTCTTGCCAGTGCCTGAGAGACCGAAGAAGATGGCGGTGTTCTCACCGTTCATGTCGCAGTTGGCCGAGCAGTGCATAGCAGCGATGCCCTTGAGGGGGAGGAAGTAGTTCATCATTGAGAACATACCCTTCTTCATCTCACCACCGTACCAGGTGTTGAGGATGACCTGCTCGTTGCTGGTCACGTTGAAGACAACGGCGGTGTCGCTATTCAGACCCAGTTCCTTGTAGTTGTCCACCTTGGCCTTGCTGGCGCAGTAAACGGTGAAGTCGGGCTCCTGGTCAAACTCTTCCTCATTCTGGGGACGGATGAACATGTTGGTCACGAAGTGGGCCTGCCATGCAACCTCCATGATGAAGCGAACCTTCATGCGGGTGTCCTTGTTGGCACCGCAGAAACCGTCAACCACGAAGAGCCTCTTGTTGCTGAGCTGCTTCACGGCGAGTTCCTTCAGGGCAGCCCAAGTGGTCTCGGTCACGGGCTTGTTGTCATTGGGATAGCCGGGGGTAGTCCACCACACCTTGTCGTGGCTGTTGGCATCGTCAACAATAAATTTGTCTTTAGGTGAGCGGCCGGTGTAAATACCAGTCATCACGTTGATGGCACCGAGTTCGGTCTCCTGGCCCTTGTCAAAGCCGGTGAGTTCGGGTCTCATCTCCTCGTTGAACAATACCTCATAGGTGGGATTGTAAAGCACCTCGGTAACACCAGTGATACCGTACTTCTCAGCTAAGATAGCCTTATCAAATCTTGCCATAATAAATCTTTAAATATTAATGAGTTAGAAATCTATCTATTTGAAACGCGCCGCAAAGGTACACATTAATTTATATACTGCAACGAGAATTAAAGAAAAATTTCTTTAATTGATGCCTCGTTATGTTTTTTTAGCACTCATAACGGCGAATTCCATTCTTCTTTATATCGGCGAATTACACGAATTAAACAAATTATTCTTTCAATTTGACTCGCGAGTGAGCGGATGCTAAATTCGTATAATTCGTTAAATTTGCCGACAGATGTAGATGAGTTTAGCAACCTCCGCAACCGCAGTCGCAGCCATCGCCGTGGTCATGTCCACAGTCACCGCCACCGCACTCCTCGCATCCGCATCCACAGCCGTGGTGATGGGGCTGGAGCTCCTCGGGCGTAGCGTCACGCACGAGCTGTACAAAGCCGGTGTAGCGCACGGTCTCTCCAGCCAGCTGGTGGTTGAAGTCCATGAACACCTTGTCGTCGGTCACCTTGATGACCTGTCCCTCGATGCGCATGCCTTCCTGGGTCATCATGGGCACGCGTGCACCGGGACGGATGTTCTCGCTGTCAAACTTGCCGTCGATGTGGAAAATCTCTTTCTCCAGTTCATAGATCAACTCGGGATTCTTCACGCCGAAAGCCTCGTGGGGCTTCAAGGTGAAGTCAAATTTGTCGCCTTGTTCCAGTCCCATGATATGGTTCTGGAAACCCTCGATGAGCGACAGGTCCACACCGAACACAAAAGCGTCGGGGTGTTCCTTGTTGAACTTGAACACACTGGTCTGTTCCTCGCCATTGACAACAAAGATTTCATATACCAGCTCTACATATTTTCCTGCTTGAATTTTCTCCATTGAATGTAATATAAAATTAGTTGAAAGTTATTTTTCGGCAAAGATACGGCAAATTTCGCTATTATTCGAGTTTTTTGGAGTAACTTTGCAAATTCAAAGATATAACCTGAACATGATGACAGACAAATTTGACATGGTGGCGAAGACCTTCCTCGGACTGGAAGGCGTTCTTGCCGACGAATTGCGCGCCCTGGGCGCCGAGGACGTGGTTGAGGGTAACCGCGTTGTTGCCTTCAAGGGAGACAAGGAAATGCTCTATCGGGCAAACTTTGCCTGCCGCACGGCAGTGCGTGTGTTGAAGCCGTTCCTCAAGCTGCATTCCAGCAGTGCCGATGACCTGTATGAGCAGCTCAAGGGCTTTGACTGGGAACAGCTGATGACCGTGAAGACCACCTTTGCTATCGACGCCACAGTCTATAGTGAGGATTTCAATAACTCACGCTTTGTCACTTATCGTGTGAAGGACGCCATAGCCGACTACTTCAACGATAAGTACGGCAAGCGCCCCAGCATCCGCCTTACCAATCCCGACATCCGTCTTGATGTCCATATCGCCGGACGTGAGGTTACCCTGTCGCTCGACAGCAGTGGTGACCCCCTGTTCAAGCGCGGCTGGCGTGTGGCACAGACCGATGCTCCCATCAACGAGGTGCTGGCAGCCGGCATCATCCTGCTGAGTGGCTGGGACGGGAAAACTGACCTGATTGACCCCATGTGCGGTTCGGGTACGTTCCTCATCGAGGCAGCGCTCATCGGAGCCAATATCGCTCCTGGCGTGTACCGTGACCATTATGCCTTCCAGCAGTGGCCCGACTATGACGCCGACCTGTTTGAGAAGGTGTATAACGATGACAGTGCCGAGCGCGAGTTTACCCACAAGATTTACGGCAGCGATATCGAGGGCAAGGCCATCGCCATTGCCCGTGCCAACGTCAAGAATGCCGGTCTGAACAAGTATATCGAACTGGAGCGCCGCGACTTCAACGACATCGAACTGGTGCCCGAGGGTGGTACGCTCATCAGTAACCCGCCCTACGGCGAACGTCTGAATGTCGAGGACATTGAGGAGCTGTACCGTCAAATGGGCTTCAAGTTCAAGCACACCTTCAAGGGCTATAACATCTGGCTCATCTGCAATAACGAGGAGTTGCACCACAAGGTGGGGCTCAAGCCCTCGGTGCGCTATAAGCTCAACAACGGAGGCTTGGATTGCGAGTTGCTGCAATATGTCATATTTGACGGACGCTACGATGAGTTGCGTGAGCGTGGTGAACACATCCGCAACGAGGGGTTCCGTGCCAGTGAGCGCAGCAAGGGCAACTTCAACAAGGTGGGTGGTGAAGATCGCCGCGGTCCTCGCCGTGACGATGACCGTCGTCGTGGTCCGCGTGCTGACGATGACCGCCGTCGTGGTCCGCGTCGTGATGATGACCGTCGTGGCCCTCGTCGTGACGATGATCGCCGTCGTAGTGAAGATATCAGTGATGAAGAGCGTCGCCGCCGTGCCAACGTGGCGCGTGACCGCCGCATGATGGCCGATGTGGACAACCGCGACAAGACTGGTCGCTATGATGATGATTTTGACCAGGAATTCCGTCACTCTTCCACGTTTGCCAAGCGCATCCTGCGTGACCGCAAGCCCTCGTTGGGTGCCGATAAGGAAGTTCCCATCATCCACGGCCGCCGCAAGAGTTGGAAACGTCGTGACCTAGATGAACCGACCCCTAAAGACGACAACCAGCAATAGGAAGACAATCAATACAATAGAATGCTATCCAGTTGGTAGCGGATAATAAAAACAACTTGAACAACTTAAACAACGCTATTAAATCGTCAAGTTGTTTTTATTGTTGAATCTTGAGAAATGTCAGCGAGCGAGCATATCAACGAGTATTTTAACGGTAAGTCCTTCATGCTGCTGTGTGCCATGGCACTGGTGGCGGTGACAGCCGTGTCGTTGTCATTGGGCGTAGAGCCGTCGTCCATTCAGGGCGAGGGGCTCTTCTTCTCGTTGCGTGGCACGCTGATTGATAGGGGTCCGGTGTCGGCTGCCATCAATCTGCTGTGTCTGTTGGCTACGGGAGGCATCATGCTGGCGTTGAACAAAGTGTTCACTTTTGTGCGCTCGATGACCCGGTTGTTTGTCTCGGCCTTTTTCTTGCTGATGCTTTCCAATCCGTCGGGTCTCGTGTCCTTCAATGCGGGCACATTGTTGTGCCTGATCACTGCGGTGACCCTGATGCCGCTGTTTGCATCGTTCCAGGACAGCCATGCCCAGCGCAGTATCTTTCTTATTTTTGCCTTGATAGCGACGGGAACGATGTTCCATTATGGCTTTGTGGCGCTTATTCCAGCCTTTCTGCTGGGTTTTGCCAATATGCGTGTCCTTGACTTTAAGGGTGTGTTGGCGATGCTCATCGGCTTGGTGACGCCCTTCTGGATCGTCTTCGGTCTGGGGATTGTCAATCCGTTGGCCGTCCATGTGCCGGGGTGGTTGCTGATGGAACGTCCGCAGATGAGCCTCGGGTTAGGAATGGCTGTAGCGACCGTTGTGCTCGGTATCGTGTTGATGGCGATGAATCTGTTCACTGTTGTGAACTACAGGATGCAGCCGCGCGTCTATAACATTTTCCTGATGATTTTGCTCGTCACGGTAGTTATTGCCGCCTGCTTTGATTACCATGATCTGGCGGTATTCCTGCCATTGCTCAACCTGATGGTGGCAGTGCAGGTGGCGCAGGCCTATACTCTGGCTACCTCATTCCGTTACCGCTATGTGCTGATGTTATTGTTCACTGTCGTTTGCTTGGCTGTTGCCGCCTATAGTCTGTTGTCATGAGAGTCATTGTCGATAGCCATATTCCCCACATCCAGGGACTGATTGAGCCGCATGCCGAGGTGTTGTATCTGGAGCCGGGCGACATCACCCGAACTGCCGTCAAGGACGCCGATGCCCTCATCGTGCGTACCCGCACCCGCTGCAATGCCGACCTGCTGGACGGCAGCCGTGTGCGCTTCATCGGCTCGGCGACTATCGGCACCGACCATATCGACCTTGACTATTGTGCCAGCCGCGGCATCACCGTGCGCAATGCCCCCGGTTGTAATGCTCCCGCCGTCGCTCAATGGGTCTTCTGTGCTATCCATGCGTGGATGCAAGCCTGTGGCATCGCCGTGCCCCAAGGGCTCACCTTGGGCATTGTCGGCGTTGGCCACATCGGGTCAATCGTTGCACGCTGGGGTAGGGCACTGGGGTTCACTGTCCTGCTCAACGATCCCCCGAGGGAGATGGCGGAGAAAACGGATACAACGGAGATGACGGATACAACGGAGATGACGGAGAGAACGGGGATGGATCTTGAGACGGTATTCGTTCCGCTGGAGGAATTGCAGCGGCGTTGCGACATCATCACTTTCCACACGCCGATAACCCGTGAGGGGCAGTGGCCCACATGGCACTTGTGTGACCAGGCGTTTCTCGATAGTCTGGCTTGTTGCCGCTTGATTCTTGATGCTGCACGCGGTCCTATCGCCGACAATGCAGCCCTGCTGCGCTGGCATGGTGACGTGGGGCTCGACTGCTGGGAGAACGAGCCTGACATCTCTCGTGAACTGCTTAAAAAAGCCATCGTCGCTACACCCCATATCGCCGGCTACAGTGCTGAGGGCAAACAGCGCGGCACTGCTATGATGCTCGCCGCCCTTAATGACTTGTACGGCTGGAACATTCCTATCCCGACGATTGCTAGCCCCGCCACAGGCGCGACACAGGTAACCCTTGACGGAATTGCCGCTAGCTACGACATCCTTGCTGACACTGCTGCCCTGAAAGCCGACCCTGCAGGCTTTGAAGCCCTGCGCAACCACTATCACCACCGTCCTGAATACCAGTAAACAAGCACCCCATAATATCGTGCTGTCCTGTATTTCGAGGCATTGCCTTGAACCCCCAGCGATATTTTTTCATGATTTGCCAGGCTTTTCCGTTTTATTAGCTATATTTGCACTTTAATATAAACCTGAAATAAAATGAAGACCACTAGACTGACACTCTTAGGAATGATGTTGTGCCTGGCATCAATGGCATGGGCACAGACGCTGGAGCCAAATCTCAAGTGGGGGAAGCCCACTGACGCTGAACTGAATATGACAACCTATGCCCCCGACCCGGAAGCCGAGGCGGTGGTGCTGTGCAGTCAGACACTTCTGCGGTATGACTTGTCCTCGGGTTGGCTCAGACTGATACGATCCACTAAGAAGCGTATCAAGGTTCTCAAGGAAGAAGGAAAAGACAAAGCCAATGGTGGTATCTCATATATGTTCAATGGGCATCGTACAGGAGAATGCGAGATTTTGGCGAAGCTCAAAGCCATAGCCTACAATATGGTTGACGGGAAGTTGGTCAAGACCAAAATGGAGGGCAACATGGTCAATCATGAGGATGTGACCAAAACGCTGCGCCTGACCAAATACACTGTGCCACAGGTCACCGTGGGAACCGTCATAGAGGTGGAATATGAGATAGAAAGCGATTTCATCAGCCACATTGATGACTGGTGGGCACAGAGTGAAATACCGGTGATGTACACTTCGTTTGATGTGACTGTTCCGGAGTATTTCGATTTCAGCGTTGAAGAACGCGGTTCTTATCGGTTGGAAAATAAGATTGAGGACACAAACATGAATATGGCAGCAGGAATACAGTGTGGAGGTAAGCGATATCAGTTTTTTGGCCATAATTTGCCGGCTCTGCGCAAAAAGGAAATGCTTTATGCCCCTCAATCCTATGGGCAGCACGTTTCAATGGAGTTGCGTGCTGTCATGATACCGGGTAGGATGACCAAAAACTACACTTCAACCTGGGATAATGTGGACAAGCAGCTATTAGACGATGGTGAGTTTGGTGTTCGGCTGGGTAAGAACCCGCTTAAGGCCGAAATGCAAGAGGCGGGCGTGGCCGACATCGCTGACCCTGTAGAACGCATCATGGCCATTTATCGCCTGCTTAAGGATCGTGTCAAGTGGAACGACCAATACACTCTCTATGCCGAGAGCGCCGGCAAGGTGCTCAAGGAACGCTCGGGCAGCAATGCCAGCATCAACTTCATCCTGATCAATATGCTCAGGGATGCAGGATTTGAGGCTTATCCCGCTGTGATGAGGTCACGCGATAAAGGATTCTTGACCGTTGCCCGTGCTACTGTTAAAGAGTTCAACACCTTTGTAGTGGCAGTCAAGGTGGGTGACAAGCTTTCCTATTTGGACGGTTCAATCGAGGACGGTTGGCTCGATGTTCTGCCCGACCATCTGCTGGTTGACCGCGCCCGAATCGTGAGCAAGGACAAACCGACCGAATGGGTCGACCTGACGGGGGTGTCGGAATCCAAATCACGAAGCATGGTTAAGGGCGAGCTCCAAGCCGATGGTACCTTGCATGCCGACATCCAGACGAAATATACGGGTCTGGAGGCTGCCACGCTTCGCCATGATTTCCGCACAGCTACCGATAGCGCCACTTTTGTATCTGAACTGGCTCAGGAGTTGAACTGCGAAATCGAATCCCTCACACTGACCCACCATCACGGATTGGGACCGGACGTGGAGCGGAACATGCACGTGACCAAGCAGTGTGATGCCGCGGGCGACATCATCTACCTCAACCCGTGGGTGCTGACTGTGATGAGTGAGAACCCGCTGACCGAGGAGCAACGCACGTTGCCCGTCGAGTTCCCATGTCTCCACACCGAAAACCTGGCCACAGTAATTACCCTTCCCGAGGGTTATGTGGTTGAGGAACTGCCTAAATCGCTGATGATCAAGAGTGAAGATGGCAAGCTAAGCTGCGTCATCGCTTCGACTGCCGACGGCTCGACGCTTTCATCAAGGTGTCAGATACAGGTCGGCAGGCTTTTCTTCACTCCCGAGGAGTACCCCTTTGTGAAAAGCTTCCTGGACGAGGTGTACAAGCGACTGCAAGATGTCATCGTAATTAAAAAGGTGTCATGAGAACACTGATTTCCATTTTCCTGTTGCTGGTGTGCGTACTGCCTGCCGCATCACAGACGGTCGATGCTGTCGTTGTGCAATCGACCACCGAGGTTGACTGCCGAGACATGCGCAACACCCGCATTAGCGAGCAGCGCGTCTATCGCCTGCTACATGAGCGCGCCAGCGACATGGCGCAGTTTGCGATAGGTTGCAGCAAGTGGCAGAAGTTGGCCGACTTCAACGGACAAGTGACCGATGCCACAGGCAAGGTAATCCGCAAGTTCAAGAAGGGGGATCTCAAGCGCAGTGAGCTGAGCAGCAGCTTTGCCGATGACTTTTATACGCTCTCGCTTGACTATACGCCGCCCAGTTACCCGATTACTATCGAGTTCAACTGGGTTACCGAAGCCAACAACGGCAACTTCGGATTCCCGACCTTTGCCCCGATCGAGGCCTACAATACCCAGGTGGATCACGCCAGTTATGTGCTCACCGCGCCAGCCCAGATGGCATGCCGGTACCACTGCCGCAATACTGCCGACCAGGTAACACAGAGCACCTTGGGTGACGGGCGTATCCGCTACGAGGCGCATATGGACAACCTGCCCGCCATCGACAATGAGCCCTATTCGCCCTCTGCCCGCGAGACCTTACCGCATATTCTATGGGCGCCGGGTAAGTTTGAATTACATGGTGTCTCTGGCGATATGACGACATGGCAGGGATTTGGAGCATGGATCTACTCGTTGCTCAAGGGGCAGCAAGAACTGTCGCCCGAATTCAAGACGCAAGTGCACGCCATGACCGACACCTGCCGTACCGACCGCAGCAAGGTAGAGGTCATCTACAACTACTTGGCCCAAACCACGCGCTATGTGAGCATCCAGTTGGGCATCGGCGGCTGGCAACCGTTCCCCGCCAGCGAGGTGTGCCGCACCGGGTTCGGCGATTGCAAAGGCTTGACCAATTACCTGTGTGCCATGTTGCACGAGGTGGGCATTCCTGCCAACTATGTGGTCATCAGGAATGACCAGCGCCACCTCATCACGGAGTTCCCGTCCAATCAGTTCAATCACGCCATTGCCCAAGTGCCGCTGCCGGGCGACACGCTGTGGCTCGAGTGCACCGCCTCGGCCTTTGTGCCGCTGGGCTATGTACATGAAAATATTGCCGGCAACGATGCGCTGCTGATTGACGACAACGGCGGACACTTGGTAAAACTTCCTACCTACACCCCCGAGCAGAATGTCTCTTACAACAAAGCACGCGTCACGCTGCAGGATGACGGCAGTGCCAAGGTAGATGCCGATATGCGATATGAGTGCCGCCAATACGAGGACATGTTGCCCCTCATGTCGCGCACCGAGCAGCAACGCCGTGACGCTATGCTTAGCGGCATCAACCTCTCGGCGGTTACGCTTGGCGACTTCACCTTCACCGAGCACAAGCAGAGCTATACCACACCGCATATCGATGTGTCGATGCAGCTCGAGACACGCAAGCTGGCCAACATCACCGGTTCTCGCATGTTCGTCCCAGTGGGGATTTTCCACAAAATAACCGTGCCGCGGGCACTGCAGCAGCGCGTGCAGCCCGTCAGCATCGGCTATGGCTATGTCGATATCGACACGCTGGTGGTAACCATTCCTGAAGGCTATGAGGTCGAGACCTTGCCGCAAGCGTCCAGCGAGGTGACTCCCCTGGGCGAATTGTCGCAGACCTTTGAGGCGACCGACAATACCGTCACCGTCGTCACCCGCAGCCTGATGCGCAATGGCCGTTATCCAGCCACAGACTACGCGACCTTGCGCAATCTCAAGACTGCGGTCAAGCGGGCCTACGACCAGCGCATCGTCCTTCGCCGTAAATAAAAAACACGAATGACCACGAATGGGTCATGAATAAGCTGACGCGCAACGAACTTTTTTCAACAACTGATTTATCTGATATATCTGAGGGGCTGGCGCGTTCTTCTTTTGGGAGAACAATAAATACTATTTTCTAGCGCTGCCACGGTTGAGCGTGGCAGCGGCTTTTTTTACGAGCCAGCGGCTCGTAATACATGAACAGCACGGGGTGACGGGGGGATGGGGAGGAAGATTTTCAGTAAAAATGGGGCGGGGATTTGGGGGTGTGTAAATTTGTTGCTAATTTTGTAGCACTGAAGTAAACATCAAATTAATCACTAAAAACTATCACAATCACAATGAAAGAGTTGAAAGGAACCAAGACTGAGAAGAACCTGATGGAAGCCTTTGCAGGCGAGAGCCAGGCTCGTAACAAGTACACCTACTATGCCTCCAAGGCTAAGAAGGACGGCTATGTGCAGATTGCTGCTATCTTTGAGGAGACCGCCAATCAGGAGAAGGAGCACGCCAAGCTGTGGTTCAAGCACTTGCAGGGCGGTGCCGTGAAGGGCACTATCGAGAACCTGGAGGATGCTGCAGCCGGTGAGAACTTCGAGTGGACCGATATGTACAAGCGTATGGCTGAGGAGGCTCGCGAGGAGGGCTTCATCGAGATCGCTGAGCAGATGGAGGGCGTTGCCGCCATCGAGAAGCTGCACGAGGAGCGCTACCTGAAGCTGTTGAACAACATCAAGGAGGGTATCGTCTTCTCACGCGACGGTGACACCATCTGGCAGTGCTCAAACTGCGGCCACGTGGTGATCGGCAAAAAGGCCCCCGAGATGTGCCCCGTGTGCAACCATCCGCAGGCTTACTTCCAGATTAAGGCTGAGAATTATTGATTTTAGACCTTAGACGTTAGACTTTAGACGTTAGATATTAGGCTTTCTAAGGTCAATATGGCATGAACAATGGCGGTGAGGGAATGGGTCCCTGGCCGCCATTGATGTTTATGAAGCATTGTACTTATTGGTTGCGGGCTTGGTCGCGCCGTTCCTTGAGTTTTTTCTGGATGATGCTCTCGACCTCAAAGAAGCGGTCCACCTGATCGGCGTTGAGTACGGTAGCCAGTTTGTCGATATACTTCATGCGGATGCCTTGTGCCCGCTGCTGCATCTCCATTTTGCGCTTTGCCATAGCGGCGGCATCGGTGCTGGTACTGGGCTTGATGGGTCGCTTGCGCTCGGCCCAAAGGGCACTCATCTCCTCGCAATAGCTGTGGTAGATGGGCTCAAACTTCTTTTGCTGCGCCTCGGTGATGTGGAGCCGATAGACCAGTTCACGCACCTTAGCCCGATACAGTCTCTCATTGAGGGTGCTTTTGTTGCCCTCGTCGGCCAGTGCGGTGAGACTAACGAGAACGAGGACCATTAATATCATGATTTTTTTCATTGCTTCTAGAATTTGCTGGTTAATATTCGGGAATCTCTTCAATTTCATAGTATTGCAGTTGTGCTGCCTCCTCGTCGCTCAGTGTGTTCAGGAACTCGTCAAGAGGACTTTGGTTATCCATCGTAACAGGCTGAGTAGTGTGCCCATTGAACAGAGTGATGCCAATGCCGATGGCGAGCAGTGTGACTGCCGCTGCCGAGAGTTTTATCATGGTCACGCGCCACTTGCTGTGGCTGTGGGCATGATGGGTGATGGCGTGCTCGGTTGCGCTGTCAATCAGACTGTCAAGGTACTCATCACTTTCCTGGTATGGGAGCCTTTTCTCTATGTCATTCAGTAGTTCATTCATTGTGAATGTTCTTTAATGTAGTTCTTGACCCGTTGGGTCGCATAGTGGTAATTGGTCTTCAGCGATGGGATGTTCTTGCCCGTGATGCGTGCAATCTCCTCATAGCTGAGTTCGTCGTAGTAGCGCAGGTTGAAAGCGATGCGCTGTTGTGTGGGCAGCGTGAGCAATGCCTGCTGGAAGAGGATTTCCAATTGGTGCCCGTCAAGCATCGCTTCGGCCTTGAGTTTAGTTGTCAATGTCTCGCCCAGCGAGTCGATGCTCTGGAAGAGGCCAGTCTGTCGTCGCAGGTGTTGCAGTGCCTCGTTGGTGGCAATGCGGTACAGCCAGGTCATCAGAGGGCCGTCGCCCTTGAACGAATCAATCTTGTCGAGGACTTTGATGCACGTATCCTGGAGCACGTCCTCGGCATCATCATGGCCGACGACGATGCGCCTGATGTGCCAGTATAGGGTCTTCCCATACTGCTTCATGAGATACCTGAAACCCTCGTTGCGCTGAGCGGGGTTAAGAAGCATCTGCTGAAACGTGCTGTCGTCGATGATTATAGCCATGTATCATTATAGATGTTAAAACAGGTGCAAAGTTAAATTACAGGCCGCTTTTTTTATATTTTTGTTTCTTGTTTTTTAACCTTTGGCAATTTGATGCATCTTCTTACTGTAAAACCTCTAAACACGTTTATACTATGTTACAACAAACTACCCAACGACTCTTGCTGGTAGCAAGCGTTCTGTTTTTGGCTTTGGCTGCCGGTGGGCAGACATGTGATCCTGATGGCGGCTGCGGGGGCGATACGACCGCTGTAGGTGTCTATGATGTGTTGTCCCCGATGGGGCAGTCATCGGTCGATATGATTGAGATGGCACCACGGCTGGAGACCCTCGACGGCAAGACCATCGCCCTGGTGGGCGGCTCGTTCATGGCGAGCGTGGCCCATGTCGAGCTCAAGAGACTCATTCTGGAATATTTCCCGACGGCTACGGTCTATGTGCTGAGCGAAATCGGTTCGGCAGGTCTCTTCCCTGGTCCTCATACCCGCAAACCGCAGGTGGAGCGTTTCCAGCAGCGTTTGCAGGAATATGGCGTTGATGCCGTCATCTCGGGAAACGGCGGTTGCGGCATCTGCACGCCCAAGGAAACCGGCAACTGCATCGCTGCCGAGTACATCGGTATCCCGTCGGTGATGATTGCCGCTCCAGGCTTTGACACCCAGGCCAAAACGACCGCCTATAACAACGGCGTGCCCGTGTTGCGAGTGGCTGTATATCCTGGTGCGTTTGCCTCGCACACGGTGGAAGAACTCAAGCAGAACACGCGTGACGTGCTTTGGCCTCAGATTCTGGACATGCTCACCGAGCCGATTACCCAGGAAGAAATCGAGGAAAACTCCCATCCCGAACCTGCTGACCCTCAGGAGCCGGTCTTCAGCGGCACCATTGATGAGGTAAACGAGTTTTTCCGCGACATGATGTGGAGTGACGGAATGCCCATCATCCCGCCGACTAAGGACCGTGTCGAGGAATTCATGAAATTTACCGACTACCGCTGGAACCGCACGATTGCCGTGTTGTCACCGTCCTACCGTTCATCGCTGGTGTGGCATGTCGCCGTCAATGGCGTGATGGCAGGCTGCAAACCCGAACACATGCCCTTGCTGATTGCTTTGACCAAGGCGATGACATCGGGCGACTTCCGCCGCACGCTGGGCAGCACCCATGCCTGGGTGCCCTATTGCTGGGCCAATGGTCCCGTTGCCCGTCAGTTGGGCCTTGACCACGGTCAAGGACAGATCAACGAGCAGGCCAATATCGCCATCGGCCGCTTCCTGAATCTGGCGATGCTCAACCTTGCCGGCTACTATGTGAAACAAGACCGCATGGGCACCTTCGGTTATCCCGTATCGTGGTGTCTGGCCGAGGATGACGAGGCCTGCCTGCGCGTGGGCTGGAATCCCTACCATGTGCGTCAGGGTCTTGACCTCAACGAGAGCGCGATGACAGCCGCTTCCACGCTGCTGTGGGGCAACAATATGCCACCTGCCACCACCGATGGCGAGAAAATCATGCAGTTGCTGGCCTGGGACATCACCGAGCGTTGCCAGTTGGCGCTGGGCAGCGGAGTGCAATATACCAACCGTGCCATCCTCATGACCGAGGAAGTCGCTGCATTGCTCAAGGATAAATATGGCACCATCGATAACCTTGAAGACCAACTCATTGCAACAGCCCGTCGCCCGCTGTATGAGCGTGCCTATGCTCACTACTATGCCAACCCCGGCAGTGCCATCAATCCAGACCATACCTCGCTGGAACAGTATATGGCCCAACTCCAGGAAGAGGAAGGAGCCGAGATGACCAACACCCCCGAGTGGTATGCCAGCGACGCAGCGCAGATGTTGACGATTCCCACGATGCAGAAGGGTGAAACCGCATTCCTGATTACCGGAGACGCGTCCCGCAACAAGATACAGACCATGCCCGGTGGCGGCATGTCTACCGTTGCCGTTGAACTGCCCGCAGCATGGGATGAACTGATGGAGGAAAAAGGCTATGAACCCCTGCGGTCGTTCTATCTCGAGCCCATCAATGACGAAGGTCACGACCCGCTGACTGAGATTGATGAAGTTGAAATTGAGCCCGCCGCCCCCGTTGCAACCAACGGCAAATCCCAGGTGCGCTATTACAACCTGGGCGGTCATGAGAGCAGCAAGCCCTTTGACGGGGTAAACATCGAGGTCACCACCGACAGTGAGAAAGGCACCAGTGCCAAGAAGTTTATCCGCGTTAATTAAGCCACAATCACGATGAGACGAAATTATCAGTTCTTCTTGCTCCCGCTGCTGGTGGCCGTGATGGCATTGCTGCCGTTGCAGGTGTCGGCTGTTGAGCTGCGTGGAGATATCAATGGTGACGGCAAGGTGAATATCGGCGATGTTACAGCCCTCATTAACCTGTTGCTCTCGGGGGACGGCGAGGTGGGTAACGGCGTTGTCGATGTGAATGCCGATGGCGTGTTGAACATCTCGGATGTGACAGCACTCATCAATCACCTGCTGAGCGGAACAGCATTGGAGCCCATTGAGGTTCAAGTCGAGGAATTTACTGTGGGAGACGTGACGTTCTACATGATACCCGTAGAGGGCGGTACATTCTCAATGGGTGCGACACCCGAGCAGGGCAATGATGCCAGCAGTAGAGAGAAACCTGTTCATCAGGTGACCGTGTCGTCCTATTATATCGGAGAGACCGAAGTGACCCAGGCCCTGTGGCTGACTGTCATGGGAACCATGCCCAGCAATTTCACGGGGATGCAACTCCCGGTTGAGCAGGTGTCGTGGGAGGATTGCCAGGCGTTTATCGCTGCGCTCAATGCGATGACGGGGCAGCAATTCAGATTGCCCACCGAAGCTGAGTGGGAATTTGCCGCCCGTGGAGGCAACATGAGTATGGGCTACAAATACTCGGGCAGTGACAACCTTGCCTCGGTAGCGTGGTATTCCTATAACGACTCGTGGGATGTGCGTGGCACAGGCTACTATGGTACCCATCCCGTGGCTACCCGCAATCCTAACGAGTTGATGCTCTATGACATGAGCGGCAATGTGCACGAGTGGTGTCAGGACTGGTACGGAGCCTATGATGCGGGAGAACAGGTCAATCCCGTAGGGCCTGCTGGCGGTACAACCCGCGTTTATCGCGGCGGGAGCTGGTACTTTGACGAGTGGTTCTGCCGCGTGTCGTTCCGCAACAGCGTCTCACCGTCCTATACCAGTTATGGCATCGGATTGAGACTGGCCATGTAACACACCATGACGGGTCGCATAGAACAATGCCGGCGAGGGGGGAGAATCCTCGTCGGCATTGTTGTTGGATGGGAGTTGATGGTGTCAGAAGACATAGGCTGCGCTCAGGGTCCAGCACTGGTCTTTGCCCTCGACATGACCACCGTCATACTCCTTGCCGATGACTTCCATGGCTTTCTTCATGCCGATACCGTAGCTGACAGTTACCCTCATGTGCTTGAACAGGTCCACGCCAGCGCCTACGTCCCACGAGAGCTTTGCCCTGGAGTCATCGGGACTCTTGATCTGGCTGTCATCCTTGACGGTCAAGGAGATGTTGGGGCCGGTGAAGATGATGGGTGCCACAAAGCGCTCGACGGTGGGGATGGCCAGGCGATACCTTGCATAGACGGGAATGTCGATGCAAATGCGCTTGGAGTTGAAGTCCTGGTTACTGGTCTTGACGTTGGCGTTGTGGCGATAGAGAGCCGATACCTCAAGACCGAGGTTCACCTTGGGGATGTTCATGTCAAGCATCAGACCGCCGGTCCATGCCGTGTGGTTCTTGCTGTCGAGCACGCTGCTCTTGTCCTTCATCTCGGTGGTCGTGAGTCCGCCGCGGAAACCTAAGCGCACTTGTGCCGATGCCGTTGTTGCCGATGCCACCATGATGACTGCCGTGAGGATTGCTACTCGGGTCAACTTGCCCAAACGAGCGTTGAGGCTGTTGAACACCGTTACCATACTCTTGTTGTTAACACTGTTGATGTTACCGTTGAAAGAAGTTGAAGTTGCCATAATTGTAAAGTTTTTTAGTTGTTAAAAATTGATTGTATTTTTTGTTTGACGATGCAAAGTTAAAGCCGCGAAATCGCCCTCACCAAACGATTTAATCCATATTGGATGAAGTGTAGGGATTAATGTATGAAATGCATTTTAGGCGTTCATTAGGTGTGCATTTTTCAAAAAATGGCATGAGTCTTGCAATAGATTTCAAGGTTATTAGTATATTTGCCATTTGGATAAACATTATTCACCTTATAAATAATAAAGACAATGAAAAAAGGATGTATCGGACTTATTGTCCTGGGCGTGATCGCCCTTGCTTTGTTTGGCTGGGTAAAAGGTGCTTACAACGGACTTGTGGCTTCTCAGGAGAGCGTTGAGACCGCTTGGGGCAATGTGGAGAACGTGTACCAGCGTCGTGCTGACCTGATCCCTAACCTGGTAGAGACCGTCAAGGGCTATGCCAAGCACGAGCAGGAGACCCTGGAGGGCGTCATTGAGGCCCGCGCCAACGCTACCAAGGTCACCATTGACCCGACAAATATGACTCCCGAGGACCTGCAGAAGTATCAGGCTGCCCAGGGCGATGTGACCAATGCACTGAGCAAGTTGATTGCCGTTGCCGAGGCTTATCCCGACTTGAAGGCCAATCAGAACTTCCTGGAACTGCAGAGCCAGCTGGAGGGTACCGAGAACCGCATTGCTGTTGAACGTAACAAGTTCAACGAGGTAGCCAGGGAGTACAACACCAAGCGTCGTACATTCCCCACCAACATCATTGCCAGCATCTTTGGCTTTGGTGACAAGCCTTATTTCCAGGCACAACCGGGTGCTGACGTAGCTCCCAAGGTGGACTTTGGAACCAGCGAGAAGAAGTAACCGATGGCACTGGCCGATTTCATCCCCAGTGAAGGTCAACGGCGCATAGCCGCCGCCATTACCGCTGCCGAGCGTCACACGACGGGCGAGATCTGCGTCCACGTGACGCCTCGGTGCCGCGGCAATGTGATGAAACGTGCCGCCAGGACCTTTGACCGTCTGCATCTCTATTCCACCAAGCGGCGCAATGCTGTACTCATCTTCATTGCCTATCAGGACCGCAAGTTGGCCATCCTGGGCGATGCGGGTATCAATAATTTAATTCCTGAGGGATTTTGGGATAACGAGGTGGAGGAGTTGGCACGTTTTCTCAAGGCAGGAAGGCCTGTTGACGGCTTGTGCGAAATCATCGCCCACATGGGCGAGCGCTTGTCGCAGTATTTCCCCGGTGAGCGTGATGACGAGAATGAATTGAGCAACGAGGTCACCTTTGACGACCTTGACGATGATGTCGAAACCGACGACCACAGTAATGAATATGGCAACTTGGAATAAAGCAGTATTGCGTCTGACGGCGGTCTTGCTATTGGGCCTCACCGTCCTGGCAGCAGCGGCACAAGTGCCGCCACGGCCTGATCCGCCGCGCCTGGTCAACGACTTTGCCGGCATTCTGGGCGATTGCCAGTGGCTGGAGGACTCCTTGGAGAAAATTGCCATGGAGACCAGCAACCAGATCTGTGTGGTTACCATGGACGACCTCGGCGGCTATGACAAGGCCATGATGGCCTACAGCATCGGTCAGCAGTGGGGTGTGGGAACCCAAAGACATCGCAACGGTGTCGTCATCCTCGTCAAGCCCAAGACCGCCGACAGCAAGGGTGACGCCTTCATCGCCACAGGTTATGGCTTGGAAGGCGGCATCACCGATGCAGCCTGCAGGCGCATCGTGGACCACGAGATGATTCCCCACTTCAAGGAGAATGACTATCTGGGAGGCGTGTGGGCAGGTGCACAGATGGTCCGCGACCTGGCTATCGGCGAGTACAACGAGGAGGACTATGTGAGTGAGGATGGCGATGATGCCTTGTTAGGCTTGATCTTGTTCATCTGCATCCTGGCCTTATTCTTGTTCCTTGCCCACCAGAGCAATCAAGGTAACGGCGGCAACCACCGCAATAACGGTGACACCGGCACCTGGGGCGGACCAATCATCTTCACATCCGGCAGCGACTGGGGTCGCGGCGGCTCCTCTTGGGGCGGCGGCGGTTCCTTCGGCGGCGGCGGATGGGGCGGCTTCGGCGGCGGCTCGTTCGGCGGCGGTGGAGGCGGCGGCAGCTGGTAATCGCTCGCCCGAGAAGAAATTTATTAGTCGTTAAGGACTTTAAGGACCGTAAGGTCTTTAAGGTCCTTAATGATTATAGGATATTACCAAAATGCTGGCCTGGAGACGCAAAATTTTGCGTCTCTACATAGCGGATGAAATGGGTCATGGCGGATGAAATGGGTATCAGTACAAATCAGACAAACAGTTGCTTGAGGATGTCGGGGGAGCGCAGGGTGCCGATGGCGGCGTTGTGCAGGCGGTAGTAACTGATGATGACGTCAAGCACGCGGTTGCGCTCCTCGCGGTTGAAACGGAAGACCGCCATGTTGCTGAATGTCATGCGCGAGAGCAGGTGGATGACCTGCGCCTCGCTGGGCTGCAGATTCATGTGGCCGCTGACAGGCGCTGGGACGAACACGCCGTCGGTCATGTCAAACCAGTAGCCGTCGTGATGGCTCTCCACGTTGGGCTGGATGCCCAGATGGGCTCCCAGGTGATAGAGAAAACAGATGTGGAAATTGGCAACATGGCCGGGCAGTTGCTCCAGCAGTTGCACTGCCTGCTCGATGTAGCGGAACAGCGGGTCGTTGCCCTCGGGCTCCTGGATGACATGGGCCAACAGTTCGCTGATGAATAGTGAGATGGCGTTTTTCACGGGGTCGCTGTAGATGGTAGCGAGAGGGAAGTTGCGGTGAATCTCGCGCAATACCGCCAGGTCGCGCCCCGGCCGAACGCCGGCTTCCAGGTCCACCAGTGACAGAGGCATGAGCAGCGCATTGCGCATGCGTGCCGCCTGGGTTTTGCCCAATGGAACGGCAAACGACATCAGCCCGCGCCCATCGGTGTAGATGTGCACGATGTTGTGCTTGTCGCTGTATCGGATGGTGTTCAGGACGACACCCCTCAACTTCTCATACATGCCGCTAATTTACTCATTATTTGGCAATCAGGGGTTAAAAAAGTGGCAAAAAACGCAACTTTTTCCGCTTTTAGGCGAGTTAAATTTTGTCAATTCAAAAAATAGTTCTAATTTTGCAGTCGCTTTTGCGGAAAAATCCGCGAAATGGCCCATTCGTCTATCGGCTAGGACGCAAGATTTTCATTCTTGAAAGAGCAGTTCGATTCTGCTATGGGCTACAATTAACAACATAAATATCAAAGTTTTATATTATATTATGGCAAACCATAAATCAGCTATTAAGAGAATCCGTCAGAGCGAGACCCGTCGTCTTCGCAACCGTTATTACAGCAAGACCATGCGCAATGCTGTTCGCAACATTCGCAAAATGACCGACGCAAAGGAAGCTACCGAGGCTATGCCCAAGGTGGTTGCTATGCTCGACAAGCTTGCTGGTAAGAACGTGATCAGCAAGAACAAGGCTGCAAACCTGAAGTCAAAGCTCGCTCAGCACATTAACAAGCTGAACCAGGCCTAAGCAATTAGGAGCGCGACACCTCCCACCAGGTGTCGTGGTTCAGCAAGGTACGGCCCATTCGTCTATCGGCTAGGACGCAAGATTTTCATTCTTGAAAGAGCAGTTCGATTCTGCTATGGGCTACCGCAGCAAAGCGTTAACCACTACTCGGTTTAACGCTTTGCCTTGTGTTGTTATGCTCGCTTCACGAGCTGGATAGAGATTAGAGGTTAGAGGCATCGGCGTTTAGTGCTCATCACATTAGTATGTTGACCTAAAAAATACAATAAACTGTCGGGTTTGTGCGTTTATTATTGTGAAGAAGTGCTAATAACCCTAGTTTGTTGATATATACCTCTGGTCAATGAGAAAGCTGATGGTTTATATTTGGACGATGCTTGTTCTTGGGGCTGTGGTCCCGAGTTGTGGTAACACGCATCGCTACGACAACCGCCTCATGGCGGCGGACAGCCTGATCCATGACCATGCTGACAGCGCGATGGCGTTGCTTGAGGCACTATCTTCCAATGACTTGGCAACCGACGGCGACCGCGCCTATCGTGACCTGCTGCTGGTCCAAGCACGCTATAAGGCTTACGTCACTGCAACCAGTGATAGTGATATTAACTACGCCCTCGGCTATTACCGCGCCCATCCCAAAGAAAAAGAAAAACTTACCCGCGCTAATATCTACAAAGGTGCTGTCATGGAAGAACTAGGTCATCCAGACAGTGCTTTGCTCTATTTTAAAACAGCTGAGACAACCGCCGACCCTGATGACTATTACAATCTGGGCTACAGTAAAATGCGTATAGCTTCTTTATATAAGAATGAGTATTCCCAGGACAGTGCCGCCATCATTCGCCTCAAGGAAGCCATTTACTATTTTGAGGCACTCAAGGACACCAATTATCTTATTTCCTGCTATGGAGATTTAGGTGCCATCTGTGGCTTAACTTATCCTGACTCAACCGAGCAATACCTTGTGCGGGCAATTCAATTGGCCCAGCAATACAAACCGTCTAAGCAATATACCTACATATCAAAACTTGCCGGATTCTACTATTTCCATAAAAATGATTATCTCAATGCGAAGGAATTGGCCATGTATGTCTTAAGGAATGGCAAAGAGTTCTGCAAGGAATCACAATTCTACACATACGCTGCTCTTGCCTATGCCAAGTTGGGGCGCATTGACTCGGCAAAACATGTGTTTCAGATGATGCCACCTCCTGTTGATCCTATTGACTCAATGGGACGATACGATGTGATGACTGAAATAGCACAAGCAGAGAAATTTGGCATAAATGATACATTCACAACTGAGCAGTCATACGAGATAGCCACGCAGATCCTGAAATCCTCCAAGGAGACAGAACTTGGCAAAGCAGAAGTAGAGTTTAACCTGATACAGGAATCGAAAGACAATGTCATCACTCACAAGAAAAACAAAAACCTGATGAATAGTCTGATTTTTGTTTTCTTACTGCTTCTTCTTCTGTTGTGGATTGTCTATAGGCTACAACACTCGTTGGCTAACTATCGCAAAGAAATCACATCCACAAAACAGGAATTGACATCACAACTCGAAATGTTGAAACAACAGCTCAACGAGAAGAGTGATGTCAACATTTCTCAGCTTGTCGGCTACCGGATGTCAGCCCTTAATGAGCTTTTCCAGAGTATCAGGGTGAAAACCCGGGATGAGAGCAAAGTTAAGCATATCGTACCATTGTCAAGCCTCTTCAAGACGATGAATGAGCGCCACGAGATTTTAAACCTCAAACTGAGCAATTCCTTCTGGGAGAGAATCAAATTATCGGTAGATGGTGAATTCAATGGCATTGCCACATTTGTTGAGAAAAACTATCCGCAACTATCAGACAGTGATCTTAAACTCTTTAATCTGTTGTGCGCTAACATTTCACCGCAAATCATTAAATTGTGTATGAACTACACAAGTGCTGTGACGGTTAGCAACTACAAGAACCGATTGATAAAGAAAAAAATCGGTATTGATGCAAAATTTGAAGAATTCATCCAAATGTATATGGAGAATAGGCTTCAAGAGTCCATCAAATCATCTCATAAAATACCATGTTAATTTATTGATTTTTTAAAAGCATGATAATCAGTTAATTAAGGTGTTAAAATGTGAATTGATTTTTTTGTTGGTGATTCTATTTTGAAGTATTTTTGCAACTCGAAACAAGAACAAATACGTCATATGAAAAAGTGTCTTTTATTATTTTTCTTAGTGTTGTCGCTTAATGTAAATGGACAAAGCAACAACAAAGGACAGATATATATTGAGCATACTACTCAAAGTGACAATCACGATTTGCACATCATCAATGATGAGCCTTGTATTGAGTATGATAATGTGAGTCAAACGATTACCATCACCGGTACAGGAGATGTGGGTTATTACGGCGTGAAGATATATTATGAGAATGATATGCTACATCCATATTCGATTACCGTCAATGGCTCATTTGCCACGATAGACGTATCTTCTTTTCAAGAAGGTTACTATACAATATTCATTTTCACGCCATTGAGAAACACATATGTGAAAAACATCTACATCTATTACGATAAAAAGACACCTCATTTTGGATTTGGAGATTGAGGATTAGATGTTAGGGTTAAGAGTTGAGATAAAGCTGACAATACTCGCAATCACTTATAGAATTCATCACTAAGTTTTAACCATGAACCTTCAAGTTCTGAAGTGTTTCGCACTTCAGGAACTTGAATGAAGTTGAGAAATATCCGTAGGGGAGTGATTATAAGTCGTTCCCAGTGCATGAAAAGAGGGTCGGATCGTCCAGATTCGGCTCTCTTTTCGACATATTTATCTGTGATGATTTTTTAGTTTTGCAACACGTTGTTATTCAGCAAATTATCTATATATAATGTTAACTGGTTTTTTGTAGTTCAATCTTGTTTTCATCGTAATTTTGCAAAAAGAACATGACCGTTTTTCTCCGATGAAAAAGGGGGATACAGATAGATTTCTCATCAAATAATAATGTTTAAAGAAAAGTATTATGAAGAAGTATTTAATTATTGTGATTTTGGCGCTGCTGGGTGTGATTCAGTCATTAGCGCAGGAGAATGGATATGTCCCCTTCGTCCGTGAAGGAGTGCAATGGATCTGCTTTTACGAGAACAGGGGAACATATTATCCTCAATGGAGGGACCAATTTTTCCAGCCAGGGAAGAATTATTTCACACTTGAGATTAAAGGGGACAGCGTCATCAATGGGCTTCTTTACAAGGCGATGCACAAATACTGTGGTGACTCCATCAACAGTGTTAATGATACTGTGCTAGTCTATTTGCGTGAAGAGAACAAGATTGTGTACGGCATCGTTCCCGGTGGTCAGGAGAAAACCTTTCCAGATTTTTGGATCAGTTATGGTCCCTTACATTCTTCCAACGTTGAAGAACTCCTAAAGGCAGGCGAGGAATTCATTCTGCTCAACTTCAATGACCCAGAAACCTTTTACAGGAATATTTGCAACCACTTCAATGACTACGGCTTTGAGTCCCTTGGTATAGATGAACTTGACTTGGATGAACAGAAGGCCAAACGTCACAAGTTCCGCATCCGTGATACCTTTGATTATTATGTGATAGAAGGCATAGGTGTTGACGGTTATCGTGCCGGTTACCCATTGAGCTATCTTCATACGGACGTCAACCCAATTCTCGAGCCAGCTTATTATCTTAGCCATGTGGTGGAAAATGGTGAAATCGTCTATAAAAGCGTTAATTATGGAGAAGTGGCACCTACAGATGGCCGAATGCCTATCGTTCGAGATGGCGTCCAGTGGGTCAACGAAAAAGTCATCATCAACAATGGTGATACAACAAGATACTATTACACCTATGAAATCAGTGGTGTGATACCTACTGATGGCTTTAATGCCAAAAAGTGCCACTACTATACTGGTGAAAAGATTAACCATGACAATGACAGCATCATTAGCTTCCTTATGGAAGCCCCCTTTGATGTAAGTGTCTTCTGTGGAAGTAATCTGGCATTACAAAAGGTCGTATCAGAAGGCCGTAACATGCTCCAATTTGACTCTCATGAAGGAGATTTGAACACGCAGTTGTATATGATAGGCCGAAATCTGGTGCCAGGTTTTGTGGCAGGAAATATCATCCGTCAAAATATGAGCCAGGAGAAACCATCAACACTGAATAGTGAGAATTTCAAACAGGTTGATCCGATTCTCGTGGAAGGTCACGAATGCCTGCGTTGGGCCTATGTTGATGCACAAGGTGAACCGATCTGCTATCTGGTTGAGGGTATTGGTTTTGATAGTCGTAACATGGGTGACTTGTTGACGCCGTTTACGCGCCAGCCTGGAGCCGATGCCGATTATCAAGAGTATTGCGGCCTGAGCCACGTCATTAAGGACGGAGAAATTATTTACAAGGGTATGCGCTTCAACCCTGATAAGGTGTATGGTTTGAAGGGAGATATCAATGGTGACGGCAAGGTAACCATCGGTGACGTGACTGCTTTGATTAATCTGCTGCTAAAAGGCGGAGAGAAAGGTTCGCTTTACCGCCTTGACATGAACGCCAACGGTAAACTTGATATCGGCGACGTGACACAACTGATTGATTATCTGTTGTCTCACTGAACATCCTAGTTGCAATAATCATTTTCAAGTTGTTATATAAAAAAGATGAAATCTACCATCACGATAATTTCATCCGATTGAAGATAAGGTTGTTTTGCGTTAACCATGCAGTTTGACACTTATACATACGCGATGTTTCTTCCTCTGGTGTTTTTGGTTTATTGGGGGTTGAAAGGGCGGTTGAGGCTTCAGAACCTGTTTCTTCTTGCCGCGAGCTATCTGTTCTACGGCTGGTGGGACTGGCGGATGCTGTGTCTGATTGTGCTCACGTCGTTGACGACCTATGGCTCGGCACTGTTGTTGCGCGGAGACCGCTCTCGTCATGACCGCTGGTGGGTGGCGGCCAATGTCGTGCTTAACTTGGGCGTGCTGGTGGTGTTCAAATACCTGGGCTTCCTGCGTGACAGCCTAGTCGATTTCTTGGGTCTGTTCGGTCTGAGTCCCGACTGGCCGACGTTGAACATCCTGCTGCCTGTGGGCATTTCGTTCTACACCTTCCAAGCCATCAGCTACACGGTGGACGTGTACCGCGGAGATGTCAAGCCCACACGCGATGCGGTGGCCTTCTGTGTTTTCATCGCTTTTTTCCCGCAGCTGGTAGCGGGTCCCATCGAACGGGCTTCCAATCTGCTGCCGCAGTTCCTGCGCAAGAAGTCATTTGACTATGACACGGCGGTCATCGGCATGCGCCAAATCCTGTGGGGTCTTGCCAAAAAGGTAATCATCGCCGACAGCATCGGCTACTATGTGGACTATCTGCTGTACAACCCGTATCACTTCTCAGCGGCAAGCATGCTGTGGGCGGGCGTGCTGTTCGTGGTACAGATCTATGCCGACTTCTCGGGCTACAGCGACATCGCCATCGGCTCTGCCCGGTTGTTCAACATCCGCCTGCAGGCCAACTTCCGCTACCCCTTCTTCTCGCGCAACATGAAGGAGCTGTGGCAGCGTTGGCACATCTCGCTGATATCGTGGTTCCGCCACTACGTGTATTTCCCGATGGGCGGCTCACGCCGAGGCAGGTGGCGCACGGCACTGAACGTGATGGTGCTGTTCCTGCTGTCGGGGCTGTGGCACGGTGCGGACTGGACATTCGTCATCTGGGGCGTGGTCAACGGACTGCTGGTGCTGCCGTTCGTTTTCCTGCCGAAGCGCCGCTTGAGCGAACACGCCGGGTTGCGCGACCTGCCGCGCATCGTGGTGACGTTCCTGCTTTTTGCGCTGAGTGCCATCGCCTTCCGTGCGGCCAATATCGCCCACCTGGGCGAGATTCTCGATGTGGTGCTGAACACCAGCTGGCTTGTCCGCCCCACCTTCGGCCAGCCCATCTTCTACATGGTCCCGTTCTTCATCATCGAGTGGCTGGGACGCCGCCAGGAGTTCCCCCTGGAGCGCATGCCGTTCCCCGCTGCAGTGAGGTGGCTGATCTACTGGCTGCTCACCGTGGGCATCTCGGTATGCGGCCTTGACAGGGACATGCAGTTCATCTATTTCCAGTTCTGAAAAACGATAAGGCATGAAACGTAAAGGAATCAAGGAATTCATCTTGCGCGTATTGCTGGCGGCATCGCCGCTGGCGTTGTTCCTGGCGCTGTATGTGGTGCTGGACCCCTTCGGCGTGGTGCACCGTTACGACGGCGTGTCGGTGGAGTCCGGCGATTCGCTGGAGCGCATCCCCAACAAGCGCTATGTCGCCGTCGAGGGCCTCAAGTACCACAGCCTGGAGCGGCACTATGACTCGTTCATCTTCGGCTCCTCGCTGTCCACCAACTTCACAGCGCGCCAGTGGGTTCGTCACCTGCCCGACAGTGCGCACATCTACCACTTCACCAGGACGTCAGGCATGTGCTGCTGGTGATGGAGGAGGAGATGTTCAGGCGTCCCAAGCGTTACCGCGAGATGCCCTATGTCCCCCACTATGAGGTCTCGCCCGAGGTCAGCTGGCTGGACTTCCACATGGTGCACTTCAACGCCTACCGCGACCCCGAGCTGTTCCTCTACAGCCTGTGGCCCGAACTGGTGGCCGACAGACTTGTCCCCGATGGGAAGATGCAGCCCGTCCCCGTCAGCGGCCATGACGAGCTGGCCAACGAGGACCGCAACGACGCGAAGGATTCGCTCATCCTGGCCGACCCCGACAGCTACTTCAGCACCATGCCGTGGCTGGTGGAGATGCAGGCACTGCCCAACCCCATGCCGCTGGTCATCACTGGAGAGTCCGAGAAGATGCTGCGAGAGATTGCCGATATGCTGAAAACGCATGGTGTGGACTACCTGGTGATTGTGCCGCCTCGTTTCCGCACCCAGGGTCTGCTGCCGCTGGACCGTGCTGTGCTCAATGAGATCATGGGGAGCCGCTGCGTGCATGACTTCAGCTGGGACAGCGTGCTGGTCCATGACCTTCATAGTTACTACGACGGGATGCACATCCTGATCCACCGTTGCACCGAGCTCATCGACCGCAGCTACCAGGAGCAGGAACTACCTCTCCAATACCCTGACGAATGGCAGAAAACGATCAACAACGATACCCAATAGGGAAGAATAGTAAAGACAAGATTCATTACCGTTCCGTAGTCATTCAGTCAGAGAGAGGAGACAAACGTTGCGTCTGTCTCCCCTCTCTGACTGGTTGCCTTGCCCGGACTCGAACCAGGAAATGCGGCACCAAAAACCGTTGTGTTACCATTACACTACAAGGCAATCCCTATGTCATCTGGACAGTTGCCTGCCGCAGAAGCGGTGCAAAATTACTGCTTTTTTTTGAATTACAACCCGTTTATCAAATTTTTTTTACTTTTTCTGATGCAGGGAGTAGTCTAATTACTTAACAATGAGCAGGTAGTAGTTTTTCTTACCTTTCTGAGCAAGGATGTACTTGTCGTTGAGCAGCATGTCGGCACTGGCGGGCATGTTGGGATCAGCGATCTTTTCCTTGTTGATGCTCACGCCACCGCCCTGGGTCAGCTTGCGCATCTCGCCCTTGCTGGGGAAGACGGCAGCGGTGTCGGTCAGCAGCGAGATGAGGGGAGTACCCTCGTCGATGGCGCTGCGGGGTACCTCGAACTGGGGCACGCCCTCGAACACGTTGAGCAGGGTTTCCTCGTCAATCTTGTGGAGGATGTCCTTGGCCTTGTTAGAGAACAGGATCTGTGAGGCCTCGACTGCCATCTCGTAGTCCTCGGCGCTGTGTACCATGGTGGTAATCTCCTTGGCGAGGCGTTTCTGCAACGGACGCAGGCCGGGATCCTTCTCCTGCTCAGCAATCAGCTCTTCGATTTCGTCCTGAGGCAGTGCGGTGAAGATCTTGATGTATTTCTTGGCGTCCTCGTCGCTGACGTTGATCCAGAACTGGTAGAACTTGTAGGGCGAGGTGCGCTTCGGGTCGAGCCACACGTTGCCACCCTCGGTCTTGCCGAACTTGGTGCCGTCGCTCTTGGTGATGAGCGGGCAGGTGATGGCATAGGCCTCACCGCCGTTGATGCGGCGGATGAGCTCGGTACCGGTGGTGATGTTGCCCCACTGGTCACTGCCACCCATCTGCAGCTTGCAGCCCTCGTGCTCATAGAGGTAGAGGAAGTCGTAGCCCTGGAGCAGCTGGTAGGAGAACTCGGTGAACGACATACCGTGGTCGGCATTGGCAGCCAGGCGCTTCTTGACGCTGTCCTTTGCCATCATGTAGTTGACGGTGATGTGCTTGCCAATGTCGCGGATGAAGCTCAGGAAGGTGAAATTCTTCATCCAGTCATAGTTGTTCACCACGATGGCGTGGTTAGGAGCATCGCTGTCAAAGTCCAGGAACTTGGCCAGTTGCTGGCGGATGCACTCCTGGTTGTGACGCAGGGTCTCCTCGTCGATGAGCTTGCGCTCCTGCGACTTCATCGAGGGGTCACCGATCATACCCGTTGCACCGCCGATGAGGGCGATGGGACGGTGTCCCGCACGCTGGAGGTGCTTGAGCATCATCACGCCCACGAGGTGGCCGATGTGCAGTGAGTCGGCGGTGGGGTCGATGCCCACATAGCCACTGGTCATTTCCTTGTTGAGTTGCTCCTCGGCACCAGGCATGATGTCATTGATCATGCCGCGCCATTTCAGTTCTTCTACAAAATTCATCGTTAATGTCTTTATATATATGATGTTGGTTATTCTTCTTGATTTAGTCGGCAAAGTTACAACATTTTCATTAACCTTCACAATTTTTGGCATGAAAAGAAAGAAGAGCATTTGTTGTGGGGCTACCAACTTTTTCACTACCTTTGCAGGTCGTTAAGCAAAAGACTGTTATGCAATTTGACACCTATTCCTACGCCTTGTTCCTGCCCTTGGTGTTCTTTATCTACTGGGGGCTGCGCAACCATCTCAAGGTGCAGAACCTGTTCCTGCTGATTGCCAGCTATGTGTTCTATGGCTGGTGGGACTGGCGCATGCTCAGCCTCATCCTGTTCACCACGATGACGACATGGGGCACGGCGTTGCTGATGAAGGGTGGTCGCCGCTCGGGCGTTGACAAGTTGTGGGCTGCCGCCAACATTGTGACCAACCTGGGCATCCTGTGTCTGTTCAAGTACCTGAATTTCCTGCGTGACAGTTTTGTACACTTGCTGGGACTCTTCGGCGTGAATCCCGACTGGCCGACGATTCACATCCTGCTGCCGGTGGGCATCTCGTTCTACACGTTCCAGGCCATCAGCTACACCGTTGACGTCTATCGCGGGAACATCAAGCCCACGCGTGACGTGGTGGCCTTCAGCGTGTTTATTGCATTCTTCCCGCAGCTGGTAGCCGGTCCCATTGAGCGCGCGACCAACCTGCTGCCTCAGTTCATGCGTAAGAAGTCGTTTGACTATGACACGGCGTTGATTGGTATGCGTCAGATCCTGTGGGGTCTGTCCAAGAAGGTCATCATTGCCGACACGATGAGCGGCTTTGTTGATCCGCTGTTCTCTAATCCGTCTTATTACTCGGCATCCAGCATGATATGGGCCGGACTGTTGTTTGCCGTGCAGATCTATGCCGACTTCTCGGGTTACAGCGATATCGCCATCGGCTCTGCCCGCCTGTTGAACATCAGGCTGCAGCCCAACTTCCGTTACCCGTTCTTCTCTCGCAACATGAAGGAGTTGTGGCAGCGTTGGCACATCTCGCTGATGACGTGGTTCCGCCACTATGTCTATTTCCCGTTGGGCGGCTCGCGTCGCGGCCAGTGGCGCACGGCGTTGAACACGATGATCGTCTTCTCGCTCTCCGGCTTGTGGCATGGAGCCGACTGGACGTTTGTCATCTGGGGCACCGTCAACGGCCTGTTGTTGCTGCCGTTTGTGTTCATGCCTAAGCAAAAGTTGAGCGAGCACGCGTCTGTTCGTGACATCCCGCGTTGCCTGTTGACCTATTTCATCTTTGCAATGATTTTTATCGCTTTCCGTGCCAGCGGCATCGGCCAGTTGAGCGAGATAGGCAGTGTCATCCTCCACGGCCAGTGGCTGGAGTGGCCGCCTTATATGGAAGCGCTGTACTATATCATCCCTTTCTTTGTCATCGAGTGGCTGGGCCGCAGGCAGGAGTTCCCACTGTTGAAGATGCAGTTCCCCCGCGTGTTGCGTTGGACCATCTATTGGGGCCTGCTCATCGGTATCGCGCTTGCCAGCCTCGACAAGTACACGCAATTCATCTATTTCCAGTTCTAACCTGTCAACCCGTAGGATAACGAGAACCTCTTAAGTGATACTCAAGAGGCTGTGTTATAAATCCATGCTTGTACTGATGTGCGTGCGAAGCGCAATTATTTTTTTGAGGCATTAGTTTTGCAACAACCTCAGGAGTTGGGAATTGCTAACGAATGGCCAAATGCTGGCTTGGAGACGCAAAATTTTTGCGTCTCTACATAGTGGAGGAATTAAGTATCAGTACTTTATTCTTGGGTTGGAGTCACGTTAGAGACAACAAGGGCGCGCCACGATAAATGGCGCGCCCTTGATATGGTCAGGTGTGGGGATGATTACCAGGTGTCGGAGAGCAGGAAGTTGATCAATGCTGTGGCATCATCAATCGAGGTCACGCCATTGAGATCGCAGTCGGTGGTGGCGTCAAAGCTGCTGCCGTCGTTGATGAGCAGGTAGTTGATCAGGGCGGTAACATCATCAATATTGATGACACCGTTCTTGTCCACATCACCACGCAGGCTGCTGGGAGCATCCTCGGCATTCTCGTCAAGGAGAATCTGCAGGCTGGTGACATCGCTGGCAACCACGTTGTTGGCATAGGCCTCAAATGCCTTGAGCTGAGCGCTTGCGGTCTTTACGAAGTGGCTGCAGGCCTCGTTCAGGAAGTAGCCGTTCTCGACGGTTTCCTGATGGAAGGAGCCCACGAGCATGTGGTGGGTGCCGCTGGTGATGGCGCTGGGATTGGGCTTCACGGTCACGTTATTGGCGCTGAAGACGAAGGTCTTGCCGCGCATGTCGGTACCATTGGCGCCGTCATAGGGAGCAACGAAGTAGGGCACGTTGGCCTCGAGCGTGTTGCCCATGTATGCGGCGTGCAGGATGGCATCGTCGGCAGCATCCTCTTCCTCGCTGAAGTTGCAGATCCACAGCCCCTTGGCGTCATCCTTGCCGTGCATCCAGTCGATGGGTGCGCCGTCGGCAGTAACCTGGGTGGCGGGGAAGGGCAGTACCATGGTGCTCCATCCGCCCTCTTGTCCGGCATGACGGCCCTGGGTCAACTTGCGTTCATAGCTGATGTTCTCGGCCGTGAAGCGATAGGGTGCATAGAAGTCATAGCCATGATAGAGCACGACGTCGCGTTGCGCCACATTGTTCTGGATAACATTCCTTGCCTCAAGTCCGGCGGGAATGTATTTCTCGCCCGAACCGATATAATACAATGTATTGGGGTTGTCGTTGGGAATCAACGAGGTCAGGTTCAGGCCTTCGAGGCTGACAGCGGCAGCGTTCTCGGGAACGCGGATGCCGTTGTAGGGCTTGTAGCCCACGCGGTTGCCCTCACCGTCCCAGACGACCATACCGCGGTTGATGGTATAGTATTTAGACTCGCCGGGCTTAACCAGGTTGGTAGTGACTTCGTTCTCGTTGCGGCCAAAGATGTTGAGCGCGTAAACCGAGCCGAATGCCAGGTTGTCGAACTCAAAGTAGAACGTCTGGGTCTCGCCAGCGGGAATCACCACGTTGCGGCTCAGGTAGGTGGTCATGGTGCCGTGTCCGTTCTCGTCAACGATGAACAGAGGAGCCAGGATGTAACGGTTGTATTCACCCTCGGTGTTGTTGTTGGTGACATCGACCTTGAACTTGATGTGGCTGTCATAGATGTTCATGTCCTCGTCGGCATTCAGGGCGTTGATGTCCACGCTCAGGTTCATCGGGTAGGTCACCGAACCAGCGATGGTTACCGAACCAGTGCCGGGGATGCTGGGATTCCATGACGTGTCAAAGGTGGACAGGTGCACACTCTTGGTGCCGGCATTCTTCGGGGTGAAGTTGAAGGTCACCACCTTGGAGCCATGGGCGGGAATCTCAGCCTCGACAACGGTAGTGAATTCACTATACTCGTCGAGCGATTCGTTTTCAGCATAGAGGTAGATGCGTCCGCTGAAGCGGTCTTCACTGTTGTTCTTGATGGTTACATGGCACTGCTCGGCAAGCCCTACCTTCTCGCCACCGGTGAACTCAAAGTTGGTGGACTCGAGATCTACGATGGGATGATCTTCCAGCGTGATCCAGTTGCCATTGACGGTGGCCTTGATGTAGTAGCGGTCGCCTTCAATCATGGGCTGCCAAACCTCAGAACCGGGAAGACTGCAGACAGGTACAATCTTATAGGTGCCGCTCGTGACACCTTTCAGGAAGGGATAGGTGACAGTGCTATGGTTATCGGGCCAACTGTCGGTAATCGAGAGATAGCTGGAGCCATAATAGGTCTGAGCAATGATTTCCACGAAGTTGTCGTCACTGTCATAGAGCGCGATGCCGCGCAGGTACTTGGTACCATCATCGATGTGGTCCTCGGCGGTCACCTTGATGTAACGGTTCTTGTTGAGCTTGAAGTAGCCGTCGTCGCTGCGCTCAAAGGTGCGTGCGCCCGTGTAGTACATTCTCCAAACGGTGAGTCGGTGGTCTATCTGTTGAGGCACGCCACTGTAACCGGGCATGATGCCGATGATGGCGGTCTGGTCGATGTTGTATCCCTCCAGGCTGGTCGTGGAGCCGATGCCGCCGGCATAGGGGTTGAGCACCGAGAGGACGAAGTAGCCGTCGCCAAGGCCACCCCAGCCCCAGTTGATGTGGAACAGGTCACCATAGGCGTAGCCGTCGCACACGAACGAGTGTCCGCCACCGGTACCGGCACGGCCGTTGTAAATCATGGGACGTCCCTCGACCAACTCATTATAGATCATGTCTTCCCATTCGGCTTGCTCATAGTCGCTGCGGTAAACCAGCTTGGCGTCATAGTTGAAGTATTCGTTGAGCGCTGTGGGAATGTAGGGGTCGCTGGTGCTTGAAGCGTTGACGCCATACTGCATCTCTGCGGCACAGCCGGCATAGAGCATGAGCCATGCCACGGCGTCCTTCTCGGCTTCGGTCTCGGCGCCAGTGTAGTTGTCACGCATGTTGTCCCAGTCAAAGAACATGGGCTCCAACGGGTCGGTCTCAAAAACACCGTAATCCTCTTGCCAATAGAAGGTCACCATATAGGATGGAATCGTCTTGGAGCACATGATCGGCAACTTATAGTAGTTCATGATCTGTGCCATTGAAGTGGCTACACAACCTGTGTAGGCCAACTCACCGACGGTGTCACCTTCCTCGGTGACGTCCATGAACTCGGGGCAGTGGTTCCAGTAGGGTCCTGCCTGGTCCCAATGGCTGGTAATCATCGGTGAGATGCTGTTGCGGGTGGGACGCGGTGCGTTGGCAGGCGCACTCTTGATGCCCATCTCATCGAGGGCAGCAATCTGCAGGGCATAGTTCTCGAGCCAAACCTTCATGTTGGCGGGAACGTTGTTGGGATCAAACTTGCCGTTGTCGCTGTAACCCAGGATATCGGTGGTGCGGTCGTCGCCCGATACGATGACGAAACCGTGGTCACCGACGGTGTTGAACACATAGTAACTCGCCTGGCTTGACGTCGAGTGGCCGGTGGCACTGAGGCGTGGCGCGCTGACGGGAGTTGACTTGAGTGATGCTCCAGTGTGGTGCTTGAGCATGAACGAATTGGCCGCTCGGTGTGCCGCGTCGGGCGACACGGGGCCAGCCAGCATAGTTACACTTAGCAGAAGAGAGGCTAAGAATAAGATTTTTCTCATGATGTTTTAAAGTAGTTAATGATATTGATGAATTAGTATAATGTCTATAGGTTCACAACCAAAGTGTAGAGAAGGGAGTGCAAAAATATAATTTTTTTGGAAAATATGCAATTTTGGGCAAAAAATTAACATCTTGTGCCCAAATTTTTTTGGTTTGAAAGAAAAGTGCCTGAAAAACTGAAAGTCTTTTTTCTTGTTATGCTTTCAGATTGTCAGTTGAGCCTTGTGTGTGTTCGTTGTTGTCCTTTTTGGTGTGGACGCGCACCTTGAGTTCGTCAAAGCCGAAGCCATAGACACCGTTGACGTTGCTCTGTGTGATGATGGCCTCGCGGTCGGTCTCCTTGATGATGCGGAAGATGTTCACGCTCTCGTGCTTGCGGCACATCACCATGACGATTTTGATGTTATCCTTGGTGTACCAGCCGGTGCCATCCATGATGGTGCAGCCGCGGTGTGCCTCGGTGATGACGTTGTCGGCAATCTCTTTCCACTTCTTGCTGATAATCTGGAACTGGACGCTCTGCCGCGTGTTGTTGATGACACGGTCGGCAGTGACCGAGTAGATGACCATGAAGATGAGACCATAGACGATCTTGTCGATCGAGTGGAACAACAGCCATGATGAGCAGATGATCATCACGTCGCAGTACATCATCGTGCGTCCAAACGAGACGGTGCTGTACTTGGCGACCATCGCAGCAATGATGTCGGTGCCGCCCGTGCTACCGTTGTGGGTGAAGACGATGCCCAGACCGAAGCCGCACAGCACAGCGCCCAGGATGACGTTCATGAACGTCTGCTGCTCGACGATTGGGGTGGGGAACATGGGCTGCAAGATGCCAATGAATAATGTCGAGATGGATGCGCCGATGATGGTGCGCAGCACAAACTGCTTGCCCACGCTGCGGAAGGCGATGGCCAGCAGGATGATGTTGATGACATAGTAGGTCGCTGCCACGTTCCAGCCGAGCCAGAAGTGGATCAACGATGACAGACCCGTCACGCTACCGATCACGATCTTCTCGGGAAGGATAAAAGCCGTGAAACCGAAGGCGTAACACAACAGGCCGAAGGTGATCATCACATAGTCCTTCGCCAAATTAAAAACCTTTCTTGTATTCTCAGTCATAAGTTATATATACTATATAATGTGAACGTTCCTTTTTTCAGACCGCAAAATTACACCAAAAAACCGACATACAGTCCATCCTTGCCCAAATTAAAGTGCGAGGCGGAGGCCCTGGCTGTTGTACTTGTAGGTCTCCTCACGGCTGCTGCGGTGCGACACACGGCCTGACGAGCTGCTGCCGTTCCAGCCGACACCGCGCCTGATGCGGTCGGTTCCCGTCGACGGGCCTGTCGGGTTGGTTTGTGCCGCGCTGGTGTAGCTGCCGTAGTAGTCCTGGCACCACTCCCAGACGTTGCCGCTCATGTCATAGATGCCCAGTTCGTTGCCCTTCTTGGTGCCAACGGGTTGGGTACTGCTGCAGTTGTCGCTATACCATGCCACCTCGTCAACGTTGTTGCTGCCGGCATATTTGTAGCCCTGGCTCTTGTTGCCGCCACGTGCAGCGTATTCCCATTCGGCCTCGGTGGGCAGGCGGAACTGCTTGCCTGTCAACTGGTTGAGCTGGGTGATGAACGCCTGGCAGTCATTCCAGTCCACAAGTTCCACGGGATTCTCAGGTCTGTCCTTGAAGCGGCTCGGGTTGGTACCCATCACAGCTACCCACAGCGCCTGGGTCACCTCGGTCTGGCCGATGGCATAATCACTGAGGGTCACCTGGTGGGCAGGCTTCTCGCCGTCAAGGGCATCGTCGCCCTGCTCAGGCGTCGCTCCCATCGTGAAGGTGCCACCCTCGACCGCCACCATCGTAAACGTCACGCCATTGACGGTAAAGGTCAAGTTATCCTCGATGGGCTCGTCCTTTGGGGGAAGGGGTTCACCGCTCAACAGGGAGTTGATGAGTGCGGTGACGTCGGCGATAGAAATTTTGCCGTCATTATTAGCGTCGGCGTTTTCTTCGCTGATGGTCGGTGCTGGGCCGCTGAACAGGCGATTGATCAGCGCCGTCACGTCGGAGATGTTGTTGAAGCCGTCGCTGTTTACATCGCCGCGCAGGGTATAAACCTTGACCAGGCAAGAGCCAGCCTCGGCATAGCCGTCGGTGGAGTTCACCGTGATGACGGTTGTACCTTCCTTGATGCCGACTAGCTGGATGCTGCCATTAGCCATGCGTGCTGCCGCCACTGTGGGATCACTTGAGGTGGCAACCAGCGTGGTGTTGGCGGGGCTGACGGTGGGAGTCAAGGTCATCATGTGGTTGGGCAACAGGCGCACGTCGTGCTCGTCGAGCGTGATGTAGATGAAGTGGTCAACGACAATCACGTGGCACATCGCCTGTTTGTCGCGGCAGGTGGCAGTGATAAAGCACTCGCCCTCGCTGACAGCGGTAACGGTACCTGTGTCATTCACAGTGGCAACGCTTGAGTTGGTTGTTGACCAGGTCACCTGCTTGTCGGTGGCATTATCGGGCAGAACAGTTGCGGTAAGTGTCAACTGCGAGCCGATTTCAAGTTTGGCGAACTCTTGGTTGAGCGTCACTTCGGTCGGTATGACCTCGGTGACGGTCACGTGGCAGGTGGCGGTCTTGTCGAGCAGGTAGGCCTTGATGTCACACTCACCCGCTTTGAGGGCTGTGATGGCACCATCGTTCACCGTGGCGATATCTTCGTCGCTGCTTGTCCAGATGATGTCTCTAGGCACAGCATTCGAGGGGGTGATGGTGGCGGTAAGACTCAGCTGATTGCCGACCAACACCTCGATGCTGTCATTATTGAGTTTGATACCCGTGGGTTCTACGGCATCCCCCACGATATTGATAAAGTTGCTCCAGTAGGGGGCGGTGAAGTAGGCTGCCAGCGACGAGGCAGGCACATGTAGCGCGCCATCATAGCCCGTGAAGGTATTGTCATTGCAGGTGGACGGAACGGTCGAATAGGAATAAATCGTCGTCGGGTTGACCTGCAAGCCTTTAATGCCAGTCACAGTGCTCATGACGTAGAGATTGTCGATTTCGCCTGCAATGGCTCCCGCTGTCCAAGAACCGTTGCCCGTAATGATCAGTGAGTTGATATGGCATCCGTCAAACGCGCCATCCTCAACGTGCGCAATGCTTACAGGAAGTATCAGGCTTTGAAGTGTAGCATCAGCAAATGCACCACTGCTGATACCTGCCACATTATAGGTCACGCCCTCATAGGTCACATTAGTAGGAATAGTAATTATACCCTGATAGCCATTTTCGTCACGGGCGACGAATACTTTACCATCGCTTGCCATTTGGTAAAAGATACCATCCGCTTCAAAGTCATAATCATAGTTATAGTTATTGAAACCTACAATATGTTGAAATTGTCCCCAGCCGTCAGCGTTCATGTAGGCATCAATAGCACTCATCGGTACATATAATGTAGCATTCTCATAAACACAACTATTAAAAACACCATAATAAGAATCGTACTTTTCACCTATATAAATTATTTCTGCAGGTGTCTTTCCCAAGCACTTGACTGAAGTGATCTTAGAACAACTCTCAAAAGCGTAGTCCTCTATGGATGTTACTGAATTACCTATTGTGAGACTAGTTATTTCGGTGCATCCGCTGAATGTTATATTATAAATAGTCTTCACAGTGTTTGGGATTGTCACATCTGTCACTTCAGAATTATTGAAATAAAGATGATGGGCGTAAATTAGAGGATTAGAACTATTTATATCTTCAGAAGACATCCAATCAGGTTCAAAATTGATTTTGCACCATGCTTCAATGTCAGTGATATTAACTCTCGTTAGACCATCACACCTTGAGAATGCACCTTTACCAATAGTAGTGATGGAGTTGGGGATGGTTACACTTGTCAGTTCTTTACAAGAGATGAAAGCGTAACTACCAATAGTTGTAACAGATTCAGGAATAACAAGATCTGTTATTTCTGAATTTCTCAAATAGAGATGATGAGCATAAAAAAGTGGATTGGATTCAGGACTTGCGAAATTAATATTGGACCAAGCCGCAATGTCACTAATATTTACTCTTGATATTAATGTGCATGAACCAAAAGCATCCGTACCAATGTAATTCACTGAATTGCCGATTGTGATTTCATCCAGATTATCGCAACCATAAAACACATAGTCACCTATTGTGGTTACGGAGTTTGGAATATTAATGTTTATCAACCCCCAACAATCACTGAAAGCGCCATCATCAATAACAGTAACTGTATTTGGAATCTCTATGTCAAGGTGACGGTGGCATTCAGAAAAAGCATATTGTCCGATTGCCGTAACCGTATAAGTCTTGCCGTTGAATTCTGCTTCACTTGGAATGCATCCATCAAACCAATCAGAATAAGCGCTGTAATATGCACCCAGCCCACAAAATGCGACAGTGCTGTCGCTTATTATAGAAAACCTATAGTAGCCATTTTCATCTTCGAAATAAGTTCCGTAATCAATACATCTAGCAGTTATTGGAAGTAGTAGGATAACTATTAGGAGTAGTGTTTTTGTGATTGTTTTCATTGCTTTATTTGGATTTAGTTGTTATTTATGTTTAAAAAAAGGTTATTGGTGGATGTGCAAAGTTAGTGAAATTATAGGGAAAAAGTACATAAATGTGTGAAAAAGGAGATAAAATTGGGGTTGTATGAAAAAACTGTTGTACCTTTAGGGGTTGTAATGAGATATTATTTAAGTTTGGCAAGTAGATAACTTGCTCACTAAAAGATTATAGGATATTATGATCACAAGACTGATTATTTCATCGTTGGCGGTATTGATTACCGCGCTGACCCTCGACGGGGTGACGGTTGAACCGTGGTGGTGGGCACTGATTGTTGCCGTGGTGCTGGGGCTTATCAACTCGTGGATCAGGCCGCTGGTGAAGTTCCTGGCGCTGCCGGTGAACCTGCTGACGCTGGGTCTGTTCACCCTGGTCATCAACGGGGCGATGGTGATGCTGTGCTCGTGGATGCTGAAGCCCCACTTTGAGGTGGATGGTCTGGGCTGGGCGATAGGCTTCAGCCTCGTGCTCATGCTGGTGAGCTGGATGTTGCACCTGTTTTTCCCGTCCAAGAGCAAAAAGAAGAAAAAGTAATCAAGACAGTTGACGTGCCGTCATGATCCTCGTTGTTGCCATCGCTGTGCCGACAAGGGGGTCTTATCGGTTTTTTTGTGTGATTGAATGAAACAACTATTGATATTCGGTAACCGCTATCAGCAGGATGACGCCTCGACGGTGTTGTCGCTGCTCAGCCACCTGCGTGAGCGTGGCATGGAGGTTGCTGTGGAACAGGACTACCTGCATTTCCTGAGTCAGGGCAGGGAGGTTGATGCTGCGGCGTTTCAGGTGGATAACGTCCCGCCAGCCGACATGGCGTTGTCGCTGGGCGGTGACGGCACTTTCCTGACGACCGTGATGTGGGTGGCACGACAGGGTATGCCCATTCTGGGCATCAATGTGGGACACTTGGGCTACTTGACGGCAGGCCGCCTTGCCGAGGGCAACGATGTGATCGATGATGTGCTGGATGGCAATTACCGCATCGAGGAGCGCACGATGCTGGAGGTGTCGTGTGATGGCGCCCGGATAGAGCATCCCTGGGCGCTGAACGAAATTGCGGTCTTGCGTCACGACACGTCCTCGATGCTCGACATGGAGACGCGCCTGCGCAGCCATGAATTGACAACCTACCGCGGTGACGGCCTCATTGTGAGTACGCCGACAGGGTCCACTGCCTATAACATGAGCGTCGGCGGTCCCATCCTGGAGCCTACCACGTCATGCCTGGTGCTGGCGCCCATCTCCCCGCACTCGTTGACGATGCGCCCGCTTGTCGTTCGTGACGACAGTGAAATCATGATACGCACCCACTCGCGTGCGACCCACTACGAGGTGAGTATCGATGGTGAGGTGACGTTGTGCCCGACAGGTTCGACCCTGACGATAGCCCGTGCGCCCTACTGTGCCCGTGTGGTGCAGCGCCAGGGCAACAACTTTGCCAAAACCCTGAGGCAAAAACTCCTGTGGGGCACAGACCAACGCTGAGCCCATCAAGTCGTGGCAGATTAACACAGCAGGAGATAATTGGGACATTGTATTTTAATCGGCCTAACGGCCGAGAAATCAAGCAAAATTTTAAATAAAAAATAGATAAGCTTGGCTGCGCTTCAGCAAATCGAGCAAAAGCTCGTTTGCCTTCGGCATGCACAAGTTTTAAAATAAACCACTATGGACTTTAAATCCATAGTGGTTTATTTTTGTTGAGCTTATGTTAATTTAATCTGCAAGAATTAAATTAATGAGGGCTGAGACGTCGCCTACCTTGACGCTGCCGTCGCCGTCCACATCGGCAGCCGAGGTGTTAAACGGAGTAACAGTGGCGCCCATGAGGTAATTGATCAGTGCAGATACGTCTTCAATACTCAAAGAACCATCTTCGTTCACGTCGCCCAGGATGAAGGCGATGTGGACAGTGAAGTGGTGGGGATCCAGCTCGCCGAATACCGGCTGCTGATAGCGGTGTCCTGACTCGTCGGCACCGAAGACGTAGTAGTCAACCTCTGATGCCTGGTGATAGCCCTTGATGTAGCCCACATATTCATCGGGATTGCCGGTGGCTGTCATGTGTGCAGTCTGGTAGGGGCCATTGTCAATGCTATAATAAACCAGCAGCGAGTCGGTTTTCAGAGGCTTTCCGCTATAGGCGATGAACTTGCTCGTGACGGCGATGGAGTCTCCACACTCCTGCGTGCCGAAGAGCACGTTCCTGTGGTCGACAAACAGCATGTTAAAGTCCATCACACCGCGGGTACGGCAGTGCAGGGCATCGGTGTTGAGCCACCCGGTGCTGTAGGATGTGTTGGTCACGCCGACCACCTCGTAACCGGGCATGGCATCCCTGTAGACCTGGAGTGCGCGGTTATTATATGTGCTGTTGCTACCCATCGGCACGTAGACGGTCTTGTTAAGGATAAGGCTGTTGGTATAGGGAGCAATAACGTCGCCACCAGGTTCTTCGACACGGTACACCTTGTAGGGATAGCCCCAGCAGCAGTTGGTTGTGGCAAAATAGTTGGCCACGGCCTCATAGTCCTCATAACGGCTGTCGGATTGCGGCAGTTTCGCGATCAGGATTTTATCCGGAGCGAGGTATTTTCCCCAGCAATCGACATGTGCAATGTAGTCGTTCTGCGGGTCGATGGTGATATGGTAGTTGTCGATGCCGAGGTAGTCAAGCATCTTCTTGCGCACGTCGGCCTCGTTATTGTTGTTCTCGTTAAGGACCAAAACGTCGCTAACGGCGTGTCCGCGTCCGTCCTCCATCATGTTACCGCCAGTGTGCTTCAGGTTCATACCGTACATGGGAATACCCCAGAACGAGGCAAAATACGAGGGTATCGCGTCATCGTTCTGACGGGGACGATTGTACACGTTGTCAACGATAGCAGGATTCTTGCCGGCGAAGATATACCAGGGGCCGTAGTCACGCACCCAGTAGGAATCTGAGTTAGCGATCACAAAGGTGACACGATTCATGTTCACCCCCGCGTTGTTGAAGGTCGACCGTGCACTTGACTGTTGGTTCTGCGCTACGATGCAGTACACCTGGCAATTCTCGGCCAACGATTTAACCAAGCTAACCGGTATGCCCAGCGGATAGCGAATCGTCACGCCCTGCATGGGCTCAAACTCTGCCACGAAGCGGGGAGCCTCGGTAGGCGCGGGTGTCTCGGTGAAGTTGCTTGCCCTGAGAGGAGTCCGCATTTCTTCTTCGGACAGGTAGTGAAGTTTTCTCCAATCAGGAGCTTCCCGTGTCTGTGCTTGGGCGTTAAAGCAGCCCATTGTTGACATCATGGAAGCAAAAACGAGTAAAGCAAAAAAAGAGGTTTTTCTTTTCATAATATTAAAACATGAATTAATTAGTTAATTGCGCAAAGGTACATTTTTTTTCTGAATTGTCGTTGTTGCGTGTATTATTTTGCATATGCGGTATGGGAAGGGGTTGTCCACATGGTGGCGTCCTATCCTATTCTTTTCGGTTATTGTATCTTGAAAAGGAAATCTGATAATCAGTGGTTTGGCTCACGGGACTTACAAAATGGCATGCCCCATGCTGTTTTTTCTGACTGAAAAGGTCGAAAGATTTTGATAAGGCTGTAGGCCTTGAATTATGGTAACCCCATGGCGCACAGGCCGATAGGTCTGTGTGGCATGGGGAAAGGGGGACTATAGGAGAAGGGCCTCGAAGAGGGCCACGCACTACAGGCTTAGGAAATGTCGCAGTTAGTGGCCCCATTCAGGGCCCATCGTGAGTAGCGTTCGAGCCACCACGCCACAAGGACCTACGGCCCTTGCGCCGTGGTGTTAACTCAAGTCAAGGCCGCTGGCCTTGTGCAGGCTTTCGACCTGCTTGGACGCACCAAGGGCTCTGAACGAAATCACGGCATGTCCCAATGCGGAAAACTGGAAAAGGAGATCTGATAATCAGCGGTTTGGCTCACGGGATTTGCAAAATGGCATGCCCCGTTGTTGAAAACAGCATGGGGTGACGGAAAAGCAATCCGTCACCCCATGCTGTTGTGATGTCGCTTGTGCTGGTCAGGCTTACTGCTGATAGAGCCTGCGGTGCATGAGCACTGAGCGATAGATGTGAATCATGTGGTCGGCAAGGATCTTGCCGGTGAAGCGCTCGCTGTTCTCGCGTGCCGCCTTGAGGAGTGCCGCCTTCTTGTTCTCGTCTTCCAGTACATCGCTCAACTTCTCGGCACCGTCGCGGAAGTCATCGTAGTAGATGACGCCGTCGCCGCCAAACTCGCGTGCCTTGGCTGAATCCTTGCAGATGACGAGACCGCCCGTGCGCTGCGCGTTGATGAGTTTGAAGCAGTCGCGTGACCTTTCGGTGTTGGGGATGATTACCGCCTGGGCCATCTTGACGATGGCGGTGAGGTCGGCATGGTGAACCTTGTCCACCTGCTTGAAACGGTGGAAGACGTGCAACTCATGGGCCTGTTCCTTGATGACATGGTCAAAATGGTCAGTTCGGTAGCCGACCATGACGACCGAAATCTTGCTGTTGCGCAACTCATGCACCAACTTCATTGCCTCGACAAGGTTGTCCTCGTCGTTGAAGCGTCCCTTGTAGAGGACATACTTCTCGGGCAGATGGTACTTGTTGCGCATGATGTCGAACATGCTCTCGGGCACCGAGTCGTCGCAACCTTCAAAGAAGCAGGGATAAACCACCTCGACATTGTCGGGGTTGACATGGTAGTGGTCGATGATGGTTTGACGGTCCACCTCGTTGAGGGCAATGACACGCTTGGCAATGCCGCAAGCCTTGCGAGCACGACGTTGCAACTGCATGCGCTCGAGCCAGCCGCTGGCACCCTTGTACAGGGGGTCAGTCATCGTGAACACGGTGGGGAAACTGCTGCCGTTGAACCCCGATGCGATACCGTCATCGATGCCATGGAAGGTGTTCACACCGTGAGCCTTTGCCGACCTGACGATGCCGTTGTGAGTGTACCAGCGCTTCTTGTAGTGGATGTGATTGCGCGGGAACTTGATACGCACACTGGCGGAGTTGATCAGCGTCGTGAGTCGTTTGTTCTGGTGATTTTCTGGAGAATACAGGATGTAATAGTTGTCAGGATAATTTGTCGCCAAAGCATGAATAAGGATGCGTCCGTAATAAGACGTATCATTATTCTCCATGATGATTCTGCGGCCACCGTAACCTACTACCATAATTTATAGCGATTTGAATTTTTCTTTATTGTTTATAATTTATATTGAATAATGTCATTGATTGACAAACTGCAAAATTAGTCATTTTTTTCTTTTTGTGCCTCAAATAGAGGCGTTTTTTGTCAAAATAGACTATCTTTGCCTCATAAATACGAAAAAACGATGAGAAATTTTCTTACAATTTTGTGTGCTCTTGTGCTTTTGTCATCTTGTGCGTCAAACCGAAACACGACATCCCAGAACCTGAACCCCGACAAGGTTTTCACGGTTACCGAAGAGGACATCGCCCGAGAGACACGTCAGATCAATAAAGCCTTAAATGGCGAGTGGACCTATAGCGGGCCCAGTGTTGACGTCAGTGGCAAGAACCTGCTGGCAGGTGTCGGGAAACCCATTGCCAAGGGTAAGCTGAAGAAGAAACTCAAGAATGCCTACAAGACACTGCGTCTGGACAAGATGAAGCCGCAATTCTCGTTTGACGAGGAGGGCAACTGTGCTGTCAAACTGTTAGGGATGAGCCTGAAGGGCACCTATAACTACAATCCCAGCCAAGAGAAGGTTACCTTCAAGTGGCACGGCATCCCGATGACGGCGCGTCTCAAGCGCAGCGGCAAGAAGAAACTGCTCCTCACCTTTGATGCCGACAAACTGTTGAAACTGTTTTCCCTCGCCAGCAAGGTGAGTGACAGTTCGGCATTGAAGGCGTTGTCCTTCCTGCTCGACAATTATGACGACGTGATGGTGGGCTTTGAACTCAAGAAATAAAGACGTATTGGACATCAACTGCAAGAGACTGTGTCATCATTGCGACACGGTAATATAACCTTGCCATCGCACGGGAAATTAAATACAATTTTAAATTATTGGTGTCCGAGGAAAACAACTGGGATTAATGTGAGTGTCCAAAAGTTGCCCTATTACAGGGGGACGGTTCCTAAGTACGAAAAACACAAGCGTTTTTCATACATAGAAACCGTCCCCAAAGCAGCCACCCCAAGGGTGGCTTTTGATACGCCCTTAAAGTAAGCCCCTTATCTAATCATTCCATCCAATTGGCTTATACCGAAACCTTTATAATAGGATACTGGATTTTCCCCGGACACTAATAATTGTAAATTGAAAATAATTTCCTGCCCACAAGGGCGGTTATCATTCTAGCCATTGAATTATAAAGTGGACCCCAAAAGTTTTTTTGTCCAACTTTTGGGGTCCATTTCTTTATGACACAGTCTCCTGTGTGATGCTTAGTCCTCGCTAGGTCAACGGCGGGGCTGACTCTTCATGTGCTGCTTGCCCTGGTTGACGGCCTGCTTCTTGGTCAAGATGGGCTGGCTCTTGCTTCCGGGCTGGCTCTTACTGCCCATGCCGGGTTGCATTCCGCCCATGCCGGGCTTGGGCTGCGACTTCTCAGGGGGAGCACCGAAGGTGCGGCCGTTATAGGCACTGTGGTCGAAGTAGCGGTTGGAGCCCTTGTACACCTGGTATCCGGGAGGTGCTGCGCGATAGAAGCGATCCCTGGGATAGCGGTTGTAGACGGAGAAAACAAACTTCTTGTTCTGCCACGAAACGGGACGGTAGAAGTACTCCGTGGACAAGTAGTACTGGTACTGTGCGGGAGAGAGCACATAACGCAGCTCGTTGTTGCGGCGGGTCCAGAAAGTGCCGAAGATGTCATCATACACTTCAAGACACATGATGTAGTCCATATTGATTTCAAACACGGCATTGTACTGGTCGTCGCTCAGGTACAGTTCGTAGGCCATCTTGTCGGTCAGGAAGAACGCCTGATCGCGTGCCGACTTGTAACTCATCGCGTTGGCGGCTGCCCCAAGGGCAAGCAGTGCCACCATTGTTAAGATAAAGCGTTTCATAGTGCGTATGGTTTTAATCGTTATTATTGTTTGTTGCCCCAAAATTAGCCTATCAGGATTATTGTTGCAAATTTTTTAGACAAATATTCATAAATAATAGACTAATTCATCCATGAATCTGCATATTCCATGCCATGGAACCGGCAGGAAGGGCGATGGCGTCACTTCTCAAGAGCGATGCCCTGGTTTCATAGACAAAAGGGTCTCTTTTCCCGATTTTTGGTCTTGTTATCTCTTGTGTTTCGGGGTTTATTTGTAATTTTGCGCTTGTATGATAGACTTCACGCCATTGTTCCGCAGCCATTTCTTGGGGCGCTTGCAGCAGCATGTGCGCTACATTGACCATGCTGATGCGGTGCAACAGGGTGAACTCGTGCGCCTGATCGAGAAGGCTGCCCTGACGCACATCGGGCGTAAATATGACTTCTCGTCGATACGCACCTATCGCCAGTTTGCTTCGACGCTGCCGCTGTACCGCTATGAGGACCTGCAGCCGCAGATTATGCGCATGATCAATGGCGCCAAAGACGAATTGTGGCCTGGCTTGTGCATTAATTTTGCGCAGTCCTCGGGAACGAGCGACGGTCGCAGCAAGTATATCCCCATCACGCGCGAATCCTTCAAGTGGAACCACTATCAAGGCAGTAGCGACGTGGTGTCCCATTACCTGAACCTGAACCCTGGCAGCCGCATCTTCTCGGGCAAGGCTTTCATTTTGGGCGGCAGTTTCTCCAATCGCCTGCAGTTGCGCCGCGGTGTGAGGGTGGGGGACCTGAGTGCCAACCTCATTGAGAACATGAACCCGCTTGCCAATCTGGCGCGCATTCCCAGCCGCCAGGTGGCGCTCATGGAAGACTGGAACGAGAAATTGCCCAAGTTGGTCGATGCCTCTATCGGTGAGAATGTGACCAACTTGAGTGGTGTGCCCTCGTGGTTCCTCACGGTTATCCGCGAAGTGTTGAAAAAGACCGGCAGTTCCTGCGTCCATGAGGTATGGCCCAATCTGGAGGTGTTCTTCCACGGTGGTATCGCCTTTGAGCCTTACCGTAAACAGTATGAGGATATCTGCGACATGGACAAGATGCACTTCCTGAACACCTATAATGCCAGTGAAGGCTTCTTTGCCGTGCAGAGTGACTGGGAGAGCGAGGCGATGCTGCTGTTGCTCGACGTGGGGGTATTCTATGAGTTCCTGCCCGTTGAGGAGAGCGACAGCGAGACGCCCGAGGTCTATCCCATCTGGGAAATCGAGGCAGGCCGCACCTATGAGTTGATTATCACCGCAGCCAACGGCCTGTGGCGTTACCGCCTGGGCGACACGGTGACCGTCGAACAGCTGAACCCCGTGAAGATTACCATTGCCGGCCGCACCCGCAGTTTCATCAACGCCTTTGGCGAGGAACTGATGGTACATAACGCCGACCACGCCATCACGAAGGCTTCGCAGGAAACCGGAGCCGAAGTGCTCAACTATACCGTCGCTCCCGTCTATTCCATCAGCGGGCAGAGCGGATATCACCAGTGGCTGATTGAGTTCTCCCGTGAGCCCCAGGACAAGGAACGCTTCATGCAACTGCTGGACCAGCACCTGCGTGAGGTGAACAGTGACTATGACGCCAAGCGGTCAGGAGACATCTTCCTTGCCGGCCCGTCGCTGGTGATTGCCCCCAATGGGCTGTTTGACCGCTGGTTGGCCTCTACCGGCAAACTCGGCGGACAGCGCAAGGTTCCGCGCCTGAACAATAACCGTGACATCATGGATCAGATACTCAAGTTGATGAAGTAACATGTTCAAGAAACTTATTCATAGCAATATCGGAGTCGCCGTGTTGAACATGGCGGTCGCTTATCTCGTGTGGATGCTGTCGAGGGTGGCGTTCTTTGCCGAGAACTGGTCCACCTTCGCCCCCTACATGTCATGGTCGTTGTTCAAGAGCATGTTGCATGGGGCGCTGGTGTTTGACACGTCGGCGTTGCTCTATGTCAACGCCCTCTATCTGGTGCTGATGTTGCTGCCGTTGCATCTCAAGGAGCGTGCCGGCTTCCACAAGGGCTTGAAGTGGCTGTTTGTCATCACCAATGCCATTGGCGTGGCGATGAACCTGATGGATGCGGTCTATTTCCAATACACAGGGCGCCGCTCGACGGTGACAGTATTCACTGAGTTTGCCAACGAGGGCAATATCACGTCTATCATCTTGACCGAATTTGTACACCACTGGTACCTGGTGCTGGCATTTATCGTGCTGGTGTACCTGCTGTGGCGTTGTTACACCAAGCCGCGGCTGGAGGTGTACCGCTTCGGGCACTATTACTATATCTCCCAATTTGTCGCCCTGCTGGTGATGGTGCCGGTGGCCATCGTGGGTATCCGCGGCAGCGTCACAGCCGGTACACGCCCTATTACCATCAGCAACGCCAACCAGTTTGTCAACCGCCCTGTCGAAGCCTCGGTGGTGCTGAACACGCCGTTCTCGATGATACGCAGCATCGGCAAGAAGGCCTTTGTCACGCCCGACTATATGTCCCGTGAGCAGATGGAGGCCATCTATAGTCCTGTCCATGCGCATCCTGTGGTGGATGGAGACAGTCATCCTGGCAAGAACGTGGTTATCCTGATTGTCGAGAGCATGGGCAAGGAATACATCGGTTCGCTCAACAGTAACCTGGACGGAGGAAACTATAAGGGTTACATGCCGTTTATCGACAGCCTGGTGAGCAAGTCGGTCACCTATGAATACAGTTACGCCAATGGGCGCATCAGCATGGATGCCATGCCCTCGATTTTGTCGGGCATGCCCATGATGGTAGAGTCGATTTTTCTCACTCCGGCTTCGCTCAACGATGTGGAGGGTATCTCGTCTATCCTCGACCGCGAGGGCTATAGCACCGCCTTCTTCCACGGCGGCCACAACATCTCAATGGGTTTCAGTGCCTATGCCCACAGCATCGGCTACAAGCAGTATTACGGCCTTGACGAGTATTGCCAGTCTCCCAAGTATGGCGGCATGGACGACTTCGACGGCAAGTGGGCCATCTGGGACGAACCGTTCCTGCAATTCACCCTGGACAATATCGGGGAGATGAAGCAGCCCTTCCTCGCCACCGTGTTTACCGCCTCGTCCCATCATCCCTATAACGTGCCCGAGCAGTATCGCGACTCGCTGAAGGATGAGGGCGGTCAGCCCATCCACAAGTGCGTGCGCTACACCGACATGGCGCTGCGTCGCTTCTTTGAGCGTGCCAGCCATGAGCCGTGGTACCAGAATACCATCTTTGTCCTCGTGGCGGACCACACCAACCAGACCAGCCACGACGTCTACAAGACCGACCTGGGGCTTTACAGCATCCCTATCATCTTCTTCACGCCCGATGGCAGCCTGCAGCCCCTGCATGATGAGGCAGCCATCGTCCAGCAGACCGACATCACACCGACCCTGTTGCACCTGTTAGGCTACAACAAGCCCTACGTCGCCTTTGGCGAAGACCTGCTGGCTTATCATGGCGATGAAGTGGCGAAGACATGGGCATTTAACTACAACGCGGGCATTTATCAACTTGTCCGTGGTAATCTCCTGCTACAATTTGACGGCACTAAGACCACTGCTGTCTATCGTTTCAAGACAGACCCCTTGCTGAAGGAAAACCTCGTGGGCAAGTTGCCTGAACAACAGGAAATGGAACTGTTCCTCAAGGCCCTGATCCAGCAATACATGTCACGCATGAACGAGAACCGCCTGCTGCCCAACCGATGAAATCAACGGGAATGGGGGGTAATAGGGTGTTATAGGGATTGATGGGGTGTTATAGGGTGTTATAGGATTTGATAGGGTATTATGGCGGCGGTTGATTTTCTGGTTATTCGTCTTCGAACTTGATGGCGTTGCGGTTGGTGCTCTCGATGCGGCGGTTGCGCCAGCAGCGGCGGCACAGGGAGACGTACTTGTCGTCGCCGCCGATCTCGACCTGGTTACCGTCGGTGACGATGTTGCCCTGGGAGTCGATGCGGGCGTTGATGATGGTTTTGCGTCCGCATGAGCAGGTGGACTTGATTTCCTCGATGGTGTCGGCGAGTTCCATCAGACGACGTGAGCCCTCAAACAGGTGGGACTGGAAGTCGGTCCTGAGTCCGTAGCACACGATGTTGACGCCATAGTCGTCAACGATGCGAGCGAGTTGGTCAATCTGGTTGGGCGACAGGAACTGTGCCTCGTCGATGAGTATCCAGTCCTTGATGACCAGGGTGCGGTCAAACATCTCTTTGAGCATTTCATAGAGGTCGCTCTCGGGGTAAATCCATGAACACTTGCGCTCGATGCCGATGCGTGAGCGGATGACGTTGTCGTTCTCGCGGTCGTCGATGATGGGCTTCATGCACAGGTATTGCATGCCGCGCTCCTCAAAGTTGTAGGCCTGGGTCAACAGCATAGCGGTCTTGGCCGACCCCATTGTGCCATACTTGAAATATAATTTTCCACTTCTATTCATGATAATATGCTCAGTATTAAGTTGATGTGTGCCACCATCCCATTTGGGCGACGGCCGACAACAAAGTTACTGTTTTCCCGTCATACCACAACAAGATTGGCAAGAAAAAAGTTATTAACATTGATTGAGAGCCACTAAAAAACGCAATAGCAGTGTGCCACATGTGGGCGCGCTGCCATTGCGGTGTCTTGTTGAGCGAAGTTCCCGATGCTAAGGTCGTCGCTGTCGCGCGCCTCTGGGCCCTGTCGTCTCAACGTCCTGCCTCTTGAGTGGGCAGGATTATTTCTTACGGTCGATGTCGGGAGAAAGACCTACGAGCTCGGGGTCGATGAGGATGCGACCGCAGTACTCACAGACGATGACCTTCTTGTGCATCTTGATCTCCATCTGTCGCTGTGCGGGGATGCGGTTGAAGCAACCACCACAGGCGTTGCGCTGTACGGCGACGATACCCAGACCGTTGCGGGTGTTCTTGCGGATGCGCTTGAAAGCGGTCAACAGTCTCTCCTCGATCTTGTTTTCCTGCTTCTTGGCCTTTTCACGCAAGGTCTCCTCCTTCTGCTTGTTCTCGGAAACGATCTCGTTGAGCTCGCTCTTCTTCTCCTCGAGTGCGTGCTCACGGTCGGTACACATCTCCTTAGCCTTCTCGATCTCGGCCTTGAGGGCCTCGGCGCGACGTGCGCACTCGTTCATCTTCTTCTCGGCGAGCTCGATGTTAAGGGTCTGGTACTCAATCTCCTTGGTCAAGTAGTCATACTCACGGTTGTTGCGTACGTTGTCCTGGTCGGCGGTGTACTTGTCGATGAGTTCCTCGGCCTTGGCCTTGATGTCGCGATTGCGTGCGATTTCATCTTGCTGGATAGCGACCTCGTCCTGATACTTTGCCACGCGAGTGTGGAGACCGGCGATTTCGTCTTCCAGATCCTGTACCTCCTGGGGCAGTTCACCCCTCAGCGTCTTGATGGCGTCAATCTCGCTGAGTTTCTGCTGCAGGTCATAAAGCGCCTTGAGTTTCTCTTCAACAGTGAGTTCTTTCTTCGTTGTTGCCATAATTTTGTTTAGGTTTTAGTTTTCAGTTTTCAGTTTTCAGTTGAAAGCGGATGCCACTGACAACTGACGACTAAAAACTGACAACTATTTATAGATAATTCACTTGGTTTGTCTCATTTTTTGCAAAAGCGACCGCAAAGGTAGGATTTTTTTTCTGAATAATCTCCAAAAAAATCTCTTTTGTGAAATGTTCGCTCTCGTAGTGCCCGATGTCGGCCACCACGATGCGTTGACAGTTGTCAAGGAAATCGTGGTAGCGCATGTCGGCGGTGACATAGAGTTGAGCCCCTTGTTCTACCGCCTTGTCGAGCAGGAAACCGCCGGCGCCGCCACACAGGGCGACACGGCTGACCATGCAGTCGCCGTCACCGCTGTAGCGCACGGCACCCACCTCGAAAGCCTCCTTGACGCGCTTGAGCACTTCCCTCGCCGTCATGGGCTGGATGTTGCCGATGACGCCGCATCCTGCCGTGTCGCTGCCCAGTTCGCCATAAGGCGGTACGGGGTTGTTGTCGAGGAACTGCACATCGGTCATCCCGATTTTCTCGGCCATGCGGAAGGAGACACCCTGCCAGGCACTGTCCATGTTGGTGTGTGCACTGTAGATGGTGATGTCGTTTTTGATGGCCATCGCCACGGTGCGTTCCACAGGGGTGCGTCCCATAATCTTCTTCAGACCACGGAAGATGAGCGGATGGTGGGAGATGACGAGGTTGAAGCCGCGGTCGATGGCCTCGGCGACGACGGTCTCGGTGGCATCGGTGCACAGCAGCACGCCGGTGACGTCGGCCTCGGGATTGCCCACCTGGATGCCCGCATTGTCCCACTCCTCTTGCAGTCGCAGGGGGGCATATTGCTCAATGGCGTCGGTGATTTCTCTTATCTTCATTTTTAGGCTTTAGGTTTTAGGCGTTAGGCTTTAGGTGTTGGGCGTCAGGTTGCGGATGCTCCCTAACGGCTAAAACCTAACGCCTAATGCCTAATGGAAATCAAATCTTGTCCTCGGCTTTGAGGCGCTCACGGTCCACGTCGATGTAGAGCTCGTCGAGCTGGCTCTGGTCAACGGGACTGGGGGCGTCGAGCATAACGTCGCGGCCGCTGTTGTTCTTGGGGAAGGCGATGCAGTCGCGGATGCTGTCCAGACCAGCCATGATGGACACGAAGCGGTCGAAACCGAATGCGAGACCAGCATGGGGCGGTGCACCATACTTGAAGGCATTGATCAGGAAGCCGAACTGAGCCATGGCGCGCTCGGGGGTAAAGCCCAGGATGTCAAACATCTTGGCCTGGAGCTTGCCGTCATGGATACGGAGGCTACCGCCACCCACCTCGATACCATTGCAGACGAAGTCATAGGCCTTGGCGCGTACGCGCTCGGGATGCTCGTCGAGCAGGGGGATATCGTCGGGGTTGGGCATGGTGAACGGGTGGTGCGTTGCCATCAGGCGCTGCTCCTCGTCGCTCCACTCAAACAGCGGGAAGTCGATGATCCACAGGCACTCAAACTTGTTCTTGTCTCTCAAGCCCAGGCGTTCGCCCATCTCGAGACGCAGGGTGCAGAGCTGCACGCGCGTCTTGTTGGCATTGTCACCGCTCATGATGAGGACGAGGTCACCGTCGTTGGCACCCATCTTCTCCTTGAGCTGCTGCCAAACGGCGGGCTCATAGAACTTATCGATGCTGCTCTTGACAGAGCCGTCGGTGTTGAACTTGACATAGACCAGACCCTTGGCGCCCACCTGCGGACGTTTCACGAAGTCTACCAGGCCGTCAAGCTGCTTGCGGGTATAGTCGGCACAGCCGGGGGCGCAGATGGCGCCGATGTAGTTCGCCTCGTTGAAGACGGGGAAGGTGCCTGTGCCCTTGAGCACGTCATCGACTTCGACAAATGTCATGCCGAAACGGCGGTCGGGCTTGTCGCTACCGTACAGGCGCATGGCGTCGTGCCACGTCATCTGGTCCAACTTCTCGGGGAGATCGACATTGCGCACCTTCTTGAACAGGTGGCGTGCCAGTCCCTCAAATACCTCGATAACGTCCTCCTGGTCCACGAAGCTCATCTCGCAGTCAATCTGGGTGAACTCAGGCTGGCGGTCGGCGCGCAGGTCCTCGTCACGGAAGCACTTGGCAATCTGGAAGTAGCGGTCAAATCCTGCTACCATCAGCAGCTGCTTCAGTGTCTGGGGGCTCTGAGGCAGAGCGTAGAACTGGCCCGGGTTCATGCGCGAAGGCACGATGAAGTCGCGGGCACCCTCGGGGGTAGAGCCGATGAGGATAGGCGTCTCGACCTCGAGGAATCCCTTGTCATCAAGGTAGTTGCGGATGAGGATTGCCATATCGTGGCGCAACTCCAGGTTGCGGCGCACGGCGTTGCGGCGCAGGTCGAGATAGCGGTATTTCATTCTCAGGTCGTCACCACCGTCGGTGTTGTCCTCGATGGTGAACGGCGGGGTGATGCTCTCGCTCAGGATATTCAGCTTGCTGGCGATGATCTCGATGTCGCCAGTGGGGATGTTGGCGTTTTTGCTCGAACGCTCGGCGACAGTACCTACTACCTGGATGACATATTCACGTCCCAGATGATTGGCTTGCTCGCACAAGTCGGCATCCACTTCATTGTTAAACACGATCTGGGTGATACCATAGCGGTCACGCAGGTCCACAAAGGTCATACCACCCATCTTGCGGGTGCGCTGCACCCAACCTGCCAGAGTCACGACTTCGCCGACATTGGCCAGACGAAGTTCGCCGTTTGTCTTGGTTCTATACATTGTAGTTTGTAATATTGATATATTGTTTTGTCGTTATGGTCGTTTTAAACATACAAAGTTACAACATTCTGCCCACAAATTCACCGCATCGGGCAAAAAAAAGCGAAAAACCCATGATTTGACTGGCCTTTTCAGGAAAATACCTAACCGTTGCCACGAGGCGAAGGTGGGCTGCGTTTCGGGAGCCGCCCGTGTTATCATTGCAACTCGGTATTTAAATCGGCCTTACGGCCGAGAAATTAAACAAAATTTTAAATAGAAATTGATAAACTTGGCTGCGCTTCAGCAAATCGAGCAAGCTCGTTTGCCTTCTGCTTGCACAAGTTTTAAAATAAAAATTTTTAGTGTCCGGCAAAGATATCCAACATCGGCAAAATCTTCTATATATGAGCCGAATAAGCATTTCCGCTGTATTATGGGCTTGCCTTTTGCCTCGTAGAGGCAGGTCGGGTCGAAGACTCGACTTTTATGGAAAACACCATGCAAGCTCATCGGAGATGAGCGCAGCTTGGTGGCTGCCATATCAAGTGGAAAGTGCGTCGTAGACGAACTTCTACATCCGCCAAATGCCTGTCAATCATAAAGTTCCTCTTCGAGGCACTTACAATGTTCAGCCCATGGACCAAGCTGCGAACCTCTCCGAGGTTGTTGGTTTTACCTACCTCTGTCGCGACTCGGCAAAGTTCGAACAAGTTCAACTTTGCGCTCGCTGCTCCATCGGTTGCATGGTCTTTTTCATTGAAATCGGTTCTTCGAACCGCTAACATCTTACGATGTTTTCCCTGACACTAGTATAAAAAAATGGATTTTTTTTGGCATTCCGCTCAACTTGCACTACCGTTGCCTGGTGGCGAAGGTAGGCTGCGTTTCGGGAGTGCCAAATAAAAAAATGAATTTTTTTTTGGCATTCCGCTCAACTTGCACTACCGTTGCCTGGTGGCGAAGGTAGGCTGCGTTTCGGGAGTGCCAAATAAAAAAATGGATTTTTTTTTGGCATTCCGCTCAACTTGCACTACCTTTGCACCGCTTTAAGCGAAGGCTACGGGGTGTAGCGCAGTCCGGTTAGCGCGCCTGCTTTGGGAGCAGGAGGTCCCTGGTTCGAATCCAGGTACCCCGACATAGACGTTAAAACGCTGTGAATGAATAAAAAGAGGAGCATGTCCGCATCAGGACGCGCTCCTCTTTTTGTGTTGTGATCAACTCACATGTGGTTCTTACTCGGGCCAAACGCCATTGATCAGGAAGTCGATGAGAGTGGTCACGTCAGTAATGTTGGGGTTACCGTCGAGATCGCAGTCACCTGCCTCGGGAATGCTGTCACCATACAGCAGGAAGTTGATCAGCGTCGTCACGTCCTCGATGTTGACCTTGCCGTCATCGTTCACGTCGCCGCGGAGAATGGTGGGCTCGTCATATTCGCCAAGTTTGCGCTTGTTGGCCTGGTTGATGTACAGGTCGGTGTAAACACCAGTGGCACCGTTGGCGAGGGGACGGCTGATGAATGCTACGACATTGAGGTTGTCAAGTTTCCAGGTGGAAGGAATGGTAATGGTGAAGACATTCTCATAGGAGTTGCCGTCGCGATTCAGGTCATTACCCTTAATCGAATTAAGCGCCTTGCGGAAAACGCCGTTGTGTTCATAATTGTTGACCCATGTGCCCATGTTCAACTGTCGTGCGATTACGCCGTCCTCGGTAATATAAACCGTGAGCTTGCTGTCGGCACCCATCATCATGTCAAAGTCGGGAGTGAGTTCGCCATTAACGGTGATGACGGCCTCGCGGGTATCGGCATCAATGGTACTGTTGATGTTGACAGTGGCAAACGAGGGAGCTTCGGCGATGTAATCAAGGAAAGCACTGATTTCTTGAGCTACCTGATTATGGTATTCCTCATAGTAACCCAGTCCGGTGATGATTGTTTCATCTGAATCCCAACCAGTGGAGCGGTCAAATGAACCCGAGGGATAAGAATCAGCGCCCTCATAGGACATGATGGAGTCACATTGCAGCGTCCTCATCGGGTCGGTGCCGCTCATGTTGCCGTGAATGCCGACCCAGGCGACATCGTCTCTTGAATTGGTGAGGATTTTCAGCATGTTGATGCCCAGCGGGCAATAGGTGCAATAGGTCGAGGTGAACTGCTCAATGACATGCATCTGGCGCGGGAAGCCATTCTCGTAGAGGATGAAGTCACGGCTTGTTGAGGGTGACTGCTCTAAAGGCTCACCATTGAGGGTGGCGGCTTGGATGGTCAAGGTGTGCTTGCCAAGGGTCATGCCAGCGGTGGGGATGGTATTGTAGAACTGTACAAAGTCTCTTCCGAATGCCTCAGGGTTGGTGATGGTGGCAACCACTTCACCATCGACGAGGACATTATAGGCGCAGGCGCCGGCAGCGATTGCGTCGGAAGCAATACCTGCATTCTTGGTCATGAAAGTGAACTGGAGCTCATCGCCCAGCTTGGTGTAGCTCCTGGCAACCAGGCTGCTGACACTGATGATGTAATCGGGGAAGTTTTCACTCTCGACGATACACTGTACACTCAGGTTACCGTAGGCGCTCAAGCCCACATCTTGCCAGCCGCCCTGGTAGTAAATGTAGGAAGGATAGATGTCACCAACCTCGACAGCCGAGATGGGATAGTTGCTGCTGGTCTGCTGGTAATCAAAACCGATCATCAGGCCGGTATTGTCGGCAAGGTTGATTTCGTAGGGCGTCTCGAGCGTTATCTCGTTCCATCCGGCAGCCCTTACATTGCAGGACCACTCGGTCGCCGTACCGTAAACGCCATTGGTTACCGGGATGACAAACACGCGTGAGATGGCGGTGCTCGTAGCGAGACCAACACGGAACTTCACGATTTGTCCACCCTGGAATGCAGCCAACTCGGCGGGGGTGATGACGGTGCCGATAGGAATCACACCAGGCAGGCCGGTGATACCCAGTCCGTCGTTAGAGGAAGCCAAGTCGTCGGTGTCGTAGTGGCCCAAAACCATCTGGTTTTCTCCCAGATTCACGCGAGCGGGAGCCATCATGCGATGGTTGAGGCTCTTGAGGGCATAAGGTGCGCGATGCATCTTCATGTCCTGATTACTTAGCAGTTGGGCATTCATCGCCATGGGCAATAGCATGGCAGCCATCAGTAATAATAAAAATTTCTTCATAATCTGTAAAAATTTGATGTTAATATAAAGAGGGTTGAGTTTTGGTCGTCACTTTGGTTTTGGTTATATCAGTCAATTGGATTACAAATTTAGGTATATTTGTTGAAATTATTAGAATATTGGTGCTTTTTTTTAGATGAAAACGGTAAATAGTGGGACATCAGGAGAATTCCCTATGTCCCACTAGATTTAGTCCTTGCAATCAGGATCAGTCGGCATTGAACATGATATTGATGACCTGGGTAACATCTTCGATATTGATGCGGCCATCAACGTAGCAGTCGGCGCCCTCGGGATTGGCGGGCTCGATACCGTTGATCAGACAGTTGATGAGTGTTGTCACATCATCGATGTTGACCTTGCCATTGCCATCGACATCGCCGAGCAGCACGGTGGGCTCATCAAACTCACCCAACTTGCGCATATTGGTGTTGGTCACATAGATATCTCTAATAGCACCAGCGCGCAGGGGACGGCCAATAAATGCCACGATGTGCATGTTGTCGGCATTCCAGTCGCTGGGAATGGTGTAGGTGAACTCGTTCTTATAGGTGGTCTCGCTGGTGCGATTCATGTCCACACCCTTGATTGACACTAATGCCTGACGCAGGACATTGTTGTGGACATAATTATTGCCACCGCTCGTCTGCGGTGCCACCAGGCCATCCTCGGTAAGATAGACGGTGAGTTTGCAGCCTTCACCCATCATTTCGTCAAAGTTGGGCACGAGTTCGCCATCGATGGTAATGGCAGCCTGGCGTGTTGCGGCATCAAAGGTACTGTTGACATTGACGGTAGCCCATGACGGACCGTCGGCAACATAATCCAGGAAGGTGCTCATCGTTGAGGCGGGCAGATTGGTGAGGACAGCGTAAACCGATGAAGCGCCCTGAATACCTACGGTACGATCGAACGTGCCTTCGGGGAAGCCATCAATGCCCTCAAAGTTGGTGATGGAGTCGGTCTGGGCTGTCCTGAAGGGGTCAACATTGCCCATGTTCTCGTGAACGGCAACCCAGGCGACATCGTCGCGCATCTGGGTCAACGCCTGGATATTGGCTGTTCCCTGGGGGCAATAGGTGCACCACGTCGAGGTGAACTGCTCAACCAGATGCATCTGGCGAGAGAAGCCATATTCAAAGGTCTTGAAGGTAGTGGTCAGTACGATGGGCTCCTCAACGGGCTCGCCATTGAGGGTGGTAGTGGTGACAGTCAACGTGTGCTCACCAGCGGTGAGTCCGTCGGTATCGATGACATCCCTTACAACCAATCGTGCTGAGGTGATAGGCTCGGGATTGCTGATGGTCTTCACGACAGCGCCATCAACAGCGATGTCAAAGGTAAGGGCACCGGGAGCGACAGGTACAGCACCGAGGTTATAGACCTGGAAAGACAAGGGGAGTTCGTCGCCAATCTTGACTTGGGTCTTGCAAGTCAGATCGGTAGCACGCAGGACATACTGGGGGAAATTGTCATTCTCGGCAATGCACTGAAGGCTCAAGTTACCGAAGGTGTTGACACCATAGTTGACCCAGTTGCCATTCCTGTAGTGATAGGTCGGGTAAGTGGTACCGATCTTGACCGCCGAGATGGGCTTGGCATCCTTGCCAATCTGCTCATAGTCAAAACCGATTCTCAGACCGTAACCGTCGGGCAGGTTGATCTCGTAAGGCGTGTCCAGTTCAATCATGTTCCAGCCTTGGCTCGAGACATTGCACGGCCACTCAATGACTTCACCTGTCGGCTTGCCGCTGGCGTCGAGGGGCATAACGAAGACGCGGGTCACGGGTGCCTCCTCGGCAAGACCTACGCGGAAGGCGACAATCTTACTGCCCTGGAACATGGCGAGTTCATCGGCATTGAGGTCGGTAGCGATAGGCAATACAAGGTCTTTCAAGAAAGCTTTACCCCAGCCGTTTTGGTTAAGGTCATCGGTCGTGTAGTGACCAAGAACCATCTGATTGGAAGGCAGATCCAAAGCCTGTAGGGCCAGTGGCAGCAGCATGGCTGCCATCAAAAGTGATAATAATTTCTTCATGTTGCGTTAATGTTTATAAATGAATAATAATTAGTTGTCGTGTAGAATACTGAAGATTCCGGTTGATGGTTTCTTTAGAATGTACAAATGTAAGGAGAATTTTTGAATTCCTAATAAAAAATAGTGTTTTTTTTCTTTTTAACCAACAATTTAGGTGAAAAGAAATCTGTTTTTTCAATATTTAAAAGTTGGAAGCGCTCTTTGATTGCTACTCCCATAGAAAGACATGAATGACCGCGAATTGTTCATTAAATCTTTCTGTCGGCGAATTGTGCGAATGAAACTAATGGCATCCGCGTTATTATAATGAATGACCACGAATTGTTCATTAATATTATTCATGGGGTATTTATGGGGATTCGTGTTTCTTCTGTCGGCGAATGGCGCGAATGAAACTAATGGCATCCGCGTTATTATAACATGAATGACCACGAATTGGTCATTAATATTATTGATGGGGATTTGTGTTTTTTCTGTTGGGGGATGGTGAGATGGGGTGTGCTGGATTAAGGGGTGGGGGAAAAACGACACGAGGAGGGTCTGAAATGAATCAGGCTCTCCTCGTGTGGCGGTGTGTACGTGACTCGAACACGCGACCCCCTGCGTGACAGGCAGGTATTCTAACCAACTGAACTAACACACCATGTTGCACTTGGCGAAAAATGCGGTGCAAAGATAATACAAATGTTTTTAACCGTGCAAATATTTGAGCGATTTTTTTTCTTTGAGGTCATTTTTTCGTCATCAGGGATGGTTTGAAGACCATCGTCTGGGAGAATTTACGCCCGTCAGTCCTTGCCGATGACATCGACGCGGATGAGCTCGATGCGTGCAGCGGTCTTGCGCTCGACGGTGAAGCGGTAGGGCGGCAGTTCGATGACGTCTCCCACGTTGGGGATGGCCTCTTCCTCGTCCAGGAGATAACCTGCCAGGGTCTGGTAGTCATCGCTCTCGGGGATGTCGAGGTGGAAGCGCTCGTTGATTTCCTCAATTTCCATGCGTCCAGCAAACTCGTAACTGTTCTTGCCCAGTTGTCGTGCCACGAGGTGGTTGCGGTCGTGTTCGTCCTCGATTTCGCCAAAGATTTCCTCTACGAGGTCCTCGAGAGTCACCATGCCGCTGGTGCCGCCAAACTCGTCGATGACGATTGCCATGGAGCGTTTCTCGTCCATGAGCTGCTGCATCATTTTGCGTGCCAGCAGGGTCTCGGGGGCAAAGAGGACGGGCTTGATGCGCGTCTTCCAGTCGACGTCGGTGACAAAGAGCTCACTCACCTGGATGAAGCCGATGACGTCGTCGATATTTTCCTTATAAACGACAATCTTGGACAGTCCAGAGCTGGTGAACAGTTTGACCAGGTCGTCGCGGGTGGTGTCCTCGACATCGACGGCGACAATCTCGTTGCGCGGCACCATGCAGTCGCGCAGCCGTGTGTCGCTGAAGTCCAGGGCGTTCTCAAAAATCTTGACCTCGCGCTCCACGGTCTTGTTCTCGTCCTCGTGCTTGTCGATGTTCTCCTGCAGGTAGGCGTCCAATTCATCGACCGTGAGCAGGCGCATGCGGGTCGTGTCGATCTTGATGCCGAAGGCCTTCATCAGCAATGCCGAGAGCCACTCGGTGAAGCGTGAGATGGGGTAGAGCAGGAAATAGACCATGTAGAGCGGTATCGATGCGGTGCGCAGCGAGGCGTTGGGGTTGATGCGGAACATGGTCTTGGGGAGGAACTCGCCGAAGATGAGGATAATCAGCGTGGCGATGAGGGTCTGCACGAGCAGCAGGACCGCCTCGTTGCTGATGTAGCCTTTCAGCGGAATGGACAGCAACTGTGCCATTGCCATGGAATAGACGATGTTGGCAATGTTGTTGCCGATGAGCAACGTGGAGATGAACATCTCGCGGTTGTTGTAATAGACGTTGAGGATGCGGTTGATGATGCCGCCGCGCGCCATCTCAATCTCGGCGCGTACCTTGTTGGAAGAGACAAAGGCAATCTCCATGCCCGAGAAGAATGCCGAGCACAGCAGCGCGATGAGCGCGATAATCAACGGAGATGTATAACTTGGATCCAAAATCTGTTATGATTGTATCGTTGGGTGTTATAAAGTGGGTTTGGCGGGTTGAGGCGGCCGTGACAGTTGTGGCGTGCGGGGTGCGGCGTTGCCACTGCCAGGATGGGGCATGCGGCGCTCGTCGATGGGGAAGATGGCCTCGACCTGTCGCAGCTGGTAGGTGGTAAGGCGCTCGTTGGACTCGTAGCCGTAGCCCTCGATGACGCGTCCCTGTTTCTCGATGTGGATGAAGGCGTCGCTGTAGAGCCGATGTTCGCGCTGGTTCCACATGAGTTCATCGGTGAGTACGACATCGCCGCTCGCATTGGTGATGCTCACGTGCCCGGTCAGCGTCCACAACGACTGGTCCTTGTCAAAGTATGCCGAATCGCACTTGATGGTGGAGACGGTATTAAAGTTGTTGTCCAGTTCCTCGCAGGTGATACCCTTGGGGAAAGTCCAGTGAGGCGCCTTGGCCTCTTCAAACATATTCCATAGCGGCGAGACGATGCGGTAGCGCGTGTGTCCCGAGTCGCTGATGACCGTCTGCACGTCGGTAGTGGTCATGGTGGGAACTACCTCGGGATTGGTGGCGTGGCTGACCACGCTGGTGGAGTCATCCTTGCAGGCATATAGAGCCAGCAGGAGGCAAAGGACAAGCGCTATGTGGGGCAGTCGTCTCACGCGTCACAGCATTAACGGATGCGGCTCTTCCAGAACCACAACTCGTTGAAGTTCACGCCCAGCGTGATGTTGAAGTAGTTCTCGGTGATGAGCTGCTTGGGACTGCTCTCGCGATGGCGCCACTCAAAGCCCAGGTTGACGGTGGTCTTGCCATTGGGGGCGGGGAGACCGACACCGATACTGGCACCATAGTCACGCACGTTGTTGTCGTTGTAGTTCAGGTAGTCGTGGTTGTAGAACGCACCTGCACGGAACGACATGGCACCCACATAACTGCCGCGGCGGTTAGGCGTGTATTGTACACCCAATGCTGCCTTCCAGCGGTCATCAAACTGCATCGTCTGTGACTCAAAGCCACCGATGGGGAGATACTTGGCACCGCTCCACTTCTGGAACGTGTAGTCGGCCTCGATGTGGAGGCGGCGGTTCCAGTTATAACTCATACCCACACCGATTGAAGCAGCCTGCTCATAATTCCCCTTCATCGCGTTGAAGCTGACTGTATCGACCTTGGGGTCCTGGCTGTCATAGATGGTGCCCCAGGAATCGCCGTGGAAGGACTTCTTGGGCTGGTAGGAGGCACCCACGGTGAGCAAGTCGCGGCCCTTGAACAGGGGCAGACTGTACTGGAGGCCAAACTGTGCGTTCCAGTCACGTATTCTCATATTGCGGGTGAAATAGCTCGTCGAATTGGAATTGATGAGGGTCGTGTTGGATGTCGTGCCGAAGAGGTAGGCGAAGTTGAAGCCCACGCTCAAGTTCTTGATGGGCTCATAGCCCAGACCGACAAACAACTGGTTGAAGCCGCCGCTGCCACTGCGCGACTCGCTGCCGCCCTTGATTTCGCTACCATAGGAGTAGCCCACCGAGGAGTAGGGCAGCAAACCGAATGCCGCACCCAGGCCCTTTGCCACCTTGAAGTGTCCCGTCAGGTAGTCCAGACCGCCACCGAAGTTGTAGCCCTTGTTGTCGTTCTCCTTGCTCCAGAGGTTGGTCAGGTCAATGCCCACGTCCCAGAGGAAGGTGAGGGAGTCCACATTGGCATAGGAGGCGGGGTTCATCACATTGACGATGCGACCGCCCTTCATGGCATAGCCCACGCCACCCATCGATCGCTGGATGCTCGACGCGTTGTCGCTGAGCATTCCGTAGCCCATCTTGGAGTATGGGGTGGTGACAATCTGTGCCATGGCCGTGCCGCAGCACAAAGCTGTGAGCAGGCATAAAGTGATTATCTTCTTATAAATTTCCATTGACTTGGTTGTATAAAAGGATGCGGTTGAGGCCTTCAGCCGCAAGATGTTCGCTGTAAATGATGTTCTTGTCATTCAGGTTGGTGTACAGCCACTTGCCGTCTCCGCCAGTGATGAAAACCATCATGTTAGGGTGGGACAGTTTGAGGTCGGCAATGTAGCTTCTCACTTCACCCAGCAGACCCAGCATCACGCCGCTGCGGATGGCGGTGTCGGTATTGTAGCCCACCATGGGGGTGTCGCCGTCGGGCTGTACCAGCGGGAGACGTCCCGTGTGCTCATGCAGTGCCTTGAAGCGCAACGACAGACCTGGGGCGATGTTGCCGCCGACAAAACATCCGTTGGCCGTCACCAGGTCGTAGGTGATGGCAGTGCCGGCATCGATGACAAGAATGTCACAGGTGTGGTCCAAACGGCGCGCAATGCTCCACGCCCCTACGGCGGTGGCAATGCGGTCCCTGCCTAAGGTCTGAGGCGTGCGATAGCCCAATCTGATGGGCATCGGCGTCTCATGAGTGAGGTGTAACACACGTCGGCAGCGCTCATCGGCAAGCTGTTCAATGCGCTGGCTAGTGGCGCTTGATGCTGTGCTGCACACGATGGCGGTGTCGGGTTTATAAGTGCTGATAATACGTTCAAGCAGACGTGAGTCACGCCTGATGAAACGGTTGGTTGCAACAATCTGGGTACCGATGAAGAAAGCCACCTTGACCGAGGTGTTGCCGTTGTCTATAGTGAGATTACCTTTCATTAACCCGCAAAATTAGTCAAAATTTGTGCAAGTCACGCACTGAACAGATGAATTTATTCTTTTTTAAGCCGTTATGCTGGACTAATCCATCAATAGTTGACAGATTTCAGATGTTTTTACAAAAGATGACTTTTATTTTGCTTCCTTCTTCTCTTCACGCTCAATCCTCCAAGAGGCATACAACTGGACAACCAGACCCGCAAACAGGAAGGCGAGCCAGTTGTTGGTGCCCTGAAAGATGAACATCATCGCAGCACTGGTACAGTAGAGGAGAGCGCTGAAGATGAGAATGGCATGCAGGTGCTTGATGCGGAACGAGGGGCCCTGGTAAAAGCCGATGAGCCTTCCCAGCAGCACGATAGTCGCGCCGGCAGTGAAAATCCACCTCATCAACTCGACGTTGAAGGTGTGGTTGACCAGCAGCGGTGTGACTGCAACCACCGCCATCGTGAGCAGGCCCACGATGACAAAAATGTTGGAAATTGTAGTTCTCTTGTCTTGTGTCATATCGTTGTCAGGGTATATCGGTGATGTAAACTTCCTCGTTGACGCGTTTCATGCCGTATTTCTCGCGTACGAGGTGCTCCAGTTGCTCATTGTCGGTGTTGAGCTCATTGACTTTGGCGTCATACATGCTTGCCGAGTCCTCAAGGGATTGAATCCTGCCCTTGAGTTCATTGATCTGGGAACGGTACTCGGTGCTGCGCATGAAGCTGTTGTCACCCACGAACAGCAAGATGACCACAAAGACTAAAAAGATGAGCAGTGGAATATTCACCCACCGGGGGATCCACTTGGGTCGTTGAAATTTGAAAAGTGCCATATTTTTTTAGTTTTTAGTTGTCAGTTTTTAGTTTTCAGTTTTCAGTTGTCAGTTGGGAATCAGGATTGGCTCTTTATTCTTTTAATAGGTTGGGGCGCAGACGGCGGGTGCGTTCCAGGGACTGCTGCATCTTCCACTCGGCAATCTTTGCCGCGTGGCCGCTCAGCAGGATTTCGGGCACGTGCCATCCGTTGAAGACCTCGGGGCGGGTATAGACGGGCGCCTCGATGAGGCCGTCCTGGAACGAGTCGCTCAAGGCACTCTGCTCGTCACCGATGGCACCGGGCAGCAGGCGTACCACGGCATCGGCGATGACCGCAGCTGGGAGTTCGCCTCCGGTGAGCACATAATCACCGATGGTAATCTCCTTGGTAATGAGGTGCTCGCGAATGCGATAGTCCACCCCCTTATAGTGTCCGCACAGAATCATCAGGTTCTCCTTGAGTGACAGAGCGTTGGCCATGGGCTGGTCAAGTTGCTCTCCGTCGGGCGATGTGAAGATGATTTCGTCATAGTCACGCTGGCTCTTCAGTTCCTCCATGCATCGCCACACGGGCTCAATCTGCATGACCATGCCTGCCTCTCCGCCGAAGGGGTAGTCATCGACCTTGCGGTGCTTGCGCAGGCTCCAGTCGCGCAGGTTGTGGACATGGATTTCGACCAGTCCTTTATCCTGGGCGCGTTGCAGGATAGAGGTGTGCAACGGCGACTCGAGCGCGTCGGGCATGACGGTAAGTATATCTATTCTCATGATTCCAAAATTAAATCTATGATTTTGTTAATATCTGCAATATTGATTTCGCCATCGGCATTGCTGTCGGCAAGAATCGGGCAAGAGGGCTCGCCTGATGCCATGAGGATGTCGATGAGGACATTCACGTCGGCGATATTGATTTCGCTGTCGCCGTTCAGGTCACCTACCATGAGCATCTTGTCATAGTTCTCCATACCGATGCTGTAATTGTATGGCCTGGAGATACTCCTGAGATAGATGTTGCCGAAGGTGTCAACCACCCTCACCACGATAGGCAAGGTATCGGTGGCGGCCTGTGCCATAAACATGTGGGTGTTGAGGCTGGTAGTGTAGTAGGTGCTGTAGTTGCCGTATATGCTGTAGCAAGCGACGTCATAGGCCAGCGTGTGGAACGGGTCCTCGGTATAGACGCGCTCACACGGGAGCAGGTCGTCGCCTTCACAGATGGTGACCTGCCAGCCGGGAGCATAGGAGAAGACATTCACCATCACCATGTTGTCACCGATGGTGCCATAGTTTACCCTTGAGGGGTCATCACGCAGGATATTGCGCATGATGGCGTTGTTGAGGTAGTAGTCGCGCACCGTGTTCATGTCATACAGGCGCATTTGGCGATCTCCCTCATGAATGGGCTTGAAATACCATTGCAGGTTATCGCCTGTGATGGTCCATCGCATGTATCCCGCGGGGCTGCCGTCATGGCAGATGTGGCGTCCCGTGAAGATGGCGCTCTGCCACAGGGAACCGCAGGTGGCGGCGATGTTATGCTCGGTCACGTGGGAATAACCCGTGGGGCGTGCGGTGTAGTTGCAGTGGTTGTGGCCGCTCACGATGTGAGCCTCCTTGTACTGGTTGAGCAAGGAGCAGAGCGTGCCAGTGTTGTCAAGGCGCGGACTATAGGAGAAGTTGGAGTTGATGTTCCAAGCGGGGATGTGCAGGCACACGACCACTGGCGTGCTGTAGTCCACCATCGCCAAGTCCTTGCGTAGCCACTGCATCTGATCGTTAGTGATGTTGCCACGGTAGTTGCGGCTGCCGACAACGCCCTCGCTATAGGTCTCGTCACCATAATCGATGTTCAGGTAGTAGATATCGTCGAGCACCACATAGTGCACCTTGCCCAGGTTGAAACTGTAATAGTTGGGGCAAACGAAACGGCGCCATGGGTCGGCGGCAGTAAAGTCGGTATTCGCACCGGCAGGTATGCTGGGGTCATGGTCATGATTGCCGATGACGGGCCACAGTGTCATGGGATATTTGAAGTGCTTCATGTCCTCCATGAAGTCAACCAGGTTGTAGTCGTTCTGCGTCCAAAAGACGTCCCACGTGAGGTCACCCAGAATGACGGAGTAGATGGGGTTGCCGCCGGCGCGCTCGACCTCGTCGTTGAGGCTGGCAATGAGTCCCTTCTTGAAGTAGGCACGGTCGCTATTGCGGCGGGCCAGATGGGTGTCGGCAGCAAAGATGACCGTGTGCTTGTCGTTGTCCACGCGGCGCAGGGTGAAATCATGAGTCTCATCGACGGTGATATCGCGTGAATCGAGCGGAGCCCAGAACTGGGGGTTGAAGCCATCGGCAAGCAGCGGCTCGTAGCCTCCAGGCAGCGTGTAGAATACGTAGCCGTTCAGTTTGCTGCTCGACATCGCATAGTAGCCGTTGGCATCGGTGACAACAATCTCATAGCCATCGCTTACTGCAACCCCGGCAACACCTTGACCGTCACAGGTAACGGTGCCGCTCACATTGTGGGCAGCACACATTGCTGTGCCAAGCAGCACCAGCGCCAGTGTCGTCAAGGGTTTCATTTTTGTTCAGTTTTTAGTTTTTAGTTTTCAGTTTTCAGTTTTCAGTTGTCAGTTGTTAGTTTTTAGTTGTCAGTTTTCAGTTTTCAGTTGTTAGTTTTTAGTTGTCAGTTGTCAGTTTGTTGGCTGTAACTCCTAACTCCTAACTTCTAACTCCTAACTCCTCACTTCTCACTTCTCACTTCTCACTCCTCACTTCTAATTCCTCACTTCTCACTTTTCTCGTCCCATGGGTATTTGCGCTTGGGGTTGCGGGGGAACCAGCCCTTGCGAACGCGCTCCTGCTGCTCCTTCATCTCCTTGATGCCCCAGAAGCATGAGAATGCCCCGACGCCCATCAGCGCCGAGAGCATCACGTTGTTCACGAGCAGCGAGCCGATGCACAGCACGACGCCTGCCAGCAGGAAAACCCACTTGAACGATTGCCCATAGTGGTATTCACCCTTGATGACGATAGGGTGACAAATGCCGATGATGAGAAAAGAGCACAGGCCTAAAACCAGCCCTTGCAGGTGATATGTTGAAAGAAAATCTGTCATTCCGAATGTAATTTTTGCCGCACCGTAGGGTCAATATAAGTCCCCAACCAAAAAAGTGCTGCAAAGATACATTATTTGCTTGACATCCTCATGCGAAATATCCTTAAATTGTGTTTATAAAATAAGCACCACATGACGATGATTTGACCGTCAATCAAGATGAAGACAGTCAAAATAGGGGACAGAAAGAGAATGCATAAAGGATGATGCTGCCAAGGAGATAACTGGCGACATTGGCAAGCAGGGTGGATTTCATGATTTGGCGGGTTGAGTAACGCTGGCGCAGCATGAGCCAGTTGATGAGCGCCTCGATGAGCACCGACAGCACAAAAGCGATGAGGTAAATCACGCAGAACCCTAGCAGACCGTCGCGGGAACTGAGGTCCATCTCGTGGGTGCTTACCCATGGAAACCACACCACCAGGATCCAGCCACCGTTAAGTATCATGGTCGTGATGATGCCCGCCAGTCCACTGACGAAGTTGCTCAGGAAAGCAGTGCCGGTGATGCGCCGGTCCAGGCGTTTCTTGCACAGCCATCTCGACATCAGCCATGCTTCGAGCAGGATGATCAGTATCATGAACACCCAACCCTGTGGCAGGAAAGCAAAAATACCAAAGGAGACATTCAGTAGTTGCATGATTCAGTCTATGGTGATGATGTTCAAAAAGGGAAAAAAACCGTCTTATTGAAGGGCTTGGAGGAGGAGACCGAAGAAAACGTAGGCGGCGAACAGGACGAGAGTGAAGATGATGGTGCGGCCCATACATCCCCATGCGCTCATGCCGTCGGCAGCCTTTTTCTTTTTGGATTTCTTTTTTCTTGTCGTTTTTTTGGGGGTAGTGGTGTTGCTGCTATCACCGGAGAGTCCCGTGTAGCGGTAGGAAGTGGTGGCTTGTTTCATGCGTTGTTTGTGGGGAGGGGGTGTCACCTGTTGCCGTTGGGGCGGTGTTTCGGTATCAAAGCTGATGCGTTCCTGTCTCTTGGGTGCTGGAGGATCGGTCCTGTCGGCGCGTGGTGTGACGCGTGCCTTGGGCACGGGCTGCCGTGCCTGCAACAGGCATTGCGGGCAGACGATCACGCCATCATTGGCAATCAACTGCTCGTTGCTGATTTCCAGCTTTTTCCCGCATTTAGGACAAGTCCAGCGCATTGTTTAGGCTTTAGGTATTAGGCGTTAGGCTTTAGGTGTTAGGTTTTTAGGAGGCATCCGCATCCTAAAGCCTAAAACCTAAAGCCTAAGACCTAACAACTTAGATTAGTTCTCGTAGTGGATGATGGCCTTGACAACGACGTGCCACTTGCCGTCGATGAACTCGGCTTCACCGGGACGGTCGGTCACGATGCGAGTGCCACTGGGAATCTGGATGGCGTTGCCCGAGCAGGCACGAATCAGGTTCTCGGCAGGCATCATCAGTGCAAAGGTGTGAACCTCAGGCTTGTCGATGACCTCAAACTTGCCGTGCTGGCCGTCGAAGGTGGTGAGCACATAGATGCTGTTGCCAGGCTCAAAGGTGTCACTCACGCGGGTGAAATCGTCGTTCTCGTCGGGCTTGCTGGTGAACAGGTTGAGAACTTCGCCTTCTTCCTCCTCAACTAACTCCTCTTCATCGACAGGAACCTCGGCGATCTGAGCGGGCTCCTCTTCGGGCTGCTCCACGATGTCCTCCACTTCTTCCTTATAGTCGTGGGGAACCTTGCCGGTCATGCGGATCGAGAGCGCCTTCATCTGGTTGGCAGCGTCGGTCGAGAACTCCTGCAGGTTGGCGTTGGTGCGGTCAAGTTCGCGGGTAAAGGCACGGCGCATCTCCTTGATCTTGCCACGGTTGCTCAGTGAGATGAGCAGCGCGCACAGACCCAGCAGTGAGCCCAGGATGCCTAACCACAGGGGCAGGTTGGCGTTGCATGAGAACCCATTGTCGCTGGCCTTATCCTTGGGCCCGGCAGCGGTTGTCGTGTCGCCATTCTCGCCTTCCTGAACGTTCTCGGTCTTTTCATCGCCTTGGCCGGCGGGATCAGGCACTGCGTTGGCGAGTTCGGGATGCTCGGTGATGTAAGCCGTGAAGTCGGGCTCGACGAGTTTCCAGATTTGGGGAGAAACAAGTTCCTTGAGGTCGTTGATGCTACCACCACGGCCTTCTTCCTTCTTGAACTCGTTGTAAATCTTTTCCCACTTGCGACCCTGGCCACCATAGACATCGTTGAGGTTGTCCAGCGTATAGCCCTGGGGGAACTGTGACTTGATTTCCTCGATTTTCTTACCGAAGCGTCGGTCACAGGCGGTGTAATGGGCACAGGTAGCGATACCCTGCTTCCACAGTGCGGGCGACAGCGGTTGGTCGGCATTGGGTTGCGCCATTGCCGAGATGGCGAGGCAGACGATGGCTGCCATGATTAAAGTGATGCGTTTCATAACTTTTGAAAAGTTTTCAGTTTTCAGTTTTCAGTTGTCAGATTCTGCGGCTGCCGCTGAAAAGTGACGACTGATGACCTACAACTAATTATTATTATTGATTAAACTTGCTAATGACATCGTTGCGCATGTTCCTGAGCAGGTTGTGCCTGATGACACCGATGACGGGATAGAAGAACGGCACGTCCTCTACCACATCGGTGGGATTGTAACGTCCTTTCAGGAATGTGTTGATACCCGCAGTGAGGTAGTTGGCGAGGTTGTCGCCCAGCACGCTCTCGAACAGGCGCAGCACGTTGTTCTCAATGCCGAACTCATCCTTCAGGTTGGCGTCACACAGGTCAATGAAGAACTGGTTGAACTCCTTGACCTTCTCGACCAGGCGTTCGCGCACCTCGATGGACTCGACTTGCTCCATCGTGAGCTCGTCGTCGCCCAGCATGGAGCAGCAGTAGCGCATGCGCTTCACGCTCGTGGCATTGTAGCGGGCGACATCGGCCTGACCTTCCAGGCGTTTGTTCTCGAGTTTGATACCGCCACGGCAGGTAATCTGCTTGGGGCACTTGTCCTCGATCTTGATTTCAAACAGCTCGTTGTACTGCTTGCCGTAAACACGCTCAACAATCATCTGGGTGAGCATGTTGATGCGGCTCAGTGAGCCCAGGATATTCAATATCTTGCTGCCCGTTCCCGAGAAGTAGATCTGCTTGGGCATCTCATAGCCACGCTGCTTCATCGCCTGGGCGATGTAGTAGATGATGGCGGTGTAGAAGTACATGAAGATAAGCCTGCGCTGGCTGTCGTTGCGCAACAGGGCATTGTAGCTGTACAGGTTGCGGTCAATCTCGCGCAGGGTGCGCAGTTCCTCTACATTCTCAATCGAGAACAGGAAGGCGTTGATGTCCTCGCTGCGCTTCTGTGCCATGATGTCGGCAAGGATGCTGCCCAGGTAGGCGATGTTGTTGCCCTTGTCGTTCTCGATGAGCTGCCTGAAGTAGCGGGTGTAGTGCTGCAACAGCGGGTTGTTGTCGGCATCCTTGTCGGTGAAACCGTCACCGAAGATGGCATTGCCCGCAAAGCGGAACGATGAGATGGCGACCGGTTCGCTGCTCATGCGGTCGGCAGTGGGCTGATAAATCACGGTGTCACACGTGCCGCCACCGATGTCGATGGAGACGTAGCTGCTGCCGGCAACCTCGGCTCCGCTATAGTAGTAGGCGGGCGCGAGGCTCTCGGGATAGGAACGCAGACGGTCGCTGTCGGCCCCGATGTAGGTGTTGAACAGTTCGGTCCAGGTGCGCTCCAGCTTATCGCGGTCGGCGCCTCCCATGCTCACGGGATAGAAGTAAACAATCTCGGTGCGACGCAGGTCAGCGTTCTCAAGCAGAGCCTTAGCCTTAATGAGCAACGTCAACTCGCGCAAGAAAGACCTAGCCAGTTCGGTATCGCCTTTCCACTTGAGGTTGGTCGTCACCTCATAGCCGTGGAAATAGCGGCGTTCATACAGGAACGGGATGTTCACATCGCTGAAAAGGTTGCACCCCATGCCGCTGTTCTCGTTGCGTGCCAGGGTGGAACGCAGGGGGAAGCCATAGACGTTGTCAATCTCACGCGGCACGAATTCCACGCGCTGCACCTGCTCGGCATACTCCAGAGAGTGCGGCTTGTGCAACGAGGCAACCAGCACCTGCTGGGAGCCGTACTCAAAGGTGAACGGCTGCGAGGGCTGGCCTCGCTCTGCCCACTCGACGTGGGTGTTGGTGGTACCGAAGTCCACGGCAAAGATGAGTTCCTTGGCGCTGGGGGCGTAGGGTTTCCATTGCGGGATGATGACGCCGCCCGAGCGTCCCAGATGGTTCTGTACACTCACCTCCATGTAGTCAAACGAGCCGTCAACGTCATAGTAGGAGGTGCTGTAGCCCGAGTGTGAACGGATAGCGTCACGCACGTTCAGGCCGTCGGTCTTGATGCCGTTCTTGTAGAAACGCAAGGTGGCACCGCCGTTCTCAATCATGGTGAACAACTCGACGGTGTAGTCATCGTTGGCATCGGTCTTGACGAACGGGAATATCGAGGTGGACAAGGTGGCGCCGAGGACACGGCCCGTGCCGCGACGCTCGTCAAAGGTCCACGTGTGGTCATTGATGGGGAAATACTTGCGTGACAACTCGATGTAGCGGTTCTCGCCCTTCTTGACGCGGATGCGCAGGGTGACCATCACGCTGCCGTCGGCAAATTCCTCGATGTCCATTACATGGCGCCCTGCGATGGTGCCCTTGATGTAATCGGTATCAAAGTAGGTGAACAGCAACGGCTTCAAGGGCAGCAGGTAGCCGCAGGTGGGCTGCGGCGTGCGCGGCTTGAGGTTGCCGTCAAAGAAGTGGTCGGTGTCTATCACACAACCGCTGCCCAGACGCACGATGGTGTCGGTCAGGAAGTCGTCGGTGGTGACAAACGGGTATTGTATCGAGGTATCGGGCAGCTTGCGGTCGCTCAGGGGAACACCGTTGGCATAAACCTGAGTGGCGCTGTCCCATTCCTTGTCGATGTAGCGGAAGTGCTCCACGCTGCCGTTGAAACCGTTGACCAGTACCAGAGGCAGTTCGCTCTTGTCCTGAGGCATGGTCGGCGTGATGACAAAATCGCTCTCGCTGGCAGCGGTGCGGATGTCCAGCACACGCTTGTGGTAGAAGCGGGCTCCCAGCACACTCACGTCAATACCGCCGCCGAAGGGGTCATAACTGTGCTCCAACTGCTCCAGCACGGTGCCTGCGCGGCTCTCGTCGAGGGCGTCGAGGTTGGGGATGACCGTGGTGATGCGGTTGTAGAGCTCGGGACGGTTCTTGCGCAGGGGCTCCAGGTTCTTCTGCATATAGGCATAGACCTCGCCACAGTGCAGTCGCAGGGTGGGGCAGGCGTTCATCAGCAGGTAGAAGTAATAGACGAAGTCCTCGTCGCGCTGCCACAGGTGGCGCGTCTCGCCGAACAGGCTGACGCCCTGTTCCACCTTGATGGCGTCGATGGTACCCAGAGCAGGTGCCGCCATGACGATTGATGCGGGAGAGGTGCCGCCCAGCACTTTGCGGTCCCACATGATGATGTACCAGTCCTTGAGCAGGTCAAAGTTATAGACCTTGTCGCTGCGCAGGAACAGGTCCAGCGTCTCGCCGAAGAGGCGGTGCTGTGGATTGGCCTTCAGCTGCTCGATGCACTCCTCGCGGTTCCAGCGGATGATGCGCAGGTAGTCCTTGTGGTTCTCGTAGTCAAAGAACAACTGTGCCACGTCGAGCGCATTGGATACCAGGCGCTCGTTCATGCGGGCGCCGCGCAGGTGCTCATTGGCCAGCTGCTTGAAGGCGTTCTTCACCAGGTCAAGTTGAGCCAGCGGGCTGGGGATGGCGGTGCGCGGGTTCTCGCTCAGTCCGCCGTCGGGATCCTTGATGCGTGCGATGTCATCGTCGCTGTAAGGGGCATGCCCGATCCAGTCCTCATCACCGTTCTTGGTCGTGTTGTTGCTATAGGATAATATCTCACTCATTGTTGTTTTATGGTTCTAGATGTTCTAGGGGCTCTAGAAGTTCTAGATTGATTTGAATCAGTTAATATTCTCGTACCGTTCGGTGAAGATATTGTGTGCTGCCTTGTTGAACAGGTCCAGCAGCTTGAATTCCACCGTGCGGTCGCTGTAGCTCGGGTTGTTCTTGCTCAGCTTGTTCATCTCGGCCTTGAACACATCGTTGTCCACCTTGTAGTGTCCCAGCATGCGTTTCTTCACGTTCACGCCCTCGATGGCATGAGCCATGTCGATCTCGCCCGGCTTGAAGAATGCCACGCTGCGCATGTTGTCATTCATCTCGGTGAGCCACTGGGCATAGCCCAGCATGAAGTGGTCAACCAGCGTGCGGTAGAACTGTGACGCAAGGAAGTCGCTCTTGATCTTGGGCGCATCCTCAGTAAAGCCCTGTCCTATCATGTTCTTGAATCCTGTGGTCAGGAAGAGGAACAGCAGGTGGAATTTGCTCATGGGCTCATAGATGAGTCGGCGTGTCTGGTGACCCAGCGACAGGAAGGTGAGGCTCAGGTCGTCCTTGTCCAGCGCATATTCATAGGCGGTGGTGGGCAGCGGATAGCCGTCCATGTCGCTCAGTTTGCTCTCGGGCTTGCCGATGAAGTCCAGCGGTGCCAAGGCTCCGATCAACTCGATGAGATGAGCATTGTTGCGCTGTCCATGCTCACCCGGGTCATACAGGTAGGGCTTTGACCTCACCTGGTCGCCCAGGTAATAGATGCTGTTCACGTTGCTGTCGTTGGCACCCGTGAGCGTATTCTTGTAGTAGTAGAGTGCGCTTTGGGTCTTGACGATGAAGTCACTCGTGGCGATGCGCTGGTCCTGCTTGTTACCCTCGAGGGTGAAGTAGGGGAGCACGGTCAAGCCACCGATGGGGGCGCGGCTCAAGGCGTCACGGTTCTCGATACCCTCCAGATTGGCTGCCTGGCGGATGTTCTTTACCATGATGGGGAAGCCCGACGCTCCCGTGCCACCGAAGATGGAACTGATGAAGAAGATGCGGTCGCCCTGGCGGAAGATGTTGCTGAATGCCTTGAACTCGTTGCTGTCCTTGATCTCGTTCAAGGCCACGCTGCCGATGTTGGGGCTGCCGACGAAACCAATATTCATCTTGTTCTCCAACTGGTAATTGGCAAACAGCAGGGATGTCAATGCCTGATTGGCCTCGTTCATCGTGTCAAAGCCGATGAACTCGCGGAATTTGGCATTCTCTACCGCTCCCAGGTTGAAGATGAAGGTATCGTTCAAGGTCACGCTGCTGTTGCTCATGATTTCGCGCAGGGTCACGATGCGGTTGGCAAAGAAGCCGTCGGCATTAGGCTCGTTGCCGTATAGTTTGCGCCTGATGTCGCGATAATCATTGAGCAGGGCCTCGGTACGCTTCAAGTCCTCATTGGCCTTGTGGGGGTCAATGATGACGGGCACGATTTCCAGGTCCTTCACGGGTTTGCCGTTCTCGTCAAGAGGCCTTGCGCCGGCTGCCGAGAGCATCAGCAGCGACTTCAATACCCTTGACCCGGTACCACCGATAGCAAATAGGAAAAGTCTCATTTATTTAGTTGTCAGTTGTCAGTTGTTAGTTGTCAGTTTTCAGTTGTCGGTTGATGGGCCCTTATTGGGGAAGCGGGGTGTGGCGGCAGTTGCTGCTCCACCAGCGGATGGAATAGGATGCCACAATGTAGAGCAGTGCGGCAAAGAGCACCGTCTGCATCTCAAACTGGATGGACTCGCCGATGTACATCAGTCCGTTGCTGGCAAACACGGTGTCGTTGTAGATGTAGCACACCACGGGTGCCAGGACAGCCACAGCTCCCAGCACTGCCAGCCAGTGGTACCAGCGGTCAAATTTCACCGAGTTGATGGCATAGTAGTAGATGGCGGCACCGCCCCATGATACAAGAATGGTGATGGCTGCAATCACGGGATACATGTTCAGGTTATACATCTTGTCGTTATACCCCTGGCTGAAGAACATCTGCTCATAGATGTTGAATCCGTCACTGCAACTGAGGATAAAGAATATCACAGTCACTAGGATTCCAGCAATCAGAAAAACCAAATTTTTCATATTCTGTCTTTATAGTTATTGTTTTTCGGTTGTTAGTTTAATTGTTAATTGTTCATCATCAACGCTGCAGTTGAATGTTCACGTCAAAGTAGCTACTACCGCCCTTCATCGCGTCGAACATACCGCCCAAGAGCTGTTCCAGTCCCAGCGTCGTCGTGGCAAAGGTGCCACCGGTGCTGGTGTCGTTATCACTCGAGGACTGGCGCACCCAGTCGGGTAACTCGTTGCGCAGCGAGATGTGTATATTGTCGCGCGGACTCTTGAAGTCGCCCACCAGGGTGAGGATGTGAGTCATGCCATCCAGGTACTCCTTGTTGTTGGCCGTCACCATACTCGGGTCGATGGGCTGCACCGTGAGGGTATAGCCGTCGATGCTTTGCACCTCGTAGTTGGCAGCATTGGTGAGCAGGGCGTCATCCTTCATGAGTCCCCCCAGGTTGGCAGCCATCGAGAAGCAGAGTTTGCCAGTCTCGCGGTCTCCCTGGCACTTGGCAAGCACGATGCCGTCACCGTGCTTGACACGGAATCGGCCAGCATTGTCTTTCCACTCGGGCAACACGCGGCAGGGCACCTCGCTGGTGCTCTGGTTGAAACGGTAGCTGTTACGCGCCATAGTGGTATTGAGCACGCCGTCATAGCGTTTGTCCTGAGCCAATTGGTCCATCACGTCGCTGTCGGCAATAATCACGAGATAGAAGGGGCGCTTGCCGCTGTAGTTGAACGGCTGGCCGTTGTAAGGATAGTAATTGCCGCTGTAGTCGCCCATGAATTGCTGCACCACCACACTCTTGCCCTTATACTTGGCAAACGCGCGGGTAGCGAGGCTGTTCTCCTCGTTGAAAATCTTTTCCAGGCTCACGCCATGGGTATCCTTAGGCGAATAAATCAGGTCGCTCACCAGCACGCTCACGTTCCCGGGACGCTGTGCCTTCAGTATCTTGTTGAAAATCAGTTGGAAGTCGGTATAGGCTGCATCACCGATGCCCGCCGTGCTCTGATAAATGTCACGGTCCTTGAGGAATTCATCTACCGTGTGCTGGTAGGGATATATGCCGTCATTCACGATATTGATGTCCACCTTGCTGCCAGCGGGGAAGTGGTTAATCAGGTCGTTGACCACCTTCTTGAGCTGGCCGCCGCCACCGCGCTGGTCATAGGGGACCATCGAGCCGCTGCGCTCAAAATAGACCGTCAGCGAGAGGTCATCCACACCGCCATAGGGGCGCGTGTCCCAGTGCATGGGGGGACGCAGGTGGGAGCCGATATTCTCGATGAACTCCGCCATCTTCTTATGATCGACTTTGCCCTCGGGCGTCAGTAAGTCTTCATATTTTCCAGGATTGTCAGTCACTATCGAGCACAGGGAATCATAAGCGGCACGGGTTGTGTCGCCATTAACCATGACTGATCTCACGGCCTTTTCCAGCTTGCCGTGTCCACCACATGACAGGAGTCCGGCCATCAGTACGAGGCACATCAGCCATGCAGGTAATCGTCTCATATTCTTCATTCTATATTGTTTGTTCTCTTTCTATACGGGTACATTATTCCATTAAAAAGCAAAATTAGTGCCATTTCGCACAATTCCCTTGAATTGCGGTGTTAAAAAATGTTATGACAAAGAGTGTGATGGCTAAGCTGGAAATGGTTGTATTTGTCTATCTGATGTCAGTTTTTGTCTATTAAATTTGTTAGGGTGATGAGAGTTGATTACCTTTGCGATAAATAATAAGGCGATAAAGAAATGAGCACTACTCTTGTTGAAACCAAATCCAAGTATCGTTACTGGATCTTGCATTTGCTATGTTGGTCGGTCATTGTCGTTGTGCCGATGTTTTTTCATAGTTCTAATGAAGACTGGACCATGGTGTTGAACCGATATGTGCGCTGGCTGGGCAATCCGCTGGCCTATATGCTGGTGTTCTATATCAACTACGTGTGGCTCGTGCCTCGATTCCTGCTCAAGAAGAACGATTGGAAGATGTTTGTGCTTCTTAACGTGTTTGTTATCGTGACAGGCCTATTTGCCGTCGACTCGTTTCTCTGGCTCTCGGAGTATCTGTTGCCCGACCTGCCCAACAATAGTCCCAGGCCCAAGAAACCCTATGTGAGGCTGCCGCGTTACTTCTGGGCTGTCTTGACATTCATCTTGATTATCGCACTGGCTGTCGCTGTGCGCATGATCCAGCGGTGGCAGCACATCGAGGAGGCGCGCAAGGAAGCAGAGGCGGCGCGTGCCGAGGCCGAGTTGAGCAACCTGCGCAACCAGATGAACCCCCACTTCCTGCTCAATACGCTAAACAACATCTACGCGCTCATCGCCTTTGACCAGGAGAAGGCTCAGACGGCGGTGGGTGAATTGAGCAAGTTGCTGCGCCATGTGCTCTATGAGAACCAGCAGGACTTTGTGCCACTCTATAAGGAAGTTGATTTCATGCGCAACTACATCGAGCTGATGAAAATCCGCGTGACCGACAGTGTGAAAATCGAGACCGATATCGATATCCAGCCTAACGACTCGACGCCCGTGGCGCCCCTCATTTTCATCTCACTGATAGAGAACGCCTTCAAGCATGGCATCTCGCCGCAGGGCAAGGGCGAAATCAAGATTGACCTGCATCAGGTGAATGGTGACATTACCTGTGAGATATGCAACACCTGCTACCCCAAGCGCGAGAACGACAAGAGCGGTTCAGGCATCGGACTGGAGCAGGTGAGCCGTCGTCTGGAACTCTTGTATCCTGACCGCTACGTCTGGGAGAAAGGCAAGACCGAGGACGGTAGCCAGTATTATTCAAAAATCATCATCAAAAAAGAGGAATCATGATCATCAAGTGTGCCGTCGTTGACGACGAGCCGCTGGCAGTGGAACTGTTGGCGAGCTATGTGAAAAAGATACCGTTCCTTGAACTGTGTGGCAAATATACCAATGCGACCGACGCCCTGCATGGCATCGGTGAGCAGCCTGTTGACCTGCTGTTCCTGGATATCCAGATGCCGGAACTCAATGGTCTGGAATTGAGCCGTATGGTTCCTGAAAATACCCGCATTGTCTTTACAACGGCCTTTAACCAGTATGCCGTTGACGGCTACCGTGTCAATGCGCTGGACTACTTGTTGAAGCCCATCAGCTATGCCGACTTCCTTGAGGCGTGCAACAAGGCGATGCAGTGGTTCCAGCTTGTGCAGCAGAGTGAGCAACAGCCCGCTGCTACTGCGCCAGCTAATGAGGAACCGCGCAGCATCTTTGTCAAGAGTGAGTACAAGCTGTTGCAGATCCAACTTGACGATATCCGTTACATCGAGGGGTTGAAGGACTATGTGAAAATCTACACCGAGCAGTCTCCCCGTCCCATCCTGTCGCTCATGAACATGAAGGCTATCGAGCAGATGTTGCCCGAATCTCGCTTTATCAGGGTGCATCGCTCTTTCATTGTGCAGAAGAGCAAAATCCGCGAGATCGAGCGTAACCGCATCGTCTTTGGGGACGTGTATATCCCCATCGGTGACAGCTACAAGCAAGCCTTTCTGGACTTTATCAATGCCAAGTAGGGTGCTCGCTTTGCTCGCAGTTTAGAGTTTAGGGTTTAGAGTTTAGAGATTTGCGCCATCGATTGTATACTCAATATGAGATTGGTCATGGCACGTTTTTTGCACAATAGGGTTTTCGAATAATAGAAACTATACATACTAAATGATTGATTATGGAATTTCATCTGATTAGAAACGGGAAACAGGAAGGCCCATTTACCGTTGAGGAATTGGGACAGCAGGGGATTACCCCTGAAAGTGAAGTGTGGGCGCCCGGCATGGCCGACTGGCAGCAGGCTGGCGATGTGCCCGAACTGACGGCCGTGTTGCAGCGTGCCGAGTTTGAGGCTTCACAGCAGGCAGCACGCGAAGCCGCGAACCAGATCACTACGGGCCAGCCCTATGATCCGACAGTGCCGCCTAGCCAGGTGCCGCCTCGTGTGCCTCGTTATGGTCAAGTGCCCGAGGAGCCTAAAAAGAATGGCTGCACCCCATGGCTCATTGTTGCATTGATACTTGCCATCCTCTTTGCGACGATGGTGTTTACCTGCCCTAAACCTGAGGATCACGAGAAGGCTATCCAGGAGGTTACCAAGGCATGGGTTGATGACAAGGTTGACGATAAGCTGGGCTCCATCACCGGTGTGGGTGGTGTGTTTGGCGACCTGATCAATAAGGCGCTTAAGGAATTGACGGGCTTCGGTACCGACAAGGTGATTTCCAGTTACCTTGACGTGAAGAACTACCTCGTCTGTTCGGTGGGCCGCATGAGTATCGGTGACAGTGAGGAGAAAATGGTGTCGCTGGGAATGTTTGGCCATGTGTTCACCTTCGGTAAGGAGGACATCGAGAAGGCATGGACCCATGCGATGGACGATTATGAAGCCAACCATCATGTGACACCGCCGCCCGCACCGCAGCAGCAGGATGAGAATAATGACGCTCAAGACCAGGAGGAGGAAGTGGCGCCCGATCCCAGGATGTTGCCCGACAGTGTCATGGGTATCGAGATTCCCGATGGCTTGGACAGCATGGCTAACCAGATGGCCAACGAAGCCATCCGCATGGCCAAGGAGTGGGCCAAGCAGCAAATCGACAACCTGGGCAAGTAAGTCATTGGTTAACCTGTAAAAACAGCAAGGGCTCGGAGCAATCACTCCGAGCCCTTACTGTTTTATCAATGGGTGTGGATTATAGGCCGCAGGCTTTCAACAGGAAAATAAATATCATGATGAACAGTAGCCACGTGAAGCAGCCTGTGCCGCGGCGGGGAAAGATTGGACCTTGACCCTGATTTTGATTTGGTTGTTGGCCCTGCATCGTCGTGCGCGGCGGGGTGTAGTCATACATCCTGCGGTGGGGAATCAGGATCTGGCGTGGGCCGCCGTGGTTATAGGGGCCGATGATACCGCCGGCTTCCAGCTGGCGGATGAGTTCAGCGGCGCGTTCGTCGCTGATGTGGAAACGGTCGCGCAGCATCATCGGTGTGATGGCGGTGCAGTTCCTGAGGAAATTGATGGCTTCGTTATAGAGCGGGTCGGTGTCGGGCAAGGGCGGCGGCAACACCGTCACGTCCTCGGGTGCGAGGTCCATCGCCGTGGTCGTCTTGCTGCCGGCGTCGAAACTGGCACCGCAGTTGGGACAGAAGTGGGCCCCTGTGCTGGCCTCGTGTCCGCACTTGGGGCAGTTGATGGAGTGTGACGGCTCAACGGTGGTGTCGAGTTCCAGACTGTCATGGGGGATGTAGGCATAGTCGCCCACAATCTGCAGTTGGCACAGGCATTGCGGGCAGATGACCACATAGCCGCTGTTGATGAGCACCTCGGTGCTCAAGTCCATCTTTTTACCGCATTTGGGACAGGTGTATATCATAATTGTCGATGTTGTGGGTTATTGAGACGCTCATTATCTGAGATTTCCTGCAAAAACCGTGCCGTTTTCATCTGGAAAAATGACGGCAACCTCGCCCCAATGGCGAGACTGCCGTTATCCTGTTGTATTCTTTCTCTGGTGATGTGTGTTAGTATTCCTCGGGGTCGAAGAAGAAGTCATCGTCGTTGGTCGGATAGTCGGGCCAGATGTCCTCGATGGATTCGTAGGTGTCGCCTTCGTCTTCAATCTCCTGCAGGTTTTCGATCACTTCGAGAGGTGCGCCACTGCGCACGGCATAGTCGATGAGCTCAGCCTTGGTAGCGGGCCAGGGAGCATCCTCGAGTTTTGTTGCCAATTCAAGTGTCCAATACATAGTCTTTTTCTTGTTGTGCTGTTTTTATGAAAATATCCTGTGTTTTAAAAATTGCGCAAAAGTAATATAATTTTTGAGATGCGGTTAATAAATTGGGATTTTTTTTCTTTTAGGCATCTTTATCCCAATAAATTTCTTCCACCTGGTTCTGGATATTGTTATATCTTGCAAACACAAAGAAGAAATCACTCAGGCGGTTGAGGTATTCCAGCACGAGCGGTTGGACCTTGGCACTGCGCGCGAGGGTCACCACGCGGCGCTCGGCACGGCGGGTGACGGTGCGGCAGCGGTCGGCCTGGGCCGAGAGGCGTGAACCGCCAGGCAGAATGAAGCCGCGCATGGGGGGCAATTCCTGGCTCATCACGTCCATCATGTGTTCCAGCTCGTCGACATCCTCCTGTGTCAGGCCATAAAGGGTGGCGTCGGTGGCATCGTTGGCCAGGTAGGCACCGATATTGAACAGCTTGTTTTGGGCCTTGCGCAACAGGGTTATCACATTCTGGTCATCGAGTTTGGTGCTGTGCAGCAGCACGCCGATGTTGGAATTCAACTCATCGACAGTGCCATAGGCCTCGACGCGTACATCATCTTTGCTCACACGGTTGCCGCTCACCAGCGACGTCTGTCCGGCATCGCCGGTGCGGGTATAAACTTTACCTTTCATATTTGTTATGTCTATTTATTTTGTGTTGTTACTGACAGTTTGTCTGCCCCGTCATGATAAAGGGGCGTTTTTTTGATATTGCAAGAACCATGCCGTTTATGCTCTTGGGCAGTATCGTCGTTTAATTCCGGAATTACAAGAGGGAGTTGCAAACTAATGCCTCAAATTATAATCGCGCTTCGCGCGAGAAATTAAACAAAATTATAAATAAAATTATAATAAAAATTGAATTTGTTTAATTTTTCTACAAATTTTTGCTTAATTTCTCCGTGCGTGGCACGGACATGAAAAAGAGTCTTCTATGATGACAGTCGCTCATTAGTCCCTTAGATGGGTAATATGGCAGCGGCAAGGGCGATGAGTGCGATGGCGGTGATGCCCATGATCAGTGTCATGAGTGTCATGGTGCGGTAGCCGTCGCGGGGCTTGATGCCGCCAAAACCCGTCACTACCCAGAAGTAGCTGTCGTTGGCATGTGACACGGTCATCGCTCCGGCGCCGATGGCCATCACCACGAGTGCTGCCGCAAGGGGGCTCGTAAAGCCCAGTGCATTCATCATCGAGCCCGAGTCGCTGAACATTCCCATCATGCTCGCGGTGGTCGTGATGGCGACGGTCGATGAGCCTTGTGCCGACTTGAGGATGGCAGCGATGAGGAAGGGGAAGACTACGCCCAGCATCTTGAGCGAATCACCCGACTCCTTGATGACATCGACAAAACCGCTTGCAGTGACCACGGCACCCAGCACACCGCCTGCAGCGGTGATAAAGATGATGGGGCCAGCGGTCTTGAGCGCGTTCGAGGTGATGTCGTGGAATTCGCCCAGCTTCTTTTGCCGCATCAGCAGGGGCAGGCAGGACAATAGGGCAAGCATCAGGGCGATGACGGGTTTGCCCAGGAAGGTGAACACTGCTGCCACGTTTTCGGGCATGGTTACCAGGGATGCCACGCTGCCCAGTGCCATCAGCACGATGGGAAGCACGATGGGCAGGAAAGCCAGTGCAGCGCTGCAACTCATTTGCTGACTCTCGGAGTCCTCTGATGCCTCGGAGAACTCTGTGTCAAGTTTGCCGAAACGGCCGGCAAAGAAGTAGGCAGGCACGAGCGACAGGAGCGAGATGATGGCACCCAGACCGATGACCAACAGCAGGTTGTTTTCCAGCCCGACCATACCAGCCGCTGCCACGGGACCAGGGGTGGGAGGGATGAACACATGGGAGGCAAACAGGCCTGCAGCCAGCGCCAGCATCAACGGAATGGGTGAAGTGCCAGAGCGTTTGGCTAATGACTTGCCGATGGGGCTGACCAGCACGAAGCCGCTGTCGCAGAATACCGGGATGGACACAATCCAGCCGATGAGCATCATCGCCAAGCGGGGATGGCGTTTGCCTACCACGCGCTCCACGGCCCGTGCCAGGGCGACAGCGCCACCTGTGCGTTCCAGCACCCTGCCGATGAGTGTGCCGAAGATAATCACCAGGGCAATGCCGCTGAACACGCCCCCGAAGCCTTTGCCGATGACATCGGGAATGTCGGTAAACGGTATGCCCAGCAACGCAGCCAGCAGAATCGCTGTGCCCAGTATCGCCAGGAAGGGGTGCACCTTCCACCGTGCAATCGCCACAACCATCAACACGATAGCCGCAGCAAATATCAATAATGTACTCATCGTTGTCATATCTGCAAAGGTACGACATAAAATCCAGAGTATCAAAATTTAAAGACACGAATGGTCACGAATTAAATCATAAATAAAATAATTCATGGGTTATTCATGGATATTCGTGTTTTTTTATTCTCTGGCGATTGAAGACACGAATGGATCATAAATAAAATATTCAGAGTTGATTCGCTTTATTAGCACTTGATGCTCTTATCGATGCTCAATATACTGCAAGACCTTTGAAAAACTATCAGTAGAGGAGCAGGTCCTCAATGTTGTCTCGGTTGATGATGGTGAAATCGGCGTCAGGATAGGCATTGCGGAACGACAACGGTGCTGAAGTCTTGCGTCTAGGATTCCATTTCAGCTCATAGGCATGGATTTTATCGTCTTTCTCTTCGATATAGTCGATTTCTTGTTTATTGGTATTGCGCCAGAACCAGCTTCTCGCATAATCTATCAGATACTCCTTGCGCTTTATCCGTTCGGCTATGGCATAATTCTCAAACAATGCCCCGACATCAGTGCGATTCTCGACTTGAGAGAAATTGCCGATTAGAGCATTTCTGATTCCATTGTCATAGAAGTAGATTTTGCGGCTGTTTTTCAATTCGTTGCGCAGGTTGCGACTGAACGAGCCCAAACGAAAGATAATATAGGCCTGCTCAAGAATAGAGATGTAACTAGCCACTGTCTTGGCATCCAATCCACAAAGTTGTGACAACTCATTGTAGGACACTTCGGCACCTACCTGATAGGCTAAAGCCTGAAGCAATTTAGTCAGTTTTTCGGGTTTATGAATCCTGTCGAACTCAAGGATGTCTTTGTAAAGGTAACTTTCGGTCAATTCATGCAGTATCGCTACCTCCTTGCCCGGATGTGTCACCACGTTAGGGTAACTGCCATAAACCATGCGATGAGGCACCATTCGTTTTTCCTCGATCAGATTGGTTTCGTTGACAAGTTCGGTGAATGAGAGGGGAAACAGTTTGTATTCCCACTTGCGGCCTGTGAGCGGCTCATTGATTTTATTGGCCAGTTCAAACGAGGAACTGCCTGTAGCCAGCAGTTGAACTTCTGGAATTTGGTCGGTGATCAATTTTAATTTAATGCCGATGTCCTCGATACGTTGTGCTTCGTCGATGATGACTACACGATGATTGCCAATAATGCTTCTCAACCGGGTTGATGTCATGTTTTCAAACATTCCTCTCACGTCGGGCTCATCGCCACTCATCCACAACACGTCGCTGCCGTCTGTTGCAAAAACCTGCTTTAACAGCGTGGTTTTACCCACTTGTCTTGCACCCATGACAATGATGGCTCTGTCATCATGCAGTTGGCCCTTGATTGTATCTTCAATGCTTCGCTTAATCATATTCAGGATTGTTCTATTGGGCGCAAAGTTAGCATATTATATGGAATTACACAATATATTTTCCTTAAAATTCATGATTTTTCGGGAATAGGTTCCTTAAAATTCATGATTTTTCGGGAATTGCCAGCGATTGAAGACACGAATTACCACGAATGAATCATAAATAATAAAATATTCTTGAATAATTTATGGGTCATTCATGTTATTCTATTCTCTGGCGATAGAAGACACGAATGGCCACGAATTAAATCATAAATAAAATAATTCATGAATTATTCGTGGTCATTTATGTGAAATATTGTTCTGGGGATTCGGGCCTTAGAATTCGAGGCCTAGTTTGATGGAGAGGCAGTGGTAGGGGTTGTTCTGTTCGTTGCCGCCCTTGTGGTGCCAGATGGCGGTGTTGTTGATTGTAACGACCACAATGTCGGTGCGTTGCATGCTGTAGCCCAGTGATGCGTTGATGGCGAGCTTGTCTGTCAGGCCCATTCGGCATCCCAGCGAGGGGTTGAACATGAGTCCATAGGCTTTGTTTCCCAGGGTGTAGCCTATGCGGCAATCCAAATAAGGCGAGAATTTGCTCTTCAACAGGTCGAAGCGAACGTCGGCAAACACGGGAAACATGTAAAAATCGGTCTTTTTGGCAAAATCAGGTTTACTATGCTTGTTGTGGCTGATTTTCATCCCTGCACCGGCACCGGCGAACAGCCAGGGCTTGAATTGATAGCCATGGACTGTGCTGAAGCCGAAGTGGTCCTCGGAAATGGCGTCGATGGATTTGTAGAACTCCAGGTCGACGAAGGCGCGGTAACCCTTCTGCGGACCCTTGCCGGGGGTGAAGTCGCTGCCCAGCGTCTGCTGCGGCTGCCAGTCCTCCTTGGTGATCTGCTTGATGCGGTCCCAGTAGATGGTCTGCAGCGTGCCGTCATCCTCCTGGATGACCAACGAGTCGAGCGGAGCATAGGTTACAATCTTGCCTCGCACGCGGTGACCGTTTTTCAACTTTACCACCTCTTGCTTCTCTTTTTTGTTCTGCGCCTGAACAAAGGCCGTACCGCCCAGCAGGCACAATGCCAGAATGATGATGATTCGTTTCATGACTTCACAGTATTTGTTGTGTTGGAATGCAAAGATATAACCTTTTTGGCAATCAACAATTATCCTACCATGTTTATGACACGAATGGCCACGAATTAAATCATAAATAAAATATTCATGGGCTATTCATGGCCATTTATTTAAAATAATATGCATGGAGCTACATCATGCGGGTGGCGATGAAGTCGAGCCATGCGTGGTGAACGACCGAATTCAAGACGGTGATGAACACGATGGCAAGTATCGTGATGAGGAACTCCCTTGTTCTTTGGCATAGCCATGTCAATAGAATCGTGGTGATGGCGATGACCGATTCAAATGCCGTGTCTATCGGAGTGGGGAGCAGCAGCCTCACCGCCACATCGAGGACCAGCCGCCCAAGAATGATGCTGACGATGAGCAATAACTGCTTTTTAGTGTCATGGTCACACTTGTCAAGCAGGAACCAAGTAATGGCGGCATAAGCAACTACTTGGGCCCACGCACATTCCACTGTAGAATGGAAGGCCCGCACGCTGCATGTCGCTGCAAAGACCGCAGCCGATATCAGGAACGCCCAAAGGCACCGTTTCGATGTCGCGTTCATAGTGGTGACGTTTTTAGTTGTTGTTCAGGATCATGTCGATGATGGCATTGACATCGGCGATGGTGACTTCGCCGTCGCCGTTAACGTCACCGATGTAATTGCCGTCTTCGTCGATGGGTATGCGGGGATGGCTGGCGTTGCCTCCCATGATAACAACGTCAATCACGCTGTTGGCGTCGGCGACAGTGATTTCGCCGTCCCCATTGACGTCGCCCGGGATTTCTATAGGATGATAGCACATTCCCTTGTAGATGATTTTGCCGTCCTTGATGACATGGCTCAATCCACACCATTCCTGATAATCGGCATTGGGGTCAGGCTTTCGGGTGAAAGGGGTCAATAGGTCACCCATGTCGCGGCTGTCGAAGCCGATGCCCTCGACCACATAAGCCACTGTATCGCCCAGCTCATCGAGATAGGCAAGTCGGCTGCATTGATAACCGTCAATCATTATCGGATCGGCCTTGACAAAATTAGCATCATTAAGGAATGATTCTTTCTGATTCATGACATAATAGTAATAGCAGCCCAACCATCCATAGTTTGTCCCCATTAAATACAATGTGTATTGTTGTTCTGTACCGAGGTTTATCATGTTTCGATCTTGTCTGACGACCTGTTTCATAGGCTCATTAAAATAGGACTTAATAATTGCTTCATTCTCCATCATGCCTGCTACAATAGTGTCATTTTCCACGTCGAGGTCGTGCTGCTGGCCATCATAGCGATACAATGCTTTACAAACACAGTCATAATCTGTCTTCTCTGGATGGTTACCCTTGAACTCATAGGTGTAATACTGGCAAATCGTGTCGCCACCCTGTATAGTGACTTTCTCGTAAATCCACTTCACGCCCTCACGGATGAGAGGCATGTACCTATCTTCAGCATAACCCGGATGAGGATAGATGACGGCTCCGTCCTCTTCAACTTTCACGAGGCTGTAGTACTCAGTCCCATGAATATCTCCGCCAACAGGCATGATAAAACACAACGGATAACTGTTCATACCCATCGCGCCAATGCCCTCAATGACTTGGAAATCATCACCCTCTTGATGACGTCCATCAAATACACGCTTGACACAATGCCCGCCCACCTCAATGGTGTCCATATGAAGTTCGTAGTTAACAAGATTGTCCCAGTAGGTGAATGGATCCTGGAAATCATAGAGCAGAAATTCATTTCCCAATGCTATCGCTTGCCTGACCTGTTCGTTAATCCCGTTAATCAGAGTGGCATCGTCATATAAAACATTGTCGGGCACGATTCCATAGACCATCTTGTCCTCCTCACGCAAGTAGAGGACAATAACATCACTGGGTTCGCTGTACTCATCATCAACACACTTGTGCATCGCCTTATAGGTTTTGCCATCAATGATGGTGTCACCTCTTAACTCAAGCGTGCGGTAAACCGTGTTGTCGCCACGGGCTGGGATAGTCTCGTAATCCGCAAAAAAACGATAGTCATCGATAGCATAAGTCCACTTCACTCCCTCGCGAACGAAAGGGACGTACTCATAATCGCTTGGCTCGGGGTCTGGTGTCGGTTGGTTCCCACTTGGAGTATAGATAATCTCCCCGTCCTCGACAACATAGCTTAATGAAAAGATAGCTTCTTGATATGATTCGCGGTTTGGCAATTTCATTTTCATTGTTATTTCAGGTGTCCACCATAAAAACAAGGTATAACTTGAATAGCCTGAATAACCTATACCCTCTACTATGGAGAAATCACCGATATAATTGAATACATATCTCTTAGCTTTGTTTTTCCCGATGGAAATGACATCAGTGTATAATAAAGAATCCGTTTTCAGACGGGTTTTACAAAATGTTATAGGGTCGTTGAAATCGTACAATATGAATTCTTCACCTGAAAACATTTTTTCAAATAAAGCATGATCTTCCCAAATTCCTATCGGACAGTCTGCATAGCATCGGCCATCGGGTACGATGCCATAGACCACTTTGTTTTCCTCGCGCATATAGATGGGAATCGTGTCATGCTCGCGGTTGATTGTATCGCCATGGTACTTATGCATTGCCTTATAAATCTTTCCATTAATGGTAGTATCACCCTTAAATTCAAGTTTCATATAGGTTCTGCCCTCTGGTACGGACGGGTCTGTAGGATAGAAACCGCCATCATTATAGATGCGATATACCCACTTGACCCCCTCGCGGACGAAGGGGACGTACTCATACTCCTGTGCCGCTGCTTGGGTCATGCCTAGCAGGGCCAATAATGTAAAAAGTAATTTAGTCGTTTTCATAATGGTGATGTCTTTAGTGGTTATTCAGAATCATGTCGATGATGGCATTGACATCGGCAATGGTGACCTCGCCGTCGCCGTTGACGTCACCGATGTAATTGCCGTCATTGTCGATGGGTATGCGGGGATGGCTGGCATTGCCTCCCATGATGACAACATCAATCACGCTGTTGGCATCGGCGACGGTGATTTCGCCGTCTCCGTTGACGTCGCCCGGGATTTCTATAGGATTATAGCACATTCCCTTGTAGATGATTTTGCCGTCCTTGACCACGTGGCTCAGGCCGCACCACTCTTGATAGTCAGCATTGGGATCAGGGCGGCGCGTGAACGGCGTTAGCAGGTCACCCATGTCACGGCTATCGAAGCCGATGCCCTCGATAATGTAGGCCAAAGGTTCACCGTTTTCATCTTTATAGCACCAACGGCGGCAGGTCACCCCTTCTATCTCAACAGGATCCACTTGAGTAAAATTCTCATGGGTCAACGTTTGGTCTTCAGGTGTTGGGGGGCTTTGTTGCTGACAAGCAAGGTAGTACTCTATCGTGTTATCCCATTCGGGTTCTAGCCCTTCGCCTTCTAAGAAATAGTACAGAAAGATGTCTTCGCCCGCACCTACATATTGACCGAAATAGATTAAACATTGATTCTGATAAATGTTTTCTCGGTAGGCATCATTCCTTCCACATGTCGTATAATTCTTTGTGCCGTCTAAGCCTGCAATAAGGCTATCGGTGTTCACATCAAGTTTATCTCCTGTGTAGTAGTAACAGGCTTTAAAAACTTTGTTGATCATGTTTGGCCATGTGGTGTCGTTACCACAAATCTCGTAATTGTAGTAGTACCGGGTAGTATCACCATGATTGACGATAACTTTCTCGTTAACCCACGTCACTCCCTCACGAACGATGGGGACATACTCGTAACCATCCTCGTCACCGGGTTGGGTGTCTATGGCTTGGATATGGACGAATTTTTTCCAGACGGGTGCGTTGCGGTAGCTCTCCACAGCACTGGCGGGAACATGCAAGGTGGCATTCTCGTAGTGGGGACTGTCAAAGCAATCCTCATAGTACATCGCTGGTGGCGTCGTTAAGGGACAGGTGATGGTTGTCAATGCAGAGCACATTGAGAAGGCATGTTTCTCAATGACAACCGTAGGGGTAAGAAGGTTGACGCAGGCCAATCTTGTACACAGGTAGAAGGCATCATCCTTGATGGTGGTGATTGATTCAGGAATGGTGATGCTCGTCAAACCCTGGCAGTAATTGAATGCATAATAGTCAATTGTCGTGACAGGGTAGGTCACGTCTTGATAAGTCACGGTAGCAGGGATAACTACGTCGCCATGGTAATCACTCAGGTGCATGCCCTCGCGGTATTCTTGAAAGGTGACACAAGCTTCATTGTCCACAATCTTATAATAGATGCCATCCACCGCAAATTCATAGTTGGTGTAGCTGTATGGGCAAAGGGCAAAGGCTGAGGCTGGCAGTATAAGTGCCAGCAGCAGTGTCATGAGTTTCGTTGTTGTGTTCATAATGATATGTCGTTTTTAGTTATTAATTGCGATAGGATTTCACTTGCAAAGTTATAACTAATTTGTCAAAAAACCGCCTCATTCCCATCTCATTTTTAAAAATGTAAAACGCTGAAAATCTAGCAGTTGAAAAATAAAAATCTCATTTTGTCTTCATGGGTTTAGATAATAAGCGTTAATGTGTTATTTTTGCATCAAGTTTTCACCGTTTTTTGTGTGAATGGCCTTGAAACTTGATTTTATCAACTCAATCAAATGATACACATCAAAAATTTTATCATTCCCCTTGTTGCCGTCTTCTCCCTCATGATTGCGGGATGCCATCACGATAGCGCTACCATGCGGGAACTCTCGCGCATCGATTCGATGGTCTATCATCAGCAGGAGAAAGAGGCCTTGCCCTTGCTGCAGCAGATGGATACCAAACCGTTGAGCAAAGAGGAGCGTGCCTACTATGCCGTGCTGTTGTCGATGGCGATGTACAAGAACTACGTCCCCTGCACCAGCGACTCGGCGATTAATGAGGCTGTCGGCTATTTCAAGAAGTCGGGTGATGACTTGAAATACCTGAAAGCCCTCGTCGCTCAGGGCTGCGTCAATGAGGACATGGGCAACCTGGAGCAGGCGGTCAACAGTTACCATCAGGCCGAAGCACTGCCACTGGCTACCGACAGTTCCATGATCGCCTACGCTAAACTGAGGTTAGGCATCCTCTACCAGTCACAGGTTGTGGGCACCAACACCGTCGCCCTGCAGAAATACCAGGAGGCGATGCCTATCTTTAAGGCCATCGGGGACAAACACTATGAGCTGGTGTGCCTCACGAGCATCGGCGGCATCTATCGCAACATTGACGAGAAGCATGACTCGGCTGTCATCTGTATGAAAGACGCCATCAAGTTGGCCCTGGAGCAAGGTGACCAGTATCATGCTTTTGCCAATCGTTACCTTCTCTCGGAACATTATCTGGTGAGGGAGCACAATTACTTGCTGGGCAAGGAATATGGGCTGCAAGCAATATCGGCCGATCCTGCCATCATCGACCATCCCCGAGCCCATTACCGGCTCGTCAAGTGCTACATGCTCCTGGGGCAGCCTGACTCTGCCTTGTACTATCTGCAGCATGCGCCTCAAGCTACTGCCACCAACGACAGCATCCTTTATTATGAGCTCATGTCCGAACTGGAACACCAATACTGGAAAAACGAGGAAAAGTCCAAAAACTACATTCAGCGGGCCCATGCAATGGCCGATTCCATTACCATCAATGGCTTGAACCATCGCCTGCTGGAAGTGGAGAAGGAATATGACCATCAGTTGGCAGTGCTGAATCAGGTGAGGAGTGAATCGCGACTGAAGGAAGCGTTGCTGCTGGCAGCTCTGCTGGCGCTGGCATTGGTGGCAGTGACTTCACTGGTGTGGCGATACAAGAACCAACTGAAGATGAGACAGAACGAGGTGGAGATGCTGAAGGCTGACCTTGACGGCTCATTGGCAAGCCTGCAGCAGATGCAGGCGCGGCTTGACTCGCGTGAGCAGGACGATGAGGGGAAGGCGCGCCAGAGCGACGAACTGCGTGCCATCATCAACCAGCAGATTGACGCAGTACATCAGCTGATGGCGTGGTCCTACCAATATGACAGCGAGAAGTTTGCGGCGAAGTTCAGGGAAATGATGACGGTGCCTGGCATGGGTGATGACAGTAATTACTGGTCTCACCTGCAGGCGCTGGTCAATGAGCTGCACGATAACGTGCTTGTCAAGGCGCAAGAGGAGGCGGGCGGCACGTTGACAGACAGCGAGCTGAATCTGTTGGCGCTGTATTGCTGCGGCTTCTCCCGCACGGTGATTATGGTGACGATGGGCTATAAGAGCATCGGCACTGTCTATAACAAGAAAATCCAGATCGCCAAGAAACTCCACGTCGCCGACCTTGATGAGTTTGTGAGATGCTCGCTGCGCTCGCAGATTAGTGATTAGTGAGGCATCCGCATTCGGTGCTCGCAGGTTAGAGATGCGGATTTGAACTGTAGGGACGCAAAATCTTGCGTCTCTAGGGATGGACTTTGTGATGTCTAACGATTGGAGACGCAAAATTTTGCGTCTCTACAAGGCGGGTGGTGGTGGCTGCCCTCAGAAAATTCAGACTAATCAGTTGTTTTTTAGAGTGGAGAGGGTGGCGAGGAATTCGGTGGGGGTGCGGGCGACGATTGAGCGGTTGAGGTCCTTACCGCGTCCGAAGGGGGAGTGGTATAAGACATCGAGTTGAGTAACCATTGAATCGAACATGCCATCGAGGTCAGCGACGATGATGGGACGATGATCGTCATTGCCGATACACATGATACAGATGGTTGAAATCCACTCGTCGAGGGTGCCTATACCTCCAGGTAATACAACAAACACGTCGCCATGTTCAATCATGTACTGCTTGCGTTCTTGCAGGTCTCTTGTGGGAACCATCTCGTCACACAATGGTTCAGAAAGGTGAGAAAACACTGCCGGGAGAACGCCCACAATGCGACCTCCCGCCTCATGGACAGCCTGGGCAGTGGCATGCATGAGCCCTTGATCGGCACCGCCATAAATCAACGTGTGTCCGTTTTCCCCTATCCACTGACCCAACATGGTGGCCAATTGCAGATACTTATTATCTAAATTGTCTTGTGCACTACAGTATACGACGATATTCATTTTTTTGAGTTTTGAGTTGTCAGTTTTCAGTTGTCAGTTTTGAGTTGTCAGTTGTTAGTTTTTAGTTGTCAGAGGCTAACGCCTGAGATGATGTGCTTGACTTGCTTGAAGAGGTAGTCGTGGCGAGTGCCGTCCTCGTGCTGGAGGCTGAGGGTGCCGTCGGGGGCGATGGCTGCCACGCTCGCCATGAAACGGTTGCCTGATGGGTCTTCCCATGGGTGCAACTGGCCGTCGTTGCGGTAGAGGGCTGCCATGTAGCGCTGGTGCAGATCCCGTCGGGCCTGATCATCGTCCAGCGAGTCCACCAACTGCTCGATGCGTGAGCAAACACGCTTGAGCAGCGCCATCAGGTCGTGCTCGTGGCCGGTGATGTTGATGAGGGACACGGGGTTGGGGGCGTCGCTGAGGAAACGCTCCTGGTTGACGTTGATGCCGATGCCCACGATGCAGTGGGCGATGTCGCTGCCATCCAAGGAGTTCTCCAGCAACATGCCGCAGACTTTCTTGTCCCGCCAATAGACGTCGTTGGGCCACTTGACGGAAAAACCGTCGCCAGCCTCAGCCGCCAATGCCTCGACAACAGCGAGTGCTGCCGCCTCGCTCAGGTAGAACTGGTCGCGGGCCTTGACGGGCGGTCGCTTGAGCAAGTGCGAGAAGGTGAGGTTCTTACCGTCCTCGCTTTCCCAGGAATTGCCTTTCTGGCCGCGTCCAGCAGTCTGGCTGGGGGTATAAATCACTGTACCGCCCGGCAGCGTTGCTGCCAAGCGGGACAGGTAGGTGTTGGTGCTAGCCGTCTGACTGACCTTGATGTAGTGTGGCATTAGTTTTTAGTTTTTAGACTTTAGACCTTAGTTTTTAGACTTTAGACCTTAGGCTTTAGGCTTTAGACCTTAGGCTTTAGACCTTAGACTTTAGACTTTAGTCCTTAGCCATTGGATTTTCTATTTCACTAGGCAAGGTCGGGGAAGGTCATTTTGAGGGTGCGGCTCTCGTCGTCGTTGACGGTGATGTCCACGCGGACGGTGTCGTCGGGCAACAGTCCCTCGATGCGCTCGGGCCACTCGATGAAGCACAGGGCACCGCTGTCGAAGTAGTCCTCGGCACCGAGGTCAACGGCCTCTTCCTCCTTCTCCAGGCGGTAGCAGTCGAAGTGGTAAATCAGTTCGGCAGTGGTGTCGCTGCGGTACTCGTTGATGATGGCAAACGACGGCGAATTGGTCACGTCGCTCTCCACTCCCAGTTCTTTGCACAGGGCGTTGATAAATGTGGTCTTGCCGGCGCCCATCTCGCCATAGAAGGCATAGACGGTGAGGTCGCCCATCTCGGTCATAAACTTGTAGGCTGCCTCCTCGAGGGCCTCCAGATTGGGAATCGGTATCTCGATTGTTTTCATTTCTTTTTCTTTTTTATAGTGACTATAGTATCAATAGTGACTATAGTGATAATAGTTATTATAGATGCTTATTGATTACTTGGGGGAGAGGGTTACGATGGGCACGAGCATCTCTTCCATGGAGATGCCGCCGTGCTGGAACGTGTCGTTGTAATAGGAAACGTAGTAGTTGTAGTTGTTGGGATAAGCAAAGAAGTCGCGGTTCATCGCAAAGATGTAGGTGCTCGAGATGTTGGGAGCGGGCAGGCCTACACGCTTGGGCTGCTTGATCTCATAGACTTGTTTGCTGTTGTAGGTCAGGCTCTTGCCCACCTTGTAGCGCAGGTTGGTGTTGATGTTCTTGTCGCCGATGACGTTGATGGGACGGTCCACCTTGATGGTGCCGTGGTCGGTAGTGAGCACGACCTTGTAGCCGTTCTCGGCCATCAGCTTGAAGATTTCAAGCACATTGGAGTTCTTGAACCAGGACTCGGTGAGAGAGCGGTAGGCTTCGTCGGTGTTTGCCAGCTCGCGTATCATCTTGGACTCGGTGCGCGCGTGAGAGAGCATATCAACGAAGTTGAACACCAGCACGTTGAGTTCATAATTCTTGAACATGCCGAAGTTCTGCATCAGTTTCTCGCCGGCGGCGCTGTCGTTCATCTTGCTGTAGGAGAAGTGGAACTTGCGGCGGTAGCGGTCGAGCAGCGTCTGGATCAGCGGAGCCTCGTTCAGGTTCTTGCCCTCCTCGCTCTCCTCATCGACCCACAGGTCGGGGAACATCTTCTCGATATCCACGGGCATGAGTCCCGAGAAAATGGCGTTGCGGGCATATTGTGTGGCAGTGGGCAGGATGGTGGTGTACAGTTCCTCGCTCTCGACATTGTAGATGTCGGCGAGCAGCGGGCTGACCGTTCTCCACTGGTCGAGCCTGAAGTTGTCGATGACGACAAAGCATACCTTCTCGCCCTTGTCCAGCAGGGGGAGCACCTTGGTCTTGAAGACCTCGTTGCTGCGCAAGGGATGCTCGGGTTGTGTCAACCAACTCTCATAGTTGCGTCTCACATATTTGGCAAAAGCGTTGTTGGCATCGACCTTCTGCATCTTCAGCATCTCGTCCATCTTGGTGTCGGTGTTGGACAGGGTCAATTCCCAACGCACGAGGGTAGCGTAGAGTTCATACCAGTCCTCGATGGTCTGTGCCGAGTTGATCATCTGTCCGATGCGCATGAACTCCTGCTGGTAGTCGCCCGAGACCTTCTCGGCTACGAGGGCGTCGCTGTGCAGGTTCTTCTTGATGGACAATAGGATCTGCATGGGGTTGACCGGCTTGATGAGGTAGTCGGCAATCTCGCTACCGATGGCCTGGTTCATGATATCCTCCTCCTCGCTCTTGGTGATCATGATGACGGGCACGTTGGGCTGCAGGATCTTGATGCGCTGCAGTGCCTCGAGTCCGCTGATGCCCGGCATGTTCTCGTCAAGGATGATGAGGTTGAAAATCTGGCTGTTCAGGGCATCGATGGCATCGCGTCCGTTGGTCACGGTTTCCACTTCATATCCCTTGTTCTGCAAGAACAGGATGTGTGGCTTCAACAGGTCGATTTCGTCATCGGCCCACAATATTCTTTCTTTGCTCATACGGTTTGTATCAACTATATAGTGTTAATCGTTCTTCTATTAGTCAGGATTGCCCTTCTTCTGGTCTGGCTTATCCTGCTTGGAATCAGGGTTGTCGGGCTTGGCCTTGTCTTGCTTGTCATTGTCCGGCTTGCCCTTGTCCTGATTAGCCTTGCCTTGCTTGGCAGCTTCCTGCTCGGCCTTGCGTTGGTCAGCCTTGTCTTTGCGATCCTGCTCGCGTTCTTTGGCCTTGTCCTTGCGGTCCTGCTCGCGTTCTTTGGCCTTGTCTTTGCGGTCCTGTTCGCGTTCCTTGGCTTGCTGCTTGCGCTCGTCGGCCTTTTCCTTACGTTCTCGCTCACGTTCTTTCTGGCGTTCTTTGCGCTCCTGCTCACGAGCCTTGGCCTGTTCCTTGCGCTCCTTCTGCTTTTCTTTGCGTTCACGTTCACGCTCTTTGGCCTTTTCCTTGCGCTCTTTCTCACGCTCCTTGGCGAGTTGTTTGCGTTCTTTGGCCTTATCCTTGCGAGCTTGTTCCTTAGCTTTCTTGGCGTCTTTCTTAGCCTGCTCAGCGGCTTTGTAGGCAGCTCTAGCCGAGTCTTCACGCCACTTGTAGTAGAAGTCACGCTCTTTCTCTTTATCCTTCTCGGCTTGCTCGATGGAGTCTTGTTCAGCAATCTCTTCCAGACGCGCCAGTTTGCGCTGGTGCTTCTGTTCCTTCTTGATGCTGTCTTCGATCTCTTTCTGGCGCTTGGCTTCGGCCTTTTCACGGGCTTTGGCTTCGCGTTCCAGCTGCTTGAGGTGTTCTTCCTCGGCACGCTCCTGAGCCTTGAGTTCCTTGTCGGTGAGCGGCTTCTGCTCGTTGCTCACGGTTGAGCGGCTGCGGTAGTCGCTGGCCTGGATCTGCTTGCGCTCAGTTTCCTGGCGTGCTTTCTCCTCGGCCTCAAGACGAGCCTTCTCGGCAGCCTCGGCTTCGAGACGAGCTTTCTCCTCAGCTTCCTCGCGTGCCTTTTCCTCAGCATCGCGCTTGGCGAGTTCGGCGGCTTCACGTTCCATCTGCTCAGCCTCGATGCGTGCTTTCTCACGCTCGAGAGCGGCACGAGCGTCGGCCTCTTCCTGGGCCTTCTTCTGGGCATCGTCAAGTTCTTTCTTCTCGAGGTCGCTGTGTTCCTTGTCGTTCTTCTCCTCCAGGTAGTTGAAGTAGTCCTCAAAGGTGCGTCCCTCGTTGATCAGCAGGTTGAAGTTGTCCACACTGATGATGACGTAGTGCACCTGGCGGGGCACGTTGATGGTCTGGTCCTGTTCAAATAACGTGCGATAGTTGGCCGCTTCCTTGAAGTTTTCCATTCCCTTGACCACCAGCAGTCCGAGGGTGCCGAAATTCATCTGCTCAATGTCATAGTCCTTGACCTTGAAGGCGTTGAAGTTGTGGCGTGCCACCTCATAGAGCAGCAGGTTGCTGTTCACGCTGTCGTTGGGATAGAGGAGGATGAATACCTGCGGCTTGTCGTTGTCCTCGGCAAACGGCGTGAAGGTACGCTCCAGCGCTTGGGTGGAGGTGTCATTGCCCAGTCGTGTTGACCACAGCATACCGCGCACGTTGCTGCCGCCGCCCTCGAGTCGACGTCCCTGGTTGAGCTGTTTGACAATCTCGGAGGCAACGGGAGTAATATCGGTCTGCGGGTATCGTTGCAGCATGTCCTTGATGGTCTCCTTGAACTTCTCGTGATCCTTCTCGGTGAGATAACTCAAGGCATCGATGAACATGAACTTGGGCATAATCTTGGACAAGGGGTACTTGCGCATCATCTCGGCGTAGGCCTCATGTACGGCACCATGGTCGTTGCTCAGGTAGCTGGCATAGGCTGCTTCGTACATGTTCTCCTGGTCGCGGTTCATGTTCTTGAGGTTCTCCAGATAGTTGGGATCCTGCATGGCCATGCCGTACTTGGACTCGGGGAAGTTGACAAGGATGCTGTCGCGATAGGGCTGGGCATCATCGACCTGGCCGTTGCGCATGTACATCATGTACATATTATAATACACGTCGAGACGGTAGGTGTTGTCGGGATAGTTCTCCAGCAGCTGGTTGAATTCATAGGCTGCGGCACTGTAGTCCTCCATCTTGTCCTTGAGGATGATACCCATGTTGTACAGACCCTCCTGGATAATCTCGTGTGAGGACTGGATTTCCTCTTCGGTCTTGGGAATCTGCTTGAGGTAATACTCCGGATAGTGTGGATCTTCGGCTCGCTTGAGGGCCTCGACATCAACCTGCACCGTGTCGCCGTTCTCATTGACAATCATGCTGTCGGCAAGTGCCAGCAGGGCGCTGTCGGCTTCCTCGTCATTGAATGAGAAGGTCGTCTTGTTGCGGCGGCGCCAGTTGTCCTCGAGTTTACGGCTACCCCACAGTTTCTGGAATTGTGTCTTACCGGCATTCTTGGTAGCGGTGTTGTAGAAGTACCAGGAATTGTCGGTATTCATGAGGTAGTTGGCGGGAGAATTGCCCTTGTCCTGGATTTGGCTTCCCTTGGCATCCTGTTGTGCCAGGTACTCCTGACGGGCGGCTTCCTCGGCCTCTTCTTTCTCCTTTTTCTTGAGCTCTTCGATAATCTTCTCAATCACTTTCGCCTGCTCCTCGGGGGTCATCGCTGCCAATCTCAGCAGCGAGTCCTGCAAGGTGACGTTTTGGGAATAGACCGCCAGTTCATCGAGCACATCGCTGCGCTTCTTGAGCAGTTGATAATTGGGATAGTTCTCGTTGATCAGGGGGATGGCCTCGGCGTAGCAGGGCTGTGCGAAGTCATATTGGCGCCTATTGAAATAAACGCCACCCAGCGTCAACTGACTGATGGCTTTGTCCACGCCGTTGCGGGTGCTCTTCTCGGCAGCAAGCCTGTAGTTCTCAATGGCATTGATGGTGTCGCCATGGGAGAGGTAGAGGTTGCCGATGGCGTAATAGACCTGATCAAGATAGTCCTTGTTGCGGTCATAGCGCGTCATGCGCTTCAGCGCCTTGACCTCGCTGGCGATGTTGGCGCCCTCATAGACGGCACTCTGCTTGATGCGAGCGTTGAACTTGGTGCGGTAGGTCGAACCGCTGCTGCTGCCTGCCTGCTTGTAGGCCAGGTAGGCATTGTGCTTGTCACCCAGTTCCTCATAGAGCTGACCCAGCAGGAAGCACATGCGCATCTTCTCGTTGCCCTTGAAGCCCTTGACGGCCTTGGCCAGGTAGGGAACCGCCTCCTTGCTCTGCTCTGTCTTGATGTAGAAGTCGGCAAAGGCCGCATTGGCTAGAGCGCGGATGCGCTTGTTGGTGATTTCTTCCAGATGAATATGGGAGAGGACGTTGTCGGCCTCAACAGGCCATCCCATGGCACAGTAGCACAGCGCCTCACGCACCTGGCACTCCTGAGCCAGTTCTTTCTTCCATGAGAAATGGCGCGTGATGTAACGGAAGGTGGCGGCAGCATCCAGGAAGTCACCCTTCATGTACTGAGCCTTGGCTAGCAAGTACCAGGCATTGTGCAGGAAGGGGTTGTATTCCTCGCGAGCGAGCCATTCCTGATACTTGGGGTCACGCCCCTTGCCGGTCTTGCGTTTGGGCTTTTTCTTGATGGAGTGCAGGGTGATGGCCTTCTCCATCTTCTCGATGGTGCGGTCAAAGCTGCCGGTGGGTTGTGGAGCCTTGGGGTTGGAACGCGCCTCGGCAGGATGCATGTACAGCTGCTGGGAATAGTCATCCTCATAGGCGTCAAGCATGGCCTTCAGCTGCTCATCATAGTTGTTCTTGCCGTGGAAATAGACATTATACTTGGTGGTGAACGATTGCCAGAAACGCGATCTTGCGGTGTTGGTCTTGTTGCTGCACGCGGCAAGCAAAACCACCATCGCGATGACCAGTAGAGGTATGATACGTCGTGTTCTGTTCAAAATCGGTCGCTAATCTTCGTTGTATGAAATATAAACGCAGTTTACTTCATTTTATTGCATCGACGGCGCGTGTTGTTCTCCTGCAAGTTGCAGAAATTCATCGAGGATGGCAGTCGGCATCACGAGTCCGCGATGCTTGATGCTCTGTCCCCATCCCAGCAGGTCACTGGCTTGCAGGGTGTAGAGTACATCGCGCCATTGCTCTTCTTCCTCAGGAGAGTAGCTGTCGGCAGCACGCCCCAGGAAGTTGTCGAGTTCCTCGTCGTCATAGTAGATGACCTCGTCGCGGCATTGCCCCGCGAGGATCTGCTCGCTCGGGCAGATGGAGCGCAGGCCGCAACTCTCATCGACGCAGCCTTGGGGGCGGGTGTCGTCGGGGTTGGCGGTCTCGCTGTCGTCACTTCCCACTGGCGTCTCGTGATGGTAGAAAAGGCGGTCGATGAGCCACACGATGGCACCACCAACCACAAGTATGGACAAAAGTATGAGCGCAGGTTTCATTGTCTTGTTGCTGATCGTTGTCGCAAAGGTACTGCTTTTTCCCCAATACGCCATGTATTGCCGTTTTGTAGGTATGTTTTCGTGGGGATTGTCAAAGAATTAGACACTATAGCGTAAAAAAATTAGACAATCGGCAATTATTCATTCCAAAAGTTTGACAAGGCAAAACGAGCCGTTATAAATTTGTCAAACCAGGGAGAAAAAGTGTCTTTACTTCCGAACAGAAAACAGAATTAAGTAAATATCAATATTTAACATCTAAACATTTTGACAGTTATGAAAAAGTTCTTCTTTATCTTATTGAGCGTCGGCGCGTGTTTGTCGGTGTCGGCTGCTGTGTCCAACCTGAATCTGAGCAAGTTCGCTCTGCCGGGAACCAAGCCCAAAGTGGGCAAATTGGAGAAAGAAACCCTCTTTCCCAAGCGACATAAGGCCCCTGTGGCGTGTGATGGCAAGAATGTGTTGCCGGTCAATCAATTCTTCACCGAGCGCGGTGTTACCCCCGATGATAACCTGCTGATGAAGAAGGCACCACGGCGTGTTGATGCCCAGGACCTGCTTTCTACCAAGTTGCCTTTTATGATGTGCTATGAATATGACTTCAATACGGGCGAAGTGGTACTCTCGAACAATTATTTTGAGGGCGGCTGGGATGTAGAGATGGAACAGGTCGAAGATGGCCTCTACAACGCTTATCTCCTCTATTCGACAGAGCCGGTGAGCATCCGTGCTGATTTGAGCGGTAGAACTGCCGAATTGGAGTCCGGTTGCTTGGCTGTCTGGCAGTGGGCTGACACCACAGTGACGGGTTTAGGTAGCCGCAAAACCACGACCATTGCCGACACTACCGAGTATGTCTTTCTGATGGATGAGGGCTATGTAGTTAACGAGAATGAGGAACTCGCCGATATCCAGGGCACAGTCTATAATGACGGTTCCCTCTATTTTCCTGATGGCTGGTGCTGTGTTTTTGTTGACTATGTGACAACTACCGTGACCACAAACGGTAATACCACCGAGACTAATGATACCATTTGGTCCATGACCCCTTTTTATCGCAATACTTACCTGATGACTCCCAATGCCGTACATGATTTTGATTATACTTATAAATACTTAAACAAGGAATATACTGACCACTACACCATGAATGCCTACATGTACCAGTATGACGACACTACTGCTGTGGCATGGAACCTGTATGGCATGGGAGGACGTGGCGTGCGTATGTATATCCATGGGGATGGCTCAATGGCGATTCCTGCTTTTCAGGTTGTGGGAACCATGGATGTGTCTGTGTATGAGGAGTATTATCCCGAGTATGACTGGTCAGAGGGATATGAAACGGTCATGGTCGGTGTGGATATGGAAACAGACGAAAACTACTTTTCTGACATCATGGGCGAGGTGACATCCCAGGGTATGACATGGGCACCCATTGAAATGTGGAATTATTGCAAACTTGATGACCACTATTATGTACTGTCGTCCTATCCTTACCACAACAACGAGCTGTATTTCACCAACGGTGAAGAGTTTATGTTTGATACGTCGTTAGCGCCAGTGATTGTCTCCGAGGTGCTGGACGATAAGGTTGTAGTGACAGCGCAACCTACTGCCGAGGATGGCGTGGCTTATCTGTTTGACAGCCAAGGCTCTCAGTTGGAGAATCCTTGTACGGTAATGCGTGCCGATGAAGACCAGTATGTCACGTTCTATGCTGTTGAGTATGACTACGGCAAAAACGTCAGTGAACTGGTCGTTGCCGAGGTCTTCGTGCCCCGTCTGGAGCAGATGCTTGTCGGCGATGTAAACAAGGACAATGTGGTCAACCTGCAGGATGTCATCGTACTCATCGACGCTATTGTCAACGAAAACTATGACGCGCCTGATGGCTTCAGCAGCGATAGTGCCGACATTGATCAGGATGGCGATATTGACCTCAACGATGTGGTGTCGCTGATCACGATGATCGTCGAAGCTAAATAGATTTCATCAATCACTTTTCATTTTTCATGTAGAAAGGGTGCCTGCTTGAGCGGGCATCCTTTTATGTCAATCGGGCGATATCTATTGGCTTGTTGCAGGACGCTTTAAAAAAGAAGCAGCCCTTTTAGTTAAATAATATTAAATATATTAAATTATTGTATCGTTTTTGGGGCTTTTTCACATTGTTATATTGCGTGAATGGCGGAAAATGAGTACTTTTGCGCCAGCATTCGTGAGAGGGGGCAATGGGCTTCCTCGTTTTTATTATAACAATTAGAAGCGATGATAGACAAAACGGAACTGCAACAGGTAATCAATCAAGCACTTGAGGGTACTAAAATGTATCTGGTCACCCTGAAGGTAAGTAAGGACAATGTCATCGAAGTAGCGCTCGACAGCGACGAGGATATCACCATCGACGACTGTGTCGCCGTCAATGATGCTGTACTTGAGGCATTTGACCGCGATGAAGAGGATTATGAACTGACTGTAGGTTCCTATGGCATCACCTCGCCCCTGTTGTTGCCCCGCCAGTATCGCAAGAACATCGGCTATGAGGTAGAAGTGCTGACTGCCGATGGCCGCAAGCTTAAGGGCGTCATTGCCGATGCCGACGACGAAGGCTTCACCCTGTCCATGACCGTGAAGAAGAAACTCGAGGGCAAGAAACGTCCCGAGATGGTCGAGGAGCAGGAACGGTTCAACTATAACGACATTAAACAAACAAAAAATATCATCAAAATTTAGGCGTTAGGCATTAGGCGTTAGGCATTGGCAACATTACCTAAAGCCTGAAACCTAAGACCTAATACCGACAAGAAACAATTATGGCTAAAAGAGAAGAAGCGGTCAACATGACCGAGCAGTTTGCCGAGTTTAAGGAACTCAAGGACATCGACAAGACGACACTCATCAGCGTGCTGGAGGAATCGTTCCGCAGCGTGCTGTCCAAGATGTTTGGCAACGATGACAACTTTGACGTGATCGTGAACCCCGACAAGGGTGACTGTGAAATCTACCAGAACCTGGAAGTCGTTGAGGACGGCCAGGTGGAGAATCCCAACAAGCAGATTTCACTGACTGACGCACAGGCCGATGACGACCCCGACTGCGAGGTGGGCGAGGAGCACACCCGTAAGATTGACTTTGCCAAGTTTGGACGTCGTGCCATCCTGAACCTGCGTCAGACCTTAGCCAGCAAAATCCTCGACTTGCAGAAGGATGCCATCTACAACAAGTTCAAAGCCCTCGAGGGCCAGCTTGTTGCCGGTGAAGTCTATCAGGTCTGGAAGCGTGAGGTTCTCCTGCTTGACGAAGAGAAGAACGAATTGCTCCTTCCCAAGGATGAGCAGATTCCTACCGATATCTACCGCAAGGGTGATGTCGTAAGGGCCGTCATCGAGAAGGTGGACAACACCAACAATAATCCCAAGATTATTGTCTCCAGGACCAGCCAGAACTTCCTGCGCCGCCTCTTTGAGCAGGAGGTGCCCGAGATTCACGATGGCCTCATCGTGATCCGCGCCGTTGCCCGCATCCCGGGTGAGCGTGCCAAGATTGCCGTCGAGAGCTATGATGACCGCATCGACCCCGTGGGCGCATGCGTCGGTGTCAAGGGTGCCCGCATCCATGGTATCGTGCGTGAGCTTCGCAACGAGAACATCGATGTCATCAACTATACCAATAACCCGCAGCTGCTCATCCAGCGCGCCCTCAGCCCCGCTAAGATCTCGTCCATCCGTTTGGATAACGAGAACAAGCATGCCGAGGTGTTCCTGCGTCCCGATGAGGTATCACTGGCTATCGGTAAAGGCGGCTTGAACATCAAGCTGGCCAGTATCCTCACCGGATACAGCATCGACGTCTATCGTGACATGGAGGGTGATGCCGAGGAAGACATCTACCTCGACGAGTTCAAGGATGAGATCGACGAGTGGGTAATCGAGGCCCTGAAGGGAATCGGACTCGACACCGCAAAATCGGTATTGAGGGCTCCCCGTGAGATGCTCATCGACAAGGCAGACCTTGAAGAGGACACCGTTGATTATGTCCTCTCGGTACTCAGAGCAGAGTTTGAAGAGTAATCCTCTACTGCTTCAACATCTGATGCGAATTTATAGCTAATATAGTTTCACTTCTCACAACATTAAAATATACAGCCGAAGCATATTGCTGAAAGCCAACTGATAAAAGACAATAGAATGGCGATAAAGATCAGTAAAGTCATCGCAGATTTAAACGTGGGTAGGCAGACCATTGAGGAATTCCTGCACAAGAAAGGCATTGAGATCGATGCGAGCATCAACGCGCGCATCCAGGACGACGTCTATGAAATGCTTGTCAAGGAATTCAAGCCCGACATGGATCTCAAGAGCAAGTCGGACAAAATGGCCAATGAACGCCAGAAGGAGAAAGCCAAGCAGAATGCCGCTGCCAAGGAGTCACATGAAATCAAGACTGTTGTTCCTGGGCAGAAGCCTACTGTGCTGGGAAAGATTGACCTTGATGCAGTGGGTAAACCCAAGCCCGCAGCCAAGCCCAAACCCAAGGCCGAGGAGCCTAAGCCCGAGAAGGAGACGGTAGCCGAGCAACCCGTTGTGGAAGAAAAGCCCAAACAGGTTGAGCCGGAGCCCGTTCCCGAGACTCCTGCTGCCCCCGAGCCCCAGCCTGCTGAGAGCAAAGCCCCCGTTGTTGAGGAAGAGAAGCCTCAGCAGCAGGAAGCTGAGCCCCAGCCGACGCCTGCCCCTGAAGCAGAACAACCCAAAGAGCAGAACACCGAAAGCGGAAACGACGACAATGTCTTCATGCCCGTGTCTGAAACCGTTGGCGGACCGCAACTCAAGGTGGTGGGAAAGGTTGACCTGACCTCTCTCAACCAGCAGACCAGACCGCGCAAGAAAAGCAAGGAAGAGAAGCGTAACGAACGCATCGCCAAGGCTCAGGCCGAAGGCGCCGGCAAACGTAAACGCAAACGCATCGGCAAAGAGAAGATCGATATCGAATCTGCTAGCAAGCAGGCTGCGTCACAGCCTGGCAAGGGCCGTGCTGCCAAGGATGAGCAGGGTGGCAAGCGCAACAAGGACAAGAAGGGCAACCGCAAGCCGTTGAGGCCCGAAGTGAGCGAGGAAGATGTTCAACGTCAGATGAAGGAGACGCTGGCCCGCCTCACCGCCAAGAACTCCAAGAAAGCTGCTGCAACCCGTCGTCGTGAACGTCGTGAGGAGCATCGAGAAGAGGCCCGCGAGGAAGCTGCAATGGCAGCAGCCCAGAGCAAGATCTTGAAGCTCACCGAGTTTGTGACTGCCAACGACTTGGCCAGCATGATGAATGTGCCCATCAACAAGGTAATTGCCACGTGTATGAACCTGGGTGTGATGGTGAGCATCAACCAGCGTCTTGACGCCGAGACCATCAACATCGTTGCTGATGAGTTCGGATTCAAGACCGAATATACCAGTGCCGAGGTAGTGGAAGCCATCAGCGAGGAAGAGGACAATCCCGAAGATCTCGTGCAGCGTCCTCCCGTTGTCACCGTCATGGGTCACGTTGACCACGGTAAGACATCGTTGCTGGACTACATCCGCAATTCTAACGTGATTGCCGGTGAGGCTGGTGGTATTACCCAGCACATCGGTGCCTATAACGTGAAACTGCCTAACGGACGTCGCATTACCTTCCTTGATACCCCTGGTCACGAGGCGTTTACCGCTATGCGTGCCCGTGGTGCTAAGGTGACCGACATCGTTATCGTCATCGTCGCTGCCGACGACAGCGTCATGCCGCAGACGGTTGAGGCGTTGAACCACGCTTCGGCTGCCGGCGTGCCTATCATCTTTGCCATCAACAAGATTGATAAGCCGGGTGCTAACCCCGAGAAGATCAAGGAGGAGCTCGCCAACATGAACTACCTTGTTGAGGACTGGGGTGGCAAGTACCAGAGCCAGGACATCTCGGCAAAGAAGGGTATCGGCGTGAACGAACTTATGGAGAAGGTGCTGCTCGAGGCCGATATGCTTGACCTCAAGGCTAACCCCAACCGCAAGGCGACAGGTTCCATCATCGAGTCGTCGCTGGACAAGGGCCGTGGCTATATCGCCACCGTACTGGTTGACAACGGCACCCTGCGCGTGGGTGACATCGTGCTGGCTGGTACACATTACGGCAAGGTCAAGGCGATGTTCAACGAGCGCAATGTGCGCATCACCGAGAGCGGACCCTCGACTCCTGCTTTGATTCTTGGTCTTGACGGTGCACCGACGGCTGGTGACAAGTTCAATGTCATGGATACCGACCAGGAGGCACGTCAGATTGCCAACAAGCGTGAGCAGTTGCAGCGTGAGCTCAACCGCCGCACCCAGCACCGTATCAACCTTGAGGACATCGGTCGCCGTCGTGCCCTGGGTGAGTTCCACGAGCTGAACATCATCGTTAAGGGTGACGTGGATGGTTCGATCGAGGCATTGAGCGACTCGCTCATCAAGCTCTCTACCCCCGAGGTTCAGGTTAACGTTATCCACAAGGCTGTGGGTGCCATCACCGAGAGCGATGTTACCCTGGCCGCTGCCAGCGATGCCTACATCGTCGGCTTCCAGGTGCGTCCTGCAGCCGCTGCCAAGCGTGCCGCCGAGCAGGAAGGTGTGGACATCCGTCTGTACTCCATCATCTATGACGCCATCGAGGAGGTCAAGAGCGCTATGGAGGGTATGCTCCAACCCGATATCAAGGAAGAGGTTACCGGTAGCGCCGAGGTGCGTCAGGTATACCACATCAGCAAGGTGGGTACCATCGCCGGTGCTATGGTTGTTGAGGGCAAGATCAAGCGTGGCAGCAAGGTGCGCCTGATTCGCGACGGCATCGTAATCCACACTGGAGACTTGGCTTCGCTCAAGCGCTTCAAGGACGATGTCAAGGAGGTGAGCAGCGGTTACGACTGCGGTTTGAGCCTCAAGTCCTACAATGACCTGAAGGAGATGGATATCATCGAGGCCTTTGAGGAGATCGAGGTTCACAAGACCTTGTAATCAACATGGAATATTACCTGAATATAGGTAGCAATATGGGCGACCGGCGCGATAATCTCTATCGCGCCGTCGTTGCTCTTGTTGCAGGTATGGACAATTGTGCTGTCTCTTCTATGGTGGAGAGTGAGCCGTGGGGATTTGAAAGCGAGAACCGGTTTATGAATCTGGGCATGCGCCTGAGTAGCGATTTGGAACCGCAAGCCATGCTCGACCGCATCCATGAGATAGAGCACTACCTGGGCAGTGCGTCTCACCGTGATGAGCACGGAGGCTACATCGACCGGCTGGTGGATATCGACATCGTGGCGATTGACGATATGGTCATCAATACCGCCACGTTGCAGGTGCCGCACCCTCATCTGCCCGAGCGCGACTTCTTCCTGAAGCCCATGATACAGCTGGCACCCGACTGGCGTCACCCTGTTACCGGTCTCACTGCCAGCCAGATGCTAGAAAAATTATCTCAATAAAAACGCCCTTTTCCCTATTAGAAATAGGTTTCAACGGCAAAGCGGAACTGTTCGATGAAAATCTGCTTAAAAGCTGAAACGTTATTCTGCTCGTAGAATAGTAACATGGCCTTCTTGTAGTCAATGCTGTCCACTGTGCGGAAGGAGATGGGACAATAACCATTGGCAATGAGAATGGCGTTGCTTGTAATTCGAGCAATGCGTTTGTTCCCGTCGTTAAATGCTTGAATGTATGAGAGCAGAAGCAAGGCTAGAAGCGCCTTTTCAAACACATTTCCATGATTGTTGATCAGGTCACACATCTGTTGTAACGCCTCTCGAATTTGGAATTCATTATCAATCGGCCGGTAATTTGTGCCCGTGATGCCTACTCGATGTGTGCGGATGTTGCGGTCAATCCCTAAGTCCTTGATAAGCAAGCTATGGATATCCTCAATATGTGAAATTGTTAACTTTTCAAGGTAATCAGGATGAGCTACTATGAAATCAAGCGCATCTTTGTGATTTAACAGCATGATGGCCTCTTCCTTGGTCTTCCCATCGGCCGTTTGTTTTTCTTTGAGCAAACGTTCTGTCTCCAACAGTGAATAGGTATTTCCCTCTATTTGGGATGATTTCCAGCTTAGGTCTATACCCAGACGTTCCATTTCGCGATGTTTCTGATTGTCGGACAAAGATGTGTAGTTATGAGCAAACTGTTCCTGCAAGCGGTTCAGTAGATTCAATTCAGCTGGAGTGAACAAGTTCATGCGACTTAGCACCTGAGGAATCAGATCAAAGTTATAGCCAGTAAATACCTCACGTTGGTCAACGTCTTTGCTGAAATATGTATCCAGATCAATAGGCATGAACAGAGTGGATGCACGATAGCGTGTGGCTCTGGCTTTGCCTTCTACCTCCACATAGTAGTTAGCGACCAATTCGTTGACCACTCTTTTTACTGTGGCGAGGCTAGTTTCGCCGGCAAAAGCATCGGTAATTTGTTTTGAGGAACAATTTGGGTGCTCTTTGATGTATGTTAAGATCTTGTTTTTGTCCATAACAGAAACTCATTATCGGTTCACAAAGTTATATGAATCGGCTCAAATATGCAAGAATTTGAGCCGATTTTCTTCTATTTTTGAGCCGATTTATGTTTTCGGCTTTGTTTTTCGAATTGATATAATATGTCATTTGCCATCATTTGCTGGTTACGATATTTGGCATTATATTTGCATGAGAAAACCTTAACCAATCACCATGATGTCAATGGAAAGCAATACCAATTGCAATGACAATGTTGGTGAGTCCTCTAGACCAAATCACATCAATTAAGAAATGATAGAAGTATTTAGATATATGTATTATCGGATAGCAAGTGTTGCCTGGAATGCCAGCTCTTGGGGCAAAAATTGTTATGATGGTTTTGCGATGGTAGTTTTTGGCTCATGCCTTGTCTTTAATATTTTACTGATTATTTCTGGATGTCTATATGTGATTTCAGACATTTATCCAAGTGAAACCATAGACTTCTTTATGAAGAAACTGTATATCCCGTTGATGATGGTGGGCGTTATCATGATACCCTCAAAAGGGAAAAAAACATATAAGAAACTGGATGCAAAATACAGGAACGATAAGCATAAAGAATTAAAGGGCTGGCTAATAGCCCTGTATTGCATCGTGTCCTTTTTTTCTTTTATAGTTGTATCTTGTATTTGTTAACTGATAGTCATTGTATGTAACAAATGGTCGGTGATTATCGGGGCTTTAATGGCCGTAGTTGTTGGCCTTGCGGTAGTTGTTGGGTGACAAGCCTAGGTGTTTTCTCACGTATTTTCCAAAGAATGAGAGGTTGTCGAATCCCATTTCGGCAGCCACTTCTTTTATGCTGAGGTCGCTGTAGAGCAGCAGATGCTTGATGCGGCTGATCATTGATGCGGCAATCAGTTCGCTGGCAGTGGAGTTGCTGTGGCGGCGGCACACGCTGGTCAAGTACTTGGGCGAGACGCACAACTCGTCGGCATAGGACTTCACGCTGCGGTTAGCGTTGCTTTTCTCGGCGAGAAGGAGCATGAATTTCCTGTAGATGCGATCCCCCTGGCGCAGGATGTCGCCCTCGGCATCGGTGTCAAGATGCTTGTTGATGTTGGACAACAGGTCATAGGCGAAGCAGCGGATGATGTCGCGCACCGTTTCCCGCCCGAAGTTCATCTCCTGATGTTCCATCTTGAATGTCAGCAGTTCATAGTATTTCATCATCAGGTCCACCTCGTTCTGCTCCATCTTGATGACGGGATTGTTCCTGATGTGCATGATAGATTGCAGCAGGCTCTTGTTGAAAAAGGCAAAACCGACGTCGGTACTCATGGCGCAGATGACACAGTTGAAATTCTCGGTGTGCTTCACATTGTCAATCACCATCTTGCGGTCCACAAACAGCGAGCTGTTCCTATCAAGATTGTAGTTGACTCCATTCAGGTCGAGCGAGAGTCGGCCTTCGGTCACTATCACGTAGGCGATGAAGTTCACCTTGAATTGCTTCATCAGTCCGGGGATTGACGTGATGTTGTCGGCAAAATAGATTTCGCCGTCATTGTACTTGAGGTTATGGTACATCTGCGGCACATCGTGCAGTTCAAGTTCAGTGATTTTGGTCGTATTCATAAGCCTGCTTGGATTTTGACTGCGAAGTTACCACCTTTTTTGCATAATAGCAAACCCATACAACCCATGTGCAAAAGAAAACCCTCTAAGTTGTTGTTTCAAAACAATTAAGTGCAATAATCATGTTAGGTTTGTGCGGATTTACGGTGATACTGTAGGAAAAACGAGTTATATTTGCATCGTCATAAGACCTGATGGGGAATTGACAGGCATAATAGATAGCGCAATATCGAGATACTCTGGATATGTGGACTTGGATATTCAGTAATTCACATAGCGGTGTGGAGATTAGGTGGCCCCGTTTATCTTTTATGTCTTAAGAATCTAACTAGCAACCTGCATCGTGGAGCCACAGATGCCTTTAAATGATTACTATTATGATTAAAACACTGAGACATGAAATGAGGTTTGCCGTATTGGCCCTTTTGGCCGCTCTTTGTTTTGTTTCTACCAGTTGCGTTCAATCTTCGGTGTCATCGGATGCAAAAGATGCAAAGGCTGACTCAATCGCTGCTTTAAAGGCGCTGATCAAAAAGGATGTAATGGAGGAAAACGAAAGCTGTCCCATGAATTTGGAAAACGGAGTGATTTATACGAGTGTCGAATATGATGAGGACGCCAATACAGTCACATACAAATATATGGTGGACAACTTTGATAATCTGGATGGAGGAGATGGTGCATTAAAAGAAGCGTTGTTAAGCGCACTGGCTGAAGCTTGTGATAATGACGATAGCATTGCCTTTTTTAAAGCGGTGGCTGACACGGGAACCAATTTGGCCTATCGTTATTCTACCAACGATGATTATCGCGAAATCGTTATCAAGCCTTCAGATCTTGAGTCACACCTCTCCCAATTGCAGAAATAATCATATCGGGATTATCGACAAGTGCCTGGTTTGTTAACGTCCGATTGGGCTCCGCTTCATCAGGTAATCGATTGCCAGGCGTGTCAGATAGGCAAACAGCAATGAGACGGCAACGCCGAGGATGAATTTAACCGGCATTGACAGGTCCTTGAAAAAGACATGCTCGTCGATGTTCCAATAAATGAACTCATGCCACAGGTAAAGCTCAAGTGAGTATTTCCCGAAAAAGTTGAGTATCTGTGCACACTTTATCCAAGCCAACAGGCGGTAGAAAAGATGGCCCAGGATACACATCGTGAGCGAAGCCGGTAGCAGCAAGAGGTATTCAAAGGGAAGGTTCCAATAGTGCCCAAGTTTGCGCAGGATGATGAGTGCCATGCTCAGCAGGAGAAAGGGCAGACCCATCCAGAAGATGGAACGCACACTGTATTTCAGCGGTTTCACGGCGATGTACATGCCGAATACAAAGATGGGTAATCTCGCGTTGATCCATCCCAGTTTGCTGATCAGATAATCGGGATGGGCCTCAAGAGGAATCAATCGACACAGCACCGATAAGACACAAATGACACACAAGGTCGCCACGCTATACCGTTTCAAGAAATGATAAATCAGCGGCGCTATGGCATAGTAAACGACGATGGCATAAATGAACCATAGGTAGAGGTTGGTGACGAGCATCAGGACGTTCTGCGTCTTGATTTCGATAAACCCGAGACGGTCAAGCAGCAATTTGCACAAGCCGGCAAGGATGCAGGTCGGAACCAGGCGTTTTGCCCTGTTGATGTAGTATTGCTTGGTGCTGTTCTTCTTGAGCGAGTGTACAATGCCAAAACCTGACAACAGCAGGAACAACTCGACGCCCCAGTGCCCATACAAGCGGAAAAAGTGGGTAATAGGGTATTGGGGAATGAAGTACTCATGGAACAGCATGATGGCGATCATGGCGCATCCCATCAGGTAGGTCCTGCCGCCGGAAATCAGTTCGTTGAACGTCAGGGTGGATTTATTGCCCGCTGTGGTTGGCATTGCTACTGCTGTGCTGAAGTGTTGATGTTCATGCTATACTGCATGTCTCATCTCGATTGTCATGTGGATATCGTTATCTAAAAAAAAGAAAGCCAATGCAATTGTGTTGCATCAGCTTTCGTGTCTGAGTCGGGGTGAGAAGACTCGAACTTCCGGCCTCCACGTCCCGAACGTGGCGCGCTAACCAACTGTGCTACACCCCGAAGCCGTCCCAAACTCCGTAGGGAGTTTGTTTAAGCGGTGCAAAGGTACTGCTATTTTTTAAATTAGAGCAAAAAATCGCTAAAATATTATTAATTTTGTGCTTCAATCCTCATTACGGACGATGGAAGTTAAAAGAAGAGATTCAAATATCGAGTTGCTCAGGATCATCATCATGTTTATGATTCTGCTGCTTCATGCCAATTTTTTGGCATTTGATCGCCCTGAAGGCTATTCGTTCGGCGCTTTGCCGAAGCATTCACATTAACTCCAGTGAATATCTTTGTCTTGATAACGGGTTTCTATGGTACGCATTTTTCTATCAGGAAATCAATGAATCTGATTTTTCAAGTACTCTTCTGCGTCATCCCGATATCATTGTTGCTTATAGGTTGTGGAGTTATCGATTTTAAATACCATTATTTCGCGTTTCACAGGTATTGGTTTATCAATGCCTATATTGCCCTTTTCGCATTGACACCCATCCTGAATGCTGCCGTTGAGCGTTTTACCAATAAGGAGTTCAAGACAGTATTGATCATCTTCTATGTTATTGCGCTTGCTGATTATTTGTTTGGAATAGAAGGAATAGAAATCAGAAGAGGGGCTTCGGTATTATGGTTTATGTTTTTATATCTCTTGGGCAGATATGTGAGGGCCAATCAGCCATCATGCTCTAAGAAGGTACTCATTCTGATTATTCTTATTTCATGCTTATGCAATGCGCTTGTATTGACAGAGCAGCAGACTGATTATGTCAATCCTTTTATTCTCATTCAGTCTGTTAGCACATTGCTGCTGTTTAATCAATTCAAAATCAGCAGCAAGTTCATCAATACGGTTGCCATTTCAATAACAATGGTCTATTTGGTAAATCTTCATCCCGCTTTATGGGATTTAGAGCAGCAATGGTTGTTGTCATTGTATGAGAAGTTTAGTGTTCCCTTATTTCTTCTTTATACCGTGTTGTCTTGCGTCGCTATTTTTGTTTTTGCGATAGTTTATGACAAGTTGCGACTGTTTGTGTGGAACATACTGACCCGCAAGGCACACTGACCTTCGGCCAGGGCGCACTGGGAGTGCGTCTGGTCAAGGCTTTCTGTTTGATATTACCGAATGCTGACCTGGAGACGCAAAATTTTGCATTCCCAAACGTTTGATGTTACCGAATGCTGACCTGGAGACGCAAAATTTTGCGTCTCTACATGGTGGATGTGTTGTGTATCAATTCGTAGCGGGTTGAGCGTCAGCGGTTTTGTTGAGGTCAACTGGATTGGGGGCAATTAATGGGCGTCAAGCCAGTTGCTGGCGGCGCCGTGGCTGGCGGTGAGTCGCACGTCGCCGTGATAGACACCTTCCATCTCCTCGATGACGATGCGCTGGACGCGGTCGAGCTCGCTGGGGATGACGTCAAAGTTGAGTTCGTCATGCACCTGCAAGATCATCTTGGACTGGATGCCTTCCTGCTGGAAACGCTGGTAGATGCGCACCATCGCCAACTTGATGACGTCGGCAGCGGTGCCCTGGATGGGCGCATTGATGGCGTTGCGCTCGCTGAAACCTCTTACCACTGCGTTTCTCGAATTGATGTCAGGTAACATGCGTCGGCGACCGTAAACGGTGGTTACATATCCCTTTTCCCGGGCTTGGGCAATGCTGCGGTCGATATAGTCGCGCACCTGTGGGAAGGTCGTGTAATATCCGTCAATCAGCATCTTGGCCTCGTCGCGCGGGATATTTAACCGTTGTGCCAGGCCGAAGGCACTGATGCCGTACAGGATGCCGAAGTTGGCCGTCTTGGCCTTGCGACGCTCATCACTGGTGACTTCTTCCAGCGGCTTGTGGTAGATGCGCGCTGCCGTGATGGCATGGATGTCGTGGTCGTGGGCAAAGGCGTCGAGCATCGTCTTGTCGTGGCTCAGATCGGCGACCAGGCGCAGTTCGATCTGCGAGTAGTCGGCGCTGAAGAACACGTTGCCGTCGGCGGGAATGAAGGCGCGCCTGATTTCCTTGCCGTCGTCGGTGCGAACAGGGATGTTCTGCAGGTTGGGATTGGTAGAGGACAAGCGCCCCGTGGCGGTAACGGTCTGGTTATAGGTCGTGTGGATGCGGCCTGTGGTGGGGTTGATAAGGGCAGGCAAGGCGTTGACATAGGTGGACAGCAGTTTGCGGATTCCCCTCAGTTCCAATATCTTGTCTACCAGAGGGTGACGGTCGCGCAACTTGAGCAGGATATCCTCGGTCGTGCTATACTGGCCCGTCTTGGTTTTCTTGGCCTTGGGGTCGATTTTCAGATGGTCGAACAACACTTCGCCCACTTGTGCAGGCGATGCCGTATTGAAGGACATGCCGGCTAATTGGTGACACTCGGCATCCAGACGGTTCATTTGTTCGGTCAGGGCAACAGAATACTCGTTCAGGGCCTTCACATCGATGCGGGCACCCGCCAGCTCCATGCTTGCCAGCACTTTAATCAGTGGCAGCTCGATGTCTGTCAGCAATTTGTCAATGCCTTGTTCCTTGAGCAGAACATTGAGCGCATCGGGCAGCTGCAGGGTCAGGTCGGCGGCTTCACATGCCCAGCGGGCGAGGGCTTCGGGTGCCAATTGCTGTGGCTTGAGTTGGTTGCGCCCCTTGGGACCTAACAGGCTGTCGGGGGTGATGGCGGTGTAGTGCAGCAGTTCGTAGGCTACCTCTGCAATGCTGTGGCCTCGCTCGGGCTGCAGCAGGTAGTGGGCGACAGCCGTGTCATAGTAGGGCGCGTTGAACGAGATGCCGTGTTGATGCAGCACTACGATCAGCCGCTTGATATCGCTGCTCACGACACAAGTCTCCCCGTTAAACAAGGGGGCAATGGCCTTGAGCACATCGCTCTTACCCTCACACGGGATATAGGCCGCCTCGTGGACCTTGCCGCACAGGGCAATGCCCAATATCTTGAGTTGCATGGCGCTGCTGCCTGTACCCAACAGGCTAACGGCGACACGAGGCTCCGCTTGAAGTTCGCTCACCAGAGTGGCGACCTCTAGTGGCGAAGTGACGAGGCGGTAATGGTGTGCCACATCGTCGAGCGTCTTGTAGGCGGTTGCTGCCGGCTGGGTTGCTGCTTCGGGTTCAGGCTCGTCAAGATCAAATAAAGACATCTGCTTCCCGACGACGGCTTTGGGCTTTTGGGGAGCAGGTGCCGGTGCAGCAGGAGTGGGGGAGGGAGCGGGCGCCGGGACACCATCCAGACCGGCGTTGGCCTCGCCACCGTCGATGAGGCGCTGTGAGAGCGTGCGGAACTCCAGTTCATTGAACACCTCGCGCAGGGCGTCCAAATCTACCGGCTCACGTCGCAGGGCGTCGGCGTCGAGTGTCACGGGCACATCGGTGATGATGGTTGCCAGCCACTTGGACATGCGTATCTGTTCGGCATTGTCTCTCACCTTCTGCTGCTGAGCGCCCTTGAGCTCGTCGGTGTGCTCCAGCAGGTTCTCGATGGAGCCGAACTGCTGGATGAGCTTCTCGGCCGTCTTGGGACCCACGCCCGGGCAGCCGGGGATGTTGTCGGCGGTATCTCCCATCAGTCCCAGGATGTCGATGAGTTGCTTGGGTGACAGGATGCCATACTTGTCGTTGACTTCTTTCACGCCCAGGATTTCCTTCTTGAGCGGGTCATAGACCTTGATGTTGGGCGTTACCAGTTGCCCGAAGTCCTTGTCACCAGTGACCATATAGGTGAAGAAACCCTGCTGCTCGGCCTGGTGGGAGAGGGTGCCGATGACATCATCGGCCTCAAAGCCTTCTACCTCAAAGATGGGGATGCGGTAGGCCTGCAGGATGCGTTTGATGTAGGGCACGGCAACGAGGATGCCCTCGGGCGTCTTGTCGCGGTTGGCCTTGTAGGGCGGGTAGTTCTCATGCCTGAACGTCTTGCCCCCTGGTGGGTCAAAGCACACGGCGATGTGGCTGGGCTGTTCACGCTTGAGCAACTCCTGCAAGGTGTTGACAAAGCCGAACACGGCCGACGTGTCGATGCCGGTCGAGGTGATGCGCGGGCTGCGAATCATGGCATAAAATGCCCTGAAAATCAATGCGTAGGCATCGAGAAGCAGCAGTTTCTTGGTGGATTCCATAATCGTTACAGTTTTGTAGGGCATAAAGGTAGTGAAAAGTTTTCAGTTTTATAGTTTTCAGTCTCCAGTTTTTGTCATTGTAAACGTGGCCGGCCATGTGAAAAAAGTTTCGGGGGAAATGTTAAAAGACTGTTAACTGTTTTGTTAATCTATTGAAATACAGTTATTTGATGTTTTCTTGTTGGTGCCGTTTATTGAACCGAGGCTCAGCCTCGGTCCACTGAACAATTTCCTACTGTGTATTGCTTGTGGGCAAAGATAAGAAACCGAAGGAGTGATGTCAAGGGTAAAAAGTTACAAGTCTTGAATCTATTGCTTGAATACAATTTCAAAAATTACTCTTAAAATTGGTGGCTCACTCGGGAATTATTAGTAATTTTGCACTCTAATGGCAATGACGATAGAACATATCCAGGAGCAACTGCGCCCTCAGTTGGACGCGATGAACGAGATTATCACCTCGACGTTGACGAGCAACAGCGAGTTGACCAACAGCATAGTAACCTCTTATCTCAAGAGCAAGGGCAAGCTGTTGCGACCCATCGTGACGCTGTTGAGCGCCAAGTTCTTTGGTGGCGTCAATGAGAAGGCATTACAGGGTGCTGCAGCACTCGAGATGCTTCACAATGCATCGCTTATTCATGACGATGTCATTGATGAGGCTACCGAGCGTCGTGGCCTGCCCACGATCAACGACGTGTGGAGTAACCATGTGGCAGTCCTTGTGGGCGATTTCTTTGTCACTGGTGCTTTGCGCTGTGGTGTGGCGACGGGTGATGGCCGCATCTTGTCGGCTCTGGCCGACATGGGTCGTGACCTTTCACTCGGAGAAATTGACCAGGTGGATATCGCGCGCAACCACAACATCGACGAGGAGACCTACATGGATATCATCCGTGCCAAGACTGCCTCGTTGTTTGAGTGTTGTGCCGCCGTCGGAGGCTATGCCAACAACGCGCCGCAGACTGCCATCGATGAGTTGCGCCGTTTTGCCCGCTTGCTGGGCATCTGTTTCCAGATTAAGGATGACACCTTTGACTACTACAACGATCCGATCATCGGTAAGCCCACTGGCAATGACCTGCGCGAGGGCAAGGTGACGTTGCCTCTCATCTATGCCTTGAACCGTACCGACTTGCCCGAGCATGACGAGATGCTGGCATTGGTGAACAAGGAGACTCCCACAAGTGATGACATTGACCGACTGATTGAGTTTGCCAAGCGTGCCGGTGGCATTGACTATGCCTATGAGGTGATGCAGCGCCTGCGTGACGAGGCTAACGACGTTCTCTCGCCTTATTCCCCCGATGAAACCGTGGACCAGTTCCGCGATATCTTTGACTATGTCATTGAGAGGAGGCTTTAGGCGTTAGACATTAGACTTTAGGCGTTAGACTTTAGACATTAGACGTTAGACATTGGGTGTTTGGTGATCTGGTTTTTTAGAACTGCTCTTGCATCTCAATGTCTAATTATCTTTATAATCACTCATCAACAGTGTTACAACATTTTTTAATAGCTGGACGCGTCGAGGCAGGTTGTGATGAGGCCGGTCGTGGATGCCTTGCGGGTCCGGTAACGGCTGCTGCCGTCATTCTGCCGCCCGACTTCAACAACGACTTGATCAATGACAGCAAGCAATTGAGCGAGCGTCAGCGCGAGCAGTTGCGCCCTGTCATCGAGCGTGAGGCGCTGGCTTGGGCCGTGGCGATGGTTTCGCCCGAGGAGATTGACCGCATCAATATCCTGCGTGCCAGCATCACCGCGATGCATCGCGCGCTCGACCAGTTGAGCGTGCGCCCCGAAGCCATCCTCGTGGACGGTAACCGCTTTTTTCCCTATCAGGACATTCCTTACACCACCATCGTCAAGGGCGACGGTAAGATGCTGAGCATCGCTGCCGCCTCTATTCTCGCCAAAACCCATCGTGATGAGCTTATGCGTCGGCTTGACGAGGAGTATCCTCAATATGGATGGGCACGCAATAAGGGCTATCCCACACCTGACCACCGCGCTGCTATTGCTCAGTATGGCGCTACACCCTATCACCGCCGCACCTTCCAACTGTTGCCCCAGCCGACATTGTTTGACGGCATGGAGTTCTAAGTGAAAAACCAGTTTCCTATACGGTCTCGGTACAAGCTGATCGGATGAAATGTTGAGGTAAGGGGCTTACTTTAAGGGCGCCTGCAATAGGCGAGAGTTACTTCTGGTCGGATACGAGGGGACGGTTCCTGAGTCCAAAATGCAAGGCATTTTGTTACACAGAAACCGTCCCCGAGTAGTTGCCCAAAGGGCAACTTTTGGACACTCACATTCATCCTACTTGTTTTCCTCGGACATCAATGAGAATCTATTTTAGATTTCAGCAAGTTATCCACCGGATGACTAGTAGAGACGCAAGATTTTGCGTCTCCAATCGTTGGACATTACCAAATGCTGGCCCTGGAGACGCAAGATTTTGCGTCTCTACATGGCGAATGGATTGAGGGTCAACGTTTTATGTCATAATTTCCCCGTTAGGGCGGAGGAGTATGATTTACCCTCGAAGCACTTCCTCTTGAGACATCAACGCCCCCTCTAATCTTAGAGGGGGGAGTTGCTAACGCTCTGATTGAAATTAATAATCTCATCGAACTCACGTTACTTTAAGGGCTCTGAACTAGGCGAGAGTTACCTTTGGTCGGATCCGAGGGGACGGTTCCTGAGTCCAAAATGCAAGGCATTTTGTTACACAGAAACCGTCCCCGAGTAGTTGCCCTTTGGGCAACTTTTGGGCACTGACATTCATCCTACTTGTTTTCCTCGGACATCAATGAGAATCTATTCTAGATTTCAGCAAGTTAGCCACCGGATGACCAGTAGAGACGCAAATTTTGCGTCTCCAATGGTTGGACATTATCAAATGCTAGCCCTGGAGACGCAAGATTTTGCGTCTCTACATGGCGAATGGATTGAAGGTCAACGCTTTATTTTTGATGAGCTCGGGTTAAGTGGGGATGGATAGGGCGATGTGCATATGTTTTTCATATGATAAAAAATAGGACCTTGATTTCAAGGTCCTATTTTTTTAGTTGGATAGGAAGTGATTATTCAGGCCAAACACCGCTGAGCAGATAGTTGATCAGAACGGTAACGTCGGCAATCTTCACCTCACCATTCTGGTCGCAGTCAGCACTCTGCAGGTTAACGAGGCTGGTATCGCCGCTGAGCAGGAAGTTGATCAGAGCGGTAACGTCAGCAATCTTCACCTCACCGTTGCCGTCAGCGTCGCCACGAACGAAGTCTGTGGCCTGAACCTCGGTGATAGTGATGGGCATGATCTGAACCTTATTATTATAGTAGCTTACCATACCCTCAACGTCGTAGGTCTTACCCTCGAGCTCGGTGGGCAGGGTGATACCGAACTGGTTGTAGATGGTCAGGCTGTCGGTTGAGTTGTACAGATAATTCTCAGGACCAGCGAGCAGGGTGAGACCCTTCAGGATTACGCGCTCGTTGATCTTTTCGGTAGTGATCTGGTCAGAGGTGTACTCGTTGGGAACGATCTCAACGAGGGGCTCTTCCTCGTCAACAACAACGTTGTTGGGATACTGATACTCGTTGATGGCACCACGGAAGAAGTAGTACTGGGCATCCCACTCTTCCTTCAGTGTCGAACCGTCGGGAATGTTCTTGGGAACCTGGCTGCCGTAGATCAGACCGTAACCGGAATCATCCTTAACCCACAGGTTGCTGCCATACTGGTAAACTGTAACAACGTTGCCGTAGAAGACGAAGTCGGTCTTGTTGGGCAGGGCGTTAGCGTCGGCCAGAGTAGCCACCTCAGCGCGCTTGGTGTAAGTAGCCTCAACAACATCGCTGGTCTCGCCCTCGAGCTCAGCATAAGCCTTAACGGTAGCGGTCTCGGTCAGGGTGATGGGAGCATTGTACTCCTGATAGTCAGCATCATTGATGCTGTAGAGGATGGTAGCACCCTCGGTCTCGCAGGTGATGGTCACCTCCTGGGTGCCAGTGAACTTGCCGCCTTCGGGAGAAATAACGGGAGCCTCAACGGTGATAGTGGGGATCTGATCGTCAACGGTTACGATAATGCTGTTGGCGCGAACCTGCAAGTTGGAGGCAGTAAAGGTGATGTCACGGGTCAAACCTTCCCAGATACCAGTCTCCTTGTTAAGACCTTGAACGTCAGCGAAGCCGGTAACGGGGTTAGAGGGATCACAGATGAACTCGATCTTGCGGATGTTACCAACCTTGGTGGTGAACTGGATGGTGCGGTTCTTGTGGATGCGATACTGGTGATACTCATTGGTCACGTTGCCCAGCGAGTCAGTCAGGGTATAGTTGCTAACGGTGCCGTAGAACTTCATGGTCACGCCATCCTTAACGATGCTGTGCCAGCCAGCGGTGCTGCCGCCCTCAACGGTGTCGTTCAGAGCAACGAAGCTGATCTCGGTGGTCTCCTGAGCGGGCTCAATCTTGGTGTAATGAACGGTTACATACTCGCTCATGTCAGTGCCCTTGTAGGAGTAGGCGGTCAGCGTGCAGGTCTCATACACGTTGAAGGGCTCCTGATAGTAGTTGTAGTTGCTCTCGGGAGCGTCGGGAGTGCCATAGAACCACTGGATGTTGGCATTCTCGGTAGCGCAGCTCAGGCTCACCTGCATGCTCTCACCGTCGAAGGTAGCACCATCAGCGGGATCAAATACGGGAGCTTTCAGCGTCTCAACGGGGGCCTCGCCACCAACGGTGACAACGATCTGGGTGGCGCGCACCTGCTTGTTAGCATGGATGGTGAACTCGGCAACATTGCCAGTCCAAGTGCCGACCTTGGCATCATAGGCATAGTCACCAGCGCTGACTGCGTCGAAGTGACCAGGGCCATTGTCGCTGGTGTTGCTGCCAGTGCAGGTAAACTCTACCTTAGTGATGTTGCCAACGGTTGACGTGATGGTTGCCGTTGAACCAGCATAAAAACGATACTGTGCCGTTGCAAAAGCTGCATTGTCGCAAGCGATGGTGATGCCATCCTTGCTGACCTGATCAGGCGAGTTGTTAACGGTAGTGAGACCGAGGTCTGTACCAGCGGTGAACGTCACAGTCGTCTCAGCCCAAGCGGACATGGTCAGCAGGGCAACGAAGAGGAGAGAAAACAATTTCTTCATAAAAGCTTGTAATGAATTAAGAAGTTAATGAAATATGTGAATAAACAAAAAGTGTTCATTTTAAGCGCTTTAGACAAGCGAGGTCCATTTCACACTGCAAAGGTAAGCATATAAATAGTATTTTGCAATTATTTAAAAGAAAAAGTGAGATGACCCATTTTTGTGGGTCATCTCACCTTTCTCAATCGTTAGTCAGTCTGTTGATGCAAACTCCTGACATCTGATTCTTGTGACGCAAGATGTTGCGTCTTTAGACCACTTGTCAACGAATCATCTTGGTGGTCTTGGTCGAGCCGTCGCTGTAGCGGGTGATGACGATGTTCACGCCGTCGAAGGGCTTGTCGCTCCTGAGACCCTGTGCGTTGATGTAGGTCACGTTCACCTCACCAGCAGCGTTCAGCTCGTGGATGCTGGTTGCAATCTCGTTCCAGTCAAAGACGTTCTCAACTACATAGTACAGCGGGGCGTCGTCTCTGTTTTCACCCGACTTCTTGTAGTAGAAGCGTACGCGGAAGGTGATTTCGGCATCCTTCTTAGCACCGAAACCGTAAGGATTAACCTCGTAGTCACCACCCAGGTCGATCAGGGCATCCTCGGTAGTCATTTCCTCGATGATGAGCTTGCTGGGATCGCGGTCGGCAGTGGGATCGTTAACGGGCTTGCCAGCCTCGTCGAAGAAGAAGCCACGGATGTCGTTGCACTCTCTCCATACACGGAACATGAACGGCTCGTAGGATACGCTGGCATCAACGGGAACCTCGCCAAGGACAGTGATGGTGGGATAGTAGATCCAGCACTGCTGGTTGTTCTCATCCCTCCAGACACCGTTCTCGCCGTCGGTGTGTACACCGGTAACGTTGACCTCGGTGCGGCCCACGCCGGTCTTCATAATCGGGCTACCATAGCTGTTCTCGCCATCCTGCTTAACGCGATCCTCACCGAAGGTCCAGATGACGGGAGCATAGGCTGCGAAGTCACCGGGTGTACCGGTCAGCATGTCGGCATCAAGCAGGCTGAACGGACCAGCCTCATAGATGTTACCAGCCATATTGAAGTGGTTGTTCATCTCCATGAACGTACCGTCGGTGCGGCGCTGCAGCTTGGAGATGGCCTCGTTGGGAGCAACGTTATCGCCACGCTCAATGGTGTAGTAGTAGATAGCGGGGTTGTTCACCAGGTTCATCTTCATGTTGGTGCTCTTAACACCATCGGTGAGGCTGTGGTCAACATCGTTCATGACCTCCTCGAGGGTGTAGAAGCCCTCGATAGTTGAAGAGGTCTTCAAGACGGGCACCTCAACGGTGTTGGTGCTCTTGCTGTTGTCGCTCAGGGCGAGCATGTAGGCATAACGCACGGGGTGATCGTTGGTGGCGGTCATGGCGGTGAACTGGTCAACGAAGGTAATGGGGCTCAGGTCGATGGCCTCGCCGTCATCAACGTTGAGGTTGCCGCTCGTGGTGATGGGCACGTTGTAGTCTGCCAGGGGCTCCTGGTTCTCATAGGTGACGTTGTAGCGTACACCGTTGTTGGCGGTCAGCGTCAACTCGGCAACGGGAACCATCACGTCGAGGTTGGCAGCGTCCATGCGATAGAGGATGAAGGTGTTCTCACCTTCCTGTACGCGGGCAGGTGTCAGAGCGTTGACAGCATCGTCGTTCAGCACGTTGAGGAAGTTGCGGTAGTAATTCAGTTCCTCGTTGGCTACATAGTCGCTCTCGTAGTGGTTCAGCGCGAGGTTGAGGAAGTCATACCAGCCGGGGATGACAACGCTGGCCTGGTTGGACCAAGCCACAAACATGTCATGGTCGCCGTCGGAGGGCTTGGCAAAGACGATGTAGGTGAGCGTGTAGCTGTGCTCGTCCTGCGGCACCTCATAGGTGTAGCTGTTCTCACTGGTGGTGATGATCTCCTGGTGAACCTCATTGCCGTCCTCGTCGGTGAGTACAAGGTAGAGGATGTAGGTTTGGGGCACGTCCTCACTTGCCAGGTCGTCGAGCGAAGAAGTCCAGTCGAGCACTACATTATATACATGCTCGGTGGCAGTGGGCTCGGCTGCAGCCTCCAAGTTTACCAGGTAGATACCCACGCGGGGTGCATAGTCCTGGTTATAGGCAGCGAAGTTGGCAGTCACATAGCGGGGATCGGCGAACTCCTGACCGTCAACGGTTTTGTAGGGGTTCTGGGTACGGCCGTCATACACGCCGTTGTGGGTGGTCGGGAACAACCAGCCGGTGGTCCAGGTGGTGTCCTTCTCCCAGTACATCAGGCGGTAGTCGGGGATGAAGATGTTCATGCCCGTCATCGACTTGTACTCGGTGCCGTTCTTGCCAGCCATCGAGAAGTCGTGCTCCTTGTCGATGACCGACATACAGTCGTGGATCACGGGATAGAGCTTGCCACCGACCATCTTGGAATAGAAGTCGGTGATCTGTGAACCCTCGCGGCCACTCGTGGGGCTGAACTCCTCGAACATGAACTTGAAGGGGACAGCCTCACCGGCGATGACGTTGTTGTTGTTCTCGTAGTTGGTTACCCAGCTGTCCTTCTGGCGGGCCTGGCCCTTACCGAGAACGAAGAAACGGTTGAACTCACCGCTGATGTTGAAGGTCGTACCGCTCATCATGCCACTGCCCACGCGCAGACCATCGGTCAGCAGCTGCACGGCAGCGATGTTGTCGCCAATGTAGTCGATCAGGTCATTGGTGTTGGTGAAGAAGTTGGAGTTGTAGGTGCCGCCCCAGAGACCTCCCTGTTGGGTATCGCCACCGTAGGTGGTGATGTGGTTGTTCAGAGCCACCATCAGGATGGTGTAACCCTCCTCGTAGGGGGGCGTCACGTCATCGGCGCTGATGTTCCAGCCGCCGCCCACGGCGCCGTAGTAAACCGGGCGCTCGCGGTTGCCGTTCTTGTCATAGGCGCTGTACTTGGGACCCGGGATGTTGGGGTCGCAATACACTTTCTTCAATAGGGCTACAATCTGGTAGGGATCGGTGGCCTCATCGGTGATGGCATTCTCGTGGGAAACGCCGCTGGCGTCGGTCCACTGATAGGTAATGGCATCATAATAGGCCTTGTTGTGAACAACAGCCTGTGCTTGGGCAGTCGTCACACCAAACATCACGAACAGGGCTGTAATCATCAGCCCGAGAATGTTTTTAGTCCTCATAATAAAATCATTTAAAAAAGTGAATAAAACAAATATAGTCGAATTGGTTATGTTGTTCTATAGTTTTAGCCTATTCCTTCTCTTTATTCTCAAGAACAGCTCAATGGGGTAGTAATATCAATGCTATTCAGGAGAGAGTTAAGAAGCGCTTGCGGCAGAGTACACTATTCCGAGGCAAAGTTATAACTTTTTTTTGGATTTTTACAATTTTTCCTCCATGTTTTTTGCTGATAAAAAACAGTCCTGTTCCTAGCCACTGCTGTCAAGAGCAGCATGGCCGTGGCGGGAGCCACGGCATAGAACGACCCTGCCGCTGCTGCGGCATGGTGGCACGATTGCGGGATGGGCGTTGTTGCTTCCTCTCTGCAGGGGGACAAAAAAGCAGCCAGGGGCGCGCTATCGGCAGCGAGCCCCTGGCTTATTACTGTGGTTATTAAAAAATTCTATAGTCTTGCGTCAGAATATAGTCTTAATTAGGATCAACGAACCACCTTGGTGGTGCTCATCGTGCCGTCGGTGTAACGGGTGATCACGATGTTGACACCGTCGAAGGGCTGGTCGTTTGTCATACCCTGGGCGTTGACGTAGGTCACGCTCTCAACAGGCTTGTTGAGGTTGGTGTAGACGCCGTTGATGCCAGTGGTGATGTCGGGATTACCGTCACCCTCGGAGGCATAGTATCCAGGAACCTCGGGCGTCTCATCGTCGTCATCGCGGTTGCCACGCAGCGTGAACCTCGTGCCACTGATGCCATGACCAGTGGACCTGTAGTAGAAGCGTACATAGACGATCAGGTCGTTAATGCCTGAATCAAGTGCACCGAACTGGATCTTTTCACCCCATTCTACGTTGTTGCCTTCTTCCATTGACTGCACGTGCTTGTAGAGGTGTCCATCGGTGGTCAGTTGCTCATAGACCAGGACAGGCTCTGCACCATAGCAGGTACCGTCACCGTCCCAGTGTTCACCGGGCTTGTTAGGATCCACATGCTCTCCAATGAGGTTGCAGCCACGCAGGTTGTTACCCGGGCTCTGTACCCAAACGCGGAACATGTAGGGTTCATACTGGATGTTGGAAACATCAGCACTAGGCAGGTCGCCGAATGCCTCCACTCCCAAGAATACCAGACTGCAAGGACCACCAACACCATCCCATTGGGTTGAACCCTGAGGACCGCGCTGTAACTGTGCCTCGGTGCTGATTACCCTCACCTGACCGACGCCGGTCTTCCAGATGGGAGCACCATAGGTGTTGTCCAGACCGTCTACCTCGAAGTAGCGGCGCTGGATACCCCAGGTGGATACTGAGGGAGCATAGGTCATGAAGTTGACGCCATATTCACCAGTAATGATGGGCGTGCTGTCATCAAAGTAGTGGTAGGTCTCTTCGGCCGGATACTGATGCGTCTTGTTGGGTGAAGTCGCAAGCATCTCTTCATACTTCTGTGCATTCTTAATGTACTGCAGCTGAGTGATGTAGTCCTCGCCCAATGCGGGATTTGCATCTTTCTTGCTCTGCATCTCGTAATACAACACATCAGGATCCTCGCCGGGCAGGTACATGCCTACGTCGGCAGTGAGCACGTCCAGCGTGATCTCACTGTTGTCGTGGTTGGTATCGGCCTCGACCTGAGAGAGGGTATAGTAACCGTTGACTTGGGCCTCGGTCTTCTTGATGTCCACCTTAACGGTACCACTCTCCTTGTGGTCGGCAACATTAGCAGGCTCCTCCCACTTCAGCACGTAGCCGTAGCGGTCGGGATGGCTGTTGTCGTCAGGAATCTCTTCCTTGAACTGGTCAACTACCAGCAAGTGCATGCGCAGCAGACCTTCCTTAGCGGTAGCAGGATTACCTGCCAGAGCGGGAATGGTAATGTCTTCGCTAGCGGTAGCACTGGGCTGATGGTTGGTATCAACAGCGGTAGCGTTAGCGGTTACAGTCTTGTCGTCGATCGAACGCATGATGGTGATGCTGACGGTGCCCTCGCCGCTAGCGGTCTGGCCGTCAACTTCCAGATAAACGGTACCTTGGCCGGTAGCGGTAACAACTACGGTAGCGTTAGTCTGCTCGTAGGTGATGGTCGGTGTCGGCGTGATAGGCAGCATGGGAACGTTCACGGTCTGTTCAGCGGGATCGCTGACGAGCTTGCCGTCCTCCTGAGCGGTGGCGCTAACAGCCACGTTCTTGTCGTTAGTGCCACGGTCAATGCTGACGCTGACACTGCCGGTGCCGGTGTATTCTACACCATCAACTGTCATGACCACAGCAGCGTTGGGATCAGCAGCCGTTGCGGTGATGGTATAGGCCGTCTCGCCCGGGACTACACTGATCGCGGGAGCGTCGGTCTTGGGCACGATGTTAAAGTCAGCGGGCACGCGTTCCGATTCAATACCACCCTCATAAACTGCGCTGACAGCGGCGGTGTGGTCACCTGCAGACACATTATTGAAGGTGTAGGTAAGAGGATCGTTGGCATTCACGTTTCCTACGAGCTCGCCATCCAGATAAATGTTATAGGATTCAGGCTCCATCGTAACCATGCTAGGAACAGCGATTTGGTAAGTAATGTCATCGATGTTCAAAATGAACTGATCGGATACGTTGTGGTGAACGATAGCGATGTGACCTAACTGGCCTTGATACTGGCTCAGGTCAAAAGTATATTCCGTCATGTCATGGGTGGTAGTAACGTCAGCGCCTACTTGTACGAAACTGGAGATTCCGTTATAAGAACCGACACAAACATACACACCAAATACCTCTTTATGATAGCCGTTTGCATCTTGGCCACAAGCATATAATGACAAGGTTCCATCTAGGACAACCTCGGGCGAAATCATCCAGTTGTTGGGATAGAGGACCGTACCACCACTGCCCGACTCATTATTACGATAACTTTCAGAATACACGATACAATTACCGCTATTGGTTATCATATTACTTGAAGCCGAACTATTATCATTCCAGGTCCAGTTATAGCCGTCGCCATCGGCATCAATGAATGTCCAACCAGTGGCTCCATTCTCAAAGTCCTCGGTAACCGATTGATTAATCGTTCCAGGAACGGTGGGTAGGTTGCTGGGAGCATCCCAAGTCACGGTAGCGGTCTGGTTTTCACTGTTGGCAGTTGCCACTACGTTTTCGGGAGCAGGATAAACCAGCTTGTCAATCGTGAACGTGTAATCGTTGGCGTTGATGGTGATGGTGTAAGAGCCACCCTCCGAGAAATAGATGGGATGGTACTTGACGGGATAGTCGTTTCCTGCGTCGGTATCAAGATAACCCGAAGTGTTGTCGCCATAACCCCAGTCACCACCGTCGGTCGATGCGCCGAAGAAGAGTCGGTTGTTATCGCCTTCCCAGTAATAGGTAAGGCCTTCTGTCCTACCAAAGAGGATGTGGCTGTTAGCAGGGATGTTCTGTAGCGTAGCGGTATAGGTGCCGTCACCGTTATTGACCATTGCTACGGCAGGATTAGCCGAGAAATTCCAAGGGCTAGCACCATAGTCACAGTAGATGTACAGATCAGGCTCGTAGGACACATCGACCGTCGCACTGGTAAGGTTGTTGGCAACAGTAACGGTTTCAGTAGCCCGGAGTGCACGGCCATCGTATGTCACGGTCACTGTACCGTTCACCGAACCATTGTTATTGATGAATCCCCAACCTTGATCAGTAGTGGTAGTCAAGAACGCACTGCCCTGAGGTACTGTTACACCCACATTGTCGTTACCCAGGTTGGAACCTTGTACCGTGAAGGTGTTATTCGTACCGCTGTCACTGATGGTCAGAGTCTTGGGAGAGACATCAATCGTGGGACCCGCTTCGACATCGATTTTCAGATCATCGACATACAGGTAATACTTATCGGCATCTGAAATGGCATGAATACCAAAGTAGTAGTTGCCTGTTGTGGTTACAGTAACATTCTCATTACTGAGGGTGATGAAATCCTCGGCCTCATTTGTCAAAGTGGTTGCTGCAATGACAGTTGCACCATTTGAAAGCACAGTTGCATCGTTTGCCGAAGCCAACTTGACTTCTACTTTCTCAGCCCAAGTTGAATATCCTACCGCGGCGTCAATATAGAACTTGTAAGTCCTACCGGCTACAAGATAAACAGGTGCAGTTACGAGCCAATCATTAGCAGCATTACCAGAGTTCCAATGATATCGTGCTCGATAACCAGTAATTTCCCAGGTTGATTGGTCATTATTAGCATCTATAATTTCCCACCAGTTCTGCTCAGTGGAATTATCAAAGCCGTTTGTATAAGGGAATGTAGTCACTGGGTCAGTGGAAGCCCTCGACGGACCCACGCGGAAATAGCCGTCAGGAGGCGTGTCAACCTTTTCCGTTAGCGATTTAGGTTGAGCGACGACCTTATTCTTGTTGACTTTCAGTTGCGCATTAAGCGACAGAGTGAGCAGCGCAAAAACTGCTGTCAAAATATATATCTTTTTCATCGCTTATCAGTTGTTAGAGTTGTTATTGTTAACATTATCCATGTCACGTCTGGGGGCAGCTGCGGGCGAGAGCGGAGTCTCGTTGGTGCCCCAGGTGTAGGTCACGCCAGTGGTGTTTGCGATGTTGAGCGTCTTGTCGTTCACCGCAATCCTGGTCACGGCAGCACCGTCACCGTAGGCTACGATTTCAACGGTCAGGTTGGTGTAGTTGCTGTTGTTGAGCATGTTGGGGATGTAGATGTAGCCGCCACCCTCAACGTAACCGACCTTGTCACCGGTATTGGTCGTGATGTACTCTTCCCACTTGGAACCTGACGACATGTACCAGCCATTAGGCAGGGTGTTGTCCTCATCGGCATTCCAGCTGGCCACTACAGTGCCATTGTCCTTGATGACGATGGACTTGAAGTTCACGTGGAAGCCGTTGGGCCAGATGACGATGTCGCCATTGCCCTTGATACGTACAATACCCGTGAGGGGCACATCCAAGTGATTCTCATCCAAGTCGTACTTGTGCTCATTACCCTCGGGTTTATACTGTTGTTGCTCGTTAATACCATCGTAGGTTACAGTATAGTTGACCTGCTCGGGGGTGGGGTTGCTAAAGGTCACGGTAGCGATGGGCTTGGAATTGATGGGTTGATCGTTCTCATTATACTCGAAGCGGTAGAGCTTGAACTCGTTCATCGGCTTCTCGGGATCAGTAATCTGATCGATGGTCAATCCGTTGGCAACGTCCTCGTTAACGACAACCAGGAAGTTGCGGTACCAGTTGGCCATATCATCAACCACAAAGTCACTCTCGTGGTGGTCAAGCTGCAGACCCACGAAGTCGTTCCAACCCGGGATTACCACGCCGTCGATGTTGCTGACAGCAACCCATTGCGGATGCTCGTTGCCGTCATTGGGAGTGCCCTCGACGATGTAGTCAAGCTTGTAGCTGGTGGCGAACTGCTCCACAAGATAGGTGATGGTGGTTAAGCCTGTCTTGCCATCGGTGATGCCAATGGCTTCGACGTGCTTCTTCTCACCAGTTACGGGATCCCAGAACCAGACGGTGTAAACCTGTTCAACATTATGGCCGGTCATTTCGTTGAGTGACGATACCCAAGTCAGCGTTACGGCATAGTTGCGGTTGCCCTCGTTGTAGTCATAGTCCACGGCCGTGGCAACAGCCTCCAGGGTGATCTTGTAGAGACCTACCTTGGGAGCATAGTCCTGATTGTAGTTGGTGTACCAGGCCGAATGGAGACTATGCGTGTCAAACATGAGTGACTGATTCTTTTCGGGATTGCCATCAGACGACTCTCTCTGATAAGGATTAACAATGCGGCCATCCACATTGTAGTCAACCTCATGATAGGTATAAGTATCGGTCCAGTACTTCAAGCGGTAGTCGGGGATAAAGAAGTTCATACCCGTCATAGCATAGGCTGTTTCTCCCGCATTGCCCGACATTGAGAATTGGTGACCCAACTCGATAACCGATCGGCAGTCGTGAACCACTGAATAAACGTTACCCTCATTCATCAAGCTGTAGAAGTTTTCAGTCTGGTCACCTGATTGCAAGCCTGTGGGACTGAACTGTTCAAACATGTACTTGAAGGGAACGTATTCGCCCAAATCATGCTGCATATAGATTTCAGTTTCTCGTACGACATCGGGTTTCTGTTTTGCCTGTCCCTTGCCGAGGAAGAAGAACTTGTTATAGGTGCCACCGCAGTTAAATACTGTACCTATGCTGTAGTCGCTGCCTTTGCCGATGCGCATACCGTCGACCAACAGTTGGATCGAGTCAATGTTGTTGGTGAAGTAGTTGATGATATCGGCTTTGTTGTAAAAGTAACGACCATCGTATTGCGATTCAGTGGCAGGATGAGTCGTGTGGTTCTTTACTGCCACGATAAGGGCGGTGTAGCCTTCTTCTGTGGGCTTGTAGTAGTCAGGATCATAGTCGGTATGGGGGTATGCCTGGCCATTGAATACCCATGTATACGTCTGAGGATTATCGTTGCTGGTATAGGTATTGGGAATAGTTTGTTCTACTCCATTAACAATTATAGAAGCAGGGTCAGCAGATGAACCACCGCGGTTATAACCTGTAATGGTCACAGTAACATTGTTATGGTTACCGAAGAGCCAACCGTAAAGTCTGTAGGGATCTAGATTAGTATTGAAGCAGATCCAGCCGTAGGTGTCATTATAGCTATAAGTAGAACTAAGATCTAGGCCAGGGGTAAAATTCCTTCCATTCTCGGCATAGCTCCAGTTGAATAGTGTGGTGCTGCCAGAAGTCACCTTAATGGACTTGATTGCGGCATTTCGGTTGTTGCCGCTGATGGTGATGTTACCAACACCAAATACACCATTTACAGTCTGGACTTCTTGTCCCGAGGGGTCAATTGGCCAGCTTAAGGTTTGATCGGAGCTATTCAGGTTTTTATAACTACCATTGACATAAACCCTTCTATAGCCAGTGGCATTATAATTGTAATCGTGGGCGACAATCTCAACAGTCACATTTTCGTGACCTTTCAGTTTATCTTTTGAGAAGACGAGTGTGTTGGAGTTGCTCGATGTGTAGAGGTAATTACTGGTGTCAAAGCTCCATGTGCCATTAAGGGTCCATCCATCGGGGAAATAACGACCATTGGTTGCATAGTCCCAACTGGAAATCGTTGAGTTGCCTGACAAAATCTTAATTGAATAAATACGGGCATAATTGTAATACGATCCATAAGAAACATTCACATTGATGACAATGTCGTTGTAGGTGGACGCTTGGATAGTCGAGGTAACGGGAGTGCCGGGGCCATCGATGTCCCATCCACCCTGGATGGCACCGTAATAAACCTTGCGCTCGCGCACGTCATTTTTGGTATAAGCGCTGTAGGTGGGGCCGGGGAAGCGCTTGTCCATATAGATCTGGCGCAGCAGCTCATACATCTGGTAGGGATCCTTTGCCACCTCGCTGAATTTGCTGGTATGCATTGAGTTGTTTGCATCGTACCAGTCGTAGGTCCAAGAATCGGCCTGAGCCTTTGTGACTGACTTCATGTCCAGTTCCTGTCCAGAGCGGAAGGGCCCGAAACGGCGCTTGTTGTTCTTGGCAGGTGTTGCCGAATGAGAATGGCCGATGTGACCATCCGCGGACTCGGCATCCATTGTGCGTCGTTCCGCATCAATTACGTCAACAGCAGTTAACTCGTCTGCCAGAGTCTTGTCAGGGAGTTTCTGTGCTGAAGCATTACTGGTCCAGCCTACTGCTAGGAGCAGGCCGAACAACAAAGTTGTTAGTTTAATTTTCATATTATCCACAATTTTATAAATTAAAAAATTAAATTAATTGCGTACTATATCCTTTTCGTCCTTTGTGGGGCGCTGGAGAACTCTAGCCAGTTTGCTTCAGTCCCGTTGGGGTGACGGTGCTGCGGCTTGCTTGCAGAGCATGGGGCTGTGAGTAGCGCTACGGAGGCAATGAAACATTTGCCACCGGCCTACACATGCAGCGTTGCGGTCATGAGTCAGAAAACATTTTGCTTTCCATCATCAGTCGTACCATATATGCTTTACAACAACAGTTGTTGTAATACTTGAATTATACTTTGTTGCTAGTTAATGTTTTGTTTTACCTCTTGACGAAAGCATTGAGGAACTTGACTTGATGGCGTCTTGATGAACATGCTTTTCAGGAGCATTGAACAAAACCACAATAACTATTCAAGGCGCAAATATAAGAATTTTTTTGACTTAGTATAATAATTATTAATGATTTTCAAGCATTTTCTTACCATTTTCGGTTAAATTTGTGGCGTTTTGCTATTTTCGGTAGTGCAATCATCTTTCCCGCCATGAAGAGAAAATGGCATGTGTTGCCTCTTGAGGCGTAGAGGAAAAGCCGTCAGGTTGCATGGGAAATGATGGCCAAACGGCTGATGAAGGTGCACCTGATAAAAATGGTATTACAGGGGGACGGTTCCTAAGTACGAAAAACACAAGCGTTTTTCATACATAGAAACCGTCCCCAAAGCAGCCACCCCAAGGGTGGCTTTTGATACGCGCTTAAAGTAAGCCCCTTATCTCATCATTCCATCCAATTAGCTTATACCGAGACCTTATATAATAGGAAACTAGATTTTCCCTGGACAATAATAAAAAAAACCAGGGGCGCGCTGTCGCAGCGGACCCCTAGAATAGTTACTGTGGTTATGAAAAATTTATAGTCTTTTTCTTAAAATTTACAGTATTAGGATTAGCGAACCACCTTGGTGGTGCTTACTGTGCCATTGGAGTAGCGAGTGATGACGATGTTCACGCCATCGAAGGGCTTGTCACTCTGCATACCCTGCAGGTTGAAGTAGCTTACACCGATCACCTCGCCATGACCGTTGGTCATGTCATAGATGCCCTTGATGAAGGTCGGGATATTGGGATCGGGGTCACCAGGTTCTTCAACACCGTAGTAGCCGTTGCTGCCGTCACGGTTAACCATGAGCATCGAGCCGTTGCCCTGCTGCGGCTGTGCATTCTGGTGCAGGGCTTCACCCGTGGACTTGTAGTAGAAGCGCACGATGACCTTGATGTCGTTGGCAGTGATGTCGTCAGGAGCGGCAAAGATCATATTCACTTCCTCGGGAAGAGCCCATTCGTCCTCATCGTCCCACTCCTCAGACTTGGAGAATGTGAATCGCGTCTTGAAGGTCGTCGGGAAGGTGACAGCCTCGGTAGAGTCGGCAATAGCCTCATCCCAGAGCCAGTAAGGCGTGTTGGCGGGAATGGTGCCGGTGCCTACATAGTGCTCACCCGTGTGGACGCCGTCGCCGGCCACCTTGCTGAAGGTGCGCAGCTTGCCCGTGGGGCTCGTTACCCAAACGCGGAACATATAAGGCTCATACTTGATGTTGCTGACTGCTGTGTCGGGCAAGAAACCGTCAACAACCAGGCTCTTGACCATGTAGAGGCTGCAAGGAATCGTATCGGTAACATTGCCATTGGTCACATACTCATTCCAGTTGGTGGAACCATCCTTACCTTTCTGGCGTTCCAACTGGGGACGTGCTGCGTACTCAATCTTACCGACACCAGTCTTCCAGATGGGTGAGCCATAGCTGTTGTGCTTGTGGTCTCTATCCCAGAACGCACGCTTGTTGGCATCATAGTTACCGAAGGTCCAGATGATGGGCACATAGGCGATGTAATCATTGTGATACTCACCGTAGTGCTTGCCCTTAACACCCTGGGGTGCGCTGGCGGGCAGCATCGTGTTGATGGAGTCGAGGCGGTGGATCGTACCAAAGTCGTACGGCTCAAACTTGGGCTTGAAATAGTCGTCCATCTCCACATAATGGCTACCGTCGTTCTGCAGGTTGGACAGCTCAAGGAAGTATTCATCCACGATGCTGTTGCGGCTACGGTCAAGCGTGTAGTAGTAAATATCGGAAGAATTCTCCAGATACATCTCCACATTGGCGTTCATCACGCAGGTGTCCACGTGTTGACGATCGCGGTCGGCCAGAACATCCTCCTCGGTGAAATAGCCATGTACCTTGGAGCGGGTCAGCTGCACGGGGATGATGTGCTCGTTGGTATTGCGCAACGGTTGGATGAGTTTCTCCTTGTTCTCGGTCATCTTGTAGATGTACTTGGCTGGATGGTTGTTGTCGGCAGTTGAAGCCGTGAAGCGGTCCACGAACATCAGGTTGTCGTTCCAGTTGATAACCTTGTTGTTGTCGTAAGTACCGGGCAGTTCAATCCAGCCGTCGATCAGTTCGTCGAGGTTACCCAGCTTGGGAACAAGCACCGTACCGGTGTAGCTGCTCATGTAATGATTCTCGGTCTGAGCGGTTACAGTTACGGTAACGTAGTAGTCCTCAGTACCACGCTCCAGGTAGTAGTCAGGATAGGAAACTTCCCGTACGTTGCCATTAGGCCAAGTAATATACATGTGTACGTCGCCTTCACCCGAACCGGTCACCTGTACCGTCAGGTCATGTACCTCGCTGGTGAAGGAGGGTGTGGGCGTGGGATCGAGCTCTGATGCCAGGATGGTAATGTTCTCGGTCGCCTCGTCGCTGACCAGCTTGTCGGGCTCAATAGCAGAGGCAACAGCGGTTACGTTGTAGTCTGTTCCGCCACGGCCCACTTCGACGGTCACGCTGTGGGTGCCGGTAACTGTCGTACCATTCACTGTCATGGTTACCTCGGCATTGTCGGCATTGTCACCTGTAGCGGTAGCCGTGATGTAGTAGGTACCGTTGTCATAGGTATAGGTGATCTCGGGAGTAGGCGTCTTTTCCTTCTTTTTCTTGAAGATCAGCTGTACTGCCAGGTCACCGGGACGGTCAGTGTTGTCCGAGCCTGAAATGCCGTCACCCCACCAGCGCTGTTCATAAGAAGAAGAGCTACTGGTGCGAGCATACATGTAGGACATGTGGTTGTGGCCAGTGCTGTTGCTGTTGACAGCCGTGGGAGTGTGACTCGAGCTGTTTTGCTGATAGTAGGAATAACCGATGAGCAGCTTGTTGACGTCATCGCTCATAACGTTGAACACAACGGGCTCATTCAGGAAGAAGTCATGCCACTCACCGCCGGCGAGGGTCAGATACTCGGGATCATTGACGGTGCCGTTGAAGGTAAAGGTGGCCTTGGGCAGGAACTTGCTGGTATTGCCGGTTGAGCTGCTGATACCGCTGCGACCCACAGCCGTCAGGCTGACGTTGGCACTCTGGTCATCACCCAGGAAGAAGGTGTGGGCATATTGACCAGCACCGGGGCACTCCATCTGCACTAACAGGTTGCCGCCGGTGTAGGTGAACGGCGTGTTGAAGTTGATGGTCCAGGCGGTGGCATCATAGTCTGCAACGGGCTCAATGGTAGCAACCTGGGTCAGGCCGCTGGTGATCTTGTTGCCAGTGTCACCGGTGCCATAGTTGTCGGTGGAGGTGTTGGCCAAATATACCTTTACGGTACTGCCGCTGAAGGGGATACCTTGGCCAGGCTCGGGGTAGAACGTCAGTGAGGTGATCTGTGCGCCATTGCCCATGCACAGCTGACCAGCGCGGTAGATCATCTGGTTCTGGTAACCATAGTCCTGGTTGTAACCCGAAACGGGGAGGTGCTCATGCTTAGAGGCTCCACGGCCCACGTCAACGGTGTTGACTGTAAGGGTTTGAGTCGTGGGATTGATGTAGTTCCAGGTGTAGTTGTTCCAGGTGTTATAGTTTGTAATTGTTTGAGAGTCGTTACCGTTGACTGTAACGGCACATGAATTATAATACCAACTATCAGTTTTAGCATTGATGACAACGCGAACAGGATCTGTCACCCCTGCCAACTCATTGGCGCTGATGGTGATGGTGCCACCACCAGAAATCCAGCACCAGCCGTTCTGGTCAATGAAAGATGCAGTGCAGCTCCAATTGTTGTTAGGCAGGTTTGCTCCATTCGCTGAATAGGTCCATTCAGTCACCGTGGTGCCATCTGCTTTCTCAACAGCTATTCTACGGAAAGACAAATTACCGTTAGCAATATAGATAGTGATGGCATTATGGGCAGTGACAGTCTGGGTGGAGGTGGAGGTGTTGCCGCTCATCAGGTCACCGAGGCTCCAGATGTGTTGGTTGTCGGTGTCCCAAACACTTCCGTAGTAGGGCAAAGCCTGGAAGTCATAGACTCTGGTAGCGGTTGTGCCTGCCAATGCGAAGCGGAAACCGATGATGGTGTCGCCCAGGTGGCTTTCCCACTCGCTGCGGTCCAGTTCAACCGTAGTTAAAATCTTCTGTGCAGCGTTATAGTAGCCGCTATAGCCGATACCGGTTGCATCAAAGTCATCGGTGATGTACGGGCCGAGGAGGTACTCATCGGTGCCCAATGTGGGCATGCGGAACTGGCCCTTGTTGTGGTTCACCAAGGTCGCTTTGCCGTTGGGGCTGAAACTCAATCCACCCGGAAGTTCTGCCGGCAGGCGTTGCGCGTTAAGCGACATCGAGAGCAGCGTGATGGCTGCTAAAATCATATAAATCTTTTTCATCGCTTATATCGTGTTTAGTTGTTTTCGTTAGGAATTTCTACATAGTTATAGTGCATCTCGGTATTGTCGGGAGCATTGGGACCTGTGGTCACCTGTGTGTTCTCGTAATAACGGATGCGGTAATAGACCTTGTTGCCGATGCCACGAACCTCGAGTTTGGCAACACCCAGGTTGTCACGCCACAAGGTGTAGCTGGCGGTCTGGTCGGGCCATTCCTGCTTGAGCTGGCCCATGGTCATACCGGTGCCTGCTGCAAGGTTGGTGGGATACAGGTAGTTGCGGTAGTAGTTCTTCTGCTCGTGGATGACAAAGTCACTCTCGTAGCGCTCGCGGTAGAGTACCATGAAGTCGAACAGGCCAGGAATCTGGACATCGTCCGGGTTACTGTACACCCAGAAGATACCGTTGTTCGCATAGTTGTTAGTCGCATCAGTGGGGTAGCCCAGGATGACATAGGTGAACGTCTGGCTCGCCTGCAACTGAGGCTCGTTGTACTCATAGGTCGTCTGGTTCTGAACGGTATCGAGAGGAATATACTTGCGGTTGCCCAGGGAGTCGAACTCGACCTTATAGATAATGTAGGTCTGGTCAACGTCTTGCTTCACCATCTGGCTCAGCGATGAGGTCCAGTCGAGATAGACGGTGTATTCGGGGTTGTTAATGTCATAGTCCTCGGCAGGCTCGGTCTCAGCAGCCAGGTTGATGGTGTACAGACCCACCTGAGGCTGATGAATCTCATCATAGGTGCGATACAGGTCTGCGCGTCCGCGGTAGTCGGGGATATAGAGAATGATGGGAGCCACCGACTTGGGAGCGATGGTGTCTTTACCAGCCATTGAGAAGAAGTGATCCATAAAGATCACACTTTGACAGTCGTGAACGATGGGATAATATTCACCGGCCCTCATGTTGGCATAAAGGTCCTTCTGGTTGGCGGTTTCAGATTCCACATAAGGGCTGAACTCCTCATACATGCTGTAGAAAGGCGCACGGTCGGCAACAGCACTGCTCTCCAATGATGACAGATAGTACATCTTGCCCTTACTGATGAAGAAGAACTTGTCAAGCACACCGGTATAGGCAAAAACGGTACCCGAGGACTCTGTGCCCTCACTCACACGCATACCGTCGGTCAGCAGTTCAATGGACTTAACGTACTTGCTAAAGTAATTGGTGATGTCGTTCCATGAGAAAGTGAACTCGTCGTTGACGTGATCAAAGTTAATGTCATCTTTGACTTGGACAAGAAGAGTGGTGTAACCATTCTTGTTGGGCTTTGTCACGCTACCAGTGGCTTGAGTGGGCCTGACGTTGAACTCATAAGAGGCACTGCTGGTGGTCCACCTCTTTCTCTGATGGTTTACACTCATATTTCGGGCATAATCGTTTAATGGTGTACCATCAGTATAAGTATCGGAATACAGTCTACCTGTTATAACGACGCGGATGTTACTACGTCCATTAATTGCACTTGCCGGAATTTGAAAAGTACCACCCCCATCAAAATAATAGTAAGTAGTGTAGCCTTGAGTGTAGGTTTGAGGGGTTGCTGTTTGACCCCAAGTGGCTCCAGAGACATTTCCGTTGGCAAAATAAGTCAACCTCGTGTTTCCGGCATAAACATAGATTGTTGTGAAGAAAAAGTAAGTGCTTGGGAAATTGATATAAATATCACCATAGGTGGTGCTGGAAGAGGCTGCCTGGGCGATGTTGTATCCAAACTCGATGTTGGGATAGGGATGATCCGTTTCGCGGGGAGCAGAATAGAGAATACCGGGAAGTTGCGGTTCAGTGTAAATGTACTTCACCAGGTTGGCCATCTGATCAGGATCGGTGGCTTTGTCGGTGATCTTGGAGGTACCTCCAGACCAAGTGTAGGAGAAACCTTCATAGAAAGAACGAGGGTTAACCTCAGAAGCAACCTCGTTCGCTCTGAGCGGAGCCCTAGATGGCTGATTAGCAGGCTTTACAATAGGAGCATTGTACTCAACCAAGCCTTTCGGAATCGTAAGGTTCGCTTTCAGTTGAGCCTGCGCGCTACCCGTCCAGCCTACTGCTAGGAGCAGGCCGAACAACAAAGTTGTTAGTTTCATTTTCATATTATCCACAATTTATATATAAATTAATAAAAATAATATACTGGTTATCAGTGATTTAAGCTGCTTATCATCTATTGGGGGCGGTGCATGGCAGGCTTGAGGCCTGAAAACTCTTTGCTTGCTTAAATATAGTGGCGGTTTGTTATCAGTTACACTCGTTACTGCATGACATCTCTCCTATATTTATGATAATTTTCCTTGTATCAAGGTACAAAGGTAATACCATTTTTTATTATGTGCAATTTTTATGCCAATTTTTTCACTTTTCCCGTTATTATTTGAGATAATGAAGCAAGATGACTATTATCAGGGAAAAAAATTCGAGTGCGAGCGCGCGAGCGATGCTCGCATTGCTCGCGGTTAAGAGTTTAGGGTTTAGAGTTTAGTGGGGCATCCGCATTCTTCACCTCACGCTAAGTCGCTAAGGCGCAAAGATTTTTAAGCTGGCTTCCGTGTTTTTAGCTGTCGGCGAATTATACGAATTAGCCAAATTGGCATCCGCGTTCGGTTTGAATGGAGGTTCGTGGTGCTCGCGTTGCTCGCAGGGTTTAGAGGGGCATCCGCGGTGGTGCGAGCTGGTTAGTGGGGCATTTGTTGGGGTTAGAAGACAAAAGATTTTTAATGTCCGGTAAAAGACGAATAGCGGTAATGCTACCTAAAGCTGACCTTGGGGCAGCTACCCGGGGACGGTTTCTGTGTAACAAAATGCAACGCATTTTGGACTCAGGAACCGTCCCCTCGAATCAGACAAAAACAAACTTGTTACTATTGTTTCGAAGTGTCCGTCGCCTGGTTCAGGGGGACGGTTCCTCAGTACGAAAAACTGTCGTTTTTCATACAGACGAACCGTCCCCTCGAATCCGACAAAAACAAACTTGTTACTATTGTTTCGAAGTGTTCGTAGCCTGGTTCAGGGGGACGGTTCCTCAGTACGAAAAACTGTCGTTTTTCATACAGACGAACCGTCCCCTCGAATCCGCCGAAAACTAACTTATTACTATTGTTCCGAAGTATCCGTAGCCTGGTTCAGGGGGACGGTTCCTCAGTACGAAAAACTGTTGTTTTTCATACAGACGAACCGTCCCGTCGAATCCGCCGAAAACTTACTTGTTACTATTGTTCCGAAGTATCCGTAGCCTGGTTCAGGGGGACGGTTCCTCAGTACGAAAAACTATCGTTTTTCATACAGACGAACCGTCCCGTCGAATCCGACAAAACTAACTTGTTACTATTGTTCTGAAGTATCCGTAGCCTGGTTCAGGGGGACGGTTCCTCAGTACGAAAAACTGTCGTTTTTCATACAGACGAACCGTCCCCGAGGCAGCCACCTGATGGAGCCCCTTGGCTCTGCAGGGCAGGCCTTAGTAGTTGTTGTTTTGATTTAATGGGTGTGGTTTAGGGGCGTGTGGCGGTGGTGAGGATGTCGATGGCGCGGTCGAGTATGGCGTCATGAGAGCGGTCGTCAAGGTCCATATCGACGCGCACGTCGGGTGCTACGCCGAATTCCGTCAGTTTGCCCTGGGTATCGAGGATCGGGCACGAGGAGAAACGTACGCGCCAGCCGTTGGGCAGCTCGCTGGTGAACGGCAGTCCGCAGCCGCCGCCCGTGGTGTCGCCCACGATGGTGACCTGGTCAAGGGACTTCATGATGGACACGAAGTTGTTGGTGGCGCTGAAGGAGCCGCGGCTTGCCAGCACCACGACCGGTTTCAGGTAGTGGATGTGGTTGGGGGTCGGCCCGAAGTAGTAGGGATAGGGCTCGCTCACGTCGGCATGTCCGGGCCCCGTCTTGTGGCAGATGTAGCCTGCCAGGGTCCTCTCGTCGATAAAGCGCGAGACGAGTTTCTCGACGTTGGTGAGCAGACCGCCGCCGTTGTCGCGCACGTCGATAATCAGTCCATCGGCGGTTGATAAGTAGCTGAGTATCAGGTCGAGGTTTCCCTCGCCGATGCCCGACGAGAAAGAACCGTAGTACATGTAGCCGAAGTTGCTGGGCAGGATCTGGTACTTGATGCCCGATGCCCTCTTGTAGTCGAAGTTGAGGTAATACTGGTCGATGATGCGTTCGTCATAGTTGACGGGCCACTGCTCCCATATCCAGTAGCGTGACACGTCGTGGCTGGCGATGAGGTTGGTGTGTCCGTCGCGCAACTCCTTGAGCATGTCGCCGCAGATGTCAAACAACTCACGGTCGGTCATCTCGTTGGACACGCGGGCGCGGTAACGCTGGTGCACCTCGTTCCAGTCCACCCCCTTGTAGTCAAAGAAAGCGTAGTGCTGGTCCATGATGGTCCACAGCGCCTCGAAGTTGCCCACCTGGTCCTGCTCAAACTCGTCCTTCTCGGTACAGCCCCCCAATATGACACAGCACAACAACACTATAAAAGGAAGACAATAAGTACAATAAACACTATGGCATCCGCGCATGGGTTTGAACGCGAATTTCGCATAAGCCCCGCAGGGTATGAATCTGGATAGCATTGTATTCATTCTCTAAACTTTAAACTCTAAACTTTAAACTGCGAGTGTTAGCGAGCTCAGTGTCCGATGCCGAGGACGATGGAGTGGGTCACGTCGTGGACCTTGAGGTGGTTGACGGTCCAGTGCTCCAGGCGGCTGCGGTAGCCGATGCGCAGGGTGGTCTTGCCCAGGTGCAGGTCCGCCCCCACATAGTTGGTCATGTCAAAGCGGTTGCCCCACCATCCCAGATGAGCGAGGTTCTTGTGGTTGCCCAGGTAGATCTCGTAGTAGCTCTCGTCATACTCCGGCGCGAAGAAGATGCCCGCCGCGGGCAACTGCATCTGGTAGCGGAGCGTCAAGGGGAGCCGTCCCAAGCGCGTTGGCATCGACAGCATGGCAGCGGCCCCCACGTTCCATTGTGCCCTGAGGGATACCGGGTTGTTGCTGTTGACCTCATTATAGACGATGCCTGCCCGCAACTGGGTCATCGGTCCCACCGACACGTCGATGCGGTGGGCGATGAGCTGTCGCCACTGCCGCTGCATCCCGAAGGTGATGTCGCCCATCAGTTTGTGCAGCTCGTTGTTCTTGGCCTTATTCTCCACATAGTTATAGTCTGCACCCACCTGTACTTGCCAGAACCACTTGTCGTTGCTGGCACTACGCAAGGCTTCGTAGCCCAAGGCGAGGTCCATGCCGCCATAGGTAATCGGCGTCAGGTAGCTGTCGTGCACCGAGGCGTAGCCCGCATCGATCGTGAACATCGACACGCGCTCCTGGCCCACTGCCGACAGGCTGCATAACAGGCTACAGATGAGAAGACAATAAGCACAATGGCATCCGCGCTCTTTTTTTAATGCGAATTTCACGAATCGGACTAATTCCGCGAATTTTAAAAACGAACAATTCGTGAAATTAGCGAAATTGGCATTTTCCCTGCTGGGTATGAACCTGGATAGCATTGTCATTATTGTCTTCCTTATGGTTGTTGTTAGTCTTCGTCAAAGGGGATGCGCTGCTGGCCGGTGAAACTGTCGAGCACCTCGTCCTGGCTGATGCCGTCGGATTTGGGGGTGTTATCATCCTCGTCGGGCGTTGCCACCGTCGGCTCGGCCTCCTCGACGGGCTCCGGCTCGCGCGGCTCAACCTCGGTGATGGTGTCTACCTCCCAGTTGGTCACGCGACGTCCCTTGGCCTTGAAGGTCTTGACGCCGATAAACTCCTCGGCATCAATGATGAACGGTTCGCGGAAGGCGTCGCCTCCACCCATCTTCACCTCGAAGCGCGGGCAGGGTTCGTCGCTCAACAGCAGCAGGCGTGACTCGGGATTGGTGCCGATAAAGCTCTGCTTCTTGGTGTTGTCCTCGAGGGTGAAACGCTTCACGTAGGGGTGACCCTGGTCGGCATCGTCAAGCACGGCGGTCCACACCTTGCCCTTGTCATATTTCTCGATGCGCAGGATGCCCTCGTCATAGTGGTTGGTCGCCTCGGCACTCGTAGTGTAGAACTCGCCGCCCTTCATGATGACCACGATGCGGTCGTCGCCGCCGAACAGGCCCAACGAGCGTCCGTGTCCCTCGTAGTTGATGCGCAGGATGTCAGGATCGAACCATACCTCGCGGTCGCCCAGCGTTGATTGGCCTGCCTCCTTGAGGGAGATGCGGTGCACCTCGTTCTTTGTGACGATGTTGCCGCGTGCCTGTTTGCCCTTGATGGCCAGGTCTGCCAGGTTGACGTCAAATTGCAGGATTTTGAGCCTGAACTTGGGTTTGAGGGTGATGCGCAGCACCTCGGCCTCACCATTGGGATTGGCAGTGAACCACACGATCTTGCTGCCTGGCTTGCCCTGGGTGATGTCATACTCCTTGTCGCGCGTGATGCCCGTGACGGCAAAGCGCTTCATGAAGGTGGTGCCACCACGTCCGTCCTGATACAATACATTATATATAGTGCGGTCGTCACCTTTCTTGAAGACGTTAAGGTACAGGATGTTCTTGCCCACGTAAATCTTGTCGGCAACCTTGGTGACCTTGAACTTACCGTCCTTGTAGAAGATGATGATGTCGTCGATGTCCGAGCAGTTGCACACAAACTCGTCCTTCTTCAACGACGTGCCGATGAAGCCGTCGGCGCGGTTGATGTAGAGCTTCTGGTTGGCCTCGGCGACCTTGCTGGCGACGATGGTATCAAACTCGCGGATGATGGTGCGGCGCGGGTATTTGGCGCCGTACTTGGTCTTCAAGCCCTCATACCACTCGATGGTGTACTCGGTCAAGTGGGCGAGCTTGTTATCGATGTCCTCGATGCGCTCCTTCAGGCGCGCGATGTTCTCGTCGGCCTTGTCGCTGTTGTACTTGATGATGCGCTTCATCGGGATCTCGAGCAGTCGCAGCAGGTCGTCCTGGGTGATCTCGCGGTAGAACTGGGGCTTGTAGGGTTTCAAGCGCTTGTCGATATGCTTGAGCGCCTTTTCCTGGTCCTTGGCGTTCTCAAATTCCTTGTCCTTATAGATGCGCTCCTCGATGAAGATTTTCTCCAGCGACACGTTGTGGAGGGTCTCCATGGTCTCGCCACGCTGGATGTTGAGCTCCTGGCGCAGGATGTCGCGCGTGCGGTCCACGCTGTAGCGCAGCACGTCGCTCACGGTGAGGAACTGCGGTTTCTGGTCCTTGATGACGCAGCAGTTGGGCCAGATGGAGATTTCGCAGTCGGTGAAGGCATACAGGGCATCGATGGCGATGTCGCTGCTCGTGCCCGCCTGCAGCGAGACGATAATTTCGGCCGTTGCACTGGTGTTGTCCTCAACCTTGCGGATTTTGATTTTTCCGCGCTCGCCGGCCTTGAGGATGGACTCGATGACGGTGCCTGTGGTCTTGCCGTAGGGTACGTCCTTGACCAGCAGGGTCTTGTTGTCAAGTTTCTCTATCTTGGCACGCACACGCACATAGCCGCCGCGCTCACCGTCGTTGTAGTGGCTCACGTCGATATAGCCGCCCGTCTGGAAATCGGGGTAGAGGTGGAATTCCTCGTCGCGCAAGTAGCTGATGGCCGCGTCACAGACCTCGTTGAAGTTGTGGGGCAGGATCTTGCATGACAAGCCGACGGCGATGCCCTCGGCACCCTGCGTCAGCAGCAGCGGGAACTTGGCGGGTAAGGTCAGCGGTTCGCGCTTGCGGCCATCATAGGACAGGCCCCAGTCGGTCACCTTGGGGTTGTAGACCGCATCGAGGGCAAATTCGCTCAATCTGGCCTCGATGTAACGGCCGGCAGCCGCACCGTCGCCGGTGAGGATGTTACCCCAGTTACCCTGGGTGTCGATGAGCAGCTCTTTTTGTCCCAGTTGGACGAGGGCGCTGTAGATGGAAGCATCGCCGTGGGGGTGATACTGCATCGTAAGACCCACGATGTTGGCGACCTTGTTGAAGTGACCGTCATCGGCCTCCTTCATGGCATGCATGATGCGTCGCTGCACGGGTTTGAAGCCGTCCTCGATGTGAGGCACGGCACGCTCGAGAATCACATAGGAGGCATAGTCGAGAAACCAGTTCTCGTACATGCCGCTGAGCTGCAGCTTTTTATCTTTAGGCACGTGGTAGCTGGAGTGGGCCTCCGGTTCATTACCGTCATTGCCGCCGTCTCCACCGTCGGGGGTGGGGGCGTCGTTGCCGTTATCGTTGCCTTGGGGGTCCTCGTTAGGCTCCTGAGGCTCCTTGCCTTCCAGTTCGTCGTCGTCTTTCTTCATATTAAAAATAGCGTTTTAACCTGCAAAGATAGTAAAAAGTTTTCAGTCTTCAGTTTTCACTTTTCAGTTTTTTGCTGGAAGTGCTTGATTGCAATCATATTTTGCCAGATAAGGTCGTTCTATTTCTTTGTATTAGAACAAGTCGTTTATCGATAGGTCTTTGAGTCCTAGATTATCGGAGTAATTGTTTTGGACAAGGCCCCCCGAGGTGATGTAAGTTGGTATGATACCACCCCTATTATAAGTCTCTTGCTTAAACGCTGCCATGCGGTTGAGGTACTTATTGTACTCATCCTTGCTGATACTGTATGGAATTTCGCTGTATTTGGCTTCGCAGATGTTGGTCATGTTATCGGCTCGTTCAATAACGATGTCAATTTGGGCATTTCGGTTAGTTTGGTGAGCAGAACGCCACGAGTAAAATGTAGTGCTAATACTGTCGATGTGCAGGGCGTGTTTGATTTGGTCAATATGCGTCATGCAGATACGTTCAAAAGTCAATCCCCGCCATGTGTTTATCTTGGGTGTATGCATGTTTTTGCTCCAAAATTGTGCATCGTTGATGGTGTCTTTCATAAATTGAAGATAGAATAAAGAGAAGAAGTCCATCAATTGATACAAGCCGTTGCGGGTTGACAGCTTTTTTTGCTTTGTCGGATAGAAACGTATAATGTCGCAATCCACAAGATTCCGCAGCATCCTGGAGAGGCGTCCGTTTGCATTGGTCTGCAAAGCGTCTGCAATCTCGTTGCGGGTGAGGCCCTTTTTTTTCTTGAACAAGGCCTCAATAATAGTGATGTATGGATCTGGAGTTGAGAATAACGTTTTGTAGAGGCGATGGAACTCACGGTGCATCTCACCGTCGGGGTTAAAGAACAAGGTATCAATGTTTTGTGCCAAACTCATATCGCGATCCAATAAACTGAGGTAGTAAGGCACGCCTCCCATCACCATATAGGTTTGCAGCACGAGATTACGGTCCCAACGAAATCTTTTGGAAATCAAGTATTCTTCTTCTTCTGCAAGGGTGAATTCCCGCAAGTGAATTTCGTGGGTGATGCGGTTATGCAGGCCACCATGACTGTCTATTACATTATCCATCATCCATGAGGTGGCGGAACCGCATATAATCAACTTTATTTCGGGTTGCAGCGATGCCCAACTATTCCAAAAATGTCCTAATGCTTCGATGAAATCGGACTTTCTGGTGTCAAAGCACGGCAATTCATCAATGAATATTATACAAGGTTCTCCTGGCTTAATGCGTGGAATGAGGAAATGGCGAAGTATTCTGAAGGCTTCGTGCCAGTTGGCAGGGCACTCCATATGGTTGCCTAAGAGGTCCATCGCGTCGATGAATGCCTGCATTTGGGCATGCTTGTTGCCCTCAATGATGCCTGTCATTGAGAATGCGAGTCGCGAGCGGAACACATTGTTGATTAAATAGGTTTTGCCTACACGACGCCGTCCATATATTGCAATAAACTCTGCTTGGTTGCTTTGAGCATATTTGTTCAAGCGCTCAATCTCATTTTTCCTGCCGATAATTTGTTGTCCGATATTCATTGTGCTATCTCCTTTCTTGAGTTGCAAAGATAGTACTTAATATTTGGATTCGAGTGCTAAAACGATGAAATTTTGCTCGTTTTAGCACTTTTATCGCGATTCAGGTGCTAAAACGATGATTTTTTTTTCGATTTAGCACTTTTATCGGTTTATTCCCGAGGAGGTGTTAGTTCTCGGGGTGGGTGTGCTTAGTGCCTTGTTCGCGGTGCATTTTTTGAAATGCCGAGGGGGTAAGGCCCACAATGTCCTTGCCCTCGTTGAGCAGGGCGATGCCAATGCCAGCGTCATGGCAATGGCAGCGATTTTTGTAAATTTCTTCATAATGAAAATAATTTAGTTAATGATAAAAATAAGTTTTCTGCAAAGTTAGGGGTGAAGTGCGGGAAACGGGGCAAACATCTGTATAATGGGTGTCTTAATGAGGGAATATGCCCCTCAAAAGCGCAAGAATGGGGTGTTTTGCTCTTGGTGTGCAATAAAAAGAACATCAACAACCATTTGGAAAAAACAGTTGTTGATGTTGTATAAAGTTGATATTGTTGTTTGAATTTCTGGTAGGGGAGAGTGTCTTATAGTCCCTCGATGCGGACGATGGGGCCCAAGGGGCGCAGGTTGTCCTCGTTGCCGCCCTGCTTGGTGAGAATCCATGCCAGCGGCTTGTGGCGCTTGTCGTCGGGCAGTTTGGGAGTAGGGGCATAGCCGTCGGTGAGGAACACCAGGCCGTCATACTCCTCGTGCTCGTAGTAGAAGTCGATGGCGGGCTGGAAATTGGTGCCGCCGCGCCCGATGACGCGGATGCCGTTGGCCGCCTGCTTGAGGGCGATGGGCTTCTCGGTCGTGATTTTGCTGTCAAACTCAATGACCTCGATGCTCTCGATACCCTGCTTGAAGAAGCGGTTGATGACGGCAAGGAATTTTTTTATATCCTCGTCGGGCACACTGCCGCTGACATCGACGGCGACCAGCAGTCGCGTGCTGTAGGCATACTGGCTGCCCATCGCATCCCAGCCGTAGCGGCGGTTGGGGCGCATACGCGTCAGGTGGCGCTTGGTGCTCAGGATGCTGGCACGGAACTGGCTGAGGATGGCGCGGAAGTTCTGCTTGCTCACCAGCGTGCTCTCGATCAGGGCACGCAGGTCGCCACCCAATGATCCCCACTGGTTGCACCGCTGGGCGGTCTCAATCTCGTGGTTGACCTTCTCGGTCATCAGTTCGTCCTCTTCCCACAGCGAGGCTCCGGCATCGGCCTCCAGCAGGTCGTCGGTCAGGTTATCGCTGTCACCCTGGCCATCGCCGGGCATGTTCATGTCGATGGGAATGCCGTCGCCGTCAGCATCCTGTTCGATCTGCAGCACTTGGCCAGCCATGAGCGAGTAATACTGCTCGAAGGCCTGGTCGCGCGGCACATTGAAGATGCGTGGCGGCTCCAACCCGATGGTATCCATGCCCTCCAGGTTGTCACACAGTGTCAAGTCGCTCGACAGGCGCATCACGTCGCGGCGCGGGTTGTAGGGCTGTCGCTGATAGGGGTGCTTGAGGATGATGCGCACCACCTCGGCCTTAAGCCTCAGCGCCAACTGGTTGTCATCGAAGTGCTCCAGTTTGTCGGGGTTGTACTCGATGAGTCCCTTGCCACACCGCATGTCGCAGCCCATGTTGTCGTTACGCTTCAGGGCGTGTGTGCACAGCACGGCAAAGATGAGCGGCTCGGTGAGGAACCAGTCTTGGGAAATGGTCTTTATGCGTTCGCCGACGGTCATAAGTTGGCAATCATCTGGTTAATCAACTGCAGCGCGTCGCGGCAGTCCATCATGATAAAGGCGTTGGCGTTGGGGTAGGTGGCGTTCTCAAAGAACGATGCGAAGTGGGCAATCGCCTCTTGACGGTTGTTGCCCAGCATCCACTGGATGTAACGCACCAGGTTGCGGCCCACGCCTTCTACCGCCTTCTTGTCCACGCCCAACTCCAGCACCTGGTAGATGCCCTCGTTGATGATGGCCATCTGGGGCATGGTGTAGGTGGCGAGGTCCTGCTGGCAGGCAGCGAAGTCGCTGAGCACGTCACGGGCAGTGAGCATGCGCGACTGGTTGAGCGACTGTATGAACATCGACGCCGATCGGGCACCGATGACACCGGTAATCATCTTGGCCAGGCGGTTCATGTCGGTGATGTTGCCGCATGCCTTGAGCATGCCAGACACACGCACCCACGCGCGGCGGTCGGGCGTTTTGTCAAATGTGCCCTTGTTGATGTCCACGTTTTTCTCCAGTTCGTCGGGGTGCTCCTCGATGAAGTTGATCACGCGCGGGTCCACGTCGTGCTGCTTGGCCCAGAAGAGCCACTCGCCCACGGTCGGGGAGAAGAAATAGACGTTAAAACGCGATACCAGTGCGGGGTCGAGGTCGGTCAGCTGATATTCTTCACCGTCGTTGACGGCGGCGATGACACGGCTGCCAGGGGGCAGCGAGCGGCCTGCCAACTTGCGGTTGAGCGACAGGTCCATGACCGATTGCAGAATCTCGGGGCGAGCACGGTTCATCTCGTCGAGGAAGAGTACCACGGGCTGGTCGTCCATGGGGAACCAGTAGGGCGGCATGAACTCGGTCTTGCCGGTGGCTTCGTCCTTGTTGGGCAGACCGATGAGGTCGCCGGGGTCGCTCATCTGTCCCAAGAAGAGGGCGATGACGGGGATGCCTTGCTCCTCAAAGTGTCGGGTGATGATTTCGCTCTTTCCGATGCCGTGTTTACCCACGAGCAGGATGTTCTGTGTCGATGGCGTGGTCTCGAGAATCGTCTTGAGGTCGCCGGTGTTGATGGTGATAGCCATTATATTCTAGTTTAGAGTTTAGTGTTTAGAGTTTAGTGTTTAAAGTGGGTGTTTATTCCTTGGGGGCGGTGATCCACTCTACCTTTTTGCGGGGGCCAGTGAGGCGGTAGGGGAACAGTTTGGCGAGTTCGGCAAGGCGGGTGATGTAGGCCATGTCGTGGGCGATGCGTCCCTTGATGTCACCTCCCTGTGACAGGTCGATGATCATCGATTTACCGCGGCTCAGGCGGATGTGCAGTTCGCAGCGTCCTTCCTCCTCGTCCTCGGTGAGGTGGTATTGCCATTTCTTGCCCTGGAAAAAGTCGTCGACCAGTTCCTGGAGTTGTGTCTTGGGCTCCTCAACGGCCTTTTGCTTATTACTGCTGTGCGTCAGGCGGTGAAGCAGTCCCTTGACGCCATGAGGCTTGGGCTTCTCTTCCACAGGTTCATCGCTGGGTTGGGGTGCCACTTGCCAGTCGTCACGTACCTCGCCACGGACCGTGAAACGCCCGTCACGCGCCATGTAGGCAAACTCTACCATGTAGGGCCTGACCAAGTCCAGGTGGTTGATGAAATCATCGTGGGGAATGGGCAGGTCCAGGGTCTTGTAGCGGTTCAGGTGGATGAGCAGGTGGGCCTTGTGTCCGTCGGCATGGCGCTTGTCAAAGAAATAGGTGATGCCCGTGCCGTCAAAGTAACGTGCCAGGTAGGCATCCATGTTGTTCATCGCCATGTTGCGCATTTTCACGCCCTTGCTGTCGGCCTTGAAGGCTGCGGCAAGCTGTTCTTTCCACTCGGCGGCATGTTCCAGGAACACTTGACTGGAGGCGACCACACGACTGCGGTCGATGACCTCCATGGGGGCTCCGCTCCATTGCTGGTGATAGTGCATGTCTTCAATATCAATGCGGGCCCTCACGTTGTTGCCTTGGACGGCATGACATAATGTCAGTCCGCAGGGGGCTTTCACGTTCAGTCCAATGCCATAGTTGTCCATATCGACCAGTTCAACCATGTCGGGGGTGATAACGCCGTTGAGCAGTTCGTTGCGGGCGGCTTCATACTCCTGGAGCATCCTCGCGCTCAAGCGGGGACCTGTCGCTTGGTGCCCGTTAGCCCCTGGCCTGTCGCCAAAGGCGGGCTTCATGATATGGTCGATTTCCCCAGCCACGCGGCGTGACTCGGTTCCTTCAGCTTCGGTATAAGTATAGATAAACATCACCCTAGAACTTGGCAAATACCGTGCCTGTCATTCGGCTTCACCATTTGTGGCAGATACCACATCTCACTATCGCCCTCTTTTTTGCAAAAACTGGAGTCTAAGGTCTGAAGTCTAAAGTCTTTTTAGTAATTTTGCAGGTTATAATCAATATAAGAAAGACTCAAGATGGCTAAGGATCCGTTGAATACGCCGATGATGAAGCAGTTTGTCGAGATGAAGTCCAAGCATCCCGATGCGATACTGCTGTTCCGTGTGGGTGACTTTTATGAGACCTACCTGCAGGATGCAGTCACTGCCAGCGAGATTCTGGGCATCACCCTCACGCGGCGCAGCAACGGTGCTGCCGCTGCTACCGAGATGGCGGGTTTTCCCCACCATGCCCTGGACACCTATCTGCCCAAACTCGTCCGTGCCGGCAAGCGTGTCGCCATCTGCGACCAGTTGGAGGACCCCAAGCTGACCAAGAAACTCGTCAAGCGCGGCATCACCGAACTGGTGACGCCCGGTGTGGTGGTCGGCGGCACGATGCTCGACCGCAAGGAGAACAATTTCCTTGCAGCCGTCCACTTCGGCAAGAAAATGCTGGGTGTGGCCTTCCTTGACATCAGTACGGGTGAATTTCTTACTGCCGAGGGTGGGGAAGAGTATGTGGACAAGTTGCTGGTGAATTTCTCCCCTAAGGAGGTGCTCATCGAGCGCAGCAACCGTCAGCGCTTTGCCGCTACCTTCTCGTCGCGCTACCTGACGTTTGACTTGGAGGACTGGGTCTTCACCTTTGACGCCGCCAACGACCGCTTGTTGAAGCACTTTGAGACACAGAACCTCAAGGGCTTCGGTATCACGGGCATGGACAATGCCATCATCGCCAGCGGTGCCATCCTCCACTATCTCGACATCACCCAGCACACCCAGTTGGGTCACATCACCCACCTGTCGCGCATTGAGGCAGAGCGTTATGTACGTCTGGACAAGTTTACCATCCGCAACCTGGAACTGGTAGCCCCCATGAGTGACGACGGCAAGTCGTTGCTCGATGTCATCGACCGCACCATCTCGCCGATGGGCGGCCGCATGATGCGCCGCTGGGTTCTGTTCCCGCTGCAGGATGTCAAGGCCATCAACCGCCGCCTGGACGTGGTGGAGCACTTCATGCGAGACCCCGACGGACGGGAACTCATCAAGGAACGCCTGGAACTCATCGGCGACTTGGAACGCCTGACCAGTAAGGCCGCCGTGGGACGCATTACCCCGCGCGAGCTTGTCCAGCTCAAGAGCGCCTTGCAGGCTATTGAACCGATCAAGCAGTACTGCTCACAGTCATCATGCGAGGTGCTGCGCAGCCTGGGCGAGCAGTTGAATCCGTGTGCCATCATCCGTGACCGCATCGAGCGCGAGATCAACCCCGATGCCCCTAACCAGACCAACCGAGGCAACATCATCTGCCGTGGCGTGGATGCCCAACTCGACGAACTGCGCGACATCTCGTGCAGCGGCAAGGACTATCTGGTGGCCATGCAGCGCCAGTTGAGCGACCAGACGGGTATTCCCAGCCTCAAGATAGCATATAATAATGTGTTCGGCTACTATATCGAGGTGCGCAACACCCACAAGGACAAAGTGCCCGAGGAGTGGATACGCAAGCAGACGCTTGTCAATGCCGAGCGCTATGTGACTCAGGAACTCAAGGAATATGAGGAAAAAATCCTGGGTGCCGAGGAGAAAATCCTTATCATTGAAGGTCGCCTGTTCAATGAACTGGTGTCCGCTGTGACTGAGTATATCCCTGCTATCCAGAACGATAGCGCCATCATTGCCCAACTTGACTGCCTCAATGCCCTGACGCGTGTAGCGATGGAAAACCGCTACAACCGTCCTGTGCTTGACGACAGTCTGGACATTGACATCGCGATGGGACGTCACCCGGTTATCGAGTGCCAACTGCCGCCGGGCGAAACCTATGTGCCCAACAGCATCCGCCTGAGCAACGACGACCAGCAGATTATCATTATCACCGGTCCCAACATGGCGGGTAAGTCGGCACTGCTGCGACAGACGGCGCTCATCACCCTAATGGCGCAGATGGGCAGTTTTGTTCCTGCCGAGCAGGCGCGCATTGGCGTGGTGGACAAGATTTTCACCCGTGTGGGAGCCAGTGACAACATCTCGTTGGGCGAATCGACCTTCATGGTCGAGATGACCGAGGCGGCTGCCATCCTCAACAACATGAGTCAGCGAAGCCTCATTTTGTTCGATGAATTGGGCCGTGGCACGAGCACCTATGACGGTATCTCCATTGCCTGGAGCATTGTCGAGCACATCCACGAGCACGCTGCCAGGCCCAAGACGCTGTTTGCTACCCACTACCACGAGTTGAACGAGATGGAGAAATCCTTCAAGCGCATCGTGAACTACAACGTCAGCGTTAAGGAAATTAACGGCAAGGTGGTGTTTGTGCGTCAGCTGGTCAAGGCCAATGAAGTGCTCAAGCAGCTGGAAACCAACAACCGCAACGACAACGCCTTGACCAAGGACCTGGGCGATGTTGCCAGCAGCCGCTCGGGCTATCAGCTGTCCATCTTCCAGCTTGATGATCCCGTCCTGAGCCAGATACGCGACGAGATCCTCACCATCGACATCAACAACCTCACGCCCATGGAGGCCCTGAACAAGCTCTACGACATCAAGGGCATCCTCACCGGCAAGAAAGAAAGATAAAACCAGTCGTTAGTCCTTGCCACCGTCAACCTGCTGGAGCGCTTCCTTCCAGCAGCGCAGGGTGATATACCCAGTCTCGACGCGGAACGTGGAGATCAGGGTTGTGAGTTGTGAAATGTCATCCAAAGTGGTTTTTCAAGTAAAATCGCAAAACCACTTTAGCGGTGAGAAAAAGACATTGCATCTAATGGAAAAGCCCGCAAAAGTTTGCTTTATTTACCAATAATGTGTAATTTTGCGACAAGTCATTGCGGTCATAGCGTTGACACGATGCAATGATAACATAATTGTGATGCGTTTTTGCATTATCCTTTCACTGAAATTCGCCAAAATTTTAACCCAGAGGATAAGCAGTTACAAAACGCTCATGTGTGCCTATATTCATCCCCCAATAGGAGGGAGCAGTATATTGGCATCGCGTGGGGGATACTGTTTATTTTGGGTTGGGCGTTTGGCGATGCCTCAGTGAAGATAAGCAGACAAGTCTCCACGCATTTCATTTATAGTTACTTAACCGCCATCTTCGGGAGATTTAATGGCAACATGTTGATTGATATGGAGACATTAAAACGACCTCGAGAAAAGGTGATTATCGCTGTCTTTGGCCTTAGGAATATTGGGAAAAGCACAGCAATCATGGAATTGGTAAATCGATTTCCTTTTGAGCCCAACTACACGAGGATTCATCCCAAAGAGGAACCTTCGGAGCCATTGATGGATATCGTCTGCAAGGGACAATTCACAAGCAAGCGAACTGGCATGAAAGTGAGATTGGGAATTTGCAGTTATGGCGATAGTAAAGCCCTTCTAGAAGAACATTTCCTACCACTCGTAATTGATCACAATTGTGATGTAATCGTTGTCGCTTGCCACAACTTCAGAGAAACAGAAGGTAACACATACAACTACATTGCCGAAGTAGCACTTGACAACAATTATCGTTTGATTTCCACTTCTATCCTGCATGACGATGACATTTGGTGGAAAGAAACGCCCTTCACACCCTTCCACGTGAATTGTGTCAACATCAATGAGATTTTCGCAAAGAATATGATTAACCTTATCAAGTCAATCGTATGAGAACAATTATTCAATTACTCTCAATTATAGCATTATCGTTATGTAGCCTTTCAGCAAATGCTTATGACTTCATGGTTGACAGCATTGCATACGAGATAAATTCTGATGGTAACACCGTATCGACTACCAATTATAGCAATAATAATGAAAAACCGCACGGTAGTGTGGTCATCCCATCAACTGTAATGTATAATGGAAAGACCTATACTGTGACAGTAATAGGTAGATCGTCTTTTGATCTTTGTAACCGCATCACATCTGTCAATATACCAAATACAGTTACATCAATCAATGATTACGCCTTTAAATACTGTTCTTCGTTAATACAAGTCAGTATTCCAAATTCTGTTAAATCAATCGGGGAATATGCATTTGACAAATGTAAATCATTAAATCAAATTAATATTCCAAATTCTGTTAAATCAATCGGGGAGTATGCGTTCAGGGAGTGTAAAAACCTGAATAGTATAGACTTGCCAAACTCGCTCACTACTATTTGTGAGGGTACATTCTATGAGTGCGCTGGATTGACTAGCGTAACTATCCCGAATACCGTCACTAATATTGACATTGATGCGTTTTATGGATGCACAGGCCTAACAAGTATTACTCTTTCGAATTCCCTCAAAACATTATCTGGATTCTCTGGCTGTACCGGATTGACGAGTGTAAATATCCCAAATTCTGTAACAACGATAGACTGGGCTGCTTTTTCTGGCTGTACTGGGTTGACGAGCGTGTCCATCCCTAACTCGGTTACGACTATTAACCAAAATGCGTTTAATAGGTGCATAGGCCTAACGAGTATTACCATCCCTAACTCAGTGAAAATCCTTGGCGGTTTCTCTGGCTGTACGGGGCTGACGAGTATAACTATCCCCAACTCTGTGACTACTATCAGCGGAGATGCATTCAACGGTTGCACAGGCCTAACGAGTATTGACATCCCCAACTCCATAAAGACCCTCAGCGGCTTTTCTAACTGTACGGGGCTGACGAGCATAACTATTCCCAACTCTGTGACTACTATCAGCGGAGATGCATTCAAAGGTTGCACAGGCCTAACGAGTATCACCATCCCTAACTCCGTAAAAACCCTTAGCGGCTTCAGGGGTTGTACGGGTCTGACGAGCATAACTATTCCGAATTCTGTGACGACCATCGATGGTAATGCGTTCCGTGACTGTACTAGTCTAATAAGTGTAATCATTCCTAACTCAGTAACAAAAATCAAAGTTGATGCTTTTTACGGATGTACTGCTTTAAAGAATATTGAAATTCCTAATTCTTTAACTGAAATAGAATCAAAGGTTTTCGCATATAGCGGATTAGATACATTATTCATACCTGCTAGTGTTGTATCAATTAAATCAGATAGTTTTATTGGTAATATATTATCATGTATAGAAGTTGATCCTTCAAATCCTGTGTATGATAGCCGTAATAGTTGTAATGCAGTTATTGAGACATCGACTAACAATCTTATTTTAGGATGTCAAAAAACAGTCATTCCAAGTACGGTTAAGACGATTGGAACACAAGCCTTTTGTGAACAAGTAGTTTTAAATTCAATTGATATACCAAATACAATTACCAAGATTGATTCTTATGCTTTTGAAGGTTGTACGGGTCTGGATTCATTACTAATTGGTAATTCAGTAACTGAGATAGAACATTATGCTTTTGAAGGTTGTACAGGTCTGAATTCAATTGAAATTCCAAATTCAGTAAAAAAAATAAGCTATCGTGCTTTTAAAGACTGTTCCCAATTAGACTCTTTGTCAATTGGAGAATCCGTTTGGTATATTGGAGTAGAGGCTTTTCAAAACTGTTGCAATCTGAATTCAATTCAATTAAAAAGTATCATTACTCCAAGATCTTGGGCAAGCACATTTGATGGTGTTGATAAGAACATTAAAGTATATGTGCCCAGCATCTCTATTGATAATTATCGTAAAGCAGAGCCATGGTGCGCTTTTAATATTATTGCAGATGATATTTACGGAGATGTGAATAATGATGATGAAGTCAACATTGCCGATATAAACTCTGTAATAGATGCTATATTAAATGGTGATAACAATGGGTTTGTGGATGTCAATAATGACAACGAGGTGAATATTGCCGATGTTAATTCAATTATCAACATGATTTTGGGAGGCACTCCACCGACTTCAGCACTTGTTGATGAGTGGTTTACAGTCAATGGGGTAACATTCAGAATGATTAAAGTCATAGGTGGCACTTTCACCATGGGTGCTACTTCTGAACAGGGCAATGACGCAGAAAGTGATGAAAAACCCGCCCATCAAGTAACACTTTCGGACTATTACATTAGCGAAACTGAAGTTACTCAAAAGTTGTGGAAAGCCGTTATGGGCAATAATCCAAGTTTTAATAAATACAGTGCGGATTGTCCCGTAGAGAATATTCCTTATGGTGACACTGGTGAGTTTCTTGATAGGTTATACTGGCTGACAGGAAAGTCGTTTAGATTGCCAACTGAAGCCGAATGGGAATATGCGGCCAGAGGAGGCAACAGAAGCAAAGGCTATAAATATGCAGGAAGTAATAATATAGATGAAGTGGCAAATTATCATATTGATAACGATGCCAAAACGTTGGGTGTTGCGTCCAAGGCACCTAATGAATTGGGCATTTATGATATGAGCGGCAATGTGTATGAACCATGCAGAGACAACTATAGTAGCAATTATTATAGTGAATCCCCAACGATCAACCCAACAGGCCCGAAGGAATGGGAGGGCGATATTTTGCCCAGGGTGTACCGCGGCGGATGTTTCCAAGATTCAGCCAGGCCATGTCGTGTTTCTAACCGTGATTCATGGCCAAAGACGACTGTAACAAGATATTTTGGTCTACGATTAGTCATGTAAAATAACCCATGTGAAATTTGAAGAAAAAACAGATGAAAAGAATCTTTATGATTGCGCTCACGCGTGGGCTGCCCTAGGTAACATACTAATAGAAGATATAATACTCTTCAGTGATGTTGTCTAAAATCTCTCGACAGTGCAGAACTTCGAATATTACTGTATTCTCTACCTATATTCTCCTCAAAACACTTTTTGAGGTTCATGACTGAGGCGTAGTATTTACGGGAGAACCAGCGGCAGCGTTCGCAAGGAACTTGTTCGATGACAGTAGAGCCTATAATTGAACCTGTCGGGCTGGTTTGTTGACGAAACCAGCCCGACAGTTTTTACTTTTTTGGGAGCCTTGATCCTCTATGATGGAGACTTCAGCACATTGACACCAAGTGCCACCCACTACCACGAGTTGAACGAGATGGAGAAATCCTTCAAGCGCATCGTGAACTACAACGTCAGCGTCAAGGAGATTAACGGAAAGGTGGTGTTTGTGCGCCAGTTGGTCAAGGGAGGTAGCGAGCACAGCTGCCAATGAAGTGCTCAAGCAGCTGGAAACCAACAACCGCAACGACAACGCCTTGACCAAGGACCTGGGCGATGTTGCCAGCAGCCGCTCGGGCTATCAGTTGTCCATCTTCCAGCTTGATGATCCCGTCCTGAGCCAGATACGCGACGAGATCCTTACCATCGATATCAACAACCTTACCCCCGTCGAGGCCCTCAACAAACTCTATGACATCAAGGGCATCCTCACGGGCAAGAAAGAACGATAAAAACCAGTCGTTAGTCCTCACCTAACTTCTAACTAATAAATCGGCCCTCATGCCGATTTACAGATTGTTCTTCTTGTATTTCTTGTTTTCACTTTAGTTTTTACCGGAATTGGTAGTTCGTCTTGAAATATTTACTAATTTTGTGCCGCTTAAAACATACACATATAGTCAATATTAATATGAAGAAGATCTATTCAATTCTGATTGTGGCACTTGCCACTATGTTGGGCTTCTCGGCACAGGCCGGGGCCCCTCAATGGGAAATTGTTGCAGGTATGAACGTGGCAAACCTCGATGCCAGTGGTGCGAGCTCACGCATCGGTTTCCACGCCGGTGTTCGTTCTACTTTCGGCATCCCCAGTGCTGATCATGGTTTTTATGTTAATGCTGCTGCTATGCTCTCCCTCAAGGGTTGCAAAGGCGGTGGTATCACACTGAATCCTTATTATCTTGATATCCCTGTCCACGCTGGCTATAAATATGCAATCAATGAATCGGTAGCACTCTTTGGCGAGTTCGGACCCTACTTCGGCATCGGTCTTTTCGGCAAGACCGACGGTGAAGACATGTTCGGTGATGGTGGTTTCAAGCGTTTTGATTTTGGCTTGGGCCTGCGTGCCGGTCTGGAATTCAACCAGAAAGTGCCTGTTTCCATCGGCTATGACTTTGGTGTGCTTGACGTGGCTGACGATGTTTCAGCAAAGACCCGCAATCTTACAATTTCTGTCGGTTACAAGTTCTAAAACCAAAGGTGATGATATAGATGTTGGCCCATCGGTGGTATTTCCCGTGCGTTAGCACGGTTTAATGCCGAGACGTTTCAACGCAGGGTCAACTACTATATCGTTCCCAAACCAAATCAGCTTATTAAAGTTTACAGTTATGAGAAAAACAATCAATTTTTTATCATTAGTGCTTGTGTCATTAATGGTGTCTTTATCATTGACGGCATGTGGCAATGACGACGTGGAAGAAGATAATGCCGATGTTCGCTACGTCACGACCTATGAGGTCAAGGTAACGCCAAGCACCTTGAATTACTTCACACTGACGGGAGACATTATCAACGAGAACGGTGAAATAACCGATATTGACTTGTCACATTCGGTTCACTATATATCGCCAATTTCTACCTCAACAGTTCCTAATCATTTGCAGATCCGAGTCAATCTTGAACCTCTTCAGGGCTTAGATAAGTATTCCGGTTTTGTTGAATTAGGGATTGAAACCAAGAAGTACACTAAGTTGGGTGAATATCTTGAAACGGTTTATTCCAATCGCAAGGTAATGTGCTTTATCGTCGATTATCCCGCCGAAGAAATAGAATGTGGCAACTACGATTCACATTTCACCCTGGAAGCGATAAAGGATAACCAGGGCCGCTTGAACTAATAAAAACCATAGTTTCTAATGTATAGCTGGCTATCGGCAACAAGATAGAAAGGTATTTATCAGCTCCTCCTCTAATCTCAGAGGGGGAGTCTTTTTGTCGCTATGTTAGAATCCAGAATCACACCCTCAGTAATTTCTCCTGTTTTCCGTACAAGCATTTAGCGAAATCCGACGATGACTGATACTCAGTTGGTTAGCATTTCTTTTTAATGCTAAATGGCGTGTTCCGCACTGCTTTTTCTTGATAGAATAAGGTCGTAGACCTTGACAAGGCCAGCGGCCTTGACTTGATCTAACCCCACGGTGCACAGGCCGTTAGGTCTGTGTGGCGTGGGGTGGACGGGGATGGGATGGACGGGCCTCGAGGAGGGCCACCCATTCCAGACGAATGGATTGCCGCTGCTATTGGCCCCCTTCAGGGCCCGATTTTGGTGTCGAAAGTTTCCCCAGGCCACACTGACCTTTGGCCAGTGCGCCCTGGGGCTTATACAAGTCAAGGCCGCTGGCCTTGTGCCGGCCTTCGACCTGCTTTGACACACTCGATGACTGCGACGTGTCCCAATGCGGAAAACAAGAGAACGACACCCTCAGTAATTTTGTCTAAAATCATTCAACAGCGCTGAACTGAATTCTTTTCCTGCTTCCTTCTCATTGAACTCCTTCGGTCGCATCACCGAGGCGCAGACGAGGAGTCTTAATGGGGACTCGGTAAAGTTTAATTATAGTAAGGGTAATTACACATTTTGCGTTACACATTTTGTTGAATTGAAAAAAGTATTGTACTTTTACATGTTAAAAACATGAGTCACCTGCATCTCACTTTAATACATACTATATGAACCGTTCCGATTTTGAAATCATGGCCCCTGTGGGCTCTTGGGAATCACTATATGCCGCCCATCAGGGTGGTGCCGATGCCATCTACTTTGGCATCGAGGGGTTGAACATGCGTTCGCGTTCCAGCGTCAATTTCACGCTCGAGGACCTGCATACCATCGCCGCATGGTGCACCGAGCATGGCATGAAGAGTTACCTCACGGTCAACACCATTATCTATGACGAGGACATGGACTATATGCGCCAGATTGTCACCGCTGCCCGTGATGCCCAGGTGAGTGCCATCATCGCCAGCGACATGGCGACCATCCTGTTTGCCCGCTCCATCGGTGTGGAGGTGCACATTTCCACCCAGGTCAACGTGAGCAACAGCGAGGCGGTGCGCTACTATAGCCAGTGGGCCGACGTCATGGTCCTCGCCCGCGAGTTGAACCTGGAGCAGGTGACCAAAATCTCCCATTTCATCGAGGAAAATGACGTTCGTGGACCTCATGGCGAGCGCGTAAGGTTGGAGATGTTCTGTCACGGTGCCCTCTGCATGGCAGTGAGTGGCAAATGCTACATGAGCCTGCATCAGGAGAACACAAGTGCCAATCGCGGTGCCTGCCGCCAAATCTGTCGTCGCGGCTATCGCGTGACTGATCTGGTTAACGGCGATGAACTCAACATCGAGAACAAGTATATCATGTCGCCCAAGGACCTCAAGACCATCCACTTCCTCAACAAGATGGTGGATGCCGGCGTGACCGTCTTCAAGATTGAGGGCCGTGCACGCGGTCCTGAATACGTCCGCACTGTTGTTGGCTGCTATGACGAGGCCCTGCGTGCCATCTGTGAAGGTACCTATACCGAGGAATGTATCGACGAGTGGAACGAGCGCTTGGGCAAGGTCTTCAACCGCGGTTTCTGGGACGGCTACTATATGGGCCAGCGCTTGGGCGAGTGGTCTGCCAAGTACGGCTCCAGCGCTACCAGGGTAAAAGTCTATGCCGCTAAGGGTATCCGTTATTACAGCAAGTTGGGCGTCGCCGAGTTCCTCATGGAGGCAGGCGAATTGCATGTGGGCGACGAGGTGTGGATTATCGGTCCCACCACGGGTGCCATCCCGCTGACCATCGAGGAAATCCGCGTGGACCTCAAACCCGTGGAAAAGACCGTCAAGGGCGAGCACTTCTCTATCGCCGTGCCTGAGAAAATCCGTCCCAGCGACAAGCTCTACCTGTGGCAAACCGTCACTCCCAAGCAGTGAAGACCATACAGTTTTAGCTGCCATCTTTACGGAATATAGTTTTTAACACAATTATAATTCATTGCTTATGAAAAAGATTACTTTTGTTGTGCTCTTTGCCGCTATGGTGGCAATGAGCGCTTGGGCGCAGGGACTGACGGCATCGTTCGCTGCCGAGGAGGCTTCGGTGCCTTATTATCTGATGGGCTGGGACACTCCCAGCGAGTTTGATTCCTGGACCTATGAGGCTACGAGCAGCAGTACCTGGAAACAGGGTAACCCGTCGCAGTCGTTCGGAATCATTGACCTGACGAATGTCGCTTCGATGATACTTGATTATGCTGGCGGCCAGAACGAGACTGCCACCTCTCCAGCCATTGAAATCAGGCCCAACAGCACGCTCGAGTTCTACTGCTATGCCAGTGGCATTTATCTAGTTTATGGCGCATGGAAACTATATGCCATCGTCGATGACACGCCCACACTGCTCATCGACCAGTTCCAGTGGGCCCAGACTGTAGGCTACGACGGTCCCAGTTGGGAGCGGTTCACCGTTGATCTTGCTGAGTATGCCGGCAAGCAGGTGAGGTTCTCGTTTGTTTATCAAGGTAACTATGGCGAGGATGAGGCCATCGACGGCTTCAGGATTCTCCAAGCCAACGATGGTGATGATGCCGTCATCAACATCAACGAGGGCGAGAGCGTGCACTTCAAGGACATGTCCACTGGCAATGTCATGACATGGAATTGGACCTTTGAGGGCGGCGAACCCGCTACCAGCACCGAGCAGAACCCCGTGGTGACCTATAACCATGCCGGTTCCTATGCCGTGACGCTCACCGTTGGCGACGGCACAACGACCGACACCAAGTCTCGTACCGCCTATGTCAACGTTCATGCCGAGGCACCCGTTGCCCATGTCGGCCTGCCCGATGGCGCTTATCTCTCGCCGTGGGTGATGATGTTTGTTCCCGTCGATGTGCCCTTGACCTTCAAGGATGCCTCTACCGGCAATCCCACCTCGTGGTCGTGGACCTTTGATGGCACCGACATCGCCACCAGCGACCTTCAGAATCCCACGGTGACCTATCTCCAGGAAGGTACCTACGGATTGAAACTTGAAGTATCCAACGATGTGGGCTCAAGTGTTGACGAGTATGTGAACACTGCCATCCAGGCTGGCGGAGAACAGGAAGTTTGGAACATCGCACCCGAGGAGAATGGTGACTTGACGATGCTGGAGATGGGTTGGTATGGCAACTATGCAGGTACCAACTGGCTGGGTATCGGTGAATTTGCCGAGCACTTTGACGCTCCCGCCACCGACGCTCAGATCAAGCAAGTGAACGTCTATTTCGGTAAGACCACCGCTGTCTCGACCGATGCCGATATCGAGATGAAGATTATGGCAGCCGATGCCGATGGCATGCCCGGCGAAGTGCTGGGTACTACCAGCGTGAAGGCTGGCGATCTGGCCTTTGACCCGGCCACGGTCAATGCCACCGAGTTTGTCTTTGACGAGCCCGTGGATGTTCCTGCAGGTACTGAATTCTTCGCTGTTGTGGGTCCTTTCCCCAACGACTACGGTGATGACATCGCCATCCTGCTGTGCCACCGTGACCTGGGCGAGAAATGCACTGGTTACCACTTCGTTTATGACGAGGAGGGTAATGAATACCTTGAGACCGGTACTTGGTACAAGAACGTGGACGATCCCTTGTCACTCGCCGTTGCACCCGTGCTCAGTTTCGTCACATCCACACCTTCCACCAGCATCGATCAGCCTGTGGTTGACAAGCAAGTGCTCGGTCACACCTATTATAACCTTGCCGGTATGTCAAGCGATAAGCCCTTCGATGGCATGAATATCGTGGTTACCCGCTATAGCGATGGCACCAGCAGCGCCACCAAGGTGATGAAGTAACGGCAATCAACTGCAATCATTAATGTGAGTTCGACGAGGATAAATCGTTGACAATCAATCTATTCGCTATGTAGAGACGCAAAATTTTGCGTCTCTACTTGCATTTTGGACTTGGGAACCGTCCCCAAAGTGGAGGTGTGTCATCATTCAAGCCTATAATAATGTCCGTGCGTCGCACGGAGAAATTAAACAAAAATTTGTATAAAAATTTACTAATTACATTTGTATTTTAATTTTATTAATTAATGTTGCCGAGATTAATAACAATTAACTAAAAGAAAGTAATAATTAGGGGATTGCTTCGTTCTTTTGGGTAGTTTATTTCATTATTAATACCTGGAAGATTATGGAAGAAAACATGAATGGTTCAACCCCTCCACCTTTGGATCAGGAGGTTGTTGTGGGCGAAGCGATTAACTCAGGATATGAGCCCAATAAGAAATTTACCCAGTCCTTCACGTTCAAGGTACTTTTCATTGCGCTACTATCGCTATTGTTGCTGATACCCAGTTTGATGATTTCATCGCTGGGCGAGGAGCGCAAGAAGACTGCTACCAATGCCGAGAATGAGATTGCTTCCAAGTGGGGCATGCCTCAGCATATCACTGGGCCGGTCATTGCCATCCCCTGTGTCGAGGGTAATCAGAAGGATATGTATTATATCCTGCCCAAGACGTTAAATGTCAATGTTGATGTCAAGAGCCAGACGCTTTACCGCAACATCTATGAGGCGGTGGTCTATAATTCAAGCATCGACATTGACGGAACATTCAATATCAACAGTCTCCTGCCGATAAAGAATGACAGTGTAAAAGTTCTCCTTAACGAGGCTTATGTTGAGATGGGCATTACTGACCTGCGCGGCATCAGCAAGAAGGTACAGCTCAATCTGGGCGGTAAGATTACCGATGTCAATGACGGCGGCACCGACGGCAATATCCAGTATGATATTTCTCCTGAGGATGAGTCAGAATATGATGTCGTAGTCGAGGGTATTGGTGCCAAGGAAGCAGGATCGTGTGTCGCAATGGCAAGGATGGACTTGACTGAGCTGGCTCAACATGATAGTGTCCCCTTCAAACTGCATCTGGACTTGAAGGGTTCCGAGACGTTGAATTTCGCTCCTGTTGGCGAGGTAACCAAGATTAAAGTGAAGGGAGATTGCGCTACGCCGAGTTTCAACGGCAATTTCCTGCCTGCCGACCGCAATGTGACACCCGATGGCTTTGACGCCACTTGGGAGGTCATCAGCATCAACCGCCCTTATCCGCAGTCATTCATGGGTAATCGTGCTAATGAGATTGCTGATTCTCAAGTGCAGGTGGGCTTGAGGATTCCTGTTGACCGTTTCCAGAAAACCGAGCGTGCTATCAAGTATGCCTTGCTGGTGATTGTCCTCACGTTCATTGCCGCGTTGTTCTCGGAGTTCCGTTTGCGCCGTAACATCAACGTGTTCCAGTATCTGCTTATTGGTTTGGCGTTGGTATTGTTCTACTCTCTGCTGTTGTCAATGAGTGAGCACATGGCGTTTGCCTTGGCCTATCTGATTGCCACGTTGATGACCGTCGGCATGGTGACCGTATATCTATTTGGAGTGCTCAAGGTGAAGAAACAAGCGCTGATTATCGGAGCGATGCTGCTATTCATGTATGCTTACGTATTCGTTCTGCTCAACCTTGAGAGTTATGCTCTCTTGGCTGGAAGTATAGGTTTGTTTATCATCCTGGCTGTTATCATGTACTACTCATTGAAGATCCGTACCGAGGACCTGCAATAAACGGGTTAGACATTAATAAAGAAAAGAGGATGTGTCAGTATTTTGACGCACTCTCACAATTTAGCCTGTGCCATCATTGCAAACAGCGCAAGGTCTATAGCAATATTTTTTTCATGTTATTTCTGTTCAGGCTTTTTGTTAAGAACATAAATGATAAGGACTGAGATTATGGTGGTGGTGAATATGATGCCAGCCAGCCAGTCATGTCCATTGAGGCCAAGCACATAGGCGACATATGTCATAATCACTGCGAGGATCGCACCGATAATTTGCCCGCTGAAGTACTTGATACGATCGGTTATCGCATCAAATTTGCCCATCTTGTGCCGATGTTTCTGTTCATTCTCCGTGTAATCAAAGATTCTTTCGGCAGCCCCGTTTTTCACTTTTTCGTAGCCTTCGAGAATATCTGGGCGAGGAAGTGGTCCCGAGAACGAATCGACCCGAATCATCATATCAAGGATGGCATCTTTTTTTTCTTCAGGCAAATCTTTGAGAATCTCGGCGGTTTCAGGTGATATGTCAGGAATATTTTGTTCGAACGCCTGTTTCAGTGCCTGTTCGAGTGCATGTTCCTCTCTCTGTTTTGGATTCTCCGAGCCGTCTTTAGGCTTTATATCCTTATCTTTCTCGTCTTTCATCTTTTTTAATCCTTTCGATTTTATATCTGATAATAGCAGTTCGCATATCGTCGCCAACGCGCCTTAGGTCCCCTATAAGGGCGTTGCGGTCATCAGCTGGCGTTTTCAACCGTCTTTGCTGAGGGAATTCAATTTTGACAATGCTGAGCATTCCTTCAAAGAATGCCCTCATTTTATCATCTTGTGGTTTCTCTTGAAGCCGTGCAATAATCGCACCCATGTGATGCGATTGTCTAGGAAATACGGCATCACCAATACCAAGAACAGATTTATCCACTGGATATGAGGATATAAACCTCATAGAATCCGATGGCAATAATCTGCGTCTTCGAATACTATTTTTCAATTTCTGTTCCATACTGCAATAGATTTAGCTAATTGTATCTTTAATAGTTGTCCACGCAAAGATAATCAATATTATTTATTTATTTATTTATTTTCGTTGTAAATGTACGGTTTTCGTTGTAAATCTACTATTTTCATTGTAAATATACGCAAGAACCATGCCAATTTGCCTAGTTAAATCCTTGAATTTGATCGGGCGTTTCTGTGATAAAACGGCGGAAAGATCAGTACATTTTGCTTTATCTGAAAGCAACTGAATTTAGAAAGGCTATTTTTTAGCCTTTTTTTGGAGTTCACTTCATTTTAGCACATCCTCTTTTTTTGATTTAAAGCCGATGAGAAGGGTTATTTCTTCTTGGCAACGGGTTTCTTAGCGACGGGTTTGCGGGCTTTGGGAGCCTTGAGGCGCAGGACCTGGGCGCTGCGGGCGGGCAGGTAGAGCTTGAGCCAGCCCAGGTGGGCGTCGGCATAGAGGCCGTCGTGCTCGGTGAAGTGGCTCACGCTGCTGTCGATGTTGCCATAGCCGCCATAACGGGCATCATCGCTGTCAAACACGCCGTCATATTCTCCCTCGGGCGCCAACATGGGATAATCCACATGGGATTGGGTGGGACTGAAGTTGAAGACGAACACGAGGTCTCCACGCATGTAGGCCAGCACCTGGTCATCGTCCTTGTCCCAAAGTTTGCGTACGGGCAGTTTCTGGAAGTTCTTCACGCCGCCAATCAGGTGTATCATGTCGTTGTCCCAGTTGTTGAGGAACTGGTACTTGAGGTCCTCGCGGTCCACGAGGTCCCACTGGCGGCGGGCATACTTGTAACTCCAGCCGTTACCCTCGCGGGGGAAGTCAATCCACTCGGGATGTCCCCACTCGTTGCCCATGAAGTTGAGGTAGGCGCCGTTGATGAGCGACAGGGTCACGAGGCGAATCATCTTGTGCAGTGCCATACCGCGATCGACGGTGCCGTCATGGTCATCGGTCATCATGTGCCAGTACATCTCCTTGTCGATGAGGCGGAAGATGATGGTCTTGTCGCCCACGAGCGCCTGGTCATGGCTCTCGGCATAGGAAACGGTCTTCTCGTCGGCACGGCGGTTGGTCAGTTCCCAGAAGATGGACGTCGGCTTCCAGTCCTCGTCCTTGCGCTCCTTGATGGTCTTGATCCAGTAGTCGGGGATACCCATCGCCATGCGGTAGTCAAAGCCGATGCCGCCGTCCTTGAAGGTGCGTGCCAGGCCGGGCATACCGCTCATCTCCTCGGCAATGGTGATGGCGTTGGGGTTGACATCGTGGATAAGGATGTTGGCAAGGGTCAGGTAGGTGATGGCATTGGTGTCCTGGCTGCCGTTGTAGTAGTCGTCATAGCTGCCGAAGGCCTGTCCCAAGCCATGGCTGTAGTATAGCATCGAGGTCACGCCGTCGAAGCGGAAACCGTCGAACTTGTATTCCTCGAGCCAGAACTTGCAGTTGGAAAGCAGGAAATTGAGCACGGCGTTCTTGCCGTAGTCAAAGCACAGCGAGTCCCATGCGGGGTGCTCACGCCTGTCGTCACCGTAGAAGTAGAGGTCACCCGTGCCGTCAAAGCAGCCCAAGCCCTCGACTTCGTTCTTCACAGCATGGCTGTGGACGATGTCCATGATGACAGCCACGCCGGCGGCATGGGCGTCGTCAATGAGGTGCTTCAATTCCTCGGGGGTGCCGAAACGCGATGAGGCGGCATAGAAGCTCGACACATGGTAGCCGAAGGAGCCGTAGTAGGGGTGCTCCTGGATGGCCATAATCTGGATGGCGTTATAGCCGTCGGCGACGATGCGCGGCAGCACGTTCACGCGGAATTCCTCATAGGTGCCTACGCCCTCGCGGTTCTGGGCCATACCGATGTGGCACTCATAGATGAGCAGGGGCTTAGTATTGGGTTTGAAATTGTTGACTTGGAACTGGTAAGTCTCCTCGGGGTCCCACACTTGGGCCGAGAAGATGTAGGTCTTTTCGTCCTGTACGACGCGGGTGGCGTATGCGGGAATGCGTTCGCCCTCGCCGCCGTTCCAATGGATGCGTAGTTTGTACAGGTCACCATGGTGCATGGCGCGTTTGGGCAGTTTGATTTCCCAGTTGCCGCCCTCCAGCTTCTTGAGCTTGTAGGGGGCGCACTCGCGCCAATCATTGAACTGGCCGACGATGTAAATCTCGGTAGCGTTAGGCGCCCATTCACGGAACACCCAACCGCCGTCGGCGGTGTGGTGCAGGCCGTAGTAATTATAGGCGTTGGCAAACTCCACGAGGTTTCCCGTGCCGCCGGTGAGCTCGGCTATCTTGTTCACAGCGTCCTGGTGGCGTCCGTTGATAGCATCGCTGTAGGGCTCCAGCCAGGGGTCATCATTGATGATCGCAAGATTCTTTTTCTTTCTCATAATCGTGCACTATCGGGTTGGTAATGATGACAAAATTACAATTTTACCGCCAATTAATCTTGCACTTTGCCTCAGTTTTTTCCTTTTCTCCTTGAAAACGATTGCAAATCACTAGTGTCCGGGGAAACATCGAAAGATGTTAGCGGTTCGAAGAACCGATTTCAATGAGAAAGACCATGCAAGAACCTCGGAGAGGTTCGCAGCTTGGTCCATGAGCTGAACATTGCAAGTGCCTCGAAGAGGAACTTTGTGATTGACAGGCATTTGTCGGATGTAGAAGTTCGTCTACGACGCACTTTCCACTTGATATGGCAGCCACCAAGCTGCGCTCATCTTCGATGAGCTTGCATGGTGTTTTCCATAAAAGTGGAGTCTTCGACCCGACCTGCCTCTACGAGGCAAAAGTCAAGCCCATAATACTGCAGAAATGCTTATTTGGCTCATATATAGAAGATTTTGCCGATGTTGAATATCTTTACCGGACACAAATAATTGCAAATTGGGAGTGGAGAGACCGAATAATCCCAGAAAAGCACTATCTTTGCCCCAACTAATTGATTTGTAGATATGGAAAACATGCTCAATGCTCTGAGTGACGGGATTGTCGCGGTCAGCGACGCCATCTGCGGCTATCCTTATTTCTTCCTCCTGATAGGTGGAGGTTTGTTTTTGTTCCTGTATTCTGGGGCTGTGTCCATCAGGCGGTTGCCGCGTGCTATGCGTGTGTTGCGCGACAAGCAGGCGAGTGACCAGGGCAAGCAGTCGGGACAGATCAGTTCGGTGCAGGCACTGTTGAGTGCCATCGCCGCTACTGTGGGCATGGGTAATATCGCGGGTGTCGCCATCGCGTTGACGATTGGCGGTCCTGGTGTGGTCTTCTGGATGTGGGTGAGTGCCCTGGTGGGCATGAGCACCAAGTTCTTTGAAGGCTCGCTTTCCATTATGTACAAGGGGCGCGACACTGCCGGTGAGGTGCAGGGTGGCCCGATGTATATCATCACCAAAGGTCTGGGCGAGAAGTGGAAACCGCTGGCTGTAGCCTTCTCTATCTTCGGTCTTGTGGGTACGCTGTGCTTCATGCAGGCCAATCAGTTGGTGGAGTCGGTGACTACCGTATTCACCACGCCGATGGGCATTGAGAACACCTTGACGCTGCGTTTCATCATGGGTCTTATCATGGTCGCCGTTGTTGGCGCTGTCATCCTGGGCGGCATCAAGCGTATTGCCCTTTTTGCCTCGCGCATCGTGCCGGTGATGGTGATTCTCTACCTGATCATGGTTATCATCATCATGGCACTGCACTTCAGGGAGATTCCTGGTGTGTTCGGTCAGATATTTGAAGGAGCCTTCGATATGAGGGCTGGCTTTGGCGCCTTTGCGTTTGTCGCCTTGACGGGTGCACGGCGTGCAGCCTTTGTTAACGAGGCTGGTGTGGGTACCGCCTCGATGATGCATGGCGCCAGCAAGAACACCGACCCCATCCGTGAAGGTCTTATCGCCATGCTCGGCCCGGCCATCGACTCGGGACTGGTGTGCACCTTGACCTCCATCCCCATCATCATTGCCGGCAACTACGTCGGACTGGATGACCCCAAGGGTCTCTTCGTCGCCTTGGGTGCCTGGGGCCAGCTGCTGCCCGGCATCGGTCACTTGCTGCTGATGGTGATTGTCTTCTTCTTCGCCTTCTCGACGATGTTCTCCTATAGTTACTATGGCCAGAAGTGTACCAACTACCTCTTCGGCGCCCACAACGTCAAGTGGTACAACTATTACTACCTGGCGATGATCGTCGTTGCTGCCATGATTCCTCTCAAACTGATGGTCAGCATCATGGACCTTGCTTTCGCTCTGATGGCCTGCTGCACCATGTTCACCATCATCAAACTCTCGCCCCGCGTCAAGAAACTGATGAAGAGCTATTTCGATAAGAAATAAACTTCTTCAGTCGGCTAATTCTGCGAATTGAACATAGGGCATCCGCCACCATTGAAGAGCAACAACTGATTAGTCTGAAGAATCTGAGGGCATCCGCTCCCTTCCAATCACACGAATGTCCACGAATAGACCATAAATAAAATCATTTATGACTCATTCGTGGACATTTATGTTATTCAATGGTGGCGGATGCCCTCAGATATTTCAGACTATTCAGTTGTTGAAAAAGCTGAATTTGGTGTTGTTGGGGAAGGCTAGCGGAGGGTGCGGGCGAAGTGGGCCATCTTGATGGCGGCTTCGGCGGCTTCGGTACCTTTGTTGCACAGGGCACCGCCAGCGCGGTCCAGTGCCTGCTGGAGGTCGTCGGTCGTGAGGACGCAGAAGATAATGGGCACGTCCTGTGTGGCGTTGAGGTAGGCGCAACCTTGTGTGGCATTGTCGCACACGTAGTCGAAGTGCGGTGTGCCACCACGGATGACGCAGCCGATCATGATGACGGCATCATAGCGTCCGGTGCGTGCCATTTGTGCCGCTCCGTAGGTCAATTCCACAGTGCCGGGCACACGTGCCACAGTGATATCTTCGTATCCCTCCTGTTCAAACAGGTCGAGGGCACCCTGCAAGAGGGCGCCTGTAATCTGGTCGTTCCACTCGGCGCAGACGATGCCGACGGTGAGTCCATCGACATGGGGTAGGGTGTGAAGCGTGCCAGTGTTATCGGTTTTATTCAGTTGAGTAGACATTTTAGTTTTCAGTTTTCAGTTGTCAGTCGTCAGTTGTCAGTTTTCAGTGGGTGACGACTGGCAGCTGGGTTTACAATTCCTTGGGGAAGCGGGCATTGGTGGTGATGAAATCGACGCCCATCTCCTTGACGCGGTTGAAGTCCTCGACCTTATCGACGGTCCAGACGTTGACCTTGAGGCCTGCCTGGTGCATACGGTCTACGGCTTCCTTAGTGATGAAGGTGTGGACAACGTCGAGGTCCATCTTGTGCTCGATGCACCAGTCCACCCAGCCCTCGATGGGACCATCCTGGTCGCCTGCCAACACCTGAACGGTGATGTCGGGGTAATGACGGTGGATGAAGTCCACCACACCTGGCATGAAGGAGATGATGACGGTCTTGTCCGAGAGACCCTTCTGGTCAATGAGGTTGATCAGGGCGGGAATGCCGTCGAACACAGGCTCGTTCTCGGCCTTGGTGTTGCTGTGGATGTTGGTACATACCTTGATCTCGACAACCGGCACGACGTTGTATTGTTTGCAGATGTCAAGGAACTCGCCGAGGGTGCAGGGCGTGGCAGCATAGGTGATGCCGTGACGCTTGCTGGTCAGCTGTGTCGCCAGTACCGTTGCGGTACTCATGTCGGCAATTTTGGTCTCGGGACCGCCCAGACGCTTATAGGTGTTGTCGTGACTGATGACAAAGGTGCCGTCGGCAGTGACGCGGATATCACATTCCAGTCCCCAGGCGCCGGCTTCGGCACCGTTGATGAAGGCTGCACGTGTATTCTCGACTCCCCATTGTGAACCACGGTGTCCCACAATGTGCTGAGCGTTCAAGCCCAGGGTGCCCACGATGATGAGGGCAGCGGTAAAGATGCTCTTGAGTAGTGTCATAATATTTACATTTTTGTTCTTGTTGTTCAACAGGTCTTCTATTTCATTCACTTGGGATGTCGCGTCGAGGCGCTGTGCCAGTGGCAGCAACGAACGCAGCAACTGTTCGGCGGCAGCCCGACGGTTGATCAGGCGCATGAGTGCCTTGGCAAGGCCAATAGACAGTTGCAGATCCCGCTGTCCCATCTTCTCACCCAGTTTCTTCTGGTAGCGCAGGGCCTTGGTGTAATACTTGACGGCATTGCGGCTGTTGCCCATCTCGAGCATGATGTCTCCTTCCTTGCCCAGGGTGTCGATCAGGTTGGACATGGCGATGCGTGTCGCGTTGGCATCCCCACTGTTCAGTTCGCTCATGAACAGTTCGCTGGCGGTCTGGTAGTGGGCGAGGACATTCATCTGCTTGGTCTTGGACTTGATGACCTCGGTGGATGCCTCGACCGCCATGAGAAGAAGTGCCGAGAAGCGCGTCTCGTTGCGTTTGGCAAGTCGTTCCAGGATTTGCTGTGCCTTGGTCAACTCTTTGGTCGCACGGCTGTTGTCGCCCATATCGTGATGGGCAAGGGCAAGATTGAATAACAGCGACGCCACAATGGCGTTGAAGTCTTCGGTTTTCTTGCCTTGATGGGTAGAGAGGACGAGCAGAGCGTTCTCGGCAGCCCCTAAGGAGAGTGACGGGTTACCGCCATCGATGAGAAGGGTCATGCGGGCAAGCCACAGCCATGCCGCATACAGTTCGGGCAACTGCTGCATCCTGTCATCATCATAGATGAATTCCTCGATGGCCTGCTCGGCTTCCAGATCACGTTTGTTGACGATGAGATACTCGATATAGCACATCTGCATCTCGGTAACGATATTGTCGTCAAGCCCCTTGCTGGGGGGCATGGTGCCGCTCATGGCCATCTGCGCTTGGGCGATGGTCATGTCATTCTTGAAGCGTGGCAACGCGACGGTAATCGGAAGGGAGGACATCTTTTTTCAGTGAATGATTAACTATGAATGAATTATATTGGATAGTTGTTTCCTAATTCTTTCCACCGCTCTTGGCAATGCTGCCCAGGTAACCGCCATGATGGCGCAAGGCATAGTCTTCACGGGTGAAGCCTGTTGCGCGCATGGTGTTGACGACCAGGATATCGCCGATGACGGTCATGACGGTGGTTGAAGTGGTAGGAGTGAGTCCCAATGGGCACACCTCCTTAGCTCCGCCAGTCCACAGACAGATGTCGGCCAGATGTGCCAGTTCGCTGTCTTTGTTGCCGGTGATGACCACAATCTTGAGCTGAGGATACAGGTTGTGGGCCAGTGAGACGAGGGCACAGATTTCGCTGGTGCGGCCCGAGTTGGACAGCAGTAACAGTACGTCATGGGGTTGTACTACGCCCAGATCGCCATGCTGTGCCTCGCTGGGGTGGAGAAAGATAGCGGGAATGCCTGTCGATGAGAAGGTTGTGGCGATATTGTCGGCAATCTGGCCACACTTGCCCATGCCCGAGGTGACGAGTTTGCCTCCCTCGTGCTTCACCTGCTCAACGATGAGGTTGACGGCCTCTTCGTAGGCATCGGTAATAGGTATGTTAAGGACGGCCTTGCTCTCGGCCTCCAGAATTTCTTGCATTGATTGTTTAACGTCCATAAAATCGGTATAAGATGGTTTCCAACCTGCAAAGGTACGATAAAGTTTTCAGTTTTCGGTTATTTGTTGTAGCTTTTAGGGGTATATCTGCGTCTATTGACAAAAAGATTGTTATTTTTGCAAACGATAAAAATCATAACTCTATGAATATGGGACAACTTAGAGAAAAATATGAACGCTTCAGGCAGTGGCAAGAGTGCCCCCATGAATACAAACTGATGTCGGATGAGGTTCACCACTGCAACAACTGCAACCACGATTTCACGGGTAACTTCTGCCCTATATGCTCCCAAAAGGCGGGCATGGGTCGCATCGGTTGGAAGAGTGTCCGTCAAGGCATTATGGATATCTGGGGCCTAGGAACCCGCTCACTGCTTTACTCGATCTGGCAATTGCTGTGGCGCCCGGGTCAGGTTATTGGTGACTATCTCGACGGTAAGCGTCAGGTGAGTTTTCCGCCTGTGAAGATGCTGTTCATTATTGCGGTGATATATTCCGTGCTTTTCTATTGGTTTTTCCCTACTGTTTTGGGCATAGAGGTTCTTGCTGTCCCTTATATGGGCAATGAAGAAGCACGAAGAGTTACCGAAGATATGATGAATTTGGCGGGAAAGTATTACAGTTGGGCTGCATTGATTTTTGCATTGATCGCTGTGGTTCCCACTTGGATTATGTTCCGTTATTCACCACGTCATACTTCTCACTCTTTGCCTGAGGGATTCTTCATTCAGGTTTTCCTCGCCAATCTGATGATTGTCGTAGGCTTTCTGTTGTTTCCAATAGGTATAGCTAATCCATTGCTATATACATTTTCCAGCTTTATCGCATACGCGATTTATTATCTTATAGTTTATAAATATCTGTTTGGATATAGCTTCTGGGGCACCTTGTGGCGATGTGGATTCATTTATGCTGCTAGTACGTTGTTCGCCGCGACAGGACTTAGTTTTATGTTTGATAATCGAATTGTAGCGAACAATCTGACAGAAGCTCAAATGACTCAGATGAAAATGTTTTTTGCAGGAGGCTATCTGTTGTTGTCCGTAACCGTTCTAACTATCGGCTTTGTAATCAATTATATCGTTACCAGAAAGTTCCGTCGAGAGCTCAAACAATCGGCCATTCACTCACATTCCTAATTACTCGTGGCCCTCGTAGGCGACGATGGCATCGCGCCACACCTTGGGCAGCGGTGCCGGCTGGTTGGTTTCGGGGTCGAGGTTGACCATCACGGTGGCGCAGGTGGCCTTGAGCTCGCGGGTGTCGCGGTTGACGAGGTGTTGCAGCAGCGTCAGGCTCTTGTTGCCCAGATGGGCGCATTGGGTCAGCACCTCGACAGGCTCCTGAAATACCGTGGGCACGAGGAAACTGCAGTTCACGTTGGCGATGACGATGGCGGGTTTGCACCAGTTGATGTCGGCATTGACTTCAAGGCCGGCAAAATATTCGGTCTTGGCAAGGTCAAAGAACTGGAAATAGACCGAGTTGTTGACGTGGCCCAGGGCGTCGATGTCGTTGAAGCGTAACTGTACCTGAGTTTTGCGCTTGAAAGGATATTGGGCTTCTATAGCGTGGGTGTTCATTATTTCTATTTAAAAATGATTTCGTGGATAATTTCACGGCCTAAGGCCTCGTTGATGTGCTTGATGATGCTGGCCCGGTTGAGCATCAGTTCATTGGCCAGCGATGCCGACGAGAGATGCACTGTCATCACCCCGTCTTTGACATAGCGCCTGATGGTGTAACGGTTGATGCCGTCGCCCACAATCTGGGGCCACAGAGCGCTGGCGCGATGCTCATCGAGCGCCACGTCGAGGTTCTCCTGCCTGAGCAGGTCATTGATGATCTGTCCGATATTTTTTGCCTCGGTGCGTTTCATTGCGATTCACCTCCTTTGATGACGGTTACTGCTCCGTTCTCGACGTGCATCAGGCAATGTCCGCCACCATGGCGGGCGACGATTTCGTCAAGGTGGGTGCGGTTGGTGTCGGTAATGAAAATCTGGCCGAAGCGGTCACTGGACACGACATCGACAATGCGTTCCACGCGATGGGCATCAAGTTTGTCAAAGATGTCATCGAGCAGCAGGATGGGTACTGCAGGGTTGTTGGCCTTGAGGAAGTCGAACTGGGCAAACCGCAAGGCAATGGTGTAGGTTTTGCACTGACCCTGGCTACCCGTTCGGCGCATGGGATAATCGTTGAGCATCAGTTCGATATCGTCGCGATGCACGCCGCGCGTGGTGTAACCGATGATGAGGTCGCGCTCGCGGGTTGCAGCAAGATGCTCCTGCATGGTGCCTTCGTTCAGGTGGCTCTTGTAATGCAGGCTGACGGTCTCCCCCTCACCAGCAACCGCATGATAGTAGTGCATGAAGATCGGGAGGAATTGTTCCACCCATTGCGTGCGTCGCTGGTGCAACAGGGTGGCATGGCGGGCCATTTCCATCTCCACGGTCTCGTACAACAATGGGTCGCGCATTTCCTTCTTGATCATGGCATTGCGCTGTTCCACGGCCTTGTTGTAGCGGATGAGTGCGTCAAGGTATTCGCTGTCGTTCTGCGAGATGATGAGGTCCATGAAGCGACGACGTTCCTCACCGCTGCCGCGCACCAGGTCCCAATCCATCGGCGAAACCATCACCACGGGCAACAGCCCGATGTGCTGGCTTAGCCGTTGGTACTCCTTGCCGTCGCGGCGCACCACCTTGCGCTTGCCGCGCTGCAGGGCGACACTGATTTCCAGGGGTGTATCCTGGCGGGTGTAACTGCCCTGCAACATCATGTAAGGCTCGCCGTGGCGGATGACCGCACTGTTGTCGCTCGTTGAGGCAAAACTGCGGCACATGCTCAGGTAGTAAATCGCATCGAGCACGTTGGTCTTGCCCTGCCCGTTGTTGCCGATCAGGCAGTTCAACTTGGGTGAGAATTCCAACCGCGCTTCGGCGATGTTCTTGTAATTGAGTATGGTGGCAGTGTTCAGTGTCATGGGGACAAAAGTACTGCTTTTTTCCCGATTTATGCCGATGAATTGGGGATAAAATGCTATCTTTGCCATGATGATAGAACTGGAAAATTTAAAATTTGCCACTCCTGTGGAAGGCGTGGATGCCTTTTCAACGATGCGGGGCGAGGTGGATGGGCGCAATGCCTATTCGGGAGTGAACCTGTGTGACTATGTGGGGGATGATGCCCTGCGCGTATTGGACGCACGGCTCACGCTGGCGATGAAGTTGGGTGTGGATCTTGACGATATCGTCATGCCCAGGCAGACACATTCCTGCCAAGTGGCCGTCATTGACGAGGCATTCCGAGCGATGGACATCGACAAGCAGGAGGCCGCTCTCGAGGGCGTCGATGCACTGGTCACGTCGCTCAAGGGCGTGGTCATCGGTGTGAACACAGCCGACTGTGTACCTATCGTTTTGACCGATGCTCAGGCAGGAATCATTGCAGTGGCTCATGCCGGTTGGAGAGGCACCATGGGGCGGATCGCACAAAACGTGGTGGATGAGATGGTGCGTAACGGAGCTAAGGCCCACCGCATTCAGGCAACGATGGGACCGAGCATCTGTCAAGACTGTTTTGAGGTGGGTGACGAGGTGGTTGAAGCTTTCAGTAAGGCGCATTTTGACCTTGATTCCATCGTCAAGCGCAACGCCGAGACCGGAAAGGCTCACATCGACCTGCGTGCTGCCAACCGTGCCGTCCTCATAGAGGCAGGACTACAACCAGAAAATATCATCCTCTCGCAACACTGCTCCCGCTGCGAGCATGACCGTTTCTTCTCGGCCCGTCGTCTAGGCATTAATAGTGGCCGCACCTTCACTGGGATCCTCCAGCAATAGCCATATCAAGAAAAAACAATGACCTTCAACATGGATATGCTGAAGGTCATGTGAAATGTCATGATATACGTTCTAGTTCAGGACTGATTTGGACTTGATGTTCTCACCATTGATTTCCTTAACCCCAATCAGGTCCATGATAAAATAAGGCAAATTATCGCTATTCCATGTCTTGGGATTGTCCTGGCGATACTTGATCCGCTCCATCATCTCGGGATGCTTCTGCTGGTATAACGGAGACGCATAGACAAAGAATGGAATATCAATACCTAAGGCATAATCAGCAGGGTCTTCTTTCCTGCCATGGGCATAATAATCGGGATCCTTGCTGTTTCGATACATCACTTGACCATGATCAGATAGGTAAACAATGATGGTTTCAGTATCTTTAAACAAATCCACAATGCGGTTTACCACATAATCATTATAGAGGATCGAGTTGTCATAAGAAGACAAAATCTTTCGATGACTTTCCGGGTCTGAAGGATAATCTTTCTCGGTGAATTGGGCAAATTCTTTAGGATATCTCAAGCTATAATCGAAATGAGATCCTTTCATGTGGAAAATGACGAAATTATGCTTATTGTGATTGATCTTGTCAATTTCTTGGTAAGACGAATCCACCAGAACGATGTCAAACTGATCTTCGGTATTATCATCTTTTAAAAACCAAGGATGATCACACGCTTGTGCATAGACTCTGGTTGTTCCGTTGTGCTTGCCGATACGTCCCTGATTTCCGAACCAATAGCTATCATAGCCACATTCGTTCATGAGCTCCATGACGGAGAGAAATTCATACCATTTCTTGCCTTTCTCGTTGGATAAGTCAAATGTACTCAACGTATAGCGGAGGGACTGTACTGTCGAGTGCGCGGGGGAATTGATGCTGTCAAAAGAGAAAAGCAAAGAATTCTCCTTGAGCTGGGCAAGCAGTGGATTGGTCAGTTTATTATAACCATAGATAGAGCTATGGCTCCTGCCAAAAGATTCACCAATGATGAGAACTACATTAGTCGGCAACTCTTCCTTGTTATCAAATGTGAGTTTTGGATGTGAGAAATAATCTCTTAAATCTGAGGGATTCTCGTGTTGGGTGAATTGATAAAAAGGACCGATGGGACCATATTTCCAGATGCCCCATTTGCACAGATTGACGATAATGCAAAGGGATACGATTCCCATCGCTATCAGTGATGCCTTTTTGCCTAAATTGAAATTCAAGTTCAATCGTTTGATGATTTGCCAGAGGAGGATGAAAAGCAAAAATACACCTGCTACGGCAGCGAAAACCCACATCGGCACCATGGATGAAAAGAATTCCTTGGCCTCGCTGGGATCAGTTTCCAAAATGAGTAGTGCGATGTCCTCATCAAAGACACTGTGCAGATAAAAAGAGCAATAAAAAGTAATGGCGAAATCAGTGGCAGCCAATAGAATGAAAATGGTTTGCAGAATTCTTTTGACCACTTTCTGACGGATGAGCCCAATGAGTAATGTGATGACATAAGATAAGCTAACGCAGTGCATGGCAGTTACGATAGCTGCATTAAGATTCATCTCATTCTTAACAGTGAAATAGCCCAAAAAATGACCCACTGTCGTCAATGCACAGAAGACGATAAAGAATAGAAAATTCTCTTTGAAAGGTCGCAAAAGTATGTCCGTTATCTTTTTTACAATTCCTTTGTTCATCATGTGAATACTATGGAAAATATTTAACCTAAAAACAGGGATTTATTTAAGTCTTAATGATCTATTAACTAGTTTGTTTAGTTTATAATAACGCTGACTTGATTGAATTTGCCAAAATAACAATGAGCGCCTTGTTGCCGACGCCCATTATTATGATTGGGTTTGGTTGAAGATGGTTTTTACAGCGTGGCGTCGCTTTCCTGGAAGGTGGTGGCGCGGCGCACGTCGCCAGTCTGGTAACCGAGTTTGAACCACTTCATGCGCTGGGCGCTGGTGCCGTGAGTGAAGCTCTCGGGCTGTGCATAGCCCTGTGCACGCTTCTGCAGGTAGTCGTCACCGATCTTCTGGGCGCAGTCGATAGCCTCCTGCAGATCCCTATCGCTGATGGAATTGAAGTAGCGGTTCTCGTAGTGAGCCCACACACCGGCATAGAAGTCGGCCATCAGTTCCAAGCGCACGCTATACTTGTTGGCGTTGGTCTGATTGGTAGCCTGCATCTTGCGATGAGCCTGATCAAGTGTACCCATCAGATACTCGATGTGGTGTCCCACCTCGTGGGCGATGACATAGGCCTTGGCGAGGCTGGAGTTGTCACCCTTCACACCGAGTTGCTGATCCATCGTCTGGAAGAAAGCCAGATCCAGATACACCTTCTGGTCACCCGAGCAGTAGAACGGACCCATGGCAGCCTGGCCCTGGCCGCAAGCGGTCTGCGTGGCACCCGTGTAAAGTACCAGTGTGGGAGGGGGATATTGGCCGATGCCATACTCCTTGAAAATCTGTGCCCAGACATCCTCGGTGCTGGCAATCACTTGGCTGGCAAATACAGCGAGTTCCTCTTCTTCGGCAGTTGCCTCATGTCCGTTTTCGGTCTGGATGCCCATGCCGCCAGCCTGTTGCAACACGTCGCCGAGGTTACCGCCCATCAGCAGGGTAATCAGTCCGGCAATAATCAGTCCGCCGATACCGCCCAGGCCAAACTTTGCACCTGTGCCCATACCACGGCGATCTTCAACATTTTCGCTTTCGCGTCTTCCTTCAAGTCTCATAATGATATCAATATTTAGTTGTTAGTATTTCTCTCAAAGTGTGCAAATATAGTTATTTTTTTAAAAATCCATCAAAAATTTGGCTTTTTTCTTCTTTTTACCCTACTATAACTCACTATCTCACGGCTGTTTCTTCAAGTGGTAGGCAAATGTGGTGCCAGCGGCGTTGGTCTTGGTGAAAGTGATTTCACGCGATGAGGTGGTGGTGATAGAGAAGTCATTGTGCTTCTCTAGTCCAATCATGTCGATATAATACACAGTGGGGTCGGGGAAGGTGATGGTCATCTTGTCGTCGTTCTCTTCCCAAGTGCCGAAACTCTCCACCAGTTGATCGTGGCCGTATACCTTGGAAACCCTAAAGACTTTGCTCTGGAACTGGAAGAAATAGTCGCCCTCAACATTGATAGGAGTGCCATCGGCAGTGATCTGCTCGACGTGCCAGGTGCCAAACCAGATGCCGATGTCACCATGATTGCGTGTGCAGGCACCCAGCATTAACATCATCGCACAAATGATTGTTATCAACGCCCCCTGTCCCCCTTTCATCTTAGAGGGGGAATTGATGATATCATATAATGTTGTCTTTTTCATCGTTTCTAGAAGTTAAAAGTACTGCTGTAGGTAATGCCCAGCATAGCGCCCCAGTTGTTGCCGTAGAGCTTGCCGTGGTCCATGGCCAGGGTGGCATTGAACTTCCACCCCAAGTACTTATGCCCCGGGTTATATTGGATACTGAGCGCCATCGAGAAGTCATCGACGCTGCCAGCGCGCGGAATGATGGGAGTACCCCATGCCTTGCGGTAGGAACCTAACAGGCGGTATCGCCAGTACTCATGCAGCCAACCGGTGATTGCAGCATGGAAACCGCGCATCACGTTGTCGCGATAGCGCATATAGCCGTCATGGTTGTAAAGCGGAGACTTGACAAAGGGCGAGCCGATGGACATGCCGCGGCTCTGGTAACCGTTGTAGATGTAGTTGTTGTAGTAATCGTCGGCACCCGACGAGTGGCTGGTGATGGGTGTTCCCTCGTGGTCATTGGGTGTCCAGTGGATGGGACCACTCTGGTTGGTGAAGTCGATATACTCAATGACAGCGCCTTCAATCAAAGGTCGCCAAATCACATTGCGGTATTCCAGTCCCCACAGGCCGTCAAAGCCGTTCATCTTGCCGATACCAGAGCCGTCTTCCCACAGCCACTGGGTGTAGGCGCGCAGCAGTTTGTTGTCGTTCAAGTGGCCTTCGAGTGCGATGTCCCATGTGCCCAGGTGGTTACCCTCGACGAACGAGTCTCCGGCACTCTTTCCACCACTGCCGGCGATAAAGGTGCGGAAGAAAGCCTTGGCATCGGCATCCATCTTGACGGTGTGATCAAGCTCACCTTCCTTATAGTACTTGGCCGTGCCGCCAAACTGGCAGGATGATTGGGCGCCGATGGTGAACACGACGGGCTGATTGGGGTTGGTACGGAAGTGCAGGGTCTTGTAGTGCAGCCACCTGTCCGTGGTGATAAAGTGGTTATAGTAATTATAGTGGTTCTCGAGCCACTTGTCATCCAGCTCGCGGAAGTAGCCGAACTCGCCCTTGATTTGTACCCAGCCCTGGGTAAACGGGATGTCCACGAAATTGATGAAACCAGCACGCAGGCCCACGGGCGGGCGGAAATTGATGCTCCACACGAGGTCACCGCTACTTAATTCGGTGACGATGGGTGAGTATTTATATGCTTGTCCTGCCATAGCAAAGATGCTGCGATACTTGGCTGTCAGGTAGGCTTGTTGGACCCATACCCGTGCAGGATGTTGTTTCTGCACATTGAATTGACCGTTGCCCACATAACGCTGATAGCCTGCACTGGACGCATAACCGCCCCAAACTTCGACGCCCGCTCCCCAAGCAAAACGCTTGGAGGGATCTGTATTGTGAACCAGACTGATGTTCATCAGGGCAGAATATTGCTGGGTGATGTTGCCGCCGTTGTTGGAGGAAATGTAGTAAGGGGCCAACTCGCTGTTGCCAGCGTTAGCAATCATGCCTACAGAGTAATAAGTTCTGTAAATGCTGGTCTCAGCAAGCGGCTCATGGAGCGCACTTGGATAGGGAACAGAGTAAAAAGTGCTGGAAATGCGGGGCAATAAAACCGGGTCAACAATACTACCACTTTCAATTGGATATGAAGATGGGACACCAAAGATGCGCACAGCACTTGGAGAGGGAACAGAGGGAAAAGTGCTGGAAATGCGGAGCTCAACAGGATCGAATGTGGAATATTTGGCGCTATCAGTTTGAACACTGTCCACGGGAACCTGACCCACCACACCCAGTGCAGTGGCGAGCATGATGAGTAATGATAAAGTGTATTTTATCATGATGTATTTGAGTGTTACCGTTCAATGTTTGCCAGATAGGAATCGATGTGGCGGCGTTTCTTCTCGTCGGCAATCTCATCGAGGTTGATAAGGATGCCCGTCTCCTCCACGTCGCCAAACTCACGGTTGATAGCGGTTCCTAGCAGCAACATCTTGGGCGACAGACCCATGTAGGCGTTGACCAGCGGCGGGATGTTGATGCCGTGATTGCGGATGAAGGTGTTCAACCGCTTGTAGTCCTCGCGGAAGTCGTTGCCCACAAAGTGTGCCATCAGTTCGGGGTCGTCGTTGCGGGTGTCGGGCAGGGGGTCAATGGGTACTACCAGCCCCTCCTTGTCCTTGAAGTAGAGGTTGAGGAAGCATAACAGCATGTCGCGGCAGTCGCGCACGTAAGTCGGGTACATTGTCATCTTGCCGAACATGTATTCGACTTTCGGATAGATGATGGTCAATGCGCCCAGGCCGTCCCACAGGTTGTCAAGGGCAAACAAGGCGCGCACGCCCTCGCGTGTCGATTGGTACTCGGGACGGACAAACGAACGGCCCAACTCAATCGTGACGGGCAGGATTTCGCTCAGGAAGCGCTCGCTGAAGTTGAACAGGTGTCCTGTGGCGATGCGTGGCACGCCATTTTCCACCTTCACGTCCCAGCCACAAATGAAGCGATAGGCGCCGATGATCTCATGCTTATCGGGGTTCCACACCAACAGTTGCTGGCATGGCGGATCCATCAAGTCAAATTCATCGATGTCACAGGCCTTGCCCGTACCGCCGCCAGCGGTACGGAAAGTGATTTCGCGCAGGCGCCCGATCTCGCGCATCGTGTTGGGCGCATTGTGGGCGGTCACCACATAGATGTCGTTTTCGGCCTTGTTGGTGTGGCGCAATAGGCGCTCGGGCGTGAGTTCCTGCTCAATGAGTTCGACGGGGATGGGATCAATAATCGGTTCCATAGGCTGTTTTAGGGTTTGGATGGCGATGGGGCCATGGAATAGACAATATCACGCAGGCGGGCAGCTTCCTTTTTGGGCGCACGGGCATCCAGCGAGGTCCAAGGAATGGGTTCGCCAATGATGACATGTAACGTGCTACCGCACTGCTTAATCATTTCTTTGGGGAGGAAAATAAGTTCGATATTAAACTTGATGCCCAGTTTCTTGCGCCACTTGGCAAAGCGGTAGAAGAATTTGGAATTGCAAGCATCAAAATAGATGGGAACGATGTCGCGTTGGTAATTCACGGCATGATTGACGGCTGCCTTCTGCCACGGCAGGTCGGCAATAGTGCCGTCAGGCTGCATGCGTGAGCACAAGCCGGCAGGGAAAGTGATGAATTGTTCGTCGCTCTTCAGGGCTTCCTCAATTTGGGTTGCCGTGGCACGCGACTGGCTGCCATATTTGTTCACGGGCAGGAATACCCCGCGCAGGGGCTCCACAGCCATCAACAGGTCGTTGACCAGGAACTTGATGTGCCGTTCATAGCGATTTCCAATCAGTGAAATCAATGCCAGACCGTCCAACCCTCCCAGCGGATGGTTAGAAACGAACATGTAGCGCCCTTCGGGCAACTGCTCAAGTCCTTTCTCATCGATGGTGATGCCCATTTCGGTAAGGGCGGCTGAAGCGGCATCCACGCTGTTCTTGCCAGCCATCTTCAGGAGAATTGCATTCAGTTGATCCTGGCAGATGGTGCGTTCCAACCATCTCACGGCAAACCGCGGAATGTAGCGGTAGTGTCGGGGCAATCTTGTCCTGAGCACCTTGTCGACATCTATTCTCATCGGTTCACTGTTCATGAAATGGCATTTTGGAATGTTTTAAACATACAAAGATAGTGCAAGCCGAAACAATGTCAAAATTTTTTTTGGAAATTGTTGAGGCGCCGCCTGTCTTCGCCAAAGGCAAAGTTAGTGCAAGCCGAACACAATATCAAAATTTTTTTTGAAGATTGTTGAGGCGCCGCCTGTCTTCGCCAAAGGCAAAGTTAGATGTTTTTACCGAAAATGGAAAAGCTACAGACGAAAAAATTGCCAAATATCATGAAAAGTTATACTTTTGCGGCATCTTTTAGATGATGACACATGATAATTCTATGCTGAAATCTGCACGCTTAAAAGAAAACTTCACACGCCCCGGTTTGCTGTTGATGCTTGCCGAGGTAATCCTGTTTTCCTTGCTTGCTGTTTTCTCTTCAAGACACTTTGGCATAGCAGATGGCGCGAAGATTACAGCGGCCTATCTGGTCGCCTATCTTGTGCCCCGAACGGTTCTGCGTCGTGATAGCGCTTGGTCATGGGTATCATCGGCCGTCCTTTTTTTGCTGTCAGTGCTCTTGATATATATTGATTACAAGAGATTGTTGGCGCTGACTCTTTTTGACGGTTATTCCTTGGAGATGCCCAATCTCTCGGGTGATGCCCGTAGTTATTATAAATGGGCATTGGGCCAGTATGACGGACGGTTTGAAACTGCCCACATGTTGTTCCCTGGGTTTCCCTATATCATGGTCGGGCTGTGGAAAATCTTCGGTGTAAGTATTGTATGGCCGCAGGCGATGAATCTGATGTTTACCATGACATCGGTGGTGTTTACGGGCAAGTTTACTAGGCGTTTGTTGTCCAATCGGGTCTCGGTTGCTCCACAACATTTGCTCACGCTTGGCCTGTTCTTTTCCTGCTTCCTGACTTATTACCTCATCGTGGGCACTTTGATTCTGAAGGAAGGGTCCATCTTCTTGGGGCTGGCGATGGCTGCTTACGCCCTGTCGTCATTGGCTACTGTCGATGGGAGCCATCGGCTTTCCCGTGGTGACATGGTCTTGTTTGTAATGGCATCACTGCTGGTGACCTTTATTCGTCCCACTTTCCTCTATTTCATAGCAATGGGTGTGATTGTCATGACTCTGCTGCACTTGAAACGGGATTGGCGTGTCATGTCGGTTTTGTTGGCTATTGTCGTTGTGGCGCTGTTATTGGGAGAACTGTTGTCACAATACACCTTCAGTCGCCATGCCGAGATTGCCGGGGGCGGATGGAACATGCAGCGCTTTTATGTGGTCGGGGAGTCACAGCAGTTCTATCATGATCTGCTCAATTACTATTTCCTGTATTCTTTCTGGCACAAGGTGTTGATGCTGCCGCTCACCATGTCGGTGCAGTTCTTCATTCCGTTGCCTTGGTCCTATTTTGACACACCTACCACCATCAATGCAATCGGGCGGTTTTCTTACTGCTGGTACTTTGTGGGTGGTACGGCCTTGTTCTACTACTTTTTCCTCTCGTGGCGCAAGGGTGAGCACATGGGCCTTTGGCCCTGGTGGCCCGCGATAGCCTATGCTGCGATGGCCTATCTGATGGCAGGTTCGGTGGCTCGTTATGTGACTCCCATTCTGCCCTTGTTTATTCCTGTCACGGTATATGTGCTGTGCCGTGTATATGAAGGTCACAGGCGCAAATCGTTCATCTGGTGGTGGATTACACTTGTCATTGTCATCACGTTGGTGCTTCTCTTGTGCCTTGAAATTCAGCAGGGCACGATATCCAAGATGTTGCACACCCAGTCGCTGGTCCACTACTGGAAAGGCCTCCCTTATTAAGTCTCTTGCCTCCCGTTTGTCGGTAGTTTTGCCCCCTTGGTCGGTAACTCGGGGGTAATCATCGTTTTATTCTGTCCTGATGTTAAACTTCGGGTGCAGCCTTTGTGTCTAAAGGTCACAAAACAATAACTCTTAAAACTTAACGACAATGAAAAGGACAATTATCTTCTCGCTATTGTGCATGATGCTGGCCCTGCCGGCGATGGCACAACCCGGTTACCGATACGGACGTGGACCGCAGCCCCGAGTTCAGACGGTGTCGCGTCACGGCAACGAATATATCGCATGGCACCGATACTACGTCGGTCTGCGGGTCGGTTTGAATGCCTCTCACGTGAACAGTGACAGTCCTGCTCTCAATGGCAGCAGCATGAAGTCAGGCTTGAATATCGGTATCGCTGCCGGAACTCAACTCAGCTACCGCACTCCTCTGTTCCTCGAGACTGGACTCTATTATAGCCAGAAGGGTGGCAAGAGCGATTCAGGAACAGGCAAGTTCACCTACGATCTCAATTATCTGGAAGTGCCCCTGCTCATCAAGTACAAGCACTTCGTCGGCAACCAAATGACCATTCAACCCTATATGGGCGGCTACCTGGCAGTGGGAACCGATGGCGAGATCAAGAACTACGGCACGCGCACTGCGTTCAGTTCCTTTGACGACGGCTATTTCAACCGTTTTGACGGTGGCATCAAGCTTGGTTGTGGTGTAGGCTTCAATATGCTCTATCTCGATGCAAGCTATGACATCGGCCTGGCAAACATTGGACAGGATAGTTTCAACGATACCCATAACGGGTGCTTCACGTTAAACATAGGTGTGAATTTTTAGAGTAACGTAATTTCCGGGTGGCGCGTGCCGCTCAATCACACCGGTGGCACGCGTTTTTTCCCAACTGATTGCAAGGCAATTGAAAGTTTTTATTAATTTTGCATTCAACAAACAGTTTAAAACCCATTAGCTATGAAAAAGATTTACTTCATTTCGATGCTGGCACTGCTGTCAATGATGGTTTCGTGCAATGGCTGGGATTCACCCTACTATGTAGAGGACATTGTTGGATCCTGGGTATCAGAATACGGCTCCGACGGCTATGGTACATACGATATCTTGGGCTATGATGTGGTCCGCTATGATTTCTATTACAACCACACTGGCCGTTACACTTACTACTCGATGTACGGCTTGTCATACGTAGACTTTGATTGGGAAACTCGCGGCGACAGGCTCTTTATCAACTACTATGATGGTGATTATGAAAACCTGTACTACGGCTTCGATGATTATGGTTACCTGATTCTGTCGCTTGACCGTCGCTTCTATCAGTACACCGCCTATCGTGCTGCCGGAACGAGTCCCTACTACGAGCCCGCTAAAGAATTACCCGGGGATGCGCCCAAGTTGGCTCCCCGCGAGGGCGAAAAGGTCTCAAAGGTTAAGTCTGTCACCCGCGCCATCAAGGAAAGGGTTACCGACGCCGAGTAACCACCGACGGAGAGAACTTATAGATCTATCATAACAACAGAGCTCGCTGATTAATCCCAGCGAGCTCTGTTGTTATCTTACTTACGACAATTCTGCCACATCTATCATCATAGAATAACATGAATGTCCATGAATGGTTCATAAATGTATTTATTTTTGGCTCATTCATGGACAGTCATGTTATTCCTGTTGGGGGATGGCAACTTCATTAGCCGACTGCAAAAGGCGGTGGAGGTTCCCGGTGGCGAGGGCGATGACGTCGTCAGCGGTGGTGGCAAGCACATCGGCGATGGCGGTGGCAACCTCGTGGATGGAGGCGGGGGCCTCGTCGGTCTCGATGAGCATGCGGTCGGGTGGGGTGGCGAGTAGGGTGGCAGGGTTGAAACGGATACCGTAGGACAAATAGCAGCCGGCATCCAGCAGAGCGCGGGCGACGCGCTCGTTGGCTCTCATGCCGTGGATGGCGAGAGGGACGGCTGTCAGTCCAGCCTTGCGCCGCTCGTCGATGATGCGTTGTGCAGTCCTCACACAGTGAGCCACAACAGGTTTGCCAATCACATGGGCCACCTGGAGATGGCGCACGAATACCCTAGCCTGGGTATCAAGGTCAGCACCGCGCAGGCTGTCCATCCCCGTCTCGCCGATGGCGAGCACTTGAGGATGCCTGGCACACTGTTCCAACAGGTCAAAGTCGGCATCGTTGAGGCTGTCCACATCGTACCAGGGATGGTATCCCACCGAGTACCACAGCCCAGGCTGCGGGGCAAATTGCCGCGGATCGACAGCGATGAGTGCCGCCGAGGCGTCAGTGCGATGGGTATGGCAGTCGATGACAGGTGTCATGGCACAGGGTCATAGCCGCTTCCTCCCCACGGGTTGCAACGCAGGATGCGCCACACGGCGAGCACTAGACCCTTGAAGGGGCCATGCTTGCGAATAGCCTCGATGGCATACTGGCTGCACGTCGGCGTGAAACGGCACGTGGGCGGTTTGAGAGGTGAGATGTACTTCTGGTAGAAGCGGATGGGCTGAATGAGTACCCAGCCGATGGCATGCAGGACTTTGCGTCCACAGTCCGCTATGGTCTTGATGATACTATTCATGACTTGGACGGTGTGTCATTGGGGTCGTCTGTGGGCGCTTGGGGTGGCGCCGGTTGTTGCGTGGCGGCATGTGCGATACGCTGGAGCAGTGTGGTCATCTTTTCTTGAATCACGCTGTAAGGGGCTGGAGTGTTGTCAAGATAAACAAAGGCGATGTCCACTCCCCAGCCCGACTCGGTGAGTGTGGGCTGCAGCAGGTCGCGACGGCTCAGGCGATAGGCCTCGCGCACGCGGCGGCGCAGGGTGACACGCTGGACGGCCCGGCGGATGCGTTTCTTGGGGATGCTGATCAGGAACTGTACCGGGTGCTCGCCTTGAGGCCGCAGCCTGTAGGCAGCCCGCAGCGGAAACGCCATGAGCGACTTGCCCTCGTCAAAGAGCAGGTTCACTGCCGTGCGGCTGCACAGTTTCTCGTCTTTATTCAGCTTGTAGTCCATAATCAAGATGCAAAATTACAAAAATATGGGGCAAGCATTGCAAGCTCACCCCATAAAATCTCATGATTTGCGGGTTATTTCTTCTTCGCAGTAGTTTTCTTGGCAGGGGCTTTTTCTGCCTCGGCTTTTGCTTTGCGGGTAGCGGCAGCCTTCTTAGCGGCGGCTGAACGCTTTTCGGCAGCTTCCTTTTCGGCATCGGCCTTAGCCTTGCGGGTGGCAGCAGCCTTCTTGGCGGCAGCCGAGCGCTTCTCGGCAGCGGCTTTTTCGGCTTCGTCGTTCTTAGTGGCGCTGGCCTGCTTGGGTGCGGCAACCTGTTTGGCTACCTTGGGCTGCTCTTTCTCCACCTTGGTGGTACCACGGGAGACTTTACGTTCCCCTTTTTCTTCCTCGGCTTTAAGTTTCTTGAGGTAGAGTGCGATGGCGCTTGCCATAGAGGGAGCCTCGGGTGAAATGGTGACATCCACCTTGAGCCCTACATTGCTGGCCTCCTCAAGGGTTGTTGAGCCCATAGCAGCGATGACCACGTTGCGCTCCAGATAATCGGGGAAATTCCTGATATAGGACTTGATGCCGGCAGGGGTGAAGAACACCAGCATGTCGTAGTCGAAAGCCTCACCAGGCTTGAAGTCGTTGCTGACGGTGCGGTACATCACAGCCTTGACATATTTCACCTTGTTGTTGTCGAGCACAACGGTCTTGTCGTTGTGGACGTCACTGACGGGCATCAGGTAGGTCTCCTTGTTGTGCTTAGCGATGATGGGAATCAGACCATCCATCGTACCAGTCTCGCTGTAGAAAATCTTGCGTTTGCGGTAGATGACATACTTCTGCAGGTAGTTGGCGACCGTCTCGCTCACGCAGAAGTATTTCAAGGTATCGGGCACCTTATAGCGCAGTTCATTGCACAGACGGAAGAAATGGTCCACTGCAGTGCGTGCTGTAAGAATAATAGCCGAATAGTCAGGCACATTGATTTTGGACTGCCTGAATTCCTTGGATGTTAAACCTTCAACCTTGATGAACTGACGAAAAACAATCTCTACTCCATATTTTCTCTCAAGGTCAAAGTAAGGTGATTTCTCTGACGTTGGTCTTGGTTGGGAAACCAGAATCTTTGTAATGTTCATTTGGTTTTTTTACTGTAAAATACCACAAATCCAAATAGTTACACCCGTCATAATGACTAAAGGTGCGATTTCGACGGCGCAAAGGTACAAAATAAAATAGAGAACGGATGACAAATTGCTATAAAAAATTCTAAAACCCTTGTAAATAAATATCAGTCGCACAACCAAATATAATAGGGCTGCAATATATAGTAGCATTTTGCCATGGGCAGTATAAACCAGCAACAGCACTAGCACAGGCAGCAGTACCAAGCCCAATAATGACTGTGAAGACTTGAAACCGTCAAGCCACAATCGGGTGCCTTCCTTGTCACTGAAGGTGTAACCTAACACCTTGTAAACCAGCCATTGTGTGGTGTAGAATCCAGCAGCCAGAGCACAGAACGCCGCGATGTGAAGGAATACGCTGTCCCGCAGCGAGGGTGCTAGTTCGGGGCGCAGCAACTGTACGGCGAAGTAGATGATGAATCCCTCGACGATACAGGTGTTGGCAATCAGTGCCGCCAGGATACTGGTCTCGTTGACGGTGTGGTCTTCAAACAGGTTCTCGCGCCGGCGTGTCGAGAACATGTAATGGAAAAAGTTCTCAATGTACTTGTAGCCCGTGTGGTAGCACAGCGCCACGGCAATCAATCCGGTCATGAGCAGGACCATCGACGGCGTGTTGTGCAGCGGCGAGCGTGCAAAGGGCGTCGCCTCGCCTGCCGGTGGCACCTCCATCACCGCAAGGGTGTCGATGCTGCCCAGTGCCGAGTCGGCGGGTGCCGTGACGGGGAAACCGTCAAGGTACTGCGGTGTGTATTGGGCCGCTGCCGAGTCGGATTGATGGGCTACTGCCGAATCAGCGACGTGAGCCGCAGGATTTTGCGTCTCTACATGCAGTGCTGTATCGGTAGTATTGGCGTTGACGGGCATGACGTGTGTGATCAGTATTTGGATTCAAATTCCACATCCTGGTTCGTGTTGAGAAGCGCGATGGCCTCATCGGGAGTGGCGGCGACTTGCCACAAGTGGGCATGTGAAGCCTTCATGAAGCCCTCGTCAATGGCGTGTTGCAGCAACTCCAGCAAGGCGTCATAGTAACCCAGCGTGTTGAGGATGATGACAGGCACCTTGACGAGACCTAACTGTCGCCAAGTGAGTGTTTCCAGCAGTTCCTCAAACGTACCCACGCCTCCCGGCAGGGCAATGACGGCATCGGCCATCTCGCTCATCATCTGTTTGCGCTGGTGCATATCGGCAGTGATGAGGACATCCTCCAGGCGGTCATAGCACCACCCGTTATCGACCATGAACTTGGGAATGACACCTGTCACCTGGCCGCCAGCATCGAGTGTGCCGTCGGTCACGGCGCCCATCAGGCCCACGGCACCGCCACCGTTCACGCAGCGCCAGCCGTCACGGGCGAGCAGGCCACCCAACTCTCGTGCCGCATCCAGATAGCGGGCATCAATGTTTGCGCTGGAAGCACAGAACACACATACGTTTCCTCTTGTCTCTCGTTTCATGGCCGCAAAGGTACAAAAAAAGCGGCAATCGCCGCTTTTTGGATGAGGAATTAGGGGGATTATTCTGGACGGTTAATCCATTGGATGAGCAGCTGGTCATATTTTTCGCGCAGCAGGCGACAGTGGGAGAGAACATCCAGGTTGGAAGGTTCCAACTTGGTGTAGTCCCTCATGATGTCGACCCATTCCTGCTGGAAGGTGTCAATGTTTTCCTTCATGACTTGCTCATTGAACGGGCGTCGCTCGTAGAGAGCCCCGTACATTTCCTGGAAATAGAACATCCATCGATGATGATAGTAGGCATTCATCAAGCCGCTCCAGTTGCGGCAGGCATAGTCGTTGAGGCTTCCGCCCCAGGTGGTGATCAGGCGACGGGCATTCATCTCATAGTAGTCTTTTACTTCGGGCGTGGTTCCCAGGTCACAGGCTTGTTCAAGCCAAGTGTGGAGCGTGGCCTGCGGGTGGTGGTCGTTCAGTTGGTCCAAATCAATCATCAAGTCGGTCAATTGCTCGCGATGATGGTCAAACGCATCGATGTCTCCTCGTTCATAATCGGCATCGAGTTGCCGCTTCACATCAACGAACAGGTCGCCCAGCAACTGGCGCCCTACCCAGATGAGGTCGATGGTCATAGCGTCGGTGGTGCTGCTATCCTGCTGGAGCAACAGGTCCCACACTGCCAGCAGATTACTCGGCCTGTACTTGACGGTACGGTTCTCCTTGCCCAATGTGGGGTAGGAGCAGGGCAAGGGAGCAGCAAAGTTGCCGGGCGTGATATCAAGCACACTGTCACAGAGCAACTGCCATGCTTCACGCACGGGCTTGCTCTCGTTGCCCGCGTGGCGGTCGGCAAGTTCGTTCGTGACCTGCTCGTCGGTCTTGCCATAGTCCCAGGCTTTTTCCAGAATGTATTCATAAGGGAACTGTTGAATATCAAGCCCTTCGAGCGTGGAGCCGATGCCCACGAGGTTGTCGCCACACTCCTGCAGTGCCCGCTCAATGCGCTCGCCCGCTTCCTTGGCGCGTCCCTGCACGTTGGTGTTGCCACCGAAGTTGCCCAGATAGCACCAGATGAAAGGCTGGCCATAGAAACCCTCATGCTCGCGCCACATCTCCTTGTACTCGCAATAGTAGTCCAGCATTGTCATCTTGCCCTGGGGCACGCCCGTGAGCATAGCGCGGGTGCGCTCCTGGGTGTAATCCTTGCGCTGGTAATAGAGGAACCACGCCATCTGCAGCCACTCGGCCTCAGGATCCACAGCGGTGAGGCTCTCATAAATGTGCTTGGTGATTCTGTTCAGGTATTCAGGTTCAAAACTGGGAGGATCCACCTCGTTGAACGGGTCGACACCGTAGATGTGGTCGGTACCGAACAGTCTGGTCTGCTCCTCCAGGAAGAGGCGCTGGATGCGGCTGTAGAGCGGGTCCTCGCTGCCCAAGAAACAGGTGCGGTATTGCTCGTCAAAACCCGCCCAACTGGAGAGCGACTGGATGTCGGCATCAGGATACAGGTCACGCAGTTTTCCGGGGACATGCCCGGCAAATGCCGGCAGCACGGGACGCATGTTCAAGGCTCGCTCGCGCTCCACAATGCACTGTTGCAACTTGGTCTGGTGCTCGAGCCACTCCTTGGGCAAGGGACCGCACCAGCCGTCGATGTTGGCCATGCGGTGCCACGGCAGGTAGGCTGGTCCGGTGAAGTAGTTCCTCACCTCGTCGTCGGTCATGCCTAGGCTGGTCCACACGTTGTACCACACCGCTTCCTGCCCTGTGATAGCCAGCGGCAGGTTCACGCCGTTGAGCGCCATCCAATCAATGAGTCGCTCCCAGTCACGCCATTGCCAGAAAGGCATCGAGTAGCCCCACGTGCAGTAGTTCAGGAAGAAGCGCTGCGGCACTCGTGCCGTCACACGCTCGGGGAATGGCACATCGGGCAGCACATCGGGCAAGACGACAGGCACATCGGCGTACCACGACACCGTGACCTTGCAGTAGCGGTTCAGGTAGCGGTTCAGCCCCACGGCCATGGAATTGGCATTGTTACCACCGATGATGACTTTGCCGCCCTGGCTCTCAAGGGTGAAAACGTCCTTGCCGTGGTCGCTGTCTATCTTGCGGAATTCCACCTTGTTGCACAGTACCTGTTGGGAAAGCCTCGCTGTCAGCGCCTTGGCCTGTTCAACGTCGTCACCAGGTTGGGGATTGAACCTCACAGCCCCCATCGCCACTGTCGTTATCAGTAGCCCGCATATCAGTAAAATCAGTCGTTTCTTCATGTTGGACAGCTCTATTGGTGAGTATTAGTGGCAAATGTAAGAATAATTCCTCATTTAAACCTTATTACAATCTATTAACCGTCCAAAAACCCTTTTTTGCACAAATTTTCACTAAATTTGTGGGCAATTTTAAGAATAGAAACTGAAGAATATGCTAGGAACGATTGTCAATACATGTACCATTGTGGTGGGCACCCTCATCGGTGTCGCGCTTCACAAGGGTATTAAGGAGAAGTATAAGAATGTGCTCTATGATGCACTTGGGCTGGCGTGTTTTGCCATCGGCTTGAATGCGGTGGTGACCAACCTGCCCAAGAGCCAGTATCCCGTGCTGTTCATTGCAGCCATGGCTATTGGCAGCGTCGTGGGCGTTGCACTGGATCTTAATGGACGGTTCCACCGCCTGGTGGACCGCAAGAGCAAGAAGGGTGACGGCTCACGTCTGGCCGACGGACTGGCAACGGCTACTTTGGTCTATTGCATCGGTCCATTGTCGATGCTGGGACCCGTTATCAGCGCCTTGCAGGGAGATAATACTTTCCTGTTCACCAATGCTACGCTTGACCTGGTGACGGCGACCATCTTTGGCTCGACCTATGGCGTCGGTATGCTGCTGGCAGCACCCGTGCTGTTCCTGTGGCAGGGCCTGTTCTATGGGGTGGCAACGCTGTCGAGCACTGCCGTGAGCGAGGCGTTGATGGCCGAATTGCTCATTGTGGGCGGTCTGCTTATCACAGGTTCCGGCTTGTCACTGCTGCGTATCAAGGATTGCCATGTGCTCAACATGTTGCCAGCCTTGCTCGTCCCGCCGTTGTGGTTTTTCCTGATGTGGTTGATATAAAATAATTAAATGAAAATATGAATAATTGGCGTTTTATCGTAGTTAGTTGCCTCGCACTGCTTGCGGGGATAAGCAATCCGGCATGGGGGCAGATTGTCTCCATTGAAAAGACAGATGCCCAGATTGCCGACAGTATCCGTGAAGAACTGGACAGCCGTCCCTACTTCAGCCTCTACAAGGATACCTATTTTGTGGGTGGTACTGTGTTGGGTGGAAAGCCCGACGGCTATAACAGTGACGTGAAGTTCCAGATCAGTTTCCAGCAGCGTCTCACCAAGAGTGTGCTGCCCGGACACACCTACCTGTATCTGTTCTATTCCCAGAAAGCGATATGGCATGTTTTCCGTAACTCGTTGCCGTTCCATGACTTGAACTTCAATCCGGGAATCGGTATCTCAAAGTATGTCATCATGAAAAACCGCCTGCTGGGAAAGATTACACTGATGGCTGAGCACGAGTCCAACGGCCGTGACGGTATCGCCTCACGCAGTTGGAATAAGATTTCACTGGCAGGTGAGGCCTACATTTCGCCCTACCTCATGGCCCATGCCAAGTATTGGATTCCCATTGTTGACGGTCAGTATAACCGCGACATCCTCAAGTACATGGGAATATATCAGGCAGGATTCCAGGCTAGGAGTATGAATGACAAGTGGGTGCTTGACATGACATTGGTCAAGCGCCAAGGCTGGAATCTGAACTTCAACACCATTGTGCAACTGGGTTACCGCATCAACCATAACTCCAACCAGTTCATCATGCTGCAGTACTATAACGGCTATGGCGAGCACATGCTTGACTACAACCAGTATCACTCGAGGATACGTATCGGCCTGCTCATCCGTCCCAGGTTCTTCAGCGACTTCTGATGCCGTTTGACGGTATTCAAGGGCTTGTTCCACGGGGCGTGCGTTTTTCATGGTGCTGTGTCCATTTCGCATGCCTTGACTTGACTGTGAAGAATAGACTGCGCCTCGCAAATGCTCAAAAAATTCTATTTTATTTGGCATTTTGCTTGGCTTGCATTATCTTTGCCAAATTGAACAAATGATCATTTAGAGATATGCAGTACTGGATTAACCATAACGGAGTGCAGTCAGGACCTGTTGACCTTGACGCGCTCAAGCAGATGGGGCTCACCTCGTCAGCATACGTCTGGCATGAGGGCCTCGCCGATTGGGTGAAGATTACCCAGTTACCTGAGTTGCAGGGTGCTTACATCATGGAAGGCTCCATGCCTGAGGATCCTGTGCCTCCCCAACCCGCACTGAACCAGAGCGAACCTGAGATTGTGGATTCGTATCAACCTCAGCCTCAGCCTCAACCTGCTCAGCCTCAACAGCCTGTTCAGCCTCAACAGCCGATTCAGCCGCAGTATGCAGGTCAGCAGCCAGCAAATGCCGAGCCGTGTCCGCCCACCAATCTGGTTTGGGCAATCATCTCGACCGTGCTATGCTGTTTGCCCGCAGGAATTGTGGCCATCGTCTATGCCACGCAGGTGACCAACAAGTACCGTGCAGGCGACATTGAGGGTGCCAAGCGTGCCAGCGAGATAGGTGCGTGGTGGTGCATCGCTGCAATTATTCTGGGAATCATTCTTCAACCGCTTGTTTCGTTACTCCCCTCAATGATGGGCAATTAAGCCCATGATGAAGGCGATATGCGCCGTGGGTTGCTCATCTTGCTGGTTGTAGCTCTGCTGCTGGTATTTGGCTTGATTTATTATTCGCTGGATCCGTCGCAGTCTGGGCTGTTTCCGCAATGCGCCATCTTGAAGTTCACGGGGTATAAGTGTCCCGGCTGCGGAAGCCAGCGGGCCATTCATGCGCTGCTGAACGGAGATGTAGCGGGCGCTTTCAGGTATAATGCCTTGTTGCTGATAGCCGTCCCGTGGATAGCAGTGTGCCTGTATGCCGAGAGCCGCCGCACCCGCAATCCGCGACTGTATGCCCGCTTGAATGCTCCGCTGCTTGCCTGGATGCTTTTTATAGTCGTTGTGCTCTGGTGGCTGTTGCGCAACATCTTTAATTGGTAACATTAACATCAACCTTATCTGATGAAACAATATCTTGACTTAATCAAGCATGTGATGGAAAATGGTGTGGACAAGGAAGACCGCACGGGTACGGGCACACGCAGTGTGTTCGGCTACCAGTTGCGATGCAACCTCGCCGACGGTTTCCCCCTCTTGACGACCAAGAAGGTACACCTCAAGTCCATCATCTATGAACTGCTGTGGTTCCTGCGTGGCGACACCAATGTGCGCTGGCTGCAGGAGCATGGCGTGCGCATCTGGAACGAGTGGGCCGACGAGAACGGTGACCTCGGCCCCGTCTATGGCAGCCAGTGGCGCGCATGGCCCGACGGCAACGGCGGGACTATCGACCAGATTGCCCAGGTCATCGACCAGATCAAAAATACACCCGACAGCCGCCGCATCATGGTGAGTGCCTGGAATGTCGCCGAGGTTCCCACGATGAAGTTGCCGCCCTGCCACTCGCTGTTCCAGTTCTATGTGGCACAAGGCAAGTTGAGTCTGCAACTGTATCAGCGCAGTGCCGATCTGTTCCTGGGTGTGCCTTTCAACATCGCATCCTATGCCCTGTTGCTGATGATGGTTGCCCACGTCACGGGCCTGGAGCCGGGTGAGTTCATCCACACCTTCGGTGACGCGCACATTTACCGTAACCACTTTGACCAGATCAAGGAGCAGCTCTCGCGCGAGCCGCGTCCGCTGCCCCGCATGGTCTTGAATCCCGATGTCAAGAGCATCGATGACTACAAGTATGAGGACTTCACCCTTGAGGGTTATGACCCCTGGCCCGCCATCAAGGGCGTTGTCTCGGTTTAAAACTAGATCTCCTAGAGGAACGAGATGTTCTAGAATATCTAGCCATAAATAACAATCACTACAATGAAATCTGTTCACGCTATAGTAGCTGTTGCCAGTGACTGGGCTATCGGCCGTCAGGGCGACCTGTTGTGCCACCTGCCAGCCGATATGAAACACTTCAAGGAGGTAACGATGGGGCACAGCATCATCATGGGGCGCAAGACCTTTGAGTCCTTCCCGCGCCGCCCGTTGCCGGGCCGCCAGAATATCGTCATTACCCGCAATGCCGATTGGCAATATCCTGGCGTGACCGTGGTGCACAGCCTTGATGAGGCTATAGCGTCGGCCGAGACCGATATCGTCTTCATCATCGGTGGAGCGCAGGTTTATGAGCAGGCATTGCCGCGCGTCGATGTATTGCACTTGACGCAGATCCATGCCCGCTGGGCGAGTGCCGATGCCTTTTTCCCTGCCCTCAATATGGACCAGTGGCAGGAGGTGAGCCGTGAGCACCACATGAGCGACCATCGCAATGCCTACGAGTTTGATTTCATCACCTTAAAACGCCGCATGTCATGAAGTATTTTCTGATTGCCGGAGAAGCATCAGGTGACTTGCACGCCTCCCACCTGATGGCATCGCTCAAACAGGAGGACCCTCAGGCGCAATTCCGTTTCCTGGGTGGAGACCTCATGGCTGAGCAGGCTGGAAGTGCCCCTATCATCCATTACCGAGACATGGCCTATATGGGCTTTGCCGATGTCGTCAAGCATTTGGGGAAAATCCTCGGTTTTCTGGGCACAGCACGTCGTGCCATCGATGAATGGCAACCCGCTGCGGTGATTCTGGTGGATTACCCGTCATTTAACCTCAAGATTGCCAAGTATGCCCACAACCTGGGCATCCCTGTGCACTATTTCATCTCGCCCAAGGTGTGGGTGTGGAAGGAGTGGCGCGTCAAGGACATCCGCCGTTATGTCAACCACATGTATTGTATCCTGCCCTTTGAGCCCGACTGGTATCAGGAGCGAGACTACAAGGCGACTTACGTGGGCAATCCCACTGTCCAGGAAATAGCCCAGGCGAGCAAGGATTTCCCCGATTTCGCCCATTTCATCACAGAAAACGGCCTTCCCGACCGTCCCATAATCGCCATCGTGCCGGGTTCCCGAGTGAGGGAAATCCGCGACAATTTGCCCCTCATGTTGGAGGCTGCCGCACGCCATCCCGAGTATCAGGCGGTCATTGCCGGCGCTCCAAGTATCGATGACAAACTCTACCGCGAGGTGATGGGCGCCAGTGCCATTCCTGTCTTGCGCGACAAGACCTATCCGCTCGTGCATCATGCCCGCGCCGCCTTGGTCACCTCAGGTACTGCGACCCTTGAAACAGCCCTGCTCGGCACGCCTCAAGTCGCCTGCTACCGCTTCAACGGCAGCAAGTGGTCCTATAATTTCTATCGTCGATTGTTGTCTGGCAAATACGTGACATTGCCCAACCTCATCACCGATGAGCCTGTCATCCCTGAATTGCTGATGCACCTGTGTACCGTCGATAGCATCGACGAGCATCTGTCCGCTTTGTTGGGAGAAACCGAGCAGCGCACCGCTATGCTCGACGGCTACCAGCGTCTTGCCGATCGCCTCGGCACCGACGTCTGCACCGCCACTGCCGCCCACCTGATCGTCAAGGCCGGGCAAGCGTGACCAGAGGGGTACTCACTACGCGCAACTCAACTGTTCTATTTAACGTAAGTTCTATGATTATAATTCGTTCGCAATGTAGAGACGCAAAATTTTGCGTCTCCAGGATAGCATTTTATTCATGTCGGACGATTGGAGACGCAAGATTTTGCGTCTCTACAAGCTTCAGCTGATTAAAGTTCAAGTGAACCTTTGTTATTTATGCTTCGTCCTCGGTGAGGCAGGCGGTGAAGCCCATCTCGCGGGAGCGTTCCTTGTCGAACATGAAGTAGGTGACATCGCCCTCGTCGCACAGGCGGCCCTGGCTGTCATGCAGGGTGACGTGTACGGTGTAGAAATTTTTCACGTTGCCTGTGATGCGGCCGCGCAGGGTGATTTTCGGGTCACGGGTGGAGACGGGACGGCGGAATCTCACTTCCAGCTTGGTGGTGACGCCGGCGGCTTGCAGACGGCGCGAGAGCACCCAGTTGGCGAGTTCGTCGATGAGCGTGCTGATGATGCCTCCATGCAGGGTTTCTACCCATCCGTCATAGTTTACACTGGGCGACCAAGTGGTTATCACTTCCTCACCGTCTTCCCAGAATTCAAGATGCAGGCCGATGGGGTTTGTGGGACTGCACCCGAAGCAATTGTACCCCTGCTTATCAAGATATGGATTAATCAGTTTTTTCATCTTTATATAATTCTTTGCGACTTACTATGCCCCCGAACGCGGATGCCTGTCGTATTTATTGCTTTCCTTTTATTTGTTGTCGTTCCTGTTGCTTGCGATGATGCCAAATCTCGAGGCTGTTGATGGCATTCTGCCACAGGATGTAACAGCCGGGGCCAGCCACCGACAGGGGACTCAGGTAGGTGTAGGCAATCCACACGGCAAAGGCCGTATTCTTCTGCCCCAAGCCCTGACCGCTCTCGATGACGGTGCCGAAGAAGTGGCCGATATACCTGCCCACAGCGAATTGTGCCAGGCAGATCAGCAGCGACACGATGGCGATGGTAAGGAGGAACACGAAGGGTGCACCGCTGTTGATGATGTTCTTCACCGTGCAGCCCGTGACAATGGTCAGCGAGATGCCCCACATGTAAAACGACAGGTCCTGGATGGCGACTAACCGCTGCTGCACGCGCGGCAGGTAGTGCTTGACCAGATAGGCGGCAATCAGCGGCAGCACCAGCACGAGGAACACCTTGTACATAATCATCCAGAAGGCCGTCCAGAAACTGATATCGACATCGTTGTCAATGAGCGGGAATACCACCGGCACGGCGAAAACAGTGACGATGTTGGACAGGAAAACATAGCTGGTCATCGTCTCCAGGTTGCCGCCCAACTTGCCCGTCACTACGGGGGCTGCGCTGGCACCGGGACAGATGACACACGTCAGGATGCCCTCCATCAAAATCAGGTCCTTGCCCTTCATGTCAAAGCCGATGATCAATGCCACCAGCAGTACGACCAACGCCACCTGGAACACCGACACCCACAGGTGCCACATCGCCGGCCGCATCTTGTGGAAATCCACACGCAGGAACGTCGTGAACAGGATGAGGCTCATGAACAGCGGGAGGATGGTGTCGAAAATCGGCTCCATGACCTCGCTCACCGGGTCCAGGGCACGCACCCAATAAAATATCAAATAGATGACGGTACCCGACACAATCGCGCTGGGCAACGTCCAATTTTTCAAAAAAGTGATAATGGCCTTCATAGCGGCTGCAAAATTACTACTTTTTTTGCCCATATCACACGATGTGCCCCTGTGATTATTTATTCAAGTGGGATAAAGTTGTTGGTACACCAAAAAAGTTGTACTTTCGCAGTCGTTAATGAAAAAGGCTCTTGAAAATATAGCGTTTTGGGCGGTTTACGGGACATGGTATCTGTTGTCGTTGCTGCCCTTGTGGGTGCACTATCTGTTTAGTGACATCCTGTTTGTGTTGGTGGCCTATGTGCTGCGCTACCGCCATCGCGTGATCTGGAAGAACTTGAGGAATTCCTATCCCGAGAAGAGCGACAAGGAAATCAAGACTCTGCAGCGCCAGTTCTACCGCCATGCCTGTGACTTGATTGCCGAGACGGTGAAATATACTACCATGAGCTACAAGAACATCATGCGCCACATGGTCTTCAAGGGCAACGAGCAGGTGGCTGAGATCCTCAACAGCGGCCAGTCCATCGCACTGCTGCTGGGACATTACGGCAACTGGGAATGGGTCACATCGTTGGCCCTGTGGCTCCCGCCGTTGACGCGTGATGTGATGCTGGGCGAACTTTATCATCCGCTGCAGAACAAGGTGATGGACCGTGTGGTGCTGAAGATGCGCAGCCGCATGAAACCCGTCTGTGTCCCTAAGAACGATACCCTGCGCTGGCTGATTGGAAATAAGCAAGCTGGCCGCCCCACGATGCTGGGCTACATTAACGATCAGGTGCCCAAGTGGGAGAATATCCACCATTGGCTCACTTTCCTCAACCAGGAAACCCCCGTGTTCACTGGCATCGAACGCATTACCCACCAGTTGAATCAGGCAGTTGTCTATATTGACGTGAAGCGCCTGCGCCGAGGCTACTACGAGTGCGAGTATCAGGTCATCACGCGAGACCCGTCGACGATGGGTGAGTATGAACTGACCGATATCTATTTCAAGCGCATGGAGCAGACCATCAACCGAGCACCGCAATTCTGGTTGTGGAGCCACAACCGCTGGAAAAGGACACGCGAGGAGTTTGACCGACGCTTCAAGGTCGTGAACGGTAGGGTGGTGGAGAAATGAACTGCTAGCCGGCATTCTCCATCATGGGGCATATCGGATTAAAAGACCGATTTGCCCAATTGGGGCATGAATTGTTGCGTAGTATCCAAAAAAGTCTTACCTTTGCAGCAATAAATAACAACTAATTAACTTAATATGTGGCCACGCCAAGGCGAGGCCCTACAACTTAAAACTGATAAATGCAATGAACCGACTTTCGGACCGTATTAACGCACTGGCACCCAGTGCCACCTTGGCCATGTCTCAGAAGAGCAGCGAGCTGCGCGCTCAGGGCGTGGATGTGATCAACCTCTCGGTGGGTGAACCAGACTTCTTCACCCCTGACCACATCAAGGCTGCTGCCAAGCAGGCCGTTGATGACAACTTCTCCTTCTATTCACCTGTTCCCGGCTACCTGTCGCTGCGTCAGGCCGTGTGCGAGAAACTGCGCCGCGAGAATGGCTTGGAATATACTCCCGACCAGATTGTCATCGGTAACGGTGCCAAGCACGAGCTGTGCAACGCCATCATGGCACTCGTCAACCCCGGTGACGAGGTCATCATCCCGACTCCCGCATGGGTAAGCTACGTGCAGATGGTCAACCTGGCTGGCGGCAAGAGCGTACTGCTGACTTCCAGCATGGAGAAGAACTTCAAGGTGACCGCCGATGAGTTGGAGGCTGCCATGACCGACAAGACACGCCTGATCATCATCTGCTCTCCTAGCAACCCCAGTGGTGCCATCTATAACTACGAAGAGTTAAAGGCCATCGCTGCCATGCTCGAGCGTCACCCCGACGTGATGGTCATTGCCGATGAAATCTACGAGCACATCAACTACGTGGGCAAGCACGAGTCGCTCGCCCAGTTTGACGCCATCAAGGAGCAGGTGGTTATTATCAATGGTGTTTCCAAGGCTTACGCCATGACCGGTTATCGCATTGGTTACATTGCCGCTCCGCTGTGGGTAGCCAAGGCTGTCAATAAGATGCAGGGCCAATACACCAGCGGTGTTTCCTCGATTGCCCAGAAGGCTGCCGAGGCCGCCTATAACGGTCCCCAGGAATGCGTCGAGGAGATGCGTGTCGCCTTTGAGCGCCGCCGCAACCTCATCGTGGGCCTGCTGCAGGAAATCCCCGGCTTCGAGCTCAATATGCCTGACGGTGCTTTCTATGCCTTCCCCAAGGTAGAGTATTATTACGGCAAGAAATGTGGCGACACTGTCATCAACGATGACAACGACCTCGCCCTCTATCTGCTCAACGAGGCTCACGTTGCCACCGTGGCAGGCAGCGCCTTCTGCTGCCCGGGCTATATCCGCCTGAGCTACGCCACCAGCGACGAGAACCTGATTGAGGCTGCCAAGCGTATCGCTGCCGCTCTCGCCAAACTCGCTTAATAAAAAGAAGACACAATAAATGCAACAAGTACAAGGGCATCCGCGCTCTTGTACTTGTTGCATTTATTGTTTTCCTTGTAGTTTATAGTTGTTGTACGGCGTCGGCGAGTTGCTGCATCGCCTGCGTGAGGACGGAGCGAGGGACAGCGACGTTCAGGCGCATGAAGCCGCTGCCTGACTTGCCGAACATTGCGCCGTCATTCAGACCAAGGCGGGCTTTATTGACAAACAGGTCGATCAACGCGTCATGCCCCAGTCCCAGCCCCGTGCAGTCGAGCCACACGAGGAACGATGCCTGCGGCTTGATGGCGACAATGCCGGGGATGTGCTCACGGCAGTAATTGACTACCATGTCGATATTGCCCTCAATATACCCCAGGCATTGGCTGAGCCATTCGGCGCCGTGGCGATAGGCGGCACGGGTAGCGGTCATCGACAGGAAGTTGGGCGAGCATTGCTCGTTGGCCTCCAGATGATGGAAGAAGGGCTTTCTCAGGTCGGGGTTCTTTATTACGCACCATGAGCTCACGATACCGGCAATGTTAAACGTCTTACTCGGAGCACCCATCACCACGCCCACGGCGCGCGCATCGTCGCTCACGGTGAGGAACGATGTGTGGCGATGACCTTTCAGCACCAGGTCGCCGTGGATCTCGTCGCTGAAGACCACCACGTCAAATTTCCTTGCCAGCGCTGCCACCTGGCGTTGCACTTCGGCGGGCCAGGCGATGCCGATGGGGTTGTGGGGGTTGCACAGCACCATCAGCTGCGGCCGCTCTGTCTTGAAGATATGCTCCAGTCTCTCGAGGTCCATCTCGTAGAAACCGTCATCGGTGCGTTTCAGGGCATTGTTCACCACCATGCGGTTGTTACCCGTGATGAGCATCCTGAAGGGGTGATATACCGGTTCCTGGATCACCACCTTGTCGCCAGGACGCGTGAAATGGTTCAGCACAAGGCCGAAACCGTTCACGATGCCACCGATGAAGCAGGCCTCGTCCGTTGTGAACTCCAGGCCGTTGCGTTCACGCTGCCAGTCGATGATGGACTGCCAGTAGTCTTCAAGGGGCACGCTATAGCCATAGATGGGGTGCTCGGTGATGCGATTGGCCAGCGCCTGGGTGATGTCAGGACAGGCAGCGAAGCCCATGTCGGCCACCCACAGCGGCAGCACGTCCTCACGTCCGAACATCTCCTTGCATCGGTCAACCATTACACAGCCGGTTCCACGGCGGTCTATCACGCGGTCAAAGTCATATCTTCTCTCCATGTCAGTACTTTTTATGTATTGTTTTTGCCTCACAAAGTTATAGTTTTTGCCTCACATGCCAAAATCTTTCCCCTTGATTTGCCCGATTATGCCATTTTTTTTGCTTTTGATGAATTTGCGCTTACTTGCTGAAAATCAATGCTCTAACTTTTTTAGCAAAAAATAGCCAAAATAAAAAATGCACTTTTTTTCAAAAAAACAATTGACTCTTAATCAATGGGTCGTGGGTTCGAGTCCCACCGGGGTCACGAGAAGGAAAGCCAAATGACTTGTAATGAGCCGTTTGGCTTTTTCGTTTTACATGGCTATCGCTGGCAAAGTATCACTAAAATTATTCATTTTGCAGCTCATTTGGGAAAATAATTGTATTTCACTCGCTGCCAATGACATGATTATTGTATATTTGTGGCAAAATATTACTGAATTATGAAACGAGTATTAACATTCGCCATTGCAGCCTTGACGGCCATCACGTTGACAGCCCAGAGCGAAAGCATCCGAATCAATCAAGTTGCATTTTATCCGCAACAGTCCAAAATCGCAGTCATCGAGGGCTCTAAAGCCAAAAAGATGACCATCAAAAACACGGCCAACGGCAAACGTGTGGGCAATGCCAAGGTCTTGAGGACCAGCACCTCGCCGTGGTCGAACAAGAAACGCACCATCGTCGAAATCACGGGTATTACCGCCCCCGGGACCTATGAGCTGAGCGTCAATGGCCAAAAGACCCGCTTTGATGTGCAGCCTCACGCATTGAACAATATAGCTCGTGCTGCGTTAAAGGCCTTCTACCTCAACCGCTCGGGCATTGCCATCGACGGCAAATATGCCGGTGTTTATGCCCGTCCCTTAGGACATCCCGACACACAGGTCATGATTCATCCATCGGCAGTTTCGCCTGGCCGGCCTGCAGGCACCATCATATCCTCGCCGCTGGGCTGGTATGATGCCGGCGACTACAACAAGTATATCGTCAACTCATCCTATTCGGTGGGACTGATGCTCATGGCCTATGAGCAGAACAAAGAGTATTTCAATCGTCTCAACGCCGACATTCCCGAGAGCGGCAACAGCACTGCAGACCTGCTTGACGAGCTCATGTTTAATCTCAAGTGGATGATCACCATGCAGGACCCCTATGACGGCGGTGTTTACCACAAGTTGACGACTCCCAATTTCGAAGGTTTTGTCATGCCCACCGATTGCCACCAACAGCGCTATGTGGTGCAAAAGAGTGTGACCGCCAGTTATGACTTTGCTGCTGTAATGGCACTTGCCGCACGCATCTACAAGGGCAACAAAGATTATCCTGCTTTTGCCGAGCAGGCCCAAAAAGCCGCTTTGGCCGCCTATCACTGGGCCGAACTCAATCCTGAGGCCGTCTATGACCAAGACAAGATGAACAAGGAGTTTGACCCCGATGTGACCACAGGCACCTACGGCGACAACGATGCCAGAGACGAACGTTTGTGGGCGGCTACCGAGTTGTTCCTGCTCACGGGCGACGAGTTCTTTCTTAAAGCCGCCCAGCCTTTGCGAGAGCGCGGATTCTCACAACCCGGTTGGGGAAATGTCACCGGACTTGCCATGTACTCATGGATTACCTGCGGCGACGACAAAACCGGCATGCATGACCTCATGCTCAACAAGTTGTTGGGCTTCTGCGACTATCAGTTGTCGACCCTGAAGGCCTCGCCGTTCAATACGCCCGCCGGTAATCATGCCAATGACTACGGTTGGGGTTGCCTGTCCGAGTGCTTCTGCACCAGTGGTCTTGCCCACCTGTACTGCTACCGTGCCACGGGCGACAAGAAATATCTTGAAGCGGCCCTCCAAAATGCCGATTATGTTTTAGGCCGTAATGCCACAGGATACTGCTATGTGACCGGCTACGGCCACAAGCCCCCCAAGAACATCCACCACCGCATTTCGTCGGCCGACGGCATTGATGCCCCCATGCCCGGCCTGCTCGCCGGCGGCCCCAATCCTGGCCAACAGGACAATGGTGACGGCAGTCTGCCTTACCCGTCCAAGCAACCCGATGAGTCCTACATCGACGCTACAGGCTCCTATGCCAGCAACGAAATTGCCATCAACTGGAATGCCTCGTTGGTATCGCTTCTGGGCTGGATTGATGCCGAGATGAAATAACCCACCGATTAAAGTAAACAGCAAAATAGAGACGGTTCTTTTGATGTGATTATTTGGGCTCAAGTAGCGCCCTAAATGTGGTTGACAAAAATGATAACCGAGATTGACACCTAATGACACCCATTGGCCCCCGATAACATAGTGCCAGTACAAGAAATTCATGGGAATCAGGCTGTTATGGCGTCAAATGTTGTCATGCTGTATTAAGAATCAAAGCCCACCGGGGTCTCCAAAAGGAAAGCCAAATGACTCGCAATGAGCCGTTTGGCTTTTTCGTTATGCCTGAGCAGGCCACGCGTGAGCGCCGCCTGCTTTTTTAAAATATTTGTTCCTCAAAGAATAACACTATGGGGAAGATTCTTCACGACATCAATCATAGTAGTCGTATTTTTCCATTTCTTCGAAAAGTCTGCGCACAACGAAATATCGGTCATAGGGATCGGTGATGCCTGTCTCGTTCAGGAACAGATAAACGATGTCATAGCGGTCGCCAGAAGAGGTGTGAATCATTTCGCCATAGGAGATTCTTGTATCATTGAAGCAACAACCCTCCAGATTGTCACGGCACCAACGCCTCACGCGACCTTCCATCTCCTGCCCGGACTCGCTTGCGAGCCACTGGGCATAGGCATCATCCCACAGTTTCTTTTCCAGATACCCGTTCCAAATGCTTCCTAATGTTTCCATAACTTGCCTCCTTTCGTTAATGTGATTCATCATACTGTTTAATCATTTCAAGCAGCCTGTGGGCGGCAAACAGCCGGTCATAAGAATCGGCGATGTCCATCTCTTTGAGCATTACATACACGATGTCAAACCGCCCGCCCAACTGCACGTCGAGCATTTCGCCATAGGAGTATCTGGCTCCTTGGTTACTGATACACCCGCGCATATTGCTTTCAAACCAGCGTGCCACGCGGCCCTGCATTTCCTGCCCTGCATCGCTGTTGAGCCACTTGGCATAGGCATCGTCACGCAGTTTGGCTTTCAGCAACAGGTTTTCGGCCTTGCTTGGCGCAATTAATCTCACCATATGAATTCCGTTTTAAGGGTTAAACATTCACTTGATTTACGTATCAGGCGGCGTGAAAACCGACTGACTTGGCAACCGTCTTGTTCGCCAACTGCTCGCTCTTGCAGTAGTCCACCAACTGCTCCAGACGCGGCTTGGCATCCGCACCATAGAGGATGCTGCTAATGGCATACTTGCGGGCGACGTTCTCGATTTGCCCTCCGCTGAAGTCGAAAATCCTGGCCAGATGCCCGGCTTCGGCCTCGGTAAGGTCTTTAATCATCTCTTGCCAAATCTTGGCACGGACTGTGGCATCGGGCGTCTCGAACTTAATCTTGTAGAGGAAGCGGCGCTCGAATGCGCTGTCAAGATTTCCCTCGAGGTTGGTCGTGGCGATGAGGATGCCGTCAAGGTTCTCCATCTCCTGCAGCAGGATGTTCTGGAGGGTGTTCTCCATCTTGTCCACTGCATACTCGGCACCGCTCTTGCGCTTGCCGATGATGGCATCGGCCTCGTTGAAGAACAGGATGGGTGCCACCTCGCAGCGGTTCACCGCGTCACGGTAGCGTTCAAACAACGCCTTGAGGTTCTTTTCGCTTTCGCCCACCCACTTGCTCTTGATTTGCGGCACATCGACCGTCATAATGGGGCGACCCGTGCGGCGCGCCAATTGATAGACGGTCTCGGTCTTGCCCGTGCCGGGTCCGCCGTAGAACAGGCACGCAAAGCCCTGACGGAATCCCTGCTGCTGCATCCGCTCGTGAATCTCGCCGTATTTTTCCTGCGAAAGAAACGATGACAGTTCCACCACCTGCTTCCCGACTTCGGCGGGATAGAACATCTCCTTGGGGGTGAGGTCGGCAGGATTGCGCAAATCGGAGATTCTGACATCGCTGGTCTTGAGATTGAGCTCGCACAACAGGTTACGCTTGGCCGAACTGGTGAGGCAGTAGGTCGTGGGGTCGGCGATGCCGTCTTCACAAAAGTGTTCAATGAGTTTCTTCTCCATCAATGGATGCTTACCACTCTGCAGCGCACTGCGCGCCTCGCTGAAACGGCTCTGGCGGGTGAAGAGCTGGCTCAATTCGCCGCAGCGGATGCGGTTATAGTCCTTATTGACACAGAGGTGGATGAAGAAGAAAAGAATCATCCAGTTGTCTCCTCTGAGCTTGAGTGCGCGAAGGCGCTTGACAAACTCCAACTTGGGATTGGCGGCGACAAGGTCCTCGAGTTCCTGACGCACCTCATAGAAGGTGGCGGCATCATCAATCAGGTCGTTGAAAATGCGGTTCACCGCCTCGAAGAAATCAAACACATCGAGCCCCTTGATTTTGGGCAACTCGGGAACCTCGTCATTTTTCAAGGCCTTGAGCACATCACGGGGGACGCCGACACTATCCCCTTCCATTACATCGCGGTATCGGAGCAGGCGGCGTCGCACTAGCGCGTCAATATCCTTTCCGTAACTCAGCACCCGCACATTGCCTATATCGAGATGAGAAGCCAGGTCGTCATAATTGATGTGGTAGGGACCACAGTTCAGGCAGATGGAAAACAGCACAGCCTGCACAGGGGTCACGCTAAGTCGTGACGACAATAGGGTCAGTTCAGGCTCAGCGCTCTCCAGGAATTCATCATCCAGTTCGCTGTCCTTGGACAATTCCACCACGCGCTCAATGGTTTGCAACAGCGTCAACTCATTGACGTCTTTCTCTTTCTTCTCGGAAATCAGATTTCCGTCCAAATCAATTTTCAGACTAGGAGCGATGTGAACTCGTTTTCTTCCCATAATTTTATAATTAATGATGAATAAATGTTTCGATGGGCCAACCAACCCACTTTCTTTATGGTAACATTGAAAGGAAGAATTCAATGGAAATCTGTTAATGTTTGTTAATTATTTTTACCTTCGGGTGGGCTTTTTTCCTGCGGGGCTAATGCGAACCTTTAGATCGGTGAAGCCAATTATGCGAATTGATATATAGATTGCCAAAGGCATTGTCAGCAGTGCCATTGGTTCTCGCGCGAGTATTATGTTTCTCATCTGGTCCTGCTTGGTACAGTTGAATTTTTTTTATAGTCGTATAGTGGGGCCTATTTGCGTCGTTCTGATGTGCTCACCGCGATTGATATACCAAAACAAGAAATGGGCGAGTGTGCTGCTCATGATTAGTGCCATCTTGACGACATTGGTGCTGCTGTGTTTTGGCGCATTATTCATCCTGTTCTCCGGTGCGTTCGGTCCAATGGATGTTTCAGGCGCCATAATCTTAGGCGTTATCACAGTCATAGCGCTGCTGAGTTGCTACCTGTGCTGCCGCCTATACAAGTTACTTTTCAAGTCAAAAGAAGCGGCATAAAGCCATATCCAAGATTAAAGGCTCACCGAAGTCATCGGTGAGCTGCTTTTGCCCAAATACCATGCCTTTTGCTGGGTGAATGGGTTATTCTTCTTCTTTTGGCTCCAGCTTATTCAGCGAAATATGAAGATTGATTGCGGCACATGAAAGTGCGGTCAAAGCGAGCCATAGAACGAACAGGTCTACGATAACACCCTTGTTCTTTATGCGTGGTTGCACTCGGTTGTCTTGTTTTTTGTTGGCCATAGTTACTATTCAAAATGGTTATTTGATAAATACTTGATGCAAAAGTAAGTTTTTTCCGCGAAAAATCGTGTCTTTTGCCGGGTGAAAGTTTCAACCTGCCTTTGCTGAAAACTGAAATCACCAAGCTTTATTCCGTGTTGAGGAGTCCGTACCCTCATGACGACATAAGTTTCATCATTATTGTTATGATGGTTGATAACTCTTGATGCCTCATTTCTCGGTTGGAATGAAGCGCTTCTTGATTGTCACGGGGCCCATTAGGCCTGCCGGGAGCAGGGGAGAGTCGGCCTTGTAGAAGTCGGTGGGCGTGTAGGTATAAGGCTTGTCGCAATCGGGCTGCAAATCACCGATGATGCGGTTTACCCATTGATTGGCCACCTTGATTTCGAGGCGGTTCTCGCCGGCTGTGACAGCCTCGCTGATGTCAATCTGATAGGGCGCCTTCCACAGTGTGCCCACCTCTTTGCCATTGAGCGTCACCTGGGCCATGCATCCCACCTCGCCCAGATCGAGCAGGATGCTCCCATTGTCGAGTTCTTTCTTCTGGACATTAAAACTGTTCTCATAGACGGCGGTGCCTGAATAGTACTTGATGCCGTCATCGTTGGACTCGGTATAGGAAATGAGCTTCGGGAAGACGACGCTGGCAGGGCCGCCCCACTGCTGGTCAAAGTGGACGGTCCACGGGGTGTCAATCTGTCGCAACGGGATCACTTGCTTCTTGGGAACGGACTTCATCATGTCACGGGTTTTTCCCTGGAACACGACAAAGAAGGCGTCCTCGGGCAACATGTCGAGGTGGACGGTGGTTTCGGTATCACTCATCTCGTAGGAGACCTCCTCAATCGCGCCCGTCTCGGGGTGCCACAGGGTGGGCAAGAGACCGCTGACGCGGAAGGAGGCGTCACAGGTCCTCGCTTCTTCGGCCCGGTTGTTCAGCCAGTAAATCTCGCTGTCGCCGGTTGTGCGGTGGACGTAGCGCAGGTCGCTCATGTCGGCAGTCATCACATCGGGCTGGATTTCAAGGAACGGCATTCCCTTCGGTTGTGTCTTCTCGTCGATGACTGTCGCTCCCTGTTGCTGCAGGGCGGCAAGTTTGGCTCGGACAGCATCGGACATGTGCCGGCATTTCTCTGAAACGACCAGCACGCTGTATTGGTTGCCCGATGGCGTGACGAAGTGTTCCCCGTCATAGGCAATCAGGTCGAGCAGGGCCTCCTTGTTTAGGTAATCGAAGTTATAGCCGGGCGGTATGGCAGGGTGCTCATGGGCAAACAGGCTGGTAATCACATCGTCCTCGCCGTAATAATAGAGCACGTCGGCCACGTTGCGGCCCTGTTGCAGCAGGTAACTGCTGCGGGCCAGATAGTCGGTCCAGGCTTTGGCCATTTCGGCCCAGGTCTCATGGCGGTTGAACCACTGGCCATAGACCATCAGCCCCAGTCCGGGTTTCTTGTCATCGACGGGCTGGTGTGCGCTCTCGTGGATGACAAAGCGGTTGGTGCCGCAAGACATCTCGAGGTCGGCTGTCGCCTTCAGGTTGCCGGGATAGTAGCTATAGGCACCGCCACTCATGCCGTTGGCAGTCAACGACTCGGTGGCGACGAGCGGCTTGCCGTAGAGGTGGGCTACCGAGGCCGCCTCGCGGATGTCGCTCTCGGCCATGCTGGCATTGGAGTTATTGGCTTTGGCGCCTTTGGGAATTGTCCACATGGCTGCCATGGGAATGTCGGCCTGGCGCTTGACACTCATGCCGTCGGCCAGATAGAGTCGGCCGTTCTCGTGGGATTCAAAGTAGGTCTCCATGCCGTGTTCACGGGCAATGCGCGCCGCGTTCTCGTACATGCCCTCCTGAATCAGTTCGCCGATGGTCGTTCGCCAGTCATAGAGGAACTCCTCGCTCTGTTCGGCCGAACAGATGATTTCGCCTGTCAGCACGGGCAGCCATGGCATCAGGCTGTAGCCGCGTCGTTGTTCAAACTCCTGTGGCATCTGGGCACACCAGGTCTCCCATCCGGCTTCATAGCTGTCAATCAGCAGATAATGGAGTCCGCGTTCGCCCATCAGGCCGCCTGTCGCTTCGTGATAGGTGTTGAGGTAATACTCCAGGAAATCAGTAAAGGCCTGTTTGTCGATTTTGCTCACCTCCAGTCCAGTCGCCTCGGGTGATGCGGGATGGTTTTCTTTGCCCGTGAGGGTGTAGCCGAACCGATAAATTTTCCAATCACCCTTGGGGGCTTTCCAGGTCAAGACACCATTGGCATCGACACGGCCGGTGACGTCGATGACATCGGTCAACTGGATGACCTCATCTGCCTGGGCGGTTGTGAGGAAGTCCATCATGTCTGACGGCGATGCAAAGCCCGCTTTTTCCTCGGCGTGGTTGATTCGGGGCGTGGTGTATAGTTTGAGCTGGGGCGTGATGCCGGGTTTCTGTTCAAATGTGATGCGGAAGCACCGACCTCGGGTAGGCTCAATGTCGATGGTCTGCCACCCGACGCTGCCGTGCGGGATGCCGCACACGCGTCTGAACGTGACACCGTCGTCGCTCACCTCGAGCCATTTGGTCACGGGGGCGGGCTGGGCGGCCCAAATGCTGCGATAGTTGCCGTCCTTGATGCTCAAGGCTTTGATGACGGTCGGTTTCTTGAACTGGTATTGGATCCAATAGGGCTGCTGCAGGCTATCGCTGGTCGAGAAAGTGGCACCGAATTCCTCCATCGTCTTGTCGGCAGGATTTGCCTTCACGGCGAGGACGCAGATGTCGGCATACAAGCGCTCGTCCTTGTTGGGCTCGGGCAGGGTGATGCTTAATTTGCCGCCGTGGGCACGCGTCTCGCTCCACACGAGCCGCTTCATCGCCTGCTCGGGTTTTACCCAGGGTCCTCCTGTATTGCTCCATCCTGGGCAGCTGGCGACAGCCACCTCCATACCCAGCGAGTCGGCCATCGACACCGCATGCCTGAACTCTTCCTGCCACTCGGGACTCATGTAGACCAGGCGATGCTCCACGATGGATTTGCCCCAGAATGCGGCGTCAAAGCAATGGAAACCGCCGATGCCCACGCGGTGCATCCACGCGATGTCCTTGTCGATGCCGTCGCGGGTGATGTTGCCGTTCATCCAGTGCCACCACACGCGAGGGCGTGCCTCCTGAGGCGGTTCCTGGAAGCCCGTCATCAGTTCCTGTGCTGTGGCGAGCATCGCCAGCAGTTGCAATATGATGAACAGTTTTAATCTCATTTTTAGATTTTAGACTTTAGACATTAGACTTTAGACGTTAGACACTAGACATTAGACGTTAGCCACTTCTAACTCCTAACTTCTCACTCCTAACATCTCACTCCTAACTTCTCACTCCTCACTCCTCACTCCTCACTCCTCACTTCTCACTCAAAACTTCCTTCTTCCCTTTTTCTCAAGGTACTTGATGAGGAATTCGGGGCGGTCGGTCTGGATGATGGATGTCCCCAGGTCGAGGATGGGGCCATAGACCTTGTCGGGATCGGGGCTGTCGTAGGCCCTGTCGTCATCATGGTCACCGCACAGGGAACCCCAGATGGTGTTCACCCATACCTTGGATCTGGCATCCAGCACTCGTCGTGCAGTGTTCTTGACGTTGTCGTCGAGCGTGCCGAAGCACAGTTCAAAGGCGATGGGCACCGCCTCGGGGCTGGCGAGGTAGCTGTTAAAGGTGGTCATGTCCGACCCTCCGGCGACGCTCACCACGGGCATATACATCATCTTGAGGGCGTGCCGTGACATCCTCTGTTGCACTTTGTCAAGCGGTTGCCCGTTCTTGATGAGCACCTGGTCGGTCATGCCGAGTTCTTCGGTAATCGCGAGCACCTGGTCATAATAGTCAAATCCCTGGTCCACGTTGACCACGATGCGGTCCTTGCACACTTCCAGCGCCTGGCGCAGGGTGGGGATTTTTAGGCCCGGGATAGCGATGCCGTGGCCCCGCTTGAGGTCGAAGGCCAGCAACTGTTCGTAGGTGTAATCGCTGATGTTGCCGCTGCCTGTCGTCGTGCGGTTCAGCGTCCAGTCATGGCTCAGTACCAGCACGCTGTCGCGCGTCATCTTCACGTCAAGCTCCATCACGTCAACGCCCATGCGGATGACCGATTCGATGGCGGGGATGGAATTCTCGGGATAGTTGCGCCAGTCGCCGCGGTGGGCAACCACGACCACATAGCGTGTCGAGGCATCATGCAGCGCCGCGACAATCTTGTCGGCTCGCCCTGCTTGGCTTGTAGTCCCCTCATGGAGGCGCTGGCTGCATGACATGAGCCCGACGCAGGCAACAACCAGCAGCATCAATATTTGCACTTTTTTCATCATCATCGTTTATGCTTATCGTTAAACTGCAGCTTTGCTTAAGCTCTTATTATCAACCCACAAAGTTAGCATGTTTTTTTACAAAACCTCACAAAAAATGACTGAATGAAAATAGGAACGGTTCTTTTATATATTATTGCACATTTTAATGCACAATTTTGTTGTTTTGCTGGGAAATGTCAACGGTTTGGAAATTATATGTAACTTTGCACTCGTTGATTTATGGCATTTAATCATTAACGGTATTCGCCTCTAAACGATAAATCCAATATATGCCTTTAGTAAAAAAAATATTGTTTTTCTTGGCTGCTGCTGTTGTGGCGTTCTCAATGTCGGCTGCTCCTGTAGATCAGGCAACGGCGGCAAAGTGGGCTGGGAATTTCCTGAGCAATGTCAGCCAGGCTGGTAAATTGACGATTCCCAACGGTTCAAAGTTGGAGTTGCGGAAGGCTGAGCATAGCCGTGTATTGGGCGCAGGCGCCGTGTATTATATCTACACGACGGATCACTCCTATGTGGTCGTTGCCGGTGACGACCGTGCCGAGCAGATTCTTGCCTATGGTGACTATGCCCTGGACATCCAGAACATGCCTCCAGGCATGATGGACATGCTCGCCCAGTACAAAGACGAGATTGAGTACTTGCAGAGGAATCCCACCCTTAAGGTGAATCCCATCGTCAGCCCGCGAAACACGCCGTCGCTCAAAGCCGCATCAGTCGGTCCGCTGCTGACCTGCAACTGGGATCAGAGTGCACCGTTCTGGAACGAGTGCACCTTCGGCGGCTACCAGTGCTATACCGGCTGTCCTGCCACTTCGGCAGCGATGGTGTTCTATTATTGGAAATACCCCCTTGGCCCTGTGCCCGCACTGCCTGGTTACGAGTCCCTCATCAATTATTCCTATTCGGGTTCCCTCATCTATAACCATGAGCCCATGCCTTCAACGACCTTTGACTGGGACAATATGATTGATGACTATACCGGCAGTTACACCGATGAGCAGGGCGCTGCGGTGGCGGCACTGATGCACTACATCGGCCATGCCGAGCACATGGTCTATGGTGCAACAACTTCGAGCGGCAGTGGTGTGAGTGTGGATAGTGTGGGCAACATCCGTGACGCCTTCCTTGTCTGCGGTTATGACCCCGAAACAGTCCGCTTGGTCAAGAAGACCAGCGCCTATGAGGGCGGCACAACGCTCTATACCGATGCCGAGTGGGCCGAAATCCTCCAAGAGGAAATGTTTGCCGAGCGTCCAGTTGTCTTTTGTGCGGTTTCGACCAATGGCGGCGGCCATGCCTTCAACATCGATGGCTATGACAGCAGTATCAACAAGTATCATGTTAACTTCGGCTGGAGCGGCAGCTCCAATGACTGGTTTGCATTGAATGCCTTCAACTGCCAGGGTTCAAACTATAGTGTCTATCAACAGATGGTCATCGGCATCCAACCGCCCGTTCAGGGACCGGCTATCAAGGTAAACCCCGATAAACTCAAAATGGAAGCCTTCGTTGACCAGGACGCTACTGCCACTGTTGTTGTCAGGGGGCAGGAACTCACCAGCGCTATCGATGTGGCACTCAATGACGAGAGCGGATACTTCTCCATCAACGTCAGCAGTGTCGCTCCTGATGAGCAGGCCGAAGGCAAGGCCATCACCGTGACCTATGCACCTGAGGCTGTCGGCACTCACACTGCCACCCTCACGCTGAGCAATGCCGATGCCCAAACCAAGGTGGTTAACATCACTGGCACTGCGACCCTTGATACCCACACGCCCGTGATGCTTCCCGCTGATGAGACCTATGTCAACTTGACGAAATTCCGTGCCGACTGGACCGACGAGACCGCTGACAAATTTGTGGACAGCTATACCCTGCTGGTGAGCACTAAGCCTGCCGCAACACTCATCGTTGATGAGGATTTCAGCGACATGCCTTCAACCGGCAACAATATCGCATCCAATCCCACACCTTATTTGCCTGACGGCTGGACCTTTGAGGGCTCAGAGCTGTGGTTGGACGGTGCCTGCCTGTCACTTGGCACCGATTGCCACCTGGTGACTCAGCCGTTTGACATGAAGGGCTACGATAAAGCAACCATTATCGTTAGGGCCAAGAATGACAACATCTATGCCAGCAGTGCTACACTAGCGGTAGAGACAAGTATGGATATCATGACCGCGAAGACGTGGGGCGAGTATCTCGACTACACCTTCGTGCTGGATTGTGACGAGGTCGAGCAGTTCAAGATTGGCAGCAACCTGTACTACTGCGACATCGAGTCCATCAAGATCTATGCCGGTGAACTCGACGAATCCACCCTGCGTGAGATTGCCGAGGAGGGTGACACCACCTCGCGACTGATTACAGGTATCACCGACAAGTCCTATTTGGTCAGGAACCTCGAGGCTGGGCTCACCTTCTATTACAAGGTGAAGGCCCTCTATACCGATGGCACTGAGAGCGCATGGAGTAACTTCGAGTGCGTGACGTTGTTCGAGAACGGTCCTGCATACGTGCGTGGCGACGTGAACGACGATGGCAATATCAATATCACCGACGTGACCATCCTGGTCAACTACCTGCTGAGTGATGATGCCACGGGTATCGACCTGGAGGCTGCCAACTGCAATCAGGATGACAACATCAACATCAGCGATGTGACCGTCTTGATCAGCTACCTGCTATCCGGCAACTGGAATTAGATGATAGGCAAAGTCAAGAAATATCTCTCATGCTCTCTCGGGGTGTGAGGGATTTGCTTCTCTATCATGAATTGCTGTTGCACATTGTATTCAACTGGTCGCTGGATTTTGGGGCGTCACCATATTTGGGCATATTACCCTTGCCATTCACTAATTCTTGGGCAAAATGCTTGCATGCTCCAAGGTTTTTGACGTAATTTGCCTATGTGTTGTGAACAGGATGATTTGAATTAATGTTTAAAATAGTAATCGCATGAAAAGAATAATCATGATGATGGCTCTTGCGGCCATGTGCTGCGTGAGTGCCACGGCACAGGAGAAACTCTTTAATAGTGCCAACGTTCAATCTCCCGTCGTCAACCTCGACGGAACAGTAACCTTCAACCTTTTTGCTCCCAAGGCGGTCAAGGTGGAGGTGACTGGTGACTTCTTGCCCCCGCGCTCCATCGAGATACCTGGTCGCGGCATGGTTGATGCCCCCGGGGTGGCTGCATTGACCGAAGGACCTGGCGGCGTATGGACTTATACCACCGGCAAACTCGCCCCCGAGTTGTACAGCTACACGTTCAATATCGATGGCATGACGGGTGTGAAAGACCCTGCCAACATCTATGTGAACCGCGATATTGTGTCGTTCTCCAACATTTTCATTGTCAGTGAGCAAAAGGGTGACAAGGGCGACCTCTACCGCGTGAACGAGGTGCCTCACGGCAATCTTTCCAAGGTGTGGTACAACAGCCCGACGCTCAAGATGCAACGCCGCATGACCATCTACACTCCGCCAGGCTATGACAAGGGCGGCAGGTACCCCGTGCTGTATCTATTGCATGGAGCAGGCGGTGACGAGAATGCCTGGAGCGAACTCGGTCGCGCTGCACAGATTCTCGACAACCTCATTGCCACGGGCAAGGCAAAACCGATGATTGTTGTCATGCCCAACGGTAACCCCAACTGCCAGGCTGCACCGGGCGAGTGGTCTTGGGGCATGTACACTCCCGGCTTTGGGAACAGCGGCACCGGTCCCAAAGAACCTGCCGTTGCTACTATCCCTGCCAGCTTCATGGATATCGTGAACTATGTCGATGCCAATTACCGCACCGTCAAGAAACGTGAGGGCCGTGCTGTCTGTGGCCTGTCGATGGGTGGAGGACACACCTTTGCCATCAGCCTGACCTATCCCAAAACGTTTGACTACTATGGTCTGTTCTCAGCCGGTCTGCACCTGGGCAAAGACTACAGGAACCAGCCCTTCGCCGAGCAGATCAAGAACGACCCCGACTTCGCACAGCAATCGGCACGGTTGTTCGGCAGCAAGCCCAAACTATACTGGATGGGCATGGGTAAGACCGACTTCCTCTATCAGAGTACCGTCGATCTGCGTAACTACTGGGATTCCAAGGGCTACAAATATGAGTATGTAGAAACCGATGGAGGCCACATCTGGCGCAATTGGCGCATTTACTTGACCATGTTTGCCCAAAAGATTTTCAAGTAAGCCACATCAGGAATTTATTTCCACCAATTGGGGTGCGCCCCAATGACGTAACATTCACAGAAAAGAAAGCCAAATGACTTGTAGTAAGTCGTTTGGCTTTCTCCCTGCGGGGCTAATGCTAATTTCACGAATTATGCGAACGACGGCACGGTGTCGCCAACGTCGCCGCAGGTTCTCACGTAAGTATTACGCTTCAGTCATGCGACTGAAGGTGTTCTATGAGGAGAACATCGGCAGGACTTTCTGCGGGATATTAAGTTCAGCTTTTTATCACAAGTAAAAGATTATCAAAAGTCGGTTTTGTAAAGCAATGAAAGTAAATTTGTTACAGTCATAACTTTTAAACCAACTTTTGATAATAAC
>ONJS01000007.1 GCA_900318205.1 uncultured Prevotellaceae bacterium | reverse complement strand
CGGACAACGTAGTTGAGCAATGCCGCTTTGCCGGTCCATTTGCCCGAAGGAGCGCGAAGATACTCCACGCTGGCCACATCCTGTGCCTGCAGCATGGCCACGTCCTCGACGCGGGCTTCCACGCCATTGATGCACAGCACCACCACACCACCAGTGTGTGTGGTCACCGATTTGTCCTGCGGCGACACCACCAAGCCTGCAACATTCATCAGCCCCGTCAGGTCCAACGCATTGGCTGCGTGCTTGCGCAGAGAAGCCGTAGGCACCAGAATGGCTTTGTTGGCCGTCTCAATCTGCCCCTTAGCCGTCACAATCATCTCGGGCAACGTGTCAGTCATCACGCTGTCACATTGGATCGAAACGTCTTGAGCCGAAACACTTAAGCCCATGAAAGCAAATGCAACTATAATTAAAAATATTCTCATGCCCTAAATATTGTATTTGAAATTATTCTGCAAAATAATAGCGAATATTATGCTCATACAATACCCAAAAGGGTGTTTTCCGAATAGTTTAAGACTAAATAAAACTAAATAACCCAAAAGGGTATTTTTTTGGATTTATGCATGATAATGTGTAATTTTGGCCTTTCAAAAAATAACATTTATGGCTCGGGTTGAGGATTTCTTTATCATGGACAATGCGGTGACGGGGGTCACCGATGAGGATTACCGTAACATCCAGGACGTTGTGGACTCGGTGGATGCGTTCTCGCGCATGACCTACAAGAGCGTCTATATCATCGACTACTTCAAGAAGAACTTCCTGTATGTTAGCGAGAACCCGTTGTTCCTGTGCGGCCTGTCGGCCAGTGAGGTCAAGGAAATCGGCTATAAGTTCTATATCGACAATGTGCCGCAGGAGGATCTCGAGCGGCTGTTGATAATCAATTCCTCAGGCTTTTATTTCTCCAAGGACATCCCTGCGGCCGAGAAGCGATATTACACGCTATCTTACAATTTCAGGGTCATCAACACGGTGTCCAAGAAGGTGCAAACCATCAACCATCAGTTGACGCCCCTCAAAATGATGCCCGACGGGAAAATCTGGCTGGCGTTGTGCGTGGCCTCCATCCCCACCAAGCAGGGCGATGACACCATCCTGATGTTCAACAACCGCACGCACGAGGGTTGGAATCTGGACCTGGAGAGCGGCACATGGCAGTCGGTCCCCTACATCTCCCTCACCGAGCAGGAGACGCAGGTTCTCAAATATTCGGCCATGGGTTACACCACCCAGGAAATCGCCCGGCTGATGTTCAAGTCGTTTGACACGGTGAAAGGCTACCGTAAAAGCATCCTTGAGAAATTTGACACCGACAGCATCACCGAGGCCATCAACTACGCCATGATCTACCGCCTCATCGACTGACAAGCGCTGAAACGTAATAAAGGTACTGTCCATCCTGACCTGGGAGCAACATTGTCTAATTACCAACTCATTACCACTATATCCAACCGAACCGAAAAAAAAGAAGTGAGACCGATCACCTCTTCGGTGTCAGCCTCGTTAGCTTCTTTTCCAGACTCGCTGTCGGTTTGATTATGCCGTCTTGAGGGCACGGTCTCCCCGACAGGTGGTAACGCCTGGTGATGGCGGTTCTGGACGACTCTTCGCCGCCCAGTCCATACCATCGGGTTATATGTTGTCTTTGCCCCTCATGCCGCCAGCGTGCTCATTGTTGCCAGCGGTCCTCTCGGGGGCATGTGTTTCTCTATATATAAGGTAACTGGACGATCTCAACCTGCTGCTTTCACGATATTCCAGCATCTTCATTGATATCAGAGGCGACATATACTCGCTTTAAGTGCTCGAAATCGTAAACGGGGAAAATAGCATCATCTTGGTGATAAACCTTAGTATACCTCTTCAAGTTGTCTCGCACTGTCTTCCTACGTTCATCTTCTGTGGTATCAACTGCATATCTCTTACTCAAGTAAGCAAAAACGGCATAGATCCAATCAGTGACACCATTGTTAGTTGTTACATATTTGTGATTCTTCTGTCCGAGCATATATAAGTCCTTATCATTATTGAAGGAGAGATACCCTTTGTCAACGAATGCCTTGTACATCTCATGCATAGTTCGAAGTGCTCGCTTTTGATCGGCGAGTTTGTAAACCTTAATCTGCTCTTTCAATTCTTCAATGGTGAGAGCTGATTGGCTAAACCGATCATAAAACTGTTGTAGGATTACTTCCTCAAATAATTTAAGTGATCGATCGCTGTTTAACTCGGCATTATGACCTCGACCTTTGTTGATATCAATTCGAATACCATTTATATGATTTAGTTTTCCTGTTTTTGGATTATTAACTCTTAGGTGGTCTAACACTTCCCGGAAGGCTATCTCATCTCGACACTCGGCTACCATCTGATCCAAATAATCCTTTCTATGATCATAAAACCAATAATAGTTGAGAGCTATTGCTTTTAAAATGAGTTTATCAGTAATTTGAATTAGCTTCAATTTTTGAGCATCTTCAGAATCAAGAAAATCATTTATCTTTTTAAGCACAAGATCTGCCTTGTGCATGATGAAAAAGTCATTCTGATCAGCGATAACACGAGTATATAACAGAAAGCGTGCAGTGTCTAATCTATTGGCGAGGGCTTGCTGGAAAACCGGAAGGAAGCCTGATGATTCTGCCAACAGATTTGAGCAATCTTCATACCATTTTCCGATCTTCTCCTCCGTTTGAAAACCATATACATCAACACCCTGATCAACCAGTCGGATAACCGCATCTTTCATGTTCAAATCGGGCAGTTTCGAGATGAATTCTTCTCTAGTCATGGGTAAATCAGTTAAAATAATATAAAATTTCGGTTGTCAAATGGTTGTCAATTTTGCAACCACTCGTTAATTTATTTATTGATAATCAGTTAGTTATGATAAAAATATCGTGAACCCGTGGGGAGTCGAACCCCAATCGAAGGAACCGGAATCCTTTATTCTATCCATTGAACTACGGGTCCAAGAGAGTCGTTTTTCATGAATCGGGTGCAAAGTTACGGCATATTTTTGTAATTTTGCAACAAGAAAGACAAAAAATCTGGATTATGAATGTACGCATTGAACCGTCGTGGAACCGTGTCCTCGCCAGCGAATGGGAGGCGCCTTATTTCAAGCTGTTGACCGACTTTGTCCGTCAGGAATATCGTGCCCATCAGGTATTTCCGCCTGGACGGCAGATCTTTGCGGCGTTTGACGCGGCGCCGTTCGAGCAGGTGAAGGTGGTGATTCTGGGGCAGGATCCCTATCACGGTGTGGGGCAGGCCAACGGGCTGTGCTTCAGCGTGAACGAGGGGGTGCCGATGCCGCCGTCGCTGCTGAACATTTTCAAGGAGGTGCATGATGATGTGGGGGCTCCGATTCCTGCCAGTGGTGACTTGTCGCGCTGGGCGCGTCAAGGGGTGCTGCTGCTGAACGCGACGCTGACGGTACAGGCCCACCAGCCGCTGTCGCATCAGGGCCGTGGCTGGGAGGAGTTCACCGACCATGTCATTGCCCACCTGGCCAATGAGCGTGAACACCTGGTGTTCATGCTGTGGGGGGCACATGCCAAGCGCAAGGGTGCCTTCATCGACCGTTCGCGCCACTTGGTGCTCACGGCAGCCCATCCGTCACCGCTGTCGGCAAACAGGGGCGGATTCTTTGGCTGCCACCATTTTTCGCGGGCCAATGACTACCTGATTCAGTACGGGCAAACGCCTATCACATGGTAAACTGTCAATAATTTTTTTCAAAAAAATCCTATCTTATATTGCAGATTTTAAGAAAAGATTGTATTTTTGCGGTTGCTTATAACAACCATTTCCCGTAAGGGAAGCGCGTTATCAAGTACTAATTAACAGATTAACAGCAACATAGCTACTACTTTTTAAATTTTTTATTCATTTTTTTTATTAACCATTTTAATTGATTCAGTTTTATGAAGAAATTATTTGTACTTTTGGTTGCTACTGCAGTCGCTGTTGGCGCTTCTGCAGGAGTTAGCTTCAAGAGCAATCACTCTTTGAAGCACAACAAGATCATCAACACCGAGATGACCAAGCTCAATGCCAAGGAGATGAAGGCTAAGGCTAGCCTCCGTGTTATCACCGACCAGCCCGAGGGCGAGCTTAAGACCTACAACCGTGCTGGTAATGCAGTTTACGTTTCTGGTGGTTACCTGACCGCTGGTGAACAGTCTGGCCGCATGAATATCGTCTATGCCGAGGACGGTAAGGTTTACCTGAACAACATCCTCATGGGCTGCGGCGATTACTTTGGCAACAGCTGGGTAGAGGGTTATATCGATGGCAACGAACTCAGGGTGCCCCTGGGCCAGTCCATCTACTGGAGCGATGACTATCAGGCAGACGTTGTGCTCGCCATGGGTACTTCCCGTGTTGAGGGCACGACTCTGTACTTTGACGTTGACGATCGCGCAACTGAGGCTGTTTATGTAATCGATGGCGAGACCATCAGCCTGCAGGGCACCTATGCAGCTCCCTCTGGCAGCGAGTATCCCGACTATGAGGGCTATGGCCTGGGTTGCTACTGGGCCGACGATAACAGCTTCGGTGGCTTCAACGAGTGGAACACCGTTCTGACCGAGCGTGAGCCCGTCGTTACTCCCGAGGTTATCACCGAGATCCCCGCAACCTGCGAGATTGAGACCTACTATCGCAGCAGCTACTACATCGCCAGCAGCTTATTCGGCATTGGCCAGGGCAGCACCGATGGTAAGATCAATGTAGCCTTCGACCAGGAGAGCAATGATGTTTACGTTCAGAATCCCGTTTGGTACTATGACTACAACAACGTTTGGGTAAAGGGTACCCTCGACAGGGAGACCGGCATCATCAGCATCCCCACCGGCCAGTACCTGAACTGGTATGACGAGGATGAGTATGGTATCCAGCTCGTTTGGGGTTACACCTACGTTTACGAGGATGGTGTTGACGAGGAGACTGGCGAGCCCAACTACTACCTGGGCACCGCTATCGACGAGCGCACCACCGAGATCCAGCTCCAGCTTAACGAGGATGCTAGCACCTTCACCCTCCTGGGTAGCCAGGGTGACATCAATGCCGAGTTCCCCTTCAGCTTTGAGGCTACCGGTATGATGACCATCTGGAGCGATGACCAGAGCTTCACCTCTCTTGAGTTCACCGCTGAGGGCGAGCCCATGGGTTACATTGTTAACCTGGTTCCTGCTGTTCCCGCTGATCCCACCGCTGACGAGTGGTATGACTGTGGCGACGAGAGCGGCTTCTCGAAGTTCTACTTCACCATGCCTAACCAGGATGTTGACGGCAACATGCTCGATCCCGAGTACCTGAGCTACAGCGTCTATGTTGACAACGGCAATGGTCCCGAGCTCTTCCACTTCACTGGTGACGTTTACACCTACGACCTGCAGCCTGGCGACGACATCACCGAGGTTGACTATGCACTCTACAACAGCGCTGTTGACTTCCGCAACTACTTCGTTTACATGTATCGCACCAACGCTGAGGGTTACGAGCCTCTGTTCACCGAGAACATCGGTATCCAGGTATTCTACACCGTTAACGGTGAGAAGAACGCCAGCAGCATTGTATGGCTGTATCCTGGTGAGGACACCAAGGTTAACGAGATGAACGCTGGCAAGACCGTTGCTAACGTACGCTACTTCAACATCGCCGGTCAGGAGATGGCTCAGCCCGAGGGCATGACCATCAAGGTTACCACCTACACCGATGGTACCACCAGCGCTGTTAAGGTTGTGAAGTAAATTTCTAGCCTTTAGGATTTAGCTATAGGCTTCACCTTTAGCTAAACAATGAAATCGAGTGGAGATGCAGATTTTTGCATCTCCACTTGTTTATTAGCCCCAAAAGCACTAATTTTGTGCTATGGACAAGAACGAAACCTACCGATTACTCGCCAAGCAGGTCGAAAGCCTGATAGAGGGCGAAGACAACCCCACCGGACAGCTCGCCAATGCGGCAGCATTGCTGCACGAGACCATGGGCTGGTGGTGGACCGGATTTTACTTGGTCAAGGATGACAGGTTGCAACTCGGCCCCTTCCAGGGTCCCATTGCCTGCTATAGCATCAAGCGCGGCAAGGGTGTGTGCGGCACCGCTTGGCAAGAGGGGCGCACCATCGTCGTCCCCGACGTGGAAGCGTTTCCCGGGCACATTGCCTGCAGCAGCCTCTCGCGCAGCGAGATTGTCGTGCCCCTGCACGACAGCGAGGGCAATGTCATCGGCGTGCTAGACATCGACAGCAAGGACCTCGCCACCTTTGACGATGTGGATGCCCACTGGCTCGAGGAAATTGCCCGCATCATCACCCGATGTGTAAAACTATAGTCACTATAGACACTATAGTCACTATAAATACTATAGAAAAGAATAAAAACGCTTTAAAACCATGACCTACGAGCCTCTTGCTGAACGATTGCGCCCCCGCTCACTCGATGATTACATCGGGCAGCGGCACCTGGTGGGACCGGGCGCCGTCATCCGTCGCATGATCGAGAGCGGCAATATCTCCTCCTTCATCCTGTGGGGACCTCCGGGTGTGGGCAAGACCACGCTGGCGCGCATCATTGCCGAGACGACGCAAGTGCCCTTCTACACCTTGAGTGCCGTCACATCGGGCGTGAAAGACGTGCGTGAAGTCCTGGACCGATGCAAAGCCGATGCCCGCAGTGTCTTCACCAAGGGGCGACCCATCCTGTTCATCGACGAGATACACCGCTTCAACAAGTCACAGCAGGACTCCTTGCTGGGAGCCGTGGAACGCGGTACGGTAACCCTCATCGGTGCTACGACCGAGAATCCCTCGTTTGAGGTCATCCGTCCTCTACTCTCCCGCGCCCAGGTCTATGTCCTCAACCCGCTGGACCGCGATGACTTGCTGCAACTGCTGGACCACGCCATCAAGACCGACAAGATGTTCCAGGGCCGCGAGGTGCGTATCGAGCAGACCGAGGCTCTGCTCCGCTTTGCCGGAGGCGATGCCCGCAAGCTACTCAACATCCTGGACCTGATTATGCAGTCGTTACAAGAGGGCGAACCGTTTGTCGTCACCGACGATATCGTTACCGACCGCCTGCAGCAGAATCCGCTCGCCTTTGACAAGGGTGGCGAGATGCACTACGACATCATCTCGGCGTTCATCAAGAGCATCCGCGGCAGTGACCCCGACGCAGCGGTCTATTGGCTGGCACGGCTCATTGCCGGCGGCGAGGATCCGAAGTTCATCGCCCGCCGCTTGTGTATCCTTGCTGCCGAGGACATCGGTCTTGCCAATCCCAACGCCCTGCTGTTGGCCAACGCCACGTTCGATATCATCAACAAGATTGGCTGGCCCGAGGGGCGCATCCCCTTGAGCGAATGTGCCATCTATCTGGCCACCAGCGCCAAGAGCAACAGCGCCTATCTCGCCATTGACGATGCGCTGGCACTCGTCAACGAGACTGGCAATGCACCCGTGCCGTTGCACCTGCGCAACGCGCCCACGGGACTGATGAAGCAACTGGGCTACGGCAAGGATTACCGCTACGCTCATGACTACCCGGGCCACTTTGTCAAGCAGCAATATATGCCCGAGGAACTCAACCACCCCGAAATCTGGCATCCACAGGACAATCCTGCCGAGAACCAGATGACCGCCCGGCAGCAGTCACGTTGGGGAAAGAAGGGGGATTAGGCGTTAGGTATTAGATTTTAGATTTAGATATCAGATATTAGATATTTATTGGGATGGCGTGGCACAATCAGATAGGCAGAGAGGGTGAACAGGCAGCCTATGAGTTCCTCATCAGTAAGGGTTATACCGTGCGCGAGACCAACTGGCGCATGGGGCACCTCGAGATCGACATCGTTGCCCACGAGCCCGCCCTAAATCGGCTTCACATCGTTGAAGTCAAGACCCGTAGCCGTGCCGACACACACTACGACCCCATGCAGTCCATCACATCTAAGAAAATCAATAACCTGGTAAATGCCGCCAACGGCTACATCCAGTTCTATCGCCTGCCCATGACCGTCCAGTATGACGTCATGATTATCATCGGCAAGGCCCCCGACTTTGATATCCACTACATCCCCAACGCCTTTAAACCACCCCTGCGCCGCATCCGCTAATTTTCGTACACGGGGACGGTTCTTTTGTACGAAAAAAACTCAGTTTTTCGTACAAAAGAACCGTCCCCGTGTACGAAAGGCCGCATTCTCACCGTTTTTTTTCAATCATATATTTTGCACGGCGCACGTCATTGAAATCCACATTTGCCAAGCGAGACAATTGACGCATCCCAATTCCAGACAGCAATGCGGCAGACAAGAAACTTATTCGATCCTTTACAGGCAATAGTTTTATGCCATCTATGGTCATGCTATTCTTGCATAACTCATTCAATTTTTTTGTAGCAGCTGTATCTGTCAAACGTTTTTCACTCAAACCAATTCTTGTCTGAGTATAAGCTTCATTTACTTTTCTCACCAACTTCTTCAATTCCTGAGAAGACATGCCAGAGAAAGGCACCGACATTGAACAGATATAATGAGGAAGGACGACATCGCTAACATATTCATGCCAACTGCTCCATCGATAGTCACCCGGAAACTCCACCAAAGCTGCCTCCACAGGATTCTGGTGGATATAACGTAAAAGAGTCACAAAGTACCCCACATCCCCAACAGGCTCGCTTTTAAATCGGTCTTCAAACAAGGGACCTGAACGATCATAATGCTTATTATAATAGCTGACATAGGCTATTCCTATGCGCTTCATCACAGTACCGATTTCATCGCCCAACTCTTCTATTAGCAGATGGACATGATTCGGCATAAGACAATATGCATGAAGTTTGCAGCAGGCGGTTGACGTGTCGTCTTCCTCGACGGGCGTTACCATTAATTTCAAGATTTTCTCAAATTTGAGAAAATCACTTTCATCATGGAATATTCTTTCCCTGTTTATTCCTCTTAACATCACATGATATACTCCTGTGACACTCTTTTCTCTGCTCTTGCGTGACATAACTCAATAAATTTATAGGAGGTTTCAATCACACAAAAATACGCCTTTTTATTAAAATGAACAAATAATCGGCTACATTTCGTACAGAGGGACGGTTCTTTTGTACGAAAACGGAACATTTTCGTACAAAAGAACCGTCCCCCTGTACGAAATTACTTGTTGCGGGCTTGGCTGGGAGTCATGCCATAGTACTGGCGGAATACCCTCGAGAAATAGGCGACATCAAGGAAGCCACACTGCTCGGCAATGGTGCTGATTAGCGTTTCGGGCGAACTTTCCTGCAGCAGTCGCATCGCCTTTTCCATGCGCAGCTGGATAATGTAGGCCGACACATTCTTGCCTGTAAGGGTCTGTATCTTGCGTTTGAGTTGGCTTTCTCCCATCTTGAAGGACAGTGCAATCTTGTCCATGTCGATCTTTCCTCCCGTGACGAACTGCTTGTCCACCTCGCGTGCAAATTCCAACAGGAATGACGCGTTATCCTCCAGGGGTTGAACAGATTCATTCACCTGTTGTTCAATGCCGGCATGCGACTGCGCAAAAGCCATGCGCAACATTTGTCGGTTACTGATCAGATGATCCACCCATGCCTTCAGCTCCTCGCTGACAAAAGGTTTCACCAGATAGGCGTCGGCACCAGCCTCAATGCCTCTCACACGGTCAAGATCGGCATTGCGGGCACTGAGCATGATCACAGGAATATGGCACAACTGGCGCGACTGCCGCAACTGCCGGCACATTTCGACACCGTCCATGAGGGGCATCTTGACATCGGTGACAATGAGGTCAGGCACACATTCGCCAGCCATCGTCAGACCCTGTTTGCCGTCGGTTGCATAACGCACGTCGTAATGCTCACCGAGCACAAGCCCCACGAGACGCGCCACGTCGATGTGGTCCTCGACAACGAGCACAACGGGCAAATCCTCTGTGCATGAATTAGGCTCAATGCTTCCTTGCCTGTATCGCTGTTGCTTCCTTACCTTTTTAATCAAGGGTTCGATAGCATCATCAAAGCGTTGCAGCACGCCCTTGCCTTGCTTGCACGGCAACTCCACAGTGAATACCGAGCCGTGCCCCTTCTTGCTGTCGGCTGCTACGATGCCGCCCATAGCCATGGCCATATCCCGCACCACCGTCAATCCGATACCTACTCCTTCAACCAGTGGCTCGGCATCGGCACTGCGGTAGAATGGCTCAAAGACGTGGGGCAGATCCTTCTTGTCGATACCCATGCCGTTGTCTGCCACACGGATGATGAACATTCCGCCTTCGACCTGGGAGGTGACAGTGATTTTGCAGAAGTCACGGCTATAGTTGATGGCGTTCTCGATGAGGTTGGCGACGATGGTGACCAGATAACGGGGTACAGAATCGATTTCAACCGATTTCTCGCGCGAGGCGTAGGTCAACTCGATGTGGCGTTCCAGACAACGCTCGCGGAAACTCTCTATAATCATGTGCATGAATATCACCACATCACCAGTTTGCCAGTCCAGGTCGGCAATGGCACTGCGCACACTACCCACCTCAAGGATGCGGTCCACAAGTGTCAGCAGGTTCTTACCCTGACGCTCAATGATCTCACTGCTATCCTGCAACGTGGCTGAATAGGAGTCGTTCTTGTCGGTGGCTCTGGCTTCGGCCATTATGCTGTCAACAGCGCCCATGATGGCCGTGAGAGGCGTTCTCAGCTGGTGAACAACGTTGGTAAAGAACAACGACCTTGTCTCCTCGACCTGCCGCATCAGCCTTTGGGTCCTGACACGCACTCGCATGGCATAAACCAGCGCCGCAATGATAGCACCCGCCATGAGCAGCAGCAGGGTCATGAAGAGCGTCTGCTTGTTGCGGTTGCGCTTCAGCTGGTGGATATCACGGTTGAGCGAGTTCATCTCACCTGACTTTCTTCCGTTCTGGTAGGCTATGCGCTGAGCACGCATCTCGTCGGTCTTTTTCAGACCCAAGATGCTGTCATGCAACTCTATTCCATTAGTATAATGCTGTAACGCTTCCTGGGAATTCCCTTGCAACAAGGACAATTCATAGTGAGCCATATGGGCTTCGGCCAGTATCAACTTGCAGCCTATGCGACTGGCCTCGGACTCGCACTCTTCCACAAAATGGTGAGCCTTCTCGGCATCGCCCATGAGGATATACACCCTTGCTAATGCCAAGCAGGGTTTGAGCCACTGCCCGGAGTCGCCGGTCTTTTTCAACTCTTCATAGGCTATCGTGTATTCCTTGATGGCATGGGAGAAGTTGCTCTCTACCTCATGCATCTCGCCATAGTGAAAGTGGCACTTGGCCTGTCCCTTCTCAGAGCCCGAGAGCTGATGGTACTCCATCGATTTGCGGAAAAAGGACCATGCCGAGTCCAATTCGTTACGGGCTTGTTTGACTTGTCCCAAGTCGCAATAGTTAACAGCGATGCCCTTATTGTGCTCCAGCTGCTGCTCCAGCGCCAGCGACTTGTGCAGGACACTGTCGGCAGCGTTCAGGTTATATAAGTCTTTCTCAATATTGCCGATACCGTTGAATACCATAGCCTTGGCCCTAACGGTCTCCCTGCTTTTCTGGTCATGGATCATATCACACAGTTCCAAGGCATCATAGAAGCATCCGTTGGCTTTACTGAATTCGCTCTGGCAGTAGTTCACATCACCCATGACGATCAGGCCCATGATTTCGCCGATGGTATCATGGAGCTGTTTAGCAACTTTAATCCCTTGATTGAGAGCGACCAAGGCCTCGTCATATCGCGCATGACGGCGCAGGCAACGGCCCTTGTACAAGAGAGCGATCATTTCGCCCTCGGCATCGCCCTGCTTGTGATATTGATCAGCCATTGCTGTCAACGAGTCCACGTCATTGATTCTCATCATCAGGGTGTCGAGCGATGAGCAACGTGATGATCCTTGATTGCTTGCCGCTTTATGGCCACACGAGAGTGACAACGATGCCAGTACAACCAGCACAGCTATCATCCTAATCCAGCCTATTGACCCATGACGGGAAAAACGGTTTTTCATATCAGGCAAGCAATTCAAGCAATAATAAACATGAATAATCGCACAAAAATAGAACAATAATTCGGATTCTTCAAACAATCCTTTGATTAATTGCACATTTGACGCTATTTGTTACCCATAATCGGTAAAATGCCCAAATGAAAAATGGAATTCAATGCTCGCTCCCAATCAGCAAAATTTAGAAACCTGTTAAAGAAAAAAGTGCCTTTCTGGCGATAATTTCAATTAAAATGCCTAATTTTGCAGTTTATATGGAAACAAAGAAAAGCATCTTTCAGCGGGCGAGCGAATGGGGTGTGCCATTCGGTCTGTATCTGACATGCGGTGCCGTGGCGTTCATCTTTGCCGATTGGTTTGCGCCATTGGGACTCATTTTCATCGTCTTGTTCTTTGCGACGCCCATTGTAGTCTATTATTTCCAGCGGCGCAAGTTCATTGAGGATGACGGATTTACCGATTATTCCGCATTGTGGATGCTGGGAATCATGCTGTTCATTCTGGGCACGGTGCTGGCCAGCTTCATTGTTTATATGGTGTTACAGTTTGGCCGTCCCAACTTCATGTATGAACAAGCCGCCCAAGTGATTAAGGCCTACAGCGAGATGCCCGACATGAAGGACAGCGAGCTCTTGGTCATCCTGCAACGCATGGTTGACCAGCGACGCCTGCCGTCACCCATCGAGGTGGTGTTCAACGCCTTCTGGTTCATCACTTTTGGCGGTTCGGTGACAAGTGCCATCACTGCACTTATTGCCAAACGCAAGTTGAAGAAGTATCGCAGACAATAACATTATTATAATATAAATTCACTCAAGATAGATATATGGACATTTCAGTAGTAGTACCCTTGTATAACGAGGCCGAGTCACTGCCCGAGTTGGCGCAGTGGATCGAGCGCGTCATGGACGAGAACGGCTTCTCCTACGAGGTGCTGTTCATCAACGACGGCAGCACCGACAACTCGTGGGAGGTCATCAGGGGTCTGCACGACAAGAACCCGAGGATGAAGGGCATCTCCTTCCGCCGCAACTATGGCAAGTCCCCGGCTTTGAACACCGGTTTTGCCAATGCCCGCGGCAACGTCATCATCACGATGGATGCCGACCTGCAGGACAGTCCCGACGAGATCCCCGAGCTCTACCGCATGATCACCAAGGACGGTTATGACCTCGTCAGCGGCTGGAAGAAAAAACGCTACGACCCGCTCAGCAAGACCATCCCCACCAAGCTCTTCAACGCCACGGCACGACGCGTCAGCGGCATCCACAACCTGCACGACTTCAACTGCGGCCTCAAGGCCTATCGCAGCGAGGTGGTCAAGCACGTCGAGGTCTATGGCGACATGCACCGCTATGTCCCCTATCTGGCCAAGATTGCTGGTTTTACCCGCATCGGCGAGAAGGAGGTCAAGCACCAGGCGCGCAAGTATGGCACGACCAAGTTCGGACTCGACCGCTTCGTCAACGGTTACCTTGACCTGCTCACCCTTTGGTTCCAGGCGAAGTTTGGCGTCAAGCCGATGCACTTCTTCGGACTGCTCGGCAGCCTGATGTTCCTGCTTGGTTTCATTGCCGTCATCGTGGTGGGCGCCCTCAAACTCTACCACATGCACAGTGGGCACAGCTACACGCTGGTCACCAACTCCCCCTACTTCTACCTTGCCTTGACGTCCATGCTGTTGGGTACCCAGCTCTTCCTCGCAGGTTTCCTGGGAGAGCTCATCATCCGCCACAGCAACGACCGCAACCACTACGAGATCGGCGACGTCATCATCGATGATGACACCATCAGCGACGTGGCTGCCCTTGGCACACGCCAGCGCGTCAACGAGTTGCCTGCTGCCCATCAGGTGAGAAAAGAAGTCCCTATCCAGGCACAATAAGATGAAATGGCTCTCCCATATCACCGCCATCATCGTGATGCTGGCAGCCCTCGGGGCAGGCATCACCGCGTGCAGCGACGACAGCTGTTATGACAACGGCAGCAGTCTGCCGCTGGCGACGTTCTATCTGGGAGATAAACAACAGACCATCAACGCATTGACTATCAAGGGAATCGGCGTGCCCGGCGACAGCCTGCTTGCCGACTCCACCTCATTGTCCGAGGTGTACCTCCCCTTGCGCGCTACGGTCAACAGTACAGCCTTTGCCCTGTCCCGATGGGTCACCATCGGATCAGAGCGGCACTGTATCTACGATACACTCACGATCAACTATCAGCCCATCGAGTTTTTCCACTCGGTCGAGTGCGGTGCCATGTATAACTTCAAAGTCGAGAAAATAACTAACACCACCCACGGCATCGACTCCGTAGTCCTAATCAATAGTCTCATCACCAGCAAAATAACGCCATCGATACGCATCTATTTCACCGAATGAGAATGTCGCTGAATACCATAGTACGGACTCTGTTGCCGATGCTTTTTATAGCATGGGCAATGGTTGCTGTAGCACAGGAGCCCGACAAGCGGCACGTCACCCCGGTGAAGCCCGAGACCAACCGGGTGCAACCGCCCCCCAAGGGCACCGACGAGAAGGTGATTCAGCAGTATCTGACCGGGGACAGCGCGGCTGCAGTTGCCGAGGCACGACGCGACTCGCTGCGCCGCATCTATAAGCATTACCCGCTCGTGACCGACCTCTCAATCGGCGTTAATCTGGTGGAACCGATTTTCATGGTTTTCGGTCAAAGTTATGCCAGTGCCGACGTGAATGCGACGCTCAATATGTGGAACCGACTCCAGCCCACGCTAGAACTGGGTCTGGGTTGGGCCAAGTCCACACCTGACGGCATGAACTTCACCTACCACGCAAAGCCTTCTCCCTACTTCAAACTGGGAGCCAACTACAACTTCCTGTTCAAGAACAGCCCCGACTATCAGGCAGTAATCGGTATCAGGCTGGGATACAGCACTTTCAGCTACGATATCACCGATGTTTTCTACCATGGCGGCTACTGGCAGGAAGACATTTCCTATCAGCTGAAAGGCGAACATTCACACGCCTTGTGGGGCGAGGCTGGCGTAGGCATCAAGGTCAAGCTGTTTGACCGCCTGTCGATGGGGTGGATGATACGCTATCACGGCATCTTCAACTACGGCAAGAACGAGCACTCAAAACCTTGGTTTATACCTGGTTATGGACCGCGCAGCAGTAGTCTTGGTCTGTCTTTGGGTCTCTACTACACCCTACCCCTCAACCGCAAGTCCAAGAGCAACCTACCGACTCCCGAAAAACAATAGTAAAACAATATGATTAAAAAGCCCATTGGAATACAGCGTCCTGGCGGAAGGGTGCCTCGATTGACACCCCCTGCCCCTCCGGGCTGGTACAAGCACTTCCGCCGCCTGGCAACCATCGCCGGCAAACAGTTCAAGGTCAAGCCATGAGCAACCCGATGCGTCATCTGCCACCGTTAGCACTCGCAGCGATCCTGCTGTGTGCGCTATCCTGTGGCACCGATGAGCCTCGAGGCCGTGACAACGGCACGACTCCTGTGCCTCATGACACGACCCACCGCAACGATACAACCCCTACCGACACCACTCACCACAACACAACCCCTAACGATACCACCGGAAACACCAATCCCGCCGATACCACCCACCACGGCAACAACGACACCACAACCACCTTTTCCATCATGCTCAACGCGCCCCGCAACTATGGCTACATGGGGCAAACGCTGCAGCTCAACGCCGTGACCTCGGCTGTCGCCACTGTGTCCTGGCACTCCTCAAACAGCGCGGTTGCCACCGTTGATGCCTCAGGTCTGGTCTGCTTCAATAACATCGCCGGCGACGGCACCACCGTCATTACAGCTACGGCATCGGGAGTGAGCGACCAGGTGACGTTGACCAACCGTTGTTGGACCGTGGCAGCATGGAACGGCACTGGATGGGATGCACCGTCCTATTTCACTGCCCATCCTGGAGACACCATCGCCCTCACCATCACGGACAGTCAGTCCCACCTAATCAACGATAGCGGCTTCAACGCTGCCGCCTGCCAGTGGACCGTCACCAGCCGCAATGCCGACGTCGCAAGCATCGTCAAGACCATCGCCGCCCCCACGGGAGCCAACAACTGGCAATACCGCCTCGCCATCTCCCACGAGGCACCCGCTGGAGCCATCATGATCGTGACGGCACAACACGGCGACGCCGCTTCGGCACTGTCTTGTGTCATCAATCCCTAACCCGACACACTGGGGACGAGTCATCAATCTGACACCACAATTAACAAATGGAAAGCGGCTTCATCCTGATGCCGTATATTTTCAATATACACACCATGGCAGCAAGTGTACAAAAGGAATTTGTTTTTGTAAATTTTTTGCCGATTTTTTAAAAAAATTTTGTCAGTTCAAAAAAAGTTCGTAATATTGTACTCTGAAAAGCGGGAAAAATGTCGCAATTACTGTGCAGTTTTCTCATTTTCAGCGATTTGTGGTATATTATATCCATTATCGACACGTGTTGTTGAATAACGATAAACCCAATCAATTAGAAACAGAAAAAACAAAAAATATTAATTAACATTATTACTAACAATTTAACGCAATTATCTATGAAGATTAAAAATTTACTTCTCTTTGCAGCCGCTGCATCTCTGAGCCTCTCAGCTTTCGCTCAGGATCTTGAGACCGGTGAATGGGCAGTTCTGGAGGACGGTTCGCCCGCTAAGATTGGTCAGACCACTAACGACCACGTGTTCGTTCGTAACGCTTACGACGATGTTAACCCGGGTACTGTTTATGACAACAAGGTATCCTTCAAGGGTGGTACTCCCCAAACCGTTTGGTTCTGGCTCGATGACGATGAGATTTATCAGAATGAGAAGGTTCAGGCTCTGCCCAAGACCCTCATCAAGGACGGTGGTGCTCCCTATAACGAGATTACCTATAACTCATTCCAGTGCAACATTTACCTGCCCATGAGCATCGCTATCATCAAGTCTGAGAACGAGGATGGTGACGAGATCAGCTTCAAGCAGGGTGACCGTATGCCCAACTCAGCTAACTTCAAGTTCGCTGTTGGTGCCGAGACCAAGGTGATTGATGGTATTACCTATCAGCCCTACACCATTATCATCTCCAACCAGGAGAACAATGGTACTCACTTCTCTGCTAAGAACGCTACCCGTTACACCAACAATGGTGCTCTGAAGAAAGACGACGCTGCTCTGTTCGCTCTCTTCATGCAGAACGACAACCAGGACGAGATCGAAGGCCATCTGCCCGACATGATCATCGCCAACCAGGAGTTTGGTATGCGCGAGCCCTTCATCGTTGAGCCCAAGTGGGAGCCCAATGACTACCGCTTCATCTATGGTGAGGGTGGTAACAACGAGACCCAGCGCTTCCAGTACTACAACCGCGTTGCTCTGTATGGCAGCAGCAGCGTAGTTGAGGACATGGCCAAGAAGACCATCAACAACGTGAAGTACATCAACATCGCCGGTATGGAGAGTGTTGAGCCTTTCGAGGGTGTTAACATCAAGGTGACCACCTACAACGATGGTACCACCAGCACCTGCAAGGTGATCAAGTAATCTACTTCACTTGACTCAATAAATAAAGCCGCGAGCTAACAGCCCGCGGCTTATTTATTTGTACCTATCAAGTCCAGAACATTAAACGAGACCTATCAACGTGCCGGGCGACCGATCCAACTTGCTGGGTGGCAGGAAATCCTCGGGCCTGGCGTGCTTGCCGCATTTCAACCTCGTGTCCTGCATCACCAGCAGACCGATGGCACGGGTCATCAGGATGTCATCATGCTTGCCCGGACTTGCCGCATAGGTGCCATTGCGTTCCTGATAATCACGCATCTCGTTCACCGCATCCATGTCACGCTCGATATACTCTCCGTCACGCACTGCACGCAGCAATTCGGTGATGGCCTTGCGCTTGGTCTTGACGTTAGTGTGGAACCCCAGTTGATTGCCCTCGCGCTGGTATAGTTTACCATATAAGCGCTTCAGCGTCTGCAGGATATACTCGCTCTCGCCGGCTCGAGCCGCCTCGTTGATGAGCGTGTTGCACTCAATCACGAGCAACGCCTTGTGATAGAACAAAGCCAGCTGCATGGATTTGATGGCCAGCTGGTCATGGTAGATGTGGCCTCGCCACTGGGCAACGATAGCCTTCGGGCTCGACCTGTCCTCACTGTAACGCCACACGGCAATCACCGAGTAGTCGCTCGACTCGCTGCGGCCACCCACATCGACGACCACCATGTAACGCACATCGGCGGGAGGACCGGGCTGCGGCATTTCCCACACCTTGAGCAGGCCACCCGATTCAGCGACCAGATGAACATTCTCCTTGGCCAACAGTCCGCTCGTGGCTGCACCCTGGATGTCGCCTACCAGGATCGGGGGTTTGGAACAACCCTTCTCCAGCTCGTCAAGATGCTCGCGCTTGAAGGGATTGTTGCCGCTTGTACTGAAGGCCTCGCTGGCGGTACCCGGGTACTCCGCCATCATCAGTTCGTGGGTGCGGTATTCCTTGCGCTTGGCATGATACCAGTTAATCTGCTCCAGTGTGCGCCCGTCATCCCACAAATCCCGTTCATACTCATCCATCGAGTCCCACAGTGCCGCCGGATCATCGACGGCGCGGGCATAACCATCTATCTCATACCATGGCACAAACACCGGCGCCTTGTCACTACGGCCCAGCTCAGCACGCAGCCACTCGTCGTGAAAAAAGTCACCCACTCCGTCGGCGGTAGACTCCAGCACAACGACGGTCTCGGGCTTCAACGCCACACTGCCGCACACGCTGCGCACCACATCATCTGGCGAGTGCATCGCACTTTCCTTCCAAAACGCCACCTCGCTCAAGTGGGCCATGGAGATGTCATAGCCACGCGCGGCATCCTCGCTGCGAGAACTGGCGGTCAATACCAGGCAGTCCCGTGCCTCCAGTTGCTGCACGTTGGGCTGGCCCTCTAGTTTAGAGAACTGCAGCCTACACCCGTCATCATCAAGCATCTCGCGCGGATAATGCCTGAGCAACAGGTTATACATCCGCTTGATGCATTTGCTTGTCATGTGCAAGTGCCCACAAATCAAGCTATTCCAACCCGTATGGCGCACCAGCTGCATCCATGCCAGATACATCTGCACCAGCGTTGAGCCGCCCCACTGGCGGGCCTTGAGCAGGATGAGACGCACGGGCAGACCTGCCACGCGTTGCCCTTCCATGACTCCCAGCAGCCGTCGCTGGGGACGGTTGAGTATCAGCGGCACGTTCTTGCTATTATGTTTGTCCTTGATGGTCACGCAACGGGCACACCAGAATTCAAAGTCCTCTTGGATGCGCGCCTTGTCCTGCTCGGTGGGTGGCAACGACGCGTAGTCAGGATGGCGGTCCAGCACCGAGCGCGGCACCATCCGCCCCGCCACCTCTACCCTATCCCCCCAGCAGCCGATGCCTGCCAGCGGATCATAGGGGTTGTTTTCGAGCAATGCCCGCCGCCGTGCGTTTTCCTCAAGAATCGCATCCATATGATTAGATAATGTATTTTTCATGGTCTAGTTATTATACGACGTTAAGGTCCTTAGGGTCCTTAAAGACTTTAGAGGGAATAGATAAGGGTGGGCAGCAGCAGGGTGCCGCTGCGTGCCATGCCTTCAAGTGACAGGCGCAGGGTGCGGCATGGTACCGTCACCGTCGGGGTCGCCAACGGCTGCTGCACGCTACCCGTCACGGTGACAACACTCACATCGGCCTCCATCGCCATAATGCCGCGCTGCCCCGTCACCCGCAATGTCAAGTCCAACTCATCGCCGCTCAAGTGCCACACCACGCGATGCACCCGCTCACCCATCAGGGGATGCAGTGCCACGGGATGACTGCGCCACACCACTGGCATCGCCACATCGGTCTCACACTCCAGATCAAGCACACTTCCGGTATCGGTCACCGCTACGGCATGGCGCGGGTCGCAATAGAGTTGGGCGGCAGCAACGGTGCGCACGCTCATGCGACTGCTCGGCAACAACACCACGGGGTAAGCCGAGTCGCGCAGCAGCCACAATTCCCCGTGGGCTCCACTCCATGCCAGACCGACACAATCCACGTCACGGCAGCACACCGTTAACCGCGAGCCGTCCAGGCGGCACAAGTGCCCATGACGTGACACGAGCCAGATGCTGCCTCCGCCCTCAACGGGAGACACGCCTGCTGCAATGACCGTGCGATCCACAAGACGCGCCTCGCCCAATGTCCCTTGTGCACCCTGCGGGATGGCATAGATGCCGTCATCGGTAAACACATAAACGGGATAGCGTCCGAAGCCACTCGAATACAACGGTCGCGTCACCACGGCCATCGACAGAGGCACGGCACCCACCACACGACGACGATGGGCCTCAGCAAGGGCGTTGCCGGTAGCACTCGACACCACATCGCCGTCATGCGTGCAGCAGTACAGGCGCCCGCCCGCCAGTGTAGAGCACACCACGCCCTCAAGCGACGGCAGCCGTCCGATGGTGCTGCATTGGCCATTGGTCAGCGTCAACGGCTCAGCAGGTGCACCGAAGTCATTGCCCGTTACGTGAGCGGCAACAGCGGCGGTAGCGACAAGATGCCACGGCGAGGCGGTAAGTTCACGCGAGATGGCAGCGGCACTGCGCCGCGTGAAACCCATCTCCAGCACATACTCACGACCTCCAGTCGTCCGTGTCACGCAGCGGTAGTCCAGTGAACGGACCGAAGTGAGCAGTTGGGCCTCGTCGGTGGCAAACACGTCAATCGAGGCCACTAAGGGCAGCCATTCGGCAGCGATATCCCGCGTCACGTTGATATCCAAGCCATAGTGCGTCAACCTCAACGATGTCGCCTCGATGCCGGTGAAATTGCTGCCCGAAGTCACCACATCGGCTGCCAGACGGTTGGCATTGGCAAGCGTCGCATCTCCCACACGCACGGGCTCACTCATCCACAAGTAACTCCCGTCATGTAGCCGCACCGCCCAGCGTACCAGCATCGGAGCGAGATAACGCCCCTCGGCATGCACGTCGGCGGTCAGTGACGACCATGCCGACTGCAATCGGGCCTTCAGGGCGGCACAGTCGGCATCGGCAAGCGGGGCCTGCCATTGCCGATAAGGCTCAGCAAAGGTATAGGCATCAATCGCGGTGCTCACGATGGCTTCATCGGTGCCGATGCTCAGTTGCGGCACGGCATCGGCGGGATTGAGCACACGCCATGCGCCCTCGTGTTGCTTCAGGTAGGTCAGTCCGGTGTCAGCAACAATTACGATAAGGTCACCTAGGGCGTGAGCACCGACGATGTTGCCCCCAACAGTCACGACGGGCACTCCGTCAAGTTTCACACTCCTGCCACGGCAGGTCACCTTGTGCTCGTCGGCAAGCAGCAGCAACCGTTCCCCAACGGCAATCGTTCCCGTCACAGCCGGCTGTCCTGTCACTTGCAACGACGACTCCTGCTCGCGCACGTTCTGCGCCAACAGTGCCTCGCCGCACTGTGCCGCCTCACCATTGGCTAGCGGCACCATTCCCCGGGCGATGACCCGGAGCTCTCTCATTTTCTCTTTTTTCTTCATGGTATTCTTCTTTAATAATTTTACACAGTACACCGCGCAAAATTACTGCGGCACCATTCCACCCCGCCAGCACAAAAAGCAGGGCAACAAAAAAACCGGCAGGACCATCATTGGTCCAGCCGGTTATATCTTCCAGTAAAATGGGTTACCGCTTACCAGGTGCCGCTCAACAGGTAGTTGATCAGTACGGTCACGTCGGCGATAGTGACACCACCGCTCTGGTTGCAGTCGGCATTCGAGGGGCTGAAGTGATCGGTCTCCACATCAGGACCTGTCAACAGGCCATTAATCAAGTCTGTCACGTCAGCGATAGTGACAGCACCGTCCTTGTTCACGTCACCACGCATGCCCACTTCGGTACCGGGGACAACAAAGTGGTTGCCGTCGGTAAAGTACAGACGGTTATTGGTCCAACCCGACCAAGTCTGAACATTGTCGGTGGGTGTCGTCTGGCCCCAAGTGATAGCCTCGGCAGTCACGGCTCCCGTGTTGCCACCCATGTTTACCCACATGCCGCTGCCGTTGGGCGACACCGATGCGGGGATGTCACGCAGCATCTGGCTGGGGAAGGACATCGTGCCGCCTTCGCTCAACTCCATATGCACCTCGGGGGCACCAAAGCCATACAGGTTGGTTACCCATACGGTCTCACCGTCTTGACGGATGTTCACGTCAACAGTGTTGGTAGTACCATCTTCAACGCTGACAAACTCATGCTTGCCATTGGCAACCAGCAGCCAGGTGTCACGATAAATCGGGGACATGGCATCGGTCTTATCGGTATAGGTGGTGCTCGTACCGTTCTGGTAGGTGATAGTGGTCGTAATGGTAATCTCGACAAAATAGGCAAAGCCGTCGGCAATGTGAATGGAACCGTCAGCAAGTATCTCACCCGTCACGTCGGCAAGATCGGCACCATCAACAAACCAAGCCTCGTTCACCAAGTAGTAGCTTTTCGTGCTGTCAACTTGGGTGGTCACGCCAGCGTTAACTGTGGTCTCTGTAGTGGTAACCGTAGCAAACGGCTCCTCTTCATTGACTTCCAGGGTGACACGACCAGCTGCCATGTCAACGGTCATGGGCTGGGTCAGGCGATAAGGTGTAAAACCGCCTTCTACGATTACTGTATTGCCCTCGCCGGCAACGACCGTAGAAGTCCAACCACCGCAGTATAAGGGGTCACTTTCGGTTACGGTAGTACTTGCACCTTCATTCCACTGATACTCTTGCATCAGGCAAACGCGTGGTCCAAGCAATGTTGACCCGTTAGCACCGAGGCTCTGAGCCGCATTCATTGTCATGCCGATTCCTGCACACATGCACAGGATTGCAATTATCTTCTTCATCTTGATCAATAATATAAATAATGTGAGTAATAATTCGCAATGAACTGATAAGCAACAACATACAAACACCATACCGAAAACTATCCGGTACGGGCAGCCGCTTGTCGCGCTTAGCAATGACAAAAGTACTGAAATATTTCCTATCTGCACTCACATTTAACCACTTTTTACACTACTTCCCTATAACTAGGCAATTAACTCACTTGAACCTCACGCCAAGCCACTGTCCCACCATGAAAATCATTCTAAATAATTAACGTCCACCAACAAGCAGGACAGGCACCCCGCTGTGGGATGCCTGTCCTTTAGGTTTATTGATTAATTGTGATTAATCAAGTGGGAACAAGGATTACTCCTCGGGCCAAGCGCCAGCCAACAGATAGTTGATCAGAGAGGTTACATCGGGAATCTTCAGCTCACCATCAAGGTCGCAGTCGGCATTGTCACCGCTGAAGGTGTCAGAATCATCAAGGTCACCATTGAGCAGGTGGTTGATCAGGACGGTAACGTCAGCAATCTTAACTTCGCCATCGTTGTCAACATCACCACGCAGGTAGGTGGTGGGCTCCTTAAGAACGAACTGACCACCATTCATGAACCTGAACTCGTGGTTGATCAGAGTGCTAACCAAGGCATAGCCAGTGGTGTGCTGAGTGTCACTGCTTGCATAGATGGGGCCTAACTCTGAGTGGATACCAGGCAGAGTGAGCAGTTCGGGAGTAACAGTACCGACAATCAGGGTGTCCTCGGTTACATTGTAGCTCTCATCCATAGCATAGGGCCAGCCATAATGCATCAAAGAGAAATCATAACCCTGATATTGCTGAGAGTACAGGTCTCTCAGATAATTGCCAGCCTCAGCAAGGGGCCAATTGGTGGGATAAGTAGCAACGCCCTCCGGAGTGAGGTTGATCACTGCACCGGGCATACCGTCACCGCACATGTTGAACACATAGAGGGTGCTGTAGTCGGGCTGCATCATGTAAATGCTGTCGGTGATGTGACCAGCAATAGCGCCTTGGTTCATGAAGTCATAGTCCTGGGTACCGTTGGCAACAAGGAACTGGGTGCCCAGATAAACATCCTGTACAAAGGTGGTATCGCTGTGGTCCAGCTTATAGGTATAGCCAGTCCAAGCGTTACCAGTGCGGGTGTAGTAGTGCTGGATGTTATAACCGGCATATACATAGGGGATTGAGTCATTGAACTCAATGGAGCCATCCTCATAGAGGGTACCGGGAACAGAACCGGGAGCCTCAGCATCACCGAAGTAATAGTTACCATCAACAAGCATTCTGTAGATCTCCTTGTCAATGCGATAGCCGTTGGCATAAGTACCAACAATAGTGCTATCTACGAGTGCATAACCGGTCGGGAGCTCGATGGCACCAGTGGTGTAATCAATGTTAAGGTCAAGCCACCAGCCTGAACCGAAAGAAGGACTCTGAGGATCATCATCCCAGAAAAGACCAACGCAGTAAAGAACGCCACCATCCTCCTGGAAATGAACACCTTCACCACCACGGAAGTGATAATATGACCATTCAAAGCCAGTACCAGCCTCGTTGAGATCCCAAGCGTACTTGAAGTCCATATACTTGTCCTGGTTGATCAGATCCTCGTTACTCATGCGACGGGGAGCACCCTTGCGAACCATCTTGTTGTTGGCAATGCTGGGACGCATGCTGTTGATGAACTTCATCGAAGCGGGAGCCTTGGCACCAGTCATCGTCTTCATCACGGGAGCGGTCAGATCCTGGCTCAAGGTGTTAGCCTTCATTACCATCTGGCCCTTGGTTGACTTCATCATGTCAGCCTTGTTGAACTGGGGTGCACCAGCCATTGCGGTCAGGCCTGCACACACAAAGAGTAATGCAAAAAATTTCTTCATAAATCTAAGTAATGATTTAATGTTAATAATAAAATATGAGTTAATAAAAAATGTGTATAACTTTTTTTCTGCGGTTTTTCTTGTGGAAAAAAGTATCATGGTTGACACCTTATTTCTCAAAGATGTGGCAAATATACATCTTATATTTTAACTCAGCAACTTTTTTCAACAAAAAACACCGATTCACTAACATAATTAACCAAAATAGTGCATACACACAAAAACGGTCTAGAGCAGCATGCCACTGGCTACCTGGTCGGCGGCATCCTGGCCCAGGCTCTCGGCCACCATTGCCAGTGCAAATGGAGCAGCGGCTGCCGGTCCGTTACCCGTCACGACGTTGCCCGATACGGCAACTTGGGCATCACCCCAGCGCACGCCTTCTACATCGGCTTCCATGCCGGGATAGCACACAGCGTCACGGTCCTGCAGCAGGCCCTTCGGTGCAAGCACGATAGCGGGCGAAGCACAGATGGCACTGAACTTGCCTCCTCGCTCGTCTTGGGCATCCAGCAACGCTGACAGCCCCTCGTGGGCGGCAAGATTGGTGGCTCCGGGCATCCCACCGGGCAATACCAGCCACTCGGCGTCGCTGTAATCGTTGTCACCGAACACGCTGTCGGCCACCACCGTCACACCATGGGCACCGGTCACGGCAACGCCCTCGTTAATCGACACGGTCACGACGGGCATGCCCGCGCGACGCATTACATCCACACTCGTCATGGCCTCCACTTCCTCAAAGCCGTCGGCCAGAAAAATAAAACTCGTCTTCATTTTTTCGTTTTAAAACTTTTGTGGGGCCCCGCTGTGGCGAGACCGCCAAAATTATCCTTATATCGTCTCAAAATTACCCCTTTTTCCCGAGAAAAACCCCATTTTTTGAAAAAAAAGCACTTTTTATCGCTTTTGACAGCAACGGGCAGTTAGCGCAGTTGGTTCAGAGCATCTGCCTTACAAGCAGAGGGTCGGGGGTTCGAATCCCTCACTGCCCACCAACAGAGGTCCCGCACCATTCCGGTGCGGGATTTTTGTTGTTATTTCCCTACCCTCATTGCCACCATCCCATCGCCGCTTCATCAAAAAAAACCTTAAACCGGCCCGGATTTCAAAAATCCTGTGTAACTTTGTAGTTTTGAAACAATAATTGCACAAAGATGAACAGACATTTCCTGCTCGCATTCCTGCTGACAGCCTTGCTGGCGATTCCCGCGACAGCCCAGGTGAGACTCGGTGTGCGCGGCGGCCTCACCCTGGGGGAGATGCGCTTTGACCGCGACGTGATCAACAGCGACAACCGCGTGGGTTATACCGGCGGCCTGCTGCTTGACTTGAATATTCCCGTCATCGGCCTCGGCGCCGAGGTCGGTGTGATGTATGCCCACCGCAAAGACCGCCTTACCGACGGCCAAATCTATTTCAAGCGCCACTACTTCGAGATTCCGGTCTATGCCCGTTACCGTCTTTCCTTGACGTCACTGGAGCGCGTCTTCGCCCCTTACATCTTCACGGGTCCAAGCTTCTCCATTCTCTTCAATGAGAATGCTCCCACCAACTACAAGAACTCCAAGACCTTCCTGTCGTGGGATGTGGGAGCCGGCGTGGAGCTTTTCAGGCACTTGAGGTTGTCGGCGTCCTACGACATCGGCATTTCCAAGGCGATGGAATATATCGACAAGGAATATGACGGGCAACGCATCGAGGGTAAAGACCGCCACTGGACCATCAACGCCGCCTATCTCTTCTAACCGTCCTTCAGGCAACGGGTCAATCCATGCCACCACTCCCGTGATGGCCCCGCCAAAATGAACATTAACAACGACACAATATAATGAAAAAGACATTTCTACTGATTGCAGCCCTGCTGCTCACCGCATCTGCCGCCATGGCACAGACCACATCACGCTGGGGTATCACCGCCGGCGCTAACTTCAACGAGGTTCACTTCAAGCAGACCGACATTGTCCCCTCCAAGCGTGCTTGGGGACCACAAGTGGGTGTCACGGGTGAGATGAACTTCAGCGGTGTGGGATTCGGCGTGGACGGCGGCTTGCTCTACACCCTCAAGCAGGGCAAGGTCAACTACGGCAACCGCACGATATGGGATGCCATCGGCGCCGGCAACGAGACCGTGTCGATGCATTACCTCGATGTGCCTCTGCACCTCAAACTCAAGTGGCACCGCCTGGGAGGCTTCGAGACTTCCTTAATGCCACTGGTATATGCGGGACCACAATTCTCGTTCCTCGTCGGCGGCAACAACCGCAACATCAATGCCTACTCCCCCGTGAGCGTCTATCTCGACATGGGTGCCGGCATCGAAATCAAGGAACGCCTCCAGCTGCGTGCCGGCTACAACTTCTCGATCGGCCAGACCTTCCACACCAAGCTCCTTGACGACAATGTCGCCAAGAACCGCACCTGGTACTTCAATGTCACCTGGTTCCTGAAGTAAGGCTTTAGGCGTTAGGCTTTAGCTATTAGACATCAGCATTTTATAATTACCGCGTCAGTGTTGTCCCGCGCCGTGACTCCCGTCACGGCCCCCACGAGTCATGAGAAGTAAGAGTTATATCGCTATTCTGTTTGCCCTCGCGATAGCCATCGTGATGATGTTCTGCTCGCGGGACCGTAAGCGTTATTTCACTAACGAGGGCGTCGTCTGGACCACCGACTACCACATCACCTACGAGGCCAACCGCGACCTGGGCGACAGCATCCAGCTCATCTTCAACAAGCTGGATATGAGCGTATCGCCCTACAACAAGGCTTCTCTCATCAGCGCCATCAACGGCAACACGTCATCTCTTGTCGATGCCTACCTCAAACGCCTCATCGACGCCTCGCGCATCGTCAACCGTGAGAGCGACGGCGCCTTCGACCCCACGGTGATGCCGCTGGTCAACGCATGGGGCTTCGGCTACAAGAACGGCACCCTGCCCTCCCGTGCTCAGCTCGACAGCATCCTGCAGTTCATCGGGATGGACAAAATCGTCCTCCACGGCGACACCATCGTCAAGAGTGACCCGCGCGTGATGCTCGACTTCTCTTCCATTGCCAAGGGGATGGCGTGTGACGAAATCGGCCGTATGCTCGCCCGCAACGGTGCCGTCAACTGGCTCGTCGAAATCGGCGGCGAGGTGATGGCAAGCGGCCACAACAGCCGCGGCACGTCATGGCACGTCTCAGTAGATATGCCAATTTCGTACACAGGGACGGTTCTTTTGTACGAAAAATCGGATTTTTCGTACAAAAGAACCGTCCCCGTGTACGAAAACAGCCACGAGAGCGCCATGACGCTCGCCATCGACAGCGGCGCAGTCGCTACCAGCGGCAACTACCGCAAGTGGCGCATCGAGGGCGGCAACAAACTGTCACACATCATCGACCCGCACACCGGCGACAGCCAGGCAGGGACTCTGCTCAGCGTCACCGTCATTGCCAACGACTGCATGACTGCCGACGCCTGGGCGACCGCATGCATGGTGATGGGAGAAAGCCAAGTGAAAAAAGTAATGCAGAACCGGCGCGACCTCGGCGTGATGACCATCAGCGCCGATACCATCAATGACGCCCTCATCGTCTGGAGCAACGCCCCCTTCGCCGAGAGGGTCAAAACCCAGTAGAACCCCTCAACTCAAGAGCACCTATTTCTATTGCCGCTATAGTGACTATAATCTCTATAATCACCCTGTAGTATTATTTTGCGATAATGAGCTCGATGCCCAGGTCCTCGATCCGCTTGACGACCTTGGGCGACACGCCGGCATCGGTGATAATGATGTCCACGGCATCCATGTCGGCGATTTTAGCGAAGCCACGTCGCCCGAACTTGGTGCTGTCGGCCAGGACAATCGTCTTCTGGGCCGCTGCCATCATCTTCTGGTTCAACGCCGCCTCACGCATCTCGGTCGTCGTGATACCGAAGTCAAAATCAATGCCATCAACACCCATGTACAGCTTGCTGAACGAGCAGTCATGGAGAATGCGGGCGCTGTATTCCCCCACTACCGACAGGCTGCTGTGACGCAACATGCCACCCAGTTGGATGATGTCGATGTTCTCATGCTCCGACAGGATATTGCTCACAGGCAACGACGCCGACACAACGGTCAGCTTGTGGATAGGCACGATGTTGCGCGCCAGGGCATGAACCGTCGTTCCCGATGCGATGCAGATGCTGTCGTTGCGCGTGATCAGGCGAGCGGCCTCACGGCCGATGGCATGTTTCTCGTCGGCAGCAAACTTCTCTTTCTCGTTTACAGAACGGTTGTTGATGTAAGGGTTGATGAGCACGGCTTTTCCGTGGTTGCGATAGAGCTTGTCGCTCTTTTCAAGCTCGGTAAGATCCTTGCGTATCGTCACCGCCGACACGTCAAGCTGTCGCACCAGGTCAGCCACAAGCACTGAGCCATGCTTGATGAGCTCCTCCATAATAACTTCGTGTCGTTGTTCTTTCGTCATGATAGCAGATGTTTTTCTTTATGATGCGACAAAAGTAGAGAAAAGATAAATACCGACCAAAAAAAATCGCAAAAATCTTTCATTTTTTATCTAAACGAAACAATTTTTGAAACACCATCAAAACATTTTTGATATTATTTTGTTTCAAAACGAAACCACATTAACAAGGAAACGAAATACCGACAACAATAATTCAACCATTTTATAAAATTTATATTATATTGATTTTCAGCATAATATAATTAACTATTGAAAATATATGAAAAAATAAATACGAAATTATTTTGTCAATCCAAAAACAATATATAACTTTGCACCGAAACTGATTCCCGCAATTAGTTTTGCTACCTCAAAAACGACGTTTATGGTAACAAGCGACATTTACAAGAAAGAATATGACGTGATCATCGTGGGCGGCGGCGCGACTGGCGCCGGCACCGCGAGGGATTGCGCCCTGCGCGGACTGAGCGTGCTGCTCGTCGAGCGCAACGACTATAGCACGGGCGCCACGGGTCGCAACCACGGCCTGATGCACAGCGGCGCACGCTATGCCATTACCGACGGCGAGAGTGCCAGCGAGTGCATCAGCGAGAACATGATCCTGAGGCGCATCGCGCGACACTGTGTCGAGGAGACCGACGGCCTGTTCATCACGCTGCCCGAGGACGACCTGGGCTACCAGAAGACCTTCGTTGAGGCCTGCCAGCGTGCCGGCATCCGCGCCGACGTCATCGACCCCGAGGAGGCCCGCCGCATCGAGCCGGCAGTGAATCCTGACCTCATCGGTGCCGTCCGCGTTCCCGATGCCGCCATCGACCCGTTCCGCCTCACCGTGGCTAACCTGCTCGACGCCCGCATGCATGGCGCCGAGACGCTCAACTACCACGAGGTGGAGGGCGTCATCATCAACGGCAGCCGCGTCGAGGGCCTGAAGCTGTTCAACAAACTCAACGGTGAGCACGTGGAGGTGCGCGGCAAGGTCGTGGTCAACGCAGCAGGCATCTGGGGCCAGCGCATCGCCCAGATGGCAGGCGTCAAGATCTCGATGTTCCCCGCAAGGGGTGCTCTGCTCATCTTCGGCCACCGCGTGAACAATATGGTCATCAACCGCTGCCGCAAGCCCGCCAACGCCGACATCCTCGTGCCCGACGACACGGTCTGCGTTATCGGCACCACCAGCGACCGCATCCCCATCGAGACCGTTGACGACATGCGCGTGACACGCGAGGAAGTGGACGTGCTGCTCAAGGAGGGCGTGAAAATCGCCCCGTCGCTAGCCACTACACGCATCATCCGCGCCTATGCCGGCGTACGCCCCCTGGTTGCCAGCGACGACGACCCCAGCGGACGCAGCATCAGCCGCGGCATCGTGTGCCTAGACCACGCCCAGCGCGACGGTCTGGAAGGCTTCATCACCATCACGGGCGGCAAGATGATGACCTACCGCCTGATGGGCGAGATCGCCACCAACGCGGTTTGCGCCAAGTTGGGCAACACGGCTCCCTGTGTCACTGCAACCCAAGTGCTGCCAGGCTCAGAAGCCGACGGCCCCGACCAGAAGGATACGACGAAGCGTTACAGCTTCGGACAGCGCGCCGCCATCGGCCGCCACGGCTCTCTCGCGGCACGCATCGAGAAGGAAAACGACATCGACAACGCCCTGGTGTGCGAGTGTGAAGGCGTCACCGTGGGCGAAATCAAATATGCCGTGCACCAGCTGCACGTCCACAACTTGGTGAACCTGCGCCGACGCACCCGCGTGGGCATGGGAACCTGCCAGGGCAAACTCTGTTCCTGCCGCGCCGCATCGCTGATGGGCGAGTTCAGACAGGACGTCAAGGGCGCCCAGGAGGACCTTGCCGCCTTCCTCGACGAGCGATGGAAGGGCATGAGGCCTGTCGCATGGGGCGACACCCTGCGTGAGGCACAACTCACGGCAGCTATCTATGAGGGTCTGTGCGGACTGGATATGGCAGTGAATATCGAAGGAAAGGAGGACGTGCAATGAGAATGGATACCGTCATCATCGGCGGAGGCCTCAGCGGCCTCTCATGCGGCATCGCGCTCGCCAAGCGCGGCAAGCGTGTAGCCATCGTGTCAAGCGGACAGAGCACCATGCTGTTCAACGGCGGCTCAATGGAACTGCTGGGTAACATCGACGGCAAGGCCGTCACAGCACCGCTCGAGGCCATCGCCACCCTGCCCCAGGACCATCCCTACAGCAAAATCGGCGCCGACTGCATCGAGTCGCTTGCCGGCCGCGCCAAGTTGCTGCTCAATGACTCGGGCATCAAGATGGAGGGCAACGTTGCAGCCAACCACTGGCGCATCACCCCGATGGGCGTCGCCAAGCCCGCATGGCTCACCCTGAACGACCACCTGCGCATCGACAACCTCTCCAACCTTCCCGCCAAGCGATTGGCGCTGATGAGCATCCGCGGTTACTTGGACCAGCCCAATGCTATGCTGGCACAGGGTCTGCGCGACCTGGGATTTGAGGTTGATGTGATTGAGTTTACCACCGACGACATCACCGCCCTGCGCCGCAGCCCGAGCGAGATGCGCGCCACCAGCCTCGCCAAGCGCCTGGTGAGCAAAAACGCGCTTCAACGCGTTGCCGATCAGATGAACAGCCTCGCCACCGAGGCCGACATCGTGCTGTTGCCCAGCGTATTGGGACAGAATGACGATGCCGACTTCCAGATGCTCCAGTCGATGGTGAAGAAGCCGCTGCGACTCGTCGCCACGCTTCCTCCGGCAGTAGCAGGCATGAGGATGATGACCCAACTGCGACACTACTTCAGGATGCTGGGCGGCAACTACCTCATGGGCGACACCGCCGTGAGCGGCACCTTCGATGGCGACCGCCTGACGGCCATCACCACCGCCAAGCTCGCCGACATGCCCCTGAAGGCCGACCAGTTCGTCCTAGCTTCCGGCTCGTTCATCAGCCGCGGCCTGGTAGCCGACTATGAGCGCGTCTATGAGCCCGTGCTTGGCGTTGATGTGGATGCCGACAGCGATCCCAACCGCTGGACCACCTTCGGTGTGCTGCAGCCGCAAGCCTACTCGCGTTTCGGCGTCGCCACCGACGACCAGCTGCGATGCCTCAAGCAGGGCAAAACGATTTCCAACCTCCATGCCATCGGCTCGATCCTCAGCGGACACAATGCCGTAAAGATGGGCGATGCAAACGGCGTATCGATGCTGACGGCACTCGCTGTTGTGGACCACATCATGGAGACAAAATAACCGCATCCATAACCATGCGGACCTTGAAGTGCGCTTCAAGTAAAGATTTAGAGTTAGATATATAACGATTTGATTGATGATTTTTTAGAGGGATATTATGGCTGAAAGAATGCAAATCTGCAACCTCAGCGAGAACAACTTTGAGCAGTGCACCAAGTGCAGCATCTGCACCACAGTCTGCCCGGTTGCCGCTGTGACTACCGATTATCCCGGTCCCAAGCAGGCTGGCCCCGACGGGGAGCGCTATCGCTTGAAGGACCCCGCCTATTTTGACAAGGCATTGAAGCTGTGCCTCAACTGCAAGCGCTGTGAGGTGGCTTGCCCCAGCGGCGTACACATCGCCGATATCATCCAGCACGCCCGCATGCGTGCCACCGAGGGCAAGAGAGCCAGCCTGCGCGACACGATGCTCGCCAACACCGATCTGCTGGGAACCGTCGCCAACCGCGTGGCTCCCATCGCCAATGCCACCCTGGGCCTGTCGCCCACCAAAATGGTGATGCACAGCGTGATGGCCATCGACAAGCACCGCACCTTCCCCGCCTATAGCCGCCAGAAGTTCACCACCTGGTTCAAGCGCCACGCCGCCAAGGACCAGAACAGCTATGCCCACCACGTGAGCTACTTCCACGGCTGCTATGTCAACTACAACTTCCCCAAGTTAGGACAAGATCTCGTGAAGCTGTTGAACGCAGTGGGTTACGGCGTACACCTGCTCGACAAGGAGCAGTGCTGTGGCGTCGCCCTCATCGCCAACGGCCTCTACAAGCAAGCCAAGCGCCAGGGCCGCACCAACATCGACAGCATCCGCAAGTCGGTCAGCCGCGACCATCGCCCGGTGCTCACCACCAGCTCGAGCTGTACCTTCAATATGCGCGACGAGTATCCCTCGATGCTCGGCATCGACAATGCCGACGTGCGCGACAGCATCAACCTCGCAACTCGTTTCATCTATAATCTTGTGGATGAAGGAGAAATCAAGTTAATCTTCAAGCAAAACTATAAGCGTCGCCTTGCTTATCACACCGCTTGTCACATGCAACGCATGGGCTGGCAGTTGTTCAGCATGGAGCTGCTGCGCATGATTCCCGGTCTCGATCTCGTGGAACTCGAGCAGAACTGCTGCGGCATCTCAGGCACCTATGGTTTCAAGAAGGAGAATTACGAGCGCAGCCAGGCCATCGGCTCCACCCTGTTCAAGGACATTGAGCAGGCCCATGTCGAAGCCGTGACCACCGACTGTGAGACCTGCAAGTGGCAGATTGAGATGTCCACGGGGCTGCCCGTCGAGAACCCCATCAGTGTCCTCGCCGATGCCCTGGACGTTGAAGCCACCCGCCAAGCCAACGAAGTTAAGTAAACAACAAATATTCATTAAACATTAAGCTTTAAACTGTAAACATTAGAAATTATGGCAAGTTTTTTAGCTCCCCCGGCCTATAAGCCGGAACAGACCGGTCCCGAGGCCGATGCCAAGTACAAGAGACTGCGTTGGCAAGTCTTTATCGGCATCTTCATTGGCTATGCCGGCTTCTATCTGGTGAGAAAGAATTTCTCCATGGCAATTCCCATGCTCGAGCCCTTCGGCTTCACCAAGGGTATGCTGGGTACTGCCCTGGCGATGAATGCCGTGGCCTATGGCTTCTCCAAGTTCGTCATGGCCAGCATCAGCGACCGCAGCAATGCGCGCCGCTTCCTGCCGCTGGGTCTGATCCTGTCGGCCATCGCTATGTTGTTCATGATGGTTCCCATCACCATGCTCGACCCCATCGGTCACCCCGAGCGCAAGGGTCTCGCCGTCTTCCTGATGGGTGCCTTCAACTTCCTCGTGGGTTGGTTCCAGGGTATGGGCTGGCCTCCGTGTGGACGCGTGATGACGCGCTGGTTCTCCATTAAGGAGCGCGGCACCTGGATGAGCGTGTGGAACTGCGCCCACAACGTGGGTGGCGCCCTCGTCGGCCCCATGGCTGCCTATGGTGCCATGTGGTTCGGCTCATGGTTCTACGGCAACGATGAGAAGATGTACTTCCTCATCGGTACCTATGCCTTCCCCGCTGCAGTGGCTATCCTGATCGCGATTATCGCCTATGTGATGATCCGTGACACCCCTCAGTCCTGTGGTCTTCCCTCCATCGAGAAGTGGAGCGGCAGTGCCTCTAAGAACTATGACGAGAAGAAGAGCGAGCAGTCGCTCAGCATCGGTGAGATTTTCAAGACCGTCCTCTCCAACAAGTTCCTGTGGTACATCGCACTGGCCAACTCATTCATCTACATGGTGCGCTACGGTTGTTTGGACTGGGCTCCCACCATCCTGAGCGAGCAGGGCGTGGACATCAAGAACGCCGGTTGGGCTTACTTCGCCTATGAGATTGCTGCCATCCCCGGCACCATCTTCTGCGGCTGGCTGAGCGACAAGGTCTTCAACGGCCGTCGCGCATTGCCCACCATGATCTTTATGGCGCTCATCATTGTCGCCATCGTCATCTACTGGCAGAACATGACCAACCTGAGTGTTGTCATCGGCTGCCTCATCGCCATCGGCTTCCTCATCTACGGTCCCGTGATGCTCATCGGCGTGCAGGCCCTTGACCTCGCACCCAAGAATGCAGCAGGCACCGCCGCCGGTCTCACCGGTTTCATGGGCTATGTGCTGGGTACCGCCATCCTCGCCAACTCCGTCCTCGGTTATGTTGCCGAGAGCACCGGTGGTTGGGACATGCCGTTCATCCTGCTCATCGTGGGTTGTATAGGCGCCATCTTCTTCATGGCCCTAACCTACAAGGAGGAACAGTATCTCGTTGCTGACCGCAAGGGCGAGAAAATCGAAAAGAAATAAAGACCAATTACAATAATTTATTCATTTAAAACCAAATTACTTATGTTTAAAAATCTCGTTAGAGTAGGTTTGTTGAGCACCGTTGTGCTTGCAGCCTTCACCTCATGTGAGGAAGAACAGCAGTTCACCAATGAGAAGCTTGACGCCAAACGCGTAGAAGTACAAGTACTGAACGCTGAACTGGCTAAGGTTCGTGACTACGTGCCTCTGTATGCCGTTATCGCCCACCGTGGTTCTACCTTCTGGGCTCCCGAGGAGACTGAGGCTTCCTGGCGTTGGGCCCGCGAAATGGGTGCCGACTACCTGGAGAGTGACGTACAGTGCACCAAGGACGGTATCGTGCTTGCTAACCACGATGAGAACCTGAAGCGCACCACCAACATCGAGAACGTCTTCAGCGAGAACATTCCCGCCAGCCGTGTTGACTTCTATATGAGCCTGGGTTTCTCACGCGATGACGCCGAGGCACAGTATGGCCGTGACATGGCCGCCTTCCGCCCGTTCTACACCTTGAGCTACTACTATGCCGAGCTGCTCATGCTCGACGCCGGTAGCTGGTTCAACGAGAGCTCGCTGGAGCAGGCCCGTCCCACCTTCAAGGCTTCGGAGAACGGTCGCTTTGAGAATGGCAAGATCGTCTACAGCAATGGCCTTTACATCAGCGCCATCCAGGACCAGATCGCTTATGCCCAGGGCAAGCGACTGATTCGTGACGCCGAGGGCCGCCGCGTGCTCACCTACAAGATCAAGGACGAGTACAAGGGCAAGACCTTGCAGCAGATCTACGATGCCATCAAGGCCAAGGGTGAGTACAATGCCAAGTATATGGACTTCATCGAGTACGACTTCGCCAACGCTTACGAGCCCGACCCCGAGGACACCGGCAACCGTCCCGGCATCTATGTCGAGTTCAAGGAGAGCTGGCTCAACCCCGGCAACATGGAGCAGCGCGTGTATGACGTGCTCGCCCAGCAGGGTTGGAACATCATCACCAACGATCCCGGCGATCAGCCCTTCTACAAGAATGGTAAGGTGAACGTGGGCAACACCCGCGGTCGCGTTATCCTGCAGACCTTCTCGTTCGACGCTCTGCGTCGTGCCAACGACGTCTTCAAGGGCCGCATCCCCATGTGCTACCTGCTCTGGATCAGCGATCCCGCCTATGCTACCGACATCGCCTATGACACCCCCACCGGCTATGCAGCCTTCATCAAGTGGGCACAGGACAATGGCGCACACATCATCGGTCCGGCCATCAGCGGCGCACCTAACAACTATCCCGAGATGAACGCACCCTGGCAGGCCTACATGATTCGCCGTGCTGGTATGATCAACCACCCCTACAGCTTCGACAGCTGGGCACAGATGTGCAAGTATATGGGCTACTACAACTATGAGTGGGAGACCGAGTTCGACGACCTGCTCCGTCTGGAGATTCCCGTTACTCCCTACTGCACCACCAGCTATCCCCACAGTGTACCCGTTTACATGGACGGCTTCTTCACCAACCGCACCGAGATGTCGCTGCGTTACATGGTCGAGAACGGTTTCCGTGGCAACGCCCAGTTGCCCAACCCCTTCCATCCCAATCAGGAGTATGACAACTCACAGGCCAACGTCATCGTTCCCGATGCCGTTGCTACCCTCGAGCGTCTGGGTTACTAATCCACAACTGGTGTAATAACATATTAACAACATTAAATCGACACAATTTAATATGAAAAAATATATTTTGATGCCTCTTTTGGCAGTCTTCGCACTGACTAGCGCAGCCCAGGACTTCGACACCGACCCCACCTTGGAGCTCGAGAACGCTGAGAAGCAAGTGAAGTTCACCGTTGGTGCACGCATGATGGCCGATGCCGCCTACTATCGCAGCGACTTCACCCCTCTGCAGAGCGGTGCCTCAATCACCGATGCACGCATCCGCACCTCGATGACCTATAAGGACTGGTACTTCTATGCCGACTTCGGTTTCGGCGGCGGCAAGTTCGCTCAGAAGAACATCTTCCTGCAGTACAGCCACCTCGACAACAACGACAACACCCATGCCGTTAAGGTGGGTTACTACAATGACCCCGCCGGTTCGATGGCACGCAACACCTCGCTGGGTAGCTACCACTTCATCAGCCGTCCCGGTTCATCCTATGCACTGGGTGAGGGCCGTGAGCTCGGTATCAGCTACAAGTTCAACACCAAGCGCTTCATGGCTTATCAGGGTGTGTTCACCGAGAACGCCTACAACAAGATCGACGCTGGCTTCAACGGCCTCACCGTTGCCGGTCGTTACTTGTTCCGTCCCATCGCCGATGAGGCCCAGACCATGCACGTGGGCGTGAGCGCACGCTTTGCACACCTGGGCGGTGGCGTGGTGACCAACAACGTCCTCAAGAAGACCCTCCACCTCGGTCAGGCTATGGAGACCCTCGTTGACGAAGACGAGCAGTTTGTTAACGCCGACCTCGACTGGGCCAACAACGTGGTTAATCTGGGTGCTGAGGCACTGTATCAGAACAACAAGTTCTTTGCCCGTGGTGAGTTCTTCTTCAAGAGCGTGAGCAAGAAGCGCGACAGCTACTCCCTCTTCATCGACGCCCAGAACAACATCGACGGTTGGGGTGACATCGACTGGTGGGAGAACGCCAACAAGCTCAAGACCAACAAGTTCTTTGGCGGTTACGTAGAGGCTGGTTTCCAGATCCTTGGCAACGGCTACAAGTACAACCACCAGGAAGGTATTCTCGGCGGTCTTGACGGCAAGTCACTCGAGGTAGTGGCACGCTACAACTACACCGGCCTGAACAACCTCACCGACGGTGAGTACTACAACGCCGGCCGTGGCCACTACTATGCCAACGGTTACATGGAGGATTGGCCCGGCACTGGTGCTACCAGCGTTGGTGGTGGTGATGTTCACAGCATGACCCTGGGCTTGAACTACAGCTTCAACCGCTATGTGCTCTGCATGTTTGACTACACCTGGCACAAGATTGACAAGCCCTTCCTCCCCTACGACAAGAACCTCCACGTGGCACAGGCCCGTGTACAGTTCACGTTCTAAGGAAATATAAGAATTGATCTCAGACTACCATTCAGCATATACTTTTTATTGACATCAATTTTTTCCTATCAAAACAATCCCGCCGCACCCGTGAAGGGCCCGGCGGGATTTTTTCATCATATTATCCTCTATAGATTCTATTACCTGGGTGGGGCGTTATTCGGGGGTGGTTGAGAGGAGGTAGCTGATCAGGTAGGAGACGTCAGCGATGGTGACTTTGCTGTCGCCGTTCATTTCGGCAGCAGCGGGGTTGTAGTGGTCGGTCTCTACGTCCTCGTTGCCGGCAAGGAGGGCATTGATCAAGGCGGAAACGTCGCTGATGCTCACCACGCCGTCCTTGTTCACATCGCCCAACTGATAAGCCGGTTCAAGCATTCCGATAATGACGTAGTTCTGCTCCAGGCTGAGGGTTATCTCATAATCACCGGTTTTCAGAGCACGGACATCCGAGAAGTTCTCCCAAGACAAAGTCAGGGGCTTTCCGATAAGCTCATCAGTTAGCCTTAATTCCTCGTCACCAATATTTTCGGGACCGAAACGGAAAGGCAAGATATAGTTCCAGCCGCCCATATCCCCGTTGTCATCAAGCTCGGTCGTGAAACCGAAGGTCCTGTCTGCTTCAATGTGGACGGTGGCGGTGTACAGCTCGTTCTCAGGATCATACTGCATCTTGGTACCGTCCGAAGGCGACCATGCCTGGTCGTCAATCTCTCCCAGGATGTGAACGGTGGGGACAAAGGGCTCCTCATCAAGTGTCATAAAGACATCTGGCCTGCACCAGTCACTCAAAGTGCCATCGCTGCCGATAGCCTGCACCTGCACCTCATATTCGGTCGCGAGCTCGAGGTCCTCGATAGTGTACTCTGTCTTGTTGAGGTTGTTCACATAGGTCCAATCCTGAGCCCGCATCTTCATGCTGGTAGCATCACCCTTATAGACCTCAAGCACAGCGATGTCGGGCGAGAAGTTGTTATCAGTGGTGGTAATGGTGATTTTCTGACCCGAACTGACAACAACCGCCCAAGCATAGGTCTCACCGATGCTGAAGTGGTGGTTCACTGCAGCGGTTTGAGGGGTTGACACGGCAAGGTTACCAGAACCATCACTAGTGGTGGCAGTTGTAATCTTCATCGTGAAGACCGCATTGGTGTAACCTTCGGGAACGGTGTAGGTAATGTTGCCATAGGAACCATCATTGTTGTAGTTATTCCTGAAGTAGATAATCGAGTTGAGGCCACCGCGCACGTTGGTACCACCCCAGGGCGCAGGCAACACGATCTCATAATAGCCAGTAGAACTGTACGTGTAGTCGGTTCCGGAAACCGTGCTAAGCAGCTCGACCTCAGGTTCCTCCGCATATAGCCTGTAGCGCAGATTCCAAGCGCTATTGTCCTCATCGTTCCAAGTGACCACACACGAATGAGATCCTGGCTCAACATACATATCGGTGGGAACAGTGGTCGCATTAATGCCCGTCGAAGCAAAAAACGCCACAACGACACCCGACAAAACATATAAATATTTCTTCATAAGCAATATCGCATTAAAAAGTTAATAACAGTTTTCGGTCTAAAAATGCTAATAGCAATCGCAAAAATACGCCTTTTCATTCACATTCACAAATATTTATAGATTTTTGGCTCAATAACACTAAGTGCTGTAGCACATTACCCCGCCCATGATAGCGCATAAAACAAAAAAATATTCTATCTTTGCCCAAGAATAAAAACTGACTCGCCAATGGAATACGACATTTTCATCAGTTACTCACGAGCGGACACACAGATTGTCGATCAATTTGTGGCCAAACTCACTGATGCCGGCTACCGCGTCTGGATAGACCGCGAAGGCATCGATGGCGGGGACGAGTTCAAGACCAAAATAGTAAGAGCCATCAAAGGCTCGGCACTCGTGGTCTTCTTCTCTTCAGCCAAGTCCAATGCATCCAAATGGACAGTCAAGGAAATCAGCTATTCCCTCAAGAAAGAAAAGCCCATTGTCCCCGTCAAGTTGGATGAAACCGAATATGCCGAGAGCATCGATTTTGACTTGATTGACATCGATTTCATCCAATATCACTCAAATCGCCCAACATCAGCCACCGAGCGTCTATTAAAATCCATATTTAGAAGACTTGGCAAACCGCAATCACCCAAAGTCCCAAACAAAATAAACGCCAATCTCTCCCCCGACGAACTGTACTCACGCGGCGTATCTCATTACGATAAGCAGGAATACGAGCAAGCCGTTGAATATTTCCGTAAAGCAGCAGAACATGGACTCGTGGAAGCGCAAAACAATCTAGGCTTATGCTACAAGTATGGTCAAGGTGTTGTACAAGACTACAGTGAAGCCGTAAAATGGTATCGTAAAGCAGCAGAACAAGGATTTATGGAAGCGCAAAACAATCTGGGTGTCCGATATGAGAAAGGTCAAGGTGTTGCTCAAGACTACAAAGAGGCAGTCAAATGGTACAAAAAAGCAGCGGAACAAGGAGACTCAAGAGCACAATGCAATTTGGGCTACTGCTACGATGTTGGTCAAGGTGTATCTCAAGACTATAGTGAAGCCGTAAAATGGTACAGAAAAGCAGCAGAACAAGGACTCGCAAGAGCACAAAACAATCTGGGACGTTGCTACCAAAATGGTTGGGGAATATCACAAGACTACTACGAAGCTGTAAAATGGTACCGTAAAGCTGTTAGACAAGGATACAAATTAGCGCAAAACAATCTAGGAGTCTGCTATTATTTTGGCTTGGGTGTTGTGCAAAACTACAAAGAGGCTGTAAAATGGTACCGTAAAGCAGCAGAACAAGGAGACGCTTACGCACAAAACAATCTAGGAGTCTGCTACAAGAAAGGACAAGGAGTAACCAAAGACTACAAAGAGGCTATAAAATGGTATAGAAAAGCAGCGGAACAAGGGCACGCAAGAGCGCAATACAATCTAGGCGTATGCTACGAGAATGGCCAAGGAATAACAAAAGGCTACTATGAGGCTGTAAAATGGTACAGAAAAGCAGCCAAACAAGGAGATGCTTCGGCGCAATGCAGTCTTGGCTACTGCTACGACAATGGCCGGGGTGTTGCACAAGACGACAATGAGGCCGTCAAATGGTATAAAAAAGCAGCGGAACGAGGACACGCTTACGCACAAAACAATCTAGGTGCTTGCTACGAGAATGGCCAAGGTGTACCAAAAGATTTACAAAAGGCTATTGAGTTATATAGAAAGTCAGCTGAACAGGGCAATGAACTTGCCATTGAGAATCTAAAGCGGCTGGGTAAATGGCCTAAATGACAAACTCATCGATTTCCAAACTTATAGCGACACGAGGCGCAGCCACAAAATGGCTGTGCCTCGTGTCGTGAATCGGCCAAGAGTCCGTGCTTGGCGCCTCTCTAAACTCTAAACCTCAATTTTGAAGCCTGCTTCAAAATTGAACCTTCGCTGCGCTGGTGGTGCCGTCGCTGTAGGTGGTTACCTGGATGGTCAGGCCGCTGGGCTGTGCCATCTCCTGGCCTGCCATGTTGAAGTAGCGCACGCCGGCAACGCTCTTACCAGCATTAACCTCATTAACTGCAGAGGGATGCGGATAAACCTCGAGATAGACGATGTCACTCTTGTTGGTCACGCCCTCAACGGTGTAGTTCAGCTGCATACCGATGCGCCAAGTGAACATGGGATTGTCACCCTCGTTGGTGCGATAGAAGTAGATGCGGCGCAGGTAGAAGTCATAACCGCTGTAGGCATAGGGGATCTCGGTCATGTCGGTGTCAAAACCGTTGTTGGCTCCATAGGTCGCGTAGTCGAACGTGAACAACTGGTCCTCATCGGTAAAGATGCTGTAGGTCAAGCAGTCGGGATCCAGCGGATTGCCGTCAACGTCAACCAGATTGATGTTGAAGTCCAGACGGGTATAACCGGTCTCGTCACCGCTGTCAAAGAACTCCAGCACCTCGGGGTTGGCAGGCACAGCAGGAGTAGCATCAGCCACCATTGTCCAGGTCGAGCCCCACTCGATTGTGGCTACACTGCCGTCGTCGCTCCACAGGCCGGCAAGACCCGTTGCCACGCAGTTGTAGGGGAAGGGATTCTCCAGACTGCCATCGCTGCCCAGCATGGTGATGATGCCGTTCTCGTTATCCACAGCATAAGTCACCTCGGTAGCACGGTCATCGGCAATGAAATCAAGCCAGTAGAAGTCGTCACCCAGGTCAATGACATCGGTCGTTCCCCATGACAGGATCACACCATAGCCATATTCCTCGTTGTAGGCTACATATTGTCCCAGGGGAACCGAAATCGTCTGGCCGTCCTCGCTCAACTCGCCGACAGCCCACACGCCGGTACCCTCGGCATAGCACAGGATGTCCTGGATGTAAACCGTCTTGCCGTCATCGGCATAGACAATCTTCACACGACCCGTCTGATAGTCGGTGTCATAGCCGTAAAGGCTCGACATCAGATACTCACCAGTGCGCAGGTAGTTCACCACGGTGCCCTCGGGTTGCTCGGTGATTATGTCAACACGCGACGGGGCGTTCAGCGCTGTGGCCGACTTCATCTTGTCCATCGGGCGGTAGGCGTTGCCCCTGGAATTCACACCTGCCATCGCGCTGACGGCGACGGCAACACTCAAGATAAGTAATGATAATTTCTTCATAATGATAAGTGGGTTAAATTGGTTATTATCGGTAATTTTTGGTTTTCTATTACTTTTCGCCACAAAAATAATCAAAATGAACGAAAAACCTAAATCTTATCACCAAAAACTTACAACTTAAAACTATTTTCACTATATTTGCACTTTCAACCTTAACATTGACCTTGAATAAGATGGAAACCTTGAACCAATTCTTTACGACAATGAGCGACTACCTCTGGGGGTGGCCGATGATCATATTACTGCTGGGTACACACATTTTCCTGACCATTCGCCTGGGATTTCCGCAGCGCAAACTATTGACAGCCATCAAATTGTCCATCAGCAAGGACAAGGACTCCACTGGTGACGTGTCACAGTTCGGTGCGCTGGCAACCGCGCTGGCGGCAACCATCGGCACGGGTAACATCGTCGGTGTGGCGACAGCCGTCGCCTTGGGTGGTCCCGGAGCTGTGCTGTGGTGCTGGCTCTCGGGCGTGTTCGGCATCGCCACCAAGTACAGCGAGGGCCTGTTGGCCATCAAGTACCGCGTCAAGGCCGATGACGGCCGCATGCTGGGCGGTCCCATGTACGCCCTGGAGCGTGGTCTGGGTTGGAAATGGCTCGCCATCTTGTTCGCCCTGTTCACGGCACTGGCATCCTTCGGCATCGGCAACACGGTGCAGGCCAATGCTATCTCGACCATCGCCAACGAGTCCTACGGCATCCCCGCCTGGGTGACAGGTGCCGGCGTCTGCCTGCTGACGGCGCTCGTCTTGCTGGGCGGCATCAAGAGCATCGCCCGCGTCTGTGGCGCATTGGTGCCTTTCATGGCCTTCTTCTACGTCATCGGCTGCATCTACATCCTCTTTGCCAACGGGCAGTACGTATGGCCCGCTATCAAGCTCATCTGTGAATCGGCATTCACGCCTCAGGCTGCCGGCGGCGGCTTTATAGGCACCACGGTCATCATTGCAGCCCGCATGGGTATCGCCCGCGGTCTGTTCAGCAACGAGTCCGGTCTGGGTTCCGCGCCCATCGTCGCTGCTGCCGCCCAGACGCGCAACCCCGTGCGCCAGGCCCTCGTCTCCTCGACGGGCACCTTCTGGGACACGGTCGTCATCTGCGCCTTCACGGGACTGGTGATTGTCAGCTCCATCCTCGCCCACCCCGACATCAGCGCCAGCGACGGTGCCGCCCTCACCAAGGCCGCCTTCTCCAAGATCCCCTACGTGGGCACTCCCCTGTTGACCTTCGGCCTGCTGACGTTTGCCTTCACCACCATCCTCGGCTGGTGCTACTATGGCGAGCGCGCCGTCGAGTACCTCAAGGGTAAGCGCTGGATGCTGGCTTACCGCATCCTGTTCGTTGCCATGGTCTTTGTGGGCAGCATCATCAGCCTCGACGTCGTGTGGAACGCCGCCGACTGCATGAATGCCCTCATGGCGATCCCTAACCTCGTTGCCCTGCTCCTGCTGAGCAATGTCATCGCCCGCGAGACCAAGCATTACCTCTACGGCAACCGCCTCGACCACCACGCCCCCACCGACCCTAAGGATTCCCTCTAGACCATCTAGTTTCTCTACTAGACCATCTAGTTTCTCTAGTTCATCTAGAATCTCTAGTTTTTCTAGGACATCTAGTTTCTCTAGAGCATCTAGAACTCCCACTGCCACAGACCGTTAGCATCTGGCAGAAAATATTTTCCTGAAAAATCCTTGTCAGTTCAGGAAAAAGCAGTACTTTTGCAGCCGGGTAAGTCCTACACGGCCAGCTCCCTCCCAATCCCCCAGGCCTTGACCGGAGCAAGGGTAACGAGGTTGTAGCGGCGCGCTGTAGCTCACTTGCCCTTTTTTTGTACCCCTACCCCAACTCCTCATTTCCCCCTATTCCTTTAATCTTTGTTAAAAGGCGGACTGCCCATGCAGCATGTTGCAAATTAATTGTAACTTTGTGAGGAATAAAGTCCTATCAACTTTTAGAGTATCGTATTAATCTGTTTTAAATTCTTTTCATCATGGAATCTAAACTTAACTTTTTCAGGAGCCTGGCCTTGATGGTTGCGGGCTTGATGTGTTTCTCGAGTTCTGCGACTGTCGACAACCTCTCGGGCAGGGTTGGCGACATGAATGGTGACGGCCGTATCGGCATCACCGATGTGGTTGAAATCATTGACGCCGTTCTCGCCGACAGTCCCGCTAACGCGATGATCGACATCAATGGTGATGGCCAAATGACGATTAACGACATCACCACGCTCATTGACCAAGTCCTGGATGTCAATCAGACGTCCCAACGCTATGTGGCCTATGGCGTGCCGTTCACCATGGTCATCGTCGATGGAGGCACCTTCAAGATGGGTGCCACCTCCGAGCAAGCCAGCGAAGCCAATTATGATGAGTATCCCGTGCACCAGGTGACCCTCTCGACCTACACTATCGGTCAGACCCAGGTCACCCAAGAACTCTGGGAAGCAGTGATGGGCTACAACCCCAGCTTAGGAGTCATCAATCCGCAGAACCCTGTCGAGAATGTGTCGTGGTTTGAGTGCCAGCGGTTTATTAGCGACTTGAACACCTTGACAGGTTGCCAATTCCGCCTGCCTACCGAAGCCGAATGGGAATTTGCAGCCCGTGGCGGTAACAAGAGCAAACATTACAAGTATTCAGGCAGCAACAACTATGATGAAGTTGCCTGGTGCGAGCTGAACAGCAACGACAGGACACAGCCTGTCGGCACCAAGAAAGCCAACGAGCTGGGCATTTACGACATGAGTGGCAATGTGTGGGAATGGTGCTATGACTGGTGGGGCATGTACAGCAACGCTAGCTGCGTTGATCCCACGGGACCTGAGACCGGCACCGATCGCGTCTGCCGCGGCGGATGCATGGAGGGACACGTTAGGTTCTGCCGCATCGGCTATCGCCAGTACTATTCGCCTGAGACCGCACGCCGTGACCTCGGTCTGCGCATCGCGCTATAATCCCTACCAAATCAACGCGAGTTGAACAACAATAAAGCATTGATGTTCAACTCACGCCATGTTGAGACGCAAAATTTTGCGTCTCCAAGCGTTAGGCATAACTAAAATGCTGCTCTGGAGACGCAAAATTCCGAGTTTCTACTGGCCTTCAACTGGCCAGCCAGTTGAGTTCAAGAGTATAGTTTTATAGAACTCTTATTAATAGAATAATGAATTATGTGTGCGGTCTGCTTGAAATCACTTGAGCAGGTCGCGCACTTCTTCAAGGCTGCCGTCATTGGGCGACGGGGTCACACCCAGCAGGTAGCACAACAGCGGATAGACGCAAACGTTGCGGAAACGGTCTGCCTTCACATAGCCCACCTTGAAATCGGGACCGATGGCACGGAAACCCACCTGCATGTCGGCTGCCGTGTGGTCAAAGCCGTGACTGCCGCGCTGCTTTTTGGACGGCTTGTCGGCAAAGAGCCAGCCCACATCGGGCAAGACCACCACATCACCCATGTTCTTATCGGTGCCGTAACCCAGATAGGCGGGTATGTCGGCACGTTTCCACGCACGGATGTGGTCCACACGCTGCAAGGCATCGCAGATGGAGTCTATATACTGCGGCGCACTGGCATAAATCAGCGTGGGATAATCGTTGCAGAAACGCTCATACCAACGCTTGGGCAGCACGTCGTCGATGTCCACAAAGCGCTTGGGATCGACGCTAGCCATACCATGGTCACCGGTAACGATAAAGTTCACCTTGTCGGCGAAGGGCAACAGCTGGATGCGAGCCCACAGCTTGCTCAACAGCAGGTCCATGTTCTCCACGGCGAGGCGTGTATTGCGGTGCATGGGGCCATAATCATGGCCGCTACGATCAGGCTCCTCAAAGTAGGCCATCACCAGGTGGGGACGGTCTTTCTCGGGCAGACTGAGCAGACGGATAATCTCATCAACACGGCTTTCAAAATCAAGTTGCTCGGTCTGGTAATCGCGCCAGTAGGTGGGATACTCGCCCTTGACAGCGACATCACTGCCCACCCAGAAGACCGTGGCAGTCTTCACGCCTTGATGTTTAGCCGTGAGCCACACGGGGTCGCCACCGTAGTAGTGGCTGTCGGCACGCGTCTCCTTGTTGCTCAGCGAGTACTCCACGCCCTTCTCACGGTCCCAGAAGATATTGGCAATGATGCCGTGGTGGTCGGGCGTGAGGCCCGTTGCCAGCGTGTAGTGGTTGGGGAACGTCTTGCTTGGGAACGACGGCTGCATCACCGCCTTGACGCCCTCACGCGCCAGCTGGTTCATGAACGGCACGTCATAGGTGTCCAGATAGTCCCAACGCAGACCATCGAGCGAAATAATCACCGTGTAGTTGTCACGTCCAGCAGCCCATGACTGAACAGCCAGGAGCGGCAGCAGAAGCATCAGTAAAAACAATCTTTTCATCATCTAGAGGTTTAATCGTTTATCATGTTGCAAAGGTAACCAAAAATAATCATCCAACAAAGCCTTCGGCCAGCATTGTCCCGTAGTCCGAGGCTCCGCCTCGGAAACAGAATCAAAAAAAATAGGGAGCGGCCGCAAACGGTCGCTCCCTTAGCAAATTCAAGTTTAAATGTAATCGCGCTTAGTAACTGGACTCAGAATAGTAGTCTCTTACAGTTACTGGGCCTTCTCGTGAGAGAAGTAGATACCATTAGCCAGCTGAGGAGTATCCTTATAGGTGCTCTTCACGCCGATTACGCTCAACTGGTCACCGACAACGATACCAAAGTTCTCCAGCAGGTTCTTGCGGTTGTCACCGGTAGCACCCCAACCGGGATAGCAGCCATAGACATAGACGCTGTTAGTCTCATCCTCGAGATAAAGGTTTCCGTAGGTCGGATTGGCAATCTCAGTGATAATACCAGTCAGCATATAATAGGTATTGGGATCGTCTTCCTTGTCAAGGAACTCGTCGATAGTCACGCGGGTAACGGGAATGCTCTCCTCAAGGACAGCTCCGGTCATTTGAGGAGTCTCCTTGTACTCGCCACGCTTGCCCACGAGGGTAACGACGTCACCTTCCTTCAGGCCAGCAGCCTCAAAGTCACCCTTGGCACCGATGCCATAGACGTAGGTCTCACCCGACCAGTCACGCACGTAAACATTGCCATAGGATGCATTGGCCACCTTGGTGATCACACCGGTGATGCGATACTGGGTATCGCCGACGGGAGCCTCAAGGAACTCCTGGATCGAGCAAGCAACAATCGAACCCTTCTGGTAGATGGTTGCCTGAGCGGTATATTCCTTACCCTTGTCGGTGGTCTTGAAGACTACAGTAGCACTGCGGTCGCCACCATTGTTGGCGGGAGCGCGGAAGGTAACCACGGGCTCAGCGCCACCAGTAACCGACACGATGCCCAGCCAGTCCTCAGCCTCCTCGGGAATCTCAACCGAGACACCGTTGTTGGTCTTGCAGGACAGGTTGATGGCTACCGTACCACCCTCAACGGGGATAGTGGCATCGGCGGGGTCATAACCCTCGACCTTAACCAGCGACTTCTCGATATTGACGACGGTTACGTCAACGAGCTCAACAGTACCGTTATAAACGGTCTTGGGACCCTCGACGGTAACAATGTCACCAACCTCCATGCCCCAGCTCAGGAAGTTCTTGGTACCACCCTTAGCGTCCAGCGTACCATAGATGTAAACCTCACCGGTCTCATCCTCAAGATACCAGTTACCATAGGTGGTGTTAACAATCGACTTAACGGTACCAGTCACACGGTAGGTCTTGCTCTCGGGACCGGCAATAACCTCAGCACAAGTAGCAGGCTTAACTACCGACAGACCTTGGATAACGTTGATGGTCTGGCTCTTGTCAGCACACTTCACGTGGAGTACAGAGGTGCGGCCGTCAGGAGCAGCGTCAGCGCTGAAGGTCACCTTGGTCTCGCCAGCACCACCGCTCTTCGGGTTGATGGTCAGCCAAGCGGGAATTTCCTCATCGTCAAAGGTCCAAGCTTCCTTGGCCTTCAAGGTAATCGTATTGGAACCACCGGCCTCGTCAATGCTCACGTAGGAAGATGAAACCTGAATCTCATCGAGCAGAGTCATCGCATCGTCATCAGAGCAAGCCGACAGCAGGGCGACCAGTGCAAAAAACGAAATAAAATATTTGAGTTTCATAATATTGTCTTAGTCTTTAGGAATTAGTTGAAGATGTACTTGATACCGATAGATGCGTTCCAGCACTGACCGATGGACTTGTTGGGAACGAAGGTCTTGGTGCTACCACTGATGGAGCCCGGAGTCGAGAAGGTGGCATAGCCCTGAGCGTCAACGCCCTCATACTTGAGGATGCGGGGATCGCTACCAATCTCGGGATTCAGGTACTTGCTCACGCCCCAGCTCGAGTTGAAGAAGTTGAGCACGTTCTTCACGTCGAGGAGCAGCTGCAGGGTGTGCTTGGCACCGCACACGTTCAGTGAGAAGTCATGCTTGTAGCTCAAGTCAATGCGATGAACCCAAGGGCTGTACAGGCTATAGGCCTCGGCATACTTGCCCTGATGGTTCTTTAGGTAGTTGTTGGCATGTACATAGTCCATGAAGCGGGTCTTGTCACCCTCGCTCACGAAGCGGAACTCGCGGTTAGCGACCTGCTCGTCGGTGGGGATGTAGAGGGCGTCGTAGTTGTAACCGTCGCCGTTCATATCGTTGGCCATCATGTAGGAGTAGTTGTAACCGCCGCGCCAGGTCTCATAGATCAGGCCATAGTGGTTACCGCTCTTGTCGTGACCGGTTGCCGACAGGACGAAACGGTCAGGAGTTACATACTGCGAGTTGTGCAGCTTGATGTTGTTGGGACCCTCAACGGTGGGAACATAGGTGAAGGCGCTCTCGGCAGCGCTACCGGGCATACCGGTAACTTCCTTCTGTACGGTGTGGGTGTAAGCAGCCATCAGGCTCAGCCAGTCGGTGGGCTCAGCATTCAGGGTGATGTTGCCAATCCAACCATAACCGCGGCTGGTGTTCTCCAGAACGAAGGCCTTGGTACCCGTGCGGAAACCGGCGGGATAGATGGGACGGTTGTCAGCACCGTTGAAGCGGGCAAAGCCGCCCACGCTGGGGATAGCCCAGTCGCTGATGCTGGCAGCGTTGATGTTCTTGTTGAAGATACCCTCAACAGTCACAGTGAAGGGGAACGATACGGGAATGCTGTAGTCAACAGCCAACGAGGTCTTCCAGACCATCGGCATCTTGAACTTGGGATCCACAGCACTGATCGACGAGGGAACGGTACCCATACTTGGGTCAGCTACCTGTGGATAACCCATAGCGAGCAGTTTGTTACGTAGGGCATTGACCGAAGCCTGGCCGTTCTCGGTCACCAGACCGCCGGCAAACTGGCTCATGTCGATATAGCGGTTACCATTGGCATCGGTGGTGTAGGCACCAGTGTAGTTCTCAAAGCCACTGTTGGGCTTGTAAACCATTTCACCAGTGTTGGGATCCTTAACCATACCGCCAATCTTGGTGTTGGCGTTGAGCTGAGCCTGATACTGTACCAGACCGCCGTTGGTGGGCATATTGGTGAAGAATACCAGAGGCAGACGACCCGAGAACAGACCCGTACCACCGCGCACCTTCAGCACCTTGTTGCCGAACACGTCCCAACTAAAGCCGAGGCGGGGTTGAACGATCAGGTTGCTGTTGGGCCACTTGCCTGTGTCAATATAGCGAACCTTGCCATTATTGTCATAATAGTCGAGGCCCAAGATACCACTCAATACGGGCTTACCATTAGCATCATAGAGAGGATAGGTTCCTTTCTTTTCTACAAGTTTGCCATTTTTGTCATAAACCGGAATAATGGCATCTCCTTTCTCGTCAAAAATGTTATTGGTACGAACACCATTAGTCATCAAGTCACCGTTGTTGAAGAACAGACCATCCAGACGAAGGCCGTAGGTCAGCTTGAAGTTCTTGGTGACGTTCCACTCGTCCTGTGCATAGATACCGGCCTTGTTGAACTGCACGCGGGCAGCAGGCTTGGTCTCGCTACCGTAACCGTAAGTCAAGCAAACGACCTCGGGGGTAGCACCGTTGATAAAGTCGTCAACGCTATTATAGCGGTAGTAACCCGTACCATTGCGCATGTACTGGTTGTCGGCCATCTGGTGCTCAAAGCTCAGACCGCCCATGATCTTGTGGTTACCATAGTACCAGGTCACGTCGTCACGCAGGTTCCAGATGGTGTTGTGAACGGCGTTGTTCCAGGTGAACAGCTCATAACCCAGAGCCATGTAGTTGTCCTTGTTGCCCTCGGCATCGGTCATCGTGATGTCGATGAAGGGGAACTCGCTAGAATTGCTGGCGCGGATGTCATCCAGCTTGGAGTAGGTAGCCAGGAACTGGTTCGACAGGTTGTCGCTCAGACGGCTGTTCAGGTCAATAGAGAAAGAGTGTACCAAGTTGTCCATGCCATACATCGAGTTGGCGAAGGAGAAGGACTTCTGCGATACACGGGCATTAGCCATACGCGTGCCACCGTCCATCGACGAAGCATTGGGATTGCTCCAGTAGCGGTTCTTGGTGTAGTTGTAACGCAGGGCCAGGTGGTGGTCATGGTTGATGTTCCAGTCCAGACGGGCAAGAATCTTGTAGTTGTTCTCGTCGGCGGGGAAGTGGGTATAGGAACCGGTGTCATAACCGTACTTGTTCATCACGTGTTCGCTCACGCGGGCCAGGTCGGCGAGCGTGGTGCGAGAGATGTACTGGTCGGGAACGGCAACACCATTTTCCGAAGCACGCCACATATTTACAATAGTCGGCTGCTTGGTCATCTCACCGTTCACAAAGAAGAACAGCTTGTCCTTAAGGATCGGACCGCCGATGGTGGCACCATAGGTGTTCACCTGGAACTTCTCGCGGGCCTGACCGATCTGGGTGCGCTGTACGGCATCACCACGCATGTTCTCATTGCGATGGAAGACGTAGGCACTACCACGGAACTTGTTGGTACCGCTCTTGGTGATAGCGTTAACACCACCACCGATGAAGTTGGTCTGACGAACATCATAGGGAGAAATCACTACCTGCAACTCCTCAATAGCCTCGATACTGATAGGATTACCGCCACCAGGCAGGTTGTCGCTCAGACCGAAGTTGTTGTTGAAGTTGGCACCGTCAACGGTGAAGTTGGCAGTACGGCCATCGGTACCGGCGAAGCTCATGCCGTTACCGCCGTAAGGTGACAGGCGGGTAACGTCAGTCAGGCTGCGGGTAACCGTGGGCAGGTTGCTGATCTGCGTGCTGTTGATGTTGGTTGCAGCACCGGTCTTCTCGGCGCGGAACTTGGTAGCGGCTGCGGTAACGACTACCTCGCCCAGCGTGTTGGCATCAACACTCATGTCAACGTCAAGGTTGGACGTCTCGGCAAGTTGCAGCATCACGCCTTCTACATTGCGCGGTTCATAGCCGATGTAGCTCACCGTAACGGTGTAGGGACCACCGGGACGCATACCTTGGATGGTATAGCGGCCGTCCATGTTGGTCACAGCGTTGTACTTCGTGCCCGAGGGCGTGTGCAACGCGGTAATCGTGGCGCCAATCATCGCCTGTTGATTTTCATCGGTCACAACACCGGACAGTGCCGAGGTCGTCACCTGAGCACTCGATGCCAATGCCACAAAGAACATTGCCACCAAGGCCATAAGCTTAACTGTTCTCAACATACAAAAAACTTGTTTAAATTGATGAAAAAATAATGAATTATAAAAATTATGATTTGTTTTATTCGATTTTTTAAAAAAGTTTCGCGCCACATTAGCGGGGTCTTCCCCTCCTATTGTGGCGCGTAAGTCGCTATATATGCTCTCTTGCAGCGGGTTATAGAATTGGCTAGCAGCCTCTCCGCAACAAGTTATCCTGAAAGGTGTACCAAATATGTTGGTAATTGACATCTTATTAATAAAACGCTCTCAATTTTCGCCGCAAAGGTAGTCATTTTTCCCCACCCGACAAAATACATTCCAAACATTTTATTAACAAAAAAACAATTGATTTATAACAATCTGATAGTCAAACCAGTACAGCAGCACCACAAGGCATCGCCTTGCCGTGACTACCCCTCCCGCAACACACCCCTCCCGCCAACCCGCCAACCCTCCAAGAACTATCCAAAAATCGCCCACAAAAAAAGGCATCTGCGCGGATGCCTGTTGTTTAAGTTGTTTGAGTTGTCGTTAATTATTCCGTTGGAGCCGGATGGCATTGTCTTTATTGTACTTATTGTCTTCCTTTTTGACCGTGTACGGATGCCCTCAGAAATATCAGACTTTTCAGTTGTTAGAAACAGCGAGCGCGAATGCCAATTTGGATAATCTGCGTAATTCGTAGTTCAGGTTATTTTTTCACGCGGTCGGGGTGCTGGGCGATGAATGTTTTCCATGATTTGGTGCCCTTTCCCGTGAAGGGCTTGTTGCGCTCATAGAAGTGGCACAAGGCTGCCGCCAGCGCATCAGTCGCGTCAAGCAGAGCGGGCATCTGAGCCTGGTCGATGCCCAGTGTGCGCTGCAGCATCATCGCCACTTGCTCCTTGCTGGCTGCGCCGTTACCCGTAATCGCCATCTTGATTTTGCGCGGCTCATACTCGGTGATGGGGATCTCGCGGTTCAGTGCAGCCACCATCGCCACACCCTGGGCGCGTCCCAACTTGAGCATCGACTGCACATTCTTGCCATAGAACGGTGCCTCGATTGCCATCTCGTCGGGCAGATATTCGGCTATCACCCCGCTCACGCGCTCGTAGATATGCTTGAGGCGCATGTAGTGGTCCTCCATGCGGCTGAGCTGCAGTACGCCCATGACGATGAGTTCCGGCTTCTTGCCGTTCACCCCCAGCAGAGCATAACCCATCACATTAGTTCCCGGGTCAATGCCGATAATAATATTCTCGTACTGCTTCTCCATCGATCTACTACGCAAAGGTAGTGCTTTTCCCCCACCCAACCAACAAAAACCATAAAAAGCATCCGCACTCCCTGATAAACAGGAATGCGGATGAATGTTATAGTTAACGTCTAAGGGCTAACACCTTACCATGTTCTCAGGAGCAGGTAGTTGATCAGGGTGGTCACATCGGTGATGTTCAGTTTGCCATCCTGCTCGCAGTCAGCATTATCAACATTAATGTGTGAGTAGTTACCCGACAGCAGGGCGTTAATCAGGTCGGTCACATCAGCAATGTTGACAAAGCCATCAGCATTCACGTCGCCACGAACAACGATAACCGGTTCGGTCCACTTATCGACCACGAGGACGCCACGTGACAGGTACAGCGTCAAGTTGTACTTGCCCACAGGAATCCTGAAGGCGTTGGTGCCTTGAACAACACTCAGTTCGGTGCCCAGACGTGCCTGGTTGATGAGGAAGTTGTTGGAGGTAGCACCCATGCGGTCGCTGGCAATATCATCCCAAGTCTCGCCCAGGGCCGTCGAGAAGCTGAAATAGCTGTAACCGCCGTAGGGATCCACAAAGTCGATGGTTGCGGTATATTTCTCACCATTGGTCGTCGTCATCTCATAGCCGTTGTTGGGAGCCCAACCGGTCATGTTGATGTTACCCAGCACATAGACCTTGTCGAAGCTGGCAGCACCTGCTCCAGCATACTTCTCGGTCACGTCAAGATAGGTGTCGGCGGCAGCATAGTTCAGTCCCGTCAGCTCGCTGTTGGGATAGATGAAGAAGGCGTCACGCGTCACATCGATGGTCGCCGTCTGGTTCTCGAAACCGCTCTCGCCGTTGTTGAAGATGACCGAAACCTGGTCGGCATCCACGTGCAGACAGTACCACTCGATATCGTTGACAGTCACCTTGTCCAGGCTGCTGATGGCCTTACCGGGCCAGCTGCTGCCCGTCACGCTGCCTTCGCTCGTCCATGCCCAGATGTGGGCACCTGCCATGGAGCTCTTCACATACACGTTGATGCCTGTTGTGGCAGCATCGGTGATGGTATAGACATAGCTCTCGACATTCTCCACCTGGTTGCCGTTGAGGACAGCCACCTTGAGCGTGGTATTCTCGGTGAAGGTAAAGCTCTTGCTAGCCGTGAGCGCCTCGCTGGTCACGGTGGGCACACTGCCGTCGGTGGTATAGACGATGGTCGTTCCAGATCTGCTGGGAGCGACAGTCAGCGCCACGTTGCCCACATAGTTGCCAGCCTTCTTGCTCACCACGGGATAACCCAGGATGCTGCCATCCTTGCCCACATGCCTCCAGTCGATACCACTGGAGATGAACAGATTGTATCCGTCACCATCCTGCACGAGCTCATAACCCGCGGGCGTACCATTATAGACAGCACCGCCCAACTGCAGGTACAGGTTGCCACGTGTGCCCTGCGTCTCCAGGATGTAACCGTTGCTGCTCTCCTGCTGCGTGAGGATTGCACTCTGATTGTGGATACCAGCAGCACGGCGGGCCTTGATGCAGTCGCTGATCTCGTTCTTATAAACATTATAATGCTTGTAGAACACACACGGTGTACCAGGCATAGCCAGAATGAAGGCGTTGGCAGCCATCACGTTGGTCTTCAGACAGTCATAGTTAGTATTTTGGCCCGTGTCATGATTATCGACAAAGGTCACCGAGTAGCGCTGATAGTTCTGGTCGGCAGCGAGGCCCTTGTCATTCAAGGCGCTCCAGTTACCGCCAGCAAAGGCGCTCTGCATCGGATACTTCAACGCGAAGTCAAACACGGCGCTCTGGATGCGGTCGTCCTGCTTGGTCTCGTTCAACCACCAGCGCAGGGTCTCGGCATTGCCGTCCCAGTACTCGCCCACCGAGAAGGTCGGCTCACTGGCCTTATTGTACAGACCCACGTAGTAGCCAGCAAAGCCCTTGCACATATCGTAGCGGAAACCGTCATAGCCCAGCTCCTGCATGAGGTACTTCTGATAGGCCTTGACATTCTTCTGCACGTTGGCGCTGGTATGGTCCAGATCGCGGCTGCCGTCAAAGTTCTCGCCCTCATCATAGGCTCCGGTTGGAGTATAACCCTGTGCCGAGCACTCGTCGTTGCGGCAGATGTCGGCAAGGCTCCACGTCATGCTGTATTCGTCTCCAGTAACAGGACCAGTGACACTCTCATCGGGGAAATCCACCCAGCCGGTTTTACCGCTCTTGTGGTTGATGACCATATCCATCATCACGCTGGTATTGTGGCCGTGCAATGTCTGGATCATCTCACGCAACTGCGTCTCGGTACCGAAGCAAGTGTTGTGTTTCAGCCAATAAACGGGCATATAACCCATGCTGTGGGCATTGCCAAAGTCGTCAATGCTGCCCGAGTTGGGTATCCACACCAAATCAAAGTTCTGGCCGATTTCCTCGGCTTTCTCGGTAAAACGGGTCCACTTGGTAGCATCATAGCTGTCCCAATAGAAACCCTGCAGCATCACACCGCCATACATAGCAGGCCAACCCTTGCCGGCTACGGGACCACCACCGCTCTCGCGGGTGATGACCGTCGTGCGGCCACTCACGTCAACCGTGATATTGTAGGTACCTGCAGGAATACGGAAGGAGATATCAACATCCTCACCCAGGGCATTCATGACAATCGTTTGACCCAGCATCGACGAGGTCACCCAGAAGTTGCCATCGCTCACAGGAGTAAAGCGGTAGGGCTTGATGCTTTCCCAGTCCTCGCTGTCATCAGCCAGCTTGGTCGTGAACGAGAAATAGCTCACGTTGGCATCCTCCTCCGACCATTCACCGTTGAAGGTCACCTGGGCAGTAAAGATATAGCCATCGGTCGTGCTCATCTCCACACCATGGCTGGGGTCCCAACTGTTGCCGTTGGCCTCACCCAGGATGTAAAGGTGACCAGTGATGGGATCAACAGGACCGCTACCACCCTCTTTGGCTACCTTGAAGCGCTTGTTGATCGTGTCAAACGTGAACACATATTCCGAACCGTCGCCCGTGAAGAAGTAGGCTCCATGGTCACCAGCCTTCTGCGTAGCCGTCCAAGTGCCGTTAACAGGCACCTGCTGGTCACCAGCGGAAGGACCATAGCGATAGTTGTTATTGAACGTTGTCCAATCAGAGGATGACGATGCCAGTCCATCGGCAAACACAAAATACACCTCGCCACTGATGGTGGTCGTGTAATTGTAAGTTCCATCGGCCTTGGCATTCATTCTGACACCGCCGGCAGGGTTCCAGTCACCGAACGGTGCGCCGCCCACAATGTACATCTGGGCGCCAGCCTGCAGCGTCAGCATCGACACCACAAGCGCGAGAAATAGTGTAATTGATTTTTTCATATTGAACATATTTTGAGTTATGAATAGATATTTTGGTTATTCCGATGGTGACGGGTCCTATACCCCCCTTTGATGTCTCCAAAATTACTGATTTCCGCCCACATCACTTTATAATGTTACTTCATCAGTTTCAAAAAATCAACGCAAACGATTGCACATCAGCAACATTTCACCCATGCTGGAATGAACCAGGAAACAACACGCACCCCTGTCCTGTTTGTTGCGTTGTCAACGCAACGCTGGAATTAAAATCATCTCATCCACACCTTCATGCTGATACTGGCACTCACCGCAGCGGCCCAAGACTTTGAGGTCGATGGCACCTACTACAACATCACGGAAATAGTGCCCTAAGTCACTTCCTTGCCTGCCGCTTACCGAAATCGGTGAAGAAATCTTGTTTCAACTCAACACAACAGTGTGCAGAATACCAGCGATTTGTGTTGATTGTCAATTTTGTTTTCCAGATGAGTGCCAGTATCGTGATGGGAAACTGAAAACTTTGTATTAACTTTGCAGCATCATTTTAAGAAACATCAAGATGAAAAAGCTGGTGATTTTTGACTTGGACGGCACGCTGCTCTACACCATCGAGGACTTGGGACAGGCAGCTAACTATGCTCTCGAGCGCAACGGCTATGCCACCCACAGCATGGCGAGTTACCCCTACTTTGTGGGCAACGGCGTGCGCCGCCTGATGACCCGTGTGCTGCCCGAGGACGCACGTGACGACGAGACGGTAGACCGTGTGCTCGGCGACTTCCTCGAGTACTATGACGAACACTGCACCGACTACACCAAGCCCTACAACGGCATGCCCGAGTTGTTGCAGGACCTGCGCGACATGGGCGTGAGCATCGCTGTCGCCAGCAACAAGTACCAGAAGGCGGTCGATAAAATCATCCCGCACTTCTACCCCGACATTCCTTTTATCGCCATCGAGGGGCACCGCGAGGGCGTCAACGTCAAGCCCGACCCCAGCGTCGTGTTCGCCATCCTTGCCAAGGCCCAGGTGGCCAAGGCCGACACGCTCTATGTGGGTGACAGCGGCGTGGACATGGAGACGGCTCGCCGGGCCTGCATCGACTCGGTGGGCGTGACATGGGGTTTCCGCAGCAAGAAGGAACTCGTCGAGTACCATGCCGATGCCATCGTCAACAACCCCGTCGATATCCTCGACATCGTCGAGAACGGCATCCGCATTTCATAGAAGACACATCAATTGACCTCTACATTAAACTTAATCATGAACTGGTTCACTGAATTATGGATAGGCAACGGAGTGGCTCACACGCTTCTCATCTATGCCATTGTCATCGCCATCGGCGTCCTGCTGGGGAAAGTGAAAATCTTCGGCATCTCTCTGGGGGCGACGTTTGTGCTGTTCTGCGGTATCCTCATCGGTCATCTAGGCGTTGAGGTAGATCCTGCCACCCTCAAGTTCATCCAGGAATTCGGCCTCATCCTGTTCATCTTCTCCATCGGTCTACAGGTAGGTCCCAGTTTCTTCTCCTCGTTCAAGCAGGAAGGCATCCAGCTTAACGGTGTCGCCATGCTCATCGTGGGCCTTAACGTGGTGGTGGCACTTGCCATTTACTACATTGCCGGCAACATCAGCATGACAGATCTGGTGGGTGTCATGAGTGGCGCTGTGACCAACACACCTGGACTGGGTGCCGCCCAGCAGGCACTCATCGAGACCGTCGGTGATCGTGCCAGCGATCTCAACGAGTCCATGTCGCTGGGCTATGCCGCAGCCTATCCCCTCGGCGTCATCGGCATCATCCTGTCGATGGTGCTGTTGAAGGCCTTCTTCAAAATCAACGTCGATAAGGAAATCAATGAGATTGAGCGCGAAAAAGAAGACAGCCAGCTCAAGCCCCACGTCATCACCTATCAGGTGACCAACAAGCTCATCTTTGACAAAGCAGTGACGCGCTTGCATTCCATCATCGACCGCAACTTCACCATCTCGCGGCTCAAGCGTGCCGACGGCACCATCGAGATTCCGCAGGGCGAGACTGTCATCCATCAGGATGACGTGTTGCGCATCGTCATGAGTGCACACGACCAGGACATCTTCGACGCCATCATCGGTCCCCAGGTGGATCTAGACTGGCAAATCGAGACATCGCCCAAGGGCATCGTCAGCAAGCGCATCGTCATCACCAATAGCGAACTCAATGGTCGCAAAATTGGCTCCATCCGCCTCCACGAGGGCTACAAGGTCAATGTCACCCGCGTCTATCGTGCAGGTGTCGAGCTGCTGGCTAGCCCCAACCTGTCGCTGCAGGTGGGTGACCGCCTCACCGTTGTGGGACGCGAAGAGGACGTGGACCGTCTGGGCAAGCGCATGGGCGATTCCTACAAGCGCCTGGAGCACCCCAACTTGTTCACCATGTTCATCGGCATCTTCCTCGGTATCATCGTCGGCTCCATCCCCATCATGCTCCCCGGCATGTCGGTACCCATGAAGCTCGGTCTCGCCGGTGGACCGCTCATCGTGGCCATCCTCATCGGTCGTTATGGATACAAAGCCCGACTGGTGACCTATACCAGCACCGCTGCCAGCCTCATGCTGCGTGAATTGGGCCTGAGCCTCTTCCTTGCTTCGGTGGGCATCGCGGCGGGCGGCAAGTTCGTCTCCACCATCCTGAGCGCCAACGGTGCCTTGTGGGTACTCTACGGCTTCCTGATCACCATCATCCCGCTGCTCATCGCCGTCGTCGTGGCTCGTGGCAAGCTGCACCTCAACTACTGCACCATCATGGGCCTTGTAGCAGGTGCCACCACCGATCCCCCCGCCCTGGGCTATGCCAACACCACCGCCGGCAACGACGCTCCTGCCGTAGCCTATGCCACAGTCTATCCCTTGACGATGTTTATGCGAGTCCTCATCGCCGAGTTGATCATCATCTTTGCCGTCGCCTGAGCATTTTATTCTTGACTCAGGCTTCAGTAAAGAAACATTTCATACATTATCCCACCATTATGCGGCTAATCATTTGGCCGCATTTTTTGCAGGCTATTATAACGAGAGACAATAACCCACCAATAACATGAGTTTGACAAGGATATACTCTAGATCATTGGTGTCCGGAAAAAGTTTAGCAGGCTGAAGGCCTGCACAAGGCCAGCGGCCTTGACTATCCTTAACCCCAGGGCGCACAGGTCGAAAGACCTCGTGTGGCCTGGGGGAAAGCAAGCAAGAACTGGATCGGGCCTCGAAGAGGGCCAATAGCGTCAGAATCAAGTGATTTGACTGGGTTGCGCCTGTTGCAGTGAGTGGCCCCCTTCAGGGCCCATATCGACATAGGTGCCAGCCCCCAGGCCTCACTGACCTTCGGCCAGTGCGCCCTGGGGTTGGTGTAATTCAAGGCCGCTGGCCTTGTGCAGGTCATTCGACCTGCATGCCTGACATAGCAAGCCTCTTCACGTGAAATCACCATAACAGCATTGATATCAAAGTGTTTATGCAACCTTGGTGATTTCCACTCGGAGGACAATAACCTAAAGTATATTTTCATCGAATTCACGTTAAAATAGAACTATGTCAAACTTACGTTTATCCCATTACCCCACAAAAAAAGCAGGCGCCCCACAACGGGACGCCTGTTTTTCAAATTGCATTAAAGCTAAAGCCTAGGTGCTTACTTCACAACCTTAACAGCGCTGGTGGTACCATCGGTGTAGGTGGTAACCATGATGGTCAGGCCATTAGCCTCAGGCATCTCCTGACCAGCCATGTTGAAGTAGCGTACGCCAGCAACGGTCTTGCCGTTCATCATCTCGCTGATTGCCGTGGGAGGCTCAGGCTCAACAACGAACTCATAAGCAATCTGCTCGCTGGGGAGCTTGTTAGGAGCTACGGCATAAGCCTCAACGCGGTGCTTGCCGTCACCCTCGAATGACAGGATATCCTCATAGATAGCCCACTCGGTGTACTCTTCCTCACCGGGATAAAGATACGCTGCCCTCATCGGTGGGAAGGATCTCAACAAAGTAAGCGTGGATACCGTCGGTGGTGTAGCCGTTGAATACGGGAGCACCAGTCTTCTCGGTGGGGTCAACGGGAGGAACATCATCGGCCAGAGTGGTGAAGGCAATGGTCTGGGTCCAACCACTGGTGAGACCCTCGGCGTTAACGCCCTGTACCTCAACCTCGTAGTTGGTCTCAGGATTCAGGCCATCGATGGTGTAGGGGCTGGTAACGCCCTCAACAACGATCCACTCATTGGGCTTACCCATGGTAAGACTGATGTCGTCGATGTTCAGGAAGAACTGGTCGGTCACGTTGTAGTGACGGATAGCGAAGTAGCCTTCCTCACCTGCGCGTGAGCTCAGGTCGAAGGTGTACTCCTTATAAGTACCGGTAGCAGTCATGTCCTCGCCAATCTGAGTCCAGTTAACCTTGTCGGTAGAAACAAATACACCGAATACCTCAGCTGCATAGCTGGGATCCTGGCCAGCAGCCCAGAATGACAGGGTGCCATCGAGCTTAACCATCGGCGAAATCAGCCAGTTGTCAGGAGTCAGTGCAACACCCAGATCATTGTCATAGCTTGCAGATGCAATGAGGCCTTCACCACCGTGAGCAGTCATGCGACCAGAAGTCAGACCAGTGTTGTTGAAGTAGGTCCAGTTGTTGCCGTCACCATCAGCATCAACAAGCTCCCAGAGAGCCATCTGCTCCTCATTCTCGAAGTCCCATTCGATAGACTCAATATCTACAGCCTCTCTGTAGCGCACGTTCCATGCTACATTCTCGGCATCCTCCCACTCTACAACAGCGCTGGTAGCAGCGGGGGTAGCGGTAACGTTCTCGGGCATTGCTGCAGCAGGAGCCGAGAGAGTGATGTAGTCAATCAGGACGCGCAACTGGTCATAGCAGTCATAGTGACGGATAGCGAAGTAACCATTGCCACTGTAAGCGCTCAGGTCAATGGTGTACTCGGTCCAGTCGGTGGGAGGAGTGATCATGTCGCTAATGGGCACAGCTGCCTCAATTGCCTCAACGGTCAACTCATCACCAAGAATCAAGAATACCTGGAAGTTGTCAGGATAGGAGTATGAGTAGTTCTCTGCAAAGAACTTCAACTCACCACCCAGGGCAACATTGGGCGAAATCAGCCAGTTGTCAGGGTACAATACAGAACCACCATAATAGCTGCGTGAAGTCAGGCTCTGGACGCCACTATATGCATAGTAGTCATCGACTTCCCAGCAATAGCCATCACCGTCAGCATCATAGGTTGCCCAACCTTCAAAGTCTTCTTCAGTCTCGAAGTCCCATACATAGTCGGTCATACCCCTCGTGGGCATGCTGAAAGTGCCGTCTAAGCCCTTCATTGACTTGAGTACTCTCGTGTCAAGCTCGCGGTCAACCTTAGCAGCTCTGTTCCTCAGAGCGGGGGTTACTTGGGCCATTACGGGCAGCGTCATTGCTGCTGCCAACAGAATGAATAAAAATTTTTTCATAAGCTTATAAAATTAAAAGTTAAACAAAAAATGAATTATTCGATCTTTATTATTTAAGCGACAAATTTATCACATTTTTTGCAACAAACAAAAAAAATCCGTTATTTTTTAACGAAAACAGTAGTAAAATAGCATCTTTCACCCAAAATAATGAGAAATTGCTGCAGGAGCAAGCCAATGGGATGTTATCCTTATCTAAAACTAGAACGGATAACCTACCGAGAAATGGAATTCGCTGTCGCGCTTGAACTTGGGATGCAGCAGTGGCCAGTGCTCCTGACCGCTAGCGGGATTGTGAGCCTTCATACCCATATCAACGCGCACAAGGAAATACTTGAAATCCAAGCGGATACCAGCGCCATAGGCTGCTGCAATCTGCTCATAGAATTTGTTGAACTTGAACACACCGCCAGGTTGGTTTTCATAGCTCCTGATGGTCCAGATGTTACCGGCATCAAGGAACAGGCCCAGCTCAATGATCCAGAACAACTTGGCACGATACTCTAGGTTGACATCAAAGCGGATGTCACCACACTGGTTGATGAAGTTGGAAAGTTTGTTGTTGCTGTTATAACTGCCAGGGCCCAGGGTGCGCACGCCCCAACCGCGCACGCTGTTGGCACCACCACTGTAGAATCGTTTCTCAAAGGGCAACACGTCACTGTTGCCGTAGGGTACTGCCACACCCGCACCGATGTGGAAAGCGATGCTCTGGCGACGATCCAGATAATGGGTAAAGGCATAGTCGGCATCGGCCTTCACATACTGCGAGTAGCGGATGCCCAAAGCCTTGTAGCTGCCATTCTCGTCAGCCTTCTGGCGCGTCAGATGCGACAACCCGTACAACAGGTTTCCCGCCGTCTCGATATTGGCACGGATGGTGAACACGTCACGCTGGAAACGTCCCATCTGCTGCACGCTCATCTCGGCCTTGTTGGTGCGATAGAAGTTGTAGCCCATCCTCATGATCAAGTGGTCCTGATAACTGTAGAACAGCAATGGATTGGCGATGGAGTCAAATCGCTGCTTGAACTCGTCATTGAACTTGGGCACACTGATGACGCTCACATCAAACAGCGTCAACGTGTGCGACAAGCGCCGACTGCGCTCCGTCCACTGGTAGCGCCATCCGCCACCGGCGATGACACGTGTGTACTCGGGACGTGCCTGGTAGTCAAAGTTGACGGTGAAGGCCGTCGAGGCCTGAATCTTGCGCTTGAAGGATTGCTTCAGCAGCGGGAACATGAACTTGGGGAAGGTCACACCCAGCTCGGTGGAATATTCACTGTAGTTGTTATTGATCAGGCCACCCAGGTCGCCCGAGATGCTCTCATAGGACACCTTGGCCTTGGCACTCAGCACCTCACCTCCCTTGAAGATGTTGCGGTGCTCATAGTCCACACCGACGCCGAAGCCCAGATCACCCTCGCTGTTGGTACCCTCCAAGGAGACCGACACGCTCTGAGTCTTGTCATGCTGCAGCAGCACCCATGTGTCAACCATGAGCACACCGTCCACTTCACCCACTGGCCTGACGTCGATATTGACCTGCTTGAGCACATTCAGGCGCCCCAGCGCACGATAGGTGCGGTTCACGGCTTCGGTGCTGTAGAGGGAACCGGGCACAATGTAGTTACAGTCTTCAAGAATGTCGAGCCTCAAGTAACGCTCCTCGCCTTCAAAAACCTTCACACCGCTTTTCAGCACCACCGTGTCCACGCCCATGAAGCCGTCACGCATGGCGACGGGGTCATAGTCGGTTACATAAATCACATCCCGCACGTAGAACGGCTCGTGTTCGGTATAATAGGGCATACGGTCATTGTGGTAAGGCTCACGCATGTTCAGCGTCAAGTCCACACCCTTGGAGTCGGCTGCGGTGTCGGCGATGAAGGTGATGTACTCCTTGTTAAAGGCATAGTAGCCCTTGTTGCGCAGTGACTCGGTGATGCTCTGCCGCCACTCGTCGAGACGGCCATAGTCAAGCAGGTCGCCCTTGTGAACGGTAAAATGGGCCGAGTCGGCAAGGATCAGATGATGTAAGACCTCGTCAGGAATCTCATAGTCGATGGAGCGGATGTAATAAGGCTCACCTAGTGTTACGTCAAAATCGACCCACGCCTTACGTTTCACGCTGTCGGTCCTCACGCGGCGTTCCACCCGGTTGTTCATGAAGCCCTTGTTGCTCAAGGCGGTGTGCAACTGGTCCTGGCTCGCCAGCGTCAACAGGCTGTCATAGATCACTGGCGGCGTGCCCACGCGCTGAATCCAGCGGTTATACCACTTGGTGGTATCACGGCCCGCCAAGTTATAGAAGGCCAGTTGCAGCTTCAAGCCGCCCAGTACGCGATGGTTGGCGTTCTGGCGCAGGTAGTTGGCCAATTGTGCTGCCTTGATGTCGTTATGGGGATCGGCAATGTTGATGCTCACTTTATCCAACAACAGCTGACCCTGCGGCACATGCTTGGTCGAGGAACATGACACCACTGCCATGAGCATCAAGCCCACAGCAGTTGCCATCATTATCCTTGACATCAAGCGGTTCACAGTCACGACCTTTTGGGTGTTCCCTCTTAACTCCTCACTCCTAACTTCTAACTCCTCACTTACTTATTTCTCGCTTCCAGCTCTTTAACGATGACGTCAAAGTCGGGCTCGGTGCGCAGCGACTTCAGATTGAGCGGGGACAGCACGTCATCCCGCAAGCGTTGCAGGCTGCCGAAGCCGTTGTTGATGGCCTTGCGCAGGTAATCCATGGCACGGTAATTGTCACCTCGTTGAGCCATGAACAGGGCGGCATAGTAGAAATTCTCTCCACCGGGCAGTTGGGATGATGTGACATTAGTCAGCCAACGGAAAGCCTCGTTGTCACGACCCAGCTCATTCAGAGCAAATCCCTTCAGGTCATACAGGTCATCGCCCATCAACATCATCGTATTCAAGTCTCGGGCAGCAAGCTTGTCATAGCCGAGGTGCTTGAGCACAATAGCGCGGGAAAGCAGTACCTGGGCATTGCCCGGCTCATTAGCAACAGCGGCATTCAGGTAACCCAGAGCCGACTTCTCATTGCCCTGGCTAGCCAGCAGGGAGGCCTTGGCAAGCAGCATGGGCACATACTGGGGATGTGTCAATGAGCAGCGGTTCAGTGCCTCCATGGCTGCGTCAACATGTCCGCCTTCACCGACATGGTATTCGGCAAGTGACTTCACGAGGTAAAACTCGGGCTGCAGGGGATCGGCGGCAATCGCCTGGTCCACATGCTGGATAGCCTCGTCATAACGTGCCATTTCCAGACAGCACTTGGAAATATGGTAATCCACATTGGGGCTGTCATAGAGATGGTTGCGCTTGATATCGTTCAGGTCTTGCAAAGCCTGGGAATAGTGGCAATGGTCAATGGCGATATTGGCGCTCAGGTAACGGTACAACCCGGTGTTGGCAGCATTCCGGTCGGCAAGCACTGAGAGGGCATTCATCACGCCGTCATAATTCTTGTCGCTCAAGTCAAACAGCTGCTGGACTGCCGAGCCGCCATCACCCACCGACATACCCACCAACAGGTCCTGGACGGCAGAGGTGATATCACCTTGACGGGCATAAATGTCCGAACGGTTCACATACACCTGGGGCTCGGTACGGAAGAGCTCAATCGCCTTGTTGACATGCGACAGGGCTTCCTTGTTATTTCCACGGGCCTGTTCCACCAGGGCAAGTCCATACATCGCGTCATAGTTCTTGGATTCGGCATGCAGGATGGTCTTGAAGGCCTTGGCGGCAGCATCAAGGTTACCTGCCTTGAGGTTGGCTTTGGCAATCAGGTCGGTACACGGCAGCGACTTAGGCTCCAGTTCCTGAGCCAAGCGCAAGTCGGCAAGTTCTCCCACGTAGTCCTGACGTGCGTCACTGATGCGGGCTCGCAGGATGTACTCGTCAAAGCGCAATTCCTTGTCGGTCTTTGGGGTGAGCAACAGGGCCTGGTTCACATCGGCAAGCGCCGAGGTATAGTCTCCATTGTAAAAGTGCTGGTGGGCACGGGCAAACATCACATTGTAATCACTGGGATTCTGGGCGAGATGTTCGTCATATACCTTCATCACCGCACTGGTGACCTTGTCCCGGACCACAGCATCGCTACTCTGGCCCGATGCAGACAACATGACTGCAACGAGGGCAAGTAAGATGACGGTTCTTTTCATGTTCTTATAGTGTTAGCATTTGTTGTCAATCTCATTGATGACGGCACGCAGGCGCGTCAAGCGGGTCAACAGACCCTCAAGCAGGTCGAGGCGCAGCATGTTGGCGCCGTCGCTCTTGGCCACCGAGGGATCCTGATGCGTCTCCAGGAACAGACCGTCGGCACCGGCAGCGATGGCGGCACGTGCCATGGTCTCGATGAGCTCGGGACGGCCACCGGTCACTCCCCCACCCTGATTGGGCTGCTGCAGGGAGTGGGTGATATCGACGATTACCGGCGCATAGGCCTGCATCACGGGCACACCACGGAAGTCAACCACCAGATCCTGGTAGCCGAAGGTGGTGCCACGCTCGGTGATGGTCACCTGATCGTTGCCGGCGTCAACCACCTTCTGCACGGCAAAGCGCATCGATTCGGGCGCCAGAAACTGGCCCTTCTTGATGTTCACCACGCGGCCCGTATGGGCAGCGGCCACCAGCAGTTCGGTCTGACGGCACAGGAAGGCGGGAATCTGCAATACATCAACATACTCGGCGGCGATGTCGGCCTCAACGGGTTCATGGATATCGGTCACCACAGGGATCTTGAAGGTCTCGCCCACCTTGCGCAGGATGCGCAATGCCTTCTCGTCACCGATGCCGGTAAACGAGTCGATACGGGAGCGGTTGGCCTTGCGGTAACTGCCCTTGAACACATAGGGGATACCCAGCGACTGGGTGATTTTCAACGCCTTCTCGGCAATATCCATCGCCATTTCCTCGCCCTCGATCACACAGGGACCTGCGAGCAGGAAAAAGTTATCTGATGCCAATAATTCTTTTAAAACCATATTATTCCTTGATTTAAGCCGTTAGCAGTCAAATCTCTAACATTAAACTCTAAGCCCTAAACTGCTTGCGTAGCGAGCATAGCGTGAATCCACGCCACCGACATCATGCCGGCGGTCTCGGTGCGCAGGCGGCTCTCGCCTAACGTCACCGGCGCAAAACCCGCAGCCATGGCAGCCTCCACCTCCTCGGGGCTGAAGTCCCCTTCGGGTCCGATAAGCATCAGCACATCATTGCCCGGCTGATAGACATGGGCAAGGGTCTGACGCTGCTCACGAGGCAACATTTCGTCACAATAGGCGATGCAGCGCGTGCCGCCCATCGGTTCAGCGAGCACCTGCTCCACTGGCGTCATCTCATCCAGCTGGGGCAAGGTGGCCTTGAGCGACTGCTTCATGGCCGATACCATGATTTTCCTCAGCCGCTCGGTCTTCAGCACCGTGCGCTCGCTGTTGTGGCAGCGCAGGGGGATGATGCGGTCCACGCCCATCTCCACGCATTTTTCCACGAGCCACTCCATGCGGTCCAGATTCTTGGTGGGCGCGACGCCCAGCACGATGCGGCAGCCCCAGTGAGGGGGCTGTGATTGCTTGTCGAGCACCTCGATGGCACACCGCTTGGGATGCGCCATCGTGATGCGGCAAGTGTATAGGTTTCCGTTTCCGTCAACCACCTCGATGGTGTCGCCCTCGGCCATACGCAGCACCTTGACGCAGTGCTTGGAATCCTCCTCGCCCAGCGTCAAAGTCTCCGCTATGTCAGGACAATAGAAACGGTGCATTTGTTCAAGTTGTGGGTTGTCAGTCCTTAGTTATTCGATTTCAGCGCATGTCAAACTACGGTTTCAAGCACCTACAAAGACTATGCCAACTGAAAACTAAAAACTGAAAACTGAAATTACTTCTGTTCCTCTCTCACGTGTTTGTACTTGAACAGGAACATGAACGACACGGCTACCACCAGTGCGAAGGTGGCAAAGATGAACCATGCAGTGCTCCAGCTCGACGGATTGTTGCCCACGAGATAGCCGTCCTCGGTCCAGTGGCACAGGCTGTTGACGATGGCACCAGCAGCGAGCGTACCTATGGTAGCGCCCAAGCCGTTGGTCATCAGCATGAACAGACCCTGAGCCGATGCCTTGATGTCGGGGGCACATTCTTTATCGACGAAGATACCGCCCGAGACGTTGAAGAAGTCAAAGGCAACGCCATATACCAGGCAAGACAGCACGATGAGGATGACACCAGGGAACGCGGGATTGCCGGCTCCGAAGAAACCGAACCTCAACACCCAGGCGAACATGGCAATCAGCATCACGACCTTGATGCCGTAGCGCTTCAGGAAGAAAGGAATCAGCAGGATGCACAGGGCCTCGGCAATCTGCGAGAGCGACACGAGCATGGTGGCGTTGTTGGCACCGAAGGTGTCGGCCATCGTGGGATCACTCTTGAAGTGGGTCAGGTAGGGTGTGGCAAAGCCGTTGGTCACCTGCAGCGACATACCCAGCATGGCCGAGAAGATGAAGAACATCGCCATCTTCTTGGTCTTGAACAGCTTGAAGGCGCTCAGACCCAGCTGCTCGGCAAGCGACTTGGACTCCTTCTTGACCAGCTTGCACTCAGGCAGCGTCATGCAATACAGGAAGAGCACGAAGCTCAACAGGCCTGACACGACGAACTGCATGTAGGTGTACTGGAACTTGTTGGCATTCTCGCCCAGGGTGAACCCGAAGGACCCATTGTCAAGCACGGCGCAGTTGACAAACCACATCGTGGCGATAAAACCGATGGTACCGAACACGCGGATGGGCGGGAAGTCCTTCTCGGTGTCCATGCCGTTGTCCTTCAGGATGGTAAAGGCCACCGTGTTGGACAGCGCCAGCGTCGGCATATAGAATGCCACACTCAGCGTATAGAGGGCAATAAAGGCAGCCTTGTCCGGCATGTCATTGCTCATGCCCATGTAGGCCAACGCAATCATCGCCATACCAGCAATCAGGTGGCAGATGCCCAACAGACGCTGCGGCTGGATGTACTTGTCGGCGACAATACCCAACAGCGTGGGCATGAAGATCGACACGATACCCTGGATGGCATAGAACCACGAGATCTCGGCTCCCATGCCGGCACGTCCCAGGTAGTTGCCCATGCAGGTCAGGTAAGCACCCCACACGGCAAACTCCAGGAAATTCATCACAATGAGTCTTAACTTCAGATTTTTCATAAGAATGCTATTATTTGATTAATTGATATTTTCAACTCACAAAATTAGTAAAAAACGCCAACTACTCCTCACTTTGGGCTGGATTTGTTTTCTGGGCGATGATTTTCTGCACCTTGGCAGCCTTCTCATACTCCTCCTTATCGACATAGTGCTGCATGCGCCGTTCCAGCTTGTCCAGCGGCAGATCCTCGAGGCGAACGGGCTTTTGCGGCTTGTAGTTGCCGTCGCGGCGCCACTCATAGCTCGTGAGCTTCATCACCTCGGGGGTGGTAAAGATCGGGGCGCCGGTGCGCAGGGCGACAGCGATGGCGTCGCTCGTGCGGGCGTCAATCTCGGCAGCCACGGTGCCGTTGTTCACATGCAGCATCGCGGCAAACACGCCATCCTTGAAGCTATAGATGACAACCCGCTGCAGCTCAATGCCATAGACATGAAACATGCTCACGAACAGGTCATGGGTCAACGGGCGTGACGGAATCACCTGCTCCAGGTTGACGGCGATGGACTGCGCCTCGGCAGCACCCACGACGATGGGGATGCGACGCGCCTCGTCGGGCGTACTGTCGGCATTCTCCAGCAGCAGCGCGTAAGCCCCAGGCTGCACCTCACTGCGTGTTATGCCCAGCACCTTCAACGCTATTAATTTATCCTCTTCCATTCTATATTCTTTAATCGCTAATCTCTAATCACTAATCTGATTACACTGTGTCACAGTGTAATCATTCCGCTGCCGTAGCACAGGTGGCCCTGCGGGTCATAGATGACGGCGAACTGGCCGGGCGCGATGCCTTGCACGTCCACCTCGCTCTCGATGACCCAGCGGCGGCCGTCGATGTGGGTGAACTTGCCGCGCATGATGTGGGGCGTGTGGCGGTTCTTAAACATGATGTCCACGGGGCCCTCAACGCCCTCCCACGGGTTGCCCGAGATGAAGTGCATCTCGTCAAGGTTGAGCGTACGCCCGTACTGCTTGTCAGTGCCGTAGCCGTTGGAAACGTAAATGACGTTTTCATTGACGTTCTTGCGCACGACATACCATGGTCCACCACTCAGGCCCAAGCCTTTACGTTGCCCGATGGTGTGGAACCAGTAGCCGCGGTGCTCGCCCAGCTTGCGGCCCGTCTCCAGCTCGATGATGGGACCGGGCTTCTCGCCCAGGTGGCGGCGTATAAAGTCGTTATAATCGATTTGGCCCAGGAAGCAGATGCCCTGGCTGTCACGACGATAGGCATTGGGCAGCTTGGCTTCCTCGGCGATGCGGCGCACCTCCTCCTTGGGCAGATTGCCGATGGGGAAGATGACATGCTTCAGTTGGTCGTAGGTAATCTGTGCCAGGAAGTCGGTCTGATCCTTGACGGGATCCACCGCCGTGGCAAGGTATTTCACGCCGTCAATGACATCGGTGGTCGCATAATGGCCTGTAGCAGTCAGGTCAAAATCCTTGCCCCACCGCTCCTCAAAAAAGCCGAACTTGATCATCCTGTTGCACATCATGTCGGGGTTGGGCGTCAGGCCGGCACGAACGGTGCGCAGGGCATATTCCATCACGTGGTCCCAGTATTCCTCATGCAACGACACCACCTCAAGCGGCAGGCCGTAGCGATGCGCGATGAGGGTACACATCTCGATGTCCTCCTCGGCGCTGCAGTCGCCCTCGTCATTGTCCATGCCGATGCGGATGTAGAACAAGTGCAGGTCCTCGCCCTGCTCCTTGAGCCGGTGGACCACCACGGCGCTGTCAACGCCTCCCGATATCAATACAGCAATACTCAATTTCTAATCCTCTAAAAATCAATTACTAACATCTAAACCCCAAAACCAATCCTCTAAGGTCTAGCACCTAATGTCTAAAGTCTAAAGCCTAAGGTCTAAAGTCTAAGGTCTAAAGCCTAATCACGCATTATCAATCACGTGCTCGTCATCGACATTCTCGGTGAAGTGAGCCGCGATGATATAGTCCAGCGAGATCTTGCCCGGACCGGCGAGCAACATATAGATGAAGATGCCGATAAACATCAGGGGATAGCCAGGCTGGAAATTAAAGAACTGGTCTGTAGCCGTGTTAGGTGACGACATCACGAGGTTCTCGGCAAAGAGCATCAGGCACAAGGGGAACAACACGGCGAGACGCGTCAGGAAACCCAGCATGATGCACACGGCACACAACAGCTCAATCGACACCAGCAACGTCATAGATGCTTCGGGAGAGAGCCCCAAGATGCCGTCAAAAGTCGGCACGATGGCATCAAAGTTCAGCATCTGGCGGATGCACAGCTGCAGGAACATGATTCCCGTGAACAAGCGCAGGAACAGACGCGACAGGTTGCTGTAGGTGTGACCTGCACTGTAAAGGAAAAGGTTCTTAAAAAATCCGGTCATAACTGTATCACTTCTTTAATGTCAATTTTCTATACTTTTTAAGCCCATCAATTAGGGTTTACAGCAAGCAGCAGCCTCTCGACCGACAAACTCTTGTTAACGATCGTGCGCTGTGCATCAAGGACATAGCAGCACGGGAACACGCGCAGGTCAAGGTCGCGCATCAGGTTGCTACCGCACCCGATGGTCCAGTTGTCGGCATAGGTGGCAGCCGTGCTCGCCCAGTCGGCACTGTATTTGTTCATGCACAGGCACAGCAGCTTAGTGCCTCCCGCATTGAGTAGAGCGTTAAGGGCGACATCGGTGCTCAGGCGCAGGCGACCGATCATGCTATCGGTGTTGTCGTCAATAAACAGCAGAATGTAGGTCTCGGCTTCCGTTTCACTCAACTGATGCTTTAAACCATCAAGCCCAACATACTCAAAATCAAGCACCGAGCCCACCTGGACAGAATTGATGCGGGTCAGCTGCTCGGCATAATGGTCACGCACGGCACGCGGCAACCGCTTGCTGCCGGCAAGCGGTTTGGCAAAGGCCACATACACCTCGTCACTCCAGTACTCGGCCTCGGTACCGTACAGGGCACGTTCGGCGACCTCGCCCAGCTTCTGCAGGTTGGCGGTATTGGACTGCGCCTTGTTGACCAGGTCACGTGCAGCACTAAGGACCACATTGCGGTGACCGTAGCGGAAGAAGTCCACAAAGTCACGGAACGTCGTCTCAAACGCCACATCATCGCTGATGGGTTTGCTGATGTCAAAATTGTCCCAGAAGTGGCTGATAATGTAGTTGCAACGGCTCTCGAGCGTCGAACAGGTGTCAGGCGCCATCGGATAGGCGAACAAGGTGCCGGGCTGCTGCTCGGCAAGCTGTCCCTGGGCATGGCACGTGATGCTCATCAGTGCCAAAGTGGTGATTAATAACAATATAGATCTCATTTTCTAATTCCAACAGGCCATATTGGCCTTTATTTAACCTGCTAAATTACTACAAAACCGCCGAACAACACCACGCCTCACCCCAAAAATCGCCCGACTACAACATTTTTTCACAATAGCCACACTTTCATGCCACCTTTCTCCAAAGCAAAAGATAGCCCGTTGCGATGATCGTCGCAACGGGCTGCCATTGGGTTATTACTTATTTCATTTGGAGGTATCGTTTTCAAGGATTCCCGTAATTATGGAACTGAGGGCCTTGTCCTTTTTGGACGTTGCAAAATTACAACCCACCCTCCTTCACCATTAGGAAAAACATCAAAAACAATTAGGATAATTTGTCATTTTTTGACCCAAAATTTGTCATTTTTTGACCTCAAATTCACCTCAACCACCTAAAAACCACCCCTTTAAAAAATCCAAATCCACATTTCCCCCTCCACCCCACCAAAAACACTCCCAAACCCCAAAACAAAAAGCCGACCCCCACCCACCTAAAAATAGCAGGAAGCCGATTCTAATGAACCGGCTCCCTGCTATTTTCACTGCGCCTCTATAAAATTATTCTACAGGGTACGCTTTACTGTATCATCGTACCATTAACATGAATGCCACTATCTATCTCTTTATTTTCCTAAATGGTTGTGTCAAAAACTTAGATAACTTCTTGCCACTGTAGTACCATAAGTAGAAAACCGCCATTCGCTTCTTCGACCAAAGTCCATTAAAGCACAATTGGTTGTCGCTACGCAATTCTGCAATGATTCGCCTTAAGGTATTTTCTTTAACTAAATCATATTCAAAAAAGAAGATATAGACAACAGTGCACCATTCTATCAAATTACTCTGTGTAAAAGACCATATTCGGGATTCATTTTTATTAAAGGGCAAATCAGTATGATGTATCATTTCAAACCTCAACATAATCTTATATAGATGGGAATCATTTTTCAGACGCTCATCCAGAGCCATAGACTGACCACTACGATCCACTAAATATTGATATAACACAACATCCATGAAATAGATACTACGTGCACATGCAAGAGGAATATACAGATACTCAGTATCAGTATAGCAAATACCCTCCGTTTGCACATATCCTATGTCTTTCAACAATTGTATAGAATAAGTCAGACCATGCATGCGAAGATTTTGAATTGGTAGCTCAAACTGATTCAAGTCCAAAACCTCGTTGAATGGTGCCTCCAAGGGCTGAATCTTCATTCCACCATCCCATCGTGTAGCATACTTTGTGCACACGCAGTCCACATCAATCTCGCTCAAGGTATGTATAAATTCAACAAGAGCCTTGCTATCAACCCAATCGTCGGCATCTACAATACGGAAGTACTTGCCAGTAGCTACTTTCAACGATGCGTTAATGCATGAGCCATAATGACCGTTGGGTTTATCAATGACAACAACCGACTGTGGGTAACGCTGCTGATAATCGTTGGCAATGGCCAGGGTTCCATCCTTGCTGCCGTCATTAACAATGATAATTTCAAGCTGACCCAGTACCTCCTCAACAAGCATCGAATCGACACAGCGATTCAAGTACTTTTCCATATTGTAACTAGGAATACAAATGCTCAATACCTTACTCATAGTTGTTCTTCTTTAGCGGTTAACAATGCCTGTTCAATGACTTTGTCCATATCATAATACTTATACTCGGCAAGACGACCACCGAAAATCACATTCGGCTCTTGCTCGGCCAACAATCGATATTGCTGGTACAATGCTGAATTCCTGTCGTCATTAACTGGATAATAAGGCTCCATGCCTGGTTTCCATTCAGTAGAGTACTCGCGGCTAACTACCGTCTTTGGAGTTGAGTATACCTCGCTGCCAAACATCTCGAAGTGTTTGTGTTCTATCACACGAGTATAAGGAATATCTCGCTCAGTGTAGTTGATGACCGCATTACCTTGATAATTGGGCATGTCAAACACCTCCGTTTCAAATCTCACTGTCCTGTACTGCAGGTTGCCATAGCAGTAGTCAAAATACTCATCAATAGGCCCTGTGTAGACTAATTTATCAGCCTTATCGCGCCAATTCCCCTTAAGCTCGGCAAAGTCCACCCCTATACGCGTTTCAACACCATCAAGCAATCCCTCAATGAGCCTGTTGTACCCACCTATAGGGATCCCTTGATAAGGGTCATTAAAATAATTGTTGTCAAAAACAAGGCGTACAGGCAGTCGCCTAATGATGGACGCCGGCAGGTCACGGCAATCACGACCCCACTGCTTCTCGGTGTAGCCTTTAATCAGGCGTTCATAGATATCCTTTCCCACCAGCATCAACGCCTGCTCTTCCAGATTACGGGGCTCGTTGACACCATCAGCCTCCATTCTGGCATTCGCCTCGGCCTTCTGTTCCTCTATCTTAGCAACCGCTTCAGCAGGTGTCCTCACGCCCCACATGCGGTTGAACGTGTTCATGTTGAACGGCAGGTTGTACATCTCGCCCTTGTAGCATGCCACCGGGCAATTGGTGTAGCGATTGAATTCGACAATCGAGTTCACATACTCCCACACCCGTTTGTTGGCCGTATGGAAGATGTGAGCCCCATATCGATGCACATTGATGCCCTCAACCTGCTCGCAATATATATTGCCGCCCAAATGGGGACGACGATCAATGACCAGGCAACGCTTCCCCGCCTTTTGAGCCTCATGGGCAAACACCGCACCGAACAGTCCAGCCCCCACTATCAAGTAATCATATCTCTTCATGAATGTGAAAACGAAGATTAATTCTTATGTCAAAAACTAATGTACTGTCCTCCGAGAAACAGCATGGACTGCACGTCTAATAGAACCAATGAAATCGTATTGGAACGACTTGAGGAAGTCTTGAATCTTCTCTTTAAGAGTTGATTGATATGAAATCCTAAACCAAAATCGTTCTGAAATAGCTCTACAAATCACTTTTCTATCAACTTTCTTGAAATTATCCTTCAAAAAAAGATAATGTTCCGGTGCACCCATAATGAATCTGTAACTAGCATCGGGGCTGAAAGTCAATCCTTTATTCTGAACCCTGTAAACCGACATTACCCTATCAATTCCACGAACCTTACCCATTTCAGCACAAGAGAGCACACGCATAATATCGCCATATAGATTCCGATATCTTTTATTCAAAGGATAAAACTGGCACTCTTTTCTATAAACCATCGAGGCTGTTGGTACAGTCCATACTTTAAACAATTCGGTGGATTCATAATCTCTAGCTTGAATATTGCGGAATGTGTCACCAGGCAGTCCTTGCATTTCCTCTCCAGTTTCATCAATTATCGTATTGGCGCGATGAAAACACGCAGAATACTCAGGATGAGATTCCAGAAAGTCTATTTGCATTTGCAGCTTGTTCGGGTCAGTCCAGTAGTCATCACCTTCACAAAGGGCAACATACTTGGAGTCAGGATGCATGGCAGCATTCATGATTCTCACTAACGAGCCGTTGTGCTTGCTGTACTGGTTCTCGGTCTCATAGATGGGTTTAATAATGTCGGGATGCTTCTCGGCGTATTCACGAATGATAGCAGCAGAACCGTCAGTCGACGCATCGTCATGCACAATCGCCTCAAACGGGAAATTCGTCTTCTGCATCACGAACCCGTCCAGACACTGTCTCAAATACAGCTCATGGTTATACACTAGGCAACGGATTGAAACCAGCGGTGTCTTCATCATTTCATTATTAATCTTTCAAAATATAACAGCAATTTAAATACGTTATATTTCAGGTCGCCACACAACCATGGTGCGCAGCAGTCCTTCATCTATAACTTATTGCTTGTCAATAAATCACGGATTTCATCCTCAGTAATATAATCATCTTCCCTTCCCCATATCTTTGCAAATCGTTGTTTTTCCATTTCTTCTTTAAAATCGACTAGATAGTCATGCCAAGAATAATGGGGCTCATAACCCAATTCGTTGACTGTTTTCCTGATATCCAACACAAATTGCCGCGCACTTCTCTTCTCTGGCTTGTAAATGATTCGCGAAGGATGGTCTTTAGGACTGAAGACATCGATGATGTCCTCAACACGCTCCTTCAGAGTACTGCCACCACTGCCAACGTTATAAATGCCACCATCGACGTCCGCCAAAATCGCTTTTTCAATAATCTGCAAGAAATCCTTGATACATATTGTTTCAAGAAGACGATTAGGGTCACCCCATAATTCAATATCGGCACCCTGCATAGCACGGTAAATCAAGTAGCGATCAGAAACCATTACCTTCTCGCCATCTCTATACGTATAGGGATTGGGATGATATAGATAAATCCTTGACAATCGAATGATAAACCTCTTGATGCCAAAATTCTTATAATAGTGCTCAATCATCTCAACAGCAGCATTTTTAGCAATAACATACAGCCAATGGTCACCATCTGGCACTTTTCTGAGGGAATCAGCTGGGATGGGCACTTTTGTACCAAACAGATAACTGATGTCAAATAAAGTCTGAGGAAATAGGATTCTGTCAGCGCCAACCTTACGCGTATATTCAAGCACATTTAGAGTTCCCTGAATGATAGACTGGACATAACTTGTACCATTAAATCCTTTCATTACTGCTGGCAACATTCCTGCAAAGTGCACAACGGCATAGATGCCTGATTGCGGTAATTTCTCGAAATCCTCAACATCAGTGATATCTATAGAATAATATGGAATGCTGTAGTCGGCAAAGAAACCATTATCATTCTTTCGATGTCCTACTGCTATCACATCATAACCCAACCTCTTAAGATGAGTTGAAATATGTGCCCCAAGATTTCCAGTTGCTCCAATGACTAATATCGTTTTGTTCATATCTCTACTAATTCTTTGGTGTTATTTTATGATCAGAAAAATACAGTAAAAAACCATCTCTTTCATAGTTTGAATGGCTCTCTTTTAAATCTCCAGAGTGTATTTCTTTTTGAATGAGCCAATCTTTTCCTGTTGCTTCCTCAAAAAAAGGCAATAAATAAGATGTCTGCTTGGTGAGATAATAAATACCAGCGAACCCCCCTGAAGCCATCTTTACAGGTTCAACAAATTGATTGAGAGCTACATCAATCATGCATTTGAGATAATCAATACCAGAACTCATGAATACGAGTTTATTAGAAATGTCATCACCTCCACCACGCAGATTGGCTTCAATCAGGTAGAGATCATCACCTTTATATTTTACTTCAATATGTGACGCCCCATCTGTATACCCCATGGCTGATAGCAAACGAGGGATGACAATATCTATTTTGCTTCTTAATCTCTCTGAAATATCTGCTGGCTGATGGTGCCCCAGTTCCACAAAATGCGGAGCCGATGAACTATCTTTGTCGGTTACTTGAATAACTGTATGCTTGCCATGAAAAGAGATACTCTCAATTGAAAGTTCTTTACCTTCAATGAATTCTTCAACAATTATTCCAGAATCATTATCTATAGATGCATAACTTATTGCATCTTCAAATTCCGATTCATCACGTGCAAATGAAACACCTTTCTTCGCTCTTCCTGTACAGGGCTTCACAACACAAGGATAAATATGCAAATCCATTCCCTCATATCTGTAATTACGAGGAGAACCTAGACCATCAATAGATTCAGTCAAAGAACGAACATAATACTTATCGTGCAAAGAAATAACAGTTTTATAAGGAGTTCCGTTTAGATGCAGCATTTCGGCAACATAGGCTACTACATCCGCCGTACTGTCTGATGCATTCGAAACTACACCTTCTACACCTATTGATTTACAAACCTCAACAATTTTATCCATATCAAAAATTGAAATCGGATAAAAATGGTCAACGATATCTTTACATACCGCTCCTTGCTCCCAAGCGAAGCATGAAGTCTCTATGCCTAGTTCTCTGGCTTTCAAACAAATAGGATACTGACCCGTTGAAGCTCCAATAATAGCAAGTTTTTTCTTCATAGAATTACCTAGCCTTCGAACTTTTGATACTTCTTAAATTAATAATAATGGGTCACGATGGAGATATACGTGTTGGGCGAAACAACAAAGCGATTCAGAGCTTCGCGGGTGTCGAAGCGCAGGAAGATTGTGCCAAGCGATTGGTTGGCACCAGTGAATGCTAACACCTTATCACCAGGCTTGACCCAAAGGTCTCGTTCGACAAGATGTGCCTTCTCGAAGCCGGGGTCTATGCACAATTCCTTGAAAATGCCGTCACTCTCGCTGTGGAGCACATTGATAGCGTAGAAGCCGTTGTAGTTGGGCTCATGAATGTCTGCCAATGGTAAGCCCACCGAGGCACACACTTCAGCCTCAATAATGTCAACATCGGCGGCATAATTCAATATCTCGGCGAGGCGGTTGCCGCCAGCCCGTGGAGAGACTTCCATCAAGTAACACTTGCCGTTAGTGCACACACGGCACTCAACATTAAACATGCCTGTAGTTATATGTAATAGGTCAAAGAGGCGCTGCAGCTGACCCTTGAATTCCTGTTCATGCTCCTCGTCCATCGCCGAGGGCCAGAACTCACCCGAAGGGGCATAGGGATTCACGGCCTCGTTGTCAAAGAACTGGTCATAAAAGGCATTGTACAGTAACTTGCCATTGACCACAAAGCATTCATCGCCCATCGATGGGCCTTTCTTCTCCAGGAAATCCTCGATGATGAAGTGACGGGAGGGAGAGCAGTCGAGGGCGTGGGCGATAGCAGCAGGCAAGTCGGCAGGATCATCAACGCGGGTGACGCCCTTGCTGCCAGCACTGTCCACGGGCTTTACGATAACGGGCCAGTTGAAGTAATCGATATCCTTGAGAGCATCATCTCCCTCGCTATAGCCACGGGCATTGGGCACATTGAAACCGTTTTCGGCAAGAAATTTGCGGAAACGGGACTTATCCTGCAGGATGCAGGCAGCCTCATAGCTGCACTGGAACGGGAGGCCCATCTGCTCAGCAGTATAAGCCGCAGCCACCACACCGGGATCCACGGCAAACGACATGATTCCATCAATCTGCAGCTCCTGCGCCAACTTGAGCACCGCCTCCTTGTCAATGATGCTCACGTTGTGATACTCATCGCTGTACTTGTGTGCGATGTTATCAGGCAAGTAGTCCACTGTAATAACATGGATGCCATGACGATGGGCCGCCTCTATAACGGGCAACAGGTATCGCAGCCCGCCCAATAGCATGAGTTTTTTCTTCATGAAGACCTTATTCTGTTGTGACATGAAGCGCCATTAATGGATTCTATCAGTATAGAATTGTCTTGCCACTTCATTGTCTAATATGGGCCCGAACATGACTTGCTCAATGTCCAAGCCAGGCAAGGAATTTATTTCACATATTTTGAAACCGTCATCAGTAATAATGACATCAAAGCCAAAGTATTCAAGCGTAGAAAAATAGTCCACTATATCGTACAAGCCCTTTTTCACAATATCCCAATTCGGCAGTCTTTGACCACCAAGTATCACATGTGTATCGGGATGTGCATCATGCATTGTTTGACCATTCTTGTCAAATCCTTTTTTACGATAAAAGACATTGTCCAAAATGCCTGTTTCAAAATCAAAGCATACGCCTACCCCACCCTGCGACATGTTGGAAGTGGTGGAGGACAAACTTGTGCCAAAGCGTGCATAAGAAAGAATCGATTTGGTTTTACCTCCACAATACTTATCCTTAAACTTTGCCATGATTATCCTCAAAGTACATTCACTTTTATCCCAGACTCTATCCAATTGGCTATGCTGGTGGCAGTATTCCGTAACAATGTAGCCTCTGAGTGATTTCTTTAACTCATCGTATTTCTCGGTTGACAGCAATTCATTATTCGCATAGATTTCACCCTGTTTAATTTCAAGTTTAATAAAACCTATTCCTAGGGAGCCAGCCAATGGTTTCAGCGCCAAGACTGTCTCTTGGCGTAAGAGGTTAAGCAGAGCATCTGAATCTTTAGGGATTTGCTGATTGAAATCCATTAAATAGGAATAGTTCCCGTCATTCTCGACATATAGGTAATAACGTGGCATGAAGTCTTTGATCCGAGTATCTTGAAATACATACCTGGTCGTCAGCTTATCATCAAGCCATATTTGGAAACCGTTATTTAACGGGAACAATTTCCGATAATTAAAATCAGACAAATACCTCGTGTAATTATCCTCATTCAACCCCCATAGATCGATTCTACTGGGGTAAAAACCTCTTTTGACAGCCCAAATCTTATCCCTTAAAGGCTTCATGCAACTTTTCCAGTCTTTAATTAGGCCATTAGTTGTCATCTGTAGAATGAAACCATGGTGGATGCCTTTTCTCTTTAGATATGAAGCCACCAAGCATCTAATTAGCTTATTACAAGCCCTTTTAATAATATTCATAACAATGAGACTTCGATTTATTTGTTGAGGATGCAGTCGAGGATGCGTTGTTGGTCGGTGGGGGTGAGTTCGTGGTGGATGGGGAGGCAGATGACGGTGTCGGCCATGCGGGTGGCGTTGGGGAGGTTCTCGCGGGTGGCGCTAGGCAAGCCGCGATAGGTGGAGAAGTCGCTGATGAGGGGATAGAAGTAGCGACGGGCGAGGATGCCGTGGTCGCGCAGCTTGAAGTAAAGCTCATCGCGCGTCATGCCGTAGGCCTCGGCATCAACAAAGATGGGGAAGTAGCCGTAGTTGTGGCGCACACCAGGCATGTCGTCCCAGAAAGTGATGCCTGCAATGGGGCGCAGTGCCTCACGGTAGCGAATAGCGACCTGGTGACGTGCCTCGATAGCGGCATCGACCTGCTGCAGGTTGAGCAGGCCGAAGGCGGCGCGCATCTCGTCCATCTTGCCATTGATGCCGGGAGCGACGACCTCGGTCTCTCCGGCAAAGCCGAAGTTCTTGAGGTAGTCGATGCGCTGCTTCATCTTCTCGTCCTTCACCACAAGGGCTCCACCCTCGGTTGTACCGAAGACTTTGGTGCCGTGGAAGCTCAGCGTGGACATGTCGCCTTCTTCAAGAATGCTCTTTCCGTCCACCTCAATGCCAAAGGCGTGGGCGGCGTCATAGATAACGCGCAGGCCATATTTGTCGGCAATCTCCTGAATCTCACGGGTGCGGCAGGGCTTGCCATACACATGCACGGGCATGATCGCCGTAGTGCGTGGCGTGATCGCCGACTCAATGCGGTCGGGGTCAATACCTCCCGTGGCCATGTCGATGTCAACAAACACGGGCTTGATGCCGTTCCACCACAGCGAATGGGTCGTCGCCACAAAACTGTAAGGGGTGGTGATGACCTCGCCGCTGATGTTCAACGCCTGCAGAGCGGTGATGAGTGGCAGGGTGCCATTGGTGAACACGCTGATGTAGGGCACCTTGAGGTACTCGCACAGGGCGGCTTCAAACCTCTGGTGGAACTCGCCGTTGTTAGTCACCCACTTGCGGTCCCAGATCTCGCGCAGCATCGCGTGGAACTCGTCGAGGTCAGGCAGCAGTGGTGATGTCACCGTGATGATGTCTTTGTCTAATTTCATTGACTAATGGAATTGATGGGCAATGGATAGTTGAGCAACACACAAAGGGTCACCACTTCAATACTGAGGTGGTGGCACTGTGCCTTGCAGGTAAAGCTGGAGACACTATCACAGTAGTCATTATCAGCGAGTTACCTTTCCTGTTTCCAATGATGTGGTCGTCTGACGGGCGCGAAAGGGCGCAGTCAGGATTTCCACAATAAACGACAAAATTAGACCTTTTTACCGAGATATGCAAATATATTCCCAAAATCACAAAAAAGGGGCAACCGTGTCGCCCCTTTTTGTTTCCTCAAAAACTTGGATTACAATGCCTGAAGTTTATTTCAGATATGGCTTGATGGCTTCGCGCCAGATGAGGTAGCCGTCGCCCATGAGGTGCAGGCCGTCGTTGGTCAACTCGGCGCGCAGGCGACCCTGGTCATCGACAAACAGCGGGTAGAGGTTAATCCATGTTACACCCTGACGATGAGCGACTTGCTCGAGCAGGGCATTAGCCTCGACGACGACGTGGTCACGGTCCTTAAGCAACTTCCACTCGCGCACGTCGTTATTGAACGGCAGCAGACTCTGCAGGTAAATCTTGGTCCTGGGACTGCCCTGCTTGACCATGACGATCAACTTCTCGGTGGCACGGGCGATGCTGTCGGCGCTCACGTCATGCGAAATGTCGTTGACGCCGCACATGATGAACAACTTGCGGGGCTTTCCCTTGATGATGGGTCCGATGCGGTCAATCATGCCCTGCACGATGTCGCCCACGATGCCGCGGTTCTTGATGTGGCGGTTGCCCAGCAGCTCGTTGAACTCGCAACCGTCCGTCAGGCTGTTACCCAGCATGACTATGTCCTTCTTGCCGATGGGCAGCTGCTCAAACAGCGTTGCCCGCCGCGCATAGTACGGGTCCAGATTGGCCTGGGCCACGGCGGTGAGGCACATGAGCGCCACCACAGCCAATAATGCTATTCTCTTCATTACTAATCGTTTACTATGGTACGAAGACATCGCACCAGACGTAATGTTTACAGGCCACGGTAGGCGTCAATGGCCTTTTTTACCGAGCCGTGGAGCAGCAACAGGCGCTTGGCGTCCTCATAGGGGAGCTTCAGTTCCTCGACGAGCCAGCGGGTGCCGCGGTCCACGAGTTTCTGGTTGGTGAGTTGCATGTTCACCATCTTGTTGCCCTTGACGCGACCCATCTTGATCATCACGCTGGTCGAGATCATGTTGCAGATGAGTTTCTGACCCGTTCCGCTCTTCATGCGCGAACTGCCCGTGACATACTCGGGGCCGACAATCATCTCGATGGGGATTTCGGCGACCTCGCTCACGGGGGCATCGGGGTTGCTGGTGATGGCGGCGGTGAGACAGCCGTTGGCACGCGCGTCACGCAAGGCACCGATGACATAGGGCGTCGTTCCGCTCGCAGCGATGCCGATGACCGTGTCCAGCGGCGTCACCTTGTACTCCAGCAGGTCTTTCCAGCCCTGGGTCGTATCGTCCTCGGCATTCTCCACAGCGTTGCGCAGGGCCGTATCACCACCGGCGATGATGCCGATGATCCACCCCGGCGACATGCCGAAGGTGGGCGGTATCTCGCTCGCGTCAAGCACTCCTAGACGCCCACTGGTACCCGCACCCATGTAGAAGATGCGGCCACCCTTCTTCATGCGCTCGACAATGCCCGTGACGAGTTTCTCGATCTGGGGAATCGCCTGCTGCACCGCATCGGCCACCTTGTGGTCCTCCTGGTTCATCTCGGTGAGCAACTCATGCACCGACTTCTTCTCCAGGTCATTGTATAGCGACTCTTGTTCGCTGATTTTCACAAAAGCCATAATCGTATCAAATTTAATATTCAACAACAGTCATGCCCATCGGCATAACACTTTCTTGCGGCCACGCCAAGGGCGAGGCCATTCACCCCAATCACGCCTCGGTTGAGTGGTACTTCACCAGACCCTCCATCGGGTCCTTAATGACGGTGCCGATGGTGATACCCAGCGCCTCGGCGGCCTCTTGCAGCACAGCCTTCTCGCACAGGGCAATCGAGCCCACAAAGTTGCACGGCAACTCCTTGTAGCCGGGATAGCTGGCTACGTTGCGCTTGAAGAAGTCGGTGAACGAGCGCAGCACGATGTCATGGATGGCAGGTTCCTCGATGTTGTGCTCCAGGAAGGGGGCAAACTGCGCCAGGAAACGGTTGGCGGCGGGTTTGCGATAAACCGACGTGATGATAGTCGTGTAGTCCAGGTTGTACTCTTTCATGAACTTCTCGCACAGGTGCTCAGGCAGCTGCTTCTTCAACACATCGCCCACGAGCAGCTTGCCCAGCACGGCACCGCTGCCCTCATCGCCCAGGATGTATCCCAGGGGCGACACGTTCATCACCACCTTCTCGCCGTCATAGTAGCACGAGTTGCTGCCCGTACCCAGAATGCAGGCGATACCAGGCTGGCGACCGCACACGGCACGCGCAGCGGCGAGCAGGTCGCTGGCGACCTCTACCTTGCCGGCACTGGGCAGGTTGGCACGCAGGGCATTAACCACCTGCTGCTTGATTTCGTCCGAGATGATGCCTGCGCCGTAGTAGTGGATCTCGTCCACCTTGTAGTTGGTGAGGTGCGGCATCAGCTCACGCTTGATCTGTTCCTTCATCTCCTCCTCGGTGAGCAGGAGGGCGTTCATGCCGGTAGTGAAAATCTGAGCTACCTTCTCTTTTCCGTTAAGCAGTGTCCAGTTAATCTTGGTGGAACCGCAGTCAGCAATAAGAATCATCATAATATCTTGGTTTTTAAGTTATTAATCGTCTTAATTATAGTAACTATAGTGACTATAGGAACTATATCTTGATATAAATTTTCTTCTTGTAGAGGATGTGGCCGACAATCCAGTTCAACAGCACGAAGCAGATGGCATACAATGCCGATGCCGTGTACTCGTTGCAGAAGGTGGTGAAGAAGTTATACACCGCGCTGTGGATAGAGATGTTGCCGCCCTCGGCATCGTGGCCGATGGGGATGGCACCGAACAGGATTGCAAGGATGGTTCCCAGCAGGTAGAGTGCCAACGGATTCACACCGAAGGACTCAAAGAATCGCGTCCAGCCGCCCTTCTTGCCCTTGACATCGACAAAGTAGATGAGCAAAGCCTGGATGCACATCGCCATGCCGCAGGTAATCATCACAAACGTCGAGGACCACATCTTCTTGCCACAAGGGATGCCGTATTGCAGCAGCCAACCTGCCAGCACCAGCATCGTACCCCACAGCAGCATGGTGGTAACGCGCTCGGTATTGTTGTGCACGCTCAGGATCATGCGACCCACCAGATAGCCGATGAGCACATGGGCAATACACGGCAGCGTGCTCAGGATGCCCTCGGGGTCAAACGAGAGCCGCTCGCCGTAGGCACTCTCGTGATACATGTGGTCGGTGCCCAGCACGCTGTTGTCGATGCGGGCAATGATATTGTCGAGCGAGAAGTCATAGCCGTTACCCAGCCCCAATATCAGGGCATAGACAACAAGGATGATGCCCACTAGCCACGGGATGAACCCCCGCTTGAACAGCACGACGCACAACGAGCCGAACAGATAGGTCAGCGCCAGTCGCTGGAACACACCCAGGTAACGCAGCGTGTCCAGGTTGTTCACGGCCTCGCTGAATGGATCGCCCTTGCACAGGCCGCGCACCAGATGGCCAAACCACTGCACTGCCCAGCCGATAAGGAACAGGACGACGGCACGACGTACAACCTTCCACATCAGCGGGCCCGACATCTTGTAATTGAACTTCTTGAGCGAGAAAGCCATCGACACGCCCATGCAGAAGACGAAGAACGGGAACACCAGGTCGGTCGGCGACAGACCGATCCAGTCGGCATGCTCCAGCGGCTTATAGATATAGCTCCATGTGCCGGGATTATTCACCAGCAGCATGCCTGCGATGGTGATACCTCGCAGGATGTCGAGCGACAGCAATCGTTTATTATCTTTACTCATATTCTTTTTGGTTTTGTAACAGGGGGACGGTTCTTGCGGTCCACCGGTTTAGTTCTTCTTGCGGGGCAGCTTGCCTCCTAACTTACCAGGTCCCTCCTGGGTCCCGTAAATGTAATACTTCTTGCTGAGCGCGCGGAAGTCATCGACATCCTTGTTCCAGTAGTCGGCGATGTCCTCGACGCGATAGCGCTTGACGAAGCGTTCGCGTATCTCCTTGCTGCCGCACACCTTGTCGAACATGGCGTAGCGCTTGGGGTTCTGCCCGAACAGCTCCACCTGGGGGTACATCTCGTGAATGACCTGCAGGAAATAGAACTGCGTCAGGCACAGGTTGGCCTTGTCAGGGTTGGTGATATAAATCTGCACGCCATGCACCTCCTGCAGTGACTTGTCCACAGCCACGCTCAAGGCGTAGAACGGCTTGTAGTTGATGGGCCTGAATTGCATGCACGGCAGGTTCAGCGCGTTCATCTTCATCGCCAGGGAGTCAGCATTGATCCACGAGGCGGCAAAGGTCTGGAACGGCAAGGTGTAGCCGATGCCCGTATTGAAGATGTATAGCTCGCCCAGGATGCCCGACACGGGATAGAAGAAGGCACTCTCGGGCGTGGGAATCTGCGGCGAGGGCAGCACCCAGGGCATACCCGTGTCGCGGAACTTCATGTCACGCTTCCAGCCCTCCATGGGGATGACGGTGAGTTTGCATCCGTGGCCCGTCTTGGAGCGCTCGGCGATGATGCCCTCCCCGTTGAGGAAGGTCGCCAACTCACCAGGCGTGAGGCCATAGATATAGGGGATGGCATACTTGCTCACAAAGGAGAAATAGCCGTCCTCGACGAGGTTGCCCTCGACCTTGTTGCCGCCCAGCGGATTGGGGCGGTCCAGCACCATGAATTCGGTACCATGCTTGGCGCAGGCCTCCATGCACACACCCATCGTGGCATAGAAGGTGTAGCTGCGGCAGCCAATGTCCTGGATGTCATAGACCAGCACGTCAATGTCCTTGAGCATCTCGGCAGTCGGCTCATGCGTCTTGCCGAAGAGCGAGTACATCTTGATGCCCGTCAGCGGATCCACAGCGTCGCCAACAGCATCGCCCGCATGGGCATTGCCACGCACGCCGTGTTCGGGTCCGAACAGCGCCACGAGCTTGACGCCCGGCGCCTCGTTTAGGATGTCAACGGTGCTCTTGAGGTTGTTGTCAATACCGCTGGGATTGGTCACCAGTCCCACGCGTTTGCCCTGCAGCTCGGCGAACCCGCCGTCACGCAGCACCTCGATACCCGGCTTGACGACCCTGCGGCCAACCGCACCTGCCGTCATCACCACCATCACACTCAATATCAATAAAACTATCTTCTTCATATTCATTCTGTTAATGCGAATTCAACTAATTCAGCAAATTACACTAATTTTATAATTCATTAGCGCAATTCGTGAAATTCGCGTTAAAATAAGGGTTAGTCGTTTTTCTTGCCGTAGGCGGGGTCGACGCGGCGATCGACGAGGTAGGTAACGACCAGCGTGGCGATGCAGCACACCATTACCATCCAGAAGAAGTTGGCGTAGCCGATGGCCTCCTGGATATAGCCGGCAAACATGCCTGGGATCATCATACTCAATGCCATGAAGGCGGTGCAGATGGCATAGTGAGATGTCTTGAACTCGCCCTCGCTGAAGTACATCATGTACAACATGTAGGCGGTGAAACCGAAGCCGTAACCGAATTGCTCAATGGCAATGGCGGTAGAGATAGCCACCAGGTTAGTAGGCTGGCCGACAGCCAGATAGACGAAGGTTGCACAAGGCAAGGTCATACAGGCAGCCATCCACCACAACGACTTCTTCAAGCCCACCTTGGCAGCGAACAGTCCGCCCAAGATACCGCCGATGGTCAACGCCAGCACACCAATCGTGCCATAGACGATGCCCACCTCGGCTGTCGAGAGCCCCAGACCGCCAACATCCTTGCTGGCGACAAGGAACGGTGTACACATCTTGATAAGGAAAGCCTCGGGCAAGCGGTACAACAGCATGAAGACAATGGCCAACCACACATAAGGCTTGGTAAAGTAGGTCACAAAAGTGCGGCCAAACTCATTGAAGATGGCGCCGACGGTGGGTTTCTCGTCCTTCAGGGTCGAAGCATCACTTTTCACCCTGGGAATAGCAAAGGTGTGATACAGCGTGACGGCGCTGAACAGCACTGCGGCAACTCCCATCGTGATCATCCACGACATGGGGATATTGCCGTTCTTCAACTCAATGGCACCGGCGATGGCCACCAGCACACCCTGGCCGAAGATCGACGACAGGCGATAGAACGTGCTACGGATGCCGACAAAGGCCGCCTGCTCGTTCTGCCGCAACGCCAGCATGTAGAAGCCGTCGGCTGCGATGTCATGCGTCGCCGAGGCAAAGGCCGTGATCACAAACAGGATCAGCGTGATGGCGAACATGCTGATGGGTGTCTGACCCGAAGCGATGGTAGCGGCATCGGGATGCGGCATGGTCAGCGTGAGCAAGATAAATGCGATGCTCATGAGCACCTGCATCGAGATGGTCCACCACCGCTTGGTGCGGATAATGTCCACGAACGGGCTCCAGAAAGGCTTGATGGTCCACGGCAGGTAGAGCAAACTGGTGAACAGTGCCATCTGTCCGTTAGGCACACCCATCTTGGCCAGCATCAGCACCGAGATATTGTTCACGACAAAGTAAGGGATACCCTCGGCAAAATAGAGCGTAGGAATCCACAACCATGGCGTCCTTCTCTTGGGTTCAAGATTTGCTTCTTTCATATCGTTATTTAGTTTTTAAGTTTAATCTTATTGCGTCTTTAAGGACTTTAAGATGCTTAATAGCGTTTCTCGATTGAGGCGCCGACGAAGTAGTGCAGCAGGATCTGCTTGTAGTCATAGCCCTTGGCGCCCATCACGGCGGCACCAATCTGGCACAAGCCTACGCCATGGCCCCACCCTGCTCCTCGCAGCACAAACTTGGCGGGATAGCCGTCCTCGCCCTTGTCGTGCTTCTCGACAACGAATGCCGAACTGTACAGGCATGAGGGCGACAAGGCATAACGGATGGTCAGTTCCTTGCCGATGATGCGTTCACATTTCTCGCCGACGATGCGCAGGCGGTACAACCTGCCGCTGGTGCCACGCGCCACAGGCTGCAGGTCGCGGATGCGGCCGTAGTCGATGCCCGTGCGCTCCTTGATCAGCGCGGCAAGTTCGTCTTGGGTATATTCCACCTTCCAGCGGTAGAAATCCTTGGTCTCCTGGTCGTAGTCGTTGAGTACCTGGGAGAGGATTTCGGGATCGGTGGTGTTGCAGAAGGCGCTAGGGCTCGACAGGATCCACTCGGCGGCGTTGTCCTCGCGGGTCAGATCGGGGAAATCAGCCTCTTTCTCACCGTCGCGGCGTGCTTCCAGGTAGTCGTGGTGATGCGGCTCCCAGCAGTTCTCAAACTCCTCCATCACGCCGCCGCACGACTTGCTGAAGCGGGCGTCACACAGTGCGCCGCCGTGCATGAGCACCTGGCCCCACGTGGCGCGGATGGCCTGCTCCACCTTCTCGGTCGTAGCACGGGTAATGCCCTGGTAGCGCTGGCAGTGGTCGTCGGCACACACGTCGAAGTTCACGTGGTCGTCGCGGTCCCACCACTTGACGAGTTCCTCGGGGGTATCCATCATCTCGCCGGGAGCATCGGGGTTGCGCTCGATGGGGGTGACGGTCTCCTCGGTATGGATCTGTGCCAGCAGCCAGCTGCGGGAGATGACCGCATGGGCCTTCAGCAGTTCGAGCGACGCGTTGGCACTCATCTCGCTGGAGATCACGCTCAATAGGTAGTCCTCGACGCTCAGCACATTGACGGGCGTGAGTTTGCCGTTCTCGACGATGAGGTGCAGGGCGCCCTTAAAGGTCTGGTCCTCCTGACGTTTCCAGTGGAAGCTCACGCCGATGGTCACCGCCTTCAGCGTAAACGAGGCCTTCTCGGCATCGACAGGTTCAAACAGCAGTTCGCCGTAGCGGGTGCCATTCCACTCCACCATGCCGTCAATACAGCAGGCAATCTGATCACCGCTACACACGGCACCATTCACACGGTAGTCACCATTGAGCACAAACTCCACCTGCGGCTCATTCATGATGCCCACTCTCACTTGCGGTATCATTTTCTCGTCCATATTCTTAGTTTTTGGTTTCTTGTTCTTTGTATCAAATAGACCTTCACTAACCACTAATCTCTAATTCTCCATTTGTATATTGGAGCAAATGGAATCATATCGGCTGGAGGTCTTCCCAGTGCTGGGAGAAGCTGGTGATGACGGGAGCCAGGTCCTTGCGGGGCAGGCACAACTCGTCATACAACGCCTGGATCGTCTCGGGTGTGAGCGCATCAAAGTCCTTGAACTCGGGAACGGCCCACAAACCGCCCATATCGACGGCACCCGGGCTGAGCAACAGACGACCTTCGCCCTCACCATAGCAGGCGGGACGGTGCTTGCGGCGCGGGAATATCACCATCTGCCAGAACCGGTCGGTCTGCCTCCACCAGCACAGCGCATTGACCATCGGTTCGTCGGCACCCTCAGGCACAGGCAGCAGATCCAGCAGTCGCAGGGCATAACGCTCGGCGGCACGCTGGGTCGAGGTCTCGATGGTAAACAGGCTGCGGCCCAACATGTCCACGTAGCCGATAAAGCCCTCATCGCCGTCGGCCAGCAAATGGGTCGTGGCATGAGGCATCTCGTCGGGCAGCGGCATCTCGCCCTTGGCGCCCGCTTGGAAGTGGGCATGGTCGGGAGCCGAGGCGCCACACTGCGGTCCATTATAGAATACCACAAACTCAGGTAATTCCTTTGCCAACTGCAACATATCCCCCACCCTGTCCGACAGCCGCTGCGGCGTATGCCTCAGGTCGGCTATCGTGAGGTGGCGCTTGAAGATGGGATAAGGATTGACCTGTATCTTGTAGTGGTCACCCCACAACACGGCCTTTTGTTTAGCGGGCTGATGCTCACGGCACAGGAAGCACTCGCGGCGCGCCAGCGACTTCCTGTCGATAGCGGCAGCCGACGAGCGTCGTCTTTCAGGATTATATTGCAGCACAATGGTTGACTCGCCCAACTGCAACGTGCGCGTGACAGCATCAGCCAGCGCCGCATAATTGGCGCCAGCCAAGTCCCAGTCACGCATTTGCTTGACAATGAGTCGATTTACCACTCCACTATAATCCATTTATTCTAGATTTTTAGATTTTAGATTTTAGACCTTAGACCTTAGACTCCAGTTTTGGAGTTATGGATTTTGATAAGGCAACAAGCATTTTGCTGATTTCGGTAATCAAATCTCTTGCTTTTGCCGATTGGACAGCGCTGATATAATTCAAGCGTTCGCAAATATCAATATGCGTCAATAACTCCCAAAGAGAACCACGTGCAATAGAAATAAACCGGATATACTCTCTATCTGTATCTCTTCCTTGGCCTTCAGCAATGTTTGCTGGTATTGACACAGCAGCTCTACGCATTTGGTCAGATAAGCAATAATTCTCTTCACGAGGAAGCAATTTTATTAATGAATAAACTTCCATCGTCAAGTCCATAGCCTTTTGCCAAACGATTAGTTTTCTGAAGTCACTTGATCTCATTTTCTACATTTGTTATTGGGCTACACCCATCTCACTCTACAGTCTAATGTCTAATGTCTAAAGTCTAAAGTCTAATAACTATTGATTTTTCTTGTTAAGGGCAATTCGGGCCTGGAGTTCCCAGGTGCGGATGCGGTCCTTATACAGGTTGTTGCGGTTCACCTTCTCCACGTCGAGCGCCGCGTCGCTGTTGTCGTCCCAGCGGCGGCATAGATAGACGGGATCATACACGCGGCCAATCTGGTAATTGCGCGAGATATTCAAGCCCAGGGCATAGTCCTCGCCATAGCTCGTGTTGGGCAGTTTCACCTCACGCAGCACGGGCGTGTAGAAGGCACGCGGGGCTCCCAGGCCGTTGATGCGCAGGGCATTGTTGCGGCCGTTGCTGGGCGTCCACTCCCTGTGATCGATGATGCCGGGAGGAATGGGATTGAGATGAATATCGGTCATCTGATAGGTACCGACCACCATGGCTACGTTTTGCTCGTAGAAGGCGTCCACCATCGTCTGCAGCGTGTGCTCGTCCTTGTACATGTCGTCGCTGTCGAGCTGCACGATAAACTTGCCGACGTTCTGGCGATGGGCTGCCAGGTTCCAGTAACCGCCGATGCCCATGTCATAGAAGTCGGCGATGATGTGAATCAGGCGCGGGTCGTTGTACTCGGCAATCGCCTCACGGGTGCCGTCGGTAGAGAAGTTGTCCACCACCATCAGGTTGAACTTGAAGTTGCACTCCTGCTTGAGCACCGAGTCGATGGCGTCGCGGATGGTGCGGATGCGGTTGCGCACGGGAATCATTACCGTTGCCTCGACCTCAAAGTCACCCTTGTCGAACTCGATGTGGCGGAAGTTGGGCACTTGCTCGCCATTCTCCTCACGGGTGGGCGACAGATAGCCGCCGACCTCCTTGAGGTGCTCGGTGCAGGCTTTTTCCATCTCGATCTGGCGGCCACGGTTGCGCGGGTCAACGTAGTCAAAGTTCTTCTCGCCGCTCTTGCGGGTATCCAACTCGACGTCGCTGTACAGGAACTCGTTGATGTGGGTGATAGCGGCAAACTGCGACAACTTGAGGCGCAGGTCGTACAGGCCGGCAAACTCATAGTTGGCTTTCATGGCCTCGACAGCCTTTTTGAAGCAATGGCTGCAGAAGAACATCACCGAACCGAAGTCGAAGTCGTCCCTGAGGCTACCCATCTGATAGTCGATGACAGGAGCCTTGTCGGCGCCCTTTTCGGTTACGTTGTAGTGGTCGGCATAGAGCATACCCGACTGGGTGTCGTCGCCCAACTTGGCAAAGCGCTCCAGCGAGAAGGGGCCCATCTTCAAGGTGTCATACTTGGTGTAGAGCAGCACATAGTCGGCATCGGCATGCTCGGCGATGATGCGCATCGTTTCACTCGAGAAGAGCACATTGACGGGCAGCATTTCGCAGCCCTCGACGGGTTTGGGTTTGTCCACGGTGGCGAGCAGGTAAATCTTGTTCACCAGTTCCTCATTCTTGAGGTGCTCGATGGTCTGTGCAGCCTGTTCGGCGCTGACAAACGGAATAAAGCAATTAATTCTTCCCATGATTATCTATCTGTTTTATATATTGTTGATAATTGATTGTCTGTTTCTCTCCAGCCCCTCTAGAATATCTAGATTATCTAGAACATCTAGAACATCTAGCCCCTAAAGCCTATTTAAGGTACTCCATGATGCGGGTCATCAGGCTGGTGCGTTCCTGGGCGGTGGTGAGCGTCTCGAGCGGGAAGCCCATCACCACGGTGCGGTAGTTGCCGCGGTCGCTGGCGATGGCGGCGGGCAGGCCGTTCTCGCCGTAGCGCAGCCAGGTGAAGCCGCGGTCGTCGCTGGCGCGGATGGCGTCGGGCGACTCAACGGCATAGGACTTGTCGTTCAACTTATTGGTAAACTGCCAGAATCCAGGCGACGACAAGCGGGTGTCGGGGCTGTCAACGGCGGTGACTGTGCCGTCGAGCGAAGCCCTGCCATGAAGGCCCTCAAAACCGAGAACGTCCTTGACAAATGCCTTGCCTGCCTCGTCGTTATTGCCGACGGCATTGTCCCACAGGTCGCTGCCCACATAGGAGCCCGACACGAGCACGCTACCGCCAGCCTCGGTGAAGCTGCGCAGGGTCTCCATCAGGCCCGGCGTATAAATCTTGAAGCGAGAGGGCATGAGGCCGCTACCCGTCTTAATCTCCTTCTGCTTGCCCAGGATGAGGTCCATCAGTCGATAGTCGTTGGCGTTATAGCTCTCTATCAGTGCCTGCTGGCTGCATGACACAAAGGAGTAGCCGGCATCCATCAGCGCCTGGCCATGCAGGGCGGGATAGTCAAAGGTGTTGCCTGCCACGTTCATCGTCTCGTGGTCGCTGCGGCTGCTGCCGAAGCCTGGCGCATCGTCGTCCTTCCACTCGATGGCACGGCGGAATTCATACTGCGAGCCCAGGTAGTTGATCTGCTGGATATAAGGCACACCGTGGTCCTTGTTATCGTCAAAGCCGGCACGCTCGGGACCGTCAAACCAGTCGGGAGCGCTCACGCGGGTGAAGCCGTTGACCACGAGCACTTCGCCCTGGCTGCCGGCTGCCTCACCCAGGCTCAATATCTCGCTGGGGAAGCTGCGTCCACCGTCATTCACGGCGATAATGCGATAGGAATGGAGTTTGTTGTCTTTGATTGTCACGCCATACTGCGGACCCTTGGTGACAGCGATTTCCTTGAAGGCGCCATCCAGACCCACGCGCTCACACACGATATAGCTCGTGGGGTCGGCATTGTCGCTCAAATCGTCGTGGGTGGGATCCCAGTAGAGCAGGTAACGTCCCTTCTCGCTCTTGCTGATGCCAAAGTTCTTGATGGGCAGGGGCTGCACGACGTAGGAGCGGTGGTCACGCTGGGCGATGAACTTCAACATACCTTTATAGATAGCGCGGCTCACGTCGAAGCGGAACATCGGGTCAAGGCCGTATTTCATGTCGGCAAAGTTCTGGTGTGACAGCAGCTCCATGAGCACGGCGGGCACCTCGGGCACTCGCGCCTCATAGTAGCTCCTGTCCCACATGCCACGGCGCGTCCAGTTGGGTTCCCACTTGGCGCGGATGTCCTTGACAATCTCACTCGAGAGCAGGTTGCAGTACTTGCGCGACAACTCGCGCGGGGTGCCGTTGGCATATTTGCCGAACTTCTTGCCGCCGCTGTTGGTGCAGTAGATCAACAGGGTGCCCACGATCTCGTCGTCGGGCGTGCTGCCGGCATCGGTATGCAGGCAGAAGGAGATATCCACCGGCACCTTCAGGCCGCCGCGCTTGGGCAGCACGTCGCTGCCGCCAGCCAGGTAGTTCACCCACTCGCCGCGGCTGCGGTAGTCGTCGGTATAGTCGTTGATGCCGTGAGAGGTGGAATAGACGCTGTCAGGGAAACCTGCCCACTGCAGGTAGTAGCGCGAACCCAGGTGGAACCAGGGATGCTCACCGCTGCCGATGTAGCTGTAGTCCACGCCTTCCTTGCCCAGGAATTTCTCGTTTTCCTGCTCGGCGGCGAGGCGACGGTTCTCCTCGGTGGGCAGTGCCACGCGACGCACGATGTTGCCCTTGCCGCCGCCCACCTTGATGGCGTCGGCGGTGATGACGGCATCCTTATCGTCGCTCAGGTTAGACACCTCGACGACAGCCTTGTTCATGCCCTTGGCCAGCGGGAAGGTGCCCAGATAGACCCACACGCCGCCAGCCATCGTCTGATCGACACGGAACTGGCGCGCTCCACTCAGGCTGTTGACGGTATAGGTCACGTCACGGGCGCTGTTGGGCAGCGATTTATAGGAAATATAGACGGCAAACTCGCCAGCCTCGGGCATATCGACGTCCCACGAGGCGGTCGAGAGTTTCTTCTTGTCTTTCTCGGCCATGACCATGCGGTAAGAGCCCTCGGTAAAAGGATTCTCAAAGTCCTTGTAAGTCGGACGCAGGAAGGCGAAACCGCCGTCGGTACCGGCGAGCCACTTCTGCTTGCCGTTGCGCTCGCTGTAGCCCTGCTGCGCCTCACCGCCGTCGTTATCGACCACGACGCCAAAGTTGTGCGTGTCGCGCTCGCGGGCGTTCCACACATAGGCTCCCGCATTCTCCAGCATCGGGATGAGGAAGGGCAGCACATAGCTGTGGGTGTACATGTCCTCCACCGTCTGCATCAGGCGGGCACGCTGCCACTCCCAGCGGTTGAGCTTGGGCTCGAAGTACCAGCCGTGGCTGGGCCACATCGCCACGATGTTACCGTCCAGACCATGCTTGTAATGGCGGTTGGCGTCGAGCTCGCTGATGAAGGGGGCATGCTTGCGCTTGTAGGCGGGCTCATAGTCGGCAAAGTACTGGTTGATGTCGTTGCCCATGATGGTGATGAGCACAGGGCTATGGCCATAGTCGCCGCCCAGCGCTTCACGGATCTCGTCACGCATCTGCTCGATGCCCTCCTGGGTGAACGGCACGTCGCCGAAGTTCTCACTCACGTCAACCTTAACGGTGTCGTTCTCAACGGTGATCGAACGCACCTTCAGGTCCCCCACACCCATCAGCTCGGGCAGCTTGCTAGCAACGATGCGCTGCACGGCATCCTGCTGCTCCTGGGTGAACGGCTGTTCCTGGGCCTGCAACGGCAACACAGCCGCCACACATGCGACCACACTCAACAATACTTTACAAGTCTTTTTCATAATCTTTACTTCATGTTGTCATTTTCAGTTTCCAATTCTCAATCCAATGCAGATGCTACTGACAACTGAAAACTGACAACTGAAAACGATATGTTATGCAACAAAGGTAGCACTAAACTACGAAAAACCAAAACAAAACACCCCAAACACCCCATTTTACAACATTTTTTATAAATTAACTACATTTTTTAAGGAAAACACGAGGCGTTAGGTGTTAGACTTTAGACGTTAGACATTAGACGTTAGACGGTATCCACACTATTTTTAACGCGAATTACACTAATTCGACTAATTACGCGAAATCTTAATATAATAATTCGCGCAATCCGTAAAATTCGTGAAATTCGCGTTTAAAAATTGCATCCGCGCTCCTACCAAACGAGTGAGCGCGGATGTCAAGTTGTTCAAGTTGTTTCAGTTGTCGTTTGAAAAAAACAGGATGCGGATGCCATAGTATTTATTGTATTTCTTGTTTTCAAAAAGACTTAGCGCCTTAGCGGGAGACCCAAGAGCGTGGACGATTGCCTTTACTTGTTAACAAGTGCGAAAAAATGGTTGTTAAAAGGTTGGCGGTTTAATTAATAATTCGTACATTTGCACCGATTTTCAGGGCTTTACTGCATTAATGGTGTACGCGCGTGTGCGTAAACTGTTGTGCAGTAGGGGCTTTGAAGCGTTTACATGGATTAACCTGCCAAAAATTAAAACAAACAATAATAAAACTTCGTTTTATGGATTTATCAATTTTCGGAGTACAGAGCACGACGATGGCGATTACAGCGGCCTTGACCGGTGTGTTGCTGGTAGTCGGCGCCCTGGTTATCGCGTGGCTGATCGGCCCGCGCAGCTACACCAAGAAGAAGGGTGAGCCCTTCGAGTGCGGTATCCCCACACGCGGCGATTCTATGGCCCAGTTCCATGTGGGCTATTACCTGTTCGCCATCCTGTTCCTGATGTTTGACGTCGAGACGGTCTTCCTGTTCCCGTGGGCAACCATCTGCAAGAACATCGGTGGCCAGGCACTCTATGCCGTGGGTACCTTCCTTGTTATTCTCGTTTTAGGTCTGGCTTATGCCTGGAAGAAAGGAGCGTTGAGATGGAAGTGAAAATCAAATCGATGAAGCATGAGGACTTCAAGGACAACGAGTATATCGACAACCTGGTAGAGCAACTGCGCGCCGGCGGCACCAACATCATTGTGGGCAAGCTGGACCAGTTGATGAACTGGGGTGTGAGCAACTCATTGTGGCCGTTGTGCTTCGGCACCAGCTGCTGTGCCATCGAGTTCATGTGTCTGGGCGCTGCCCGCTACGACATGGCGCGCTACGGCTTTGAGGTGGCACGCAACAGCCCCCGCCAGGCCGACTACATCATGTGCCAGGGCACCATCAACTATCGCATGGCTCCGGCGCTAAAGCGCCTCTACGAGCAGATGGCCGAGCCCAAGTATGTCATCGCCTGCGGTTCGTGCACCGTGAGCGGCGGTCCTTTCAAGAACAGCTACTGTGTCGTCAAGGGTGTTGACGAGATCATCCCCGTTGACGTCTATCTGCCCGGTTGCCCGCCGCGTCCCGAGGCATTCTTCTATGCCCTGATGCAGCTGCAGCGCAAGATCAAGGTGCAGAAGTACTTTGGCGGCGTGAACCGCAAGGAGAAACTCGAGGGCCTGCAGTACACACCCGAGGAGAAATAAATAGATTTTTATAGTTTTCAGTCATCAGTTGTCAGTTGTCAGCGGCATCCGCAATCAACTGAAAACTGAAAACTGAAAACTGAAAACCGAAAAATTGAAACATTACAATATGGCAGAGATACAAGACAAAATCACCAAGTTGTGTCCCCAGGCTCAAGTCGATACTACCGGCGAATTCCCGCTGGTGACCGTGCCCGACGCACAATGGCATGACCTGGCCCGCGCTCTCAAGAACGAGTTGAACTATCGCGTGCTCAACGCCGTTGTGGGCATGGAATGGCCCGATGCCCGTGGCTGCGTTTACTACCTGACCAACATCACCACCCACGAACTGCTGCACGTCAAGGTCACCGCCCCCGACCGCGAGAACCCCATGCTGCACAGCGTTGTGGACCTGTGGCCCGTGGCCAACTTCCAGGAGCGCGAGGTGTATGACTTCTATGGCATCATCTTCATCGGTCACCCCGACATGCGCCGCATGTTCCTGCGCAACGACTGGGTGGGTTACCCCCTGCGCAAGGACTACGACCCCGCCAGCAACCCCCTGCGTCTCGAGGACGAGACCAACGAGGACTACACCTGCCGCTGGGTCGAGGACGAGAACGGCAAGGTCAAGAAAGTGGATGGCAAGGTCTTTGAGGACGACGAGTATGTTGTCAACGTCGGCCCGCAGCACCCGTCCACCCACGGTGTGATGCGCTACCGTGCCAGCCTCGACGGCGAGACGGTCAAGAAGATCGACGTCGTGAGCGGATACATCCACCGCGGCATCGAGAAGATGTGTGAGAGCCTGACCTATCCCCAGATGCTCCTCTACACCGAGCGCATGGACTACATGGCCGCCCACATCAACCGTCACTGCATGTGCATGTGTGTCGAGAAGGCCCTCGGCATCGAGGTGCCCCGCCGTGCCGAGCTCATCCGCCTGATGATGGACGAGCTGATGCGCCTGTCGTCACATTTGCTGAGCTACGGCTGCTTGACGATGGACCAGGGTGCCACGACCGCCTTCTTCTACGGTTTCCGTGAGAGGGAATTGATCTACGATATCTTTGACCGCACCTGCGGCGCCCGCATGTCGATGAGCTACAGCACCATCGGCGGCGTGGTGGCCGACGTGCATGAGGACTTCGTCAAGGACGTGCGCCACGCATGCGACGTCATCGAGAAGGCCCTCAAGGAATACCACAAGCTCTTCACCGGCAACGTCATCGCTGTGAACCGCATGACGGGCGTGGGCATCCTGAGCAAAGAGGACGCCATCGCCTATGACATCACCGGTCCCTCGGGCCGTGCCAGCGGATGGCACTGTGACGTGCGCAAGACCAACCCCTACTCGCTGTACAACGAGTTCGACTTCGACGAGGTCGTTTACAAGAACGGCGACTCGATGGACCGCTACATGGTCCGCATGAAGGAGATGGAAGAGTGCATCAAGATCCTGCGCCAGGCCTGTGACAAGCTCGAGGCCGAGGGTCTCCAGGGCGAGTACTGCGCTCCCAAGGTGCCCAAGGTGATGAAGCTGCCCGTCGGCCACTGGTACCAGCAGGTCGAGGCCAGCCGCGGCGCCTTCGGCGTGTATATCGAGAGCGACGGCAACACCAAGCCCGTGCGCGTCCACTTCCAGTCGCCGTGCTTCAACCTTATCGGCGTGGTGGACCTGACGTGCCGCGACAACCTGATTGCTGACCTGATCACCATCACGGCATCGCTCGACTTCGTCATCCCCGACATCGACCGCTGATGTCAACGAGTTAATAAAGACAGAACAAAACCACTAAAACAAGATAAGAATTATGTTTGACTTCGGTATAGTCACGAGATGGTTAGATGAGTTCCTCAACACCTACATGCCGTCATGGCTCACCACGACAATCGAGTGTGTGCTGGTAGCCGTGGGACTGCTGGTCGCTTATTCGCTCATCGCCATGTTCTACATCTTCTACGAGCGCAAGGTCTGCGGTTGGATCCAGTGCCGCCTGGGCCCGATGCGTGTGGGTAAATGGGGTTTGCTCCAGGTGTTTGCCGACGTGATCAAGATCCTGCAGAAGGAGCTGATTACCCTGTGGAACACCGACAAGTTCCTCTTCAAGCTCGCGCCCTACCTGGTGTTGATCGCCTCGATGCTGACCTTCGCCTGTCTGCCTTGGGGCAAGGGCCTGCAGGTCATCGACATGAACATCGGCGTGTTCTTTATCGTCGCCGTGTCGTCGATCGGCGTGCTGGGTATCCTGCTGGCCGGCTGGTCCAGTAACAGCAAGTACACCCTTATCGGCGCTATGCGTAGTGGTGCCCAGATGGTCAGCTACGAGCTGTCCTGTGGCATCTCTATCCTGACGATCGTCTGCCTGGCCGGCACCATGTCGGTAACGGGCATCGTCGAGGCTCAGGAGGACGGTTGGTTCATCTTCAAGGGCCACCTGCCCGCCATCCTCGCGTTCATTATTTATATGATCGCCGCCAACGCCGAGAACAACCGCGGCCCGTTTGACCTCCCCGAGGCCGAGCACGAGTTGACCGCCGGTTACCACACCGAGTACTCAGGTATCCACTTCGGCTTCTTCTACCTGGCCGAGTACCTGAACCTGTTCATCGTCTCGGGTATCGCCACGCTGCTCTTCCTGGGCGGCTGGATGCCCCTGCACATCCCTGGCTGGGAAGGCTTCAACACCATCATGAATTACATCCCCAGTGTGGTATGGTTCCTGGGTAAGGCCTTCTTCATCACCTTCATCTTCTTCTGGATCCGTTGGTCCTTCCCCCGCGTGCGCATCGACCAGATGCTCGCCCTGGAGTGGCGCTACCTGATGCCCATCGGCCTGGTCAACCTGGTTATCATGGCCATCATCGTTACCAAGGGATGGTACTTCGGTGCATGATTTAGCTAATAACATCAATAACACAATAATAAAAAGTCAATCATAGCATTATGGCTGAAAATTATGGTAAAATAACCCAAGTTATCGGACCGGTCGTCGACATCGCGTTTGAGAGTGAGGGCGCTCAGCGTCCCCCCATCTACACCGCCTTGTCGGTAGAGCGTCCCGATGGCAGTGAGCTTATCCTGGAGGTCGAGCAGCACGTCGGCGAGAACACCGTGCGCTGCGTCGCCATGGACAGTACCGACGGACTGAAACGCGGTGCACGCGTCCTGTCCAAGGGCCGTCCCATCTCGGTTCCCACTGGTGACCAGATCAAGGGCCGCCTGTTGAATGTCATCGGCCAGAGCATCGACCACCTGCAGCCCCTGCAGGAAGGTGCCCGCCGTGCCATCCACCAGCCCGCACCCCCCTTCAGCGACCTGTCGATTTCACAGGAAATCCTCTATACCGGTATCAAGGTCATCGACCTGATCGAGCCCTTCAGCAAGGGTGGTAAGATCGGTCTGTTCGGTGGCGCCGGTGTAGGTAAGACAGTGCTTATCATGGAGCTGATTCACAATATTGCCCATGGCCACAATGGTTTCTCGGTGTTCACCGGTGTCGGTGAGCGCACCCGTGAGGGTAACGACCTGCTGCGCGAGATGATCGAGAGCGGCGTTATCAACTACGGCGAGAAGTTCAAGGAAGGCATGGACAAGGGCGAGTGGAACCTCGAGGACGTCGATATGAAGGCTGTGGCAAGCAGCCAGGCCACCCTGGTGTTCGGTCAGATGAACGAGCCTCCCGGTGCCCGTCTGCGCGTCGCCCTGTCAGGCCTGACCGTGGCCGAGCAGTTCCGCGACCAGGACGGTGGCGGTAAGGACATCCTGCTGTTCATGGACAACATCTTCCGTTTCACCCAGGCCGGTAGTGAGGTATCGGCGCTGTTGGGCCGCATGCCGTCGGCCGTGGGTTATCAGCCCACCCTGGCCAGTGAGATGGGTAAGCTGCAGGAGCGCATCACCTCGACCAAGACGGGTTCAATCACCTCGGTACAGGCCGTGTATGTGCCCGCCGATGACTTGACCGACCCCGCACCTGCCACGACGTTCAACTTCCTGGATGCTACCTGTGTGTTGAGCCGTAAGATCGCCGAGCTGGGTATCTACCCTGCCGTTGACCCCCTGGCATCAACCTCGCGCATCATGGACCCGAACATCATCGGCGAGGAGCACTATGACGTGGCACAGCGCGTCATCCACCTGCTGCAGAAGTACAACGAGCTGCAGGACATCATCGCCATCCTCGGTGTCGAGGAGCTGAGCGACGAGGACAAGCTGGTCGTTTCGCGCGCACGCCGTGCCCAGCGCTTCCTCTCGCAGCCCTTCTTCGTGGCCGAGCAATTCACCGGTCTGCCCGGTGTGATGGTTCCCTTGAACGAGACCATCCGCGGCTTCAAGATGATCCTCGACGGCGAGGTGGACGACCTGCCCGAGCAGGCCTTCCTGAGCGTCGGCACCATCGACGAGGCCATCGCCAAGGGCAAGAAGCTGCTTGAACAGAGCTAATCAACCACTACGCTTTAGAATATTTACATTATTAATATAACATGACACTCAAAATCATATCGGCTGAACAAATCGAGTTTGAAGGCACCGTCGATGCCGTGACCCTCCCTGGCGTCATGGGTATGTTCCAGGTGCTCAAGAACCACGCCGCCCTCATCGCCGCCCTCAAGGCCGGCACGATGAGCTATGTGGCCGGTGGCAGCACCGTGGAGCGTGAGATTCACGGCGGTGTAGCCGATGTCAAGGATAATGTGGTGTCGGTGTGCTTATATTGACGCAGAGACTATGAAGAAAGCAATCACAGCAATCATCGCGGTAGCCATCATCGCCCTCATGGCCCTGGGATATGCCGATGCGGCAGCCCATCGCGCCCACAGTGGCGGCGGGGAGACCGAGGTGGATCCCCAGGAGATCATCTTTGAGCACCTGGGCGATGCCTACGGCTGGGAAGTGCCGTTCAACCATAGCCAGCGCATCCCGTTACCCGTCATCGTGCGAGCCCAGGACGGCTCGTGGCACGCCTTCATGTCCAACCGCTTGGAGGAAGGTGCACAGTATGACGGCTTCCAGATCGCCAAGGGCGGGGACTACAACAACAAGGTGGTCCAAGTGCTGCCCGACGGCTCCCAGTACCGCCCCATCGACCTGTCCATCACCAAGAATGTGGCCGGCATCTTCATTGCCGCCCTGCTGGTGCTGCTCATGGTCTTCAAGGTGCGCAACTGGTACAAGAAGAACGGAATGAAGGCACCGCGCCGCTTTACCGCCTCACTGGAGCTGGTGGTGGACTTCGTCTATACCGACACCATCCGCCCCATCATGGGTAAGGAGGCACCCAAGTATGCCCCCTACCTGTTGACGGCGTTCTTCTTCATCCTGACGATGAACCTGTTGGGACTGATCGTCATCTTCCCCGGTGGCGCCAACCTGACGGGCAACCTCGCCGTGACAGCGGTTCTCGCCCTGCTCACCTTCCTGGTGACCAACCTGACGGGTACCAAGCACTACTGGAAAGAGATCTTCTGGCCCGAAGTGCCCACCGCCCTCAAGCTTCCCGTGCCGCTGATGCAGATTATCGAGCTGTTCGGTATCTTCACCAAGCCCATCGCCCTGATGATTCGTCTTTTTGCGAACATGATGGGTGGTCACATGGTGGTGATCGTGTTCATGCTGTTGATCTTCATCTTCGGCAGCATGTTCGGCACGGCCATCGGTGGCGTGATGACGCCGCTCTCGGTGGCTCTGTCACTGTTCATGCTCTTGCTCGACGTGCTGGTAAGCTTCATCCAGGCCTATGTGTTCACGATCCTGTCGACGATGTTCATCTCGATGGCCCACGTGCACGAGCATGCCGAGTAAGTTCAAATCAGGATATATAATCAACTGATTATCAATAACAAGAATATTAAAAAACATTAACAACAATAACAAACTAAAAACTTTACGACTATGTTAGGAATGATTTTATTAGAAGCTATGGCCAACCTTGGCGCAGCAATTGGAGCAGGTATCGCAGCTATCGCAGCAGGTATCGGTATTGGTAGAATTGGCGGCAGCGCCATGGAGGCTATCGCCCGTCAGCCCGAGTCAACCGGCGACATCCGCAGTAACATGATTGTTATCGCCGCGCTGATCGAGGGTGTTGCTTTCTTCGCACTCATCGTCTGCATCCTTGCCATCTTCATCAAGTAATCAACCCTTAACCGGTTTACCAGATGGAACTTTTCAAGCCTGAATTTGGCCTGGCGTTCTGGATGTTCATCGCATTCCTTTGCCTGTTCGGCATCCTTGCCAAGTGGGCATGGCCCTTCATCATCAAGAGTATGGAGGAACGTGCCGACCTGATCGACAAGGGCGTCGCCTATGCACAGGAGGCTAAGTCACATCTGGATAATGCCAAGGCCGAGGCGGACAAGTTGATCGCTGAAGCCCACGACAAGCAGAACGAGATGCTGCGGGAAGCCGAGAAGATGCGCAACCAGCTCATCGAGAACGCCCGTGGCGAGGCAGCTGTCGAGGCTAAGAAAGTGACCGATGCCGCTCAAGTCTCCCTTGAGCAGGCTCGCAAGGAGGCCGAGAAGCAACTGCGCACCGAGGTCGGTGACCTGGCCTTGCAGATTGCCGAGAAGGTGATCCGCAAGAACATCGCCAATGACGATGCCCAGCGTGCGCTTGTTGACCAATATCTGAGTGAGGTTGAGTCTAAAAACTAACGCGATATGAGTGACGGACTGATTCCACGCCGATACGCCAAAGCGTTGTACAAGTTAGCCGTCGAGAACGGTGACGCACAGGAAATCTATGAGCTTCTTAAACAGCTCAGTTTCCGTTACGCCGCTATCGACGAGCTCAAGCGCGCCGTGCTCAACCCCGAAATCTCTGACGAGGAAAAGGGTGCCTATATGCTGAAACTCGCGGGCGGCAAGCCCGGCAGCTCACTGGACAAGTTCCTGCTGCTGTGTGTGCGCAACAACCGCGCCGAGTACCTGCAGAAGATTTCCCTCGCCTACGTCGATCTCTACCGCGAGGAGCATGAGATAGCCCATGTGGTCATCACCACTGCAGCCCCCATGCCCGAGGCCGAGATCAATGCCATTATCGACATTGTGAAAAAGCGTCTCGGTGCCATGACACTGGAAATTGAGCAAAAGATCGACCCCGAGTTGATCGGTGGCTTTACAGTGGCAATCAACGGGCTCGTACTCGACGCGTCGGTAAAGAGAGAATTGAACGAATTGCAATTACAACTGCTGAAGAAATAATTTCAACACGATGATTAATCCCAGTGAAATATCTGATATATTAAAGCAACAGCTCGTCAACGACATCGCCAAGCGGCAAGCCGTCTTTGAAGAAGAAGGCACCGTCCTGGAGGTGGGTGACGGCGTGGCTCATGCCTACGGCCTGCACAACGTGGAGGCCAACGAGCTCGTGCAGTTCGAGAACGGCGTGACGGGCGTCGCCATGAACCTGGAAGAGAGCGATGTGGGTATTATCCTGCTCGACGAGGTGGATACCATCACCGAGAACATGAAGGTGCGCCGCACGGGCGAGATCGCCTCCATCGAGGTCGGTGAGGGACTCCTTGGCCGCGTGATCAACGTCCTGGCCAAGCCCATCGACGGCAATGGTCACATCGAGGGCAAGAGGGTGCGTCTGCCGCTGGAGCGTAAGGCTCCCGGCGTTATCTTCCGCCAGCCCGTGAACCAGCCGTTACAGACGGGTCTCAAGGCCATCGACTCGATGATTCCCATCGGCCGTGGCCAGCGTGAGCTCATCATCGGTGACCGCCAGATCGGCAAGACCGCCATCGCGGTGGACACCATCATCAACCAGCGTGCAGGCTACGAGGCCGGCAAGCCGGTATATTGCATCTATGTCGCCATCGGCCAGAAGGCATCGACCGTTGCCGCCCTGGTGAACAAGCTCAAGGAGGCTGGCGCTATGCCCTACACCATCGTAGTGGCAGCCACCGCAGCCGACTCGGCTTCGATGCGCTACTATGCACCCTTTGCCGGTGCCGCCATCGGTGAATACTTCCGTGACACCGGTCGCGACGCCCTGGTAATCTATGACGACCTGTCCAAGCACGCTGTTGCCTATCGTGAGATCTCGCTGATCCTCAAGCGCCCCTCGGGCCGCGAGGCTTATCCCGGCGATATCTTCTACCTGCACAGCCGTCTGCTGGAACGCGCCGCCAAGATCAACGAGAACCAGGACGTGGCCAGCGTGATGAACGACCTGCCCGCACCGCTCAAGCCCATCGTCAAGGGCGGCGGCTCGTTGACGGCATTGCCCATCATCGAGACCCAGGCCGGCGACGTGAGCGCCTATATCCCCACCAACGTCATCTCGATCACCGACGGTCAGATCTACCTCGAGTCGGCGCTGTTCAACTCGGGTATCCGTCCCGCCGTCAACGTGGGTATCTCGGTATCCCGTGTGGGTGGTAACGCCCAGATCAAGTGTATGAAGAAGGTGGCTGGTACCCTCAAGATCGCTCAGGCACAGTACCGTGAGCTCGAGGCCTTTACCAAGTTCGGTGGAGACATCGACCCCGTTACCGCACGCACCATCGATACCGGTCGCAAGAACGAGCGCCTGCTCGTCCAGGCCCAGTACACTCCCATGGTCGTCGAGGAGCAGGTAGCCATCATCTATTGCGGTGTGAACGGCCTGCTGCGCGACGTGCCCCTGGAGAAGGTGGGTGAGTTTGAGAAACTGTTCATCAACTACCTGCGCGGCAAGCACCAGACCGATGTGCTCGACGTGCTGCGCTCGGGCAAGATTGATGACGACGTCATGGCTAAGCTCAAGGCCGCTGCCGCCGAGGTAGCTACCAAGTATATTGAGGCTCCAGCCAGTTAATCCAGCAATTTAAGTTCGCAAGATGTCAACATTAAGAGAACTCAAGACGCGAATAGGTTCGGTCGCCTCAACGCAGAAGACGACGAGCGCCATGAAGATGATCAGCTCGTCCAAGATGCGTAAGGCCACCGGCCAACTGCAGCGCCTGTCGCCCTACCGCCACATGGTGCAACACGTCATCAGCCACCTGCTGGTGACCGACCAGCAGTTTGACTCGCCGCTCATCGCCCAGCGCGATGTGCAGCGTGTCGCTCTGGTGGTGTTCGGCAGCGACGACGGCCTGTGCGGCGGTTTCAACGTCAACATCTTCAAGCAGTTGCTCACCACCATCAAGGAGGTGCGCAGCGAGTTTGGCAGCCAGGTGGGCATTACCATCATCCCTGTGGGCAAAAAGATGGCCAAGGCGGTCCAGAAGATCACCGGCAAGGGCTCCGGCATCGAGATGGAGCGTGTCGCCCTCAACACCCGCAGCGACAATGAGGGCCTGTATGCCTTCACCGACCTGATGAAGACCCGTTTCCTGGAGCACACCTACGACCGCGTGGAAATGCTGTACATGCACTTCATCTCCACCGGCAAGCAGGTATTCACCCGCGAGCAGTTGCTCCCGGTGAGCTACCAGGGCCTGGCCGACAATGTTGACCCCCGCGCCGCCAACAGCCCCTGCCTGTTTGAGCCCGACGCCAACACCATCTTCAACACCGTGCTGCCCCTGCACATCAAGTCGATGCTCCAGGATGTCTTCATCCAGAGTGCCGCCAGCGAGCAGAGCGCACGCGTGATGGCGATGCAGGCGGCCAGCGACAACGCCAAGGAGCTGCTCGACGAACTGCAGCTGGAGTATAACAAACTGCGTCAACAGGGCATCACCACCGAGCTGCTCGATATCCTGGGCGGACAGGTGGAACGCTAATGCGAAATTGTAAAGAAAACAAGAAAAGACTAAGAATATGAGCATCAAGGAGTATTTCGTCTCAATCTTTAAAGGCTTTTACAGCCTGATCAAGGGCATGGAGGTGACCGGCAAGGAGCTGGTGACCCCCAAGGTGACCGAGCAATATCCCGAGAATCGCGCCGAGCTCCATATCCCGGAGCGATTCCGCGCGACGCTGGAGTTCATCTATGATGACAACGGTTACCACAAGTGCATCGCATGCGGCAGCTGCGAGCGCAACTGTCCCAACCAGACCATCAGTATCACCAAGCGCATGGTGGACCTGCCCGACGGCAAGAAGAAAATGAAGCTGGACAAGTACATGTATGACTTGGGCAGCTGCACCTTCTGCGGTCTGTGTGTACAGGTGTGCCCCACCAACGCCATCCGCTTCAGCAACGACTTTGAGCAGGCGGTGTTCACGCGCGAGAAGCTCAACAAGCAGCTCAATTACCTGCCCGAGAAGGACGATGCTCCAGCTCCCGCACCCGCCGCCAAGCCTGCGGCACCCGCTGCGCCCAAGCCCGCGCCTGCTCCCAAGCCGGCCCCCGAGGCTCCCGCCGCTGCTGACGAGACTAATCAAAAACCTAAAGAAAACAAGGAATAATGGAATCATTAGGTAACATCATTTTGTATTTTATCGTTGCGATCGCCATCATCGTCTTCTCGGTGCTGACGGTTACTACGCGCAAGATCCTGCGCTCCGCAACTTATCTGCTGTTTGTGCTTTTCGCCACAGCCATCATCTACTTCCAGATGGACTACCAGTTCCTGGGAGCAGTGCAGATTGCCGTCTATGCCGGCGGTATTCTGGTGCTGTTCGTCTTTGCCATCATGCTCACGCATAAGCCCGGACAGGACGCCGACGTGCTCGCGTCGCACCGTCGCTGGCTGGGACTGTCGGCAGCAGTGGCAGGTGTCGCCCTGTGCGGCTACGGACTGTTCAGCTATGGCAACTTTGCCAAGCGACTGCTCAACGGCTCAGTGGACGTCAATATGGAGAAGATAGGCCAGTTCCTGTTGAGTACCGACAAGTATGGCTATCTGTTGCCTTTTGAGGCCATCAGTGTGTTGTTATTGGCTTGTATCATCGGAGGTGTGGTAATTGCCCGTCGCCGCTAAACACGAGAAAGGAGAGAAAAGTTATGGATTTGACACTGTTTATGTATCTTATTCCCAGCCTGATCATGTTTGGCTGCGGTGTGTACGGTTTCATCACCCGCAAGAACATGATTGCGATCATGATTTCACTCGAGCTGATGCTCAACTCGGTGGATATCAACTTTGTGGTGTTTAACCGTTACCTGTTCCCTGGTCAGATGGACGGCATGTTCTTCTCGCTGTTCGCGATTGCCATCGCGGCTGCCGAGACGGCTCTTGCCCTCGCCATCATCATCAATGTCTTCCGCATTGCCAAGGACGTGGACATCAACAAAATCACTAAACTTAAATTCTAACGATTATGCCACTAAGTTTAGCAATTATAGTTGTCGTATTACCTCTGGTCATGTTCCTCTTCCTGGGACTTGCCGGAGTGAAAATGGGTAGAAAAATCACTGGTGTGATTGGCGTGCTGGCAATGCTCGTCGATACCATCCTCGCCTATGGCGTGGCGCTGACCTACTTCTTCGGCAGCGGCCAGGGGCAGATAGTGGACGGCGTGCGTCAGGCCGTTGTCGTTGCCAATCCTGCCTGGTTGTCGTTTACCGATACGCTGGTGGTGCGCATGGGTGTCCTCGTCGATCCCATCGCTGCCATGATGCTCGTGGTCATCACCACGGTATCGTTGATGGTGCACCTCTACAGCCTCGGGTACATGAGCGACCATGACGGCAACGCCGAGAAGGGATTCCAGCGTTACTATGCCTTCCTGGCCCTGTTCACGTTCTCGATGCTGGGTCTGGTGGTAGCCACCAACATCTTCCAGATTTTCGTATTCTTTGAGATGGTGGGTCTGTCATCCTACCTGCTCATCGGTTTCTACTATTCACTGCCTGCCGCCAACCATGCCAACAAGAAGGCCTTCATCGTCACCCGTCTGGCTGACCTGTTCTTCCTGCTGGGTGTCATGATTCTGAGCTACTATACCAACACCTTCGACTTCGACAAGCTGGTCTTTGGACCCACAATGTCGGGTAGTCTGGACACTGCCCAGAGCGCCATCAGCACTGCCGGAGGCGCCACCTTCATGGGTTGCTCGGTGATGGCATGGGCATTGACCTTCATCTTCATCGGCGGTGCCGGTAAGAGTGCGATGTACCCGTTGCACATCTGGCTGCCCGATGCTATGGAGGGTCCCACCCCCGTTTCGGCTCTGATCCACGCCGCTACCATGGTTGTCGCCGGTGTGTTCCTGGTAGCAAGGCTGTTCCCGCTCTACGTGCTCGTGCAGGGCGCGATGAACATCATCCTGGTGGTCGGTGCCTTCACGGCCTTCTATGCCGCCGCGATTGCCTGCACCCAGAGTGATATCAAGCGAGCCCTGGCTTTCTCGACCATCTCGCAGATCGCCTTCATGATGACCTCGCTTGCCGTGAGCTCCAACAACAACTCGCTCATCGAGATTCACGGAGGCTACGGTCTGGGTTACATGGCGTCGATGTTCCACCTGTTCACCCACGCTATGTTCAAGGCGTTGCTCTTCCTGTGCGCCGGTGCCATCATCCATGCCGTTCACAGCAATGAGAACAGCAAGATGCACGGCCTGCACAAGTTCATGCCCATTACCAGCATCTGCTTCCTCATCGGCTGTCTCGCGATTGCCGGTATTCCCCCGTTCGCCGGTTTCTGGAGCAAGGACGAGATTCTCGTCGCTGCCTACCAACGTGGCCTGGGTTGGGGCATCTGGATGTCGATGGTGGCCGGTATGACCGCCTTCTACATGTTCCGTATCTATTACCTCATCTTCTTCTGGAAGAAACATGAGGTTCACGATGAGCACCACGCACCCAAGGATCAGCCTTGGACAATGACGGTGCCCCTGCTTATCCTCGCTGCCATCTCGTGCGTTGCCGGCTTCGTGCCCTTCCACGACATGGTGACCTGGGACGGCCATCACCTGCACACCGCCCTCGATATGAAGGTGGCCTGCACGAGTGTCATCATCGCCCTGGTGGGCATCGGCCTGGCCACGGTGATGTACCGCAAGGAGAACCCGCTGCCCGACCGCATGGCCAACGCAATGCACGGCCTGTGGCAGGCAAGCTACAAGCGCTTCTACATGGACGAGCTCTACCAGTTCATCACCCACAAGGTGATCTTCCAGGGCATCTGTGTACCCATCGCATGGTTTGACCGTCACATCATCGACGGCTTCTTCAACCTGCTGGCCAATGCTACCAACTCGCTGTCGTTCGGCATCCGCCGTCTGCAGTCGGGCAGCATCCAGATCTATGTGTATGTCTATCTGATCGGCGCGCTCCTGTTGGCAGCCCTCACGATGGTATTTGTATTGTTCTAATTCAACGGTCTTGACAAAATAGAAAGGATATATTAAATGGAACTTTTCAATAATATACTGATTTACTTTGTGATCGTGCCTCTGCTGACGCTTGGAGGCCTGGCCATCTGCCGCAACCAGGGCATCAAGGCCATCAGGACCGTTGCCGTTATCGGTGCCAGCGTGCTCATGGTGCTCGCCGCCATGCTGGTCAAGATTTTCCTTGACGCGCGTGCCGGTGGTGACACCAGCGAGATGATCCTGCGCAGCGATGTGATGTGGTATGCCCCGTTCAATGTCCATCTGGCACTCGGTGTCGATGGCGTGAGCGTAGTGATGATATTGCTGTCGGCGTTCATCGTGTTCGCCGGCGTCTTCGCCTCGTGGAAGATGAACCCGCTGCCCCGCCAGTTCTTCATGTGGTTCTTCCTGCTGTCCACGGGTGTGTTTGGCTTCTTTATCTCGATCGACCTATTCACGATGTTCATGTTCTATGAGGTCGCACTGATTCCCATGTACCTGCTGATTGGTGTGTGGGGCAGCGGCAACAAGAACTACAGTGCGATGAAGCTGACGCTGATGCTGATGGGTGGCTCGGCCTTCCTGATGCTCGGCTTGATCGGCATCTACTTCCACTCGGCTCCCGAGGGACAGCCGCTGACGATGAACATCCTGGACATCGCCCATAACGATGCCATCCCCCACGGCTGGCAGTATGTGCTGTTCCCGCTGACGTTTGTCGGCTTCGGCGTGCTGGGTGCCATGTTCCCGTTCCACACTTGGTCTCCCGATGGTCATGCCTCGGCGCCCACCGCGGTGTCGATGCTCCACGCCGGTGTACTGATGAAGCTTGGTGGTTACGGCTGCTTCCGCATCGCCATCTACCTGATGCCGTTTGCTGCCAACGAGCTGGCATGGATCTTCCTGCTGCTGACGGGCTTCAGCATCGTCTATGGTGCCTTGAGTGCCTGTGTGCAGACCGACCTCAAGTACATCAACGCTTATTCGTCGGTGAGCCACTGCGGTATGGTGCTGTTCGCCATCCTGATGTTCAACACCACGGCGATGACCGGTGCTGTGCTGCAGATGCTCTCTCACGGTCTGATGACGGCCCTGTTCTTTGCCCTGATCGGTATGATCTACGGCCGCACCCACACGCGTGACATCCGCGACATGGGTGGTATGATGCACATCATGCCTTATCTGGGTGTAGGTTATGTGATTGCCGGTCTGGCATCGTTGGGTCTGCCCTACCTGAGCGGTTTCGCAGCCGAGATGACCATCTTCTTCGGCTCATTCCAGCACACCGACACCTTCCACCGCGTGCTGACCATCATGGCCACCACCTCGATCGTTGTGACGGCGGTTTACATCCTGCGCGTTGTCGCCAAGTTGCTCTTTGGCGAGGTACAGGATGAGCACCACCGCACGTTGACCGACGCCTCGTGGGAGGAGCGCCTGTCCACCGCGACGCTGATTCTCGCTGTGGCAGCCATCGGTTGCTTCCCCAACTTCTTTGTTGACATCATCAAGAGCAGCTTCAACCCCGTTGTCGAGGCCCTGCAGGCTGCCCTGCCCTTGTAATTGAAAGTGTTTAACCTGATAATAAAGCAAAAATAAAGATATGATGGATTATTCACAGTTCTTATTGATGCCGCAGGAGATAGGCCTGTTGCTGGTTTTCCTGCTCGTTTTCATCTACGACACTTTCATGCCTGAGCGCGCTCAGCGTTACATGCCCGTCTTCTCGGTCATCATGATGGCGCTCTACACGATATACTGTTTCTGTGTACCCGCTGCTGTGGGAGAAGCCTTCGGCGGCATGTTTGAGTCCAACGCTCCCACCTGGGTGATGAAGAACATCCTCAACGTGGGCGTCGTGCTGGTGCTCCTGCAGGCCGTGAAGTGGACCAACAGCGACTTCGTCAGCGTTCGCCGCGGCGAGTTCTACGAGTTGATCCTGCTGACGCTGTTCGGTATGTTCCTGATGGTGTCGGCACGCCACTTCCTGCTGTTTGTCATCGGTCTGGAGACCGCCTCGCTGCCCATCGCAGCGCTGGCAGCCTTCGAGAAGCGCCACTATGAGTCCCACGAGGCGGCAGCCAAGTACATCTTCACTGCCATCTTCTCGTCGGCGATTTTCCTGCTGGGTATCTCCTTCGTCTATGGCATGAGCGGCTCGCTCTACTTCAAGGAGATCGCCACGATGCTGCTGGGCAACCAGTCGGCACTGCTCATCGCCGCCCTGGCGTTTGTCATCGCCGGTGTGGGCTTCAAGCTCTCGCTTGTTCCCTTCCACCAGTGGACTGCCGACGTTTACCAGGGCTCGCCCACGGCTGTGACCAGCTACCTGTCGGTCATCAGCAAGGGTGCCGCCGCATTCGCCTTCCTGGTGATCCTGGTGCAGGTCTTCGGTGCTGCCTATAGCCGTGTGTGGGAATGGATGCTCTATGCCATCATCATTCTCACCATCACGCTGGGTAACCTGTTTGCCATCCGCCAGCGCAACCTGAAGCGCTTCCTGGCCTTCTCGTCGATCTCCCAGGCCGGTTACATCATGCTCGGTGTGATTGCCGTCAACGTGATGGGTATGTCCTCGATGATCTACTACGTGCTGGTTTACATCTTCAGCAACCTCGCCGCCTTCGGCGTGATTGCCGCTATCGAGCGCCAGACGGGTCGCGTCACCATGGACGACTACAACGGCCTGTTCAGGACCAATCCCTGGCTCGCCTTCACGATGATGCTTGCCATGTTCTCGCTCGGTGGTATTCCCCCGTTTGCAGGCTTCTTCAGCAAGTTCTTCATCTTCGTGGGTGCCTGCCATCAGGGTTCAGTAGCCATCTACGCACTGGTACTCATCGCGCTGGTCAACACGATCATCTCGCTGTACTACTACCTGCTCGTCGTTAAGGCCATGTTCCTGCGTCAGGACGACTGCGTCATCCCCACCATCAAGAGCCACTGGACCGAGCGTGCAGGACTCATCCTGTGTGTAGCTGGCGTGATCCTCATTGGCCTGATCTCGTGCATCTACGCCTACATCAACGGCTCGGTAGAAGCCATCAGCGCAATGTTCAATGCCGTCCAGTGAGAGACGTTAGACATTAGACGTTAGACGCTAGACGTTAGACGTTAGACATTAGACGTTAGACATTAGACGTTAGACGCTAGACGTTAGACATTAGACGTTAGAAAGCGAAAGCCAATATCTAAGGTCTAAAATCTAAGGTCTAAAATCTAAAGTCTAAAATCTAAAGTCTAAAATCTAAAGTCTAAAGTCTACCAAAAACAACTTCTGATATCATTTAGCATAACCAAACAAAAGAAGATTTGTTTCATGTAAAGAGGAGGCACAGTGGCAATCCACCGTGCCTCCCACTTTTTTATTCCTGTTTGGGCGGGGTGACCATGCGGGGATACATGGGGCGACCAGCGGCATGCGCCTCGGCACGTTCCCGAGCCACCTCGCGGCAATGGGCCTCCCACTCGGTACGCTCCTGGGCGCGCTCACGCTCATCAATGGCGTCGGCGCGTTCGTTCATGAAGTTGTAGCGCAGGGCGGTGACGATGACTAGCGGATCGACGGCTCCGTAGAAGCGGCCATAACGCCCCGACTTGAAGCGGTGCAGGAAAAGCATGATCTCGCTCACCTTCAGGTAACCAAACTCGTTGACGATAATGCGCGCCAGCTGCGTCATCTGGGCCTCGTCGAGCTTCTCTTTGCAACCGCAATACTCGTTCAGGTCATAGAGCTGGGGCAGCATCCAGATGGTGGCGGCATCGTCATGGTAGGCATGGCGGAGGGTAAACAGCGTGGGCGCAGTACCAAAGAACGCCCGCTCGACGTGTTCGGCACTGTATTGCTGCAACGTGGGATTCATCACCCGCATGAACGACTGCAAGTCAGAATGGGTTGACAGCAGGCTGTTCACCTTGTGCTGCAAGGCCGGCGATAGCACGACAGACTGCTTGACGGCGGGATTCGCGCTCAGATTGTCGACGGGCGACAGGGTCGGCAATAAATCGTTGATTGTTTTCATGGTTGTCTTGATTGGTTTTATAGATTTTGATGATATAAGGTAACTGATTGACAAAGTGGCCCTTGGCATGCGTCAAGGTCTCGCGCAGGTCACGTTCCCGCAGGTATTTGATAAAGTCGGCGATATAGTGTTCCATGTCCTCGCGGCCGATGCCACGGCTCATACACAACTCGTCGAGCCACGGCTGCTCGTGCAGCATCTGCTCTTGCAGTTCCTCCCACTCCAGCACCACCGTTTGGTACACGGGGACGGTTCTTTTGTACCATTTTTCCTCACCTGCGCACGCGCTATGGGAGGGAGTTATTATCTTGTTTTTTTTATTTTTTTCTTCTATAGGGGGTGTGGGGGAAAGGTCTTCTTTTTTGCTTTTTTTGGAGGTTTCTTCATGGTTTTTCCCTTCGGGAGAGGAAGGATTTTGCGTCATGACTGGCTCGACGGGGTGTTTGCGGGGACGACCGCCCTTGGCGCCGTTGGCACGGTTCAAGGCCAGGCGTTGCAGGCTGTCGTCGATAGCAGGAGACAACAGGGCAAAGGCGAGCCTCAGGCCCGAGTTGTTGAGATACACCTCGGCATCCTCGCCTGCCATGCGCGCAGCCAGAGCGCTGAACAGCCGTCCCAGCTCGCTATGCTTGAGCGAGGTTGACACCGTCATCATCATCGCGGGGTCAATGTCTATGTTAAGCGTCTTTTTCATTTCAAAAAGGGGTTTACTGATGGTTTTTGAGTTTTTCTTCGTGCGGCAAAGGTAATACCCGGTCGCTGCACTACACCATGTCAAAAAGCAACAGACACCAAAAAATGCGGATGCTTCTCTAAACTCTAAACTGCGAGCGCAGCGAGCATCACCGCGGATTCTTTATTTGGGAAGACAAGAAAGACAATAATGACAATTATTTTGTTGATGATTAATATATTGATTTTCTTGTCTTTATTGTCTTCAAAAAAACTTAGCGACTTTGCGGCTTAGCGTGAGCCCCAGGAGCGCGGATGCAATTTTTTAACGCGAATTACACGAATTTTACGGATTACACGAATTATTATATAAGATTTCGCGTAATTAGTCGAATTAGCGTAATTCGCGTTTATAACAAAGAATGCGGATGCCCTCTCTAATCACTAATCTGCGAGCGCAGCGAGCATCACTGCGGATGCTTTATTTGGGAAGACAAGAAAGACAAAAATGACAATTATTTTGTTGATGATTAATATATTGTTTTTCTTGTCTTTATTGTCTCCAAAAAAACTTAGCGACTTTGCGGCTTTGCGTGAGCCCCAGGAACGCGGATGCAATTTTTTAACGCGAATTACACGAATTATTATATAAGATTTCGCGTAATTAGTCGAATTAGCGTAATTCGCGTTTATAACAAAGAATGCGGATGCCCTCTCTAATCACTAATCTCTAATCACTAATCTGCGAGCGCAGCTCGCATCAATGCGGATACTTTATTTGGGAAGACAAGAAAGACAATAATGACAATTATTTTGTTGATGATTAATATATTGTTTTTCTTGTCTTTATTGTCTTCAAAAAAACTTTGCGACTTTGCGGCTTTGCGTGAGCTCCAGGAGCGCGGATGCTTCTCTAAACTCTAAACACTAAACTTTAAACTGCGAGCTGCGCGAGCATCAACGCTCGCATAAGTAAGATTTTTGTTGGATATGTAAAAGATTATTATTATATTTGCGGCATTACTAAAGAATTGGAATTCATATTTACTGACTAATAAAAAGATAACGATTATGAAAAAGATTTTACTCTTCACTCTGGTAGTGCTGTTATCGACGCTGGCAGCCCGAGCCGACGTGGCGATCAACGCCACCAACTTCCCTGACGCGAACTTCCGCTCCTACTTGATGAGCGAGTATCCGAGCGGCACCATCACCACGGCGCAGCTCAATGCCCGCACCGAACTGATCTTGCAAAGAAAGGGCATCTCCGACATGACGGGTGTGCAGTATTTCACCCAATTGACGAAGCTGAACCTGTATAATAACAACCTGACTTCGTTCGACGCGAGTCCCCTCACCAAGTTGAAATATCTGAATCTTGGATATAACAAGCTGACGTCAGTCATAGTGAACAACAATACAGCTCTGGAGCAATTGTATCTCCAGAACAACCAGTTGACCGTCCTAACAGTATATCAGAAAAGTGCCCTGCGTACGCTGTGGATACAAAACAACCCCAACCTGACAAAACTCTATTGCGCCCACAACAATCTCGACAATCTTGATATCTATAATTGTACCGCGTTAGAGGACCTCAAGTGTTTCTACAACCCCAACCTGAGCACCATCCAGGGTCTGGAGAGCTGCACCGCCTTGACCTTAATCAATTGTGAGGACTGCGCCATCACCAGCCTGAACGTAACAAACTTGGTGAATCTGGAAAACCTGTTAGCAGCCAGAAACCTGCTGACCACGCTCGATGCGGTGGGATTGTCTAAGCTGCTGAATATAAACGTCAGGGGCAACGATTGGTTAACTGAGCTCAATTGCAGTTCGTGTGACCTGGTCCAGCTCATTGTGGGGGGCTGCACGGCGTTAAACAAACTCTGGTGCTACTACAATGATGAACTGAGGGCAATCACAGGCCTGGCCGATTGCACCGCGTTGACCTATCTGGACTGTGAGGACTGTGCCATCACCGAGTTGCCCGGCGTGAACAACATGACGAACCTGCAGCGTCTGTGGGCTCGCAACAACCAGCTGACAGGCAGCCTCGACGTCAGTAACCTGAGCCAGTTGAATAGACTTAGGGTCTCGGGCAACACAAGCCTGACAGGGCTCTACTGCAGTGAATGCAACTTGATCAACCTTGACGTGACCGGCTGCACTGCACTCTCTTTTCTCGACTGCAGCATTAACCAATTAACCGACTTGAACCTCAGTGGCTGCCCAAGCCTTGAATACATTTGGTGTAGAAGTAACCAGTTGACCTCGCTGGATTTGAGTCCCTGTAATAGTAATACTTTGGCATCAATTGACTGCAGGTATAACCAGATCTCGAGTCTTGATGTCGGCAGGTTTACTAATCTTTACCAACTGGCTTGTACCGACAACCAGATTTCAAGCTTGCAGCTTGCTAACCACGAGAATCTTAGAAACCTGTGGTGCGACTGGAACAATCTCACAAGCCTCAACCTGAGTGGTTGTACCAGCCTTGAAACAATAAATGCTCAAGTCAACCAGATTGCGAGCATGAATGTGAGCAATTGCCCGAATCTTACCACTATGATTATTTATTACAACCAGCTCAAGAGTAACGCGATGGGAAATCTGATTGCCGGGCTGCCCACACGCAGCGGGGATACGGGGAATGTGTATGCTATCGTTGATCCCAATCCCAATAGTGGTTCAACCGACGAGGGGAATGTCATCACTGCCGCCCAGGTCAGCCAAGCCAACGCAAAGAATTGGGCTATCTACCATTATAATCAGAGTAATTCCGCTTGGGAACCCTATGCCGGCAGCTCGTCGATGCGTGGCGACGTGAACGGTGACGGCCAGGTGAAGATCGGTGACGTGACCACTCTGATCAACTACCTGCTCAGCGGCGACGCATCGGGCATCAACCTGCAAGCAGCCGACTGCGACCAGAACGGCCAGGTGAAGATCGCCGACGTGACCGCCCTGATCAACTACCTGCTCAGCGGCACGTGGCCCAACAAGGTTACCGTCATGAAGGCCAAGCAACTCACCATCAAGAAAAAAGACAGTCACCCGAGTGACTTGCTTGACCTGAAGACGTCAGAGCTCAAGGCCCCTGTTATGAGAGGTGATATACAATAACCTCATGTTCCACAAGGCTGTGTCATCATTGCCTACGCTAAACTACAGCGTCAAGCCTGTATCAATGTCCGTACTTCGCACGGAGAAATTAAGCAAAAATTAGTATAAGAATTAAACAGTATTAATTTAATTAACGCGAGTTCGATGAAATTATTGATTGTCAATCAGCACGTTAGCAACTCCCCCTCTTAACCAAGGGGGAGGAGCCCAAGTATCAGCAACTTATTTTCGTCAAACTCACATTAACCTAAAAATCAGAAAATATTATGGCTAAACAACTATTTTTCAAGCTCTTGACGCTTGCGTTGGTCTTGACGACGCTGGCAGCCCGTGCCGACGTGACGATTAACGCCACCAACTTCCCTGACGCGAACTTCCGCTCCTACCTGCTGAGCGAGTATCCCAGCGGCACCATCACCACGGCGCAGCTCAATGCCCGCACCGAGCTAATCTTGGAAAGCAAGGGCATCTCCGACATGACGGGTGTGCAGTATTTCACCCAATTGACGAAGCTTAACCTGTTTAATAACAACCTGACCACGATCAATGTGAGGGCCCTCACCAAGTTGACATATCTGCATCTCGGATATAACAAGCTGACGTCAATCAATGTGGACAACAATACGGCTCTGGAGCAATTGTATCTCCAGAACAACCAGCTGACCAGCGTAACAGTAGAATTCTTAAGTGAACTGAGAACGTTGTGGGTTTTCAAAAACCCCAACCTGACAAACCTCGAATGCGCCTGCAACGATCTCAACAATCTTGATATATATAATTGTACCGCGTTACAGAACCTCAGCTGTTTCAACAACCCCCACCTGACCACCATCCACAACCTGGAGAGTTGCACCGCGTTGACCCACCTGGACTGTGAGGACTGTGCCATCACCGAGTTGCCCGGTGTGGCCAACATGACCAACCTGCAAACGCTGTGGGCCTGCAACAACCAGTTGACCAGCCTCAACGTCAGTAACCTTAGACAGTTGAAGAAACTCAATGTCTCGGGCAACACAAGCCTGACAGAACTCGACTGCAGTGTATGCTACTTGACCCTCCTGGATGTGACCGACTGCCCTGCACTCATTTCTCTTAACTGCAACCATAACGAATTAACCGACTTGGACCTCAGTGGCTGCACAGGCCTTGCATACGTTTGGTGTAGAAGTAACCAGTTGACCTCGCTGGACTTGAGCCCCTGTAATAGTAATAATTTGTTATCGATTGACTGCAGGTATAACCAGATCTCGAGTCTTGATGTCGGCAGGTTTACTAATCTTTACCAACTGGCTTGTACCAGCAACCAGATTTCAAGCTTGCAGCTTGCTAACCACACGCAGCTTAAAAACCTGTGGTGTGAAACGAACCGTCTCACAAGCCTCGACCTGAGTGGTTGTACCAGCCTTGAAACAGTAGAAGCTCTAAACAACCAGATTGCAAGCATGAATGTGAGCAATTGCCCGAATCTTAAATCTATGACTATTTATTACAACTACCTCACGGGTACTGCGATGGGAAATCTGATTGCCAGTCTGCCCACACGCAGCGGGGATACAGGGAATGTGTTTGCTATCGTTGATCCTGATCCCGATACTGGTTCATCCAACGAGGGGAATGTCATTACTCCCGCCCAGGTCAGCCAAGCCAACGCAAAGAATTGGGCTATCTACCATTATAATTGGTATAATAACGCCTGGGAGTCCATGGCCGGCAGCTCGTTCCAGCGCGGCGACGTGAACGGCGACGGCCAGGTGAAGATCGGTGACGTGACCACCCTGATCAACTACCTGCTCAGCGGCGACGCATCGGGCATCAACCTGCAGGCAGCCGACTGCGACCAGAACGGCCAGGTGAAAATCGCCGACGTTACCGCCCTGATCAACTACCTACTCTCGGGCTCTTGGTAAGTTAGAAGTTAGGAGTTGGCATCCGCGTTCCGGATAGCACGCTAAGCCGCTAAGGCGCTAAGCTATTAAAGATTGCTCGCAAGAGCTCGCAAGTAATAAATAACTTTTGCGAGCCTCTTGCGAGCAATCAACTTTGCGACTTTGCGGCTTTGCGTGAGCCCCAGGAACGCGGATGCTTCTCTAAACTCTAAACATTAAACTGCGAGCTGCGCTCGCATAAGTAAGATTTTTGTTGGATATGTAAAAGATTATTATTATATTTGCGGCATTACTAAAGAATTGGAATTCATATTTACTAACTAATAAAAAGATAACGATTATGAAAAAGATTTTACTCTTTACACTGGTAGTGCTGTTATCGACGCTGGCAGCCCGTGCCGACGTGACGATCAACGCCACCAACTTCCCTGACGCGAACTTCCGCTCCTACTTGATGAGCGAGTATCCCAGCGGCACCATCACCACGGCGCAGCTCAATGCCCGCACCGAGCTGGAGCTGGGAAGCATGAACATCTCTAACCTGAAGGGCATCGAGTATTTCACTCAATTGACAAGGCTCCATTGCTTCAACAACAACCTGACCACCGTTGACTTGGGCAGCAACACCAAGTTGACATATCTCAACTTGGGCAGCAACAAGCTGACCTCAATTAATGTGACTGCCAACACAGAATTGGAGCAATTGTATCTCCAGTACAACCAGCTCACCTCAGTCAATGTGTCAAGTCACAGTAAACTTTATCTACTCTGGATCATGGACAATCCGAACCTGACAGGTCTCTACTGCTGGCGCAACAACTTGACGAATCTTAGAGTCGATGACTGCACGGCATTGATATATCTCAAGTGTTACAGCAACTATAACCTGACCCAGATTACGGGTCTGGAGGACTGTACCAATTTGACCTATCTGGACTGTGAGGACTGCGCCATCACCGACATCAGCGCCGTCAGCAACATGCCCAACCTGGAGACCCTGCTCGCACAGAACAACCAACTGACCACTCTCACCGTCAACGGCAAGAGCAAATTGACCAAGCTGCGCGTCCTGGGCAACAAACAGCTGACTACACTCTCCTGCTCCAGTTGTAAGTTGAACTCGCTCAATGTGAAAGGCTGCACGGCGTTGACCGACCTGAGGTGTTACTACAACTATGAACTGACTGAGATTACAGGTCTGGCGGACTGCACCGCATTGACCTATCTGGACTGTGAGGACTGCGCCATCACCAGCCTGCCAGGCGTGAACAATATGTCCAACCTGCAAACGTTGTGGGCCCGCAACAACCAGCTGACGGGCGACCTCACCGTGAGTGACAAGCCCAACCTGCAAAGGCTGAGGGTCAAGGGCAACCCGGGTCTAACATACCTCTCCTGTAGAAACAACGCGTTGACCTCGCTCGATGTCACGGGCTGCACGGGATTGGAATATTTGGGGTGTGAAAGCAATAGCAATCTTACCACAATTACTGGACTGAGCGACTGCACAGCGTTGGAGTGGTTTGGCTGCGATTATTGCGCAATCACTTCACTTGACATGACCTTCTGTCCCGGCATCAGCAGTCTGTATTGCTACAACAACCAGCTGACCTCGCTCAATGTGACGGGACTCACTGAGTTGATAATCTTAAACTGCAAGGATAACCCTAACCTCGAAGATATTACTGGACTGACTGACTGCACAGCCCTCAACTATCTCGAGTGCTCCCGATGTGCTATCTCCAACCTGGATGTGAACAACATGAGCGACTTGAGCGAGCTGTGGTGCAGTGGTAACCAGCTCACAAGACTTGCAGCGAACAGTAAGTCCAGTTTAAAGACGCTGGTAGCCAATGATAACCCGTTGCTTGCAGAACTCGAATGTGAAGGCTGTGCCTTGACCCAACTGTATGTTTATAACTGCCCCAAACTCTATTATCTCGATTGCATTGGTAACCTACTGGAGGAATTGAACATTGACACTTGTCCTGAGCTCTTGTACCTCCTGTGTAATCAAAACAAGCTGACCTCACTGAACATCAGCAGCAATCCGAAGCTCCTATACATCTGGTGTAACAGCAATCAATTGACCAGTCTGGACCTGACCAATTGCGAAGATGGCTTACAATCATTGGACTGCCGCTACAATCAGATCACGGGCACGCTCGATGTCGGCAGGTTTACCGATTTATATGAACTCGCCATCAGCAACAATGAGTACTCAAGTTTGCAAAATGTTGCTAATCACACTGAACTGACACTGCTATACTGTGCAAACAATCACCTTACCAGCCTTGACGCGAGCGGCTGCTCAGCGCTTAAAAGTCTGCAAGCTCAAACTAACCAGCTTACCAGCCTGAATGTGAGCGATTGTCCTGCACTGAGTTTATTGGCGATCTTTTGTAACCAGATCAATAGCTTCTACATGGGACAGGTTGTGAATGGCATGAACACTCGCCCAGCAAGCGACCGGGGATTGTTTTATGTATGGATCTATGATCCAAGCGACCCCGACTTTAACGTTATCTCTACCGCCCAAGTCGAGGTGGCAGAAAGCAAGCGCTGGGACGTGTACGCATGGCTGGGTGACAACTCTGGCTGGAGTCCCTATGCCGGCACGATCTTTGAGCGCGGTGACGTGAACTGCGACGGTGAGGTGAGAATCAGCGACGTGACCGCCCTGATCAACTACCTGCTCAGCGGTGACGCAACGGGCATCATCCTGGAAGCAGCCGACTGCAATGCTGACGGCCAGGTAAAGATTGCCGACGTGACGGCACTGATCAACTACCTGCTGAGAGGCACCTGGCCCGACGGTAGCGCCAAGGCCCCGACAATGACCACTCACGAGACACCCAGCGCCCACAGCCCATTTGAGCTACCGGAGCCGGACCTCGAGAAGCCGGTTCTTAAGAGGCTTTAGACTCGCTGCGCTCGCAGATTAGAGATTAGTGATTAGTGAAGCATCCGCACTCCTGCCAAACGAGTGAGTGCGGATGCATCATTAAACTTTAAACATTAAACTTTAAACTGCGAGCGTAGCGAGCCTCTTGCGAGCCTCTTGCGAGCAACAATTTTAAGACTTAGCGGCTTGGCGTCTTAGCGTGAGACCCACAACGCATATTTCCCGTTATCCCAGGTTTTTTTTGCGCGCGATGGGCAAAAAACTGAAGTCACATCACTAAAAACTGAAAACTTATCACTATCTTTGCCTTTTAAAACGTAACACCAATCACAATAGGATATGAAAAGACTTTTCTTGGCTATGACGATGCTGTGCCTGCTGGCGATGAGCGCCACAGCGGCAGTTGTGAAACGTGGCAGCATGGAGACTCTGGTGGACAGCTGCGGCTTCTTCCCACAGATCAGCCCTAACGGACAGTGGCTGCTGTATTCGCCCACCGACGCCTCCAGCCTGATGATGAAGAACCTCAACACGGGCGAGATAACGACAATCGCCACCACGGGGTATCCGGGCTTTGACGCCATCTTCGGGCACGACGGCAAGGTCTATTACGTCACCCAGCAGCGCAAGGGCAACGGCCTGATCTATCGCACGGGACACTGCTATGACCCCGCCACGAGCAAGAGCACGGTAGTGCTCAAGCCGCAGCATGGCCGCGTGCAGCCCTTGAATGCCGCCTCGGGCACCGTCATCAACGGTGAGCAGCAGATCTATCGCAGCAACGGCAACGTCGGTGCATGGGTCTATACGCGTGGCGACAGGCTCTATCTGGTGGATGACGCCGGCAACAAGCGCGCCCTGCAGCCCGTCATGGACAGCAACGGCTACCTGTGGGCTTCGCTATCGCCCGACGGCACCAAGGTGATGTTTGAGGCAGCATCGCGCGGACTGGTCATCTGTGACCTCAAGGGAAAAGTCATCTCCGAACTGGGCCAGTTCCTGATGCCCAGCTGGTACAACAACGACTACATCATCGCCATGAGCAACGCCGGCAACACGCGCATCAACGGATCGCGCATCTGGCTGCTGTCGGTCAATGGCGAGGACATCAAGGCCATCACTCCCCAGGAGGAGCGCGCCGTACAGCCCATGACGGCTGGCGGTATGGTGGTCTATAGCCTCCTCTACAGCGGTGAGGTGAGGAAACTGGAACTGGATATCCCGTTTGCCGGCACTCCTGCCCTGTCGGCCAGCAAGGGAAAAAGCGAGAAGGTGAAGGAACCCGTGAGCGACAAGAACGTGCCCCGCGTGTTCATCAATCCGGGACACGGCGGACATGACAGCGACGACCGCCACGTGCCGACGTGGGTCTTCGGAGCCAGCGACACGCTGCACTATTATGAGTCCAACTCCAATCTGGTCAAGGGACTTGCCCTGGAGGAAATCCTTAAGGACAAGGGCTACGAGACGGCCATGTCTCGCCACACCAACTATACCGAGGACGACCTGGACCTGTTTGAAATCGTTGCCCTGGCAGCCAATAGCGGTGCCGACATCTTCTTCTCGATACATAGCAACGCCACGGGCATCGAAAAGCGCGTCAACTTCCCGCTGGGACTGTACCGCGGCTGGGACGGCAAACCCGTCGTGGACGGGAGCCTCAAGCTGAGCCAGGCGGTGATGAAACAGCTTGCCAACAACCAGCTTGCCGTCTGGACCAATGACCAGCGCAGCCGTGGTGACTGGTCGTTCTATACCGACTGGGGCTATCGCGTGGGACTGGGCGTGCTGCGTTTCAACAAGCTGCCCGGCATGTTGAGCGAGGGATCGTTCCACGACTACCTGCCCGAACGTGAGCGCCTGCTCAACGAGAGCTACTGCTGGCTGGAAGCATGGAACCAGTCCATCGGCATCGATGAATACTTCGGACGCAAGGGACAGTTCAACAACGGCGTTATCGCCGGTACCATCCGCTGGAGCGACATGGAGCGCACCGACGACGACCAGCGCCTGTTCGGAGACGACATCCTCAGACCGGTGAACGGGGCCCTGCTGCGCCTCTATAACGGTCGTGGCATGATTACCCGCAGCTTCACCCTCGACAACCTGGACAACGGCGTGTTTGTCTTCACCAACCTGCCCAAGGACAAGTACAAGCTGGAACTCTACTACGGCTATGAGGAACTCTTTGAGACCGTAAAAGTCAAGGCCAAAAAGAACCAGACAGTCTATAAAAACATCAAAATAAAGACCGACCAGAAGCCTAAGAAGAAAAAAAGGCCGTGATGAGGCGTTAGGTTTTAGGCTTTAGGCTTTAGGAATTGGCTTCTCTAGACAATCTAGAAAATCTAGACTATCTAGAAGATCTAGAAAATCTAGAGGGTCTAGAAAAAAAACTGAAAATTGATTAGGGAAAAACTCAAAAATGCTATGGACAAGAAATTCATCATGATGCTGCTGGCAACGGTCATGTTGCTACCGGCAATGGGACAAGAGGTGGAGGTGACCTCACAGCGGCGCCTGCTCGAGGGCGTTGAGGGTCCTGCCTACTACCCTGTCCTGAATGAGGCAGGCAACCGCCTGCTGTTCGTCACCGAGGATGGCGCGTTGAAATACCACGACTTCATCGACGGCGTCACCACCGTTGTGACACGCGACTATGTCGCTGGCAACGACGCCTGCTGGGGCGGCGACGGCAAGGTCTATTACGTCACCCAGGAGGTGGGAGAAGACCGCCTGGTTTACCGCACGGGACAATGCTTTGACGCCTTGACCGGCAAGTCCACCCTGCTCACCGAGCCGCAGCATGGCGCCGTGCGTGCCGTGCCCGCCACCCGAGGCGGAGCGCTAAAGGCTCCCGGCGGCAAGGGCTACAACTCATCAAGCGACATCGGCAGCGCCACCTGGACCGAGGGCAGCCACGTCCACGTCACCGTTGGCGGCGAGGAACGCGTGTTCTCGCCCGTGAACTCCTGGGCGGGCTACCTGTGGGCTTCGCTCTCGCCCGACGGCCGACGTGTGGCATTCTTTGCAGCCGGCAAGGGCATCGTGGTGATCGACCTGCGCGGCCAAGTGCTTGCCATGCTGGGTAACTACGAGATGCCGTGCTGGTATAACAACGACTACCTGGTGGCACAGAACGCCAAGGACGACGGCCACCAGTTCACCTCCTCGCAGCTCCTGCTGCTCAAGGCCGACGGCACCTGGCAGACCGAACTGACCAAGCCCGCGTCGATGACGATGCAGCCCACCTGTGGAGGCGGCAAGATCGTCTATACCTCCATCGACGGCCTGCTGTATGAAATGACCATCAATATTCACGAATAAAACCGCCTGCATCATGAAAAAGAATAGCTTCAAATCAGTCATCATGGCGCTGGCAGCGGTTTTTGCCGTGAACACCGCCACCGCCCAGCAGCCCCACGTCTATATCAACCCGGGGCACGGCGGCTATGACAGCGACGACCGCAACATGGTCATCTACCCCTTCCACCAGGGCGACAGCGCCGGCTCGTGGGAGTCAAAGTCCAACCTGCGCAAGGGCCTCGCCCTGCAGGAAATCCTGCAGAAGAAAGGTTACAAGACCAGCATCTCGCGCGTGACCAACACCACTGCCGACGACCTGGCCCTCTCGACCATCGTCGCCCTGTGCAACCAGAGCGGTGCCGACGTCTTCTACTCCATCCACAGCAACGCCACGGGCACCAGTGCGGTGAACAACTTCCCGATGGTGTTCTACCGTGGTTACACGGGCAGTCCACAGGTTGCCAATGCCGACGTGCTGGCTGCCGACCTGGAGCCGTACCTGTATGCCAGCCAGAGCACCGTGTGGACCCACAACTACCAGATCTGGGGTGACTGGTCCTTCCGTCCCGAGTGGGGCACCCAGGGCTATGGCGTGCTGCGCGGCAACCGTGCTGTCGCCAACCTGAGCGAGGGTTCATTCCACGACTACATCCCTGAGGCCTACCGCCTGCTGGGTCTGCAGTACTGCTGGATGGAGGGCTGGAACATCTCACTGGGCGCCGACAAGTACTTTGACCGCCTGGGCAACTTCAGCCAGGGCGTGGTGAGCGGCAACGTGCGCGACGACCGCATCAAGCGCCTGCAGGAGAACCCGCAGCCGTTTATCGTCTATGGCGACGACAACCTGATGCCCATCCACAACGCCACCGTGCGCCTGCTGGATGACAACGGCACCGAGGTGCAGCGCACCATGACCGACACCCTCAGGAACGGCATCTACACCTTCAAGTATGTCAATCCCGGCACCTACACCGTCGAGGTGAGCGAGCCGTCCCACTTCACCCAGACCGCTACGGTGACCGTCAATGCCAACGGCTCGACCTACCAGAACTTCTACCTCAAGCGCGTGCGCGACACGCCTCCCGTGGTGGTCGATTACAGCCCCGTGTGGCACGAGGGCGATGCTGCCGTTAAGTGCAGCCACCCCATCACGCTCGCCTTCAACTGGGACATGGACAGCGTGACGACCTGCAGCGCCTTCACCCTCGACCCGCCCCTGGAGGGCAATTTCAAGTGGGAGGATTCCTATTACAGGCTGGTATTTACACCCAAGGACGCTTTTGACGTGAACACCCTCTACACCCTCACGCTCAAGAAGACGGCAGAGCACGGTGGCGGCACGCCCATGGAAGAGGACTTCACGATGCAGTTCTATACCCAGCCGCGCAACCACTTGAGCGAGCTGGCCGTCTTCCCCTACGAGGGAGCTCCCGTCCACTATACCAAGCCCACCGTCGAACTGCGTGTCGACTCGATGCTCGACACCTACAACCTGTTCATGCGCCTGCGCGTGCTCGACAGCGAGGGCAACGAGCTGGCATGGAACAAGCGCAGCATCAAGTACAACAAGAACGGTGATGACTACGGCTACGTGCGCATCCCGCTCGTCAAGGACATCGAGCCGGGCAAGGAATACCACCTCATCCTTGACGCGGACATCGCCGATACCGCCGGCATCCACCTGCCCGCCGCCCGCGACATCGTCTTCCAGGGCGTTGACGCCGGCGCCGACAAGCCCGGCATGGAGGTGGTTGAGCCCTTTGAGAACGCCGATGACTACTACTGCTACAATAATAACATCTATCCCGAGGGTCTCAACAATAGCAGTTTGACGAACTCGACCGACAGGCTGTTCGGCAGCAAATCCATGCAGGTGAATTACGAGTTCAACGACTATACCGGACCGTTATATATCCTCCCCAAGAACACATCGGACATCATCTTCAACCCAGGCGACACGCTAGGCATCCACGTATGGGGAGATATGAGTTACAACCCTCTCATGGCAAATTTCTCCTGTGATGGGACTGATGCTTCATGGGGGCTGAGTTCCTTCGAGATCAACTTAGGACTCATTGATTTCCATGGTTGGCGATATATAGAAATTGTGCCGACTACTTCTGATTTGTTTGAGAAAAATGTCAAGTTCAACGGCTTCAGGATATCTCATTACACGGATCTCATGTACCCAGCGGCAAAGACAGGCACTGTCCGTTTCGATAACCTGCTCAAGAAAGCATCGTCTGGCATCAACGAGGTGAAGATTGCCAACATGGAGGTGAAGGTTGCAGGCGACTACATCGTCGCCAGCGCCGATACCTGGATCCAGGGCTTGGAACTGCTCGACATCCAGGGCCGCACCGTCAAGACCGCCGGCAGCAACTGCCTGAACGTCTCGGGCATGACCCCGGGCGTCTATCTCGTCCGCGTCCACATCAACGGCCGCACCGCCAGTTACAAAATTAGGCTTTAGGGGCATCCGCATTCCTGACCTCACGCTAAGCCGCTAAGTCGCTAAGCTATTAAAGATTGCTCGCAAGAGCTCGCAAGAAATAAAAAACTTTTGCGAGCCTCTTGCGAGCAATCAACTTAGTGGCTTAGCGGCTTTGCGTGCTATCCTGAGCGCGGATGCTTCACTAAACATTAAACACTAAACTCTAAACTGCGAGCAAAGCGAGCACTCACCTATTGTTTTTGGAGAAAAACTGCCATTTTGTCAGTTTTTTTATAGACAAAAAGGCGAGGACCTGACACATTTGTCCCGAATAGGTGGTTGGCATCGGTTTTGCTTTATCTGGGAGTGCAAACGGGGCGCAACCCCCGAGAGCAAAAGTGATAAAAACAAACATTTAAAGATAAAATAAAAACAAAAAATTAGGAGGTAATGACTATGTATTTTCCTGTAATTCGCAACAACCGCAACAATTGGTTAGACACTGCATTCAATGACTTGTTTGACATGGACTGGGCACCGCGCCATGTGACCACCGCTCCAGCCGTCAACGTCAAGGAGAGTGATGAGGCATTCACGATGGAGATCGCCGCTCCGGGCCTCAAGAAGGAATTCTGCTCGGTCAACATCAACAACGAGGGCAACCTGGTTGTCAAGATCGAGAACAAGAGCCAGCAAGAGGACCAGTGCAACGCCGAGGGCGAGAAGAAACACCACTACCTGCGCCGCGAATTCTCCTACGCCAGCTATGAGCAGGCCTACACACTGCCCGACGAAGTCAACAAAGAGGCCATCAGCGCCAAGGTCGAGGACGGTATCCTGACCATCAACCTGCCCAAGCTCGCTCCCGAGCCCGAGAAGAAGATGGACCGCACCATCGAGATCGCCTAACAGAACACAGGCACAACAAAAAGTAAGAGTTAGTATATTTTTCATACGCAAGAGTAAATGTCAACACCCGCAGCTCCCCCAGCCGCGGGTGTTTTCTTTGTTTGTGCTCGCTGCGCTCGCAGGATAAAGGATAATGTTTAATGGATAATGAAGCATCCGCATTGATGCGAGCCCCTTGCGTGCCTCAAAACGACTTAGCGTGAGGGAGGGCGGCCACGCCAAGGCGAGGCCGTACGGTGCGGACGCCCCTCTAAACTTTAAACACTAAACTGCGAGCGCAGCGAGCATCAAAGCGGATGCCTCATTAAACATTAACCATTAAACATTATGCACTAAAATGCGAGCACGGCTCGCATTTTAGTTAAGAAAACCAATTATAGGTTAATTATTGTTTCAAATATGATAATTTTTTGAAAAATCTACCAAGAATAAGTAAAATTTCGCATAATTTTGTAGCCTCAGAAATCGCCGCGAGGCAGATTTAACGCAAATTTAACAGAATAATACACCCATTAACTGAATAAAGAATGATTAAAGGTCAAGACGTCACACTCATCGCTGAGAGCAGCACCACGCGCACGGAATGGTCGTTAGTCGCCGACGGTCAAGTGCTGGAGCACGCCTATACGTCGGGTCTGAACCCGTTTTTCATGACGCGCCGCGAAATCAGCCACAGCATCCGCCTGGAGCTGCCTCCCGAGTTCTTCAAGCGCCGTTGGAAACAAATCTATTTCTACGGAGCGGGATGTTCGGGTCCCGAGAAGAACAAGATCATCGAGGGCTCGCTGGTGGCACAGTTCAAGACGCCGGTGACGGTGAACAGCGACCTGCTGGGTGCCGCCCGCGGCCTGCTGGTGCGAGAACCGGGACTGGCATGCATCCTGGGCACGGGCAGCAACTCGTGCCTGTATGACGGCAACGATATCGTCAAGAACGTCCCTGCGTTGGGCTTCATCCTGGGTGACGAGGGCAGCGGCGCCGCTCTGGGCCGCGTGTTCCTGGGTGACGCGCTCAAGGGTCTTGCGCCCCAAGAGTTGACCGATGCCTTCTTTGACAAATACAAGGTGACGCGTGCCGAGGTGCTCGATGCCGTGCTCAACAACCCCGCTGCGACACGCAACCTGCGCGCCTACTCCTTCTTCCTGAGCGAACATTTGGACAACCCCTACGTCCACGAGCTGATTGCACGGGAATTCAGGCGTTTCTTTGAGCGCAACGTGAGCCAGTATGACTACAAGAGCTATCCCGTCAACTTCGTCGGCTCCATCGCAACGACCTACAGCGAGATTCTTCTCGAGGTCGCCAACGACTTCGGTGCCACGGTGCGCAAGATTGTCCTCAGCTCCATGCCAGGCCTCGTCGCCTACCACAGCGACCAGACCGCCTAAACGCTCAGCACGCCAAGTTGCTAAAAAACCAATGTTGGCCTCCGCACGGTGCAGTGCAGAGGCCAACATCTAATAATATCTAAAGCCTAATATCTAACGCCTAATATCTAACGTCTAATATCTAACGTCTAAAGTCTAAAGTCTAACGCCTAAAAGCTAAAGCCTTATTTAGACATGGCGAGGCGCATGCCCGAATGAGCACTCTTGAAAGCAACATTAGCATCATGGCGCGAAGTGGGACGGCACATCCTGTAGGACTGATCCCAACTGCCACCACGCATGACGCGAGAGCTGGTGCTACTGGACGACACACCAGTAGGATTCACCTGAGCGCCCTCATTATAGAGGCCATACCAGTCAGAGCACCATTCCTCGACATTACCACCCATGTCATAAAGGCCCAACTCATTGGGAGCCTTGGTCCCTACAGGATAGGTGGTATCATCGGAATTGTCCGACTGCCATGCCACCTCATAGACATCATCACCACCGATATACAGGTAGCCCTTGCTCCAGTTACCGCCACGGGCGGCAAATTCCCACTCAGCCTCGGTGGGCAGGCGGAATGTCATACCCGTCTTCTGGTTAAGCTTGGTGATGAACGAAGTGACCTGGCTATAGATCATATTCTCGGCAGGACGCTGATAGTTATTTTCATAACCATTGGTGGAGCAGAACCAGCTCGGGTTGTTGTAGGAACTGGTACCCATCACAGCCCTCCACAAGGCCTGCGTCACCTCAAACTCGGCAATATAGTAGTCCGAGAGCGTCACCTGATGAACCGGGCTTTCCCACGGTCTCACATAGGGATCGCCTTCACGGGCACCCATCATGAAGGTGCCACCCTGCACGAGCAGCATCCTGAAAGTCACTGCACTGGTGCCGGAGCCCACGGTAACCGTCATGTACTCGGGCTCATAGGGAGGAGTCATCTCACCATTCAACAGGTAACTGATCAATTCGGTCACATCCTTGATGGTTACCGCGCCATCCATGTTGACGTCGGCAGCACTGCGATTGACAGTCGTTTCATCGCCGTTCAACAGATAGCTGATCAATACTGAAACATCCTGGATACTAACTGCGCCATCACTGTTCACGTCGCCACGCTCAGCGGAATTTTGAGCGGCCATCGGGAACCAGCACATGGCCATCAGGAACAGACTAAATACACTCACTAAAAGGTTCTTTTTATTCATCGCGGTACAAAGTATAAGTTTTTAAGCTGCAGAAGCAAATAAATTTAGAAATTAAAAATCCGTGCAAAGATAATAGAAAATATCTTGAAAAAATCCTAAAAATACTTTTTTTCTGTTATATCATTCAAGACGAGAGCATTTTGCGTGCAATAACGGGATTAACCGCCCCCTGATATCCCGTAAATGACGGGACAGATTTGGCATTTCACTCAACTTGCAGTACCTTTGCAGCCATGAAAAAATTGTTATGGATTATCACTGCCTGCCTGTGGGCTGTGGCCGCGATGGCCAACAGTGAGACAGCAGGAGTAAACATATCGCACGGCGACACCCTGTCCTTGGAAGAGGTGACGGTGACAGCCATCAAGCAGAGCAGCGACCTGCGTACACAGGCGACGGCGCTGACCGTCATCGGCCGCCAGGAGGCAGAACGCAACCAGGTGCTGTCGGTCAAGACGGCTTCTGACCTGGTGCCCAACCTGTTCATTCCCGATTATGGAAGCCGCATGACCTCGACGATCTATGTGCGCGGCATCGGCACACGCATCGACCAGCCCGCAGTGGGCCTGACTATCGACAACGTGCCGGTGATGACCAAGGAGAACTATGACTTTGACCTGATGGACATCACCCGCTTTGAAGCCCTGCGAGGTCCACAAAACACGCTGTACGGGCGCAATACCTTGGGCGGCGTGATGAACATCTATACCCTATCGCCACTCAACTACCAGGGCACACGCGCCCTTGTCGAGGGAGCCAACCACGGCACGTGGCGCGTCGGGGCAAGCCATTACCGCCTGCTCAAGGAAAACCTAGGACTCTCGCTGTCGGCACAATACAACAGTACCCAGGGCGAGTTCACCAACCAGTACAACGGCCGCCGCTGTGACTGGGAGCGCCAGTTCAGTGCCCGCATGAAGGTCGAGTGGCGCAATCAGGATGGCTGGTATGTCTCTAACGTGGCATCTGCATCGGTCAGCCGCCAGGGCGGTTACCCCTATGAGTGGACCGAGACCGGCAAGATCGCCTATAACGACACGTGTTTCTACCGCCGCACGTCGGTGACCGACGGCCTGACCATCCGCAAGTCGCTGGACCGTTTCATCCTGTCGAGCATCACCAGCTACCAGTATCTGGACGACAACATGACCCTGGACCAGGATTTCACCCCTCATGACTACTTCACGCTGACCCAGGCACGCAGCGAACACGCCGTGACCCAGGATTTCATCGCCCGTAGCCATGAGAAGCCCGAGGGCTATAACTGGCTCACAGGTGCCAGCGGTTTCTATCGCCGCTACAAGATGAACGCGCCCGTCACGTTCTACGACTACGGCATCAGCCAACTTATCGAGAAGCATGCCAACGATGCGTTGCCCGAATATCCCATCACATGGGACACCCGTTCCTTCTTGCTGGGAAGCAATTTCACCAGTCCCAACTGGGGTGCAGCCTTATATCACGAGTCAAGCTACACCTGGGGACAGTGGACTCTGCAGGCAGGTGTCAGGCTGGACTATGAGCATGCACGCCTCAACTACCACAGCGAGACGCACACGGGCTATAGCATCCTCTTCGGGGCGACGGGCGAAGTGTTTGCCCACGAGAATATCGACATTGACGACAAGGGGACCCTCAACAAGGACTTCTTTGACGTGCTGCCCCACGTGAGCCTCACCTGGCATCCTTGGGTGGGCAAGAACCACACCGTCTATCTCGCAGCCTCGCGCGGCAGCAAGGCGGGCGGCTTCAACACCCAGATGTTCAGCGATGTGCTGCAGCAACGACTGATGAAGATGATGGGCATCGGCATGCAGTATGACGTGGACAAGATGGTAGGCTACAAGCCCGAAAAGGCTTGGAACTACGAACTGGGCGGGCACTTCGAGTGTTGGGGTGCACGCGTGCAGAGCGATTTAGGCGTCTTCTTTATGGACTGCCGCGACCGCCAGTTGACCATCTTCCCGCCGGGCACCACCACAGGCCGCATGATGACCAATGCCGGCAAGACCCACAGTTGGGGCGCCGAGTTCGCTATGGCAGTAACGCCCACCGAACTCACCCGTTTCAACGTGAGCTACGGTTTCACCCACGCCACCTTCAAGGACTATAACGACGGCAAGGCCGACCACAGCGGCAAGCGCGTTCCCTATGCCCCGATGCACACCCTGTTTGCCGAGGTCAGCCAATCTTTCAAAATCGGTGGCGATGCCAACAAGTTGCTGACCGCAGCCGCCAACTTGCGTGCCGTGGGCGACATCTATTGGGACGAGGGCAACACGATGCGCCAGCCGTTCTATGCCCTGCTGGGAGCCTCCATCACCTGGCAGCAAAAGCACTACAGCCTGCAGCTGTGGGGCCGCAACCTGACTGATACCAAGTACAAGACCTTCAACTTCGTGTCCATCCAGCACTTCTTCCTGCAGCGTGGCCACGGGTGCAGCCTGGGAGCCACCCTGCGCATCAACCTCGATTAACACGCCCAGGACACCGAGTTTTAGACCTTGTCCTGAACGAAATTGCCATCATCGTTTATTGCCTCATGTTAATCGTGAGAAATGGGGCATTCATCTATTTTTGCAAGTCATCAACGGGGAAAATTTGTCGGTTATTGACAAAAGTAGTAACTTTGTGCCATCAAAAAAACAACAAACTAACATCAATCAACAATTTAAACAATGAAGAAAATTTTTTCTATGTTATTTATTGCCAGCCTGTTAGGACTGGTACTTACTGCTTGCGGCAAAGATGAGCCCGTACAAACCGCTACTCCTGAAATAACCTTTGAAATACAGGAAAGTCAAGTGGTTGTCACTGCCAAGGGACAGGGCGAGGTTTTACTCTATCTTGACGGAAAAAGCACTACTAACCCCACAATTCTGCAACGAACCCACCAGGATTACACAGCCACCTTTACAGCTACCGCTCAAGAAGCCAACCAAAGGATTAGCGAGATTAGAACTCTTCAGATCACCATACCAAAGAATGAAAAACTTGTTCAATTCTCAGCCGAGAGTGCCTATGAGAACGAGAACGATACCCACTTCAAGTTTGACATCGATCTGAATCAGGACTCAAGCATGATCAACATATACAACATCGTGTTCCGCATCGGTGAGGCCACTTCTCCCGCTATGACCCTCCGCTTTAAAGCCCCTGTGACCGTCGACGGCAAGACTTATACCTATGCTGGTAACGGCATCGTAGCCGAAATGCTGCGTGGCACCACCTGGATGCCCATGCCTGGTGATTCCTACCTGGTGAACAACCTGACCAGCACGGTCAATCCCACCGACAAGACCTACTCCATCAAATTTGACTGCCATGGCGGCCATTTTGAAGAGAGCGGCAAACTGAAATAAGCGTTTCAGCAATATTTAATTGAAAGAATCATGAAGAATGGCGTGCCAAAGGGTGCGCCATTCTTCACATAAGGTCCACAAAATGAGCAAAATACGCCAATGACGTTAAACCATTTTAACAATCGGCAGTCAAAGGAATATAAAAAGTTTAACCCTCCATTATTTAAAATCCAACTGATTATGAAATACCTGTTTAATATTCCAATAATTATTGCCATGCTTTGTGCTGGCGCACTCCTGGCCTCGTGTAGTGGTGATGACGAGCCCAGCGCAACCAAGGCACCCGAAATCATCGACCAAGTTCTTGATGATGTAGTGACCGTAAAGGCCGTAGGTGATGGCGAAGTAAAGCTTTACTTTGAAGATGACATGGAAGAGACCGCCAATCCCACCAGTTTCGGACGTGATTTCGTGGACTATTACGAGACGATGGCCGCTACGGCTAAAGAGCCGGGAAAGACCATCAGTAAGACCATCGTCAAAAAGATCCTCATTCCGAAAACTGATACGCCTAAAATAGTGGATGCCTATAGCGTCATCGAGAGCGAGGAGGATTCCACCTTCTTTGATTTTCATTTCAACCTCTATAAAGGGACAGGTTCAATAGGCGTGGGCAAGGCGGTATTTGGCAGCGGTGATGACATTTACGAGAGGAACTTCAGGCTTGACGTTCAAGTCACCTTTGACCCAGCTACTGGCATCTATAGCTGTAGAGGCACCAACATCACACCCATCTTCAAATCCGGCGGTAAAGAAGTCACCTACGAAGGCTATACCGTGAACAATCTGTTCTGCGATGTCTGCGTCAAGGATTTGACCTATTCCATCTCATTTGACTGCCATGGCAAGTACTTCGACTACAATGGCTCGATTTCCAAGAATTACCCACTTATCTATCGTACAGCAGATGGACAATATGTCGTCGTCATCATTGATTTCTAAACCGTTTTAACGAGATTTAATATAAAAAACCATACAAATGGTGCAAGATGCAATGCGCCATTTGTTTTTTAGGTGTATCTTTGCGGCCAGTATCAACCGTATATATTGATCATTTGTCATGAAAAAGATTTTATTATTGATAGCAATGATGGGAGTGCTCATGGGTATCATTTCGTGCAGCAACGACGATGAGCCCAAGCGCGGCGACGGCGTGTTCACCGTCAACACACCGATGGTCAACCACCTCTATAGCATCCACGCCGACCAGGCACTGGGCATGGCCGCTACCCACAACAAGCTCGTTCTAGACACCGTGAAGCACAAAGCGTCGCTGGAACTCAACTACAACGACGGACAGGGCGACAAGACACTCAAGTTCAACGACCTGAGCGCTACCCCCAAGCGTCTGGGATTTTATGTACTGTCATCACCCAGCGATAACAGCTTCAGCGGCTACGTCGATATCAACGAGTCGTCGATACGCTACCGCTATGTGACAGCCGAAGGCATACGCGTGATCTCGACCACACCCGATGTATTCTTCCTCAAGACACACAACACTGTCACCTATGACGACACGACCAAGGCGACCGTGTTAGAAAGCGCCATGTACCAATTTGGCATCGTGCCGTCGAGCAAGACTGCCACCATCACGGTCATGAGCATCGTACATGCCAAGGACAACAAGTTCTTCAACAACATCATCGCCAAGAACGTGCCCTACACCGTCACGCCCAACGGCTTCACCATCAACGGCTCTAACATCAGCACCACAGCGACCTATATCGCCCGCTATGACAGCTCAGCCGTTGTTCCCGGTGTCACCCCTGGTGTCAAGACCACCGACGAATACCCGTTCAAGACGTTCAATGCCACCATCGACTTGGCTAATGACAACCTCAATGCCAACTACATGATTGGCGGCAGCGCCACTGTAACCGCTACGGGCCGCACCTATCCCGACTACACCAGTTATTAATCGATTGCTACAACTATACAGATTGTTGAAAATCAAATAATAAACACAATAAGAATCACAATGAAAAAATTATCTTTTTTACTTTTATCACTGCTCGCCGTGACCCTGTTCACAGCATGTAACAAAGACGATAACCCAAACAGCAGGCAGACTTTTTCCTCACACGTCAACATACGCACCATCAGTGGTGATGACGTGCTGTTCTCTCAGGCTACAGCTCAAATTGAGGTCGATTACATCAACTCAACCATCATGATTCAGACCGGCTACAAGGACATGGATGGTATGGGCCAAAATATTGCCACTTCCAAGATGCCGATGTCTATCAAGTACAACGCCATCTACCGCTTTGGTCCCGGCGAAAACGGGCTCCAGGGATATCTCGACTTCACAACCGGCATGTTGTGGTTCTCCTTCAACCACGACCCGGAGACCAAGGTGTACTGCACGTCTAACCTGTTGTATGCCTACACCAACACCAACATGACCAACCCCGAAAACAACAATCACGGTGCCAATCAGCAGTCGGCCTATATGTTTATTCCCGGTGCCAATGGCGAGACCTGCGAGTTGAGAATCAGCAACTTCATGTCCACCCTCAACGGCGTGGTTGATGCACCTGAGGTCAGGTACAATGGCTTGACGATGACTCCCACCACCACGGGCTATACCATCACCGCCGCCAACCTCGAATCGTCCTACAAGGGCTTCTACACCCTCACCGACGTTAACTTCACCCTCAACGACCAGTGCCAACTCATCAACGGTTCATTCAAGTGCAATGGTATCAATTATGAAGTCACTGGCGACCTCTTCCCCGCCGGATACGGCTATTGATTGAAGAGGTGACTTAAACAAGATAAGGAATTTAAAAGCGTGGCAAGGGGGACGACCCTCTTGCCACGCTCGTATATCAGGAGTTTTTCTTGTAGCTCACCACGGCCCAGACGGCCATAACCGAACCGATGCCCAGCAGCGTGAGCACCTGATGCCAGATGCTGGAGAGTCCGCCACCGCGGACAAATACCGTGCGAATCGCATCGACAAAGTAACTCATGGGATTGACATAGGTGGTAGCATAGGCCCATGACGGCATGGAGCGCGTGGGCGTGAACAGGCCCGACAGCAACAGCATCAGCACCACAAAGAACCACATCACAAAGATGGCCTGCTGCATCGTGTCGCTGTAATTGGAAACAATCAGCCCTAAGGATGAGAAGAACAGGGCCAGCAGCAACGCCAGCAGGTAAATCAGCGCCACCGGTCCCTTGCTGGTGATGCCATACACGCCCCAAGCCAGCAGCAGGCACACCGTGATGACAAACAGGGCAATGATCCAGTAAGGGATGAGTTTGGCAAGGATGAATGACCACTTGCTCACGGGCGTGACATTGATCTGCTCGATGGTGCCCGCCTCCTTCTCGCCCACGATGTTCAATGCAGGCAGGAAGCCCGTCATCAGCATCATCACGATGGCAAACAGGGCGGGAATCATGAACAGCTTGAAATTCAAGTGCTTATTATACAGGAACAAGGTGGAAACCCGTGACTGCATCGCTGCCACGTCGGGATTGACCTGTGCAGTGACAATTTGGCTCAGGTAGGCACTGCCTATCGAACCCTTGGTGCCGTTGACGGCATTGGCAGCGATGAGCACCTGCGGCTGCTGCCCATTGGTCATATCACGGCTATAGTCCTGAGGGATGACCACGACGACATCGGTCTGCGTCTTCTCAATCTCCTTCAAGGCGGCCTGATAGGTAGGTTTCTGGCCCGTGAAGATGAAGTAGTTGCTCACCTCGATGCTATGGATGAGCTGCTGTGACAAGGTGGAACGGTCGTTATCGACCACGGCGACCTTGACGTTCTTGACCTCCATGTTCATCACCCATGGCATGACACACATGATGATGATGGGGAATGCCACGATGAGGCGCGGCAGGAACGCGTTGCGGCGAATCTGTGTAAACTCCTTCTGTATGAGATATTTGAGCGTCATATCCTACTCCAATCTTGTATTAAACTTCTTGAGAGCGACGGCAAGCAGCAGGGCTGTCATACCGATAAGAATCGCCACCTCCTTGAGGACGGCTTCAATGCCTACACCCATAATCATCAGTTTGCGCATCGCCTCGATATAGTAGCGCGGCGGAATGATGGCCGATACCCACTGCAGCACACGCGGCATCGATTCCACAGGAAACAGCATACCGCTAAGCATCACGATGGGCATCAGCAACACCATGGCCGAGAGCAGCAAAGCCACGAGCTGGGTCTTGGCGACATTGGAGATGAGCAGGCCCAGCGAGAGTGCCAGCAAGATGTAAATGACCGAAATGGCAATGATCCAGAACAGTGAGCCCGCCAAGGGAACACCCAGTACATAGCGCGCCATCAACAGGATAATGGCCAGAATGGCGACGGCAAGTGCCAGATAAGGGATGGCTTTGGCAACGATAATCATCAAGGGCTTGACAGGCGAGACAAGTAGCACCTCCATAGTGCCCTTCTCCTTCTCACGGACAATCGAGACGGACGTCATCATGGCGCATACCAGCATCAGCAGCATACCCATGATGGCAGGCACGAAGTTATAGGCCGACTTCATCTGCGGGTTATAGAGCATCTTGCTGTTGACCAAGCCGCCGTCGGCATTGAGCAGCACGCCCGTTGCATAGTTGGTCCACATCTGTGCCATGTTGGGGTCGGCACCGTCAACGATGAACTGCACACCGCTGCGCTTGGAAGCGAAGTCGGGACCGAAGACGATGGCAAAGTCGGCTTTCTGATTGCGGATAAGCCGTTCGGCCTCCTGAGGGGTGGAAACAAGGTTTGTAAGGGTGAAATATTCCGAGGCGGCGAGACGGTCAACGGCCTGACGCGTGAGGTGGTCCTGCGACGAAGTGACCACCACAGTGCGCACGTTGCGCACATCGGTCGTGATGGCGAAGCCGAAGAGGAGCATCAGCGCCAGCGGCATGCCGAAGAGGATGAGCATCGTGCGCTTGTCGCGCAGGATGTGCTTGGCTTCCTTGTTGACAAATGAGATGAACTGTTTCACTTTTCTCAGTTTTTTATTTCTTGTTCTAGATGCTCTAGATAGTCCAGATTCTCTAGATAATTAATCACTTGAACGGGTGGCCTGGCGAGCCAAGTGGGTGAACACGTGGTCCATGTCGGGCTGGTTGTACCGACGCTTCAACTCGGCAGGGGTGCCCATCGCCTTGATCTTGCCGTCAACCATGATGGAGATGCGGTCACAGTACTCGGCCTCGTCCATATAGTGGGTCGTGACAAAGACGGTGATGCCGCGATGGGCTGCATCAAAGATGAGTTCCCAAAACTGGCGCCTCGTGGCAGGGTCAACGCCTCCCGTCGGCTCGTCAAGGAAGACGATGCCGGGCTCATGGAAAATGCTCACCGAGAAGGCCAATTTCTGCTTCCATCCCAGTGGCAACGACCCTACCAGGTCATTCTTGTGCTCAGCGAACTGCAGACGAGCCAGCAATTCGTCGGTTTTGCGGGCTATCTCCTCATCCTTCATGCCGTAGATGCCGGCAAAGAGGCGGATATTCTCGGCGACGGTCAAGTCCCCATAGAGCGAGAAACGCTGGCTCATATAGCCGATGTGCTTCTTGATCTGCTCATGCTCGGTGCGGATGTCATAGCCCACCACACGACCCGTGCCACTTGTGGGCTGGTTCAGTCCCGTGAGCATGTGCATCGCCGTGGTCTTTCCTGCACCGTTGGCACCCAGAAAACCGAAGATCTCGCCACGCTTGACAGTAAAGCTGATGTCATCCACGGCATGGAAAGAGCCGAAGGCCTTCACTAGATGCTCCACCTCGATGACGTTGTCGCTAGCGGTGCCAACGGCCTCGCCATGCTCAATCCCTGGCGGATTGAACACGTCAGCAAAGCGGGTCAAGACCTCGTCGGGGTTACCGATGCCTTGAATTACGCCCTGGGACAAATAGGCCACACGCTCACAGCGGCGCACCTCGTCAAGATAGGGCGTCGACGCCATGATAGTAATGTCACGTTCCTTGAGGGCTGTCAACATCTCCCACAATTCCTTGCGCGAGACAGGGTCCACGCCCGTAGTGGGCTCGTCAAGGAAAAGCACGCTGGGCTGGTGAACGAGGGCGCAGGAGAGCGCCAACTTCTGCTTCATGCCTCCCGAGAGGGCACCCGCCTTGCGATCCTTGAAGCGTTCAATCTGGCTGTAGATGGCGCGGATGCTGTCATAGCCTTGCTCAACGGTCGTGCCGAACAGATCGGCAAAGAAGTGCAGGTTCTCCTCGACGGTCAAGTCCTGGTAGAGCGAGAATCGGCCGGGCATATACCCTACCCTGCGGCGGATTTCCTTCATCTGCTTCACCACATCAAAGCCATCGACCGTTGCCGTGCCGGCATCGGGCAGCAACAGGGTACACAGGATGCGGTACAGCGACGTCTTGCCGGCACCGTCAGGTCCTATCAGGCCGAAGATTTCGCCCTTGCCCACGGTGAATGACACCTGGTCAAGCGCCTTGACCGTCCCATAGGACTTGGACACATTATTTACCTCAATCGCGTTCATGAGTGTTCTGTAATCTAGAGGCTCTAGATGATCTAGACCATCTAGAATTTCTAGCGGTTAAAACTTCACCTCTCCATACATGCCGATTTTCACAAAGCCGTCGTTCTTGATGGCGATTTTGACGGCATAGACCAAGTCGGCACGCTCATCGTCGGTGAGGATGGTCTTGGGGGTGAACTCCGAGCGGCTGGAAATCCAGGATACCGTGCCGTCATAGGTCTTTTTCTTCCCGTCGCCATAGTCGGCAAATACCTTGCACGCCTGCCCCACCTTGATATTCTGCAACTGGGCCGAGGTGACATAGGCACGGATGAACATGTCGTCCACATCGGCCATCTTGAACAACGGTTTGCCCACCGAGACAAATTCGCCCTGCTCGACATACTTCTCGAGCACCGTGCCGCGGATGGGTGTCCTCACCGTGGCATTGGCAATCTGGTCGTCAAGCTGCGCCTGCTGCACGTTGATGCCCTGCTGCTGTGCCTCAATGCCCGAAATCTGGGCATCGATGCCAGCACTCTGCTCCGCCAGGCTGCGGTTGGTGGCGGCTAACTGCTCGGTAGTGGCCGACAGTTGCTTCTCAAGCACGCTGATCTGGTAATTGATGTCATCGAGCTGCTTGCGCGGCACTGCACCGTCCTTGACCAGTTCGGCAAAACGCTGACGCTCACGTTGGGCATTGGCGATCTGCTGCTTGAGGGATGCCACCTGCTTCTGCAGGTCAAGCTGCTTGCTGTCGGTGGCACGACGGTTGGAACGCATCTGCTCCTTGTTGGCAGCGAGCTGTGAAGAGGCTGTCGCCAGTTCGTTCTTCTTTAAGGTGAGTTGGGTAATGTCGATGTTGCCCACCTGGATGCCTGCCTCAAGGGTCTGCCCCTCGGCAATATTGAACATCTCGAGTTCGCCTGTCGATTTGGCCGAGACGGTGACCTCGGTAGCCTCAAAGGTTCCCGTAGCGTCAAATTCCTTCTCCTTCTTGCCGCATGATGCGAGCACCAGCAGCATGGTTGCAATAACGGTTAACTTTTTCATATCCTTTTTCTGTTTAATTTCCTATTACCTAATCATTCATCGTGAACTTGATGTCATAGATGCGTTTGAGCGCCTCAATCTCATGAGTGGAACGGGTGACGCGGGCGGCGTGCTCATTGTTGATTTCCTTGATCAGGTCATTGACATCGATGATACCGTGATTCAGGCGTGACTCAGCGGCCTTGCGCACCGATGACCGTAAATCAATGATTTCGGCGTCCTGTTGGGCCAGTTCGCGGTAGAGCGACAATTCCTCGTCAAGGCGTATCTGGTCCAAGCGGTTGTTATACAGGAAGGTCTCGCGGTTGGTCTCAACCATCTGCCGCTGCAAGCCCACCTTCGCCTTGTCGCCCTTGCGGGTATAGAGGGCACCGATGTTCCAGTTGAGTTTCACACCCACCAGGCCGTTGAGCGACCAGCGGTGACGCATCATGTCCTCAAACATGTTATAACCAGGGTAGCCGTAATATCCCGTGGCAAACAGGTTGATGTGCGGCATCAGTTGGGCGTTGAGTTGGCGGTCGCGCGCATCGGCAAGGCGCAACTGGGAGTCAAACAGCGCCAACTCGGGGCGATGGTTGGCAGCCAGCGACACATCGGTGGCAGCAGGCTTGACAGGAGTGGCAACCTCGATGCCGCAGAAAGCGCTCAACATTCTCGCCATCGCCTGGCGACGCGACTTGAGTGAAGTCAGCTGCTGGTCGAGACCCAGACGCTCGGCGCGGATGGCGTCATAATCGCTTTGGGCCGCTGTCCCGTGCTTAAACATCGACTGCAGTTTTTTCTCACTGGCGGCCAGCTGTTCCTGCATGACCTGGGTCAACGAGATATTCTCGTCAAGCAACAGCAGGGAGAAATACATCTCATTGACACGCTGGCGGATGGCATAAAGATTGACTGCGGTTTGGGCAGTCTCCACGTCACCCTGAGCCCGTGCGACAGCAGCCTGGCTGCCGATGGCGCCACCGTCATAGATCGTCTGGTTCAGGTCGATGCCCACACGATACTGGTCCTTCTTCAAGCCCTTGAGGTCAACGCCCATCTGGTTGAGCATCGCCTGCATCTGCTCGGGCCATGCCGCCACGTCGCTCTGCAATGTCGCCTGGGCGCCGGCAGTGACTTGAGGCAACCATGCCTTGCGGATGTTGGCTACTGTATAGTCGGTCGTCCGGGCGATGAGGTCATACTGCTTGATGAGCGGATAGTTGCGCTCAGCAGCCTGCTGACACTCTTCAAGGGTCTGTGCCATGCCAGTAAGCGCCATGAATGTGACAATGATGAATAGAAGCCGTTTCATAATCTTCTTGAACAATGATTGGTTTGACTGATGCAAAATTACAATGACATTTCAAGTAAAAGGCTATCTAAAACAAGAGAAAAATGTTCTTTTTGTACAATCTATCAACTTTTTAAGGCAAAATTGACCAAAATATATTACCTTTACGTCCACAAATCAACAACATTCAACACATGGCAGACCTGCAACAACTCACTTTGAGCCAACTCAAGGAACTTATCGAGAGTCAGGACGAGTACCTGATGGGCAACTTTATCTCCCAAAACCTGGCCGTTGCACGCAACATCCGGTTGGAAATGGTCAAGAAGCAATTCACAAATGGCCCTGTCATGATGCCCGAGATGCGCATCCTCATTATCAAGCAGGGCTGGGTCAAACCTACTCTCAACCTGATTGAACGCCACCTTGCCACTGGCGACCTGGTGTTTCTCGCCGCCAATGGCGTTGTTGAGTTCCGTGACGCAGCCGCCGACGTGGGAGGCATCGGCATCTCGATGAGTGCCGACCTGTTCTCGCTCGCCATCGGCAACAAGATTCCTCAAGCCCTTGACGGGCACCTGCGGGATTTCCAGTTACACCTCCAACCGCAGCAACTCACGTTACTTGACCACATCCATGAGCTGCTGTACCTGCAGATGCAGCAACAGGAATACAGCCCGCAGGTGATACTGCACCTCATCAGCACCTTCCTGTGGCAAGTCGATTACCTGTGGAGCGAGAATGAATCATCACGACTCGCCATGCAGTCACGCGACCAGCAACTGTTCACCGAGTTTGTGCAACTGGTCAACCAGCAGGCCCACGCGTGGCACACGATTGAGCCTTACGCATCACGACTGTGCATCACGCCGCGCTACTTGAGCACCATTGTCAAGCAGGTGAGCGGCAAGACAGCCAAGCAGTGGATTGACGAGGCACTGGTGACCCGCATCAAGATCGACCTCAAGCACACCGACAAACCCATCGCACACATTGCCGACGAGATGAACTTCCCCAACCCTTCGTTCTTCGTCAAGTTCTTCAAGCGCATGACTGGCGTGACCCCCAGCCACTTCCGCCATTAACACCAACTCCTCCCGAGACCTTATTACACATTTTGCGTAAAAATCATTACACATTTTGCGGTAGACATTTTGCGTAATCAGAAATTTTTGTTATTTTTGTTCATCAATTAGCATGAACATGAAATTTATTCTTAACTGTACCAATGATTGGGCGACGTTGCCCAAGAAGAAAATCATTCTGAAGGCTGTCATCTGGTTTATCCTCTTGACTTTTGCGAGCATTATCCCCATATTAATTTGCCAAGTGGTTTACACCAGCCAAGGCATAGACCCCACCCAACTCACGAAGTTTGGAGGAGACGTCTCCACACGAATGGACAAACCCTTGGGAGAAACCATCCTCCTGTTGTTGGTAATTGCCCCCATTGCCGAGGAGATCATCTTTAGACTGGGTGTGTCACTCAAGCGGCATGCCGTGGCGCTATGGGTAGGACTGCTACCCGTTACAATAGCCGCTTATTTTTATGACGCATACGACAACTGGATGGTCATGGCTGCAACTCTCATTGCAGGAGCCATCATGTACTGGATGGTGATGCGCTTCACGACCGATGAGCAATGGGACCAATGGCGGGCACGCTATCTGCGGCCCGTGATGTGGCTCTCGGCCATCGGTTTTGGTCTGATACACCTGAGGGCGTTTTCGATCATCACGTGGATGCTGTTGCCTTATTGCTTGGCAGTCTGTCTGCGGCCCGCATTCCTCGGCGCTGCCATCACCTATGCGCGCGTCAATTTGGGTTTCTGGTGGGGCGTGCTACTCCACGTCGCCAACAATGTGCCTGCCGTGCTGGCGCTCTTGGTCATGAGCAGCCAATGATATGGTCAGGAATCATTCAACATTATTAATCAGATAAACTGTACATCTTTCCTTAATAGCAACACAACGATGAAGAGACTGATATATTTTCATGGATTTGCGTCGTCGGCCAACAGCAGCACGATCAAGACGCTCCGCGAGTTTTTACCCGATTATGAAATCATTGCGCCCGACATACCAGTGGATCCTGCCGAGGCGTTGCCGCTGTTGCATGACTTGTGCATCTATACCCATCCCGACATCATTGCCGGGTCCAGCATGGGCGGCATGTATTGCCAGCAGATGTTCGGTTTCAAGCGCATCTGCGTGAATCCGGCATTCTTCATGTCCAAGTATTCCAAAGTGCTGCAGACGGGTACCTTCGATTTCCTCAATGCCCGTCAGGACGGCGCCACCCAGTTCACCATAACGCCCGAAATCATCAGCCACTTCGCCGAGATGGAAGAGCACCAGTTTGACGGCATTACCGACTGGGATCGCGACAACGTGTGGGGCTTGTTCGGCCGCGACGATGACCAAGTCAATTGCCAAGGTTCCTTCCTGGAGCATTACCGCAACATCGCCTACTTCGACGGCGGGCACCGCCTGAACGCAACCGTCATCAACGACGTGCTGATTCCCCTCATCCGCCGCCTCACCACCGTATAAAGAATAATTACGGGTGGCGTGGGGATTGATTGGCGGAATTGCCATGAGCGGGGCGGTGAAATGCTAAAAAAAGCATAAAAAGTGAGGGCTATGCAGGTTGTTGGCAAAATTTTTGCTATCTTTACACGCTCAAACGCGAAATGATGATGGCAGCACGAGAGAAATATGACGAGGCACAGGTGGTCGAGCAACTGCACGATCCCAAGCTGTGCAAGACCGCGTTCGGTAAGGTGATTGAGCATTACAGCTCACAGCTTTACTGGCAGATACGTCGCATGGTTATCGACCATGACGACGCTAACGACGTGCTGCAGAACACTTTCCTGAAGGCATGGACGAGCATCGACAACTTCCGTGGCGATGCCAAGCTCTCGACGTGGCTCTACAAGATTGCCATCAACGAGAGCATCACATTTGTCAATAAAAAGAAGGTGATGAACCAGCTTTCCATCGACGATGACGAGAGTTTCCTCGTCAACCAGCTGGAGAGCGACGAGTGGTTTGACGGCGATCAGGCCCAGATGAACCTCCAGAAGGCGATTGCCACCCTGCCCGAGAAGCAGCGCCTGGTGTTCAACCTGCGCTACTATGACGAGATGAAGTATGAGGACATGAGCGAGATTTTGGGCACCAGCGAAGGGGCCCTGAAGGCGTCATATCATCATGCGGTGAAAAAAATTGAACAGTTTTTAAGTGAAATAGAATAATTTTTTGATTTCACGATTAAACTTTTTTGACATTCACGAGTCAAACAAGCGTTATGAAACAGGAAGACCCCACAATATTGAACAAATACGGTAAGGATCCAGGGTTTAAGGTACCGGAGAATTACTTTGAGGATTTCAACAAACGCATGGTAGAGATGCTACCCGATGTTGAGATCACACCCGTTGACGTGAAGCCCACGATGTGGCAGCGCATCAAGCCGCTGGTCTATATGGCAGCAATGTTTGCTGGCGTGTGGTGCATGATACAGGTGTTCAGCAACTTCACCAACAGCGGCAACCTCGACAGCGTGCGTGCCGTAGCCGAGAAGCTGCAGGATGACAAGGAGAACGTCGATGACTTCATCATGAGTGGCGTTAGTGACTACGACATCCTCAGCTATGAGGACTCAGTAGCGATGAGCAACGAGGAAGTAACTTCTACAGACGAAAAATGAAAGGAGGAACTGGCCTATGAAAAGAATAGTATCAATATTAATTCTCACTATTGCACTGTCAAGCGTTGTGATGGCCCAGAACAACCGCACCAAGTTTGCGACCGATATGTATCAGGCCAAGCACGAAATGATTCTCCAGGCGCTGGGACTGACCATGACGCAGCAGAAGCAGTTCATGCCGCTCTACGAACAGATGGAGCGTGAGATTTATGAGGTGAACCGCAATGCCAGAGCACTCGCCAACGAGGTGGAGAAAAAGAAGAACCCCAGCGACAAGGACTATGAGGCCGCCGCATCGGCACTCTCCAACACCCGAATGAGAGAGGGAGAGATTGAGGCCAAGTACTTCGACAAGTTCGCCAAGATCCTCAGCAAGAAACAGCTCTTCCTGCTCAAGCAGGCCGAAACGAAATTCACCCGCGAGATGCTCAGGAAACGCAAGAAATAACACTCTCATTTCCTGGAGAGACAAGATACAGTATTCCGCAATATCCCAGTGGTATTGCGGAATTTTTTATTGGCCGTCTATCACACGAGGAAAACACTCGCAGCTTGACCCTGCTGAATAATGCCAACCGTTATCCCATTCCGCATTTTTTTGCCACTGATGATGTTGATAACGTCCATTTTACATGAAATATTATAAGTGTCCGGGGAAAATCCAGTTTCCTATTATAAAGGTCTCGGTATAAGCTAATTGGATGGAATGATGAGATAAGGGGCTTACTTTAAGGGCGTATCAAAAGCCACCCCTTTGGGTGGCTGCTTTGGGGACGGTTTCTATGTATGAAAAACGCTTGTGTTGACGGTTCCTGAGTCCAAAATGCAAAGCATTTTGTTACACAGAAACCGTCCCCGAGTAGTTGCCCTTAGGGCAACTTTTGGACACTCACATTAATCCCACTTGTTTTCCTCGGACACCAATAATGAAATATACGCGATTTACGTTAATTTTTGCAAATTAATTGGGATTTGCAAGGAGTTTTCACACTTATTTATTACTTTTGGGGGCAATTATTTCAAAATCTAAACATTTTACTATTATGAAACAGCAAATTCTTCATTTTTTATTGATTGTCATATTATCTATGGCATACCCATTCAGCGCATTGGGTAATGACAATAGAATCATTGACTTCAATTATCCGCAGGAGGTGAGCAAGGAGGCACTGGCCGACCTTGACAATGCGCTCAAGTCAGGCGACGGCGAACTGACTGTGGATGCGCTAGTGCGTTACAGCATCGCCCAGAGCGGTATTTCTAAAGACAACATGCCGGTAATCGTCAAACGGCTAGAGTCCACTATCGCTAAGGAGAAACAGCCCCACATCAAGGCGTTGCTCTACTACTTTGAGGCGCTGGTTTATCAAGGCTACAGTAACCGCTACGCCCGCTGGAGCAACCGCAACAATCCTGTTGAGGAAACTCCTGCCGACGTGAGCGAGTGGGACCGCTACCAGTTCAATAAAAAGATAGCCGAATTGGTCAAGAAATCCCTTGCCGAGCCCGAGGCCCTCAAAGCCGTGGCGGTGACATCACTGCCCGGCATCATCGAGTACAACGAGTTGGGGGCGACCTATGTCCCGACCCTATTTGAGTTCCTGTCGATGAAGAGCCTGGAAATGTTGAAGGACAACGATGAACTCATTGACCGCATCAAGACCGGCTGGCTTAACGCTACCGATGGTAATAGCGCCCCCAACATGTATGCCATGCTCCGCACTGGCAAAGGGGATCTGCGCGCCGCCTACGACCGTTACCGCAACAGCGAGTACAGCGCCATACTGCTTTCCAACCTCAGTTTTGACGACAACAAACAGAAGTATGCCGAGTTGAAGCAGTATCTGCAGCGTTTCCCCTCCTCGATTTACACTGCTCAGGTCAAGAACATGATCTTCGACCTGGAGGAGAAGCGTGTTAATGTTTCCTATCCCGACGTCCTCTCCTCGCATGACATGATCACCGTAACTGCCGATGTCAACAACGTGGACACCTATTGGCTGAATGTGTATCGCGCCCCTGACAACTTGCGGGATACATATCGCATCGAGCCCGACATGTTGAAGTTCGTCTCGCAGACGCCAGTCGCTGTTCAAGGGAACGTGCCGTTCAAAGCAACCGACATCAAGACAGTATTGCCACCGCTGCCTTACGGCCACTACGTCATCCTTCCCATGCTGGATAAGGACGTGAAGCCGCATCAGGACGTCTATACTCATCAACTGTTGCGCGTCACCGACATCGGCAATTTCACCGTGAGCCATAGGGACTATGGCATCTTCAATGAGGTGGGCATTATCGCAGCTGTGGACATCACCACAGGCAAACCCTTGCCCGACGTGACCGTTGTCAACGAGCTTAACGGCAAAATTGGCAAAACCGACAGTGACGGAACACTCAATCTCTCCAGCTTGTTTGAGAGAGAATTGCGCACCATCAAGGGTGATGACCGATTTGGTCCCGGGTGCTATTTTCGTCTACTCAATACCTCCAGAGGTGACCAGACAACAGCCCAATTCTACAGCGACTTAGGCGTTTACCGCCCCGGCGAGACCGTCCATTGGGCTATTATTGTCTATCGCGCCACTGCCACTAGCAAAGGCAACATCCCCTTGGAAGGCAAAAAATTCAAGGTAATCTTTAAAGATTCTAACTACAAAGATATTGACACGGTAATTGTTACTAGCGACGAGTACGGACGCATCGAGGGTTCGTTCGTGATTCCCAAGGACCGTATGAACGGCAGGTTCCACATCAGTCTTGAGAACGGCAAAGATAGAATCGATGGATGGTCTGTGAACGTGAGCGAGTACAAGACGCCGACGTTTGAGGTCACCTTCCCCGATGCGCGTCGCAGCTATGTTGCCGGCCAGCCTGTCAAGGTGACCGGAAAAGCGATGGCCTACAGTGGCGTGCCTATTGCCAATAGTGAGGTACGCCTGTCACTCATCCAGAACCAGTGGTCATGGTGGTGGTGGAGCATGCGCAACAATAATGGCAAACACCTGTTGGATACCACCGTTGTGACCGACGCCCAAGGCAACTTCACCATCGAATTTGCCCCTGACCTGTTCACGGAGAACAAGGACTTGAAACCCGGCAAGCGTTGTTGGGCACGCTATAACTATATGGTTCTCGCTACCGTGACCAACGATGCCGGCGAGACTCATGAGGAGAGCGCCTCGTTCATTGTGGGCACGCGCCGAGGTATCGAGTTGGGCAGCGAGAACGAAAACGTCTATCTTAACGACCAGCCCATCAAACTGCCGTTGAAATATAACACCACCGACGAGGAACACCCCGACACCTGGTGCATGTGGGAAGTGATGAAGAAAGGCACTAAGGTACCTGCGCTGACAGGCAACCTGAACACTGCCAACCCGACCATCGACCTGACCAGTCTGTCCTCGGGCGAATACACCCTCAAAATCCACATCCTCGACGCCGAGGAGGGCGAGCAAGACGTTGACGTGAGCCGTGACATCATCCTCTACCGCAAGGGTGACAAGACCTCGCCCGTCAAGGATCGCCCGCTGTGGATTTCGCCGTTCGGCAAGAGTGTGGACAAGAAAAATAAGGGCCACATCACCGTCGGCGTGTCCACCCCAGAGGCTTACATCTATTATGTCGCCAGCACCACCAAGAATATCATCAGCGAGGGCTGGTTGAACTACCAAGCCGGCATGAACGAATTCACCGTTCCCTTGCCCAAGGAGGCAGGAGCAGACGTGACCGTATCGTTCATTACCTACTACGGCACCAAGAAATGGGAAAAAGAAGTGAAACTGGCAAATCCGTATCAAGCCGAGGCGTTGAAGATTACCGCCACCTCGTTCCGCGACAAACTCGTGCCGGGCAACATCGAGCGTTGGTCATTCACACTGACCGACCAGAACGGCAATCCCCGTCCCGGTGCCATGCTGCTTGACATGTATGACAAGGCCATCGCCAGCATTGCAGAGAACGGCTGGAACTATTCACCATATTCCTACTTCGGGTCCTACCCTTCATTCTACATCAATTCCATGTGGTTAGGCGACAACAACAGGAGTTACATCAACTGGTCTCAGGATCACCTGGCCATTCCCAAAGAAGCTCAAGCCCAACTGCCCAGATTGTACACTTACTCACAAAGACCGTTCAGCTATACTATGGGGCATGGACGCATGATGATGAAAACACAATCGCTGGGGGCTGCCCGCCGCCCAACAAATGCTACTGTGGCTTTAGGCGATAACGCGGTGAGCGGTACGGTGGTTGACGAGAACGGCGAGCCGATCATCGGGGCTAGTGTCCAGGTAATAGGAGTGAACGGAGGATGTGCCACTAACTTTGACGGAATCTTCTCACTCAATTGCGCTGACGGCGCTACCCTCAAAATCAGTTATGTGGGCTATGAGACTGTTGAGGTCCAGGCCCATGACGGTATGGTCATCGAGCTCGAGCCTAGGGGCGCCATGCTGGAAGAAGTGGTAGTCACCGGCTATCAAATGGTTGACAAGAGACTCTACACCGGCAGTGTTGAGAGCGTGGAACTCGCAGAAGACGTACAGATATTTGGTGCCTCGTCAAAAGTCCGGGTCCGTGGAGCTGCTACCAATGATGCTCAAGTGAATCAGCAAAACCTGGACAAAGTCATCTTGCGCGAGAGCGACGTGAAGACTGCGCTGTGGCAGCCGATGCTCACTAGCGACCAGAACGGTGTCGTCTCGCTTGAGTTTGAAGCGCCCAACTTCAACACCACGTGGAATGCCCAAGCCGTGGCGTGGGACAAGAAGATGATCGGCTCCACCTGGATGGCTGAGGTGTTGACGCAGAAGCCGCTAATGGTGAAGGCCAACATGCCCCGCTTCCTGCGCCAGGGCGACAAAGCCACGTTGGCGGCCACCGTACAGAACGCTACCGACGAGGCCACCGCATGTGATGCCGTGATTGAGCTCTTTGACCCGCGTACCAATGAGGTCTACACCAGCCGCAACTTCAACCTGACGCTCGACCCGATGGGCAGCCAGGCCGTCACCATTGACTGGCAGGTGCCCGACACCATTGCCATGGTGGGCTTCCGCATCAAGGCCGCCAACAGCACATTCGGCGACGGCGAGCAGGTGATGGTGCCCGTGCTGACGACCGTCTCGCCCGTCATCGAGACCCAGCCCTTCTACGTTGAGGCTGGAGAGGGACACTTTGAGCAGCCGTTGCCCAAGTTCCCCAAGGATGCCCGCGTGACGCTGGAATACTGCGACAACCCCGTGTGGTACTGCGTGCTGGCATTGCCCACCATCTGGGACGACAACTATGAAGTCGCCACCAGGGCGGCCCACAGCCTGTTTGCCCTGCAAGTGGCACAGGGTGTCGCCAAGGAGCAGCCCCAAATCAAGGAGGCGATTACCTACTGGAAGGAGCACAACGAGGACAGCACCCTCGTGTCAATGCTCCAGAAGAACCAAGACCTGAAAATCGGCACCCTGCTGGCATCACCATGGGTGCGTGACGCCGACCGCCAGACGCTGAGGATGTCCAAACTCAACGAACTTATTGACGAGGCCATCGTCAAGAAGGAATACGAGAAGATCATCACCGCCTTGAAGAATTTGCAGATGGGTGACGGCGGTTTCACTTGGTTCCGCCACCCATTCTGTCGCAGCGATGTTTGGACCACAGGTGCCGTGCTGGAACTCATCGGCGAGACCAAGCGATTGGGTTATCTACCCGATGACAGCCGCCTGGCTGATATGGTCAAACGCGCCCTTTCCTACTATGACTCCGAAACCGTGCGCCTGTACAACGAGGCCAAGCAGCGCAACAGCAATGAGCCTGAAGGCAAGTTCACGGAGTATGCCTACATCCGCTCTCTCTTCCCCGAGATCAAGCAGACCACATCGAGCGCCAACCTCATGGACAAGACACTCATTTACATGGACAAGAACTGGAGCAAGGGCATCACCCTCAAGCAGAAGGCCTATTACGCCATGACGCTCAACCGCAACGGCTACAAGGAGACGGCACGCAGCATCGTCGAGAGCATACGCCAGTTTGCCATCGTGAAGCCCAACCTGGGCATGTACTGGGACAACCTGCAGACCGACTACAGCTGGTGGGAGTTTGACAAAGTGGCCTATACCAGCACCATCCTGCAGGCGATGAACGAGGTGGATCCCCGCCAGCAGGAGATTGACCAGGTGCGTAAATGGATGCTGCTGATGAAGCAGAGCAACGACTGGGGCACAAGCAGCCTCGCCGCCGATGCCGTTTATAGCATCCTGAGCACAGGCAGCCAGTGGCTCGAACGTGCAACCTTGCCCACCATCACCGTTGCCGGCGAACCCGTCAACCTCGACAAGATGGCCGAATGGCTGGGCTACTTCCGTACTACCCTATCCGCCACCACTGCCGGTAACGTCGTCATCGACCGCACCGCCAGCGGGCCTGCTTGGGGCGCCGTTTACAGTCAGTTCAAGGCTCCGATGACCGAAATCAAGGAGAAGGCTATCGAGGAAGTATCCATCAGTAAAGAATATTATGTGTATGCCCAGGACGGCTCGCTGCACAAGACCGACGCCTTCAAGGTGGGTGACAAGGTCAAGGTGCGCGTCATCATCAAGACCAACAAGGACATGAACTTCGTGACCATGACCGACGAGCGCGCCGCCTGCTTCGAGCCCGTTGACCAGCTCTCAGGCTACCGCAGCGAGGACAACACCTGGTTCTATCAGGAGACCAAGGACACCCAGACCAACGTGTTCATCAACGGCCTGAGAAAGGGCACGCACATCATCGGCTACGACGTGTGGGTGACCAATCCTGGCGAGTTCACCTCGGGCATCGCCACCATCCAGTGCCAGTATGCCCCACAGTTGAGTGCACACAGCGCCGGCAAGACCATCACCGCCCTACCCAAGGACTAACCGACACCGACAACCTGTCGGCGAATGTCACGAATTAAACGAATTGCATCCGCATTCCAATTTCACTGATGGAATGCGGATGCTTTCTTTAGACTTCAAACTGCGAGTGCTACCAGCATCACCAGGTCCCTGAGAAGAGGTAACTGATTAGGACTGTCACGTCGGCGATAGTGATTTTGTCATCCTGGTTGCAGTCGTAGGCTGCTTTACCGAGGATATTGGGCGCTTCACTCTCTCCGCTCAACAAGGTACTGATGAGCGCTGTCACGTCGGCTATGCTGATGTTGCCATCCCGGTTTACATCGCCACGCACCGCACTGCCCGGAACATAGAACGTACTACCATCAATAAAACTAAGGCTATTGTCTTTATAACAGTGCAACAGATCCTCATAATTCACAAGAAGTGTCTTATCCCATGAGATGGAGAACGGCATGCAGGTTCCGAATATGTCAAAATTCTTAGAATCCGCCGAGAATGCAAAAACCGAATGCTCGGTCGACTGGTCGATCGGTTGTACTGGCAAGGTCATCGTGTAATCATTGTGAAGGGTAAACACATTAACCTCAGAGATTGCCCCATACAGATTATAGACATGAACTGTCGAATCATTGACTTGAGCGATATAAACAGAATCGCTATATGAACCCAAAGTTCTGTCATTATTATCATCTGCCAAACCCTTTTCACCTGCAGGGACTGGAATATAATTCATGGTAATATTGTGAGGCACCATATTAGCATGTAATCTGGTTTTAATGGGACGCGGGTCAATAGGACGTGTTACACGGCCACCAGATCCCTCATCGCCTGTAGTTGACGGTTCTGTATAACGGACAATTTCTATCATCCTATTCAGTACACTTTGAGAGACTCCGGGTTGTAAATCGGTATTATACTGATGGATTCCATTAGGTTTTAAAAAGCGAATGTTGCGATACACAGGGGAGAGATAATAGGCTGAGGCTTCTTCTTCAATCGTCTCAACACCTGTTATCGTGTCAACCTGGATGAATTCGTCGGCAACATAAAAGGCGATACCGCCCTCAAAGAACAAGGTGTTGTCATGATCATAATAACCCTCAATGACATAGGTTGCTGTGTCTTCTAGATTCAGCAGCCATTGTTCGGGAATGGCATAGAGGCTCCTGACCTCGTTCAGCACACAATTTTGATATGGTCTGAGAATAGGATGATACACGTTGCTTCTTACTTTAGTTGCCAAGACGGTACCAGTTGTAAACCATACTCCTGTCAAAAAGCTGACACTGAATCCATTATCCTGCACATCTTGCTCCACGATGCCATTAACCGTTACATCAAAATCCCCGTAGAGATTGATGATAGGGTCACTAAGGGAGGAACTCTGATAAAAGCCTGATTTCCATCCCACACTATGAGGCTCGTCATCAATGATAAACGACCAATAATCATCATTGGCGGTCAGCACCGGCTCATTACCATGAAGCATATAACAACTATAGGCATCGGCGACAGCTATTCGGGCACCCTTGTTCACTAATTCCGGCAGCTGGGAGGGTGCTTGATTACCGTTACGAGACGAGGCATGAGCAGCGATGGTGTTCATGGCCACACACAGACAAAGAAATGTCAAAAACAGATTTTTCATTTTGCAAAAATGTTTAGAGTTAATGTATTAAGAATTCCTATGATACTTTAATTCCTTGAGAGAAGTGTCAAGTCATTGATCAGATAATATAATATAACCAAAGCTTAAATCCTTCAAGTCATTTCTTGCGGCAAATTTACAAACATTTTCTCACACTGGCAAGACCTCCAATAGGACAAAAAGACCATGTGAAGACAAGAAAAGCATGATGCCTGAACAGAGGCAATCATCCTTAATCATCGCCACTACAGAAAGAGACAGGAAGCCGCAACTCGGCAAAGCACAAGATGCAAACAAAATTATTGGATTTTTTGCGGTTGGTGTAAAAAAACACTGTTTGAATTTTTAAACCACTGGTTATGTGGGTATTATAAAATAATTTGGTCATTTTTTGACAAATTTGAGGTAAAAAAAACAACAATTTCTACAAGTAAAAGCGCCGTTTTTCATAATAGCAAAAGGCATAAGGCAGTAATTTTGTGTCGCAAATATAAATGATCCATATTTGTCAAATATATTTTTACTTGTCGCGTCCTTGTGGCGCCTCAAGTACCCGGAAATGAGAAATAAAATCTTTTGATGGTAGTTAATGTTGATTAAATGATTATTAAATGTTAACAAAAACGTGACCTTGAAATCTATATCCCATAATTAAACGCAAGCAATAATAAAACATGAGAATGACGGTGTCTGCGAGAGCAGATGCCGTCAATTTTTACGGTTATTGCCATTGAAAGAAAAAAAGTATTATCTTTGCAGTCAGTTCAAGACCAAATATGTAAGTATTATGACAAGAATCAAGACAATCGGTCTGCTGACGTCAGGAGGCGATGCCCCTGGAATGAACGCCGCCATTCGTGCGGTGACGCGCTCAGCGATTTACAACGGGTTTAAGGTAAAAGGCATCTATCACGGCTATAGGGGCCTTGTCGAAGATGAGATTGCAGATTTAGAGGCTCAAAGTGTATCCAACATCATGCACCACGGTGGCACGATCCTCAAGACTGCCCGCTGCCAGGAATTCAAGACGGTGGAGGGACGCAAGCAAGCTTGGGAGAACATCCAGAAGCATGGCATTGATGCTCTGGTGGTCATCGGTGGTGACGGTTCATTGAGTGGAGCCTTGCAGTTTGCCAGGGAGTATGATTTTCCCATCGTGGGCCTGCCCGGAACCATCGACAATGACCTGTCGGGAACAGACCACACTATCGGCTATGACACGGCACTGAACACCATCATGTGGTGCGTGGACCGCATCCGCGACACAGCGAGCAGCCACGAGCGCCTGTTCTTTATCGAGGTGATGGGCCGTGAGTCGGGCTTCCTGGCGCTGAACGGAGCCATCGCTACCGGTGCCGAGGCCGCCATTATTCCTGAAATATCGACCGAGAAGGACCAGCTTGTCGAACTCATCAAGAGAGGTTTCCGCAAGAGCAAGCGGTCATCAATTGTACTGGTTGCCGAGAGTCCTGTGACAGGCGGCGCCATGGCCATCGCCGAAAGGGCACGCAAGAATTACCCCCAGATGAATGTGAGGGTGACCATTCTGGGACACTTGCAACGCGGTGGCAGTCCCACAGCCCAAGACCGTATCCTCGCCTCGCGCATGGGTGCAGCAGCTATCGATGCATTGATGGAGGGCCAACGCAACATCATGATTGGTGACGATGACGAGAAAATTGTCTATGTACCGTTCAGCAAAGCCATCCGCCGCGGTGACAAACAAATAGACCCCAGACTGGTTGAACTGCTTCAACAACTCTCTATTTAAAGTGAGGAGTTAGAAGTTAGGAGTTAGGAGTGAAAAAGTTAGGAGTGGAATGGTCGTGGCCATCTCACTCCTAACTTCTTATTTCTCACACTTAAACCTTACTGGTATTTGGGAGAGGGGCCGTACTTGTTCTCGGTCCAATGGCTGTCCTTGACAGCGAACACCAGGGTGATGATAAACAGAATAAAGTAGCACACACCAGCCACAGCTGCCACTGACATTGCCTGGGGGTTTTCCTGAACCGCATCGGCAAAGATCAGCATCATGGCCATGTTATCACCCTCGCCCATCAAAGCCGACATGTGAGGAGCGAGCATGACGGCAAATGAGCCGTAAGCCACTAACGTGCAAACAAACATGGCGAAAACCCACCAGCCGCTGTGATTCCTGTCGTGCAGGCGACGAGTCAACGCTGCAAATTGGGGGATCCATAACACCATACCTATGATTAGACCTATATAGGTAAATACAGGGGTCATATTACCCAGGAAACTGAACACCCACGACACAATGAGGGTGAAGAGCATAAACCACCAGTACTCGCTGCGGCGCGCACGGCCATTGAAGTCAAAGAACTTCATGAAGCACGTCTTCACCGCCTCGACGGGCTCCATCATGGGACGAGCCATTACACGGGGTTGATAGGGTTGCGCGGGTTGCTGGCCCTGCGGCTGATTAAACACGGGAGGTTGCGGATTCTGATTCTGTTCCATATCTCATATATTTAATGTTATTACTCGATTTTTAATGCGAATGACGCTAATGCGGCCAATCTCACGAAAAACTATCATTCAACTTCTAACTCCTCACTCCTCACTGATACTTGGGTGAGGGACCGTACTTGTTCTCGCCGCGATGGCTGTCCATGATCTCGAATACCAGTATCGTGATTCCGACAGCCAAGGAAGCCAGCATCAAAAGGCAAAGGATTGTTCCCAAGGCAGGTGAGTTCTGGAACGTGTCAGCAATCACGTTAAACTGAGAAGCCGAACTAGCGCCTTCATCAATCCGTTCCCACATGGGTATCAAGGCCATGATATAGGTTGCTGTATAAGCGATGCTGATGATCAACGACAAGACAACCCACCAGCCACTGCGTCCTGTGTCGTGTAGGCGGCGCGTGGTGACGGCATAATGGGGAATCATCAGGAACAATATCGGTAAAAATATAATAACCGACAAGGTAATGATATAGCTTGTTACATTGAAGTCCTCACCTCCTGAGCCAACGATGACAGCTACCGAGATGAAAGAACCGAGAATGCTCCAGACAAAGGTAACAATAAATACAAAGAGTACAAACCACCAGAACTCGCTGCGACGAGCACGTCCCTTGAAGTCAAAGTACTTCTTGAAGCACGTCTTCACGGCTTTCCCGAAGCTCATCATAGGGATATAGGTTTCATACTGCGGCCCCTGAGGCTGCTGATCAAACACAGGAGGTTGGGTATTTTGAGTCTGTTCCATAATACTTGATTTTTTATATCACGGCTACAAATATAGCCATAATTGGGTGAATAATTTAATTTTTTCTTGAAAAAGGGCTCACTGGCCGTCTCCCGAGTGAGCCCCGACTAAATTTATGATTCTAAACAAACATTCGTTTCTTGCTGATATTTAGGTGAAGGACCGTACTTATTCTCAGTCTTGTGGCTGTCGAAAATAGAGAAGACAATCAAGATGATGCTCATGGCATTGGTAGCAATAGTCAAGACCACATCGGCCACTCCAGCGGCTGTAGATAACTCAAACGAGCGAGAGAATTCCTCCATGAAATCAAAGTCGATAGCATCCGAACCAAATAAAGTGAACGGTAGGGCTGCTGCAACAATCTCAAGGATAATCGATGCTACCATCCACCATCCGCTACGGCCCGTATCGTGCAGGCGGCGCACCTGTACCGAAATACTCGGCAACACCAAGAACAGCAGCGGAATGCACAGGATGATGATCATCGTCGTCAAGCCTGCCGTTTCATTGCCGGAAACGTGCTGCACCGCCATGCCGACGGGCAATGCGAGCAGCAAGGTGCCAAACAACGCCCAAATCAGGCATGCGACCACGCTGAACAGGCAATACCACCAGTACTCGCTGCGGCGGGCACGGCCCTTGAAGTCGAAGTACTTCCTAAAACAGGTCCTCACCGATTCCCAGAAGCCCATCATGGGCAGGGCCTGAGGCTCACCGGTGTGATATTGCATCATCGGCTCCTGATTCAATACAGGATTATTTTCATTGTTCGGTTCCATATCGTTCAGTTTTTATGTTTTTGTTTTTGTCTTTTGCCCGTTAGACGCAAGGCTCCTCCCAAAAACTACAAAAAAACCATGTTTTTTTCAGTTATTTTATCATCAGCCAGCAAAAAAGCAACCACCCAGCCCTTTTCCTCACGCTAAGCCGCTAAGACGCTAAGTTTTTGAAAACAAGAAATACAAGAAATACTATTTATTGATCTTCAATAAAATAATTGTCCTTATTGTCTTTCTTGTCTTCCCAAATGAGGTATCCGCGCTGTAGGGCCTCGCCTTGGCGTGGCCGCCGAATCTCACGCTAAGTCGCTAAGACGCTAAGTTTTTATATGATTGCTCGCAAGTGCTCGCAAAAAACTTAGCGACTTAGCGGCTTAGCGTGAGAAAAACGGCTGGATGGTTACGCAAAAAGGCCCATGAGGTCCTTCCCCATGAGCCATTATCAGGATGTTTTCTCTCAACTATTTACCCATTCACAAATGGCAAATCTATCAATTAACCGATTTCATTTCATATTTGGGACTGGGACCATATTTGTTCTCTCCCTTCTCGCTGTCTAACAGGGAGAAGACGAAAATGATGATGCCGAGTATGGCCGATGCGATTATCGGCAACCATGCGAGAAGAGATTTCGCACTAAATAAAGCCCTAAACAGAGCTTCGTCATCGGTCCAGTCCGGTCCAAATGAAACACTACTGGCAGCCAAAGCGATTAAGCCGATAATAAAAAGGATCATGGCCGCGCCAAGCCACCAGCCACTTCGTCCGATGTCATGCAGACGCCTGAAACTTACCGTCAAACTGGGGAAGAAGAAGACAATACTTGCTACCGTGTTGAGAAAGGAGAAGCCAACAGCAACATCGAGCAGTCCATCCATGAACGCGCAAGGAATACTTACCAGAATCTGGAAAAGTGTAAACCACCAGTACTCGCTACGACGGGCACGACCCGTGAAGTCAAAAAACTTCTGAAAACAGATTTTAATAGCCTCACCAAAGCCCAAGATGGGACGGGCATAAGCGAACTGTGCCACAGGCTGATTTCCATTGTTAGTTTCCATAATGCTTAAATTTTAATGATGAATAATTGTTGTTTTTGCCAGTTAGACGCACATCCCATTCAAAAAACTACACAAAAATCAGTTTTTTCTTTTTACCGAAAAAACAGGTAAAGTAAGACACCCACTCAACTCAAACTCGTAAACAGCAGGCATCTGCCAGTAACCATCAAGGTGCTATCGGCTGGGGATACTTGGGAGAGGAACCGTATCGGTTCTCGCCCTTGTGGCTGTCGAGCAGGGTGAAGACCAGTACGGTCAACGACACCCCAAGATGCGCCAAATAAATCAAAAGCACCGGAACGAACACAGGCAAGGAGAAATCGCATATTGCCCTGAGAACCTCAATATTACTGAAGTATATCGAGGATTCTCCTATACCGGTGAAACTGAAAGCGACCGAGAGGGCCAGCGAAGAGGCACCGCTCAAAACGACGTCCCAGAAAACCCACCAGCCGCTACGGCCCACATCGTGCAGCCGCCGCGTGAGCACCGACAAACAGGGAAACATCAAGATAATCGCGACTCCGACGATGAGAATCAACATCAGGATAGCGACAACATATCCCACCATTTCCATCCCCTGAGATACCCCGTCAAAGGCCTCCAGCATCAATAACGAGAAGGCCAGCGGCAACAGAATGACCAGGATGGTGAACAGGCAGAACCACCAGTACTCGCTGCGGCGAGAGCGCCCGTCAAAGATGGCATACTTTTCCCAACACTGCTTGACGGCGCGCTTGAAAGACATGGGGCGACGTGCATCCTCGGGCGACAAACGGTAAAACTGATGATCTACCGGGTCCTGGATGTAGGTCATATTATCTATCTGGATTGTCTTCATCGTTGTCTGAACTTTTTTCCGATAATAGCGCACCTCAACCTTTGGGGGTCGGTTGTCGTGTGTTGCAAAGTTAAGAATTGGGAAACATTATCTCAAAGGATTTTTGACCGAAAATGACGGTCATCGGGGAAAAAAGCAGAAAAGTGTCTAAAAATTTTACACTTTTGGCAAGATGAGTTGATGCAAAAATGCCAAAATGAATCGTTTTTCACCTCCCCTCGGCAATCTTTTTGTAATTTTGCAGCCTGAAAAATTTGATGAGCGCACTGATGCACTCATCAAATGATTAGTGATTAGTGATTAGTGATTAGTGAGTTTTACGCTCAGACTGAAAGATATTATTCTAAATGAAACGACAATTGAAGATATGGCTGGAGTGCTTCAGGCTGCGGACCCTGCCCGTGTCGATGAGCGGTGTGATCATCGCCATCGGTATCGCCAAGTGGCACCACCAGTTCAAATGGCTGCCGGCACTGCTGTGCCTGGCGTTTGCCCTGCTGGCACAGATAGCCTCCAACACTGCCAACGAGTACTTTGACTTCAAGAAAGGCACCGACAAGCCGGGTCGCGTGGGACCGCGCCGCGGCGTCACCGAGGGCGACATCCGCCCCGAGACGTTGAGAAATGTCACCTTCGGCCTGTTGGCTCTTGCAGGCGTGGTGGGCTGCTGCCTCATCCCCTATGGCGGATGGTGGCTGCTGCCCGTGGGCATCGTCATCGCTCTGGCGGCTCTTGCCTACAGCACGGGGCCCTATCCCCTATCCTATCACGGCCTGGGCGAACTGACGGTGTTTATCTTCTTCGGTCTGGTGCCTGTCAACCTCACCTATTATGTAATGGCATTGAGGTTTGACCCGCTGGTGCTGCTGTTCTCCATCGCCATTGGCCTGCTGGGCGTCAACGTGCTGCTGGTCAACAACTACCGCGATGTGGAAGATGACCGCGAGGCGGGCAAGAAGACCCAAACGGTGATGCGCGGACGTCCCATCACCGCCTTTGCCTACCTGCTCAACGGCTACTTGGGCATGGCAATCCTTGCGGTGTTCTGGTTCATGATCGGCTACATGCATCTGTTGCCCGTATGGACGCTTGCCATCCCGGTGCTCTACCTGGTAATGCACACCGCGACCTGGTACAAACTCAGCCACCGCGACGGAGCCGCGCTGAACCCCCTGCTGGGTGCCACGGCACGCAATATGCTTATTTTCACGTTATTATTCACGATTGTATTTATCATCTATAGCTGATTATCATGGCTACCACGATTGACGACATACGCGCACTGCGCATCGCCGACTATGACTACCCATTGCCCGACGAGCGCATCGCCAAGCATCCTCTCGCCGAGCGCGAGCAGTGCAAACTTATATATTATAAAGGTGGAGTGATTGAGGAACGACGTTTCTGGGAAGTGCCGTCGCTGCTGCCCCAGGGGGCAACACTCATCTATAATAATACGCGCGTGATCAACGCCCGCCTACGCTTCCGCAAGGAAACGGGCTCGACGATTGAGATCTTCTGCCTCGAGCCGGTGCTGCCGCGCGACTATGAGCAGATTTTCCAGACCACCGGCCACTGCGTGTGGCAGTGCCTCGTGGGCAACAGCAAGCGCTGGAAACAGGGAGCACTAACCCAGACCGTCACCATCGGCGACCGTGAGGTGACCCTGGCAGCCACGCGTGGCGAGCAGCGCGGCAACGCCTGGGAAATCGCCTTTGACTGGGACGGTGGAGAGAGTGCAGACCGAATCACCTTTGCCGACGTACTCGACGCCATCGGCGAAATACCCATTCCGCCCTACCTGAACCGTGGCACCGAGGCCAGCGACTCGACCGACTACCAGACCGTCTATAGCCACATCGACGGCAGCGTCGCCGCCCCAACAGCAGGTCTGCATTTCACCGACGAGGTGCTGGCTGAGTGTGACCGTCGCGGCATCACGCGGCGCGAGATTACCCTGCATGTGGGAGCAGGCACCTTCCAGCCAGTCAAGAGCGAGCACATCGGCGACCACCCGATGCACTACGAGTTCATCAGCGTGGAGCGCCAGGTCATCGAGGACATCCTTAATGCCAAGGGACCCGTCATCGCCGTGGGCACGACCAGCGTGCGCACCCTCGAGAGCCTGTATTACATCGGCCAAATCCTGGAGACCAATCCCGATGCCGACGAGGAGGCGCTCACTGTCACCCAATGGATGCCCTATACCACGCCATGCGAAATCTCGACCGCCAAGGCGCTGCAGAACATCATCGATTACCTGGACCGTCACCATGCCGACACCTACATGGGCAGCACCCAGCTGATGATTGCCCCGGGATTTGAGTACCGCATCGTCAAGGGTATAATCACCAACTTCCACCAGCCGCAATCCACGTTGCTGCTGCTGGTGGCCGCCTTTGTGGGCAACGACCAGTGGCGCGGCATCTACGACTACGCCATGGAGCACGGTTTCCGTTTCCTCAGCTACGGCGATGCCCAACTGCTGCTCAGGTAAAGGGAGTTTTTATTGGATTGCCCAATATCCGAGCCACCCGAGTGGCGGATATGCCAAAAATATTGCGACTGATTCATCTATGAAATTAGGTGATTGGTCGCAATTTTATGCCCGATAAGGCGATTACAGGGATTTATCGCGCATAAAAGGGTTAAACGTGGTATGTCGTTTGCAGTCTAAGAGACAAAGAAAAAAACTTTGTTGAACAATTTAATACAACACGATTATGAAAACTTCTGTTACAAAAATCATGATGAGCTTCGCTCTCATGGGATGCCTGATCTTCAGCGCATCGGACGCAATGGCCCAGGGCCGCAGTCGTTCACAAGGGGGCAGCACCAGCAGCAGAAGCCAGTCGGCAGCTGTCTCACGTCCCAGTAACCAATCATCGGCACCAACGGTGAGCCGCAACTCCAGCTCAAGTTCAAGCATGAGCCGCAGTTCAGCCACCCCGCAGGTGAACCGCAGCACTTCAAGCAGCAGCCGCAGCATGACGGCTACACCTAGCAGCAACAGCCAGGTGAGCCGCAGCAGCTCGAGCACAAGCCGCAGTATGACGACCACTCCCAGTAGCAATAGCCAAGTGAGTCGCAGCAGCGCTTCCAGTAGCCGAGGAACGGTTGCCGCTCCCAGCAGCACCAGTCAGGTGAACCGCAGCAGCTCAAGCACGAGCCGCAGCATGACGGCCACCCCCAGCAGCAACAGCCAGGTGAACCGTCCGACCACAACCACGACTACCACCAGCCGCTCCAGTAGCGGTTCACGCACCGGCAATGGCGCCGTGACCCGTGGCAGCAGCACCGGAAGTAGCAGCAGTGGCAGTAGCAGCAGCGGCGTGAGCTCACTGAGCAGCCGTCCCGACAAGGGCACCACTGTTAGCAAGAGCACTGGTCTGGCTCCTAGCAACCGCAGCACCACCACTACCACCAGCATCACCAAGGGTGACAACGGCAAGCGCGGCGGCAAGCCCGACGGAGGCAGAACCGGCAACGGCAACAACGGCGGCAAGCCCGATGGCGGCAACAAGGGCAACGGTAACGTGGGCCACGACAACCACGGCGGTAAGCCCGATGGCGGCCACAATGGCAACATCGGCAACGGCAATCGCGGTGGCAAGGACAACAAGGGTAACGGTGGCAAGGACAACAATCGCCACGATCGCGGTGGCAGGCCCGGCAACGATCGCCATGGCTATGATCACAACAACCACTTCGACTATGGCAGCCACCACTACCGCAACGACTTCCACCACAACTACACCAACCACAGCTGGAGTTGGAGTCGTCCCCTGCCCCCTCCCGCACGTCCCTATCGTCCTGCTCCCCTCGTATGGTATCGCCCTGTAATCCCCGTTGGATGGCACCCCTACGCTGGAGCCCCCATCATCGACAGGATCCTGGGCATCACCTTCGGAACGCTCTTTGACACTTCGCTTGACTATCTGTACTACAACGGCTATGAGATCGACGGATATGCCGACCACATCATCTACCTGAGAGATGTGCCTCTGCTCAACTACATCTGGGACGATGTCATGCTGAGTTACGATAGCTACGACAGACTGGTTAACGCTCAGTTTATCTTCCAGACCGGCCACTACAGCCGCCACCGCTACGACAGGGTTTACCGTAACCTGTGCAGGGTATATGGTCAGCCCGTGGCAAGCACCAGTGAAGGCATCAGCTGGTATGGAGGTAACAGCACCGGATGGGTTACCCTGTCGATGCAAAACAACCTGGGTCGCTACTATACCATACTGTCAATCGGATACTAAAATAAAAGTGTAATAATTTTTTCATAATGCTGACTTCAAGAGGCGGACGGCAACAGGCTGTCCGCCTCCTGTTTTTTGCATGATCCGCCCCACCTTGAGGACACCACCACCGCAGGCATTTCGCCCTATGAAAAACGACAAATTTGGGACTATTGGAAGCCGTAGGGGGTGTTTTTAACAATTTTTCGTAGGTTTTTTAGAAATATTATAGCGAAAAATTTGTCCAACATAGTCAAAACCAGTAACTTTGCACCAAGTTTTTTCATAGGATTAGATTTTTAAGGTTTAAAGTGTACGCGTGTTGGGAAACAGGCGTACATTTTTTTGTTTTGTCATTGGGGGAAAAGCAGTAACTTTGCAGGAGATTTTTTATGACACGACTGGAATTGAACATACTGGGGTGCGGGAGCGCGACGATGACGCCGCGGCACCAGCCGTCGTGCCAGGTGCTGAATGTGCGCGACAACCTGATGATGATCGACTGCGGTGAGGGTGCACAGCTGGCGGTGAGGCGCATGAAGCTGAAACTGATGCGGCTGAACCACATCTTTATCAGCCATCTGCACGGTGACCACTGCTTCGGGCTGCCGGGGCTAATCTCGACGATGGCACTGCTCAACCGCACGGGCTCGCTGACGATCCACACCTTCAAGGACGGGGCAGAACTCTTCGGGCAGATGCTGGACTACTTCTGCCGTGAGCGTCCGTTTGAGGTGCGCTTCAACATCATCGACACCCACAAGCGCGTCATCTGGGAGGACGACGCCATCACGGTGACCAGTTTCCCGCTGGTGCATCGCGTGCCCGCCGTGGGTTTCCGCTTCCAGGAGAAGCCTAAGCTGCGCCACATCATCGGCGAGGAGGTGAAGCGCCTGGGCGTACCGCATTATGCCATGAACGCCCTGCGCCAGGGCGAGGATTGGGTTTCGCCCGAGGGGATTGTCGTGCCCAACGACCAATTGACGACACCTGCCGACCCTGCCATCAGCTATGCCTACTGCAGCGACACCAAGTTCTCGCGCCGCGTGATCAAGAGCGTCGAAGGGGCTGACTGGCTGTACCACGAGGCCACCTACGACGAGAGCCTGCGCGTCAAGGCGCACAACCGCCACCACAGCACAGCCCTGGAGGCGGCGACTGTCGCCCGTGAAGCAGGCGTGAAGCAACTCATCATCGGGCATTTCTCCAAGCGTTACCTTGACGAGACGCCGCTGCTCGAGGAGGCACGCAGCGTCTTCCCCGCCACACGACTGGCCAACGAAGGGCTGGTGGTGGACTTGAATCAGTTAGGAGTTAGGAGTTAGAAGTGAGAAGTGAGAAGTGAGGAGTTAGGAGTTAGGAGTTGACTGGGGCTGGAAAAATTATTTTTCTGGTGATTAAACCCAGGGGGGTGACCTTAGTCCAATGGGTGATTTTTGTGCCGGGAAGGTTTTTGGAGGAAAAAACACGAAGGTTCAAAGTGTAAAGTTATTACATTTTTTAACAGCACAATGAAGTAAAAACTTTAAAAATTTGTTTAAAAGCATTGGCAAATATTTCGAAAAAGGCTAAAAATCCCCAATTGAGCGCAAATTAAGTAAATATTTCTTTATTGTTTGAAGAAAAAGTATTTCCTTTGCAGTCTCAAAATTGTGAACATACATTTTTTACATAACATTATTACTTAAAATTTTACGACTATGTCAGAAATTGAAGAAAGAGTAAAACAAATTATCGTTGACAAATTAGGTGTTAGCGAGTCTGAGGTAACTCCCGAGGCTACCTTTAGCCAGGACCTGGGTGCAGATAGTCTTGATACCGTCGAGCTGATCATGGAATTTGAGAAGCAGTTCGACATCAAGATCCCCGATGACAAGTCTGAGACCATCCAAAACGTAGGTGACGCCATCAAGTTCATTGAGGACGCAAAGGCAGCCGAATAAGAAAACCAACACAGGTGGATACCATGACAGAGGGCTCGTTGTCGAGATGCTCATCATGGCATCCATCTTTTTGTAAATTTCCTACTACCACATGGAATTAAAGCGAGTTGTGGTAACCGGTCTGGGTGCCATCACTCCCATCGGCATGGACGTTGAAACCACATGGAACAACGCCCTGAAGGGTGTGAGCGGAGCCGGACCTATTACCCATTTTGACACGACACTGTTCAAGACCAAGTTTGCCTGTGAGCTCAAAGGTTTTGATCCACTGAACTACGTGAATGACCCCAACGACCGCCGCGAGGTGAAGGACTTCAAGCGCAATGACCTGTACACACAGTATGCGCTTGCATGTGCCAAGCAGGCCGTTGAGGACGCCAACCTGCTGGCCGATGGTATCGACCGCGACGAGGTGGGCGTGATCTTTGCATCAGGTATCGGTGGCCTCCACACGTTTGAGGATCAGGCTGGCGACTACGCCCGTCATGAGGACCGTGGCCCGATGTACAGCCCGTTCTTCATCCCGACGATGATTGCCGACATCGCAGCCGGTCAGATCTCGATCAAGTACGGTTTCCGTGGTCCCAACTTCGGTGTTGTATCAGCCTGTGCCACTTCCACCAACGCGCTCATCGACGCTTTCAACTACATCCGTCTGGGCAAGGCCACAGCTATCGTTACCGGCGGTAGCGAGGCTCCCCTGTTCCCTGCCGGTGTGGGCGGCTTCAATGCCATGAAGGCCATCTCGCTGCGCAACGACGATCCCCAAGGAGCATCCCGCCCCTTCAGCGCATCGCGCGACGGTTTCGTCATGGGTGAGGGCGGCGTGTGCCTCGTGTTTGAAGAGCTCGAGCACGCCCTGGCACGTGGTGCCAAGATTTACGGTGAGGTCATCGGTGGCGGCATGAGTGCCGACGCCTATCACATCACCGCCAGCCACCCCGAGGGTCTGGGCGCCAAGCTCGTGATGCAGCGTGCCATTGAGGACGCAGGCATCAAGCCCGAGGACGTTGACTACGTCAACGCACACGGCACGTCGACTCCCGTTGGTGACCTGAGCGAGGCCCAGGCCGTGAAGGATGTATTTGGCGAGCACGCCTACAAGCTCAACGTGAGCAGCACCAAGTCAATGACTGGCCACATGCTGGGTGCCACTGGCGCCATGGAGGCCGTCTTTTGTCTGCTGGCTTGCCGCGACGACATCATTCCTCCAACGATCAACCATGCCGACGGCGATGAGGATGAGAACATTGACTACGGTATGAACTTCACCTTCAACAAGGCACAGAAGCGTACAGTAAACATCGCACTTTCCAACACGTTTGGCTTCGGCGGACACAACGCAAGCATCATCGTCAAGAAGTTCCAGAAATAATCCACTGGGCCAGCAACGATGCTGTTAAGCAACGCCATATCACTCATAAAGCTCCTTTTCGTCAAGGATAAGGAGCTTTATGTTTTTATACACCGCATCACCGGTTACTACCCGCGCAACATCAAGCTCTACCAGCTGGCGATGGTGCACCGCTCCAAACCGGTGAAGCAGCCCGACGGGCGCTGGGCCAACAACGAGCGCCTGGAATACCTGGGGGATGCCGTGCTCGACACCGTGGTAGGTGACTTCCTGTACACCACCTTCCCCAACAAGCACGAAGGTTTCCTGACCTCGACGCGCGCCAAGATTGTCCAGCGCGAGAGCCTGAACCGCATTGGCAACTCGCTGAACCTTGACCGCCACGTGCGCGCCATGATGCACACCTCTTCCCACAACAGCTACATCTGCGGCAACGCGCTGGAGGCGCTCGTCGGCGCCGTCTATCTGGACCAGGGCTACAAACACTGCCGCAACTTTATCATCAACAGATTGATCAAGAGGCACTTTGACCTCAACGAACTGGTCAAGAACGAACAGAACTTCAAATCCCGCCTCATCGAGTGGACCCAGAAATATCGCGTCACCATCGAGTACGAACTGGTGGACACTTACAGTGACGCCGACAAGAATCCGGTATTCCGCACAGCTGTCATCCTGGGCGGTATCTTTGCCAGCGACGCCGTGGGCTATAGCAAGAAGGAAGCCCACCAAGCTGCCTCCAAGAAGGCCCTTGACCGCCTCAAGCACGACCAGCAATTCTGCGAACAGGTGCTTGCGACAGCTATCAGTTGATAGGACCTCATAGGACCCGATAAGTCTTATAGGGTCGCTAACAAACGTGAAAAAGTGAAAAATTTGGTTTCATTTCGGGGCTGTTTCGGCAATCTTTAGTAACTTCGCGAGCTATTGTGGCTTAATAAGCTGCCATTAACTACTGAATTTCATGAGACCGATTACCAACATATTACTCGTGCTGGCACTCATCTGCTACTTGTTCCTGCCTTTTCAGGATATCTCCTTGATGGGCAAGGTCACCGGATTGGGCTTCACTGCCGGCACCATATCTCAATCCCTGTCAATCAGCAACATCGCGCTGGCGTTGTTGCCATTCATTGCCTGCTTTGGCGCCGTAGCACTTAACTGCATGAAGCGCCGCTGGTGGGTATTGGGCACCATTGCGTGCATCGTGCTGTGGCTCTGGTTCTACAGCATCACCGGCAATTCCCACGACATCAGCCTCGAACATGCGCCCGAGGTAACACCCGACAACGACCTGGGTGAAGGATTCTCGGTCATCGGTATGGGCATCGGCTACAAACTGTCCCGCATACTGGCTTGGTTATCACTCATCTCGGCCGCCATTTCGATGCTGCCGTTCAAGTTCAACGAGACCATTGAAAAAGCGGTTGACGATACCTTTGAAGACGGCCGCCGCCATGTGCGCCAAGAGTTCAAACGATTCGAGAACGCCACCCACAAGCCCCACAAGTCAAAGAAGACACCAGCGTCACCCCCTACTCCACCGCCACCCACAGCACAAGAGTCCCCTGAGCCCGAGTTGGACAAGGAAGACCCTTCCCGCTTCATGCCACACTAAAAACTCGTTTTCGACATATTCACTGGTTTAACGTCTGGGAATCTTTTGTTAGACGAAGGCAAATGCTCTCCTAGAGACGCAAGATTTTGCGTCTCTACATAGCGAATAAATTGAAAATCAATGCTTTATTATCGTCCTACTCACAATAATCCAGCCTAGGGTTTAGGATCAGGAACAGGTTCTGGATGGTGCATGTCGATGCGGCGGAAGGTGAGCGGCGTTGTCACGCGCAGGGTGTGTTTGTTGGCGCCATAGAAAAACACCCTACCTGCCAGCACGTCATACTTGGCGAGAACACCGTGTACATTCTTATACACCATTTTGTCCATGTAGATATAGGCATGGTCCAGTTCCACACTGTGCAGCAGTTCCCACTTTCCTGAGAAAGAACCCTGCCACAACAGCTGCCACTCGTCGTGTTCAGGGGAGCCATCGGATGATATATTAGTGCGAACCAGCTCGTTATAATAGCCGGTTATGGTGCTGTCCTTGATGTTGAAGGTGTAATACAGTTCAATGAAATGGATGCTGTCATCATACTGATACACCCATTCGCCATCCATATACTTGCGATACTGCTTATTCAGCTCAACTGTCTCGAGTGTTGTCCAATCGGTCTCAATAACTTCATGGTCACCCTCGCAGGCAACCAGGGCGGCAAGCACGGCAAGCGCTACCAATAATGAGTAAATCCTTTTCATTAGAATCTGCTTTTCTTTATATTTATCAACGTAAATATACCGGCAATTATTGCCCCGGCAAGACAAAAGGTGGCTTGGGCACCCCTTGATGCACCCAAGCCACCACAATCATTCAATCTAAAACCGATCAATTGCCGCCGCCCATGCCGCCGGTGACGCCACCGCCGGTGTTACTCGACTGCTTGCCGCTGCCGATGAGGTCGTCGTTCTCGATGGTCTTGTCGGCCTTCTTGACATGGGTAGAGAGTGAGCCGAAGCGATAACTGATGTTGATGCCGAAGCGGCGAGCCTGCTGCTCGTAGCGGGTCCAACCCGTCACATCGCCCTGGGTCACATAGTTCTTCATGCTCATGTACTTGCCGCTGAAGGGAACCACTGCCTGCAGCTGGACAGTCAAGCGATCCTCCTTGAGGAAGGAGCGTTGCAGGCTGAAGCCGTGGAAGAACACAGTGCCCATGCGGCCATACAGATCACTGATACCGCCACCCCACATGCCGGCGAAGCCTGACAGTTGCAGCTTCCAGGGGAGGAACTGGGTGACGTTGGCAAAGAAGTTGCCGCTCATGCGATCATTCTTCAGTCCGAGTTCTTTGCTCTTGTAGTAATTGTAGCCGACGGATCCGTTGAGCATGACATTGGTCTTCTTGCTCAGCATCCACTGCAAGAAGGCTGACACCGTTGTCGAGTAGGTCTTGAGCGTGTTGGCATAGGTCGATACCTGTACCAAGCCATCGGCCCACTTCACGGCACCGATGCCGTTGTTGCTGAACTGGAACTGCGGCGTGATGTTGAAGGTCAACTTGGGACCCACGCGCATGTAGGTCAGGCTCACCGAGTGGTAGTGGACGCTACCCAAGTCGGTGTTACCAAAGGAGCGGCTCGTGGGGGTCTCGATCAAGGCGGGATTCAGGAAGCTGATGCCCGGACGATTGATGCTGGCAGCATAGGAGAGCTTGAGGCTGTTGGCAAAGTTGAACTTGTAGTGCAGACTGGCGCTGGGCACAAAGTCATTGAGGTGGGCCTCATAGGGGACCTGCTGTCCGTCGGGATAGGTGGCACGCAGGTAGCTGTGCTCATAGCGCAGGCCGGCGCGGGCACTCCAGGGACCGCTGTTGAAGGTATAGCTCAAGTAGGCGGCACCCACCTGGGTCACATGCTTGTAGCGCATGTTGGTGTCATCCTCGGTGCCCAGGTAGTCCAGCATGTTGTGGCTGCGGTTCAGGCGGTAGATGTACTTGGCACCGGTCTCGAGAGTGTGCTTCGGTGCGAGGGGACGCGTCCAGTCGAGCTGGACGGTGTGCTCGTTGAAGTTCTCCTTGCCGTTCTGGTCAATGCCGTAGTAGGGCACGGGCAGATTGACAATGTTGGAGTATTTTGAATTGTCCTTATTTTTGTTATGCCATGCCGAGAGCATATAGCTCAGCGTGATGGTCTCGCCCTTGAGGCGCGTGCGGCGCTGATAGTCCAGGCGGCTGTCAAAACTGTAGCTGTCGGCCTTGGTGTTGTTGGCAAGATCGTAGCTGTAGAGCGGCTGTGAGGCTGCATCACGCATGATGCTGTTGGTGACACCCTTGCCGCCGTAATCGTAGGCAAAGCCGCCCAATGACAGGGTCAAGAGGTTCAGGGTATCAGGCTCCCAGCTGGCGCTCACGTCACCGAAGTGGACCGTCATCTTGTCAACATCAAAGGTTGTGTTGCTACTCAGCTGTGCACCACTCTCATTATAGGTGCTGAGCGAGGATGAACGGTATCCCTGGCCGTTATTGCCATCATAGTGGATGCCATAGTCAACCGACATCACCACCTTGTCGAGCTGCGTGGTCAAGTTCAACGAACCACCCACGGATCCCCTGTGGTCGGCTCTAACCGATGCCATGCCCGAAGCGCCCTTGATTGTCGTATTGTCGGCCATGACGATATTGAGGATTATCGTTGTGCCCTCGGCATCATACTTGGCGCCCGGCTCGGTGATGACCTCGATGCGCTTGACACTGCTGGCGGGCATCGCCTTGAGGATGTCCTTGGCATTACGTGAGAGCGAGGGATCGGGACGGCCGTTGCGGAAGATCTTGAAGTTAGTCTGACCATTGACGCGGATCTCGTCGCTGGCATCGACGCTGACCATAGGCACCTTGCGCAGCATGGTCAACACGTTGTTGGTCTTGCTGTCAGCATCGTCGGCGACACTGTAACCGATGCGGTCCACCTCCTGCTTGATGAGTTGGCGCTGGGCTGTCACTTCTACGCCCTCCAGCTGGATGTTGTCAAACACGCTCAGCAGCGAGTCGTTGATCCAGTCTTCGTCACCATTGTCGGCAACGGCAGGGACCTCGCGTGTCAGCTTCAGGGGCATCGAGAAGCCCATCTGGCTATAGGTGCCATCGAGTGTGTTGCCGTTCAGTTTTGCCTCATAGGAAGCACCCATATCAGGGAAAGTCAGTTCCAACTTTTCTCCCTTGATCTTGGCTTGAGACTTCAAGCCAAAGGCTTTCTGCTCGGGCACGTCAATCGTTGCGGTGATGCCATTATCATTCTGCTCGATGTGGAGCACCACACCGATTTTGAGGTTGTAGGCGGCTACCTCGATGTTACCTTTCCAGTCACCGCCGAAGTCCTGGGCTACCGTGATAAGACTCATCAGGGCAACCAGTGCGGTGCAAAACAATCTTTTTAAAAATGTACGTTTCATATTATTTTCATCTTAATTTATTCGTTCTGTTTATTCTATAGACGCATGAGTGCGGGAAAAAGTTGCAGCCAATAACAGGATATTTTAATAATGTTCCCTAATAGCTTGATGCCCATCCTTAATTCTCCAGCCATCATTCTTTAGAGATCAGTTCGCGCAGGCGATCTATTTCTTTCTCAACGGGCTTCTTATCTCTTTTGCCAAACATGGCCCAAATGAGAAAGCCAATAATGATAACCGCAATAGAAGCAAATATCAGAGTTTCTGATATACTGACTTTTCCAAAATCAGAATAGATGTCATAACATATGTACAAAACCAGCGCAAACGCGACTATGGAGCCCAAGATCTTATTAGCCTTTGTGTACTTATCGTACGTGTCCACCAACAGATGAGCGTCTTCACATTTGCTCAACTTCTTTTTCCACCAAATATCAAAAGCAAAGAGGATAAGAAGAATAGCCGGTGCAGACCAAAGTGCAGACAACCAATCACTAGTTTTAAAGGCACTGATTACATTAAACACTATAAGGAGCAGGAAAACGCCAGCACACCCGATGTTGTTCTTTGCATCGGTGGCAAACTCACGCTGAATATCCTCAATCAATTCATCCTTGCTGAATTTCTTGACCCAATCTTTCTTTTCTTCTTCCATAATTGTTGAATTTTGCGGTTTTTATCTTTTAGACGCACAAGAGAGGCAAAATACTACATGAAATTAGCTTTTTTTTCTTTTTTAGGACCAGCCATGATTGATAATGCGTTTATTCACTACTATTTTCGCTCTTCTTCAGTTCGCGCAAGGGCTTGATGTAATTATCCCTGATAACATTTTCCTTGCTGGCTATTATTATCACCGAGATAACAAGGATAATGAGCAAAACAATAGAAGCCACATAAACGGCAAGACCACAGCTCTCATAGTAAGAGCCCCAAATTAAATTGCCCAAGAACCAGCCGATGAAGAAACCAGGAAATGCATTAATTGCCCGATAAAATCCTGTCCTCTTGAACGTGTACAGAAACTGGTCGGCATCACCACATTTGCTTAACTTCTTGTAGCGGGCGACTCCCAGAAGACACGACAATCCTGCCGCTAAAGCCAAGCCGACAACGACCCAATCTATCGCCATGCCAAAAAACGCAACGGCAAGGGCAAAAATAATAGTTACCAGCCATAAGATAGAGTAACGCCTGTAATACTTTGCCAGCGCAACACATCTGCTTTGAGCGCCAGCCAGCAGTTCCTCCTTGGTCATGCCATCAAGGCCATTCTCAGAATAATATTCCTGTTCCATAATGATACTTTTTTTAATCGTTTATAGAAGTTTTCACCCATTAGACGTTGCTGGGTGGTGAAAAACTACGCTGAATCCACTATTATTTTTAATATAAAGAAAAATGCCCAGACCAGCAGCAGCCCTAAGGCACTGCCGAGTCTATCAATAAAATGATTGATTTGGCTAAAAAAAGAGGACGGCTCCTCAGCAACAAATTGGCAAACAATTCATTACAGAAGAGTCGTCCCCGATGTAGCCACCCAATGGTGGTTGATAGGATTACGGTCTAATTCAAAGCTCCTAAAATGATTCCTTAAGATTGGGGCAGTTTTTCAGACTATTCCCCCATGAGCAGCATGTTGATCAGCGTTGAGATATCGTCGATGCTCAGCTTGCCGTCACCATTGGCGTCGCCAGTTGCGGGTGCGGCATTGTCCTCGGGCACGATGTTGGCAAACTGGCTCCAACCGTTAGCAGACTGATACTTGTCGAGCACGGCGGGAAATACGTGAAGGGTTGCGGTGGCATAGACATTGCTGTTGAAGCAGTTACTTGAGGTCATCACCGGCGGGGTGGCAGCCTTGCATCTGACATCGGTCAACTCGCTGCAGCCCAAGAACGCGTTATCGCCGATTTGTGCCAGACCACTGCCCAGGTTCACGGTAGTCAACGAATTGCAACCAGCAAATGCCTCATAGCCCAGCGAGATGACATAATCGCCCAGCGTGACACTGGTCAACGACGTACAGCCATAGAATGCATGGACAGCAATATCGGTTACATAGGCACCAATGGTCACGCTCGTCAGCTCAGAGCAGTCCCTGAATGCATCCTCGTCGATGGCAGTCACCATATAAGTCACGCCATCATGCGTCACTGTGGCGGGAATGTTCACCTCACCAGAATAGGTGTGGTGGTCAGTCGTCTCAAAGCATACACTCACCGTCTCACCGTTTTTCTTGTAGAAAATACCATCCTCCTCAAAGTCGTACCATTTGGGCCATGGGGCATAGATCATAAATTCACACTGGTCTACTGCGCTTGGGTCTTTACCATCGGCGATGGCAAAGGCTGAGACACGGTAATGTCCAGGATCTTGAATGACAAATTCCACCTCTCCTTCTTGACATACATCAGAGATAACTATGTAATCACCTGTTTCATCAATAGCATAACAAGTATAATAAATAACTGAAGGCTCTGTCGGAGTAATAATGATTCGTTTAGATATAACGCCATCGGGCAGATCGATATCCTCAATGCTGATTGTTGGAGCGGATGTAGCCTCAATAGGCGGATAAGCGGGGAGATAAACAAGTTGAAAATAATAATCACTCTGTAACTTGCCATCTACTACTGAATAGGCCATGAATTCTAATTCTTGTTCAAAATCCATGCGAAGTGCCACGTAAGGATTGCTCACTTCTTCACCATTCAACAACAGGTGCACTGTACTACCTTCTTCATCACTCTGAGCAGTAACAATCGCATAATCATCAGTTTGGTTAACCTCGATCCAAGGCGTCTTGGCAACTGACTGTTCGAGGGCCGCCAATAAGTAAGTGGAGGTAGATTCTTGCCAAATATCGCCATGAGTCGTACCCTGGTTAATTGCATGGACCTCAATTAATTTTTCGCTAGAGGACTTTTCAATATAATAGGTATACGCGCCATACCCAATCTGCTGCTCAGCGATAACGCATTCACCATTAACTGATATCGTTATGTCTAATTGCGCCACAATCTTATCCACAGTAATGGTCACACCTCCATCATCTTCGGTGAAAGTGATCTCAGGCCGAGGCATCACATAATAGGGGCGCATGGTAAACCTCTTTTCAACGGTCTCGCTGGGCAGTTTCCCGTCCTCTTGAGCCGTTGCAGTCACCTGGCCATGAAAATGTTCATTTTCATCATATGACCGTTGAATTGTGAACACATAGGTTTCCTCAACCTGCGCTTCATCAACAGGGATAACGAATTCAAAATCATTATCCTGATCACGCATTACTTTGACGGACAGCATTCCGTCTCCCGTGACAATAATCGTTAATTCATCTTGATTCTCTTCAATCTGGATAACAGGATTTGAGGTCACTTCCTGTGCTTGGGCCACCATAGGCAATGCCATCAGCACGGTTAATAAAACGTACAGAAATCTTTTCATAACAAAAATAAATTAGGTTAAACAAATAAATAATTAGGTAACACGCCTACAAATTTAGTCAATCACAAAAAATCGCGCAACCAAAAAGAGACATTTTTCCATGGTTTTCGGCATTTTAGTCAAAAAGTGTCAAAAATTTTTACACTTTCCATTACAGAAAACGGCACCAACCCCTCATTTGGTAACATATTGACTGCAACCCCAACAGTTCATTTTCAACTTGGCACATAATTTGCAGGATAAACTTTAAAAAGGTTAAACAATTTAAATGAATTAAAACATTATGATACTTTCAACAACACCGCAAATTGAGGGTTGCCCTATCCGTGAGTACAAGGGCGTAGTGACTGGCGAGACGATTATCGGCGCCAACTTCCTGAAAGACATCGGCGCAAGCCTGAGAGATTTCTTTGGCGGACGCTCTGCCAGCTACGAAAAGGTGCTGCGCCAGGCCAAGGACACGGCGATGAATGAGATGATGCAGCGCGCCATGGAAATGGGAGCTAATGCTGTCGTGGGCATTGACATCGACTACGAGACCATCGGTCAAGGAAACTCCATGCTCATGGTTGCCACCAGCGGCACCGCCGTGGTCATCTGACACCTGTTTCTCAGACAACAAGGACAACCATATTGACAACAAGGGACAAACAGTTGATTTGTCCCTTGTTGCCGTATTGTTGTACTTGTCTAATTATGCTTAGAAGAAGAGCATTGGGCGGCTATTGTTTCTCTTCTGCAGGAGGTCGCCTTGCAGCTGCTTGATGGCTGCATGGAAGAAGAAGGCAATCAGATGCTCATCGGTTCCCTCAGTCCGCTTTGCCTTTAGTGCTGAGATGTATTGTTGACGATCCTCCTTGAGAATAATGAGTTCAGGTAAGTGGTATTGCAACAGGATGAAGTTGGATAACAAACGTCCCGTGCGACCATTGCCGTCACGGAAGGGATGCAGATACTCATAGAACCCGTGAAATCGTGCTGCCAAAACCATTGGGTGAACATTGCCATCAGCCATTGCCCTTGCTGTAGATTCCATCAATCGCGGCACCTGGGCTATCAGTTTCTCATGGTCACCAAATAGCGTGTCGCCTGCCGCCATGTCCACAGTAGTGAACTCGCCAGGCATGGCACCAGGTACCCGATAAGACAAGGTATTGAGCGTGACAAGACGGTTGACGGTCTTCATCAGTTCCACATCAAAGGGGTGGTCCAAATGGTCGTGCATCCATTCATAAGCCTTAAAATGGTCAGCCAATTCCTGACACTCAAGCAGCGTCTTGCCCACGGGATAATAACCCAAACCCTGTTCAAACAGTGCACGGGTGTCATCAACCGAAAACGACGAGCCTTCAATACCGCAACTGTGGCACGAGAAGAGAATCTCAGAATGTCTGCGGAATTCCAGATTCCCCATCGGCTTAGCTATCTGTTCCAGATACTGCGCCACCAATCGGTCATATTGCTCAATTTCTTGCTCAAACATCGCCTCAAAGATACTATTAATTTACCGAATGGAAATAGTACTTGTCGTTTTCTTTTTCTATTTGGTGATTTCGATGATGGTCGTGGCGGTAACGTCGGCAATGGTGACGGGGATGGTCAAGGTGCGATTGCGCTTGTCATAGGTCATGCCCTGGGGCTTCTTGCCGTTGACGGTCACCTTGCCAGGCTTGGCGGTGGCGGGGACGATGAGGCGGTAGTCCTTGCTGGGAGCATCACCATCGATGTTGCCAATGGCCTGAATGGTAATGCAGTTGCGCTTGCCCTGAGGCGTCGCGGTGAACTGGATCAGGCGGTGCTTGTCGCGTGCCAGCGTGCCAGTGGAATGCAGGTCGTCATCAAACAGGGTAAAGGTTGACGGAGTCTCGCTGGTGTAATAGACGATGTCCAGTTTGTCGGGGTTGTAGTCGCCCACGTTATCCATCTCGTAGTTGGCCTGAGGGATAAACGCACCGGCACGGGCAAACAGGGGCAGCACCTCCAACGGAGCAGCATAATTGACCGTCGTGTGGCCCTCATAGCGTTTCTCGGGGTGGTTGATATCAACCCAAGTGCCCTCGGGGAAAGTGATGTCACGGCTGACAGCGCCCTGCTGCATCACGGGTGCAACCATCACGTCGTGACCCCACAGGTACTGGTCCCAAATGCCGTCGTAACGGCTGATGTTCATATCATCCTCATAGAAGCCCAAGGGGCGCACCATCGGCAGACCGTTACGGGCGTTGTCATAGGCCAACGTATAGTTATAGGGCAGCCAGGTGTAACGCTGCTTGATAATGCGCAGCGTGAGGTCGCCAAACTCGGTGTAGTGATAAGGCTCGGCATGATAGGTCGAGTGGGTGCGCAGCATGGGCGAGAAGAGACCCAACTGCAGCCAGCGGATGTAGAGTTCGCCATCGCGCTTGTTGGCGGGATCAACGGCAAAGCCGCCCACGTCATGTGACATATAGCCCAGACCACTCAGGCCAGCGTTGAGCATGATGGTCACCTGAGGCTGCAAGCCACCCCACGAGCGGGACACGTCGGTGGACCAGGGGAAGACTGAATAGCGCTGCAGGCCAGCCGTGCCGGCACGCATCATGACCATCGGACGACGGTCGGGGTACTCCTCCTTGAACATGTCATAGATGATCTTGCTCCACTCGTTGCCGTAATAGTTGTGGTATTGCTCGGCGGTTAGACCGTTGTAGTGGCGGATTTCGAGCGGATGTTTCTCGGGCTCGCCCAGGTCGCCCCACCAGCCTGTCACGCCCTCGTCGGTGAGTGATTTGTAACGGTTGCGCAGCCACAGACGTGTAGCGGGGTTGGACACATCAAACATGCCACCCTGCCCTACCCAGATGGTGACGGTGTGGGTGGTGTCGGTGCCGTCGGTCTTGCAGAACACACCTTGGGGGTCCAACAACTTATAGTTGTCGATGGCACGGCCGTTGGTGAGCACATAGGGCTGAGAAATAGTCACCACGTTGACGCCCTTCTGCTTGAAATCACGCAACATGCCACGGTGATCGGGCCACTGCTGCTTGTCCCACTCCAGACGTCCCATATCTTCCTCCTTGCCGTACCAATACAGGTCAAACACGATACCGTCCAACGGATAGCCCTCGCGCTTGAGGGTATCGACCACGCCCTCGCTCTCGCGCTGGTCGTGGTAGCCATACTTGGAGGTGATATAGCCCAGTGTCCACAGCGGGGGAAGTTCCTGACGACCTACGAGCCAGGTGAAGTTCCTGACCACGCCCTCAACCCTGCCGTTGCCGTTAATGACGTAATAGGAAATGGGTTGCGGGGACGTAGAGGTATATTCAATGCCCTGCTCGCCCAAGTAGAGCGAGGACTTGCAGAAGTCGTCAAATAGGATGCCATAGCCCTTGGACGAAATCACCATCGGCATGGTGATGCCCATCAGCTTGGTGCGCTTCTCGCCCATCTGGTAGCCGTAGTTCTGGCTATTGTAGTTGACGAGTGTGTCGCCAGCCAGGTTAAACGAATAGCCACGCTCGCCAGCACCGTAGAACGACTCGCCGCCGTGGTGCAACAAGCTCAACGTCGATGAGCCGCGGTTACACGGGTCGGTGATATAATAGCCATTGCGGCTACCCACGGTGATGTTACCCATCGTCTTGTCCAATATCACCTTCATGCCACTACCGGTGCGCATCACGCTCATGTCCTCCAACTCTTCGACCTTGACCTCGGCCCTTGCGGTTTTGTCCAGTGCCAGTGATGGCAGGCGTGTGCCACTCCACCCGTCGGGCACTACATCCACACGCACGATGTCCTCGCCCACTGCAGTGACCGTAATGGTCTGTTGGCGTGAAGCATCTTTAAACGTCATCGTCTGCCCTATGGCAGCCATCGCCAGCATCGCCACTGTGGCCAATGCTATCATCCTGTAAAGTTTCATTGTCCTTTTTATTAATTGTCAAACATTGACTGCAAAGATAAAAGAAATATCCAATAAAACGATGACAATCTGTTTAAAAAAGAAAGCGGACTGTCATGTAAGCGACAGAAATGAAAAATGGAGGGCTTGCCAAGGTCATTCTGGCAAGCCCTCCAGTCGGGGTAAACTAGTGTTGTGTGTTTTCTTAATCTAATGGGGTAAAACAGTTATTCAATACTATTGGTAACCTTGAGGGCGTCCTTCCCGGCTCACTTGCGGAACAGCTTGAGTCCGAGGACTTCCCAGAACTTCTCAGGCAGGCAGATGTTCTCGATCCTGATGGCATCGGCAAACAGTCGTGCCACCATAAGCAAGTCGTACCCTGCGTTGCCACAACCCACTCGGGTAACCAGGAAACGCTTGTCGGGATGTTCGGCGGCAAACTCCACGAAGCGCCGCACCGCCTGGGCAAAGAGGGTGTAACCGCCCGTAGTGGGGATGGCGTAGCTCTGGCCTTGCATGCCCTCGCCCTGACCGATGATGGCACCGAAGTTCTTCACTGCAAAGGCGGCTGCACCACCGGCATGGTTCCCATCAGGGTTGCTGCCGAAGACAAAGATCTCGTTTTCAGCCAACTGGTCAATCCACTCGGGAGTGATGCGGTCGGCATAGTAAACACGGGCATGGGCACGACGCTTAGACATTTTGTCCGGAAGCGAATCATGTACATTAAAATCGCAATTCAACCGCTTGTAGTAGGCAAGCTTGGACGAATTATCGCGGTGCCACGTGTTGGATGCACCCAAATCATCGTGGTCAAACTGCATGACATGGTCGATGGACAGATTCATGGTCACCTCCACCACATCGTGGCACGAGCCCATGTAGGAGAAGGCCCAACCCTCTTCCTTGAGTTGCTCAATGAGTTTGCGCAGGGCCTCTCCAGACCACTCGCGGGAAGCGTTCTCCAAGCCGTCGGTGATGACAGTCACCACGGCTGAGGCGTTCTCATCATCCTTGATGCGCCCGTGCAGTCTGGTCAATGACTGGCCCATGGCGTCAAACAAGGGCGTACAGCCAGTGGGATGGTAATCATAGAAGTCGTGCACGCTTGCGATGGGCATGGCATCAATGTGGGTACGGACGGGAGGCACACCTTCTCTACGTTCATCAAAGCAAACCAGCGTGAGGAAATGCTGCTGCTTATCGGCATAATCCTCCTGTGCCTTTTTGATGGTAGCGATTGTCTCGTTAATGCCACTGATGGTCACCTGCTCAAGGCCGCTCATCGAGCCGCTCTCATCGACGATGATGAGGTTATAGACGTGGGCCTTGTTGGGGTCCAGACCCTGCCGTTCCTGGCCGTTGACAGCCTGAGTCTCATTATTCATACCATTCCCCGTAGGGCATCCTTCGTTGGCCTGCTGGGCCGCACATTTGTTTTTCTTGAATGGATTCTTCATCTTTTCAAACTTTTATCAAACCGTTAATTACTACTTATAAACACGCTGTATCTGTTGTTATACGCTGTATCTGTTGTTATACTCTGTTTTGCTATCGTTATTGCTGCAAAGGTATATCTGGTTTCAATGGACCGTCTATTCCTGCAACCTTACCAAATTATATTTTTTACGCATTGGCAATCTTAGGGGTGTAAAATCTTGACATAGTTCAATGTGTAAAATTGACACATTAACCATTCCTGTCAAGCCTCCAGCCTCTAGAACAACAGAGGTTGGATCAAGTTCGATTCCGTTACCTGCAGCCGCGTCAGAATTCCAGGCGCATACCTATCTTCTTGGCTTGCTGGTAGGCATCTTCGTCAAAAGTGTACAACTTGGGAGAACGGTGAGGGTTTCCTGTCACCTTTTTTCCGGTCTCCGAGATGTACCCGAGCTTCAACATCTTCTTTTGAAAATTTCTTCTGTCTCTTAATTTAGTGTCATCCTCGGGTGGATCTAAAATTGCTTTATAAATATTGTGTAACTGGGGCATTGTGAATTCCTTGTCAAGCAAGTGAAATCCAATGGGTTCAAAATGTATGCGTTGACGCAGCCGTTCAAGGGCTAGCGTTACGATTTCCTTGTGGTCAAAGGCCAATTCGGGCAGTTCTTTTACAGGGAACCACTTGGCATTGCAGGCATCATCACCGCCCAAGATTTGGTACTTGTCCTTCACGACCAGAGCAAAGAAGGCAATGGTGATCACTCGTTCACGAGGGTCGCGGTCACGACGCGAGAACGTCTTGAGTTCCTCCATGTAGATGTCCTCAACATTGGCCTCCTCATGCAGCTCGCGGTAAACGCAATCCTGGGCTGTCTCATCATCAGGACGCATGAAGCCACCAGGCAGTGCCCACATGTTCTTGTAAGGCTCCAAGCCTCGTTGGATGAGCAGGACGTTAAGTCCCTCACCGTCAAAGCCAAAGACAACCGCGTCGGTAGTTACCGCCGGGTGCCAGTAGGGTGATTCCCATTGCTTGGTTTCCTTGTTAAACTTCATTGCTATCGTCCCTTTGTGTATTTTTTACACTGCAAAGATAATGCCAATATTCTTATCCGCCAAATATTCCTGTGTAATTTTTACGCATTGTAGAAAAATTTTCTACATCCACCCCTCCTGATGCACCCATCTGGCACCTTACAGTACACGACTTCTCATGCCCATGTCAACAACGTGTCAATAGATTGTGAACAACCACAAGGCTCAATTCGAGGATTTTCATTACCTTTGCCATCCAAAAGAAAAACCAACCGACCAAAAACGACAAAACCATAATGGAAGAATTTGAAACCGGCAAACAGGCGCGCCGCCGCACGCGCCCCACGCATGAGCCCGAGATAGTAAGCGAGTTCGGCAAGCTGCCGCCCCAAGACACGTCCCTTGAGGATGCCGTGCTAGGAGCGCTGATGCTTGAGAAAGACGCTTATAACAACGTGTGCGAAATCCTCAAGCCCGAGGCCTTCTACAATCCCGCTAACCAAAAAATCTATGAGGCCATCCAGTCGCTGGCAGCCAGCGGCAAGCCCATCGACATGCTCACGGTCACAGACCAGTTGCGCTCCAACAAAGTGCTGGAAGAGGTGGGCGGTGCCATCCGCATCAGCGAACTGACGGGTATGGTATCGAGTGCAGCCAATGCCGAGTTCCACGCCCGCATCGTCGCTCAAAAGTACCTTGCCCGCGAGCTCATCAGCTACAGCAGCCAGGTGCAGCAGTTGGCCTTCGACGAGTCGATCGACGTGTATGACCTGATGCAGGAAGCCGAGGGCAAACTGTTTGAGATCTCAAAGAATACCCTCAAGCGCGATGTCATCCCCATCGAGAACGCCGTGCAGGATGCCATCAAGAAGATTGAGGAAGCTGCCAATCGCGAGAGCGGACTGAGCGGCCTGGAATCAGGCTACCACAAGCTGGATCGCCTGACCAGTGGATGGCAAAACAGTGACCTGATCATCATCGCAGCACGCCCCGCTATGGGTAAAACGGCGTTTGTGCTCTCGATGGCCAAGAACATGGCGGTCGATTACAACCACCCTGTGGCCGTGTTCTCGCTTGAGATGTCGAGCCTGCAGCTGGTGAACCGTCTCATCAGCAACGTCTGCTCTCTTGAGGGTGAGAAGATCAAGAGCGGACAGTTGACGCAGCCCGAGTGGGAAAACCTGATGACGCGCACGCGCAGCCTGAGCACGGCACCGCTGTTTATCGATGACACGCCGTCGCTGTCCATCTTTGAGCTCAGGACCAAGGCACGCCGCCTGGTGCGCGAGCATGGTGTGCAAATCATCATCATTGACTACCTGCAGCTGATGAACGCCACTGGCATGAAGTTCGGCAGCCGTGAGCAGGAGGTAAGTACCATTTCACGTAACCTCAAACAGCTTGCCAAGGAGCTGGACATCCCCATCATCGCCCTGTCGCAGCTCAATCGAAGCGTCGAGACCCGATCAGCCGACGACAAACTAGGCAAACGCCCGCAGCTGAGCGACTTGCGTGAGTCGGGCGCCATCGAGCAGGATGCCGACATCGTCTGCTTCATCCACCGTCCCGAGTATTACACACGTTCCAGCGAGGACGCCGAGGGCCATAACATCAAGGGTGTGGCAGAGTTCATCGTTGCCAAGCACCGTAGCGGTGCCACCGACACCATCAAGTTGCACTTCGTGAGCAAATACGCCCGCTTCGAGAACGAGGGCGAGCAGGACCTCACCAGCAGTGTGAATACCTATGAGTCCAAGATGAACGCCGGTGGTGGAGCCGACGGCCCCGCCCCTGCCCCAACCGCAGGCATCGGTGACTACCCCGGCGGGCCCATGTCGCCCAATGAGGCCTGGATGCCCGACGCCGAAGACAAAGGCACCCCTTTCTAAAAAAATGAATCACTGGCCCGTAAAGATACACAAATCAATAGTTTTTACTATTTTTGCGGGTTGGAAAGGAAATGGCTAAACCAATTAACCTAGATATTATTTATTAGTAACAATGAAAAAAATGTTATTAGCTATGGCCATACTGATGGCTGCCGTGCCTGGTGTGCAGGCACAGGTGACGCACGGCGTGAACCGTGCCGACATGGACCTGAGCGTGAAGCCAGGTGATGATTTCTATGAGTACGCTGGTGGTGGCTGGATGAAGGCCAACCCCCTGAGCGAGCGTCCCGAGTATGCCAGCTATGGCGTGTTTGACGTGCTGGCCGAACAGAACCAGAACCGCCTGCGCGACATGTTCCTGGAGTTGGGCAAGACTGAGCACAAATTCGGCACCGTTGACCAGAAAGTCGCCGACCTCTACAAGATGGCAATGGACAGCGACCGCCTGAACCTGGAGGGCGCACAGCCCCTGATGGCCGACCTTGCCAACATCAAGGCCTTCAAGAAAAAAGACCTCACCAAGTTCATCGCCGACCAGCACCTGAAGATCGGTAACCCGTTCTTCGGTATCGGCGTGGAGACCGACCTCAAGAACAGTGACATGAACGTGATGTGGCTCAGCGCCGGTACCAGCGGTCTGCCCGACAGGGACTACTACCTGAACACCGATGCCGACAGCAAGAAGATCCAGCAGGCTTATCGCGACTACCTGGTGAAGATGTTCATGCTCGCAGGTTACAGCAAGAAGGAAGCCAACCGCGCCAGCAAGACCATCTATGACATCGAGTACAAGTTTGCCCAGGCCAAGATGGATCGTGCCGAGGCCCGCGACTACAACAAGCTGTACAACATCCGCACCCTGGAGCAGCTGCAGAATGACTATCCCGCCATCAACTGGAAGGAATACTTCAACCTGATGGGCACGCCCCAAGTGGAATGGGTCATCCTGACCGAGCCCAAGGTGATGGCTGTCGCCAACGACCTGATGACCAACCTCAAGGAGCAGCAGATGCGTGACTACATGGCTGGTCTGTTGATCAGCGGTTCGGCTGGCTACCTGAGTGACGCCTTCGGTGAGACTTCGTTTGACTTCTACGGACGCATGCTGAGCGGCCAGAAGGAGCGCAAGCCGCGCTGGAAACGCGCCCTGAGCGCCCCCAACGGACTGCTGGGCGAGGCTGTCGGCGAAATCTACGTGAACAAGTATTTTGCCCATGGCAGCAAGGAGAAGATGCTGAAGCTCATCGGTGAACTGCGCAAGTCACTGGCCGCCCATATCGCCGGCCTGACCTGGATGAGCGAGCAGACCAAGATCAACGCCCTTGTGAAGCTCAACGCCTTCACTGTCAAGATCGGTTATCCCGACAAGTGGCGCGACTACAGCGGTCTGACCGTTGACCCGAGCAAGAGCCTGTATGACAACATCAAGGCCGCTAGTCTGTATGAGACCCGCCGCAACCTTGACAAGATGGGCAAACCCGTTGACCGTGACGAGTGGGGCATGACACCTCAGACTGTGAATGCCTACTACAACCCCACCACCAACGAAATCTGCTTCCCCGCCGCCATCCTGCAACCTCCCTTCTTTGATGTGGAGGCCGACGATGCCACCAACTTCGGTGCTATCGGCGTGGTTATCGGCCACGAGATGACCCACGGATTTGACGACCAGGGCCGTATGTTTGACCAGTATGGCAACATGACCGACTGGTGGACCGAGGAGGACAGCAAGCGATTCCAAGAGGCTGCCGAAAAGCTCGCTGCACAGTTTGACCAGATCGTTGTTGTAAAGGATCAGCACGCCAATGGCCACCTGACCCTGGGTGAGAACATCGCCGACCAGGGTGGTCTGCGCATCGCCTACGATGCTTTCCGCACCACGCAGCAGTTCCGCGAGGACAAGAAGATTGACGGTTTCACGCCCACGCAGCGCTTCTACCTGAGCTATGGCCGCATCTGGGCCGACAACATGACTGAGGAAGCCATCTTCCAGCAGACCAAGAGTGACCCCCACTCCATCGGCCGCTACCGTGTGAACGCCACGTTGAGGAACATCGACACCTTCTTTGACGCCTTCGGCATCAAGCCCGGCGACAAGATGTGGCTCGACCCCGCCGACCGCGCCATCATCTGGTAAACCTTTACCAGCACAAGACAAATGATAGCCCGCGACACAGATGATGCTGCGGGCTATCATTTAATACTTAAAGTTTCAAAAACAGTTATAATGCTATACCCTATCCTTCAAAAAAGCGAGATAGAGACTCAACATTTCAGGTTTTATTATTACTTTTGCCGCGATTTTATAAACCATTCATCCGTTTTAGACGTAAATTGAGATATAGTTATATAAAAGCCAATGGCTGAATCAAGGATACAGAATACCAATCGAAACATCTTGACCAATTTGCTTAATCGAATTGTGATGCTGCTTCTTCCATTCATGGTAAGAACTGCTGTCATATATACCTTCGGTGCTGAGTATTTAGGTCTTAATAGTTTGTTCAATGCAATATTAACCATGTTGGCACTTGCTGAATTGGGCGTCGGCAGCGCCATGGTCTTCAGCATGTACAAACCTATTGCAGAAAACAATGTTGCTGAAGTTTCCGCCTTACTAAATCTTTACAGAAAAACATATCGAATCATTGGATCCTTCATTTTGATTGTTGGCCTAGCATTAGTTCCGTTTCTTGACCATCTGATTAAAGGCACACCTCCCGAAGGGATGAACATACGCATCCTGTATGTTATTTTCCTTTCTGAAACGGTATTGAGCTACTTCCTATTCGCTTATAAGTCTTCAATATTAACTGCAGCCCAGAAAGGTTATATCATGGGCAATGTAGGTATTGCATTGTCTATTATTCAAGAGCTTACTAAATTAGCGGTTATCGTATTCCTAAAAGACTTCTATATCTATTGTATGGTCGCTATTCCTTTTATCATAACAGGGAATCTGATCACAAACTATGTAGTCAACAAGAGGTATCCACAATACAAATGCCGCGGAACACTTGATAAAGATATTTTGACCGACATCAAGAAGCGTGTAGGAGGTCTATTCCTTTACAAAATATGCTTTGTCTTTAGGGATATGTTCGGTTCGGTCATCATATCAGCCTCTATCGGACTTGCCATCCTTGGCCAATACAATAATTATCAATACATATATGGAACTATTGCCGGTTTGCTTCTGCTGCTGCGCAACAGCATGCAGGCAAGTATCGGCAACTCCATAGCCATTGAAAGTGAAAGCAAGAATCACAGTGACTTCATTCGCTTCCAATGTATGTATGTGTTTATGTCAACTTGGTGCTCAATCTGTTTATTTGCTCTATATCAGCCATTTATAACTCTTTGGGTCGGTAAAGAATTTCTTCTTGACAACGTCACAATGGCAAGTTTCAGTATTCTGCTTTTTTGGGACACCAACTGTGACATGTGTATGACTTACAGACAGGCAGCAGGACTATGGTGGCAAGACAGGTTTAGACCTATCGTCGAAGCCGTAACGAATGTTGTTCTATGTGTTTTGCTAATTAAACCCTTAGGTGTATTGGGTGTGACTCTATCTTCTCTTATATGTAAGTTTTTTATTAATTCGGTATGGGCCTCATGGGTTCTTTACAGATTCTATTTTAAGAGTTTCAAACAAACCTTTTACTTAAAAAGGCTATTGTTCTACTTAGCGGTTTATTTGATAACGGTGACCGTTGTAGGGGTTATCTGCTATCTGTTGCCGTTTGAAGGGGTGGCTCAACTCATTTGCAATGCACTTGTTTGCATCATTGTTGCGCCGCTTGTAATGATTCCATTTTTCCGCATTCTGCCAGAATCCAAAACTGCGCTGCCATTTATCAGAAATGTGCTGCGCATAGGCATTGGAATCAAGAAAAAATAACGCTAAATCGATTACAATTCGAGGTTGAAGAGGGTGGCGGCGTTGCGGTCGGTGACGGTGCTGACCTCTTCGGGTGTTACACCTAGTTGTTTGGCGATGAAGTCGTTGATGTTAGGGATGTAGGCGCTCTCGTTGCGCTTGCCGCGGTGGGGAACGGGTGTCAGATAGGGGGCATCGGTCTCCAGCAGCAGGCGGTCGAGGCCGATGGCGGGCAACAGCTGCGGTACAGTGCTTTTCTTGAAAGTGACAACGCCATTCACACCAAAGTAGAAATCACCCCGGCGACGGACACGTTCAACGTCGGCAGGCGTTTCGGCAAAACAATGGAACACGCCTGGCGGCACGGGGCAATCCAAGTGGTCAATGACATCGAGGATGTCGTCGAGTGCTTCACGGCAATGAATGATAAACGGCACACCCATTTCATGACACCAGTGTAGCTGGATGTCGAGGGCATGGTGCTGTTGTTCTCTCCAAGTCTTGTCCCAATACAGGTCGATTCCGATCTCGCCGATGGCCACGATAGAATACCGGTCAAGCATGGGACGCATTTTGCCAAGCACGTCAAGGTAGTCGTCGTGCACATCTTCAGGGTGCAAACCCAACGTCATCGAGATGTAGTCTGGGTACTTCTCATGCAGGGCAGCCAGGCGCGGGACACTCTCCAAATTCTCATTAGGCAGGATGATGTGGCGCACACCGGCCTCTCGCGCACGCTGCACTACGTCGTCCCGATCCTCGTCAAACGCATCGCAATAGATATGTGAATGGGAGTCAATCAAAACGAATCAGGAATTAGAAATTGCGTCCTGCCAAACGGTTGGCAAGATCGATAAAGCGTTGTTTGTCCTCGTCGCTCATTTTCACCTGGTTGAAGGCTGCAACGGCAAGGTCGTTGTAATGAGCAATCGCATCTTCGGCGAGCTGTCGCACTCCCAGGCGCTCGTAGAGGGCTGTCACGCCCTGCACTTTGTCATCGCGTGTGGTATAGGGATCATTGAGCCAATGGCGCAACTCGTCGGCATCATCGCCCTTTGCCTGCTGCATGGTGCTGATGAGCAGGAAGGTCTTCTTGTTGTTCATGATGTCGCCACCGATTTCCTTTCCGAAAGTCTTTGGGTCACCCCACACATCAAGCACATCATCCCTAAGTTGGAATGCCAATCCCATGTTCACTCCTGCTTCATAGAGCAAATCGGCCTGCTCGGGCGCCGCATCGGCGACAAGTGCGCCCATCTTGAGGGCACAACCCAACAACACCGACGTTTTGAGTCGAATCATGTTGATATACTCATCGACCGTGACATCGCTGCGGCACTCATAGTCCATATCCCACTGCTGACCTTCATAAATCTCTATGGCGGTCTTGTTGAAGAGGTCCATCACCTGCCAATTACGCACGCAGGAAATATACTGCGTTGCAATGGTCAGCATAGTGTCTCCACTCAGGATAGCCGTATTGTCGTTCCAGCGACGGTGCACAGTGGGCTTGCCACGGCGCACATCGGCATTGTCCATCACATCGTCATGCAGTAACGTGAAGTTGTGGAACATTTCTATTCCCACAGCAGCATTGATGGCCACCGAAAGATCGCCGCCCATGGCATCACAGGCCATAAGGGTCAGCACAGGGCGCACACGCTTACCTCCCAGCGCCATGTGATAAGAAATCGGTTCGTAGAGCTGTCCGGGCTGCTCGGGATAGGGAATTGCAGCAATTGCTTGATTAACGGTATCGAGATATTCTTGGAAAGGTTTCATATTTTTAGACGTTAGACTTTAGACGTTAGATGACAGATTCTAGAAAATACTACTTCTTTTTGAGGGCGGCCTTGTAGGCAGTCTCAAAGGTGTTGAAGTCGGCTGGAGTGTACAGGTTGCGCAACTCGTCGATGCGGGTATTGATATCCTCCATGTCGGCATCGGGCTGATTGGCATCGGCGGCAAGCGCAGCTCCCAGGGCAGCCGGACGCGAACACTGGACATAGACGGTCATCTGCTCACCAATTGCAAATCCGTCAACTATGCCCTGCAGCGTGCTGTCAAAGACCTCAACATGACGGTCATAACCCACTGTGTAGCACAGCCAATGGATCAACGAGAGGTAATCGGCGGCAGAATCGGTGTCAAACTCGCGCCTGCGCAACAGTTCCACCATGGGCGGACACTTGAGCTGCGCCAATTCACGCGGAGAAAGCGAGATGACATGCGAAGCCTGGAAGAGCGAGTCTCGCCCGTCGGCCATCAGCACCGCAGCAAAGGCACGGTTAGCCGCCTTGACCTGCCATGGCCAAGTCAGGCTATCGTTACGCAGGGCATCAAAACGTTTCACCGTCTGATGCATCGCGGCCGTATCACCCCATGCATCCACAAACTCACGTCCGAGCGCTTCACCGCGGCGCGAGGCTCCATTACAGGCTGTCAACAGCAGCATCAGGCCCATCAATATGAGTGGTAAGCGCTTCATTTCTTGTCGTTGTCTTCGGGGAAAATGGATTGATACAAAGGACGATCCTTCTCTTTCAGATAGGATCGGAATGCCTCGTCAAAGGCCCTCACCGCCGCAGAGTCCCGCTTCAAGGCATAGACGCTCTGCTTGGCCTTGGCGTCCATCACGGCACGCTCCATCGACATCGTGTCGGTATGGTCCACTGCCACAAGTGCTGCAGCTGCTCTCATGCCACTGTCGCGTGCCTCGGCATCAAGGGGCGATTTCTTCTCGCCACAGCTTGCAGCCAGCATCAAGACCAGAAAGGCTATCGGTAATAAATGTTTCATTTCACGCTATGTATTTTGCCGCAAATTTATCAAAAAAACGTCTCATAACAGCAACAAACCTCAAGAAAAACACACGACCGTCCACGATTGTCAGAATAATGTTATATATTTGCCGAAGATTTGAGCTAACTATCATAATTACGAGTAGCGACTGAAATGGAACAACAGGCAAACGAACTCACACCGCAGCAAGCGATAAGCGGCAAGCAAGTCAACGTGGTCATCCTCACCAGGATGGGCCATAACCAGACCAAAGACATTATCGACCTCATCAACAACGTGTCACAAGGTTACAGCGATACTGTATTCACTGTGGTCGGGGATGTTGATCAACCTGACCAACAGATGAAACGAGTAGACACCATTGCCGACGCCATCGCTCAATCCACAAGCCACTGGATGATGTTCTGCGACTGCTCAACACGCTTGGCTCCCGACGCGCTGCAACGTCTTGTCTCTAAAGCCGACGAAAAGAGCTCCAATGCCGTTATCGCAGGGCTTGACAGGCCCAACGAGGGCATCTTCACCTTGCAGGACAAGCTGTTTGCCACCGAGGTGCTCAAAGGCATCGACGTGAGCGAGGATGACGTACGAGCCGACGGCTACATCACGCTGCAACGCATCATGATGAAAGCCCGTAACGTTGCCGGCCTAGGCGAGAGCATCCTGACCAAGATTGACTTGAGCCAGATGAGAAGTCTGCTGGCACCAGCCCACAAGGAGCTGCTCTACCGCATGACGACTCTGTATGTCGAGATCCAGCTGTGTGACCGCTGCAACCTGGACTGTGCCTACTGTTCCCATCTGTCGCCCGTTTCCAAGCCTGTGACGATTTCACTTGAGACCCTAGAGGCCGAGTGTCACCGCTTGGCTCGCGTGGGCGTTGACGAGGTGAACCTCATGGGCGGTGAGCCCCTGCTGCACCCCCAGGTGTGTGATGCCATCAAGCTGACACGCAGCATCTTGCCCAACATCAAACTCATCGTTTCGACCAACGGTCTGCTGCTGCCGCGCATGAGCAAGGACTTCTGGCAATGTTGCCGCGACAACAAGGTAGTGCTGCGCATCACCCCCTACCCCAAGGCCAAAAACGGCACATTGAACTACTTCAAGTACGTCTGGCTCATCCGCAAGAACCGCGTCAGGATGGAGTCCACAGGCTGGCGCTTCGGTTTCCGCCACCAGCTGCTGAGCGAGAAGGCCGAGTATGACGCCACGAGCAACTACCTGCGTTGCCAGCTGCATTGTACCCAGGTGCGTGACGCCACGCTGTGGCCCTGCGCCTATGTCGCCTATGCCTTCAACCTGAACAACAAGTTCGGCACCAACTTCAAGACCGCCGCTGGCGACAGCCTGCCCCTTGACGGCATCACAGCCACTGACCTGCGCCTGTGGTTGCTTCGCACCAAGCCCTTCTGTGCCCACTGCGGCATCAAGGACGCCCAACGCATCACCTGGCGCCGTTCCCAATACACCCGCGACGAGTGGCTTAAAGAGTAAATTCACATTGCATTCCCCTCGCTAAGGCACTAAGGCGCTAAGATTTTTAGACGGGTTAACGCATTCACTAATCTGCAGGCGAAAGTCCACTCTGCCTCATGTCGTCAAAAAGCAAAACAGGCATTTTGAGCCCTGTTTTTAAAATTTGCTGATTTCCAGCATTATAGCGTCGTCCAACTATTACATAGTGGTGGGGCGGAAATGTTAACGAAATCTAAAAGCTATTTCTGGCTCTCCGATACAAAGGTACTACACATGATCATCGTTTTCCATGTCAAAAAGCTACATCGGCATCATTTGACAGTCACTTCATGAGGGGCTGACACATACAATCAAACTACGAATTACGCGAATTTAACGAAGGCATCCGCGCACATCTTTTTACATTAATTATCACGAATTTTTCATGAATTAATTCATGGGGATTAATGTAAAAAACGATTGCGGATGCCAATTTGTCTAATTTGCGGAATTCGTAGTTTCTTGTTCAGGGATTTCAGAATGGTCAGTTGTTGATGATTATCTGACGACGAGTTTATATAAATTTGGTTGCGCCTCTGCCATTGGTGCAGGCATCATGGCATTCGGCTTACGCAAATTTTCTTCCCTTGGTGGATGTAGATGCCGGGCATCGTCGGGATGTCTTTGCCCACGGGCTGGCCCATCATCATCAAACAACTGAAGAGTCTAAAGGCATCCGCTCCCTTGAATAGAACACGAATGTCCATGAATGGGTCATAAATAGTTTTATTTATGGTCCATTCGTGGGCATTCGTGTGATTGGAGGATGGTGGGTTGCTCTAATCTGCTTTAGTGGCGAGCACCTTAGCGGACGACGATCTTTTTACCCTGGTGGATGTAGATGCCGGGGGTTGTCGGGACGTCTTTGCCCACGGGCTGGCCCATCAGGTTGTAGTAGTAGCCGTCCATCACACCAGTAGCCTTGTCGGTCACCACCTCGTCGATGCCCACGTGGATATCAGGTTCATACCATCTGCCCTTATAAACTATCTCGTCTTTTTCAATGACATGGCTTAGACCGTAGGTCACTTGAAGTCCTGTGATGGAGATATAAAAATAGTACAATGGAAATCCTGCATCACCGTCATAGCCAATCCCTTCAATGATGTCATCATCCTCACTGTACCAAGTGCGGAAATGGTGGCATTTGCGCTGTTGGCCACCAAAGGTTATTATATTAGTCCCATAATATTCTACCAAGCCTACGCCTTCAGCAGAAGCATAGAGCTCCATTGGGTCATTGAAATCATAGAGGATGACTTCTTCATTTGTTGTGGTTTGTGGCAATCCGCTAGGAATACTAATCCACCAACCGTAGCCCACCGGGCACTGGGCATGACATACACCATCGGGATGAATAGCATAGACCACCTTGTCTTCCTCACGCAGATAGACGGGGATGAAATCCTCAACCTCTTTTTCTTTTCCCTCATTATCAAGGTAATGTGTCAGAACGACAGGCTTGTAGTATTTGTCACCTATCTGGATGTCACCTCCCATCTCGAAACTGTAATATTGCAAGCCTTCTGGCATGTCCAAAATGTCACTTCGGAATGGATTATAGTAGCAATACACCCACTTCACACCCTCGCGAACGAACGGAACGTACTCGTATTCTTGTGCCGTAGCCTGGGTCATGCCCAGCAGGGTCAATAATGCTATCATAAATCTTGTATTCATATTCATTTAAATTTTAGGTTAAATCTTACTTTGCAAAAAATACTAATCATTTTGAAAACGCCTAAGATGTTTTTCAAAAACTTGATGGATAGACAGCAAAGGTTGCCCCTTTCTCCACATTGAAACCGTCTTGAAGGGTGACTTTCCCAGATGCCTCTATCTCATACAGAAGAAAGGATACTATCAGCAAAATGTTCTTTAATCGGATCTTTACCATAATAATTTTGTTTGTTTTAAATTTATCATTGTCTCTGTAAATCTCTTGTTTGTTCGGCTACAAAAATATAACAAAAAAATGGGATATATGCAAAAAAACAATTAGCATTTTTGATTGCTAATTGCATGATAATCAATATGATGGAAATTTATTATTTTTCCTCTGCAGAAAATGTGCCAATGTGTGCGTTATTTTAACTCTCCATGTAGATACATTTGAACAAATTCGTCAATAGTCACATTTAACTTGATTTTATTGCTCATTAATCTTTTTTTGTTCTTGCTGGCAGTCACATCGCTCGTATAATTCATACATATCTTAATGAATAGATTCGGAATATTTGCACACGCTAGCAGGAATAGGTGCATATCATTAATTGACAGATCGGGATACTTTTGTTCAACAAATGTAGCGATACCCTGAAATTCTCCATCAACCGAAAGCTTCAGTGTATCCCAAAAAGACATTGGCAGTGGTTTCTGAATAATTCCTTTTTGCTCATACAATTCCTTGAATAATCTAAGAACGGATTTAACGCTCTTTCCACCGTTTTCGGTGATTGTTTTTATCTTTATATTCTCATATAATTCATCCAGCGCTTTATGTCTTAGTCTGATTGTGTTAGAAATCTGACGATATTTTTTCAATTGTTCACGTTCCAAATCAAGACGTTTCTCTTTTGCCTCTTTTAACTCATTGCTTTTTGCTTCTATCTCTTGCCGATAGAGATTTCTCTCATTCTCCCATTCAAGACGATTTTCATCAATGTCATTGAGCAACTTTTCTAATTCAGTCTGGGCTTCAGATAACAGACTGCGATAGTCATAGATGCGTTTCCAGACAATAAGGATACCAGCAATGAGCAATAATATAATGGCTAATATCAGACATAGTATGATTTTTTTCCAGTTGCTGTCTGATTCTGCTTTAGTTTGATGAGCATCCCATGTTAGTTCAGTCTCTACCAACTTGGAATCTCTGCTGCCATTTAATATATTAATTTTTGTATTTGATGCAATCTCAGAATATAGCTGGGTATATTGGTACCTTTTATCAGCTAATGAAATGTTGTCCAGACTCCTGAAATAATTCATGCTATCGACCGAAGTTTCTGGCTTGGGAACCAACGACATCAGCCAGCGGGCAGAATCTATATCGCCAAGACAAATAAAAGAATTTATTGCATAGAAATAGAACTGATTCTCGTTACATTCTTCAGGATGGTTCTTCACGATACCCATTGCTAGGTCCTTGGCTCGCTGATAATCTCCATGGTAAAAATAGATTCCTGCCAATTTGGACTGGTATTGCAGACCCTTTGGGGAGTCAATCTTACGGGCAAAATCAATGGCCTGATTGAGGTAGAAACAGGCAGAATCCTGTCCAACGATATTAGGATAGCCACCTTGGGTACCAAGAGCCGTAATCAGAAACCCCGTATCGCCAATTGCAGTAAAATAGCGACTTGCTCTTTTCATTCTTTCCACCACTGCACTGTCGTTGACATAAAAACTCTGATACAGTTGTGCAATGCGTAAGTTGCTGTAACCTAAATTAAAATAATCATTAGACCCTGCAACTTTTTCAGCCGTTTTATAATAGAGCATGGCGGAGTCGGGCTGACCGAGTTCTTCCATCACAGCACCTTTATAGATATAGGCGCGAGTGAGCTTTTCACGTTCTGCGGGGTGGGCACGGTAGTACGACAAGGCATAATTGATGATACTGTCATTTGCGAAGGCAGTACGTTTTCTGTAACGGGCTTGGGTAAGGAGCAGGTCGCGGTAGGCTCGGTCGTGCTCGGTGGTGAGGCTATCACGATTCACGGCTTCGATTATTGCCAAGGCGCTGTCGGGATTGTCATGCATCAAGCTGTCGGCGGTCGTGAGCCGGCTGTCGTAACGTGTCGCATCACTGCAGCCCGGGACCACCGCCCCCAGCACCAGCATCACCAATATGACAACCAGCAGTTGTTTCACGCCTACAAAGATAGTATTTTTTTGGAGAAGGTTTGCAAAACTTCACTTGACACAATTTAAATCGGCCTAACGGCCGAGAAATCAAACAAAATTTGTATAAAAATTAAACAAATTAAATTTTTATTATAATTTTATTTATAATTTTGAACATTTTGGCTTCGACGAGTTAAAGGTTCTTGGCCGGTAGGCCGAAAAATCAGAGGCGAATTGGTATATCAACGCCCCCTGGCCCCCTCTAATCACTCCCCCTCCTCCGCCCTTCGGGCACCTCCCCCCAGGCGGGAGAGGAGTTGGGAGTTGCTAACGCATTGGATGTCAATAACTATTCCATCGAACTGACTTTAATCACTACGTTTGTGCGGAGGTAATATTGAGTACATATCCTTGCTTTGAGAGGGCAAGATAGGCTGAGTTTGAGAAATACTGAAATAATTTTGGCATTTCGTTGGAGTTGCAGTATCTTTGTCCCCTGAAAATCAACATTAATTGGGAATCATGGCATTGAAGAAGATTACGATAGCGATTGACGGACACTCGTCGACCGGTAAGAGCACAATGGCCAAGGCGCTGGCAAGGCGCATCGGCTATGCCTATGTGGACACGGGTGCGATGTACAGGGCAGTGACTCTGTTTGCTCTGCGCAACAAACTCATCAAGGGTGAAAAAGTTGACGAGAAGGCCCTCAAGGAGCACTTGAAACGCGGCGACATCATGATCACCTTCCGCCCCACCAAGGACGGCAAGAGTGTGACTGTGCTCAATGGCAAGAACGTGGAGCGCTACATCCGCTCGATGCGCGTGAGCAACGTGGTGAGCATTATTGCAGCCATCGGATTTGTCCGCAAGGCGATGGTCAAGCAACAACAGGCTATGGGCAAGGACAAGGGCGTGGTGATGGACGGCCGCGACATCGGCACAGTGGTATTCCCCGACGCCGAGATGAAGGTATTTGCCACGGCGAGCGCCGAGGTGCGCGCCCAACGCCGCTTTGACGAGTTGCGAGCCAAGGGCGACACAACAACGACCTTTGAAGAGGTGCTGGAGAACGTCACCGAGCGTGACCGCATCGACAGCACACGCAAGGAGAGTCCGTTGCGCCAGGCCGAGGATGCCGTGGTACTCGACAACTCGCACTTGAGCATCGAGGACCAGAACGAGTGGCTTTATCAGCTCTACCTTTCTAGAGTTAGGAGTTAGAAGTTAGGAGTTAGGAGTGGCATCCGCTTTCTAACAGCTGACTGCTAAAAGGGAAAAATGGCTATTATCGAGATTGATAAGGGATCGGGGTTCTGCTTTGGGGTAACGACCGCCATCAGCAAGGCCGAAGAGGAGCTCAACAAGACGGGGCACCTCTACTGCCTGGGCGACATCGTGCACAACACAGCCGAAGTGGACCGCCTTGCCAGCCGAGGGCTGGAGACCATCACCCACGAACAGTTGGAACAGCTGCACGACGTGAAGGTGTTGCTGCGTGCCCACGGCGAGCCGCCCGAGACCTATGAAATCGCCCGCCGCAATCGCATCGAGATTATCGACGCCACCTGTCCTGTAGTCCTCAAGCTGCAACAACGCATCAACGCCACCTACAACACGGCCGAGGAAGGTAAGCCCGCACCGCAGATAGTCATCTACGGCAAGCGGGGCCATGCCGAGGTATTAGGTCTCGTCGGGCAGACCCAGGGCCGCGCCACCGTTATCGAGAACATCGAGGAGATTGACAAGATCGACTATAGCCGCGACATCTACCTCTACTCCCAGACGACCAAAAGTGTGCAGGAATTCCGGCACATCGTCGAGGAGATCAAGCGCCGCGTGCAGCCGGGGGTAACTTTCCGCAGCTTTGACACCATCTGCCGCTCGGTCGCCAATCGCATCCCTCAGATCCGCGAGTTTGCCCGCCAGCACGAACTGATCCTGTTCGTCAGCGGTGCCAAGAGCAGCAACGGGCGCATCCTGTTTGCCGAGTGCCTGGACGCCAATCCCGACTCACACCTTGTCAGCAGCGAGGCGGACATTGACCCGTCGTGGCTCACCGGCAAGGAGCGCATCGGCATCTGCGGTGCCACCAGCACACCACGCTGGCTGATGCAGCGCGTGAGCGATGCGGTCAGCAAAGAGTTAGAAGTTAGGAGTTAGGAGTTAGGAGTTAGAAATTAGGAGTTTTAGAAGAAGATATTTCACCAACAAATATGACCAAAAGAAACCTCATCATCACCATTATCCTGCTGTCGTTCATCGACCTGGTGGCGGCAGGCTGGTATATGTCACGCCGCATCGAGGCCAGTGGCAAGAGTCAAAACTTTTTTGACCAACGCGACACGACAGAAACCATTGCCGAAGCCGATACGGTGATTACCACATTCCAGGAAGACCTGTTTGACGAGTTGCAGCACAACACCTACTACTACATCGCCAACACGCCAAGCGTCAGCGGAGACAACAGCACACGCTACACCAGCATCAAGCATGTGAAAGTGCGCTGGCCCCGCAAGGTGAACGGTGACAGCGAGTTTGAGGCGTTGAACAAGGAACTGATCAGCAAGGCCTTCGACAACGCTCAGTCAAGGATGAAGGATGCTCGCTACCTGTACCTGAACAAGCCGTCGTTCAACAAGCCCCTGGGTGAGGATTACAAGTCACTGTCCAGTGCTCCCACCATCGTTCCCGTCTATGGCAACGTGAGTCAAGTCCTTGTCTATCCTTACATGACCTCACAGCGCTTACTGGTGATGGAGATTGACAAAGTGGAATATAACGGCCGCACGACGAGCGAGAATGACTACTTCGTTCACTATGACCGCCAACGCCAACGCGTGCTGTCACGCATCGACATCCTCATTGCCGACGTGGACAAGGAGAATAAGGTGTTGAAACTCATCAACAAGAAGATTGACGAACTGAACAAGAGCCGCGGCGAGTCCAACCAGTTGCAGCACGCGCTGAACGTGCCTGCCGAGGTGTGCTGCAGCAAGAAGGGCATCCTATTCCAGTATAAGCAGGGAAGCATCAGCGACAATGCCGTAGAAATCATGATCGACTATGACGACCTTGAGCCTTACCTCACCGAGGATTTCAAGCAGCTGATGAATGGCAACGACAACTACAAACTGTTTGACGACAAGATCAAGCCCGAGCCCATCAACCCGACCAAGGCTGCAACAAAACCTGCCGAAACTCCCGTCAAGAAGAAAAGCACCTATCAGCCCAAGAGCGGGTACGAAAAAAAGAAATACAATTCAAAAGGCGGCAACAAGTATCAATACAAGCGCCAATACAAGTACCATCACAAGAAAAAGAGATACTCTAAGCCAGCACAAACCAGTCAGAAGAGTTATAGCGGGGCAAAGCGTAAATCTGGACGTTACGGCCGATCTGGTCGGCGGAGTTGGAGCCATCGCCGACGGTAAGCCCCTTGGCCTCTAACGCGTGACGCATTGTAGTCAGGGCAATCTCCTCGGTGTTGTTGTCCTTGCTCAGGTGGCACAGGAAAACATAGCGCAGGCCATCATGATAATGCTCGGCGACAAACTGTGCCGCAACCTCATTGTCCAGGTGGCCTTTTTCACCCTTCACACGGTCCTTGAGCATTGCAGGATACTTGCCCTTCTCCAGCATCTGCAGGTCATAGTTACATTCGATCATCAGGTAGTTGGCACGGCTCATGTAGTGGGCTGCGCGCTCGGTAACGATGCCCATGTCGGTCGCCACGACAAAGTGTTCCCCCTCATATTCGATGTCAAAGCCCACGCTCTTCACATCATGGCTTGTCTCAAAAGCCGTAATTTCCATATCCACCACCCTGAAGGGAATTTCCTTGAAAATAGGGACATGGTGATCCTGAATGCGTCCAGGGATGCGGCAGCGCTGCAACAACTGGCTCATCACGCCCATTGTACAATAGACGCTGCAACGGCATCGGCTCACCGCCGGATACAGGCAACGCATGTGGTCCTGGTGGGCATGGGTGAGCAATACCCCCTTGACCATTTCACGAGGCACACCGTTACGCTCCAGAGCGGCAAACGCCTCATCCAAATTGAGGACATCCTCCTCGCTCTTCTTGCGTTTACGCTTGGTCTTGGGCGGCGGTTTGATGCCGGCATCAATGAGGATGCCGCCAAGCGGCGTACCCAAATAGGCACAGTTGCCGCTGCTGCCACTGCACAGGCTCATGAAACACAATCCCTTCCCCACCCCATAATACTGCGGTGTGGCGACCGGCGTCTCGTCGAGCACCTCACCATGGGGCGTGTCATCACCATCGACGTCAAAGGCGATCTTCAACGGCTTGCCATCATTGGTATATCCTTTATATTTGTGTCCTGCCATAATGCGGGATAATTTTTCTTATTGGTACAACAGGAAGATGGTGGGCACCTTGTGATAGTCATACTGTGCCTGGCGCCACTGCGACAGCGTACGGGTGACAATGGTCTGGTTCTCGCCAGTGATGTCACTCGCCACACACAATCGCATGGAGGCAGGCAAGTGACGAATCAGGTCGGCAATCAGCTGGTTGTTGCGATAAGGCGCCTCGATAAAGATCTGGGTCTGATGCTCGCGCTCGATGCGCCGTGTCATCTCCTTGAGACGCGCCTGGCGTGCCGAAGCGTCAACGGGCAGATAGCCCTCGAAGGCAAACCGCTGACCATTGAACCCCGATGCCATCAAGCTCATCAAGATGCTTGAGGGTCCCACTAGCGGAAACACCTTATATCCTTTACGCTGGGCGATGGCAACCAAGTCGGCACCCGGGTCGGCGACAGCCGGACAGCCGGCATCGCTGATGACGCCTACCGCTTCGCCGCGGCCGATGGGCTCCAGCATCGCTTCAAGGGCAACGGTGTCCTTGAGGTCGCTGTGCTCGTTCAGTTCATGGAACGTCAGCGCGTCGATATCGATTGCGCGGTCACACTTCTTGAGGAAGCGGCGAGCCGAGCGCAGACTCTCCACGACAAAATGCCGAATGCCGCGCACAACCTCAATGTTGTGTACGGGCAACGCCCTGTCCAGCGGCACATCGCTCAACTGGCTGGGAATCAAATATAATCCAGCCTCTAACATCTCCTGTCAGGTCATTGTTTCAATACTAAACTGCAAATATAATCAATTTTTCAGAGACACAGCCCCATTCATCTCAACAAATCTCTCAGGAATCATTGCACAAACGCCAAAAACCGCTTTTTATCACCTCTTTAGGGGCTTGCGAATTGTTAGCAAATCAGGCGCATAGCCGAAAAATCGTCATTTCAGGGCCCAAAAGTGTCAAAAATTCTAAATTGGGCTGTAGAAATCAAAAAATTGTTAGGTTTTTATAGTGTGGGCGCGACAAATTTGCAGTACTTTTGTGGCGGTAAAAAGATTGTTTATTCGTTTATACAAACCAAAAATTATAAGTACAATGACTGACAATAAAAGTTTACTGGAGCAGATGAGGCTTACCTATAGGCCCAAATTACCCGTTACGCTTAGGTGCCCCGTGCGTGCGGTCGAGGGTGAACCCACACAGTCGGTGGCTGACCAAGAAGCCATCAAGGAGTTGTTCCCCTGCACCTATGGCATGCCTCAATTGACCTTTGAGCGCGACGATTCTGCCATGCCGCCCGAGAAGCCCTTTAACGTGGGTGTCATTCTCAGTGGTGGACAGGCTCCTGGCGGCCACAACGTGATCTGTGGTCTCTATGACGGTATCAAGGCGCTGAACAAGTATTGCCGCCTGTATGGTTTCCTGGGCGGTCCCAACGGCCTGGTAAAGCATCGCTACATTGAGATTACTGGCGACATGATCGAGCAATACCGCAACACGGGTGGCTTTGACCTCATCGGTTCAGGCCGCACCAAGCTCGAAAAGCCCGAGCAGTTTGAGGCTGGCCTTCAGATCCTGCGCGAGCTCAAGATTACTGCAGTGGTCATCATCGGTGGTGACGACAGCAACACCAACGCTGCCATCCTTGCCGAGTACTACAAGGCTCATGATGCCGGCATCCAGGTCATCGGTGTCCCCAAGACCATCGACGGCGACCTCAAGAACGAACAGGTTGAGATTTCCTTCGGTTTCGACACCGCCACCAAGGTCTACAGCGAGCTCATCGGTAACGTAGCCCGCGACTGCAACTCAGCCAAGAAATACTGGCACTTCATGAAGCTGATGGGACGCTCGGCGTCACACATCGCCCTGGAGTGCGCCTTGCAGACCCGCCCCAACTACTGCATCATCAGCGAGGAGGTTGAGGCCCGTGAAATGACCCTGCATGACATTGCCGAGGAAATTGCCACTATCGTCATCAAGCGTCACAATATGGGTATGGACTATGGCACGGTCCTCGTTCCCGAGGGCATTGTCGAGTTTGTCCCCACGATGAAGAAACTCATCGCCGAGCTCAACGAGATGATGAGCGACCATCCCGAGATCTCCAGCCTGCGTGATACCGCACAGAGCGACTTCGTGCGTGAACACCTGAGCGAGGAGAACCGCATCGTTTACGACTCGCTGCCCGACGACGTAGCACGCCAGCTCACGCTTGACCGCGACGAGCACGGCAACGTGATGGTATCGCAGATCGAGAGCGAGCGTCTGCTCAGCCGCATGGTGGCCCACGAGCTCAACACGCGCATCGAGGCCGGCGAAATCGAGCCGATCAAGTTCAAGACACAGCACCACTTCTTCGGTTACGAGGGCCGTTGCTCATTCCCCTCGAACTTTGACGCCGACTATTGCTACTCACTGGGTTACAACGCTTCGCACCTCATCTTTGTGGGCGCTACCGGCTATATGTCGGCCATCACCCACCTGGGACGCAAGGCTCAGGATTGGGTAGCCTGTGGTGTACCCATCACTATGATGATGAACATGGAACGTCGTGCCGGCAAGGACAAACCCGTTATCCGCAAGGCTCTCGTTGACCTTGAGGGCGCACCCTTCAGGCACTTTGTCGAGAACCGCGAGCAGTGGGCCCTCGAGACCTGCTACATCTATCCGGGTCCCATCCAGTTCTTCGGTCCCGAGGAGTTGGTTGACAAGACGACCTACACGCTCTTCTTTGAGCAGTTCGGCAAAAAGTAACACAACTTTGGCTTATCGTCCCAAGGGCACCCGCCCCGTTAGACTTTAAGTATATAGTTTAACTTCTAAACAGCTTGCTCCCCGCCCCTGGTGTTCAGGAGGCGGGGATTTGCTTTTTGAGCGAAGGATACGGCGGCATGCCTTATTATTGCATGAGTGCAATAAACCGCCCTTGTTCACGTTTAATGATTAGTATTGACACATTATTAATAAGCTAAAGAAGAAAGAACAACAATATGTTTTCGGGAATCGTAGAAGAAGCGGCGCGCGTCGTCGCATTGCGTAAGGACGGTGGTAACCTGCACATCACCTTGAAGTGCAGCTTCACCGACGAGTTGAAAATCGACCAGAGCGTGTCGCACAACGGCGTGTGCCTCACCGTGGTAGAACTGCCTGGCGACGGCACCTATACGGTGACTGCCATCCAGGAAACGCTGGACCGCAGCAACCTGGGACTGCTCAAGGTGGGCGACGAGGTGAACGTGGAGCGCTCGATGCTCATCGAGGGACGCCTTGACGGTCACATCGTGCAAGGCCATGTGGACCAGACGGCCGTCTGCACCGACGTCAAGGAAGTGGACGGCAGCCACTACTTCACGTTCAAGTATGAAGTGGCTCCCGAAATGGCCCGCAAGGGATATGTCACGGTCGAGAAAGGCAGCGTCACGGTCAATGGCGTTTCACTCACGGTGTGCAACAGCGAGCGCGACAGTTTCCAGGTCGCCATCATCCCCTACACCCGCGAGATCACCAACTTCCACTGCATTGAGGTGGGTACCGTGGTCAACCTAGAGTTCGACATCATCGGCAAGTACCTGGCCCGCTTAATGGAGTTTGCCCTGTAACTGAGACACAGCCAGGATTCCTCAGACTCACTAAAGTCTAAGGTCTAAAGACTAAGGTCTAAAGTCTAAAGTCTGGCATCTAACGTCTAAAATCCAATGAAAAAGATAGGCATCATCAGTGACACGCATGCATGGTGGGATGACCGCTATGCACAGCACTTTGCCGACTGCGACGAGGTGTGGCATGCTGGCGATATCGGCAGTGACGAGCTGGCTGACAAACTGGAAGCTATCGCACCCGTATTCCGCGCCGTCAGCGGTAATGTGGACGGGGCAAGCCTCAGGCGACGTTTCAAAGAGATGGAAATCTTTGAGGTTGAAGGCGTCAAGGTCGTCATGACACACATCGGCGGCTATCCAGGCAAATACGCCCCCGGTATCCGCCAGCGACTGGAGCTGTCGAGGCCCAAACTGTTCGTGTGCGGCCATAGCCATATCCTCAAGGTGATGCCCGACCGAGCACTCGGTTGCCTCGTGGTCAATCCCGGTGCCGCTGGAGTGCAGGGCTGGCAAGTTGTGCGCACGCTGGTAACCCTCACCCTCGACAACGGCAACATCACCCATGCCCAAGTCATTGAATTAGCGAAATAAGGCCTCGCCATGGCGTGGCAGCAACAAGATAAAAACAGCAATGAAGAAGACATTATATATATTGGCAGTGTTGATGGCGGGCCTTTTCTTGACAGCCTGCCACAGCAGCGAGAAGAATTACCGTGAGGCCTACGAGAAGGCTATGGAAAGGCGGCAGACAGGCGTCGGCGCTGAAGAATATGCCAAGATTGAGGCGGAACGCCAGCGTTACACCCACGTCATCAACGGGGACAGCGTCAGGATGCTCTATGTCAATGCCAACGTCGCTATCGACTCGACCGACGTGGCCCATGACTACAACGTTGTGGTCGCCACATTCACTCAGAAGATCAACGCCAAGAGCTATCGTGACCGTCTGCGCGAGGAGTGCGGCCTGAAGGGCAGCTACGTCCTCTTCGGCGGTAAGGACAGGCAATACTTCGTCGTCGCACAAGGCTTTGACAACAGCGGTGACGCCGCTGCCATGCTCCGCAACCTCGACAAGAAAGTCTGCCTCAAGATCCTCGAACCCCTACCCTGGATCCTGAAGAAGCTCTGACATAGGCCTATTTCATAGAACTACACATCCAAACAATAAACAGCCAGGGACGCCCCCGATAAGGAAGCGTCCCTGGTATTGTTTTATCAAGTCAAGTGATTACCTCACGCGGCCCTGATAGCTGCCGTCACGGGTATCAACCTCAATGATCTCGTCGGTGTCGATGAACAGGGGCACGCGTACGGTGGCGCCGGTCTCGACGGTGGCGGGCTTGAGGGTATTGGTGGCGGTATCACCCTTCACACCAGGCTCGGTATAAGTAATCTTCAACTGGGTCTTGATGGGCATCTCGGCGAAGAGGACGGTCTCGGTCGAAGCGTCGCTGACAACCTCAACGATGTCGCCTTCCTTCATATAGTCGGCGCCGGTGATCAAGTCCTTGCTGATGGGGATCTGCTCAAAGGTCTCGTTGTTCATGAACATAGCGTCCTGACCATCCATGTAGAGGTACTGGTAGGGGCGACGCTCTACGCGCACGTCCTCGAGCTTCTCACCGATGTTGAAGCGACGCTCCAGCACGCGGCCGTCAACGACGTTTTTCAACTTGGTGCGCATGAAGGTGTTACCCTTACCGGGTTTTACATGAAGGAATTCGATGCAGAAATACAGATCGCCATCCATGCGGATGCACGTTCCGTTCTTGATGTCTTGAGCATTAATCATAATTGTACTGTTGTTATGCTATTGTTTTATGTAAAATTAGTTTGTTCTCAGTCAATTGTGGGTGCAAAAGTAGTGATTTTGAGAAAAAAAACAAAAACTTTTCTGCAAAAATGCGTTTTGATTTGTGTAATTTGAAAAAAAGGACTAATTTTGCACCGCATTTTGCGAAAATTTTTCGGAACAACTAAAAAACAGAGATAAGAAATGAAAAGAACATTCCAACCCTCGAACCGTAAGAAAGCCAACAAGCATGGCTTCCGTCATCGCATGCGCACCGCCGACGGTCGCAAGGTTCTTGCCCGTCGTCGCGCTAAGGGTCGCTACAGCCTCACCGTCAGCGACACCGTTTACAAGTAATCCCATCTTGTAAAGTGACGTTGCGGGCCCTGAGCCCGCTACTCTACAACGCATCAAGCCGTTATGGTCCCCCGGGACCGTAACGGCATTTGTTGCATCCTATAGGTTCTTAATAACACGGCAGGGATTGCCCACAGCAATAGTGTTGGACGGGATGTCATGCGTCACGACCGACCCGGCACCGATGGTCACGTTATCACCGATGGTTACGCCAGGCAGAATCGTCACCGAGCCACCAATCCACACATTGTCGCCGATGGTCACCGGCCGCGCCCACTCACGGCGCGTGTTGCGCTCCACAGGGTCCGTACTGTGACAAGCCGTGTAGATGCTCACGTTGGGCCCAACAAAGCAATCGTCACCGATGGTCACCAACGCCTCGTCAAGCACCGTGAAATTGAAATTGGCAAAGAACCGCTTGCCCACGCTGATGTGCTTGCCATAGTCACAATAGAACGGCTGGTTGATAAACACCTTGTCGTCTCCCACATACCCCAGCAGGTCCATCAGCATACGCTTACGTTTCTCCATATCGGTGGGCATCAGGAGGTTATATTCATGAATGACATCCTTCGTCTCGTTCAGTTCCTTGATCAACTGGCCATCGACAGCACTATACAACTCGCCCGCCAGCATTTTCTCTTTCTCAGTCATAATCGTGTCTCTTACTTTTTCTGCAAATGTACTCAGAAAACAGGAAAGGCCGAGCCATACAAGACGAAAAAAAATCAGCACGACTCTCACGAGGGATGCTGACAATCATGTTTAACCCTAAAAAACCTCCAAAAATTATGAGTTCGAACCTATATCTGCAATTACCGTGCCAACTTTTTATCGGTATAAACAACTGATATTTAGATTGTTATTACAATCGTTTTTCGGGCTTGCTTCCATAGATTTGCCATTAAAATGGCTAAAATGACACAAAATTTGGGTACAAAAAGGGTTCAAAATGTTACCATAAATAGTAGTGTGTGATCAAATTCTGTGTCAAAATTATGAGCAAAAAAGGACAAATATTTTACAGAGAGAGCAAGTTGAAATTCTATTTACGAAATTCTCATTCCACGCATCCCTGCCAAATATACCTCGTTGCTAGCATAGACGGTAAGCGGTATCGAATATATACCAAGATGAAGGTTTATGCCAGCCAATGGGATCAAGAGAGGCAGCTTGCAGTGATATCAAATATCCAGAGTAAGCAGGATAATCGTAACAACAAAATTGCCAACAATTATTTAAATAAATTGAGAGGCTATTTTTCGGAATTTATTGAGTATATTTGCAACAATAATATCGATGACATAGCAGAAACACTCAAAAGATTCATCAATAGGGATATGGCTATAAAGAAAATCAACCTCGTTTATGTTGCAGCTGATGCTTTGGAATATTACCATAGCTACGTTAAGCCATCTATCAAGGATAGCACAAAACGTCAAAGCGAATCGCTCCTGAGTGAGTTTGGCCGTTTTGTAGACACCTTGCGGGAGAAGGATAAAACCATGCAGATATTTAGTCAGAGAGGTTTAAATATGTATAAGGAGTACCTGATTAACAAGATGAACAAGAGTAAAGAAGATGGCAGCAGGAGAAACTTTGGTGTCGGCCAATTGAACCGTTGTGGCGCCATCATCGCCTTGCTGATCAATAAAGTGCTTGTCCCCCAAGAAAAAGCACCCAGCCCTGTCGTTTGGATTAAAGTTGATGATCCTCGTAGAGAAGACCAAATGGGGCATATCCCTCTGCTAGATAATGAAGTTGCAGCAATAGAGAGTTGTTCTGGTCTAACCCCAGTTGAAGAGGAGTACCGTGATGTATTCTTGCTTCATCTTGAGTGTGGTCAGCGTGTTTCAGACTTGGCCAAGCTGCTCACCGGGAACTACAAGGTCAAGCAAGGAAAGAAATATAAGTATATCGTTGTTTCTACAACGAAGGAGAACATCAATGCGATTATTCCCATAACTTCCAAGGTTACAATGTTGATGGACAAAATCAAGAACCATACGATTGTTGACCCGAAGGAATTTGAAGAAAAGACGAAAGGTAAAGGCAATAATACATATAATGAAGCAATTAGAAGAATAGCTAAGAAAGCAGGATTAGACAGGGAGATCGTCAAAATTGACTCAACTCAAAAAGAAGTAAGGAAACCGTTATATAAGACTTTATCCAGCCACGATGCTAGATGCACGTTTATAACTAACATGATCAGGAAGGGCGTCAGTCCAGAAAGGTTGTGCAGGATGACAGGTCATGCCAATGATGAGATGATAAAACGAGTCTACGCTCAGCTCACTGTAGAAGATGAAATCAACCGAATCGAATCCGACCTATACAGTGACGTCGACGACGATGAATCGCATGAACATCAATCTAATCATATTGCTTCTCCCTCTGTCTCTAAAGAGACACCAATTGATGATAATCAATCCACAAATATAACAAAGATAATATCGGGAACGGATTCAAATCAGTTCAATGATTTTAGGAACTACCTCAACGGTTTGAAAGAGATAGTTGATATAGGCTTGGCCGAGGCAGATAAAGCTGATGCACAACAAGAATACATTGACAATGAAATCGAATCAATTTCACTTGAAGATGTAGATAATGATGAGTCGTTGTGGGAAACTGATGATCATGAGACAATGGATAAAGGGTATAATTCTGACCCCGATAATACTCCGTATGCTTTTTTGAGTATGCTTACAGAGTCGGCAAAGAAGGTATTCAGGGATTCAAACATAATAGATGAAGAAGGACGAACTTTTTTAAGAGACATATTCGAAGAATTAGAAAGTGAGCCGGCTTTAAGATTTGTAAAGAATTCGGGCCTAATATGGAAAATCGATATCTTTTCTCGGCTGTTTCAGAAAATCATCCTTCATAGGATGAACAATCGTCCGATTGTTGATAAAGCACTTATCAACAAACTAATTAAACGAAAACTTAATTATTCCCCAGAATGGACCATAGTACATCAAGAATTGCAGACAATACCCAAAAAGAAGCTGGAGGCTCTAATCGAAAATACAGAATGCCCACGTGACATTAAGATAAAGATATATAATTCAATTGTCTCAGGAGATGTTGATAGTTTCTCTAATACAATCGATTCTTGTGAGCGTGAAGCCAAGATACTAATAATATATGCTTACGAATTAGACTTTTATAACAATAAATTTATTAAGATTATTGATGAGTTACGTTCAGCTTATCCAAATGGCATTTTGGATTGCTCAAATGAAGATCTTGATTTAATCCAGGATTCTTTTTTGTTCGAGTCTCCTTTTCGTTCAAATACGCCCAAGACTGTTGGAGGAGATTATCTAGTTTATCAGAAAGGGCAATTGGCATCTATTTGGTTCAAGATGGTTGAAGCTCTTGAAATGATTAAGCAAGGAGCTTATTCTTCAGAAAAAAGGATATACGATAGAGTTTTAAATCGTATGGAACAGTATAGCGAGTTTAAAGGTGCTTATGAAGATCTCAAGACTTGTGACGATGAACAGTCAGACGCAACAAACACGAGAGAAAAGAATGTTGTAATCAAAGATCAGAATGATGCTGGTGATAGAAATAATAAAGGAGAGAATCGCAAGGAAACTAGTTCAAAAGTGAACTTCCTTCCTGTCAGCATTCAAAATCTTGATATTGATAAGTTTATTAGATTGCTGACAGAGAAAGATAAACTAAACAAGTATAAACAATTTATAACAGTACTTGAGTCAACGGATAATGTTAATGTGGCTACATGCTTGAAACATTTTCTTGGCACGGCTTCAAATACCCCTCTGTCATTCAAATTAAAATGGAATGGTCGTACAAAGGCGAGCTTAAAGTTCCTGATACGACTTATTACAAATTCAAATGAAGAAGCCTCAAGATCAAATGTAATTGATGAATCAAATCGTGAAGGAATCTCTCCTGAGTACGTTTCACAATGGACTGGATCAGGAGAACTATGGACACCTGTTTGCAATGTCTTCGGAGGCAGTGCAGGCTATATGATGTCTGTAGGGCTTGGAGATGAAGGTTCGAAAGCAAGAAAAATCAATCTTGAACAATACAATACAATCGCTGATATATACTTCGCCTGCAAGAAATAACGCAATACTCTCATTATTCGCATAGTATCCCGGAAACGAGAAGCGATAAGGCACATTGCAGACGAGATGAATGGATATACTCTAGAAAAATTGCGACCAACGGCAAAGTTATCGGGTATGGAGCGGAAAAAGTAATGCAAGGCGCCCTCCTCGACGAGGAGAACGGGCTTGCTCCGGAATGGTTCTTGAAAATAAACATGGGTTGTTTTTTTTAATTTGCTAAAACATTGTATCTTTGTTGACGCAATTTCAAATGTATCAAACAAAAGGTTTTAGCAAGATATGGTACTCGATAGATTCACCATTAAATATATGGAAACACAATGTGGGCGTAAGATCAGAAGTTCTGCGGATTGCGAATATTTAGCGCTTGACATTGAGTCGCTCACTGGAGAGCACATCGGCATCAACACAATCAAGCGGTTGTTGGGCTTTATCCGCGACGAGCATAATCCTCGCATCACCACGCTCAACATCATTGCTCGTTACGTCGGCTGCGAAACTTGGGAGCAATTACGTCGTATGGATTATGCATATGCTTCATCTTCGTTTACGGGTAAACGAAAAGAGGTAATCGTGCGACAGTTAGAGCCAGGCCGTCGCATCCGCATCATGTATTTTCCTAAGCGTATTGTGGACATGGAGTATCAGAGCGACTGTCACTTCCTGGTCTTGAAGAGTGAGAACAGTAAGTTGCTGCAGGGCGACCAGCTTATTCTCACACATATCATTGAGCGGTACCCGCTTTTGGTGAGCGAGGTGATACGTGATGGGAAATCACTAGGATCCTTTTCCACAGGAGACAGGACCATCAGCTATAGGCTATTGCCCGAGGCCAGTCAACAAGGGGAATGATATCAAATAGGGCAATGGATAAAAACAGATGATTGCTGATATTGAAGATTATAATAGTTTTGCATTGCGATTGATGAATTGAATAATCGTAAACGAGATCTTATTAATCTGATTTACACATCATTCTTATTAAAGACAATTAATTTAAGTAGCTATGTATATCTACGAAGAACAAAGAGTTGTTAACAAACTGAATAAGGATGGGCTATGTGCCATCATGCATGGTTATGGGCAAGAACCCGATTTTTGGTTTGTCTTTGCGATTTGGAGAATGTGCGGTGAGCCTAATTTGTATTTTGATTACGATGGCGAGATAGGAAAGTACATTTTCTATTTTAAATCCACTGAAAAGCAAGTGAAGCGCGCAAAGAAAAAGGTCTATTTGCACTATGACGTAAAAGCTTGGGTTAAAGACGAAGTTGGTCACTATATACCATATGTCAAGAGAATCATCAAGACAGTAACGGCCAAAGGCATTTACCTTCTCAAAGACAAGGAACGGATTCAACAACTTAAGGATGATTATGACACTTTGACAGGTCTTATCGGTTGGTATTCTGATGGCAAATATGATGAGGAAACCGCAGGCATGGTTTGCGAGGGCGACAAACCTTATTTTGTTGTAGGCGAATCCGATCTGGTTTTTAAGAAACTGAAACGAATGGGTTATAAAACTGTTGTTTCGTATGATTCTGATGGAAATGAAGAGTTTGAATGGTTTTTAGATGCGGATTACGGCTATAGAGTATTCGATTGGAATGAGTTACAACAAGATATTGAAGATTTCATCATGGACAGATTACAATCGGAGTTTGGCGAATATTGTATCTATACGTACGACTATGATGAAAATCAACGCATCTGGGCTTATGAACTCGAATTAAACGAAGGGTATAAAAGTAGCTTGAAAGAGTTCATCAGAGGTTGGAACGTCAGAAAACCATATGGCATTAGATGCAAGTTCATCGAAGAAACACCATTTGGCTGTATACTGAGATTTAAGAATGGCTTCAAATATAGCAAATGATTCTTTCATGATGGATCTCCTCTAATTAACCACATCCATCTATAGGCAAATAATCGAAGTCTATTTTCGTGTGGGATTGGTGTATAATTGCAACAATCTTGTGGGTTTGGTTTGCCATTTTCATTTGGACGATTTGGATGATTGCCAATCCAAATAAGTATCATAACTTTGTGCTCGTAAAAGAAAAATGATTGTTGAACTTTAATAAGGAATGTATTATGGTAAAACGTAGTTATCGAGTGGTTTATCGAGTGGTGAGTGCAGCGTCTGCAACTAATGCGTCTGCGACGGTAATGTTATATTCGGCAAGTGAGAGTGAAGCCATAGCCGAGCTGAAGAAACGTGGCACTATTAGCCGAGACAAGGATGTGATCATCTTGTCCATCACACCGACATAAGCGTTTAGCGTTGGCTTAATTTACATGCTCAGATTACTTTGATGGGCACCGCTTAAATGTTAATTGAAATGTTAAATTGCAACCGATTAAACAACAGAAGGTTAGACGTAAATTATCTGACATTTAACATATTTTACGTTAAATTATTTGGTAGTTTCAAATGAAATTTATAATTTCGCACCACTTTTTAAGAAAATGGTGAGAGATCGTTGAAATTTTAATGTATCAAGAGACGGACTGAGAGCCGCTCCAACCGAGCAATCATAAACGCCACGGTGGGAAAACGATACGAGTTATTAACTGGTAATTAATAATTAAAAATGTTTATGAACAAACTATTTGACATTCTGATTTATGATTGTGTGACAACCATTGTGGTTGTCGCAGCAAGTACTGCACGCCTTCACAACTGAAGGTGCCCTTGGAAAATCGGCCATCAGGCCTGTGTGTATTAATAATGTTAAAACACAAATAAAATTACTTTTTCATATGAAGGATAGCAAAAAGATTAAAGAAGAGTGTATGAACAACGAGTGTACAATGAACAACGTGGAAAATGAGACTAACGACGAGTGCATTAACATCACCCTTGAAGAACTGGAGAAAGACGGTCTGGTACCGCCTTCGGACTTCAACTCTGAGACCGAGCCGACATCCTTGCTTGACGCGATTGACTTTGTGAACGACACACTACAGCGCTATATGAACATTCTCGAAGAGTTTGACTTCGCCGACTGTCACGGCAGCGCCCTCGACTATCTTGCTCGCCGCTTACAAATCACCCCAATCGAAGCATTCTTGTTCTGCGTTTGTGTCGACGAAGGCCCCAACAATATCACTTTTACCGACTTTGCTAGAAAGCTTGAATTGTCTAAGGCTCGGGCAATGTCATTGGCAACTCACCTTGACAGTCTGGTGCGCAACCGCTTGCTGAGTATGTCAAACAACCACTGGGGAGAAATGGCATACAAGATACCAAATCGCATCATAAGAACCCTCACAACCAATACTGACTATCAACCGCCTAAACGCAAGTTCAATGACGACGAAGCACTCTTGGTTTATTTCCACGGTTTTGTTGCGGATATTAACAACTTCAATATGAACCAAGAAATGGTTTTCGAAGAAGTTGAAGAGTTGCTCAATGAGAACAAGGACTTGCGCATCTGCCGTGAAATCGGCAAATTGGGACTTTTGGAGCAAAGCGTTTTGATTCTGTTGCTCTTCTGCGACAAGCTTGTGAGCAGTAATGACAGTGAAGTGACGTTCTGTGATTTGGGCGACTTGTTCCCCAATAATCAAGAATTATATAATGTGAGAATGGCTATGCGTAGCGGTCGCCACGAATTAATGAGAGAAGGTTTGGTCGAGCACTTCTGTTACAATGGAATTGCCGACACCGGTGTTTTCTCGCTTACCATTAAGGCTCGCAAGAAATTGCTCGCCAACATCAAGCTGACTCGGGGCGAAGAGAAGTTGGACGGTGTTTTAAAATCGGCCACCATTGCTCCCAAAGAACTATTCTACAGCGACAGGGTGTCCAAACAAGTGAATGACTTGCAGCATTTCTTGGAATCCAAGAAGTACAAGGAAATCGTAGAGCGAATGAAAAAACGCTATAACCGTTCTGGACTGACGTGTTTACTCTACGGCGGGCCGGGTACTGGCAAGACCGAGACCGTTTATCAGCTCGCTCGAGAGACGGGGCGAGACATTATGGCTGTGGACTTCTCTCAAATCAAGAGCAAGTGGGTCGGCGAAAGTGAGAAAAACATCAAGGGATTGTTCGACCACTATCGTAAGCTGGTGGAGAAAGCAAAGGTGACACCGATTCTGCTGTTCAATGAAGCCGACGCCATCTTTGGAGTTAGAATGACTGGCGCACAGCGTTCGGTTGACAAAATGGAGAACTCTATGCAGAATATCATCCTCCAAGAAATGGAAACGCTCAACGGCATTTTGATAGCCACAACCAATTTGACCGAGAACCTTGATGCAGCCTTTGAGCGCCGTTTCCTTTACAAGGTGCAGTTTGAACGGCCCGACGAGAGTGTGCGGGTTCGCATCTGGCACCAAATGTTACCCGAGTTGAGCGAAAACGAGTGCAAGGCTCTTGGCCGTGATTATGATCTGAGTGGTGGCCAAATCGAGAATGTGGCACGCAAGTTCGCTATCGACGGAATCCTCCACGGGGAAGAGTCTGGTGACCGCTTAAATTTACTCCACGAACTGTGCGGCAGCGAGTGCATCAACGACAACAACACCAACGCAAGGCGAGTAGGCTTCGTGGCGTGAAACATTGAACTAACAAATTGACTTCTACTAGTATGTTAAACCATAAAAACAAGTTTTCTATGACTATCTCTATCAAAAACAGTAATCCGCGTCTGGTGAACCGAATCCGTAACTATTTTTATTGCAAAGGAGTACACACAATGTTGTGCAATGACGAGACCGAAGTGACGCTCTTCGACCTCAACCATACCGAAGCTGACCTCTTGTTGGCTGCTTTCACCAAGCATTTCCACTTGAAACCGGCCTCTACACTCGCTATGGCCTCTTGATCCAAGGCTGCGTCCAGGAGGGGTTAGACAAAAGCCCCTCCTGTATTCGCTGCTTATTGATCTGATAAACAGGCGATAATATTTTTTCTCAAACAAAAGACTAAATGGTATATGACTATCATTGTAAGGTGCATCTATCGTAAAGCGGTTAAACCGAGTTGTAACATTCTTGTCCTTGATCATGATGAGTTCAGAACATTTTTGAATGCCAATCAGCAGGAACGCAAACGTATAGTCTTATTAAAATTAAATAAGTCTTATTTGCTTGGAGCCGTGAGAGAAATCGCATGGATTCCCTATGACGATCAGAATGTCGTTGTCATCAGCAACGAGAACGGAATCGACCTCGAAAGTAAAGTCAATTGATCGGGTTTAACCTTTTATTCTAAACAAAACTACTCTAAAAGGGAAACGATATGATTATGAATGAAAGCAATGAATTGTTCGGAGGAAATACTCAATGCCTTTCTGCAAAGTCCTCCGAAAAGAAACATCAAGACGAGAAGGAGACTTTTCCTGATGGCAAAATAGTCTTGCTCAACGGAACCCAACTGGATTGTTATCCACTTGCAGATGAAGACATTGAAACGGAATTCCAAGACAAATTGGAACTTGATACCACTGGGCAATATCTCACGGTGCGGAAATGCAAGCCGAAAACAACGCACGTTTCGGACGAATGGATGCAAAAGCAGCAACTATTCGTTGACAATGCCTTTTATCTGCTTGCTCATATGGATCGCATCATGAATGACAGCCGAATGTTTCTCGCTCCCGTTGCAGTACAAAGCGGACTGGCCTACACGGGCACCAGTGGTTTCAAGCGCCCCACACTGGGGGTATATCTCGAATGGTGGCAAACCAGCGATGACGCTATGTGCATCGATAATGAAGGGTGCCGAAGCCTCATTTATCGCCTCGCGGGATCTCCGTTGAGCGGCATGAATCGCTGTAGTACGGTGCGTGAAGACGGAAATATAGAGACCGTGACATTGTCATCGTTCGGCAGACACTGTGGCTCATTTATCAAAATCAACACACGCTATACCGAAGCCAAGGTTCATTACCAGGCTTATACCTTGCAAGAGGTGTTGGACATCCTCCATCGCGAGGATAACAGCAAGTTGGATTATGACCACGTCATCACAACTCATTTCATGCAGCATGAGATTGACCGACTGAACCGGTGCCTTGAGAGGTTGACTGAAGAATCGTCCCACTGGCGCGAAAAGTATCTCTTCGCCCTCATCTCATTCAAAGAAGATGAAGCTAGGGCGTTTCTCGCTGAAGATGGAAAACTTGAAACAAAGATTAGCCAAGAGATTGAGCACCTCAAAATGCAGAAGAAGGCGTTGAAAGCCCAATTGAAACGAGGACAGATCGACAACGTTTCCTACCAGCATTCGATCACGCCCATTAACAAACGAATCGAAGAACTTGAATTCCAATTGTGTCGGTTCAGGCACGACAAATTGAAAGAGATTTTCCAGACAAATGTAATTGATTCTGGAACTATCAAGCGATACTTCCGCGAGAAGGACAAACAATAAAACGTTAAAAAGAACAACAAGATAACGAACGACATTGATGATGAAAATAGTTGTATTAGGAGACATACATGGTCTCACGGTGTGGAAGGATATCATAGATGAAGAGCAGCCCGACCAAGTGATTTTCTTGGGGGATTATGTGTCGTCCCATGAGGGTGTTTCCGAGTCGGATCAGGTGTCAAACCTCTTGGAAATCATGCGCTTCAAGGACCACCATCCCGAGACCATCTTGCTGCGCGGCAACCACGATATGCAACATCTGGGCTACTATTGGGCAGAATGTAGCGGGTACTTTCCATGGGTTGCTGAGTTGATGACGGATCTCAAAGAGGAATTCCTTGCCAACACCCAATGGATTCATGTGATAGGCAACACGATATTTAGCCATGCAGGGATTTCGACGAAGTGGCTTGAGTCAAATCATCTCACTTTAGACAGAATCAATTCACTCGACCCAAGCGAGCGATTTGGATTCTGCTCTAGCGATCCTCGGGACATTTATGGAACCTCACCCGAACAACCCCCCACATGGATCCGACCGGAGACATTGGTCAATGTAATGATTCCGGACTATGACCAAGTGGTCGGTCATACACCAGTGGAGCATTGCTTCAACGTGAAGAACTCAAGCGACATTCCAAATAACCTTTGGTTGTGTGACGCGCTGGACAACAAATCCTATCTTGTGATAGAGAATAATAACTTTTACGAAAACAAACTTATAAAACAATAAAGCCATAGCACTATGAACGACAAAGAAAATAAACCGAAAGCAACAGCAGTACAAGCTGACAGACTGGATTTCCTCAAGCACGAAATTGAACGCGTTGGACGAGAAGCCGACAATTATTTGGCCCTTATGCAAGAGCAACATGAACTGATGTTTGGATATGACTGGTACGACGAGGTCTTTGAAGAGAACGGCAAGAAAGGATTGCGCAATGTTCGCGGCGAAGTGGTGGTGCCGGTCATCTATGATGATTTCCTCATACCACGACCCTATTATCTGCCCATGATGCTTGTGGGGGCTAAGAAGGGTGACAAGGTCGCTCTGGTTGAGCGTGACGGCAAGGGTACACCGCGTACAGACTTTGAACTCCATTATGTGGAACCCATCCCGTTCACCCCATTCAATATCGCCTTCAAGTCCGAAGACTTGAATCATTTTGCCCTCATCATATTGGGCAAAGTCTTTACCCCTTACGAGTTGGTCGACTATTACAGGCCTTGTGATGACCATATCATTTTGAAAGGCGATAACGACAAATACGGCATCATCGGGATGGGCTCACTGATTTATATCTCACCCGAATATGACGACATCATCGACAATGGCATCGGGGATGATTTCACCTTCATCAAGGACGGCGTCAAAGGCCGCGTCACCATGGACAAGCGTTTCATCAGCGATGAAGAATACGACAACCTAACAGACGAGGAGCAGGACGAACTGTACGACTTGGGATTCATCTGCGCACCGGACGACTAAACTGAGAATGAGGAATAACTTTAATTGACATCATTAAGGAGGACACAAAATGGAAGATTTGAATAACGATATGAACATACAGGAGCGTGAGGGACAGGTTGTGGTGAAGGTTACCTTTATGTTTCACGACTTGGAATTAATCGGCGACGGTGAGGATTCGGTATTCTTCTGGGCTACCGAAGAAGAGTACCGCAAATTCAAGGAGTACAATGCAAATCCTTGGGCCCACTATATTGGGTTAATGATAAGAATGCGTATGCCGGAGTTTCAGAAACGAGTCGAAAAGGCGGTTGAAGACTATGCCATGGACGTTTTCATCTCTGACATCAGATTATACGATCCTGATGTAGATGGCGATTTAGTGTACGAAGACGGTGATTTGCTGTATAGCGAGTATGACTTGATGAATGACTACTACGATGGCGATTTTGAGGACGATGAAGTTAATGCTTAAGAGTTAATCAGAATGGAAGTCACTGTTGAACTATTAGAGGAGAAGTTCGAAGAGTATAACAAGTTGTATTTCGGCGGCCGTCTATTGTGGCCCTATGAGTTCTACCTGATCAAGTCATTCAGGTGTTTTGGCCGATTCAGCTGCAACCAACATTCACCAGGCAGCAGGCTTCGCAACGTCAGAATCGGAATATCGATGTACTATGACTGGACCGAGGAATATCTTCGTGATGTCCTCGTTCACGAGATGCTGCACTACAAACTGGAGCGTTCCAAGAATGTCGAGAAGAAAATGCACGGCCCACGATTCCTGAAAGCGGCAGCCGAGATGAACGAGAAATATGGCTTGAATATCCAGGTTCATCCGAATTTGCGTGGACTGAAGGTCAGCGCAGCAGCACCCAAGCGTTCATTGGCCCGATTTTTCTGGGCACCAGCCAGCTAACAAATTCATCAACGGAGATATCAATTACAATATGACTTAGATAATAGTGGAATCAAAAAAAAATATTGGAGATATGAGCACTGAATTGTTTTTAACGCTTTGGGCTATTGGGTTTGTGCTGGCCATGCTATGTTTCATCTTCTTTTGGGGATTTGAGAACAATGAGGGAAGAACGGAGGTAACAGGCACAAGGGTTTTGTGCTACGTTTTAATGAGTTTGATTGGAAATTGGGCGTTTGTAGTATTCTATTTGATAGTTGGAGGTCTTCATGTAGTGGTGTGGATCGGCGAGAAGCTGGAGAAGGTTTTCGACCATATCATCTATAAATCCCACGCGCCCAAAAAGCAATCGAAAAAGATAAACACAAATAAATAAAAACCCAAGAAATGAAATTCAATAGAACAGTCAGATGGCTTGATGAATGGCAAAATGAGTTCCAGACTTGTTATGAATTATGGCAAGAACTGGAGGCGAACGCGACGGCGCATCATTTGAGCAATGAACAGCATGTAGAGGTTGCAAGGATGATGATACGATATAGAGCCATGTCCGATGAATGTTATAAATTGACTGATCGAAAGGAACGGTGGAGACGGTTTAAAGAAGAGTTGGATCCGCTTTATCATGCCTTTGAGGACTATTGCAAAAATAATGGCTATCCTAACTTTGTTTTCATTAAGGGTGGCAAAAAGGGGCTGAGGACGATTGCAGGCCTTGAGGTTCTGCCTCCAATTTACGAGGAGATTTCTTTCACATTTGACGATTATATATTTTTGAACTGCCACTACTGGACTACGAATGTCGTCAAAAAAGATGGCAAATGGGGAGTAGTCGACGATGAACAGCATGTGATTATTCCATTTGAATACGACTTCATTTTCCGAAAACCAGGAATTGACGACAACTATATCCTGTTGAAAGACGGAAAACAAGGTATGGCCAATCTGGAGGGAATGTTCTACACTTTACCAATTGAAGTGGAAATGGATGCCATCTATGATGTTCCAGAAATGGAATTGTCTTTGTTTTCCAAGGACGGCAAGTGGGGATGGTGGTGGCCAGAAGACCGCAAGTATCCCAACCTCTATGAGCATTATTGCGGGCCGAAATATGATGAGATCTTCGTTCGGCGTGTTGAATACCGAATTATGGACGATGAATTTGACGAATACTTTTACGCCCGGATCGGCGATGAGCTCTTCTATATACTTTATTGGACGATAAAGTAAAAAACATCAGATTAAAGTAACTTAACAGAACAATCTTAAAGCGTTTTTGATTATGGAAGAATTTAATGACCCCATAGCGGGAAGTCCACAGGAGTCAACAAAAACACAATACGGTGTTAATGGCTGTTCAAAATTAGAAAGAGCGAAAAGAGCCAAGAAATTTGAAGTAAACGGTCTCTGGGGACTGAGAGATATTGATGGCACTATACTTTATGAACCAGAAAACATCTTTATCGGTGTATGTCGGGATCACGTGTTGCGCATTACGCCTAATTGGAGATTCATTGAAGAATCCAATGGCTGCACCACTTCTGGTTATCTGCAAGAAGAGGAACGTCCGTACGTTGTGAACGGCAAGGCTGGTATTAAGGTTGACGGTAAGGTGATAATTCCCGCCGAGTATGATTACATCAAGAGAAAATTTGGCGGTAATGTGTTTTATGCCGTTAAGGATGGACGAGAGATGTACATCGATGACAAAGCTATGGAAGTCTTGACTCGGGTTAGAACATTTGAAGGAGAATCAAATGATTATTCACCATTCTGGTTGTGCAGCGACGCGTTTGATATCATCACCACGATGAATTACATGGGTCAAAAGGACAGCAAAAACCCCAATGTCGTTATGATAAATGGTGAATGGATTGAACTTGAGCGTTATTGCAAAGAAGAAATCTTGGATATGCTCATCAACCCCGACGATGACCTCCCAATCACAGAAAGAGACCTGAAGATGTTATGCAACAAATTCTCTTACGAGTACTCTTTCTACTTTGCCAAAGCTACTGGCAAACATGCTCTGAGGGAATGTGTTGAGCAATTCAAGAAAATGAGAGTATTCAGCAACTCGTGGTATTATGTCGTTAAAATCTGGCAAGCCGAAGATGAATTTGTGACAGCTAAGGAATTGCGTTTGTTCACAAGATCAATTCGTGAAAAGGCTCTCAAGAGTGGCTTGATTGGGGTACCTGTATATGCCATCGGTCACAGCAAGGATCTAAAAAGAGGCGACGTGCGGGTTCTTTTGATCACCCATTATAATGAGCACTGTTTTCCTCCGCTTTTTGAGTTTGAATGGTTCGATAAATGCCGCACGTTGCCTGTTACAATGCTTCTGGATGAAATGGCTTGGCTACGCGAGTCGATTGATAATCAAATCTTAGATCCCTTCAAAGAGGAAGTATTCAACGACCTGATTAAAGGCTGTATTAGGGATCATGAGTATTATGACGGATTGGTGTGGGATGACGTCGAAAAGGCTCTTGAAAGTTTTCGAGGATTGGGCAGTCCTGTCACACGGTCGATGCATAAATTCCTAAAAAAAGCGTCAAATCACATCAAGAGGGCAAAAACGCCCAACTATAATCTGATTCAATTCTATTTGAAATCGGCTAAATGGGCGCTTCAAGCAGGTGATACGGTCAATATGCATGACGGGAAGAGATCATCACTTGACCTTCTCTTGTCTATAAAATCACGTTGCACCGATGCGGATACCATAAGGCTGCTATCAACTCTCGAAGAACTCATGTTATCGAGTGGCGCAAAGACCTATGCTGAATTAGAGAAAGAGAGAAACGAGAATACCGACTATTTCCAGGAGTTAGAATATCTGAATGCAGAATCAGCCCTTGATTAAGTTGAAGTTAATTAGTCAGAATTTATGTGGCAACGATTAGGTTTAACAACGATAGACGAGAACTTGCTGTACCAGGTGCTATCAATTCCTACCTATAGTGGGAAAGAAGTGAGAATGCAGGAGTTTCTTTTCAAGTACGCAACGGAGCATGGACTTCAAGCGCATATTGACAACAAAGGAAATATTTATCTGCAAAAGGGCTCTTTGGAAAAAGGCCGCTTCTTTCCATGTCTTGTCGCACACATGGATACTGTTCACAGTCGCCAGATTCCATTTATCGAAGCAAACAAGAAAATTCCTTTGCAGACAGAGGTTGTCAATGGCAATCATCTCATTTTTGCCGAGGACTTTGGCTTGGGCGGAGACGATAAGGCCGGAATTGTTATCGCATTAACCATCATGGAAATGTTGCCAGTGTGTAAGGCCGTTTTCTTTGTAGAAGAGGAAATCGGGTGTGGCGGCAGTGAGGTTGCCGAACTGTCTTGGTTCAGGGATGTTGGATATATCATTGCTTTTGACGCTCCTGGTCGAAATAGCGCATCGTGGTCGTGTGGCGGTGAGCTGTTGTTTGATAAGACATTCTATGAGAAGTTCCTTAGGGAGTTGGGGAACAAACACGGCCTGACCAATTTTGAAGCCCATCCTTATACCGACGTTATGATGCTGAGAATGAATACCTGCCTCGCATGTATGAACTTTAGTGCTGGCTATTACAATCATCACACATCCATCGAATATGTGGTTGCAGAGGATATGGATCAAGCCGTGGCTATGGGGCTTCACCTTATCAATCGATTAGGTAACAAAGAGTATATAATACCTTATACGCCACACTATTTGGATGTTGATAACGCAGATTTTAATTACTTTAAAGCGCTATTTAATAACCACAAATAGATTTATTCAAGACCATATGAAGATAACAAAGGAAGACTTGAAGGCACGGTTTGACGAGTACAACCGACTGTATTTCGGCTCGGCGCTGCCCCGGTGCGAGTTCTCCGTTACTAAATTGAGTTGCCTTGGCCGTTATATGTTCTCTTCTGGAAAGAACGGCAAACGTAAGTACAGGATCGGGTTGACTTGTGACGTTAACTGGACAGAGGATTCTCTTAGGGACGTGCTCATTCATGAAATGATACATCACTATGTAGTTGCTATCGACGGCTGCAAGGGAATTGACGGGTTCAGCTGGTATGGTTTATTCGGCCATGGGAAACGATTCCGCAAACAAGTCAGGAGGATTAAACGTCAATTTGGGCAGAACATTCACATCCATCCTCACCATATCTACCATATACGAGAAAGAGTCCCGACCTCTTGGTGGGGAAAGTTCGTGAGGCGAATCTACTATAATCTGACCTGATTCAATATTAACGATTAAAAAGAGATATCATGGATTTTTTAGAAGCATTGGGAATTGTACTAATAATCTCCATTCCCATCATCATAGGAGTGCTGTTAATCGTTTGGATTGCTCAACGATTAACGGGTGGTCGTAGTTTATTGTATAAATTCATTCAAGACTACGGCAATGATCACGCCTATACCTTAGGCGCATTAGAGAATGTTGTGTTCAAGATCCTTACAAAAGAGGGATATGATGCGACTAACTTATCTGTCGGCCACGAAGTCGGGAACAGGTTTGAAGGAGATTTCCGTTGCCGAAAGGACGGCTATCGTCATAGCATAACAATCATTACTGACGGCTGGACAGTAGATTACAGGATTGACAACGAACCGACAAAAAGATATAAGTGATAGCATTATGGAGAAAATGACAGAATATCTCAAGAATTGGAGAGAGAATATGCCATCATGGCTGGTAAACTATTGCCCTGGTGATTATGTTGAGTTTAGAGAATTTATGGGAGGTCGGATTGGCTATTATCCAGGTAGCCTTTTTGACGGTTGCTTAATCAAGACAGCAAATAAAGCACACTGTGTACACACTTTTCTTTATGTGGATTATGGTGTAACCCGTGAACGAGTTGAGCAAGAGTTGGGCAATGAAAAAGCACTTTTGGGCTATCATCCCATTGGAAGTGTCGAATGGCCATATGAAGAAATATTGCCTCATGGTGATTTTCAGATTCCATCTGACTTGGTGCCTCAGATTAGGAATAGAAGATTCGCAGTAGAAGATAACGTAAAACCATTTTGCATAATGGAAATCTATGAGCGAAATGAAGATAAGGCTGATTCATGGGGTGCCAAACGTTTGGCCCTTACCTACCTTTTTGCTGATGGCATTTCTACGTATTATCAATTGTTCGTGTTGCAATACAAAAAGGCTCCCTGGTTATTTTTGCTTCAGGATCATGGACTCGGAGGTAATTACGATCGATTTGGGAAAGATGGAATATTACATGACATTATCCACCGCTATCATATATTACCACATTTTGTTCTTCGAGATGTTCGCAGTACGTATATGTGGGACGGGTATTATCCTGTTGAGGGCGTCAAAATGGTTATAGGAGGTATGCACAAGAATCCTAGGGTACTTTATAAATGCGATAGTGCAGTTCATGACGATGACAAAGGAGGATTTACAACTGCGGTTTGATGAATACAACCAATTGTATTTTGATGGTAAACTGAAAAGCGTCAATCTAGGTTTTCTAAGCAAAAGTTTTAAAACTATTGTTGGCATATTCGAATTTGAAATAGACAAGAATCGTCGAGTTAAGAATCCATCCATTAAAGTAAGTAAAAGAATCGATTGGGACGAAGAAAAACTGAAAAGCGTATTATTGCACGAAATGGCACACTTATCAGTAACGCAAAAATATAAAAAAGGCAAAAAACACGGTATTGCGTTTATCAAAGAGTGCAAACGTATTGAAAGTCAATATAACGTAAAAGTGTGGCATAGTTGGATGAGAAAAGGATATATAGATAAACGAGAGAGCATCTTCTCCCTCCCATTTATATTATGCTACCATATCGCGTCGATAGTCAAATTCAGGATAATCCAAAGAATCATTTAACGGTAAATGTTTTGAACATGATTACAAATTGAAAGTTGCTGTTTAACAACGTCATTAACAATAAAATCACATAGGTATTATGGCAAGAATCACATCAATATAACAAGAATTCAATGAGAGTGCCAGATGGGTTGGCGAGTTTGAGCTGCTGATCAATTTCCTTGATAGCCATGCACCAGAGTGGCGCACGATTATCAAGGATTGTGACGAGTGGCTACCGCTGTTCAGACAAGATGTGAAGGTGTTTCCAAACCGCAAACCTCGCCTCGCAGCAATATTCTTTGATATCATTGAACGACAGGATGCCCTCATCGCCGTGTGGAATGATGAACAATGTTGTGACTACTATCGGTTGACAGCCATCCAGATACTTCGTGAAATTGAAGAAGCGACTTATCTTCCTCAGTACATCGATTGGTTTAAGAATGCGAAGTTAGATATTTATGAGCTGGGAAAAACGCTTTTTGACTTTAACGGGGCAATGGAAATTGCCTTAGATCTGGTCACTTCGCCACGTCTCAAATATCACGATGAAGAATTAGGGATGGTTTATCTTGCCGCAACCGCGAATCAGTGGTGGGACAAGTACCCGACAAATGTGCGTGAAAAAGTTCTCCATTGCATGTATTATTCAATGGTCAAGGTCTGTGACGAGAATTTGTGGTCAATGATGTCAATGGAAGAACGGGCATTCATCACATCAGACATCCGTATCGCATCAGTGAATGACGAAACCATCCATCCGTTCCTGAGAAACATCCTATAGTCAAGGCGCGGAAATTGAGCATTACGAGATTAATCTTAATACAATTAACTTCAAGTATTATGAAATATCTAAAACTCACTGACGAAAAGCAAAAAGAGGCCCATGAGGCAATCAACGATGCACGCGTCCTAATACTTGATTATTTCGTTTTTTTTCGTATTTTTGCAACGTCAACAGCATTTACGAATCACGATTGACCATATTAACCTCACGTTAAACTATAATTTGAAAGAATATGTTTGGAATCGACGACAAGAAATTCAGCGATTTAGAAGTGGCTCAAGCCTACTGGGATCGTATGAAAAAAAGAATGGAATGGTGTCGCAATGCGGCCAAAGAGTACCTTAATAATAACCCGCGCCGAAAGTTTTACAAACTCCGTTACGATGTTGATTCCGGCGAGCAGACAACCTATGCAAGCATCAGAGATGGTGACGTGAAAATACTCAAAAAAGCCATCGAACAGGAAATAGCTGAGAATGGGCCTTTCAATAGTGCTGAAGATAGATATGATTTCTTCCATGATGCTATTAATGAATTAGAAGGAATCGATTGGGAGGAATATATCCCCGAAAGAGATCAGCATTGGGCAGGTGGCCCTGCCATAGTAACAGATGTGGACTTGGACGACTTTATCAATTGCTGCAAGTTCAAGGTGAAACGTACCGAATACTTTCGCGATGATAAAGAGGCATTATACGATTGCTATCATAACATAAAGATCTCCGATGATGAGTATGTTGACATACTTACTGCAAAATTATTTGACAAGAACCTGACATTTTATGACCTAAAATATCTTTATAAAGATCTGTTTGACATGGTCAGTGATATTTGTCATCGACCTCACGAACATCATATCATCTTCATGGACGAGATTAACGGCACTGCTAAAACCATCATAGAGAGTACGCCAAAAGAAGAATTACCCCCACCCGTAGGTGACAACATGTTCATGGGATTTATACTAAGAACAATCTACGAAAATGTTGGCAAGTTCGATGACCCACGCCTAATGGAGGCTATCAAACTTGCTCATTACCAAAGTCTCGATTAATAATATAGTGCTATATTCAGTAATGACATGAAGATAATCTATAGTCCTTTCTATGATGGCGACACATACCTTGGTGATTCGCCTAAAGTGATTGGTACCACATACGTCGGCAATATGGGGTTGCTCGATCAGCTGCAGCTGCGAGCAGGAATCCACCTGGCAACAAAATCCGATGTTGAACGTGAGGCCGAGTATCATAAGGTGATGATGAATCACATCCCTGGTACCGTTTTTGAGCAGGCGGCCCATGTGGATCCATTAGGGGTGGCAGCGAAGTTGCTGCAATGGCGCGATGCATTAATTATGGCAGGTTGGGATGGAAAATGTGATGATCCCAATGCCCGTAAGATTGATGTGCTTTCAAGTATAGAGAAAGATTTCAAGGCAATGGGCTTTGCGGATTGTTGGCGACGGATCAGCGAGGTGTACGATAAATCCAACTACCTGAATGGATGTGTTGAGGAGATTCAAGTGGACTGCCCCTGGAGTGAGATTCCACACATCATTCAACGGACCCTGCTATCTATTGGATGCAAGGGAACAATAATCACAAAGACGGTGAACGAGGATTTAGAACCTCATGTCGGGAATATCGACAGAATAAAACTAATTGAGTTTGATGATGTCAATGATGCTTACGAGTGGTTTGCGCAAATTAAAATGCTTCCTGAAGGCACCGCGGTTATAAACCGAAATAATGTAAGGCTAAATCACACACTGTACACTTGGGATCGTCCACAATTGCATTCAACGTTCAGAGACAGTAATCCTCAACTGTTGCAACTGTTCAAACTTAGCATGAGTATCTTCTCACGTCCACTGAACATACAGAACCTGGTGTCATATCTAATGTTACCCATGTCTCCGATTCCTGGCGCATTAAGAAGGCGCCTTGCCCGATTACTGATATCACAATGCGGTTTCGGTGAAAAAAAAGTGCGTGAGAAAGGCGTTGAGCGTGATGAGTGGGAAGAGATTATAGAATCTTTTGAGTTCTTGAACAAAGAGAGTAAACCCACTTCTCAAGCCCGTACTAAGAAAATGCCATTTTTGGCTCCCATACGTGCAGATTATAGCCGTGGCATTGAAAAGAACGATGTCATAGCCTATATTGATATGTTGAAAACATGGGCAACAGGACATTTTGCCGATAATGAACTTCCGCAAGCACGAAAAGATCAATTGCACCAACTTATCACTTTTCTTGATTCACTAAATATCGCCCTGCAGCCGTTACCCAACAAGGTGAGCTATAGTGATCTTGAAAAGTTAATCCTACAGATTTACCGTCCAATGAACTACTCATTGCAGGCTGCCGAGAATGGTTCCTACAATGTCATTTCAAACATTAGGTCGCTTGCAGTGAAAGCCCAGACTATAATCTGGCTTGATTGTCAAGAAGATGATAAGGAAATGGATTCCTATGACTTTCTGAGCTCAACAGAACGGAACTACTTGAAATCAAAGGGTTGTATTGTGCCTGATTTTGCAAAGCATCTGCAAATGTGCCGGTCGGAGTGTGCCCGAATCATAAATGCTTGTGATTGTGTAATACTGATTCGCAGTAGATTTGACGGCACCACTCGTTTAGGCGAGCATCCGCTCATTGCTGAGGTACGTTATGCTTTCAAGCAGGCGGGCATTAAACTGAGGGCGTCAAAGCCAAACGATCTTTTCGAAATGATAGAGACCACTTCTACCCATGATGTCATTGATCGCTTCAGCCCAGTCAAGGCACTGGAATTGGGCGATATTGACTACCAAGGCCGCAAAGAGAGCAATACTTCGCTTGATACATTGATCAACTTCCCGTTCAACTATTTGATGCAATATGTGGCAAGGTTGCCAATGCCTGACGAGGAACAGCTTATGAGTTTATATGTTATTACTGGTCTTGTCGCACACCATTTCTTTGAGCATGTCATTGAGGATGCCAACAAAGAAATTGAGCAGATGCGTAAACTCACGTGTGATGAATTTGACCAACGGCTTGAAGATGCTATTGATTCGACTGGACTACTCATGCGTCTTGAGGAAAGTGCATCAACGCTCATCGAGTTTAAAGTTCAACTCAAGAGAAGTATGCTTGCCCTTATTGACATCATGAAGGAAAATCAATGGAGCCCAGTTGGATGTGAGGTATATTTCCCTGAAGAAAATAAGCACCTCAAACTGAGAACTATTGGCGATTTTGGCGCTCGTATAGACTTCTTACTCACCCAGGCTGATGGCCGCTTTGTTATTATTGATTTCAAATGGAGTTACAGTAAGAAATATAGCGAATATTTGGAAAACAACACGGCCATCCAGTTGGAGTTGTATCGCCAAGCGGTTTTGGCAACATACCCCGGAAAAAATGTCGCTGGTGTCGCTTATTACTTGATGCCGAAGAATCAATTGTTGACCACAGATTTTGAAGAAATTCCCAAATCACGATTGATTAAACGTATTGATTCCAATAGCAGCAGTGACCTCTTTGAGCAAATTCAGAATTCTTATGAATTCAGGATGGAAGAACTAAAACGAGGGCACATCGAAGAGGCTGAAATGTTGGATGTGTTTACTGACACTGACAACTACTATTCAATGACAAGCGATAATAACCTTTGCCCACTTGATGTTGAAGAGAAATACGAAGGCAAAGCACCAAATAAAACCCTTGTGTCCGCAATAAAGAAATCTGAGAAAGTCTTCAAAAATACCAAAAAGAAAACTTTCGATAAAAAAGATTCCGAGCCATCTGAGGTAGCTACGTCACATCCAATTCTTAAAGGCAGACTGAAATAATGAAAAACGTTACATATATCAACGCAGGAGCCGGTTCAGGAAAGACATTCACACTGACACGCATTCTTTCAGAAAAACTGGCTGAAAAAAATGGTGATGGCAATTCTCTCATTAAACCATCACAAGTCATTCTCACTACATTCACCGAACTTGCTGCAGCCGAGTTTCGTGAGAAAGCCAGGCAAAAACTCCTTGAGGCAGGAAACCTTGATGCCGCGGCTCAAATTGATAGTGCTGCAATTGGTACAGTGCATTCTGTTGCCCTTCGTTTTATCAAGAAGTTTTGGTATCTGCTTGGCTATGGAGCGGAGATACAAACCATTAATGAACGCGACGAAGACTTCTATATGAATCAGTCTTTGGCAAGGATAGTCAGAGAGAGGGACGATAACGGTGTTTTGAAAAAACAGAAAGAATTGGAAGCGTTCCGCAAATTTCGTGACTATTATGATATCAGCGATGCATACAGTCATCCAGATTTCCTATTTTGGCAACGACACCTTCGTGATATCGTAGAAAAAATGGAATACTACGATGTGAATGATGTTGATGAAAGCATTAGCAGGAGCTTGGAAAATGTACGTTCCATTTATGTGGCCCCCCCGGTTAATTATGATTTTGTAGCTAAAGCATTGGAGGAGTACTGCGCCTTTTGTAGATCAAAATCAAAGAAATCTGGGGATAAGGCTGATAAACATGAAAAAATAGGTACAAAATTGCTTTCTCAAAAGCGCGATCGTAATTGGCTAAATGAGGTTAACTCGCTTATTAAAGATCCTTGTTCTCCAGGAGCTCTTGCAAAAGAATGTGTCCATTTTACTGCCTTAAAGGAAACTCTTGAAAAGAGTTCAATCTCTAAGGCGGATCTTGATATAATGGAGCCTTTCATCCAGGCAATTTTTCATTTGGCCAAGGAATGGCGAGATGACTATGTTGCTTATAAAAAGCGCAACCACATCATTTCCTACAATGATATGGAGCGACTTTTCCTCCATCTCATCACAAAAGAGAAAGAAGTACAGGATTATATCCGCGAGAACTATCGGCTTGTCATGGTAGATGAGTTCCAGGATTCCAACCCTATCCAGTTGAAGATATTCAATTGCCTTTCAGAACTGATTGCTGGAACCGACGGCCATTCATTTTGGGTTGGTGACCCCAAGCAGGCTATTTATGGTTTTCGTGGCGCGGACACTGATCTCGTAAATTCAGTCTCGAAACATTTCCATTTCTACAATGATGCTGACTTCCATGGCGAGGAGGGACCTGATAGATTGGGCTCGGGCAGGTTAGTTGAGAGCTGGCGATCACGCCCATCCCTTGTGAATCTCGTCAATAGCGTCTTTGCTGATAAATTTAAGGATGAGATAGATCCGTTGTGCATTACACTCAGCCCTCATTTTAAGGATAATCAATTAAATTATGATTCCATCGTTCATTGGAATAACCCGAAAAAGGGGAACCAGCAGAAGACTAAACCTGAGGCTATCGCATGGCGAGTTAAAGAATTGCTTGACTCCAAGATGCTGGTTCATAGTGGAACTCTTGATGAGCCACTAACAATGATTCGTCCCAAAGATATTGCTATCCTCTGTCGTAGGAATGACACTATCAAAGACATCGTTAAAGCCATGCGCAAGTTTGACATACCCGTTTCTGAGTCCGAGGATGCCATCATGCAGCGTATCGAGGTGCAACTCGTTGTCGTTTTGTTGCAATTTGTCCAGAATCCGGATAGCAAACATGTCATTGCAGACTTGATGAGACTGTTATGGGGAAAAACCACTGTAGATATCTTACGTGAACGCATTGACTATGTATTGAGCATTATCAATGGGAACGACGACAAAGAATTTGATGCGTCAAAAGATAACTGGAAAGAAGATGATCATGAAGTGGCTTTGTTGCGAGACATGGCAGACCGCTTCAAGCATCTTTCTGTCCCTGAGATTGTCCGAGGACTCATCTATGAGTGCAATCTTCCAGCCCTTGTAGCAAAGTGGGGTGATAGCATCATCCGCAATCAGAACCTTTCGACCGTGCAGCACTTGGCCGATGATTATGACCAAATGTGCGTTCAGATGGGCCTGGGCTCCTCAATCAATGGTTTTATCTATTATCTCAACAGCATTGAGCCAGACAAGGAACGTGATAATCAGTCAGACACCGTAAAAGTCTTTACTTACCATGGCGCAAAAGGTCTTGAATGGCCTGTTGTGATTCTCAATGAGCTCAATACAGACAGTCTTGATAGCAGCGAACTTATCAAGAAACAATTCATGAGAGTTCGTGAAATGGTCCTTCATGATAATGCTTCGAGTGACGATCCGTTTGCTAAGGAGTATTACCTGCACTTTTTCCCCAATATCATTAAGGGAGCCAATGCCAAGCCTGCAGACCCAATGGTTGATAAAATCAAGGAGTTGGATATTTATGATTCTTTGGAAAAACGCACTCGAGGTGAAGAAACACGTCTCCTCTATGTGGGGATGACACGTGCAAAGGATTGTATCATTTCTTTAGGCATAGATAATCGCTTTGCTTGGTTGGCCAATATTGGTATTGATACGCCTGACAAGAACCACATTTGGGGCATTCCTGATTGTGAGAATCACCTTGAAGAGATTAATGTGCCCAGCGAAGATGCAGTCAAGGCTACACAGCCTGAGTACACGATTGTGAACAAGCCACAAACGCATAGCGTATATGGTACTCGTTACTTGTCCCCGAGTAAGTTGGAGGAGTTTGATGGCTTTAATGCTCATACCAAGTGGCTGGAACATGGCATATCGATTGACACAAAAGGTTGGGGCAGTGAGTATGCCACCATCGGCAGCTGCATTCATGACATATTCGCCGCCTATCAAAAGGGCAAAGATGAACTTAACCACCAAGTGGCTATCAGTGTTATTAATGGCTATGGTGTGGCTAATCAACTGGCAGGACACATCGATGCAATTATACGGTCGGCTGACTGGCTATATGACACTTTGCAATCCAAATTTCCGCAGCAAGATGGAGACAAGGTCGAACAAGAATTGCCTTTCATGATGACACTGCGTGATGGCCGTACATTGCGTGGCGAGATGGATTTGTTGTGGCATTATACTGATGAAGCAGGGCAGCATTGTGTGCTTGTGGACTATAAGACATTCCAGGGCGTCAAACTTGACGAGCATACCAAGTCCTACTACCCGCAATTGTCTGCTTATGTAGCTGCGCTTAAGGATGCTGGATTCGATGTTACCCACGCCATCATTTTCTATCCTGTTTATTCCATAGTTCATGAACTCTCTTGAGCAGACAACTGGTTAGATCTTGTATGCTAGCTCTGTGCATGAACAATGAACTGGTTGCATTAATGATTACTACTAAGACAAGACCGAATCATCGCACGTGATTCGGTCTTGTTATTATTATTATATCCCAGTTTTACTTCAGAAGGCGATTTATCATCAAAGTAATCTGCGAAAGACAGCGCTTCCAACTCAGATCCACCCATGGTACCTTCGTTAATATCATATAAGGCTATGATTGACTCTACATTGACCACAAATTTTAATCTTCATCTAGGTCAAGGTCAAGGTCTCTATTAATTCTTAACCTTGCTTCAAGCCCCATCTTGAAATAATCAAAATCATCTTGATACGATTCAGGCAAATCTTTAATTTTATATCCTTTAAAATCTTCTTTGTTGAATAATTCACAAAAGAATGTATCATCTTTTTCAAGCATCTTCTCGAAATAAGAAATGATATCCGGATTATCTTTAGGCATATTATTATCTTTAAGATATTTCTCGAATTCTGCTATAATCCTTTGGTACAATGCCTCTGCATATTCTTCGTCAAATTTTCTGTCTTCAAAAAAACCACTAAGGATGTTATCAAAATGATCAAGATGTTCATTTTTCTTTTCTATTTCATGGGTTGATAAATCCACAAGCTCAAACAAATCATCGTGAGTTAGCTTTACAAAAGCACCTTCGTTATCCATCTCGATGCTTGAATTGTAATCATCTGTGTCTATAACCCATAAAGCACTCTCTGTAAATGCTTTTTCAATATTATCATCTAACATGCTAGCTGGGTATACAACACTCTTGATTACAAGGTTACATTCTTCTGAGCTGACATCATCATTAGATTTTTCAATTTGCTCCACTTCAAATTCCACGCAGGGGTGGATGTATCCGTGAAGTGGTTCCATTGAGTGTATTCTTAATTTTACTTTCATAATACCTTAAACTTTGTTTTAACCTTTCATTAAAGTGTGTCTTAGTCCATATTAGTAAAATCGTATTCAAACTCGTTTCTTTTCGAGATGGTGATTCCGACTGTATAAAGAAGACTACTGTTAGGTTTAATCGGCTGACGATCTATATCATAAATCAAATCAACCAGCGGGAAATAGTCGGGATTGTCAGCGTCACTGTTTTCCCTGCAATGCCAAAACAATTTATCAATAATGGCCTCTTTTACCGCCTTGGCAAGATCTGGTTGATTATCTGCCAGATAATCCATGAAATCAGTTCCCTTAACAATTCCAGGCTTGATTACTTTATCATACTCGGCAAAAAGCCTATCAGCATATTGTTTCTCAATTTCGAACCCAAAATCTCCATAATCACCACGATTGATTCTGAGGTCAATGTTAATCTTTATCTTATCCATATTATCTCTTTTTGAATTAATAGTTATTTTGTTTCAATATTTTGTTGATAATCATTTAATTTCAAGATTGTTTTAGACAACTCACAGTTATATCGTCTGCCAATTTCATCGATAGTATCATCGAGATTTATTGCAAACTCAGTATGTACCTTAAGGAATTCAATTGCCTCATCAAATTCAAGTTTGCCAATATAGTTACGAAACCATGGATTGAAATTCTCTACATCGGACGCCAAAATGGTATTTCCATTGGAACTCTTTTTGTAACCGCAGTTATCTCTACAGAATAGAATGAGATTCACGTCATAGTCAAAATAATCTTTTTCAAATCCTTCTTCAAGAATAACATGACCTTCTGTTTCATAAGCAACTTTTTTGCAAATACCGTCAATCTTCTCATATAGAAATGGATTTTCTTCAGCCAACTGCAGTTTTTCGATATCAAGAGTAGATCTGTCCTTTCTGATTAAACCGATAAGGACATCGGTTTCCTCTTCTGTAAGATTTACTTCAACGTCTACTGTTTTTGAATTATATTCGTGGCGCACCTCAACTTTTATTTTTAAATTTGCCATACGCCAAACCTATCAAAATCAATATTATTGATATAAGAAACCAAACCAAATGCAGTAAAAATAACTACTTTATACCCAAGGCCTTAAAGGCTGCATCTACTGGGTCGGAATATACTTCTAGGCTAAACTTCGAAATCAAATCTGAAGGGACTTTAGAGTATTGCATCATATCGGCAACAGGTATAAGAATGCGTTTGGCTCCTGCATCAGCTGCTATTTGGAGAGCACCAGGAAGGTCGCTGGTCGGTATGATTGTACCGCCAATGCTCATCGAACCGAGAACACACATCTGAGATTGAACAGATCGTTCCGTGAGACCAGACACAAGGGATATAAATACGCCTAGTTCCAATCCTTGTAATGTTCCAATCCCATTTATATCCGTTGCTTTCATATGTAATTCAAAATCGGCAAAATGAACGTTTTGTGAAATTCGACTCAAATTTGAGCGGCAATAATTCACGGCTTCTTTCAATTCGTCACTGATAGCACTACCGCTACCAAAACCTGTATGTGTAAATTTGCCATTGCCCGGCATTACCTGCAAATCCAATCGCAACAGTCCAAGGTTGCCTTCTCCGGGTTGATGAGCTATTCCATAAAGAGATCCGGGCTGAAGGTCACCCTCTGGAATAAGAGCAGATCCGCCATTCTCTGGTGTAGTCACATATCTTTCCTCTCCATCTTCCAAGTCTATGTAGCTGAAATGCACATCATAGAATTCCAGGCCACCGATTTTCTTCAACTGTTCCTTTATGCGTCTACGACCAATCAAAGCATACTCCAAGCATTTACGCACATCTTCCTTGTTGAAGTTACCATCTGGGAATAACAGTTTAAGTAGGCCACTGACAGTTTTCTTAACAGCTATCACATCTCGCTGATTGAGGTCTTTACCTAAACGGAAATACTTTTGAATGGCATCGCTAAAGCTCCGCTTTCTCATTTCCCGCATACATTCAGAGAAATAGTCAGAAATGAAACCAAATGAATCAGTAAAGAACTCAGGTCTCATCTTAGGAATCTCCCATCCAGGTAAATAGTGATGGAATCGATCGAAAAATGCAGTATCAATCATATCCTTTGGAAATGGTGAAAGCAGGTGACTCACCTTAACAAGGTTCTCTATGCTACCGTTAATATTACCCACAAACACCATTGAAGCATTTGCATTGATGCTTTCCTTACCACGGCTGAAAGAACCATTAGCCATATAGCCTTTCATGATCTGGATACCGTCCTTGTCTTTCAAATTGATTCCAGCAACTTCATCAAAAGCTATGACATCCCAGATGCCGACAAGGCCAACTGTGTGGTGCCCCATATTATAAAAGAGATTGGCTACTGTTGTTTGTCCTCCAGATATTAATATGGAGTATGGAGACAGCTCATCGTAAACGTAAGACTTACCTGTTCCACGAGGGCCTAGTTCACAAATATTATAGTTGTTCTCTACGAATGGTATCATTCAAGCGACCAAATGCCAACGGGTCTTTTCATCAAGATTTGTTGGTTCCATACCCACACTGCGGCAAATAACTTCAATCCATTCATCCAGTGTAAAATGTTTACGCCCCTCCATGTATTCCTCAATGTCTGTTGCTGGCATTTGAATTGGTTTCAATGAAAGAATCTGGAATGGAGTGGCCCTTGTGTTTTCATCGTAATTGTATTCCATATCAATGATACACCAGATGCCGCCACATAGCAACTTTTCATAATTCTTTACATAGGTATCATTGATGTGAATATGGTTAATATTGATGTTAAAAATTTGCCCTTCATAACTATCTGTTCGTTCATTGAGTTTTGCAGATACCTTGTCAATAATTTTGTAATGGCCGCGTTCACGAATCTTGGATTTAATCTTTTTCATCTTCATCTGGACGCACAAAATTGTCAGCAAGGACATGCTTTACCATCGTTTTGCCATTCTCAATATTTTCCTCATCGTCCGTAGCGCAATACATACCAAGAAGGTACTCTAGCACGTAACTTGGCACGTTGGCGCCCTCTTTGATACTTTTGGTGAGATCTTTACGCACTACTTTCCCACCATAGTATTCATTTAATTTTTTATCTAATTCATTCATAATCATTAAGCTTTACCATTCTGCTTGAAACATTACGCTCACCTTGTATGACTCTTCTTTATATAGAACATATTGTTCGGTATTAGGTATTTGACGTTCCATCTTCAGCCTTACCTCTTGGCCATTTAACTTTGATAGATGATTCTTGAATACAAATATATGCTTCTTCTCGCGTTGTGTACTATCAGTATTCTCACTGTCAAATACCATGTTGATAGAGTCTGATATGAGGGAGTCCTGAGCATCATAAAAACCTATGCGAAGAATAATGCCTTTCACTTTTTCATTTACAGCTTCTGTCTGGTAGAAACTGATGGTCTGGTTGTTTGTGGTCAGTTTTGCACGCTTGTTCAGAATATCCACATCTACTTGGCTGACATCGGCAGCTTTCTTAATGTTAACATGAAGAACAGGCACGACAATCTCCTGAAGCATGGAGCCACCATGAACGAAGTGACTTCCGCTACCTTGCTTGCGCATGCGGTTCATAGCTTTTGCTATCTGAATCTGACGACCAGCCTTCAACCCAACGGCTTCGCTATTCCATGTCTTAACTGCATTACCTGGTTGCAGTTTATTGCCGATGATGAAACGCCGTGTGTCTGTGATTATATCGCCCATTACCTTGAAGTCGACAAATTCACTCTCATCGAGTTGTTCATTCTGATAGAGGTAGCCGTGGTCAGAAGTGATGATGATGTTAGAACCATTTCCGTTACGGATTAGTTCTACCATTTTGATAACATGGTCAAATTCTTCTTCAGTTGCTTTGAAGACTTCGCCTTCTGTTTCCCTCTTGTCTCCGACAAAATCTATTTTGTTGCTGTAAATATATATAAGGTCATAGTCCTTGAAGTAAGTTTTCGGTGTGGTTATCTCTAGAAAATCCTTTGCAGAGATGGCAAGGCTTTTAAGCACTCTCTGTTCCAGCACCTTCTGTCGAGCTGCAGTTCCCTTGGTACTTAGTCCGTCTGCAAACACCTCATCCTGCAGTTTTTCATATGAGAGTTGTCGGTTAGGTAGTAATGCTGCCATTCCTAACTGAGTATAGGAGGGCTGTGTGGAGAGCATTGCAGGTTTCATGTCTGTCACCATTCGGTTTAACCGACTAATACGTTGTTGCATCTCCACCATGGTCTCATATCGGAGAGCATCGCTGATGATGACGAAGAGTTTATTGCCCTTCTCCACATATGGATTCACATAGTTGTCGTAAAAGTTACACTGATTAATGATACCTTTAATCTGCCACTTATCCATGGAATCCACCATAGGCTGCCATTTCTTTGCCAGTTCCAGCAAGAAACCGTTAGTGTACTTGCGCTGCACCATTTCTGTGATGTCCGCAAGAAGATTCTTACTTTCCGCTACTTTCTCTTCAGTGAAGTAGCGGCGATAGTGGAGGTCTATGGTATAAAGGTCGTTGCAGTACATCTGGAATCCTTCTTCTGCAGTGTTGATGATAAGGCCTTTCATTTTCTGGTCAACATCCTCGATCAACCTGCGGGCTTCAAGAAGGGCCTTGATGGTGTGCATAGCAATGGGGAAAAAGAGCTTGTGCTCTCTTTCTTCAACTATAGATTCCATCTTTTCCACGGTCATAGTGCCATTATGTACCTCCAGTTGTAAATATTGAGCTATAACCTTATCCACACAAGGGAATGTTTCTATCTGAATAAGCTGCTCAATGTTATAGTCTTGAATTTGGCTCTTGATTTGCAATTCATCTTCAAGACGCTGCGCCCATTGTTTATAGAGTTCACCATATTGTCGACTGTCACGCCAGTCACGCATGAAGATATGTGCTTCATTGCGAAGCTTGCTACCTTCCAGCTTGCGCTTCATGTCATCTTGGAATAACACAATTAGCAAGTTTTTAACATGATGCTGACCAGTGTAGCCAAATACTTGATCTATATCTTCCCAATACAATTCAAGCAGATTGTATCTCTCCAACTTATCTTGAATGTCTGTCTTTCCTTCGTATGTTTCGCGGATAAGAGAAAGGGACAGCTGGTCATAATTAGGCTCGGTGCGACATACCACAGCCTGCATCTGCTTCTCGATATCTATCACATCCATGCCTGGATGCAGACGAACAGTCAATTTGCTACGGTTTGGTGCAGTCTTGAAGAATTCGAGATGCTTGTCCACAACCTTCTCCTTCAGTTCCAGAGGTATGCCACACTCAGCAGCATACAGTGATCCCATGTCGGCAGAGAACGGTGCTGCTGATACCAGTAAGTCGAGAAGCCAGTTGTCATCGTCAGCAGGTTTTGCTTCTGGACTATAGATGATAAAGCCACGCTCAGGCTGTTCTCCCTTCAGTATGCGGTACTTTAGGGAGAATGCATTATTCTGTAGGGTCAGCACCTCTACGCCAGGGAGTTCAAGAGATGTGGCGAACAGTTGCATCTGTCCGCCTTCATCATACCAGAACACCCGTCCGTAGCGGTCTATGAGATCGCTAAGTACCTGTTGTATCTTTTGCTGTGTTGAATCTGTCATGCTCCATTAATTGTCATTGCTACTTTCAAGTCCCTTGATAGGCTCCACGAGAGGATAGAACTTCGGATAATTGGCTTTTACTCCGTCATCAAGGTCAATGGTGATGCGGGCACTGGCCATCTCCACCAGTTGCGTCTCGAATGCCTTCACCTCGCGCACCTTGTCGCGGAGCGTTTCGGCCAAGTCGAGGGCAATCTTCTTTTGCTTCGATGACAGGTCATCACGTGTAGCATTGTCCTCAGCTTCGACAAGTTGCTGCTCAATCTTGGAGAGGTATGGATGCACATAGTCGGCATGGAGTTTCGACAACGTGTCAGCCTCCAGACGGTGCATATAGACAAGAGCCTTGAAGTAGCCCTTCTTTTTCTTGTCGCCCATCGCACTGCTGAAGAGCCAGTAGATAGGACGCTTGGCTCCCTTCGCGGAGTACATCTGCTGATGGTCAGCGTAGAAGTTCTTAAAGAGGTAGTCACGAAGGTTCATACCCAATGCTGTCTTGATATACTTCATGTTATCGTAGAAATTCTTCTCGCCGAAGAGTGTCTTCACGGCAGCCTCTATGCGCTGTGTGAGATCATCGGTGAAGAAGTCCTCTTCCATAATAACGGGAATGATGCCGTCATCGTCTATCTCAATGGTATGTGCTGGCAAGTCAAGGTCAGATAGTGACTGACCTTGACTGGCAATGATTAGCCCGGGCTTATCCGCAGAGTAACGCCCCATCAAGCAGCCCACAAGCCAGTTGATGAACTGCTTGATGATGGCATCGTCATGCCAAACGATGCGCTTATCCTCAATGCTGATCTCGCCTCTTTGAAGAATTGTAACTTCGTCTAAAGATATATTCGAGTCTAACTCATTGCCCAAACCATATATCATAATATACTTTTCGTTTAATCGCATTTCATTGTCGTGGAGAGTTATGAATCTATTATTCCAATAGCATTTGTATCTTTCACAAAGATCTTCAACGCTCGCACTATCAATAAATTTCAATGACATAAAAGAGTCAGAAGACTCCAAACTCTCACTATAATCTTTGGCTATTGATATACATGTATCAACCAATTTGTCTATCTCTTCATCATCAATCATGAAAATTGGAACTCTACCTATTGATCCTGATGTTAAATTATGCGTTGCGCTAAATAATTTTAGAAACACTCCTAAAACCTTACTATTAAGGAACCCGAATATAAAGTTAAAGTATTTGTTTTCGTTTGGGAACAATGTATCTGCTGCCTGATCAAATATATATCCCTTTTTGAGCAATTTTAATTTGTTGTCTGGTCCAGAAATTCTTTTCCAACTAATACCAAGGTTTCCATAAAATTTCTGATTTCTTATAACAGAACTTTTATGAGATTTAACCTCCGTACCATCATTTTCCCATAAGATTACATGAGCAGGAAGATAGTCATACCAAGCAATCGATTCGCCACCCATTTGATAATAGCACCATTTTTTTTTAAAAGGAACTTTATAATTATCAATATCTCGTTTTGAAACTTCAAACCACAATCTCACAAATTTACTATTCGCACCAGATTGCATTCCTGTACACGGTGAAGATACGTTATCAAAGCTATTTGATTTAGACAGAATCTCCTTTTGTGTTGAAGAAAGCCAATATCCGAATATAGCTGTAGGAATATCCAAAATGTCAGCTTGATTGAAAACAAAATAGTTGTTTTCTCGCTCTTGAATGATTTTCCTTGCCATCTTATCTTTCAAATAAGGGTCATTATAATCTGTCAGTCGTATATATAGCCCATTACTTTTTGACAATGCGTTACGTAAAACAAAAGTGACATTTTGAACTTTTTCACCACCTATTTCAGGAAAAGTTCTAGGACCTAAATGTAGTACACTTGAAATAAAGCTATTATTAACGATTTCTTTTCTTAAAGATTCATATGTCACATTATACATCCAACTCTGCTGATTTATCATAGCCACATATGCATCTTTGTCAGAATAGTCCAGATTTCTTTCTACAAACGAAGCCATAAGATCAGCTGAGCCGTTAGGATATTCTAATAACAAAAAAGATTTTAAAACATCTCCCATCCCTTTCCCTAAATACGGCGGATTCGTTACTACACAATGATACTTCCTCGACAGGTATTCTGCTTGCGTCTTCATCACCTGCTGACGAACGCCAAACAAACTATTGTTTTCCACACGAATGGCTGCACACTCTTCTGGCGTCACCTTCAGGAGCGAGCCAATCGTGTCGATATTCTCAAACTGCCACATCAGCGACTTCTTTCCCCATGAGCCAGCAGAGTCAATCGTGTTACGGTCAATCTTTTCGAGCGCTATGACGTTAGGGCTGACCGGATGGCGAAGGTATCGGCGGTAATAAGCACGAGCCTTCATGGTGAGGGCGAATGCGGCCAACTGGTAGCATCGACGGTCAATATCTATACCATAGAGGTTGTTCTGGATGATGAGCGCAGGAATGTCCTTTGCCTGCTCACCCTCCTCCTCATACATCTTACAGAACAAGTCGAAGGCATAGACGAGGATGTGACCGCTACCCATACAAGGGTCGAGAAAGCGTATGTCCTTGGCGGAATGTATGTCTTCTGGAATGATGTCTGTCTGGCCTTCTGGTGTTGCAATGTAATACGGCATGTCATCCACAAGATGGCTCTCCGGATGCAGCGTCATCCAGATACGGCCAAGACTATTCTCTACCATATAGCGCACTATCCAATGAGGCGTAAAGAGTTGTGTGGCAGCAGCCTGCTCATCACTCTTTAGGCCACCCTTCTTGGATTTTTTTCTCTCAGCATCCGCTTTGCGATCAGTGATGTAAAACTGGTAAAGCCATCCCATGAGTTCAACATTCTGGCAGTCTTCGTCTATCATGCCAATACGAATGTCATTGATGAAACTTTGATCGGAAAGCAAATCATCAGGCAAGAGAAGTTCAGTGTAATCAGATATGTGTTCAAACAAGAACGGCATGGGTTTAGACATCTTTTTGTTGCACACAGCCACAAGAAGCTTGCGATATAGCTTTGCTTCAGGGAGTTGTTTTTCTTCCGGTGTAAGCAATAGCTCCTCATCAAATACCCCCGCCATTGCATCCTGCAATATTTCAGGGCGAGCCTGTCCTGCTGCAGGAGTGACAATCATAGGTGCATTGTAGCCGTTGGCATCCATGAAACGGAGTGCCATCACACGGTTAAACCATGTGTAGGCGACTTCTTCAATCACTATCTTCTCCGTCTTGTCGTGAACCTGGCGTCTCAGTTCATCAATCTGACGTTCATAACCTCGAAGCTCTGCAGTATCAGCGTTGAGCACAAACTGAAGCTTGGTTGTGATAAGCGATATGAGTTTTGCGCGTGTCTTTTGTGCAAATGACTTTAATGCCGCTGTGTTTGTTGCCATATACAAATATATTAATCAGTTTAACATAATGTTCTTATTCTGCATGATGAAATCCATCAAACGAGTCTTCAATGCTTCAATGTATGCCTCTACATCCTCTGGTGTTTCTAGAACATTTTTAGTGAAGCTCACGTTCATAGCGCTACTCTTGTTGATATATGTCTTAACTGGACGATGAGGTGTGACTGCAGGAGTGCCTTTTTTTTCTTCTTGACGTTTGTGCTCAGCCTCGGCAGACTCAACCCATTCGTTGATGGACTTGATACAACGTTCGTATGCTTCGGTAATATTACCGCTCATTGCAATCAAATTGCCGATATAACGTTCCTCCTTGGCATTTGCCGTCAACACAGTAAATATGGCATCAACTTGGCTCTGTTGTGATTGCGTTAATGTGGAGAAAGCCGGAAGAGCCTTCAGGGCATCCAATTTGCTTTTTATGTTATTAATCGCTTTCTGCCGCTCTTCTTTTTGCCTATCTGAGATCTCATTATAAATGGTGTCCAATGTGTCCTTTGCTTTCGTCATCTGGTCCCATGGGGTTCTCGATGCGTAAATCTCATCTAGGATTTGTATTAGGTTCGGTGTTACATAGACGAGGTTCGCCTGATTACCTTTTTTGGTGGTCTCGATTCGCTTAAAAATATTGTATTGGCTGCCATTGACGAACTCACTTATAACATCAGCCTCTTCCATCTTGCGATCGATAGCCTCTTCAATATTTGAAGTCATCCTGTAAAGCGCAGGATAGACACTATTTGCAATTTGCTGGAATTGAGGAATTATCTCTTCAAGTGGTTTAGTGAACTCAAAATCGTTTTGATCTCTCACACTGCGAAGTACTGTGATCTCGTCTTTCAGACGGTTAATAAACTGCTGATGAACGTCCTTTGCACTCTGAGCCGAACAGCTTTCATCACTAAAGAATTCTCTATATAAATTCTTTAATATTGCTACCTGTGAAGTGGTAATAGTTTCCTCAATATCGACTATAAGCACAGCTTGGAGGTTACTATTTGTCATATTATTGTACAGGTCACGGTCTGCTACGGGACTGCCATTTGAACGGAAAGAAATTCTATCCATCTTGTACAACTTTGCAAGTAAACAGAGCGTAGCCGTCTCATACCATCCATATGAATTGCCACGAAAATAGTCAACAAGATCTTTCACCTTTGTACGTATACTAAGCTGCTTATTATTGTTGATTTTGTTGAATATTTCCTGTGAGCAGTTGTCCATTTCTTCTCCAAAGATCGCTGCATTTTCTGTACTGTTGATGATTGTTTTTAACATAGCATCATCGTATTCGACAGTAAGCATCTTCAAGTTGGTGTAAACCTGTTCGACAAGTCTTGCCATCCCTTCGTTTAAACGGCCACGCAAATCTGTCTGGCGAATATCTGTAATCTCTTGACCAGCCATGAATAGACGAGCATTTTTTGTAAGGTCTGTCAATCTGTTGACAATGCTTTCACGACGTCGTGTGTTCACACGACGTTTATCTGTAACGATTTGCTGACGATACCCATCAGATCCTACAGAAAGAAGACGGGTTAGGCACTTATCGGCTTTCTTGAACATAGAAATATCTTCTGCCAGATACTTGTCTTCCCCAAGAACAATGCAGAGTTGATTTGGATGTTGTAACGAGTACATATTCATTGAACTGACATCTGTGCTCGTTAAGCCATTTAACGGCGTAATGAAGTGGATATACATTTCTGCATCACGACCATCTTTTTGCTCATCAACAATACGCCCATACGGGAATATCTTAAAGTTGGAAAGCTTGATCTTGCTATCAGAGAATATCTCATCTCGGAAAATCTTCTTCATCTCATTATTGATGGCATCAGGTTGAAGATCCTCATTTTTTATCTCTGTCTCAATGTCTTTCTCTTCATTGGTTTGATAGTGATATTCATCATTGGCGCCTTTCTCTATATATGAAGTATAAACGAGCTTGTTGAGCGCTTCCTGTATTTTACTCTTATACTCCGGAAAGTCTGTATCAAGAGTCGGAAGCATTATTTTTGTGATATTGTCAACAGTTGAAGGGAATCCCTTGACATATTTGACAAGGAAAAGGGCTTTTAACACTTTTAATGCCATATCGTCATCAAGAGTTTTTTCTGCCTGCTGTATGTCTGTTTGTATTTTTGTCTGGAGGATACCACGAATACCTTCATACATGTCACAGAACTGAACAATTTGGTTCAAATCCTTATCCTTGTATGCCTTCGCAACCTCCTGAGTGATGGTCAACAAGGAACGCTCACCCACAGACTGTTGTCTGCCGCTGAAAGCATTATTCTTGCTAAGCTCAATAATACAACGTTGAAGTAAGTCAAACTGATAATCAACGAAAGGAAAGTCGATGGCAAATTGGGCATCTGATTTATAAGAACTCTTAAACTGGCTATTATCACCAAAATTAAAAAGGCTTTTGATTATATTCTTTTGATCATCATAGACCATACAGAGTTGTTGCTGGGGCTCTGATTTTTTCTCCAAAAGACGACGCTGAATCACTTCGTCCGCGTTAGCACTAGTTAGGTTGATACGGGTAGTGAAACGTCCTTGAATACGAGAGAAGTCATATTCTTGTTGCTTCTCCAAATTGCCAAGTGTTGCATCAATGTCCATTTGAGATGTTACGAAGATGGATGCTCGTCCATCTGTTTTATCTATTAGTCCTTCAGCAATGGTCTGAAGGCTGAGCATACGATGAACGTCCTTGCCAATGAACTGGCCTACTTCGTCTACAAAGAATATGAAACGACTGCCAGGGATTTGTTGATCCAAATGAGCTTTGATCAGAGCCACGAATCCATCAATGTCAAGCGTGTATTTGTTAATTTGGGTCGTGACGTTGTTGAGTGCTACATCAATGCTTGTACCATCAAGGTCAGCAAGCAACTCGGCCAAGTTCTGTTTTTTCAATAGAATGGTAGGTCGGTCTTCTATCCATTCCCTGCCAAAACGTGCCTTATATTCAGATTTCAACCATTCATACTTTCCTTTCTTGGCAAAATACCTTTCAATCTCAGCAATCTCAGGCTTCTTATCATCAAATCCAAGTTTACGGTTAAACTCTTTCAAGAAGATATTAAGCACCGGATCTATATGACTCTTTCCGATACCATCAAGTTTCTCTTGAATGTTGAACAATACGCTTTCTGTAGGAACACGGCATGCTTTCTGGATGTCTCCTTTCAATTCAAAGTCTTCGCTTGCTTTGTCTGCAAAGATGTCTGCACACTTGCGATTATTAACCACAAGTTCGTTTTCAAGAACGTATGAAAGGATTTTCAATAGATGTGATTTGCCGCTACCGAAGTCGCCTGAAATCCATACACAGGTTGGCTTTGCGGGAGGAACAAGCGTTTTAAACAATGCAGGCAGAAGTCTCGGCTGCATCTGCTCGGCTGTAATCACGTATTCAGTAACCTCTTTCTCAAGTTCAAGCTTACTATCGGCCTTGATGACACCATTGATTTCGCGAGTGATGTCTTTTGAATAAATATCTTGTTGTATCATATCGTAAATATTTTTGTTATTAGCTAAATTCATTAAGATTATGACCGCGATAATAGTTCTCATCAGAAATACTTCCAAAGAGTTTAAGCTGAAGATTATTGTACTCTCCAGGAAAGAACAAAATAAGGTTGCATTCGCCTGTCAGTTCGTCGATATTGTTCAGAATTCCATGCGAGCGTACGAAAGGATAGACATTGCCAACGCCACTGATAAAAACATATTGTGGGTGGGTCTCCAAGATTGCCTCCTTGATTCGAGGAATGATGACTGACTTGATATCAAGCACACTGTCGAGCGTTGAAATGATGTCCTCACGCTTTATTTCCTGCTCTTGTTCCAAAATGGTATCAAGTACATCTGCCTCACGAAGGATTTCCATGCAAAGGTCATAGAGATTGATGGACACAGATACAATTCCCTTCTTTTGAAGTCGGGTAGAAAGTCGTTTTATCTGACTTTCCACATCCGTCTGTAGTTCCGAAGGCACAGGCTGGACGAACAGCGGGAGTTCACCACCAATGTTCTTTCCGAACTCGGGTGATATAAGTTTGTTATATATACCCTCGAAAAGGGTATCTAAATCAATCATCTGGTTATGCATAGAGGTCTCTGAGATTACTTATTTCATTATCGGAATAGAGATAGATAGCAAGCCATTTAGGATCGTCTTTTACGACAAGTTGCTCCATGGCTTCAGAAAGATAAGGACGGCGAATAATACCGGAACCTACATCTTCAATCAACTCTGTTTGCTCCAAGATGAGGAAGGTGACCTGGCGCATTTTATAAACCGTGTTTTCTGTGGCCTGCTCCAACTCGGGATGCTCATACTTTTTCTCGTTGTAGAATTCATTGAAGTTGGCGTGTGTCACCTTCTCGTATTGATTATAGAAACACTCACGAACATTCTCTGCTATGAAGTCAAAAATAAAAGAATGTGCTTTGCAAATTGCTAGTAATACAATCAAACGGCGAACGGCTACAGTTCCATTGACGAGCATATTGAGTTCTTCTGCGTTCAATACCTCTAAGCGTTGCTTAATCAAAGTAAAATATCTAAGATTGGAAGACATCTTTTCCTGTTGCATCAGATTCTCTTTGAGGGTTCTAGCCTTTGTGCGTTGCCAATCCCCATTACAATCCAGGAAAGTTTCTGCTACAGCATGCATCTGATTGAGCATTGCAGATCCTGCAGTAAATGTAATATTGTATATGTTGGCTTCTTCTTTCACGATTATTTAGTGTCTGTTTTGTTATGGTTTCACGTCTTTTGTTTCAAAAACAAAAGTATAACAATTATTTGTTGCAAATATACAAATAATCTTCTAAATGTAGGTCTTTTTCCTAAAAAATAGTTAAGTTAAGCATATGATAGAATACATTCGTTGTTAAAAAACTAACAATAATTTGATTGAAAATAATAATTAGAACTATAAAGAAGTTTTTGAGATTTCGTAAACTGATAATCCTATGTCAACATCAAAACGTGAAAAACGCAGTAAATATCGGGGTATAACCTTATCTCTGAAATGATGAAAAAGGAGATAATAACGGTATTGTCTTCTTATTATTAGAATATAAGTTTAATTTATTTATAATCAATCTATAAGTATGGAAAAAGAAAAAGAAGGAACTAGAGTGATTCCTGTTTTTGACAATGCTGAAGACGCTGCCAATGAAATGGTTCATTATGTGGATGGGAGCTATAAGGACCCTGATATGGATATTGCAGTTTCTGAAAAAGATGTCTTGATGAATGTCGCTAATTTTATGTGCCATCTCATGCAACAGTATGAAGTTGGTCAGGTATCAAAGGATGAATTGGATTTATGTCTAGGGAAGAAAGAATATCTAACCGATGCCAATCCTTTGGAATTCAACTTCATATTCAGGTCAAGCATCAATAACCTCTTTTACACCAATAGGCACTACTATATTGATGAAAAGGACTTGGATGATGCATATTCTACGATAATTGAATCATATAGTGAACTGTCAATAATGTATTCGTTTGATCGCATAATTGAGAAGGCGCAGAAAATGGTTACTGATTTTAAGGCGGCTCATGATGATTTTGATAAAATGACCAGAGAAGAAAGATTGGATCGATTTTGGTCATGGCAGGGTAATGAGGATTATTTGAAGAATGACTTTTTTGAAAAGCATCTTGACAAATGTAGAACAATATATACGATTCTAAATCATGAATATAAAAGTAACAGAGGAGGACATTAAGAAAATCGGAAATACAAAGTACAATGAAGGAGGATTCCTGGCGATAGTATGCGATGGGGACACATCTAACACTGAAGAGATTCTATTGAGATCCATCTTGAAGTATTTTGGTGATGAGTACAAGGTCATCAAGGCTGAAGAAGACATATGGGAAACTTTTAACGGAGAAGAAGTTTACGATATTTTGTTTATCACAAACTTACCGTATGAGATATATGATATGATAAAATGATTCAGTTAATGCAAGCACTGTTCTCCACTATGCAGGAGACGGAGCAGCAGCCGATGACAGATTTCCGCAGATTGTGTCTTGAGGCTGAGGAGAAAAATGAGTTAGATGCGGCACCGGATGATATGGACGACGGGCAACAACCGGGTGATCCATATGCCGATGAGATCAAGAGACTGGAGGCTGAATACGGGCCTCTTATTGAAGGACAACACCTCACAGTTCAATTACAAGATTTGCTGGCCATAATCCCAAGGGCAAGGAGGCGAATTACTGCCTATAACGGCTTGGTCAAGGAACTGGCCAATAGAGGTGTGACTTTAACTATCAAATCGAGGAAGACGAAATGAAATACAACCACAATAATGAGATTGAGGAGCGGTATTTCGCCCTCGACATAGAATCCCTCAAGCAACATGATGAGGGATTCAAGACGGCTTATGACTGCGGTAGCGGTTATGAGATGACAATAAAGCTGATTGATCTTTTTGTGCTATGTCCAAGGAAACGCCAACGAAAGCAACAGTATAAGCGCTTAGTGAAATATCTGGCGTCAAAGGGTATTACACTGAGTATCATCAGCAGAAAACATGATAAAACAAATAAAGAATTATGAACATTCAAGTAGAGAAAGAAGACATTAGGAAAATAGGAAATGTATGGTCCAATGAAGATGGGTTCCTTGCAATCATCTGCAACGGTGACACTGCAAATATTGAAGAAATCCTGCTAAGAAACGTATTAAAATGTTTTGGCGAAGAGTATCATATAGTTAGTTCAAAAGACTTCATATGGCAAGACGATGATTATGATGATTGGGACTTTGATATCGAGTTCATCACAAACCTGCCGTATGAGAAATATGATGAGATTTCAAGCAGATGATCTTATAATTTGTGATTGGCCCTAGAGGATATTTGCCTTTTGGCCCAACATTTTATTGCGACAATTCGGTTAGGTCATGTCATGCTATGAGGGCGACACTTGGGTAAGGGATGTCGCCTTCTTTTTTGTTGTTTTTCAGGCAGATACATCTAAACGCGACAATAAAAAACAAAAACAGGCATAGGGGTAAAAAGGGTTAAACCGGCCCCTATTGTTTTTTTTACATGTCGTTGTCGCTAAGAAAATCGCTGATCATACCCCCAAAAACATGCTGTAATAAAATTTTTAGAATTCAAACCCCCTCAAATTCTTACATGTATATGAAAGATGATTTTCATCAAAAAGAACCTTTTAAAAATATTTGATTTATGCAAAATTTTGAGATTCAGGTACCTAAAGAGTACCAGTATCTGTCGAATTGGACAGATTTTGACAACATTATGCCACCGGGGCATATCATCTTAAATAAATCGATATGTGGATGTGGCTGTACGGATTACTACCTGACAAACGACCTACCGGTGATCCTTGTGAGTCCGAGAAAAGCATTGATCACAAGTAAACTTAAAGGAAGTAGGACTGCAGGCAAACTGTTCTATTTTGACAGGAGCAACGGTGGTGATGTGAGCAACACTATAAGCGCCATGGGTGATTACCTGAGCTTTTGTGGAGGGAATCCATTTGGTGGTCAACTGTTAGTGCCCAAAATTATGGTGACTTATGACTCTCTGCCCTATGTGGTTGACGCTTTGACTAATTGGAATCTGATGGATCAGTTCACGATAGTTGTGGACGAGTTCACCTGCATCTTCACCGATGTCAAGTTCAAGGGATCAGTTGAGGTCAACCTGTTGCACCAATTGGAAACATTGCCCAACAGAACCGTCTATATCAGTGCCACGCCGTTGAAAGATGCGTACCTTAGCGTCCTTGGCCAGTTTCAGAACCTGCCTTATGTGACGCTGCAATGGGACCCGAGCAGGGTTGAGACTGTTAACGTGTATTACTCGGAGATGACAAGCCCTGTTAGCGCAATAGGCCAAATCATCAAGGATTATAGAAGAAGCGGCGTCTTCAAGTCAAAGAATGTCGGTGGACAGCGGCTGGACTCGATCGAGGCGGTGTTCTTCCTGAACAGCGTGGAAGACATCGTCAGAATTATCAGGAAGTACACCCTGACACCGGCAGAAACGTTGGTGATATGTGCTGACACGACCAGCAACTGGGCACGCCTGAAGCGGGTAGGTTTTTCAATCGGGACCGTACCCAACGAGACGGAATACACGACATTGAACAAGCCCTTCATGTTTGTTACCAAGTGTTCGTTTGAGGGCACCGATTTCTATTCGGATAGTTCAACCTCGTATGTGTTTGCCGACTGTCACTGGGACAATCTCGCTCTCGACATATCCATCGACCTGCCGCAGATAGCGGGACGCTGCAGATCCAAGAACAACCCCTTCAGGAAAGAGATCTTCTACTACTACAAGCACAAGAACAGTAACCTTGAAGGGCAGATGAACTTGAATGAATTGCTTCAGCATTACGCTGACAAACGGGCAGACTCCATTCAACAGGTATCGGAACTGCAGAACGTGACCCATAAAGGCCACAAGGACCGCATCCTGCAGGCTCAGGAGAAGAACCATTACACCATAGATTACGTGGATGCCGTAGATAATCCCGACGGCACATGGTCAGCAGTATGTAATGAGCTAGCCTACGTCTCTGATATCAGGGCAGCCGAGATTAAAGCCAATCAATACCAGAGCACATACCAGATGCTCAGTTTTATGCGGGAGAATGGCTTCGTCCCCAAGGATCAGAACGCCCAACATGAAAAACTGTTCACTCAATTCATGGCGCTATTTGATCAGGACGGCAATTTTGAGCGGCGAATGAAGCTGATTGTTGACACCATCAACTACTATCCCTGTCTTGAAGACCTCATAGACCAAACCCCGGTCATCCCGTATGAGTGCAAGGAGTATTATCACGAGCTCGGCCCCGACAGAATCCAGCGTTGTGCATATATTGAAGCCAACCTGAAGCGGGAACTGGATAATGTACGCAGAGCCAGCATGATCAACATTCAGCTTGAGCCCGATGTCGTGTATTCAAATGCCGCCATCAAAAAGATGATACAGGCAGAGTATGACCGGCTTGGCATGACTGCTACGGCCAAAGCGACAGAGATTATCAAGTATTTGCCTGATGTTATCCCGGCCCGCTATACAGACGAATACGGAAAGAAACAAAATGGATATAAACTTAATATTTGATTTACGATATGGAGAAAACGAATTTAAGCAATCAATTTGTAGTCGGAGTGTTCAACAATGCCTGGGACACCGACAATGAGGATTTAACGAAGAAGTGCAATGCCGAGGTCATTATCAACATCATCAGGACCGGGGACTATGGTGTCGCTGAAAAGATTAACGACATCAGGAACGAACCCATCAAAAAACAACGGGACGAACTCAAAAAGCATCTTTACGTCATCACTTGGCAAGGTATCTTTTCATACAGGAATAATGCCGGATGCGTATCAATGTCGTCCCTTGTATGCATAGATCTCGATTACCAGGCTGGTCTGGATTTGAATTGCATCAAACAGACAATCTCTAGTTGGCCGTTTGTATTGGCTTATTTCCTCAGTCCCAGCGGTAACGGATTGAAAGTGGTAATCATAACCGATAACTACAGCATTGATGATTACGGCAATTGTTACCGCCAGGTTGAGCAACTCTTCACTGATGCGTTTGGGATTCTATCTGATAGCCGTTGTGAGGATCTTAGCCATCCTTGCTATATCAGTTATGACCCCGGCATCTACTATAATCCCAATGCGACCTCATGGCATTACGAACACAAACCGGAGTTTGATAAGCCTAAACAGACGCAGAATTACAGTTCATCAAGCGGCAACAATACTACTCAGCCAGATAAACCTTTCTTGACTGCTGAAGGGTTTATTGCAGAAATGAATAGGATGAGATGCACTTTGAGTGATGACCAGATAATCAACATTCTTGATATCAAATGGAGTAAGTTCCCGAATAACTATCAGGATGGACACAGGACAAAAAGTGTATTTGCCCAGGCTTGCGGTTTGTGTAAGGCTGGCATCGAGATGGAAAAAGCACTTGATTACCTCGAATCCAAATTCCTACCCACCGGCTTCGATAAGGATAAGGTGGAAAGAGCCGTTTATAATGCTTACGATAGAAACCAGCATCTCTATGGCACAGAACGAAGTAACTACAGGTCCTACAACGAGTATAAGTCAGGACATTAATTCAACAAACAGATCAACTCAATCACGGGTTGGTCTCTATTTTTTCGTTCCGATCAAAAAACTGGTATTCTTGGATTTTGGAAGAATTTGCTACCTTACCATACATATTTTTTTCTGTAATAATCCCTATTCTTATAGAGTATTTGAATTTTCTTATAAAAAAGTGGTATTTTGAAATTTCGGAAGAATTGGTACTCTATAGTGTAATTTTTTTCTGACAAAACATGCTTACTATAGAGATATCTGAATTTTCTAAAAAAAACAGGTCCAATACTCTCTCAATAAAGGAATAATATTTTTAATGAAATATTGATTCTTATAGAGGTATTTGAATTTTCTAAGAATAACAGGTCGAGTATTGGTGTGATAATCAGTTCAATGATAGATAAATAAAGGGAAAAGAACGGTTCGCCTTCGGCTCACCCAAACTGCCTCTCTCTCTTGAAATAACTCAGAGTACAACATTATCATTCCCCCGCCAATCGATAAAGACCAATAATGCCAACAGCTGCAATTTGCCAACTTAATTCATCTAGGGGGAAGAGGCGGTTTGGGTGAGCGTTAGCGAGCCGTTCCTTTCTTCTATTCCACAACGGCGTAAGCATTTTTCCTGGTTAAATGGACACTGGCCGGAGCACAAGTGAAGGCCAAGTGGACATCAAGGAAAAATCGTTCGATGAGGTTCCAATGAAGTTTTGAGGGCGACCGAGAAACTGAATGGGTTCTCGAGAAATGTGATATCAGAATATGAATAAGCCATTTAACGACAATTTTTATCTGATTGCCCCAGACAAAAACAAATGAAAGTGGTCCAATTAACACAAAAAGACGTGCAGGTTGGACTTATTATAGCCTTATATTCTGCCGACAATGCAGTAAAAAGTATCGATTCGGCAAAATATACTATACTATATTCTGCCGCTAATGGGTATTTTTAGTATAATTCGGCAAGATATAACTATTTTATTCTGCTGAAAATTGATGCTATTTTTGAAAAGTATGTATAAAGTTTCTTACTTACTCGAACAGGTCATCAAGAACAACCTGCTTCTGGACTATTCCGCTATGTTTACCGTATGCAACACCGTAAGTTGTGATCATGGTGAGATGAACCATTTCGCAAAGATTCACCACATTGTCGGCCCTATTGATAAGAAGGTCTATCTGAGCTCCCTCATTTTCGTCATCACCTTTAACGCTCCAAGCAGACAGAGATGACTTGACCCCGCCAATCTCTAAAGCACGTTTGATCTGGGTAACATGTTGCCAGCAGACCTCCTCAAAAGCCACACCTTTCCAGAATCTCATCACATCAGAAGTGATATTGTCGGTCATGAAATCCACATCAGTCAGGTTGGGTTCTACATATTTCAGCCAGAAAAGACAGAAGTTATCAATGAGTTTATAGTGCTCGACTTTGGAATGGCGGTAGGGCATATAACGCAAAATGAAATCGCTCTCAGCCAAAGCTGCAAGTGTATCTGAAAGCCCTCCACCGAGTGGCACCCCCGTGGATTTTGCAATCTCTTCCCTTGTGAAACCGTTATGACGCGTCGCAAGCAGGCGGATAATCTTCTTGCTGTCTTCGGGATTACCGAAGATGGCATTAAACAAGCGGTTAAACTCATCTTAAACTGAGATAGTACGGTATGCCACCAAACACCATGTGGCTCTGCACGATATCATAACGGGACAGTTCAATGCCTTCTCCCTCAAAATATTCCTCACATTCTTTCAGCGTGAATGGTAATAGTTTGATTTCATCAGTCAAGCGCCCGTAAAGACCTCCACGGCTTCGGGACAGGTTCCCAAGAATCCAGGAGGTAGCGCTGCCACAGACAATGAGCATCATATTATCACGCCCTGAGCACCATCCGTTCCAGAAATTTTCGAAAGCCGGCAGGAATCCAGAACGCGGCGTGTCCATCCATGGCATTTCGTCGATGAACACCACCTGGCGTTTGCCGTCATCCAAGCTTGTAAGCAGCTGCTCTAACTGGTAGAAAGCCTCCATCCATGACTTGGGCTTCTTGAACCCCTCAAGTCCATGATTCAGCATGGAATAATAGAAACTCTCCAACTGGGTCTTCATCCGGCTTTTTGCATCATCCTGGTCAATGGGCGAAACGCCTGTATGCTGGAATGTGATACGGTTCTTCAGTGCCTGTTTGATAAGGAATGTCTTGCCCACACGCCGTCTGCCATACACGGCCACGAACTCAGGTCGGTCACTCCGGTAGAGCCTTTCGAGCTCTTCTATTTCCTGTTTTCTTCCAACGATTGCGCTCATAGTCTAAATGATTTTGTGGTTATATTCTGCCGCAAAGGTAGTAAAACATTTCGATTCGGCAAAATTTTTTGATGTGATTCGGCAGGTTTGAATGAGATTTCAAGTGAGAAAGGGAGCTATAACTCGATTTAATCTTTGGCTCTTAATTCCTTTACTTTCATGATGTCGAGCATGTTGTAATGAATGCCCTCGTTGTCTATGGCTTGCCAACTTTGGTGAAAATGCCCGTAGAACCAGTGTCGCAATGGATGGTGATTAGAAGCCAAATAGTCAAGGATTTTATCCATTACCTGGCGTTCATTCTTGACATCTTCGGTTAAATCCTCATCGCGAATAGCCATCTCTGCAAACAGGCCGCCCTTTGATGTCAGCTCACAAAACGAAGGAGCGGTGTGGGTTACAATGGTGTCTATAGCGAAGTTCTTACTGATAGCATCAAGTTTGTCAGCATCAAATACTGGATACTCGTTTGCCCAATAGATATTGCGGGCCAGGGGCTCGTCTTGTTTCGGCAGATGGTAGGAAGAATGGTTCATGCGATACGACCTGTCGACGGATATGGCACCACCAACGCATAGGATATTATGGCCACACGCCCGGACCACAGAATAGTCAGGTATGGTCATCCATCGGCGATGCTTGATGGGAAAATCATTAAAGTAAGCCGGATTGTCGTGGTTGCCTCTGACGAACAGAATCCAGTTGTTCGACTTGGACAGACGGCCACGATTACGGTTATAGACGTTCTCATAATAGCCCGGTTGCTCAAACCCAAATCCGCAGTCACCAGCCACGATAATCACCGTGTCCGTCATTCCATACTGAACGCAGCTCTTAAAGACAAGCTCATTGAACTCGCCATGAATATCGCCACAAATGACAACACCTTTAGCCTCTGGAAAATCGAAAACAGTTCCTGGATTCATCGAATATTAGTGACACATGTCATATATTTCTCTATTCACTTATTGCAATTTTCTTTAGCATTAATAAAAACATTAGTAAGAAGATCCTCAGTCTTTTCCTCATCTGTTAATCCTAATGCTTTAAATTCTTCTTGAATGGCCTCATTGAATTGATCTTTATTGGCATTTTCTTTACAGCCTGTACCTGGCTTTTCAAACCCATCAATAAAATAAATATAAACACATTTAGCATTCACACCATGATTTTTTAAAAGAGCAACAGTAGCGAGCCTATTGGCAAGTTGATAATATGTGCCTAACCATTCTTTGTTTACATTTATTCCGTACTTACACAATTGCTTTTCCATAAATTGTATAATGCTCGTCCTTGAAGTTCCTCCATTATTTTTATTATTACTTTTCATTTCATCAATACGGGCTTTTGCTTCGACGAGATAGATTGTATTGTTAAGCACAAAAACAGCATCCCAACTTTGTGAGCTATTCCAGCCACTGATAAAAGATTTTTTAATATCTTTTATTTTTTTATCTGTAAGGCCTAACTTATTTTCATGAAGTATATCATCGAGAAAAGATAAACCCTTTATCTCAGCATCAGCCGCCTTACCTTTTTCAACAAATCTAAAGTCAAGCCAAGAAAAGTCACCATCATTTACCCCAATACTCTCTCTAATTTTCTTCTCTAAGTATTTTCGATGGCGTGCCATGAAACGCATCAAGTGCCATTCGCTACCATAACCATATCCTATTTCTGCCATAATGATAATAAATTAAATTGTTGATAAAAGTTTTTTGCAAAGTTACGAAAAAATGTTGTTATATCCTAGAGTCTTTGGTGATCCATTCTCTGATGTTGTCGAGTCTCTCATTATCGACGAAGACGGCCCGCAGGGTGATGCCATCTTGGGCGGTGCAGGTGCTGAAGAAGTGGTCAAATACCAGATCTAAGGACTTGCAGTCGTCGATAAACCTCAGAACATCCCTGCTGAATACCTCGTTGTCACTATTACCGTCCGACATGATGATGTGGATGAAACACAGCAGACCATAATTCGGGTGTACTCCAGAAATCGGCATCAGCTGGTTTCTCAAATCATCGAACATGTTCTTGACAGTTTCATAGGTGTATCGGCTCTCGACCAGATTCACTACATTGAAGTCAAACATCCATTCCATGTCGCTTAACCGGCATGAGGATTGTTCAAGACGGGCACCCGCCCCGGGAGCGAATATCAGCTCCAGCAGGGTCAGGCGTTCAGTCGTTGTCAGGTCCTCTAGTATCCGCTGTTTCATTGCTCGTTCATCTCTTTCCATAGGCGTTCCACTTCTTGTTGGTGGAGGGCAAACTCCAGTTTTGATCCGCTGAATCCGTTCAGGGGGACTCGCTCGAAGAATTGGGAGTAGAACTCGCGGGCGTCGTAGTCTTCCCATGAGCGCCACGCCATTGCGCTCCAGTCCCATTTGGCGATGTACTTGCGGACA
>ONJS01000006.1 GCA_900318205.1 uncultured Prevotellaceae bacterium | reverse complement strand
ACCCGCAAGTTCAACGAAGTGATGACACTGCCCGTCGAGGGTGCCATCCCCACCGACTCCTACTGGAACAACCTGCACAGCCTGACCAATGAGTTGCACCGCGGCGTGCTCGACGAGGCACAACGCATCGCCGGAGGCACGCTCAACGACAGTGAGATGAACTTCCTAGCCCTGTACTGCTACGGTTTCTCACGCACGGTCATCATGATCTGCATGAAATACAGCAGCCTGGGCACCGTCTCCAACAAGAAAATCCAGATAGCCAAGAAGCTCGGCGTCAACAACCTCGACGACTTCGTTAACAACTACCGCTAACGAGATTAAAGTGCTGAGTTCAACTTGTTAGCCTGGTGAGACTTGTAGAGACGCAAAATTTTGCGTCTCCATGCAGTAGGCGTCACCATCAGGGCGGAAAGGAGACGCAAAATTTTGCGTCTCTACATAATCAATGGATTAAGCATCAACGCTTTATTTTCATCGAACCTAGGTCATTATAGAAGACAAGAAGGACAAGAAATACAAATATCTACTACTTGTCTTTCTTGTCCTTCAATCCTGCTGCAAGAGCAAAATAGTATTGATTGTATTTGTTGTTTTCTACTAAAACAATTGTTTTTAAGAGTGGCGGTTGAGGTAGTCGCGGATGGCGGCGGTGAAGGGGCGCCAGTACTTCTGGCATTTCACTTCTCCCACGCCGTAAAGGATGCCGAATTCGGCTTGGGTGGTAGGCTTCTCGGTGGCCATCGCCGTCAGTGACTTGTCGCTGAATATCACATAAGGGGGCACGTGGCTCGCCTGAGCGAGGGCCTTGCGCAGGTCGCGCAGTTTATTGAACAGAATCTTGTCAAATTGCTTTACGTTGCCGCCGTATTCGGGCGTGTCCAACGTGAGGTCGGGCGTGTCGGGTATCGTCTCGCACCGAGGCTGCCGTTTGGACGTGAAGTCACGACGCTCAAACTTGTTCAGCTCAATCTTGCGCTTCCCATAGAGTACCTCGTTGCCGAATTCGGTGATTTTCAGGTGATTGTTCTCATTGTAAGCCACGTCAAACAGTCCCAACTGCAACATCTGCAGCAGGTAGGCGTTCCACTCAGCAACGGTCAGATTGCGGCCTACGCCGAAGGTCTTGAGCCTGTCGTAGCCTTTCTCGATGACCTCGGCCTTGCGCCATCCGCGCAGGATGTCGGTCACGGTGTACATGCTGGCCTGTTCATCGGTGCGCTTGATGGCGCTGAGTGCCATCTGGGCAAACGTCGTGCCGTCGAAGCGGTCAGGCGGGTTGTCACACACGTCGCAGTTGTGGCAATCGTGGTCAAAGCGCTCGTTGAAATAATTGAGCAGGATGCGCCGCCGGCACACGCCGCTCTCGGCAAACTCCTGCATCCGCCGCAGTTTGTCCATGTTGACCTGGACCTGTCCCGACTGCTGGGCGAAGTGCTGCAGCGTCACCATGTCACCGTAGTTATAGAACAGCAGGGCGTCGGCAGGCATGCCGTCGCGGCCCGCACGTCCGATTTCCTGATAGTAGCTCTCGATGTTGCGCGGCATGTTGCTGTGGATGACAAAGCGCACGTTGCTCTTGTCGATGCCCATGCCGAAGGCGATGGTGGCGCACACGATTTTCAAGTCGTCGTTGATGAAGTCGCGTTGGATGCGCTGTTTCTCCTTGACGCTCATGGCGGCATGGAAGGGCTCCGCCTTGATGCCCAAGCGGGTCAGCTCGGCAGCCATCTTCTCGGTGTCCTTGCGGCGCAGGCAGTAGATGATGCCGCTCTCGTCGCGGTGCAGGTTGATGAACTGCACGATGTGGCGAAACTTCTGTCGTCCCATCGAGCCTTGCACCACATTGAGCGAGATATTGGGGCGGTCAAACGAGCTGATAAACAGCCGAGCCTCGGGGATGTGCAGTTGCTGGGCGATGTCGTCGCGCGTGATGCGGTCGGCGGTGGCGGTGAGGGCCATCACGGGAATGTGGGGGTAGCGTTGCTTGAGCACGCCCAACTGGGTATATTCAGGGCGGAAGTCGTGCCCCCATTGCGAGATGCAGTGTGCCTCATCGACTGCAAACAGTGTGATGCGGTCGGTGATCGTGCTGGACCATCGGTCAATCTCGCTGAGCAGTTTCTCGGGGGAAATATAGAGCAGTTTCACCTTGCCCTGCATGAGCAGTTCCACCGTCTGGCGGTTCTCGCTCTCGCTCTTCTCGCTGTTGAGGGCGAGGGCAGGCACGCCATTCTGCTGGAGGGCATCGATCTGGTCGTTCATCAGTGCCAGCAACGGCGAGATGACGATGGCAAAACCATCCTCACTCATCAGTCCGGGAATCTGGTAGCACAGCGACTTGCCACCCCCCGTGGGCATGAGCACAATGCTGTCGCCGCCATCGAGGGTGTGGTCGATGATGTCCCATTGCTGCCCACGGAAACTGTCATATCCGTAGCAACTCCTCAGCAGCATCAAAGCGTTTTCCTGACGGGTCATGATGTGATATAGATGTTATTGAAGGAATGTATCCCCAACTTCTAACTCCTAACTTCTAACTCCTAACTCCTAACTTAATAGGCGTTGTCCTCGCCCTTGATGGCGTTCCACACGGTGAGGAAGATGATTTTCAGGTCCAGGAAGAATGACCAGTTCTCGGCATACCACACGTCGGACTCGACGCGTTTTTCCATCTGCCACAATTCCTCGGTCTGGCCTCGGAATCCGCGCACCTGCGCCCATCCGGTAATGCCGGGCTTGATGGTGTGGCGCAACATATACTTGTCAATCAGTTCGCTATACATCTCGGTCTGAGCCACCATGTGGGGACGTGGGCCGACGACGCTCATCTCGCCACGCCACACGTTGAAGAACTGGGGCAGCTCGTCGATGCTCGAACGTCGCAGGAAAGTGCCGAATTTTGTCACCCTCGGGTCGCCCTTGGTGGCCTGCAGAGTGTCGCTGTCGGCATTGACGCGCATGGTGCGGAACTTGTAGCAGTTGAAGGCTTGGCCGCGGTAGCCCGTGCGTTTCTGCACAAAGAAGATGGGCCCCGGTGACGATAGCTTGATGCCGATGGCGACGGGGATGATGATCAGGGGGGAAAGTATGAGCGCAATGGTTGAAACAAGCAGGTCAAAGGCTCGCTTGATCAGGCGGTTCAGCGGGTTCTTCAAAGGGTAGGGGTGAACGGCGAGGATGGGCACGTCACCGACCGACTGCAACTCAAACTGGCGGGTTACCGTCCTGCCGAACTGTGGCACATAGTAGAAATCAACGGCATTGTTGTCGGCGATGCGTATCATGCGTGACACGTTGTGGTTGTCCTCCACATCGGGGACGGCGCAGAACATCTCGTCGACCTGGTGGGTCTTGACAAACTGTTCCACATCGTCAAGGGTGCCCTGATAGGCTGCCGATGCTGACTTTGCCCGCGGGTTGTTGTCAAAGAAGCCCACGATGTGGTATCCGTAGCCCTGGTCGCCAAGCATCTCGTCGATGAGGCGCACACCCACCGTGCCGCCGCCGATGACGATGACACGCTTGAAGTTGAAACCGCGGTTACGGTACAGTTTCACGAACTGGCGTGAAATAACCCACCACGTTGCCAGCGCGATAAAGAAGACGAGGTAGAAGAACAGCACGCTCTGCCATGGGGCATCGGTCGGCCCCATGAGTGAGGTCAAGGTGACAAAGATACCGGCATGGGTAAGAATAAACTTGAGCGCGTGCCCGACCACCTTGTCGGCGTAGAACACGCGGCGCTCATGAACCTCGCTGTAAAAGTAGATACACACCAGCGTGGCGACGTTGAGCACGAGCCAAGACGGACGGGAGAACATGCTGTCGCTTGCCAGCTCGTCGCCGATGTTCCATTTCATGGTGATGAAATAGACGAGGTTGGTGATCAGCAAGTCGATGATGCTGAATATCCATCTTACAAATTGTCCGTATCGGCCCTTACTCTTCATTCGGCACTGATGGTAGTCACTTGGTCATGTCAATGTTAATGCAGGGGGAGCGGTTAAGCTCCCTCTGCATCGGGTGTTATTCGGTTGTAACGGTGGTCGTTGTCACGACTTACTCGTTGTCCATTTCTTTAATCTTCTGTTCCAACTGAGCGATTTCCTCCTTGAGGCTGACGATGCGCTGTTCCATCTGCTGCACCAGTGAGTTGCCGCTCTTGGTGTTGGCGGTCAGGAAGCCCATGTTGTTCTCAAAGGTCTTCAACTCGCTCATGCGTTGCTCATAGGTGCGCACCAGACGGTCGCGCTCGCTCAGGTTGCGGTCGCTGCCCTGACGGGGACCGCGTGATGAACCACCCTCGTTGCGGGGACGTGAGCCGCGCATGTTGAGCGTCTCAAATGCCTTGTCCACCAGCTCACGGTACTGGGCGTAGATCTTGTCTTTCTCCTTGAAGGGTACATGGCCGATTTCCTGCCAGCGATCCATCAGGTCGCGTACGGTCTGAGCAGCATCCTCGGCAGCCTCCTCGATGGTGCTCTTGAGGCTGGCGATGACGTCCTTCTTGGCTTTGAGGTTGTCGTGCTCGACGGCGTGGACGTTGACGTTCTGTTTCTTCTTCTGCTCAAAGAAGTGGTCACATGCGGCGATGAAACGTTTCCACACGGCATCGCTGTGCTTCTTCACTACGGGGCCGATGGTCTTCCATTCCTTCTGCATCTCGACGAACTTGTCGGTGGCCTCTTTCCACTCGGTGGATTCCATCAGGGCCTCGGCACGCTCACACAGGTCAATCTTCTTGGCGAGGTTAGTGCTCAACTCTTCCTTCATCGACTTGTAGAACTCGGCCTTCTTGGCAAAGAATTCGTCACACGACTTGCGGAAGCGGGCAAACAGCGCGGCATTGGCCTTGCGTGAAGCGTAACCCAGCTTCTTCCAGTCTTCCTGGAGGGCGATAATCTGCTTGGTCACCTCGTCCCACTGGGCATAGGTCTTGAGGTCATCGGTAGTGATTTGCTCAATCTTCTCACATAGTTCGGTCTTGGCGTCGGCGTTCTCCTTCTCCTTGCTCTTGCGGTCCTCAAAGAAGGTCTGGTATTTCTTGTTGATGGCGCTGGAAGCGGCCTTGAAGCGGGCCCACAGTTCCTCGCGCAGTTCCTTGGCAACGGGACCGATCTCGCGCCACTTGTTGTGGAGCTCCTGCAGTTTCCTGAAGGCGGTAACGACATCCGACTCCTCGTCAAGGGCCTCGGCCTCCTCACAGAGCTGCTGCTTCAACTCCAGGTTCTTCTTGAAGTCATAGTCACGCAACTCCTTGTTCATCTTGAGCACGTCATAGAAGCGCTCGGTAGCACGCTGGAACTCTTTCCAGATCTCGGTCTCGGCGGTGGCAGGCACGTCGCCGGCGTCCTTGAATTCCTGCTGGAGCTGCTTGACGCGGTTGAACTGGCGGTTGATATTGTCGGGGTCGTTGGCAATCTCGTTGATGAGCGCGATGATCTGGCGCTTCTTCTCGAGGTTGGCTTCACGGTTGGCCTCCTGGGCTGCGTTATATTCGGTGCGGCGCTCCTTGAGCACGTTAAGCAGTTCTTTCAAGTTGTCTTCGTCAACGTCGTCCTTCGGGGTGAAGTCCATCTCGTTGTTTCCGTTGGCCAGGAACTCCTCTTTCTCCTTGGCAACTTCCTCGCGACGCAAGGCAAAGAAAGCGGCCTTGATGGCTTGTACCTCGTCCTTCACCTCCTCGATGGGGCGGGCTGCCATTTCGCGCATCATGTCCACGAGTTCGGTCTTGCTCTTGCCGGCAAGGTCAAGACGCGGCGTCTCCTCGGCTTTAGGTTCCTCAACAGCGGGCTCCTCGGCGGGTGCTTCGGCTGCGGGCTCCTCGGCTACGGGTTCCTCGACAGGTGCGGGTTCCTCAACTTTTACTTCTTCATTCACTACTTCCTGGGCCTCGTTCTGGGGCTCAGTGCTCAGGATTTGATCCTTCTCGAGATTGTTCATCGATTCAGATTTTTCACACGGTTCCATCATAATAACTATTGTTTTTAGAGTGCTTTTGGCACCCTGTTGTTAAATTCTAAACCCCAAATTTACTCACTTTTTCTCAATCACAAAGCCATTTTGCGGTTTTTTTTCATTTTCCCCCCGTTTTTTTGAAAAAATAAAGGGCCTATAAGGATAATGTGCCTTATAAGCCCTGTAAAATGATTGTATCGTCGGTTATTTCACAATCTTGGCCTTGATGATCTTGACGTCAACGGTAGGACGGTCCATGCGTCCAGTGGTGACATTCTGGATCTTGTCAACGACGTCCATGCCCTCGATGACCTCGCCGAATACGGTGTATTGTCCGTCAAGGTGGGGCGTGCCGCCGATGCTGGTATAGGCATCAAGCTGTTCGTCGGTGAGTTTGAAGGGGTGCTTGGCGGCTTCGGCCTCGGTCTGCATGATGAGCTCATTCTGCAAGGCGTTCATGCCCTCGTTGTCTTGGTTCTTCTGCAGCTCGATGATCTTTTCGCGGTTCTCGGTTGCCAGCCTGCGGAAGATGTCCTGCTTCTGTACCTCGGCCAGTCGCTGGGTCATCATCTTCAGCTCATCGCTGCCGTAAATCTTGCCGGTCACGATGTAGAACTGGCTGCCACTGCTGCGACGCTCGGGATTCACCTGGTCGCCAGTGCGTGCTGCGGCGAGTGCGCCACGCTTGTGGAAATACTTGGGATAGACAAACTCGGCCTCGATGGTATAGCCGGGATCTCCGTCGCCCAGAGAGGTGTCGGGGCCAGCGGTCTTGCTGTTGCCGTCACCGGTCTGAATCATAAAGTCCTTGATGACACGGTGGAAAAGCACGCCGTCATAGTAACCTGACTCGACGAGCTTGATGAAATTGTCGCGGTGTTGCGGCGTCTCGTTGTAGAGTTCGACAACGATGTTGCCGTAGCTGGTTTCTAATTCAACTTTCGTCATTTTGTTGTCAGCAGTTTTCTTGGTGGGGGTGCTCTCGCTGCCAGCATTGTTTGCCTGGCATGACATGAGCGTGAATACCGCCATCAGAATAGATAATAATAAATTCTTTTTCATTGTATTCCAGTTTCTTTTCTTTGGAAGAGCTTGAAACCCTTGAGGCCCCTAACTCCTAACTCCTAACTTCTAACTCCTAACTGATTAGATGCCAACGGGGTAGAGGCGCTTGAAGATGCGGCGGAAGTTGTCGTCCTTGGCGCTCAGCTCGGCAGCGTGCTCCTTGTAGTCCGAGCCCCACAATGATGAGGCCAGGTAGGCAAGATAGACATGGTCGCGATCCTTGGCGATGGCGGCCTTGACGAGCAGGTCGATGCTGGGTGCATACTTGTCGCGGTCGATGGCGTTGAGGTAACGCGCCGTGCTCACCACAAACTGTCCCGTGCGGTCCTTCAGTATCATGTTGTCCACCAGTGCGGGAAGGTCGTTGTCGATGCTGCCCATGTTGTTGGCGATGTACTCGTAGGTCAACAGTCCGTTGGTGTCGGCGTCGAGTAATTTTTTAGTATCGTTGTCCATAAAAATAGTAATGTTGTTCATTAATACAATCCGCAAAGATAATGCATTTTTCATTTTCGCAGGCTATTTCGGTCAAAAATGTTCACTCTGTGCCCATGAGTGAAGCATTGGCTTTTAAAAACGTAACAAGCGTCAATTACCTTTGCTGTCGGTGGGTTTCCACGTTCAACACCCTCGTTGGTGCGGATTATTCAAGTAATCTGTAATGAAAAATAGCGCTTTTTCTTGCAGTGTGTAAAAGATTTGAGGGAAATGGGGCTGTTAATTAAAATAATGTGATTTTTAGGGCCAATTATGTGGAAAATTGAGTTAAAATCACTACCTTTGCACCGCAAAAATAGAATTAATAAATATTTGCTAAATATTCATATTGAAAAAGTAAAGTAAATGAAAGCGATTTACACTTTTGGTAACGGCCAGGCAGAAGGTCGTGCCGACATGAGAGATTTGCTGGGTGGCAAGGGCGCTAACCTTGCCGAGATGAACTTGATTGGCGTTCCCGTTCCCCCGGGTTTCACCATTACCACCGAGATTTGCACCCTCTATAACCAGAAGGGTCGCGAAGCTGTCGTTGAGATGATCAAGGATGATGTGAAGAAGTCTATTGAGCACATCGAGAAACTGACAGGTAACAAGTTCAACGATCCCAGCAACCCCCAGCTGGTATCTGTTCGCTCGGGTGCGCCCGTGTCTATGCCGGGTATGATGGACACCGTCCTGAACCTGGGTATCAACGACGAGGTAGCCGAGACGCTCGCCAAGAAGTCGGGCAACCCCCGCTTCGCTTGGGACAGCTATCGCCGCTTCGTGCAGATGTACGGTGACGTTGTGCTTGGCATGAAGCCGACCAACAAGACCGACATCGACCCCTTTGAGGCCATCATCGAGGACCTGAAGGAGAAGAAGGGCGTGAAGTTTGACACCGAGCTTGATGTCGATGACCTCAAGGAACTGGTGGCACGCTTCAAGGCTGCTGTGAAAGAGAATACCGGTAAGGACTTCCCCACCGACGCTTACGATCAGCTGTGGGGTGCCATCTATGCTGTATTTGACAGCTGGAACAACGACCGCGCTATCCTGTACCGCCGCATGAACCAGATTCCCGAGGAGTATGGTACGGCTGTTAACGTACAGGCCATGGTCTATGGTAACATGGGCAACAACAGTGCTACTGGTGTGTGCTTCTCACGTGACGCCGGAACCGGTGAGAACCTGTTCAATGGTGAGTACCTGATCAATGCTCAGGGTGAAGACGTTGTGGCTGGTGTTCGCACCCCGCAACAGATCATGACCGAGGGCAGCCGCCGTTGGGCTAAGCTGCAGGGCATCAGCGAGGAAGAGCGCGCCGCCAAGTATCCCTCTCTCGAGGAGTCGATGCCCGAGTGCGCCAAGCAGCTCGTTGACATCCAGCAGAAGCTCGAGGACCACTACCGCGACATGCAGGACATGGAGTTCACCATCCAGGACGGCAAGCTCTGGTTGCTGCAGACCCGCAATGGTAAGCGCACTGGTGCCGCTATGGTGAAGATCGCCATGGACCTGTTGCGTGAAGGCGCTATCGACGAGAAGACCGTCATCAAGCGTATGGAGCCTGGTAAGCTCGATGAGCTGCTGCACCCCGTATTTGACAAGACGGCCGTTAAGAGTGCCAAGGTGATGGCCAAGGGTCTGCCCGCCAGCCCCGGTGCCGCTACCGGTCAAATCGTATTCTTTGCCGACGACGCCGAGGAATGGGCATCTCGCAAGAAGAAAGTCATCATGGTACGCCTGGAGACCTCTCCCGAGGACCTGCGCGGTATGAGCGTGGCTCAGGGTATCCTCACCGCACGTGGCGGTATGACCTCACACGCTGCCGTTGTGGCTCGTGGTATGGGTAAGTGCTGCGTTTCGGGTGCCGGTGAAATCAAGGTGGACTACAAGGCCCGCACCGTTGAGATGAGTGGCAAGACCTACAAAGAGGGTGACTGGATCTCGATCAACGGTAGCACCGGTGAGGTTTATGACGGCCTCGTGGCAACTGTTGACGCCGACCTGAGCGGTGACTTTGCTGCCGTAATGAACCTTGCTGAGAAGTTTAGCAAGATGGACGTTTATACCAACGCCGACTCGCCCCGCGATGCCAGCGTAGCCCGCAAGCTGGGTGCCCACGGTATCGGCCTGTGCCGTACCGAGCACATGTTCTTTGAGGGTGACCGCATCAAGGCCATGCGCGAGATGATCATCGCTCCCGATGAGCCCTCACGCCGCATCGCCCTGGGTAAGCTTCTGCCGCTGCAGCGTGGCGACTTCGAGGGTATCTTCGAGGCCATGGACGGCTACGAGGTAACCATCCGTCTGCTCGATCCTCCCTTGCATGAGTTCGTTCCCCATCAGCTCGAGACCATGCGTGAGCTCGCTGAGGAGACTGGCCGCAGCCTTGACGAGGTGAAGCTCGTTTGCGACGGTCTGGAAGAGTTCAACCCCATGCTGGGTCATCGTGGCTGCCGTCTGGGTAACACCTATCCCGAGATCACCGAGATGCAGGCTCGTGCCATTATCGAGGCCGCTCTCAACGTCAAGGCCAAGGGCATTGACGTTCATCCCAAGATCATGGTGCCCCTCATCGGTGTGAAGCCCGAGATCCAGATGCAGGCCGACATTATCAACAGGGTTGCTCAGCAGGTATTTGCTGAGCGTGGCGAGACCGTGGCCTACAAGGTAGGTACCATGATCGAGATTCCGCGTGCTGCCCTCGTTGCCGACCAGATTGCTGAGGTTGTTGACTTCTTCTCATTCGGTACCAACGACTTGACCCAGATGACCTTCGGTTACTCACGTGATGACGCCGGCAAGTTCCTCGCTATCTACAAGAAGCTGGGTATCTTGAAGGTTGATCCGTTCGAGGTTCTGGACCAGGAAGGTGTTGGCCAGCTCGTAGAGATGGCTACCCGCAAGGGCCGTGCTACCAAGCCCGAGCTCAACGTGGGTATCTGTGGCGAGCACGGTGGTGAACCCTCCAGTGTTAAGTTCTGCGCTAGGTTGGGTATGAACTACGTTTCCTGCTCACCTTACCGTGTGCCCATCGCACGCCTCGCCGCCGCCCAGGCAGCCGTTGAGGAGTAAACTTCACACTCTGCTAATTGACAAAAGGGACCTGTCCGCTTGGACAGGTCCTTTTCTTTTGCCCACAAGAGGACCTTCAGGCGTTTAATCGGCAAAAACGTCGCAAAATGTGCGTTATTTTACACGTTTGTCATTGCCATGAGCGTGTGAAAACGTGCTGAAAATGCTGGAATTTGGGTACCTTTTTTTTACGTCAATAGCACGTCCATTTCCTGATAAATGATTACCTTTGCGACCAAAATAATATAATAAGGTACACATGAAAAAGTTCTATTCAGTGTTTATTGCAGCCCTCATGGCTGTCTTTAGCTTCTCGGCCCAGGCCGAGGCTCCCTATTGGGACGCCTTTGCAGGTCTGAATTTCACCACCATCGACCATAGCGGTGTGGATTATCGTGTTGGCGCTCATTTGGGAATTCGTGGAACCTTGGATCTGCCCAGTGTGGCCAATGGCTTCTATACCAACGCTGCTGCAATGTTTACGCTCACGGGATTCAAGCTGGATTCGATCAATTATTCCCCGATTTCCCTTGTCATTCCCATTCATGCCGGTTACAAGTATGAGTTGGACCTCAAGAAGTATCTGTTTGTCGAGGCTGGACCTTATTTCAGCATCGGCTTGTTTGGCAAGTCCGAGGGTCGCAACGTGTTCTCCAAGGAGGCGGGCTACAAGCGTTTTGACGCTGGCTTGGGTCTGCGGGCAGGTCTTGACCTGAACGAGAAATGGATTTTCTCGGTTGGAGGTGAGTTTGGATTCATCAATAGGCTTGACATCAAGAGAACGAGGACCAGTACTGTCCTGGTCTCGTTCGGTTACCGGCTCTGATCTTCCTTCCTCATTGCCGCAAGGCATTAGCCAGTGGAGGATCAATCTCAGGAAATCCACATTAATAAAATAGAAGGACGTGCCGATGGGTGCGTCCTTCCGTTTTTTTGTTGATACCTTTGCACTGTACACCCATTCAGTGATAAAACCGCCAAACTGTCAACCCGGTTTAGGCGAACGATAAAATTAGTGTAAACCAACTTAGTTAATCGCTCTCAAATCTGTCAAGTAATTCTAGGGAAAGACAGCCGTTATTTAGTGAATTAAGATTATTTCTATTTAGGGTGCCAAAATATGGCACTATGTCATTCTACCTTTGCAGTGTAAAACTAAAAAAAGGAGGAATGACAATGAAAACTGACATCAGCAACATCGTGAACTGTGGTGACCAGATCTGTGCCACCCTGGAATGTAACGGTCGCCGCCTGGCCAGCGTTAACGGGATGAATTTCAACAGCCTTGAGGCCGTGAAGCGTGCCTTGCTCGACATGGCGGGTCGCTATGTCGGGATGGCGGTGCTCACCGTGCGCAACTGCACCCGCGGCTGGCGCGACGTGACAGCCCTTGCCACCATGCGGCGCCCGGCCATGCGCCCCGAGGTGAATCTCTCTGCTCCCCGCAGTGGTGCCCAATATCTCATTCCGTGGGCATCCTGAAAATAAATGTGCGAGGAATAGTATCAAGGTAGAAGAATTATTTGTATATTTGTCATCTCAAAACACATGATACACTTGTTATGAAAGGAATTATTGGAGCTATTGCCGGCGATGTCATCGGGTCGGCATACGAGTTTAACCCTACGCGTGATTACACCTTTGAGTTGTTCACGCCCAAGAGCACATTCACCGATGACACGGTGCTCACGATGGCCAACGCCATCTGGCTGCTTGAAGACGAGAAGCATCGGCCCGAGACACTGGTCAAGATCATGCTTGACCTGTGCCGGCGCTATCCCGACAGAGGTTATGGCGGTCGTTTTGCCCAATGGATCCACAAAACTGACCCGCAGCCCTATAACTCCTTCGGTAACGGCTCGGCGATGCGCGTGAGTCCCATCGGCTATTACGCACAGACGCTCGACGAGGCGCTGGAGTTGGCGAGGATATCTGCCGAGGTGACCCACAACCACCCCGAGGGCGTCAAGGGCGCTCAGGCAACGGCAGCAGCCATCTTCTTGGTGCGACAGGGCGAGAACAAGTGGGATTTGCGAGAATATGTGGAGAAGACGTTTGATTATGACCTCTCCCGCAAACTTGACGAGATCCGCCCGACGTTTACCTTCGACGAGACTTGCCAGCGCACCGTCCCCGAGGCCATTACCTGTTACCTTGAGGGAAAAGACTATGAGGATGTGGTCCGCCTGGCGGTTGCCCTTGCAGGCGATGCCGACACACTGGCTGCTATTGCCGGTAGCATTGCCTCGGCTGTATGGGATGTGTCCTCCGAGGTTTCGCAGCAGGTCATCTCATTGCTGAGTGAAGAGTTCTGTACAACGCTGCTACGTTTCAACGAACTGGTGGCAAAACGCGAGCAGGACAAAAAATGATGGACATGAACAACGGCATCCTCAAGGTGGTAAAAAGCCTGGCTGCCAAGAAATATCGTGACGAGGAGGGACTGTTTGTCGCCGAGGGCACCAAGTGTGTGCGTGACACGTGGCAACACTTCAACTGCCGCTGGCTTATCGCTAAGCGGTCGTGGTATGAGCAGTGTGGCACGGCTGAACACTATGACAAAATCGTGTTTGCCAACGGCCAGCAGATGGCCCGCCTCTCGCAGTTTGACACGCCCAGCGACGTCATCGCTGTCTATGAGAAGCCCGAGGACACCATCGACACCGAACGTGTCGCCAAGGGTCTGAACATCGTGCTTGACAACATTCAGGACCCTGGCAATCTGGGTACAATCATCCGTTTGGCCGACTGGTTCGGCATCCGCGATATCTTTGCCAGCCGCACGACTGTCGATGTCTATAACCACAAGGTGGTACAGGCGACGATGGGTGCTATCGCCCGTGTCAAGGTGCATTATGGTGACCTCGAGGCACTGTTTGAGGAGTATCCTGACCTGCCGGTCTACGGCACTTTCCTTGACGGTAAGGATATCTACCGCAGCGAGTTGGGCAAGACGGGTTTTGTCATCTTCGGCAACGAGGGGCAAGGCATCAGCGCCAAGGTCGCCAAGCATGTAGATCAGCGCCTGCTCATCCCCAAGGCCAAGACTGCCGGCAGCGAGTCGCTCAACGTGGGCGTTGCCGCTGCCATCACCATCAGCGAGTTTTTCCGCCGTTAATCATCAATTAATCTATCACAATCGTGGCCAAGCAACAGAACAAGACCACCTTCTTCTGCAAGAACTGCGGCAATGAGTCACCCAAGTGGCTCGGCAAGTGTCCCGCTTGCGGTGAGTGGAACACCTATATCGAGGAGCCCAAGGTCCCCAAGTCATCCGCTTCGGTGCGCTATGGTGCTGTTGCCGACAATGGCCACAAGACGCTGGAGCCCGTCAAGATTTCAGAAATCCGTGCCGAGGACCAGCCGCGCATCAACCTTCCCAGCAATGAGCTCAACCGCGTGCTGGGTGGCGGACTCGTGCCGGGCAGCATCGTGCTGCTGGGTGGAGAGCCGGGTATCGGCAAATCCACACTTGTCCTGCAGAATGTGTTGCGCATCCGTTCGCGCCGCGTGCTGTATGTCTCGGGCGAGGAAAGCCCGCAGCAGTTGCGCATGCGTGCCGACCGCATTGCCGGCGGACGCATGGACTGCGAGTGCTATCTGCTGTGCGAGACGTCGCTGGACAATATCTTCGCCAGCATCCGCGCCTTCCAGCCCGGCCTCATCATCGTGGACTCTATCCAGACCATTGCCAATGAGCAGTTGGAGAGTGCACCCGGCAGCGTGACGCAGGTGCGCGAGTGTGCCGCGGCCTTCCAGCGCTATGCCAAGGAAACCTATACTCCTGTCATCCTGATCGGTCACATCAATAAAGAGGGCAGCATAGCCGGCCCCAAGGTGCTGGAGCACATCGTTGATGCCGTCATCCAGTTTGAGGGCGACCGCAACTACCTGTACCGTATCCTGCGTCCGATTAAAAACCGCTTCGGCAACACGAGCGAGATTGGCATCTATGAGATGAAGGAGGACGGCTTGCGCGAGGTGACCAATCCCAGCGAACTGCTGCTTAGCGACCGTGACGGCGAATTGTCGGGCACAGCCATCGGCGTGACTATCGACGGTATGCGGCCTTTCCTCATCGAGGTGCAGGCATTGGTGAGCACTGCAGCCTATGGCACGGCACAACGCTCGGTCACTGGATTCGACCAGCGCCGCATGAACATGTTGCTGGCGGTGTTGGAGAAACGCTTGGGTTTCAAATTGGCCCAGAAGGATGTCTTTCTCAACATTGTGGGCGGCATCAAGGTCAATGACCCAGCCCTGGACTTGGCAGTTATCAGTGCCATCCTGTCATCCAATGTCGATATGGCTATAAATAATAATGTGTGCTTTGCAGGCGAGGTGGGGCTCTCGGGAGAGATTCGTCAGATTACCCGCTGCGAGCAACGTGTCGCCGAGGCCCAGAAACTCGGTTTCGAGACCATCATCGTTCCCAAGAACAACCTCAAGGGCGTGAAACGTGACGCCTGGACCATCAAGGTCGTAGAGGTCGCCCGCGTCGAGGACTCCTTCCGTTACCTCTTCGGCTAACCTTGCGTCTTAATCGGTTTTACGGCCGAGAAATTGAGCAAAATATTTCTAATTCTGTTTAATTTCTCGCGCGAAGCGCGATGAGATAAGGTATTAGGCGGCAGAGCCGAGATGGTTTTTTACCACTTCTTCTTGTCTTTACAGTGGCAGTCCTTGCCGCGGCCACAGCCGCAGTCGCCATTTCCGCGTGCCGTCTTGATAACGCGCCGCAGGACGTACACCAGTGCCACGGCAACGATGCCGAGCACCACGATGGTCTGTATAATAGTTAATGTATCCATATGGTCTTATAATCTTATTGCAATCTGGTAGAAAATGAATGACACGAGCCAGGCGACGCCAGTGGTGTAAACCACCTCAAAGGCGACCCATTTCCAGCCCGCTTCGCGCTTGATGGCGGCCAGTGCCGCTATGCAGGGGAAGTAGAGCAGGATAAATAACATGAAGGAGTAGGCGATGATGGGATTGAACACATGCTCGCCGTTGGGTTTGGTGGCTGTCTGCAGTTTTTCCTTGAGGGAGGCGCTCTCCTCGGTGGCATCGGCCTCGCCAGTGTAGAGCACGCCCATCGTCGAGACGACAATCTCCTTGGCGGCGGCACCGGTCAGCACGCTCACGCCCATCTGCCAGTTGAAGCCCAGCGGCTCCACAATCGGCTCGATGGCTTTGCCCATCTTTCCCATGTAGGAATTCTCAATTTGTTCCTGTGGCGTCTGTCCCTCGTGGCGAGGGAAGTAGCCCAGCGCCCACACGATGATCGAGGCGGCGAGGATGATGGTCGCCATCTTCTGCAGGTACTGCTTACCCTTGCTCCACATGTGGATGGTGGCGTTGCGGGCAGTGGGTTTGCGATAGGGCGGCAACTCCATCACAAACTGCGTCTTGTCATGCTTGAGGAACGTCTTGCTCATCAGGATGGCGGTGAGGGCTGCCACGAGGATACCGATGAGGTAGATGCTCATCAAGATAAGGCCCTGGTTGGCAGTGAAGAAGGCGGCAACCAGCAGCAGGTAGGCCGGCAGACGTGCCGAGCACGACATGAAGGGCACCGTCAATATTGTCACCAGACGGTCGCGGCGGTTCTCCAGGGTGCGGGTCGCCATAATGGCAGGCACGCCGCAGCCGAAGCCGATGAGGTAGGGGATGAACGACTTGCCGTGCAGGCCCACGCGGTGCATGACGCGATCGACAATAAATGCCGCGCGTGCCATGTATCCACTGTCTTCGAGCAAGGAGATGAAGAAGAACAGAATCAGGATTTGCGGCAGGAATACGAGCACTCCGCCCACACCGCCGATGATACCGTCCACAATCAGGTCTCGCAGGATGCCGTCGGGCATTGCCTTGCCGATCCATTCTCCAATCCAGCCGATGCCGCTCTCAATCCACTCCTGCGGATAGGCACCCAGGGTGAAGGTAGCTTCAAACATCAGCCACATCAGCACCAGCAGGATGGGCAGCGCCAGCCAGCGGTTGGTCAGCAGGCGGTCCATCGAGTAGCCGGGCTTGGTCTCGCCGGTTGAGCGCTCAGGGTTGGGCGTGAGCGCCTCGGCAAGAGCACCGCGCACAAAACCGTATTTCAGGTCGGTGATGATGCTCACGATGTCGTCGTTGTAGTCCCGCTCGATGCGCTGGCGCAACTCGGCGGCTGTCTTTTTCACTTCGTCGGCGTTATCCTTGCCGTCCAGCAAGTGGATGGCGTGCTGGTCGTTCTCGATGACCTTGAGCACGGTATAGCGGTCCAGTTCGGGGCACATGTCTCCCAACTCCTTGAGGCTGTCCTCAATGAGTGTGCCGTAGTTCACGTTGTGGTGCAGCGTTTCCTGTTCGCTCTCCTCGATGGCTTCCATCGCGGCTTTCAGTACGTCTTTCACGCCGTGGCCATTGTAGGCGGTGAGGGGCACCATGCGGGCACCCAGCAGGCGGCTCATCATCTCGATGTCCAGTTTGTCGCCGCTTTTCTCCAGTTCGTCCCACATGTTCAAGGCGACAACCATCGGGATGTTCATGTCCATGATCTGGGTCGTCAGGTAGAGGTTGCGCTCCAGGTTGCCGGCATCCACGATGTTGAGGATGGCGTCAGGGTGGTTGTCGCGGATGTAGGTGCGCACATACATTTCCTCGGGAGAGTATTCGGTCAGCGAGTAGGTGCCGGGCAGATCGACCAGTTGCACCTTGCGGCCGTCGATGCTGAACCAGCCTTCCTTGCTGTCAACGGTCACGCCGCCATAGTTGCCCACTTTCTCCTTGGCACCCGTTACATTGTTGAACAGTGACGTCTTGCCGCAGTTGGGGTTGCCGACGAGCACCACGCGTAACACGTTGTCGGCCATGGGGTCAACGCCGGCGACCTCAGTCTCGACGATGCCGTTGAAGGCGTCCTCCATGTCACAGAACTCAGCGTTCTGGTCGGTGACCTCAATTTGGGCGGCCTCGCTGTGGCGCAGCGAGATGTGTGATCCCATGATCATGTATTCCACTGGGTCCTTGAGCGGTGCGTTCTTGAGCACGGTGACCTTGGCACCGCGCACGAAGCCCATCTCCAGCAAGCGCTGGCGGAAGGCACCGTCGCCCATTACGCGCACGACCTGCACGGTCTTGCCAACGGGCTCATTGTCAAGCAGTCGTGTGGCGTTATTCGGTTTATTATCTTGGTTTTTATTCATGTCGTAATGATATTATATTCCATTTTGCAAAATTACTACAGTATATGATGTCGTGCAATCCCATTTTTTAGTGTTTTTGGTCAAAAAAATATCCCCATTTATGGGGATAAATCACCCGATGAGCAAAAAAACGCCTCCCCATAGCACTACCCGAAACTACAAAGTTCCAAAAGGATAACAATAACGCCAGCCGGCGCCATGCGATTAAATACGCGAATGCTCACGAATCATTCATAAATCATTTAATTGCAAGTTAATCAGCACAATAGACTTAGTGACTTGGTGGCTTAGAGTGAGCAAAAGGGTCTCGTCTGCCAGTCGTTTTTGCTGTCTGGATAAAAAAACAAAAGTCCCGGGACTGTTGAAAGTCGATCGGGACCTATATGTTCTGTGCCTAGTGATGCTTCGTCAGCAGTTCGACACAAGGTTGAAGTGTTTTATTATTAAGAAAAAGTCAGTTTTACTCGTTTGAAGCAGTTAAGTCTTCATTGAAGTCAATATAAAGACTAATTAAATATCAAAAAGTTTAATCATAATCTTATATTTAACATTTGTTAAGATTTAACCCCTTCATCCAGTATCTCTTTGGAGTTTAAAATATGACGATAAGTAACTATTACTCAAATGCTTATATTAATTCTCCGCGTAAAATCACAAAACACAATTTTCCTAGAAAAAAATTATTAATGAACATTTCATGGATATTCATGTTCAAAAAAAACGCATGGCCCCGGATGGCATTCATGAAAGATTCATGGCCATTCGTGTTTTACATTTTCAGGTAGAAGGCGCCTGTGAGGGCGATGTAGTCGCTGGTGAAGGTGCCGTCGCGGTGGGCGATGGTCAGTGTGTCCTCGCAATAAGCCATGTCGCGGCGGGAGAGGAGCCACATGGTGCGCTTGGGGGCGGCATCCTCGACGGGGATGACGCGAGTGAGTCGGCGAACGGGCAGGGAAGCGAAGGTAGCAGCCTCGATGATGTCCTGCTCGGCATCGGTGGGCGTGATGAGTGCTAGCGTGCCGTCATCGCTCAACAGGCGTGAAGCGCCCTCAATGAGTTGGCGATAGGAGAGTGTGCCAGTGTGGCGGGCTTGGGTCCGTGCGTCACCGGTTGGCAGGACACCGTTGGTGAAGTAGGGTGGGTTAGAGACAATAAGGTCATAGCGTTCAGCGGTTTGCAGTTCGTTAAAGTCCCCTTCTATGGCGGTCAGCCGTTCGCCCCATGGCGAGGCTTTGAAGTTGAGCGTAGCCTCCTCGATGGCATCATGATCGATATCGATGGCATCGAGGACGGCACTCGCGTTGCGCTGGGCTATCATCAGGGCGATGACGCCACACCCCGTCCCCACATCCAGCACGTGACGAGCCCCTTCAACTGGGCACCATGCGCCCAGCAGGACCCCGTCGGTGCCCACTTTCATTGCCGTGCGGTCATTGACCACGGCAAACTGCTTGAACCTAAAAACCTTCTCTCGTCCCATAATTACCTGCAAAGGTAGTCATTTTTTAGACATTAGGCGTTAGACTTTAGACATTAGACTTTAGACTTTAGACGTTAGATGCCGGATGCAAACTTTTCACTCCTCACTTCTCACTCCTAACTCCTAACTTCTAACTTCTAACTTCTAACTTCTAACTTCTAACTTCTAACTCCTAACTTCTAACTCCTAACTCCTAACTTCTAACTCCTCACTCACTTGGCACGATACTTGCAAAAGCATGTGCGCGTCATGATAAAGTTAAAAACAGTCATTTTTTGCATTTTTTCACGTTGAATTGCTCCTTAATTCATTTTAATGTGATAACTTGCAACACTTTTTTAAACACAATCTTAAACTTTTCTAAATTTGTTTTGTCTAAAAGGCAGAAGAAACATTTAATGAATTTTTAAAACGTAATAAATTATGAAGTACCGTATTTTAACACTGGTGGGACTGCTGGCCTTGAGTGCCGGCTCCATCCTTCAAGCACAAGACTACGACGACATCTATTACGATGCTTCTAAGTCTACGACGGTCAAGAAGACTAAGGTCGAGAAGCCAGTCAAGACGATTGCTGTCTATGGCGAGGTTCCCGACACTTACAAGGTGACCGCCCAGAGTAATTACCGCGATGAGCGCGACGTGGACGAGTATAACCGTCGCGGCGCCTATGATCCAGAGTATGCTATTGATCTGAACGGTGACACGATTTATGGAGACACAATCTATGAGGAGGCATTTGCCAACACCCACTTGATTGAGCGTTTCTATAATCCTGACATTGTGATCCTGAGCAGTGATGATGACCTGATCGAGCTCTACTATGACGAGTCTCCCAGCATCAACCTGATCGTGGGCAGCGACTGGGGCTATGGCTCATACTACGGATGGGCCTCGAGCTATTATCCCTGGTATACGGGATGGTATGATCCCTGGTACTCCTGGCATTCCTGGTATCCCTGGTATTCACCGTATTATTACAGCTGGTATCGTCCTTATCACTACTGGGGCTGGACTTACTCTCCCTGGTACTGGGGACATACTCACTGGTATTGGGGTAGTGGTTATCACCACGGCTGGAATGACTGGGCATGGCATGGCAATACTGGCGGCCACGTCCGTCCCGGCAGGCCTCATTATGACGGCTATTCGGGACGCACGCTCGGACAACGTAGCGGCCTGGCAACCAATCGTAACACCCGTCCTCGTGTAGATGCTAGGGGAACCAGCCGCAACGGCATCTCGGCACGCGGCACCGATGGCAACCGTCCCAGCGTGGGCAACACTACCGGTCGTGGTCGTGGTGGCTATGCTACCGGCCGTGGCAGCGGCAACATGGGTTCCCGCACCAACAGCGGCGTATCACCTCGCAACAGTAGCGGCTACAGCGGCAGCCGTTCCAGCAGTAGCGGTCGTTCAGGCAGCTACAGCAGCAGCGGACGCTCCAGCGGCAGCTACAGCGGTGGCCGTTCCGGCAGCAGTTACAGTAGTGGTAGCCGTTCTGGCGGCAGCTACGGCGGCAGCAGTGGCTCATATAGCAGCGGCAGCAGTGGCGGCGGTCGCAGCTCTGGCGGTGGCGGTGGCCATAGCGGATCATCAGGTGGTGGCGGACATCGTCGCTAATCGATCCTCCCTTTCACACACGCATTAGTAATAGAACATTGTATTATAATCTAAACATTTGAAGCTATGAAGAAGAAAGTTTTAGCCATGCTGTTGTGCGGACTTCCTCTCCTGATAAACGCACAGGACGCTTTTGATGTCCTGCAGATGTCACAAACCGAACTCCGAGGCTCATCCCGCTTCCAGTCGATGGCGGGGGCCTTCGGAGCCCTCGGAGGCGATCTCTCAACACTGACCCAGAACCCTGCCGGTATCGGCGTCTATCGCAGTTCCGACCTGGGTGTCACCCTTAGCCTGGACTTTAACAGTACCAAGGCTGGTGTCGACAAGATCAACGAGACCAAGTTCAACGTGAACAACGTGGGCTATGTGGGTGCTATCCGCCTCAACAGCGAGTCGGTGCCTAACCTGAACTTCGGTTTTACTTACAACCGTCTGCAGTCCTTCAACCGTCACTACATCGGTGGTGTGGCCAATATCCCGACCTCAATGAGTAACTTTGTTGCCGATGAGTTTGTCAACGTGCCGGGCTTTACCGATGGCGATCTCTACTGGGACGATGATTACAACCCCTACTTTGACGGTTATGCACCCTGGGCAGCCGTGACGATGTTTGACATGACGACTCAGAATGGCGGCTATGTGGGCATCATCAATTCCAATGACGGCTACATGCAGGGTCTCTTTGGCCAGGGCACCACGGGTAACGCCTACTATGAGGTGGAAGAGCGTGGCCATGCCGACGAGTACAACATCGGCTTCGGTGGCAACATCGCCAACAAGCTCTACTTCGGTCTTGACTTTGGTATCCTTGACCTGGATTACAAGAGCTATCAGACCTACGAGGAGGACTTGAACAATGCCTATGTCATGGCTGACGATATTGACCTGTTCACCAGCCCCATCATCAATGAGAATACCCGTGCTGACTGGAACCTGACCAATTACCTGCACACTTCTGGTACTGGTGTCAACTTCAAGTTCGGTCTTATCTGGAAGCCCGTCCAGGCATTGCGTATCGGTGCCGCGTTCCACACGCCCACCTACTATGATATGCGCGATACCTACCTTGTGAGCGCCAACCTGCTTGCTTATGAGGATAACAACTTGCTTTATCGTGCCAGCAAGAGCAGCAACGATGGTTATAACTACTCCGGTACTTACACCATCAAGACTCCGTGGCACTTTATGGGCAGCGTGGCAGGTGTTATCGGCACCAACGCTATCCTCAGCATGGACTATGAGTATGTGGCCAACGAGACGATGCGCATCGGTGACGACCGCAGCAACGACTATCCTGATGTGACCGATAATGTGAAGGCCTACTTCAAGCCCTCCCACATCATCCGCGTCGGTGGCGAGTACCGCCTGACCCCCAACTGGAGTGTGCGCGCCGGTTACAGTTACAAGACCACCCAGGTCGAGAAGGGCGTTGATGACTATGACTACAATATTGCCACCGTGGGCACCAATCCTGCCTATCAGTATGACAATGCAGTTCATAACATCACTGGTGGTTTTGGCTACCGTTACCAGAAGTTCTATGCCGATCTGGCCTATGTACACAAGATGCGCAAGAGCGTTTACAACGCCTTCTCGCCCATCAATGACGACTATGGTTACGAGCCCAACGTCAGTGCCGATGTGACGGATCACAACAACCGCATCTCGCTCACCCTGGGCATGAGGTTCTGATCAATAGAGATTTTTAACCCGGAATATTACGTTTATAAAATTCATTAACTGTCTGTCCGGCAATGCGCGGTGACGCGTGTTGCCGGTTTTTTCGTGTCAAGAGGTCGTCGTGAAAACCCCATGCTCTTTTCTCGTGTAAGCAAATGTGAGCGTCCGGTTAAAAATCAGAGGCGAATGATGGCATAGTCCCACATAGCGAATGAACTGAATATAAACACTTTATTTCATCGAATATGCGTTAAACAAAGAGAGCCGTCTCAATGGCAGGGACGGCTCTCTCTTGTTATGTGGGTTGTATCAAATTACTTGTCAGCGGGGGCATCGGGGAACAACTCGTCGAGGGCATTCTGGAAGGCCAGCAGTTGATTCTTGATGTCCTTGAGTTGCTCGATGGCGTCAAAGCGCTTGTCCACACCGTCGCGATTGTGGCGTATCTGTGCCTGGGCGGCATCCAGCTTCAGGCCCTTCTCCTTGACCAGATAATAGACCTTGCTGATGATCTCGATGTCGTTGGGCGTGTAGTAGCGGATGTTTTTCTTGTTGCGCTTGGGGCGAATGATGGTAAACTGCGACTCCCAGTAGCGCAGGGTGGACTCGGGGATACCCAGTATCTCGGAAACATCACCGATTTTGTAGAATTTTTTATCCAGTTCTCGCATGGTCTTGCACAAGTTAATAGAATTATTTACCTTTGCAGGTTGAAAATAACCGTGCAAAGGTAAACAAAAAGTTTAGACTTTGCAATAAAATGAGAACATTTATAACATATTAAGATAAAAAAACATGCTTACTGCAAAAGAAATCCGAGAGACTTTCAAACGCTACTTTGAGGAGCATGGGCATCACATTGTGCCCTCGGCCCCGATGGTGATCAAGGACGATCCCACCCTCATGTTTACCAATGCCGGTATGAACCAGTTCAAGGACATTATCCTGGGCAATAAGGAACCCCAGTGGCGTCGTGTCGCCGATTCCCAGAAGTGCCTCCGCGTGAGCGGCAAGCACAACGACCTGGAGGAGGTAGGACATGATACCTACCACCACACGATGTTTGAGATGCTGGGCAACTGGTCGTTTGGCGACTACTTCAAGCATGAGGCTATCGACTGGGGCTGGGACCTGCTGGTCAATGTGCTGAAGATTGACCCGAAACTGTTGTATGCAACGGTGTTTGAGGGCGATGAGCGTAATGGACTTGGACGCGACGACGAGGCTGCAGGCTTCTGGGAAGCCCATCTGCCCAAGGATCACATCATCAACGGCAACGCCCACGACAACTTCTGGGAAATGGGTGATACCGGTCCCTGCGGTCCTTGCAGTGAGATCCATATCGACCTGCGCAGCGAGGAAGAGAAGGCTGCCATTCCCGGTGCCGAACTTGTCAACAAGGACAACCCCCTCGTGATTGAAATCTGGAACCTCGTGTTCATGCAGTATAACCGCAAGGCCGACGGCTCGCTCGAGCCGCTGCCCAACAAGGTGATTGACACCGGTATGGGTCTGGAGCGCCTGTGCATGGTGCTTCAGGGCAAGAAATCCAACTATGACACCGACGTCTTCCAGCCCCTCATCGGCAAGCTGGGTGAGATGTGCGGCAAGAAATACGGCGACAACAAGGACGTGGACATCGCCATGCGCGTCATTGCCGACCACGTGCGCACCATCGCCTTCTCGATTGCCGACGGTCAGTTGCCCAGCAATGCCAAGGCTGGCTACGTCATCCGTCGCATCCTGCGCCGTGCCGTGCGCTACGGTTATACCTTCTTAGGCTTCCGCGAGGCGTTCATGTACCGCCTCATCGACACGCTCATCGAGAGCATGGGCGACGCTTATCCCGAGATCAAGGCACAGGCCGACCTCATCAAGCATGTCACCAAGGAGGAGGAAGACGCCTTCCTGCGCACCCTGGAGACGGGTATGAAACTCATCGAGAAGGTCATCGCCGACACCAAGGCTGCCGGTAAGACCGTGGTTGACGGCAAGGAGGCCTTTACGCTCTATGACACCTTCGGCTTCCCCTTGGACCTCACCGAACTGATTCTGCGTGAGAATAATATGACCGTCAACGAGGAGGAATTCAACGTCGAGATGCAGAAGCAGAAACAGCGTGCCCGCAATGCCGCCGCTGTCGAGGCTACCGACTGGGTAGAGCTGCGTGACGGCGTGACCGAGTTCGTGGGCTATGACCTCACCGAGTGTGACGTGAACATCCTGCGCTACCGCAAGGTGACCCAGAAGAACAAATCCTTCTATCAGATCGTGCTTGACCGCTCGCCGTTCTATGCCGAGATGGGTGGTCAGGTGGGTGACCGTGGTACCCTCACAATGGGCGATGAGGTCATCGAGGTGACCGATACCAAGCGTGAGAACAACCTGCCCGTGCACATCACCAGCAAGTTGCCCAGCGACGTCAATGCCACCTTCCGTGCCGCTATCGATGTGAAGGCACGCCGTGCCACCGAATGCAACCACACGGCAACCCACCTGCTCCATGCCGCCCTGCGTCAAGTATTGGGCACTCATGTGGAGCAGAAAGGTTCATACGTCGATCCCGTCTCGTTGCGCTTTGACTTCTCTCACTTCCGCAAGGTGACGCCCGAGGAAATCCGTCAGGTTGAGCACCTCGCCAACCAGATGATCCGCGAAGCCATCGTGCGTGAAGAGCATCGTGAGGTGCCCATCGACGAGGCCAAGCAGATGGGAGCCATGGCACTCTTCGGCGAGAAATACGGTGACCGCGTACGCGTCATCAAGTATGGCGACTCGGTTGAGCTGTGTGGTGGTACCCATGTGCCCAACACGGGTAACATCGGTATGGTACGCATCGTCAGCGAGAGCAGTATTGCTGCCGGCATCCGCCGCATCGAGGCTGTTACCGGTGCCAGGGTTGAGGAGATGGTCGATACTGTACAGGACACCCTTGGCCATATCAAGGAGATGCTCAACAATGCTCCTGATGCTATCGCAGCACTTCACAAGTCACTGACCGAGAATGCCGATCTCAAGAAGCAGGTTGATGAGTTCATGAAACAGCGCATTGCCATCCTGGCCAAGCAGGTGCAGGATGAAGCCAAGCAGAAGAACGGTATCAACGTCCTCATGATGACCGGCGTGCGCATGCCCGATATCGTTAAGGGTGTGGCTCTCGCAGTCAAGGCCGACTGTCCCACGGCAACGGCATTCCTTGCCGCTACCGAGTTTGAGGGCAAGCCCATGCTCACCGTCATGTTGAGCGAGGACGTGGTCAAGAGCGGCAAGAAGGCTGGTGATATCGTGCGTGGTGCCGCCAAGTGCATCCAGGGCGGTGGCGGCGGTCAGCCCCACTTTGCCCAGGCTGGTGGCCGCAATCCTCAAGGATTGAACGACGCCATGCAGACTATGCTCGAGGCTTTGGGACTCTAAAAGATATAATTACAGTGGCTGTGTCATAATCCATTCGATGTAACTTGAATCGCGCTTCGCGCGAGAAATTAAACAAGATGAATTGTTTTAATTTTATTTATAATTTTGTTTAATTTCTCGGCCGTTAGGCCGATCAAAGTTTGAAGAACGGATTATGACACAGCCGTGTTATTGATATTCTGATTTTATATGGATTATCTGTTACTAATTGTCGGGCTGGGACTGTTGTTGCTCGCTGCCAATTACCTCGTGGATTCATCGGTAGCCATCGCCCAGCGTGCCAAAATCTCTAACTTCATTATCGGCCTCACGATTGTGGGCATCGGCACCAGTGCGCCCGAATTGTTTGTCTCGGTGTCTTCGGCACTGAGCAATGTGCCTAACAATGGTGATATCGCCATGGGTAATGTGTTGGGCTCCAATATTGCCAATGTCTTACTCATTCTGGGTGTTACAGCGATGATTCTGCCGTTCCCCATCGAGCGGTTGCAGCGCGTGAGGGATATTCCGTTCCTCATCTTCATGTCGTTACTGGTCACGGCCATTGCCAATGATTCCATGGTGCCCGGACTTGACAGTTCGTTGAACCGCCTGGACGGTATCGTGCTGCTCATTGTCTTCATTGGCTACATGGGATGGGTAGTGGTCCAGAAGGGGAAAGACCCCAATAAGGCGCTTGCCGAAGCCGACGAGGAAGCCAAATCTTCGCTCGCGGGGAAGAACCCGTGGCTGCTGTGGAGCATCGCCATCGTTTCGCTGGCAGCGCTCATCTTTGGCGGTAACTTGTTCCTGGACAGCGCCAAGAACCTGGCGCATGCTTGGGGTATGAGTGACGCGGTGATCGCCATCACGATTGTTGCTATCGGCACCTCATTGCCCGAATTGGTCACTGCCATCATTGCCGCCAGCAAGAAGAATCCTCAATTGGCACTGGGCAATGTCATTGGCAGCAACCTGTTTAATCTGATGTTCATATTGGGTACGGCATCCACTGTCAAGCCTCTCTATTTCCAGTCCATCAGCATCATTGATTATCTGGTGATGGTAGTTGCTGCATTCATGCTCTATCTTGTCGTGTTCACGTTCAAGAAGAACAAGTTTGACCGTGTCGAGGGCATCCTCTTCTTTGGCGCTTATGTAGCTTATACGGTTTATTTGCTGCTGCGTTGAACTTGTTTGGTTAAACCTTAGAGCGATTTATTCGTCAAACCCCAAGATAACCAGTTGATTGACTATAATGATGAAATGGAATAGATATCTGACGTTTGTGGGCTGCTGCTTGGCCACGGTTGTGAGTCTGGCACAGGGTAGGGTAGATACCCGCCCTCACATCTTTGACAGCAATGTGCGCTCCCTCAAGGTGTGCTTGATGAACAACATGTACACTCCGCCCATCTACATGATGGGCAGTGACGACCTGCTCCTCGTCAATTTTGACTATCTAGGCTATGACGTGCATTATTTGCGTTACAGTGTCACCCACTGCAATGCCGACTGGCAGCCGTCGCAACTGGTCGAGAGTGAGTATGTGAGCGGCTTCAACTATGCCGACATTGATGACTATGAGCAGAGTGAGGCAACTTATGTCCATTACTATAACTACCAGTTTGCCCTCCCCAATTCTGACATGGAACTGCTCGTGAGCGGCAACTACTTGCTCACGGTCTATGAGCAGGATGACCCCTCCAAGGTCCTCTTCCAGACGCGTTTCTCGGTCTGCGAGAGTAAGGTGGGTGTTTATCCCCAGGTCACCTCGCGCACCGATGTGGAATACAACAACCGTTACCAGCAAGTATCGTTTGACGTTCGCTATAAACCCAACCAGATTAAGGATCCTTACAGCGAACTCATGTGTGTCGTGTCTCAGAACTCACGAGAGGACAATGCCGTGACCGTTACGCGACCCATGATGGTCGCAACCGATCATGTGACCTATGACCACAACCGTGACCTCATCTTCCCGGCAGGCAATGAATTCCGACGCTTTGAGACGGTCAATGCCCATAACCTCAACATGGGGGTGCAGGCTATCCGTTACTATGAGCCGATGTACCATGCCACCCTGATGATTGATGAGCCGCGCAACGAGACGCAGTACCTGTATGACAGGACCCAGTTCGGCCGTTTTACCATTCGCAATGCCGAGGCTTACAATGAAAATTCGCTGGAGGCAGACTACATGATTACCCATTTTGCCCTTGACGCTGGAGGAAAACTCAATGGCGGCAATGTGGTGCTCTATGGTGAATTCATGCAAGGTTGTCCGGCGTCCCAGGTGGTCATGAAGTATGACCCCTCGAGCGGATACTATACTTCAGACGTACTGCTCAAGCAAGGAGCCTATAACTATATGTACCTGTGGATACCCGATGGCACCACCGTAGGGCTGACGTCCAAAATCGAGGGCGATCACTACGAGACCGTCAACGAGTACCTCGTCAAGGTCTATGACCGTCCCATGGGCGAGCGCTACGACCGCCTCATCGGCTTCGGCGTCGCCTACTCCGGCAAATAATATTATTTGTCTAGTGTGTTCTAGATTATCTAGATCATCTAGAACATCTAGATGAGACTAACTCATTCTTGTTTTGTAGTCGATGTAATCGAACTCTCGAAGGACTTCGAGGGTGCCGTCCATGCGCTTGAACAGGATGGCGGGGTGCTGGATGCCGTTGAACATGTTGGTCTTGACTGTTGTGTAGTGGTTCATGTCCTCAAAGGTGATGCGGTCACCGCGCTTCAGCGGTTTCTCAAAGCTCCAATCCCCCACATAGTCTCCACTCAGGCATGAGTTGCCGCCCATGCGGTAGGTGGGCTTCGTCGGGTCCACCTCGTCGAGAGCTTGGGTGATTTTGGGCTTGTAAGGCATTTCCAGGCAGTCGGGCATGTGGCAGGCAAATGACACATCGGTAATCGCTGTAGTGATGCCGCTGTTGGTCACCACATCCACTACGCTTGCCTCCAGGTCACCCGTTTGCCAGCACCATGCGCTGCCGGGCTCCAGGATGATTTGCAGGTTGGGGTAGGCACCTTGGAATGCGCCCAGCACCTGTTCCAGATGCCTGATGTTGTAACCCTCACGGGTCATCAGGTGGCCGCCGCCCATGTTGAGCCACTTGAGGCGCGGCAGATACTGTCCGAACTGCTGTTTCAGGGCCAGCAGCACCTTTTCCAGATCAAAACTCGTGCTCTCGCACAAGGCATGGAAGTGGAAGCCTTCAATCCCCTCGGGCAACTCCTTGAGGTCGCTCGCCAGTACGCCGAAGCGTGATCCGGGGCAGCAGGGGTTGTAGATGTCGGTCTCGATGACCGAACACATGGGGTTGACGCGCAGACCGCAGCTCACCTGCTCACCGGGCCAGTCAGCATTGTGCTGGTTCACACGGTCGGCAAAACGCAGGTACTGCTCAATGGAGTTGAAAGTGATGTGCGAGCTGCCGGCGATATAAGCATCGATGGTCTCGTCGGTGTAGGCAGGGCAATAGGTGTGGGTGCGGCATTTGAGCTCGTCGTTGGCGAGCAGCATCTCGTTCACCGAGCTGGCGGTGGACTCAACGCCGTATTCACGGAACACACCGAATGTGCGCCACAAGGCATTGGCCTTGAATGCCATAATGATGTCCACCCCCGTGCGCTGGGCAACTCCGGTAATCAACTCGATGTTGCGGCGCAACTTCTCCTCATACACGATATAATAAGGCGTCTTGTACTCTTCCATTGTGTCTAAAGTCTAATATCTGACGTCTAACGTCTAAAATCTAACGTCTAAAGTCTAACGTCTAACGTCTAAAATCTAACGTCTAAAATCTAACGTCTAAAGTCTAACGTCTAATATCTCAATTAAGTATCTCAAATTTTGCGAATTTCAGCAGCAGTTTTCTCGTCTGCCCGTCAGTAAACATGACGTCAATCTTGGCGTCGCCACTGGTGTCGATACTGGTAACAGTCCCGCGTCCAAACCGTTGATGCAAGATTTCTCTTCCCACCTTCAATTCATCAACCGTATGAATCGTGAAGTTGCCGCTAGCGGGAGCTTGCGGTGGTGTCGCAGCGGGCCGTGATGGGGTGTCGGGTCGTGGTTGGCTAGAGGGCCTAGATGGACTAGAGGGCCTAGATGGACTGGATGGCCTAGAAGGTCTAGGGGGAGTTTCCAGGTCATCATCCCATCTATTGACTCGTTTGCGTGACGGAACGGGTGCCGAATTGGTACTGCCCATCAGCAGGTATTCGGGCGCGATGTCACGCAAGAAGCGGCTCATCACGCACGATTTGGTCTGTCCGTTGTGGTAGCGCGAGGTGGCATAGGTGATGATGCAGTTCACCTCGGCACGCGTGATGGCGACATACAACAGGCGTCGCTCCTCTTCAATCTGGTACAGAGAGCCGGCACTCATGGCGCTCGGGAACAGGTCTTCCTCTACGCCCACGATGATGACGTTGCGGAACTCCAGGCCCTTGGCGGCGTGAACGGTCATCAGGGTGACTTTCTCGCCGTCGGGGTCGTTCATGTCTTGGTCGGTAAGCAACGAGGTCTCGGCGAGGAAATCGCCGATCTGGTAATGCTCGTCGCCGCTTTCCTCCTTGATTTGCTGGAAGTCGTTTACAGCGTTTACCAACTCGTCAAGGTTCTCGATGCGGCTGATGTTCTCGGGTGTGTTATCACCCAGTAGCACGCTCTTGATGCGGGTCTGCTTGACCATTTCTTTGGCTACCGTCAGTGCATCACCGCCATTCTGGTTCAACTCGATGAGTCCTTTCATCAGCGTGATGAAGCCTTCCAGTTTGGTCAGGGTGCCGCGGTTCACGTTCAGCCCGTTTGGCTCGGGATTGTTGATGACTTGCCACAGGCTCACGCCGTTCTGCGTGGCGCAGTGGGTGATTTTCCCTACTGTGGTATCGCCGATGCCGCGCGACGGGTAGTTGATGACACGTCTCAGCGCCTCGTCATCGTCGGGGTTGATGATCAGGCGCAGGTAGCAGATGGCATCTTTCACTTCCTTGCGCTGGTAGAACGACAAGCCACCATAGATGCGGTAAGGAATTGCACTGCGCATATTGCCGTGCTTGTCGCGGCGACCTCCATTGCTCAGGGCTTCCTCCAGCACGCGCGACTGGGCATTGGTGCGGTACAGCACGGCGTAGTCCTCGTAGCTGTCGCCCTGCCGTGCCTTCAATGCGGCAATCTGGTTGGCGACAACATAGGCCTCCTCATAGTCGCTGAAGCACTGGATGACGGGAATGCGGTCACCGATGGCGTTCTTGCTGAACAAGTGCTTGGCAATCTGTCGGTTGTTCTTCTCAATGAGGCTGTTGGCGGCCTCGGTGATATTTTGTGTAGAGCGGTAATTGCGCTCCAACTTGAAGGTCTTGATATCAGGGTAGAACCGTTGCAGCCTGAGGATGTTGTCGATGTTGGCGCCACGGAAACTGTAGATGCTTTGGGCATCATCGCCCACAACGCACAGGCGGTTGTATTTCTTGCTCAACTGGTGAACAATCAGGTGCTGTGAGAAGTTGGTGTCCTGGTACTCGTCAACGAGGATGTAGCGGAAGAATTCCTGGTATTGCTCCAGGACGTCCTCATGGTCGCGCAGCAGGATATTGGTATAGAGCAGCAGGTCGTCAAAGTCCATCGCTCCGGCGATGCGGCAGCGGCTCCAATAGGCGTTGTAGATGCTGGCGGTCTCGGGACGTTGTGCGTCACGGTCGGCATCGATGAGCGCCTGGTTGCGGGCATAATCCTCGGGCGTGATAAGGGCGTTTTTGGCATTGCTGATCTGCGTCTGTATGCTTGCCGGCTTATAGACCTTGTCATCAAGGCCCATATCCTTGACAATGAGCTTGATGAGGGAGCGCGAGTCGCTCTGGTCATAGATGGTGAAATCACTCTTGAAGCCGATGCGATCGGCATTGCGGCGCAGCAGGCGGGAGAAAATGGAGTGGAAGGTGCCCATCCACAGTTGGGCGGCAACCTCGGGACCCGCCAGCGGTTCGATGCGTTCGCGCATCTCACGGGCAGCCTTGTTGGTGAAGGTGAGTGCCATGATGCGCCATGGTTCATACCCCTGCTTGAGCAGGTGCACGATTTTATAAGTCAGCACACGTGTCTTTCCCGACCCTGCACCGGCAATCACCAACTGCGGTCCGTCGCAATACTCGACGGCGGCCCGCTGCTGTTCATTCAGTTTCTCCAGATAATCTTCATTCATGGTTGCAAATATACTAATTTTTTCGGTGTGTCTTCAGGTTATTTGGGGCAGAATCTGGCAAATCCTGTTCTATACCTCTTTATCAAAGGTGGCCTCTCGGTACTTGATGAGTTCGATGTTCAACTTCTCGAGGAGCGAGAGCTGGATATCATCGTTGTTGTCGGCGGGTTTGTACCACGGCTGTTTGCCGAAGTATTCCTTCAGGTCCTTGGACTGGAACACATAGCCGCGACGGGCAAGGATGAAATTGCGCAACAGGCGCAGCGTCGGTTTGTCGTAGTAGTTCAGTTCACTGCCGTGGAGCAACGTGTTGCAGACGTAGTCATAGCACCCGTACTTTGAGTTGGAACTGGTGAGGGTGATGCTGTCAACAAGCAATCGGTGCGGAAATTCATACTCGTCAAACCCCACCGGATACAGGCACAGGCCGTCCTTGATGAACTGCACTTCCATACATCCGTTCAACGGAGTGCCTTCACCGTCGATGCGGAGGATGCCTGTCGTATGGCCGTTAAAGGTGATGGCTTCGATGGGCACATAGGTGCCACCCACGAGGGCCTTGTTCCAGTCGATGGTCACGCGGGTGCCGTCGGCCATGGTGTAGTCGCCCCTGAGCAGCGTCATCCAGTTTTCCACATTGAGCTTCTGGTTGTCCTCTTCCCTGGTTGCGCTCATCAATTTGTACAGGGTGTCTTCTGCGTCATAGAAACAGAGGATATTCAAGTCCTCTTGCTGGATGAGGCGAACTGTGTGCCCTTCTTCTTCGACCATCATCGCGTCGTTGGGACCCTGGGCGATGGTGTAGGCGCCGGGTTCGCCTTTCAGGGGCACCAGCATGAATTCGAGTTCCTCGCCCTCGACGGTTGAGCCTAAGAGCACTTTTCCTCCTTCATGCAGGGTTGCGGTGTAGACGAGCGCGCCGTTGTACCACATGCTGCCTTGCTCGATGTATTGTGCCCCTGCTGTGAGGGCGCTGAGCATCAATATGATGAATGCAATTCTTTTCATTTGAATATGATTTTGTGGTGTTTGTTCTCTGTTAATCAGCGATTCGGTATTCCTTTCCCGTAAAACGGCCGTCGATGGTATAGACACGTTCTACCGAGTATCGCCCGCCATCGGGATGATAAAGGTAGTTGCTCATGTGGACCTCACGTTTTTCGGGGTCGATGGCAACCAGCCCTTCGTTGGTGGGCAACTGAATGGCCTCCTTGGTGTTGATGTCGATAACATAGGACCAGACGTTGCGATCGTCGGGACATCCCTCGACAAAGATCTTGTCGGCATCCCATGGAATGAAGAGGGCGGTATAGCAGTTACCGGCGGCAATCAGGTCCATCGAGACTTTGATGCCGTTGCCGTCTCGCATCTGGTCCCACCTCGGCTCGGCGCTATTCTCGGTGGCAAACAGGTAGGTCACAAAGCCCGTATTCTTGTCACGCATCCACACCGACCACTGGCCGTTCTCTGACCCCACGCCGTCGAGGTTCACATACAGTTCCCTGTTGTCGTCCTCATCTTTCAATTCGGCATCGTCGGGCAGCCTCACCTCGATATCCATCTCGTCCATGTCCTCATAGGCCTCTGCACTGGAGTGGTCATAAACATGGGCCATGCCGGTAAACACATATTTGTGGTACCAGTTTTCTCCGGCAGGGGATGTCTCTTCCACGATGATGGTCTGGTCATATTCAAATCCCAGATAATAGTGCAGTGTGGAATCCTTCCATTTGCGCGGCAGGTTATGGAAGGGAGTGCCTTCAGGCTTCATGATCTGGCTCGCGGGGTCGTAGTAGTAGAAGCAGCAGAAAGGCTGGACCTCGCCACCGGCTTCAGCAAAACTGATGACGAAGTATGCGCACCCGTTATCGCAGTGGTAGACGCGTGCTTCAGCATCTTGGGTCGCTCCGTCCATGTGATGGAAATAGGCCCAACCGAAGTCCTCACAGTCCACAAACACAATGCCGTGGCACCCTGGGGGCATGGTCGATTCATCATGCTGATAATAGGTCTTGTCGCCCGCTGCGCCGATGATTGCCTGCACGCTGGCAGTGGGCCAGACGGCGTGAAAAGCCTTCATCAGCGTCATCACGTCGACTGTTTCGTTGCTGCTCTTTACGGGGATGCTCTTGTTCATCCAGCCGTCATTCACGGCCTTGAGTGGCAGGACGTCGGATGGCATGCCCTGGGCGCCAAAAGCCAACGCACAGCAGCAGAATAAGAATGTGATCGCCTTTCTCATCGCTTCATTGTCATTTCTCGTCGATTTCGTTCCAGTAGATAAAGGGTTCATAGGTTTCAGGTACCGCTTTCATGTAGGCCTTTGCTTCCTCAGCGCTGAGTTCCTTGCCATTGATGGTGCATCCGTCAATTTCACCGTAAACCTCCAGGGTATTGAAACTCTCAACCAACTTTCCGCCCTGAAACTTGAAAATTTCGGTATAATAGGACGGACCTCCGGCAGGTCCTGAGATCACCAGGTAACAGTTGCCGTTTTGGCTTTGGGGGAACGAAGGTTTCAAATTGGCTCTCACGGTGCCAACGAGTATGAATTTGCCGTCCTCGCGGCTGAAGAATGCGCCGTTTTCCTCTGCCTCGTCGCTAATCCATATCTGCTCGCCCATATAGTCGATAAAGACATGGGCCCACTTGGTCAGTTTCACGAACTCGTGTTCTCCGGGGTCATCGTCGAGGTAGAGCCTCTTCATCTCCTCGATGTCTTTCTTCCACACGGGAATCTGCTCGTCGATCAGGGAATGGTAAACGGCATATTCCTGACGGTCGAGTTTGCCGTTATTGAGGGTCATGAGGCCGGTGGTGGCACTCTCGGGAGCCCAATGGAGATAGCAAAGTTCCACACCTTGAGGGCTTTCAAATGCCGCCGCAATGTTGCTGGGGAAGTACTCGCCACCGTCATCGGCATTCCATGTGCAACCAAATTCTGGGTCATACCAGCCCTCGACGGGATAGTCATAGACTTTATCGCCGTCGATGATGATTTCCAGCGCCAATGCCGACTTCTCGTCTGGATTATATTTCTTTCTTGTGCTGTTCTTGTATTCGCCCTCAAATTGCATCACGCCATAGGTGTATCGGTCACCGATGATATAGACTTTCTTGGACTGCGTGGCCTTCATGCCGTATTTTTCTTCCATCTTCTTGACGACGGCAGTTGGTAGCGGCACTTCCTCATCAGTCGTGGCTGGCTGAATCTTGAGCGGTTTGTGGGAGGCGAGATAGCTGTCGGTAACGATAACGTTGCCACCCACTTCGTCCATATTCATATTGGGCTTGCCCTTGAGGGTGAACCGGGCTCCGGCAGATGGGATTTCGGGCCTGCCGTGCAATTCGCCCGGGAAGATTTTTTCGCCATCGGGGTTGAGAAAAATCTCATCCACATATTTCACATCCAGTGTCGTGGTGCCGTCAACAATCAGTTTGGTGTACTTGGAGGCATTGCGGCGAAATTGCTCCTGGATTTCCCACGCCCGATGTGCTTCTTCAAAGTATTCGGGATATTCCTCGTCCAGCTGGGGCTCTTCCAGATAGCACCAGTAAACCATCTGCATCATGCCGTTGTTGGTGCCGAGCAGGAACATGGGTGGGGGAGTGGTCCCGCCGTTCTTGTCGGGGCCACTGCCTGCCGTCATGGGAAGAATACAGCAGGCAAAAATCAAGGTGAGTAATAGATTCTTATTCATCGCCAAAAGTACTTGTAGTTTCATCAATTACTTCGAGGTATCCGTCTACCCACGCGTAGGTCCATGTGGTGATTTCCACCGCATCGGTGCGGGCGGTACTGGTGATAGTCTTGGTGTCGGGATGTATAACGGGATTGCTGATTAAGTCAAAATCCAGAACCATAGCGAAGCATTTTTCCTCGTCGTCCCACACAAAGCCGTCATAGTACTCCGAAACGCGCCCCACGGCATTGAGGCCGATATAAACCATCAGGTCGGGGATGCCGTCAAAGTTGATGTCCGTCGTATCATTCACCCAACGGGCTGCTTCCTCAGGGCTGGGCGCTTCGGCAAGCCTCTCCACCAGATCGCGTTCAAATTCCATCGCGGGTTCGTCGCTTTGAGGTGTGTAGGCCTTGACAAATATCCGCCCGATGTAGCCTTCGCTCTCGGGGCCGAATGACACCTCAAAGCGGTAGTCTTCACGTGCGGCGCTGCGCTCTTGCTCATTGCGCTCGCTGTACGTCATGCCAGTCTCGTTGCCCAGAGAACAGTTGTCCCCCTTGATGGACTGAGCATTCAGCAGGAAACAACAGCACAGCGTCAGGATGGCAGGTAGCTTTATCATCTCACTTGAACTGAATGGATTGAATGATCGGCATCACGATACCTTGATAGACCTTGGTATCCCCTTCATGGTAGGAAATGGTGCCGCCGGCGGTTGTGCCATCCTCGTTGATGACGATAAAGCGCCAGCTGACCAATAAACCGTACCCAGTATCGATGGTCGAACGCAGCATGATGGTGTTGCCTTCGATGATGGGCTCGTCACAGACCTCCTCCATGGCCTTGGCCGACCACAACACGTTTTGGGCTGCCTCGTTCATGTTCAGGTCCTCCATGTCGGTATCCATTTCATACAAGGTGATTGTGGCACTTGAGAGGTACTCTTCGCCGTCGTCACGCACGTTAACGGCATTGGAGTTAAAGCTCATCTGGCTTTCACTGCTCCAACCCTCTGACTTCTCAAATTCATTGGGAATACTCACGGTAAATCCGGGAAAATCAAGGGTCCTGTAACCTTCGGGAACGGCAGCAAATGCCTTACTGCTAGTGAAAAGCATCGCAAAACTTGCTGCAAGGGTAATTAAAAAAATATTCTTCATAAGCCTAAATCATTTAACTATTTGCAAAATTATAAGAAATCCACGAATTAATCAACCATTTTGTGAAAAATGTTATCCAAAATAAGAGAATAACTCCTAACTCCCACCTCCTAACTCCTAACTTCTAACTCCTAACTCCCAACTCCTAACTTCTAACTCCTAACTTCTAACTCCTAACTCCTAACTCACGATAGCATGGCACGTCCTCCAGGAATCGGTAACTGTTGTTCTCGTAGTCGATTTGGCAGCAGTAGTGCTCCAGGCCGTTGCTCACGATAAGGTAGCGCGCTTTCAGCACCATGTTGTAACGCACAATCTGGTCAAACACCTTCTGCGTGACATGGATGCTCGGCGCCTTGTATTCCACGATGACCAGCGGCTGGCCCGTGCGGTCGGCGACAACGGTGTCGCAGCGCCGCGCGATGCCGTTCTGGGTGAGCGACACCTCGTTACCCATGAGCGCTGCGGGGAACTTCTTCTCGGTAATCAGCCACTCGACAAAGTGCTGCCGCACCCATTCCTCGGGCGTGAGTGCCACCCAGCGCTCCCTAAGGCGGTCCCAGATGGCCCACGAGCCATCCTCCCGCTTCTTCACCTTATACTCATATTCCGGTAAATTCAACTCCACCATAATTGTCTTTTCTTTCCACAAAAGTACAAAAAAAGCACTACCTTTGCAAAAAATAATCAACAGAATAACAATGAAAAAATCATTCTTCTTTACCATTATCATCGCTTTGATGGCTCTCTCTGCTTCTGCTCAGCAGTTTGACGAGTTTTTTGATGGACGCACCTTGCGCCTCGACTATGTGTTTGCGGGCAACCATGACGCCCAGCAGATTTATCTGGAGCAGATGTATGTCACCCCGCAGTGGGCTGGTCGCAAGAGCCGCCTCGCCGACGTCCCCCTCAAGGGCAACGGCCAGATTCAGGTGAAAGACCACGCTACGGGCCAGACGCTGTTTGTACACACCTTCTCGACGCTTTTCCAGGAGTGGCTGGCGACCGAGGAGGCGACCAAGGTCAGCAAGGCCTTTGCCACAAGCTATAACGTGCCCATGCCCAAACAGCCCGTTGACATCACCGTCTCGCTGCTCGACTTCCATGGCAAGGTCGTGACAAATCTCACCCACACCGTTGATCCTGCCGACATCCTCATCCGCCAGATTGGTGACAACGGCATCCCGTATCACTACGTTTGGAAAGGCAAGACGGTAGAAACGCAAAATCTTACGTCTCCCGACCAGCCGGGCAAGCGCAACTACATGCCCACCGAGGGCCCTCTTGACGGCGAGCCCGACATCACCGGGTGTATCGACCTGGCGATTGTTGCCGAGGGCTATACCCGCGCTCAGATGGGCAAGTTCTACAGCGACTGCCAGCGCGTGGTCGATGCGCTGTTTGCCCACGAGCCGTTCACCTCGATGAAGGACCGCTTCAATGTCGTCGCCGTGGCTGCCGAGTCGCTCACCAGTGGCCCCAGTGTGCCGCATCTGGGACGCTGGAGCAACACGCCCGTCGGCACCCACTACGACACCTTCTACAGCGACCGTTACCTGATGACGCAGGATATCCACCGCTTGTATGACGTGCTGTCGGGAGTCCCCTTTGAGCACATTATCGTGCTGGTCAACAGCGACACCTACGGCGGTGGCGGTATCTATAACCAGATTACAGTCACAACCAGTGACCATCCCACCTTCCATCAGGTGCTGGTGCATGAGTTTGGGCACGCCTATGCAGGCCTGGGCGACGAGTATTTCTATGATGACGCCTACGAGTCGATGTATCCCGCCGACACCGAGCCATGGGAACCCAACCTCACCACCCTTGTCGATTTCCAGAGCAAGTGGGCTGACATGCTGCCCAAGGGCACTGCCATCCCCACGCCTCCCGATCCCAAGGTGCCCAACTACCGTAAAATCACCAACGAAAAAGAGCAGCGCCTCCTCGACGCCGCCACCCAGCGCGTCGGCGTCTTCGAGGGTGGGGGATACCAGTCCAAGGGCGTCTACCGCCCCGCCCAGGAATGTCGCATGAAGATCAATGAGGTCCAGAACTTCTGCCCCGTCTGCTCCCGCGCCATCCGCCAAATCACCGACTTCTACACCAGCTTCTAACCCGCCAGGTTGGTTTCTAATAAAGGAAACCAATAAATAACGTAATCTCGACAATAATATTGGTTGTCAGTCAGCGTGTTAGCAATTCCCCCTCTAAGATTAGAGGGGGTGAGGGGGCGTTGATGTCACAAGAGGAAGCGCTTTGAGGGTAAATCATACCCCTCCGCCCAAAACATCGGAGATGTTATCGGTTCGAAGAACCGATTTCAATGAGAAAGACCATGCAAGAACCTCGTAGAGGTTCGCAGCTTGGTCCCATGGCTGAATGTGTCAAGTGCCTCGAAGAGGAACTTTGAGGATCCTTCACGCCGCGCTTCATAATGGCGTCGGCAATCTTCATCATCGGCTCATACACCTTATCGATGAAGCTCTTGCGCTCGTGCATGTTGATCGAGCTCAAACGGTTCTCATACATCCACGTGTTTTCACGCGTCGGCAGCTTGATGCCGAAGTGGCGCTCAACAACCTGCTGCAGCTTCTTCACACTCAGGATAGCATCCTGGAACGCCTCCTGGAAGTTATACCGCGTCAGCCCCGGCTTCCTCTCTCGCCCCAGGACGTTAACCGTCCGCCCCGTCATGTTCACCGCCTTATTGTACGCCTCAACAGTCCCGTCCCCACTCAGCGAAAACTTTACTTCTCCTGAGCCTTCGTCTAATCTGTCGTCTCGTCCTCTAGGTCCTTCTCCGCTTCTGCTTCCATCGCTTCGCGTACTTTCCCCATACGTTCCGCCGTGTCCTCCAGATAGAGACGATTCGCCCACTCGTTTTTGGCGGCGTTCTGCTCTTTCTTTTTCTTTGTCATAGTGTATAAACTCTAAGAATTCATCTAATAGTCTGCTGTCCTCCTCATTCAGATACTGATAGATACCCTTATCAACCAAGCCACTGGTCAATGACTTCTCCATACGATAAGCCATAAACTCCTCAGCGTGTTCTATTTCTTCGTAGTTGTCCCTAACGCTTTGGTAAGTAATCGGGTATTTATCTTTTGCGGCATCAAGATAATGCTCGCACAAATCCCTCACTTGGTCTTGCCCATATTTGCTGATAAGCCATGAATGGAAATCGTCATGGAAACAACTCCGCTCTGTCTCGCCTTGTTTAAGATTCGGTACAAAGATAATGATTTCACCGGTTTCTCTGATGCAAATAGCTGAAGCTCCACGTTTTTTTAAGTAATCATAACAATCTTGCGCCTCTTCGGGTGCATCAAGAAGGGCTGGTATTTTCATCAAATCTTCTGGAACATTGACAATATGTTTCTTGGCTCCTCCATATTTAGACTCATATTGCCTAACTTCTTGAGTGGCTTCCTCAGCATTGATCGAGAAACGAGCGTCCGTGCTGTCATTGTATGTCGCGTTGTCAACGCGACCGCTCCCGGTCCTCCGTGTCGCGGCCAGTCTCGTGGGCGGTGGCTTTGCCACCGTCTCCAGCGAACCGCTCCTGCACGAACAGCTTCTCCCCGCGCTTCTTCTGCGCGTTCATCGACGGCATCTCCCACGACGCCACCTCGACCCAGCCATCCGGTATGCTCTGCTCGCTCACATAGATGGGCACATCCTGGGCAAGCCCCCAATCACTGAACGCCTGCTTGTCGAACCTGGCCCCGGCACGGTACCCGGTCTTGTTCGTCCCCTGGTAAGGAATATCGGCATACACCACGTCGCCCGGCTCCAGCTCCACGTCGCGGTAGTCGCTGTTGCTGCTCTTCACCTGGTCCGCATAACCCTTCAGGTCCTCGAGTCGCTGCACGCGACGGGCCACGCTATCCTTGTCAGGATCCACATTGCGGTCCAGCCCACCATACGACAGCATCAGCCCCTCAGGTGTGCCCTTGATAGCCTTGAACTCCTCGGCGCTCAACTCCCTGGGCCGGTAACCATGATAGTCGCCGCGCATGCCACCCAGGAACAACTCCAGCCCTGCAGGGTTGATATCGTTCATGCGGTACTCGCCATACTTGCCCGACAGCATCGCCGCATGTGTCACCGTAACGCCATCGGAAAACAGGTCCACAAACCTCCTGCCACTCGGCAGCGCGTCCACCACACGCGTAGCAATCTGCCCCTTGCTACCCTGATACGGAGCCCCCAGCGACAACGAGAACTTTACTTCTCCTTCGTCTTCTCGTCCTCCTGAACTTTCTTCTGCTCTTTCGCTAACTCCGCCTTCCTCTTCGCCCAGATCTCTTTGTTGGCTTTCATCCCGAGCTCCATCAGGCTGAGCTTGCATTTGTGGATTTTCTTTTCCATCGATTATAATCTCTTTGATTCGTGCTACAAAGTTATTAACATCTTCGTTACCATAGTCAATTTCTCCCAATTATTATTCTCCACTTCGAAGCCAACGAAATAAGCCATGGTTTCTGTGGCCCAATCTTTTGAATCCGTATCTTTATGCAGTTCTTCGATGAACTCGTCGCCTTCAGGGGTAGAACGGAACCAATTGAGTAATGCGTTTATAAACCTGTTATGCTCGTCCCTTTTTAATCGCTCATAGGCGACATGAGTCAATTCGTGAGAGATAATCTGCATCAGATGCCTCCTCACAAATGGCTTGTTCGTGAAGATGGCTATAATATTCGTTCCTTCGAGCCCTTGCGAGCAAATCCTGATACTTAGCTACTTTGCGTCTTAGCGTGAGTTTTTTCCAAGGTGTGAGCGGTCTCGCCAAGGCGAGGCAAAAATATTAAATGATACATTCATGGTAATTCATGTAAAATAATGACAGCCTCAGCCCAATATTTTCAGATAATTCAGACTGCTCAGTTGTTTTATAAAGGGTTTGCTTTTTGTCATGGTCTGTACCTTCCCGGTGATGTAAATTTGCCCCCGGGATACCTCGAGATGAACTAATGTTTAACCGATTTTAACATTTCCCCCTGAAAATTTTTTTTGATTTCGAGGCCAGACAAAAAAGTGGAGATGCATGATTTATATCTCCACTCGTGTGCGTCAGCCTTTCGTTAAATTGGCGTAATTAGCCGACTGACACCATCGCCAGCAAAGCATGTAAAGCGTTTTTAATGATTTGGTGATTTCTTGGGTTTCTTGGAAGAGGACATCATGATATATCACGATGTTGATATTCTGCAAAGGGACAAAATGTTTTTAGTGTTCTGTCTTCTCACTTAGGAAACTATTTACTACCTTTGCAGCAAGAAAACCAGACACGAAATGGCAGTAAAACGAGATACGATGACCTTTACTTCGCTGAGTAAAGAGATCAAGGGCGGCAAATTCAGGAACATCTACGTCTTGCAAGGCGAAGAGCCTTATTATATCGACCGCCTGCAGCAGCTCATCATTGACACCGCATTGACTGAGGACCAGCGTGACTTTAACCTGTCGCTGTACTACGGCAACACGGCCAATGTGCGTGAGGTCATCAGCGCATGCCAGCAGTATCCGGCGTTTTCTGAACGCAAGGTCGTGGTGGTGCGCGAGGCTCAGCTCATTGCCAAGCAGCCAGGCCACAAGAATGACCTGGACCTCTTTGCTTCCTATGCCGAGAAGCCCATGCCCACGACGGTCCTTGTCATCTGCCACAAGGGCGGCGCCCTCAAGAGCAAACCCTTCAGCACCGCACTCAAGGAGGCCAATTCGGGTGTGGTCTTTGACTCCAACAAGGTAAAAGAGGGACGTGACCTGGAAAACCTGATTGTGAGTTATGCCAACTCGTTGGGCTGTAACATCGACAATAAGGCGACCAGTATGCTCGCCGATCACATCGGCACCGACATAGCCCGTCTGTTCAGCGAACTTGACAAACTGGCGATGCTTGCCGAAGACGGCAACATCACGCCATTGCTCATCGAGAAGAACATCGGCATCAGCAAGGATTTTAATAACTTTGAGTTGGAAGAGGCACTGAGCAAACGTGATGCAGCGAAGGCGTTCCGAATTGTGGATTACTTTGAACGCAATCCCAAGAACAACCCTTCGATGATCAGTGTGGCGATGCTGTTTTCGTTCTTTTCCAATGTGCTGCTGGCAGCCACCGCTCGGGACAAGTCACCCGATGCTATCATGGCGATAGTGGGCACCCGCAGCCAGTGGCGTGCACGCAAGTTCCTGGATGCCACACGTATGTACAACACGCGTTCGCTGGTGAACATCATCGGCTACCTGCGTGAATGTGATACCCGCAGCAAGGGCATCGGCTCGCGTCAAGACCAGTATGCACTTCTCAAGGAGCTGATCTATAAAATCCTCCATGCATGAAAAAAGCATTGTCGAAATGCTTGATTCGATGATTTTATATGCCGTTTTGATGAAAATGCATCGTGAAATAGTGCTGTTTTACTGAGGTTTGTGTACTTTTGCAATATAGGTTATAATTAAGGGAATCATTAGTACTATCATGAAGAGATTTTGTTTTGCTCTCGCAGTCTTACTGGTGTGGGGCTTGTCGGTTAATTCTGCTACAAAATATGTAGGGGGTGATATCTCGTTGCTTACCAAATATGAAGAGCGAGGAGCTATCTATTATAATGAGAATGGTGCCAGAATCACCAATATGCTCAGTTACCTCAAGTCCACGGGAATGAACGCCATGCGTGTGCGCTTGTTCGTGGATCCGTCCATGGCGAGTGCCGAAGACCAGGGGGAGGGCGTCTGCCAGGACCTGCCCTATGTCCAGGCCTTGGGACAACGCATCAAAGCCGCTGGCTTTGACCTCTTGCTTGACATCCATTACAGCGATACCTGGACTGATCCGGGTCAACACTCAACACCATCGTCCTGGACAGTCACCAGCGCTCTTGCCGACAGTGTGTACAGCTATACCAAGCGCGTACTTAACGCGATGATTGCCGTCAATGCCACCCCCGACTTTATACAGGTGGGCAATGAGGTGACCTATGGCATGTTGTGGCCCACGGGGCATTGCTATCCAAGCGGAGCCAACTACGGTGCCGGCACCTTCGCCAATTTCGCCAACTACCTGAAGCAGGGCATCAGGGCATGTCGTGAGGTGTGTCCCGCCGCTAAAATCGTTATCCACACCGAGATGGGCCGCACGAGCAATGTCACTTCGTTCTATCAGTCCCTCAAGAGTTACACCACCGACTTTGACATCATCGGTCTGAGCTATTACCCTTACTGGCATGGTGGCCTGAATGTGCTGGACGAACTGTTGACCGACCTCGAGGCAGCATATCCCACAAAAAAGATTCAGATATTGGAGACCGGCTATCCACATGCCTATTATCCTTCGGGTGCCAGCTATGACTTGCAATCAACTTGGCCAGCCACCGAGGCAGGGCAAAAAGCATTTGCCGCGGCTCTTGTGGAAACACTCAATGCCCATAACCAAGTTAATGGCCTTTACTGGTGGTTCCCTGAAGCTAACGAATACGGCATCAACTACGTTAATCATGTGACGACCGACTGGTACAACTGCGGCTGGTGGGACAATCAAAACGGGCAGGTGATGGATGCCTTGTTCGAGACAGTCAACTTCCTAGCAGGCAGTGAAGAAGAACCTCTTGACATCTATATTGTGGGCGGTGAAGGCAACTGGAGCCTGACCGAGCCATTAGGCAAAATGACGAATCAAGGGAATGGTATCTATGTAGATACCCTGAAGATTTCTGAGCCCATCTATTTCGTTTTTGCTGACGGCGGACCTGAGGCTTGGAATAACGACTGGCCCACCTTTAATAGCACATATCGTTATGGCCCCGCCTCGACAACAACAGTTGTTGTTGGAACTCAATATAGTACGGAAAAACGTAACAATGACTTCTCATACTACTTTACCGGAGATGGAAGCGATTACGTGTTCACATTTGATGCCGACCACCTTACTTTTAAAATTGAAGCCGTTGAAAACCAACCGACAATTCTGCTGGGTGATGTCAATGGCGATGGAACCCTCAGCATAAAAGATGTGACAGAATTGATCAATTATCTCTTGGCTGGTGAACAACCTGGATTTAATGCTGCGAATGCCGATGTAAACCAAGACGGAAAGATTTCGATCACAGACGTCAGTGGTGTCATTTCAATAGTTTTGAACCAATGAGTTAGGTGATGGTTAATGGCTTTGTTTTGCTGTTTCATGAGAAATGACTACTTTTGCAAAAAAATAAAAAATTAAAATACAAATGAAGAGATTATTACTTGCTATTGTAGCACTACTGACTTTACTTGTTGGATTTGCCCAGTTGCAGAATGTCATGCCCAGTCCGTTGCAGCGTTTGATGGATGACCTTCATAGCAGTGAACGCATGATGAATGCCCATAGAATTAATAATGGTTATATTCCACAGTATGCTCCGCCACGCATGGTCAATGGTGTGGAGATGGTGGATGCCTTTATTGATATCGAAAACAAATCCGCCATTAATGCTTTGCGGAAATCTGGCGTTATCATCAATTGCGAATTTGATGATTTTGTCACTGCTCAAGTTCCCTTGAGCATCCTGGATAAGGTGACTGAGATCCGTGGCGTAAAAGGTCTTGAGATCAGTAAACTAATTGAACTTTGCACTGATTCAACATTGAGCAAAACCCATGCCGGTCAGGTTTTGAACGGTACGGAATACGGTTTGCCTCAGGCCTATGATGGCAGCGGCGTGATTATTGGTATCATTGATTGTGGATTTGATTACCAACACATTGCTTTCCGTAAAGCTGAGGATACAAATGTCAGACGTATTGTCAGGGTATATGATCCGGAAAACAATACCGGTCACGTGGTGAGGATCGGTGACAATGTCCTGCCTGGATCGGTTTTCATGGGAGATCAGATTGATACACTGACCACAGATGATAAAAGTTCGCATGGTACTCATACTGCAAGCATTGCAGCAGGAATGCACGTTAATGGTTATGGTGGCATGGCTCCTGGCGCTGAAATCGTATTGTGTTCTTCGCGCTTACTGAATGTCGCTATTCAAGAAACCGAAGTAATCAACTGTTTAAAGTACATCTACTCTTATGCTGATAGCGTCGGGAAACCGTGTGTTGTCAGTGTGAGCGTTAGCACGTCATCAGGTCCTCATGATGGTAATGATAGGTTGTCCAAGGCTGTTGCCAATTTAACTGGCCCAGGCCGAATTTTTGTGATTGCCGCTGGCAATAATGCAACAAAGATGCAATTTTGTAGCGGATGGGCGAAGAAGAATAAGCCTTATAATTTATTGTTTGGCTATTATGATCAACATGTGAACTGGGATGTTTCATATTACTATCCCAAGTTTTGGTTTGACACATGGATGAAAGCAAAAGGTGTTAGACCTATTGTGAAATTCCACATTCTTGATAAAACCACAAAGCATATTGTTTGGGAATCGCCAATAATCACCGTATATCAGAGAATTATGGCTTCAGAGTTTGGCCAGTATTTTCAGCCTGATTCTGCTGTAGATAGTATCGGTTATGTACAAGCTCTGATAGCGAATAACTCTACAGGAAAATACAATTTGCGATGCGAAGTGTATAATCTAAAGAATCGTTCTTATTACAACGATTCAGGAAAGATAAAGAGCCGTTATCAAATTGGCCTTACAGTTTTGGCCCCCTCATTGCTTTATACTACTCAGCCTGATAGTTGTTATCTTTATTCTTGGATGTGCAACACTGGTGCTAAATGGAGTGAGTTCAACAATCCGGTATATGTTGACCAAGTGAATGAGAATGGCGATACGATAACAACTTCTTATCCTGGTCTGGAATTTTATGCTACTCCCAGCGATCATTCTTCCATTGGTTCTTACGCTGTGCATGACTCGGTTATTTCTGCTGGCGGCTATGTGGGACGTAATAAGTATTATTCCTATCATTATGGGACATTGGTTACTAAGAACGTCTATGTTGGTGAGCGGTATAATTATTCAAGTTATCAGGCTCCTGGTTATGGACCGACTGGGCGACATTTGCCAACGGTAACAGCGCCAAGTTATGATGTGGTGGCTGCATGCAGCAGATATTCTGACTACATGACTACAGCTAATAGTATGCTCGTTGCAGTGACTCCTGGTTGGAATGGTTGGGGTGTGATGACTGGTACCTCGATGGCTGCACCTACAGTTGCTGGTATCATTGCAGAGTGGCTGCAGATTAATCCCAACATGTCTCCCAGTGACGTGAAAAATGTCATTGCTCAAACGGCCAAAAAGGATTACTATACTCAAGAGCAATACAGTGGATATAAATTTGGTCCTAATGGTAAAATTGATGCGATGGGAGGTGCACAGTATATTCTTAGCCAGATGCAGGATGATATTTTGTTGGGAGACGTCACTGGTGATGGCTTAATCACAGTTATGGATGTATCGACCCTCATTAGCTATTTGTTGTATGAGGATACAGAGATAAATTTTGTGAATTCCGATATAAATGAAGATGGAGTTATCACGATTAATGATGTGTCGCTCTTGGTTTCATTATTATTGTCTGAATAAATTCATCCCCCAACATCTTTGTTGTTAGAATATGGCTATTGATAGTCTTTTATGATGAGAAAATTGTTTTTTAGTATACTGGTGTCATTAGTGGCAATCAGTAACTGGGCTCAGGGATTGTTGCCTGTGACAGTTCAGCAGTTCCTAAATGAGCAGAATTATAGTGAAAGGTATAAGTCTTCCCTCAAGGCTGATGGCATTTATAGCCAGTTTGTCTCACCACGGGTAGAGAATGGTGTTGAGGTGATAGATGCATTTATTGCCTTCAAAAATGAGTTGACTGTATCCCGTCTCCAGGCTTCTGGCGTCATTATCAATAGCCTGTTCGATGGCTTTGCTACTGCTCAGATTCCAGTAGACCGTTTGGCCGAGGTGTCCCGAATGCCGGGAGTGAGTGATGTCGAAATTAGTAGGAGGCTGCAGTTGTGTACCGACAGCACAATGAGTGTCACTCATGTCAATGAAGTGCAAAACAACACTTTCTATGGGCTATATGGTCCGTATGATGGTAGCGGTGTTATTGTGGGTGTTATTGATTTGGGTTTTGATTTCCAACATCGTGCTTTCAGGTCAAATGCTGATCCGTCAAAGACTCGTATTGTCAGGGTCTATGACACACAATCTACTGCTGGCCACAAAGCATTATATGATAAGATATTCAAACTGCCTGGTTCGGTTTTCATGGGTGACGAGATATATTCTCTGACTACCGATAATCGCAATGATACCCATGGCACACATACTGCGAGCATTGCTGCGGGATCCCATGTCAACGGATATGGCGGTATGGCTCCTGGCTCAGATATTGTTTTGTGTGCTGTGAGTGTGCTTGATGGCGGCATGTCGGCCGTCGAGGTGGCCAACTGTGTTCGTTATATCGACAGCTATGCTGATAGTGTCGGTCAGCCGTGCGTTATCAGTCTGAGCGTTAGCACACCCAATGGACAGCATGATGGCAATGACTATCTGTCAAGGGTTGTTAAGGGAATTATGGGACCTGGACGAATTTTTGTTGTCGCTGCGGGTAATAATGCCGGTAAACGGTTTTATGCCCATAGGGCTGCAAGTCCCTCATCACCCATTAATCTGATGTTCAAGAGCATGAACTCAATCGGCGGTGATTCAACTTATTACTATAGAGGGTTTAATGCTGATGTCTGGGTTCGTCAACAATCTACCAACATGTATTATAAGTTTCATGTTTTGGATTTGACAACCGGGAACATCGTATGGGAGTCGGCTTCTTTCACGTCGAAGGCAAAAATCACACACCATGATCTGGAAGGTTTCTACAGTAATTATTCTTCGATAGACACGATTGGGTTTATTGAAGCAGAACACCTCTATGCCTCCGATGGCAAGAAGTACCATCTGTCTTTTAGGGTTTATAACCTCCTCACTGAGGAATATACGCTTGTCAATGGTGTGAAGAAAAGCCGCTATGCGCTGGGTGTCACGATGTATCCTCGCAAAAATGCTTCCTATGAGTTTGATGCATGGTGTTGCAACTCGGGTACGCGTTTCGGCGTTTATAATGGGGCTGTAACCAAAATGGATGGTACTGTGGTTAATAATTTCTATGCAGCTCCTAGCGATTCCTGCTGTATCGGTTCCTATGCCATAAGTGATTCTACGATTTCGGCAGGTGCCTATTCGGCTCGCAATTCCTATTACTCATTAACCCAGAATAGGATAGTGAAAGACAATAGTGTCACTGTTGGCGATATTGCTTCGTTCTCATCCTATCAGGTTCTTGGTGCCGGCCCGACAGGCAAGGCTTTGCCGGATATCTGCGCTCCTGGTACCCTTGTCGTTGCAGCTGCTAACCGTTATTCTTATCTTGCTAATAGCACTTCAACCGTCATGAAGAGTGACAACAGCTATTGGGGCGTTATGAGTGGAACGTCAATGGCTGCACCGACAGTAGCAGGTATCATTGCTTTATGGTTGCAGGCCAATCCTAACTTAACTGTCGCTCAAGTCAAGAGCATTATTGCTGGTAGTGCAATTCGTGATCGGTTCACAAATGGTGCACATCACGATCAATTTGGTCCGAATGGCAAGATCAATGCACTGGAAGGCTTGATGATTGTTTTGAAGAACATCAAAGATCATGATGGTGATGTGAACAACGATGGAATGGTTGACATCGTGGATGTGACAGCATTGATCAATTATCTGTTAAAAGGCGAGGCTGATGGTATTAATCTTGGAGCGGCTGACGTCAATGACAATGGCCATGTTGAAATCAGTGATTTGAGTGCTCTCATTACCTTGCTCTTGTTTATTGAAAATTGATCAATAGGGTGGCCTTTCCATCTAGATATCGGTGTCACCAACAGATGAGATGTAAAACAAGCCGACTGCCCATTTGGGCAGTCGGCTTGTTTTTGTCTTATGATGGAAGTTGCAACTTCCTTACTTGGTCACGTCGATGAGTCCGTGTCCTGTCATCTCCTTGGGTTGTGGCAGCCCCATGATTTGCAGGATGCTGGGTGCTACGTCGGCAAGGCGTCCCGTGTTGATGATGAGTTCGGGATCTTCGGTAACGTAGATAATGGGCACGGGGTTCAACGAATGGGCGGTATTGGCGGTACCATCGGTGTTGATGGCATGGTCAGCATTGCCATGGTCGGCGATGATGATGACTTCATAGCCGGTGGCACGTGCTGCCTCAACGGTGTCATGCACACAGCGGTCCACAGCCTTCACGGCCTTGCAGATGGCGTCATAGACACCCGTGTGGCCTACCATGTCACCATTGGCGTAATTCACCACGATGAAGTCATATTTGTCTTCACGGATGGCGGCAACCAGCTTGTCGCGCACTTCGTAAGCACTCATTTCGGGCTTCAGGTCATAGGTGGCAACATCAGGTGAAGGAACCAGGATGCGGTCTTCGTTCTCAAAAGGTTGCTCTCTGCCGCCACTGAAGAAGAAAGTCACATGGGCATACTTCTCAGTTTCGGCGATGTGCAACTGACGTTTGCCCTGGCTTGACAGGTATTCCGATAAGGTGTTGTCAACATTTTCCTTCGGGAAAAGAATGTGCATGTCATTGAAGGTCGGGTCGTATGGAGTCATGCAATAGTATTGCAGCCCTTTGATCACGCTCATGCCGTCCTCGGGTTTGTCTTTCTGGGTCAGTGCGATGGTAATTTGTTTTGCGCGGTCGTTGCGGAAGTTGAAGAAGATAACCACATCACCTTCTTGGATGCGACCATCCACGGTACTGTTGACGATGGGTTTGATAAACTCGTCGGTAACGCCTTCATTGTAGGATTCCTGGATGGCACGCACCATGTCATCGCTCTGTTTGCCAACGCCGGCTGTGAGCATGTCATAAGCCACTTTGATACGGTCCCAGTTGTTGTTGCGATCCATAGCATAGTAGCGACCGATAACAGTAGCAACAGTGCCGGCACTCTGCTGGCAGTGCTCGACAACTTGTGCGACAAAGCCCTTGCCGCTCTCGGGGTCGGTATCGCGGCCGTCCATGAAGCAATGCACAAACACACGTTCCAGGCCATACTCTTTAGCAATGTCACATAGTGCCATCAGATGACCTAACGAGCTGTGAACACCACCTGTACTGGTCAGTCCCATGATGTGCATGGCTTTTCCGTTCTCTTTAGCATAGGTGTAAGCATTCACGATTTCCGGATTCTTCATGATTGAGCCGTCCTCGATGCTCTTGTTGATTTTTACCAGATCTTGGTAAACAACGCGACCGCCGCCGATGTTCAGGTGGCCGACCTCGCTGTTGCCCATCTGTCCGTCAGGCAGACCAACGTCTTCGCCGCATGCCTTAAGCGTGCTATGCGGATAAGCGGCACGCAGGAAGTCAAGATATGGAGTAGGGGTGCTGTAAATAGCGTTGCTGTGACCTTTGGGACCTTCGCCCCAACCGTCTAAAATCATTAATAAAGCTTTCTTTGCCATGATATGTATAATATTGTTTTATCGTTTTTAATTGTTCTTAAGGGCTTCTTCAAGGCGTGCAGCGAGGTCATCGCCAGTCAGACCGCGCGACAGGATAGTACCGTCAGCACCAAAGATGATGATGTGGGGAATACCCTTGATGCCATAGAGGTCAGTCGGCTCGGTCAGCTTTTGGGTGCCGACAATGACGGGCCAGGTGATTTTGAGTTCCTCGATAGCCTTGCGGGTATCGTCGGGATTGTCCCACACAGCAACACCCAATACGTTGAATTTGTCGCCGTATTTGCTTTTGAGCGCCTGCAACTTAGGAATCTCGGCACGGCAGGGAGGACACCAGCTCGCCCAGAAGTCCACGAGGGTGACTTTGCCCTTGCCTACGTGGTCTGACAGTTTCTGTTTGGAACCGTCCTCGGCAATGACCTCAAAGTCAGTGAACTTCTGACCTTCGGCGGTAACTGCCAGTTGTCGGGCTGCGTTTTTGGCTTTCTCGACACGTTTTAACTGGGCATATTCAGCAGGAGCCTCTTTGAGCAGAGCATCAATGTCTTGCTCGCTCATGTCTTTATACATCAAGTAGTTGCAGAAAGCCCAAGGTCCGATGGCGTTGTCCTTGTTCTCCTGATAGAACTTCATTAGACCTTCGGCATAACGGGCATCGTTCTCGGACTCGGTCAACGTGGTGTCATCGGCAATTTTCTGCATCTCCTTGCTCCATGATTCCATCTTTTGGTTGAGGGGACTGATGGCGGTTCCTTCTGCGATATTGAGCTGCACTTCACCCGGCTCTACGATAAAGCCATAAGGGTTGCCGCCAGCATACAGGCGAGCAAAGAAGCTCTTGTCGGCGGTGCCCTCAAAGGTGCACACATTGTTCTCGATAGTTGCAGTGGCGATGGTATCGCCTGTGTCATAGTTGGTCAGGAAGGCGGTTTCGCCATTGGTGCTCTCGTCAGGGAAGGTAACGGTCACCTTGTAGCCCTTGCTGCACGAAGCGAGTAGCAACAAGGCGGTAAACAGGAATGATAACTTTTTCATTGTCTTCTATTGTAATTGAATGATTGGTTGAAATCGGTTGGAAACTAGAAAAACTAGATATTCTAGAAGCTCTAGAGGGTGGTGATTAATCGCGCAGGGCGCGGTAGATAAGCGACTGAATGTGGCTGCGGGCACTGATTCGGCCGAAGTTCGGGTTGTTGCGCGTTGGGCACACACGGTTGCTCAAGAAGATGTAGAACATGTCATTCTTGGGATCTACCCAGAAGCATGTGCCTGTAAAGCCCGTGTGGCCATAGGTCTCGGGAGTGGCTTCGGGACAGGTGTTGCTAGCGTCAGGATCTCCCACAACGGGCTTGTCGAAGCCCAGACCTCGGTGGCTGTTGGGGCTCTTTTGGGTCGTAAACGTCTCTACTGTAGAGGCTTTCAACAGGCGAACGCCACCGTAGGTGCCACCGTTCAACCACATCTGGAATAGTTTGGCCAGGTCATTGGCGTTACTGAACAGACCGGCATTGCCCTGCACGCCTCCCGAGAAGGCTGCCAACTCGTCATGGACGTAGCCATGTATGTGCTGGCGACGCAGGTAAGTGTCCTTTTCGGTATAGGCAATCTCGTCACGCGAGAACTTGCTCAACGGGCGATACATCGTGTGATAAGCACCCAGCGGAGCAAAGATGTAGTTGTTCACATAGTAGTTGAGCGGCGAGTGGGTCATGCGCTGCACGGCATCGGCCAGTAACGAGAAGTTGCAGCAACTGTACAGGTATTTCTTCTTGCCCAGCTTGGCGTGGTACATACGGTTCATGATGGAATCATAGGTCACACGGCCGCCCCACAGACCGTCGGCAATGGCAATATTGAACTTATCAGTCTTGACCGTTGAGAGGATGTCGGTACGCATCTTGGCGTCCTTGTGACCCCAAGCTCCGTTCATGATTTTTATGGTGTGGGTCGCATCCTCGGCACCGGCAATCAGATCACCCGAGTAACTGTTGGGATCCATCATCATATACCACATGTTGAGCGATGCGGGCATACCTGTCTCATGGTAGAGCAGGTCACGGAATGTGATATTCTCCTTGTCGCCGTCACGCAGGCCGGGAATATACTCACTTGCCTTGTCGTCGAGACGGAATTTACCATCATCAAAGGCTTTCATCACGCCGCTGATGGTACCGGTGGCCTTAGATACTGATGCAAGACCGAACAGGGTATTGTCGTCAACATTGACAGGATTGTTGTAGTCGATGGCACCGAAGGAGCCTTTATAGACTACCTTGCCGTGGCGTGCCACGATGACCTGGCAACCGGGGAAGGCATGCTGTTGTACACCCAGGCGGCACACCGAGTCGATTTGAGCCGACAGCTTATTGTCCAGACCTACCTCGGCGGGGATGGTGTACCCCAGGCGGGTTGCTTCGTAGTGGATACCGTCTCCAGCCTCATAGCGTGTCTTCTTGCCCTTGAAGGCCAGAGAAATGGGCAGGTTACCACCAGCCGCATTGCCACCAAAGATGGTCTGTGCGGCATAGTCCTCGGTCAAAGTCGTGTTGTCATAGGTGAGCACGACGGCCTTGACATGCTTGTGGGTGATGGCCGTGCCGTAGTTCTTGATGTCATAGGGCTTGCACGTCAGCACGATGATGACGTTTTTGCATTTCTTGACCACAGTATTCAGTGCTGCCAGACTTTCCTCGCTGTCGTCGCCCACTTCCACGATAATGGTGTTGAAGTGGCCGTCATGCAGTTGCTCGGCAAGATCTGAAGGCTTGCCGGCCTTGGCAAGGTCAAAGCGCTTAACCTGGGCGTAGTCGGCGCAACGGCGCGTAAACGTGGATGCCGTGCCTTTCTCGTTGCCGATGGTAGCGACAGCGATATGGCGGCTCTGCAGGTTGTGGATGGGCAGGATATTGTCGTTGTTCTTGATGACGGTAATACTGCTGGCAATGAGCTGTCGCTTAAGCACACCGGCATGTTGCGAGTTGACTTCATTCAACAGGTTGGCGGTATTAACGTGCTGGCGCGAGGTCAGGTCCAGAGCATACTTATAGCGCAGAATTTTCTTGCATCGCTCGTCGATAACGCTCTGGCTCAGTTCCCCGTTGGCGATGGCAGCCTTGACGGCTGCGATTTCGTCATTGATGTTCTCGGGCATGAGCAACACATCGTTGCCTGCCAGCAAAGCGTTGACGCACGCCGAACCCTTAAGCATTTGGGTGGCACCCTTCATGTTGAGGGCATCGGTGAAGATGAGACCGTCAAAGTTCAGCTGGTTGCGCAGCACATCGTTCACACAGCCCGACGACAAGCTTGTCGGTGCCGTACCTCCGTCGATGGAGGGTACCAGCAGGTGGGCGGTGAGGATGCCGCTCAGTCCGGCATCGATAAAACGGCGGAAGGGCACCAGTTCGCAGGTGTTGATTTCCTGAATGGTTTTGTTGATGACGGGCAATGTCTTGTGGGAGTCTTCACTCGAGTTGCCATGACCAGGGAAGTGCTTGCCCACTGCCATCACGCCTCCGTCCTCCAGACCGCGCGCAAAGGCGATGGCATGGCGTGCCACCAGTTCGGGACTCTCGCCGAAGGAACGGTTGCCGATGACGGGGTTCAACGGATTATCATTCACGTCAAGCACTGGAGCAAAGTTCACCTGGATGCCCATGCGGCGGCACTGGCGTGCCACCTCACGACCGTATTCATAGAGCAGAATGTCATCGTCGATGGCTCCCAGGATGAGGTTGCGCGGGAAGTTGGGCACCTCCTTGAGCCTCATTCCCAATCCCCATTCTCCGTCGATGGTAATCATCAACGGGACGGCGGCGAGTGACTGTGCCAGGTTGGTTACTTCGGCCTGATCAGCCATGGTGCTGTTCTCATAGATGAGTCCACCCACCATGTTCTGTGTCACCAGGCGGCGTACCAGGTCACGGGTCGCCTCGTTGCTCGACGGAGTAACGGCAGCAACGATGAGTTGGCCGATGCGGGCATCGGGCGACATGCTGTCAAACACGCTGTCCACCCACGCATTCATCGCCAGCTTATCCACCTGATTGAACAGGTTCGGCAACTTGGCATTACCACGTGCTGCAGCACCCAATGTCAGCATCAGGGCTGCTGTCAACAGAAATACACGTTTGAATTTGGTCATTGCTTTTAGTTTTATAAGGACCTTAGGTCTATGATCCTCAAGGTCCATAAAGTCCTAAATTCTTAATTTTAGTTCTTCTTGATTCTCACTTCGTCCTTGGCGTCGATCTTCTTGCCGGCAGCCTCAAGTTTCTTGACGTAGTCCAAGATGTGGTTGCCATACTTCTGGGTATCGACGAACAAGCGTTTGCAGCGGGTCATGGGCACCATGTAGTCACCGCCATTGGCCAGGTAGTCTATAGTGGCCACGATATAGGTCTTATTGGGATCAATCTTCTTGCCCTTGACGGTAGCCTTGACGAGTTCGCCCTTGTTATTGTAAGTGGCTTTCAGCTCCTTGCTCACGGCATCGCCGCCACGGCCGCACATCAGCTTGACGCTCTCGATCAACTCGGTACCGGGCATCTCAAGGACGACAAAGCGGTTATCAAAGGGGAACATCGAGCCGATGACACCCTCGGTAACAGTGCCTTTGGGCATGTCGGTGCGGATGCCGCCCTTGTTCATGATGGCGCAATCGATGTTCTTGATGCCTGACAAATCCTTGATGATGTCCATTGCGGCGTCGCTCACCCAGTTCTGCATCGCATCGCTGGAGTTTTTCAGGAAGCGGACGCTGGTGGCTACGGGGTTGTTCATGATCGAGTCAACACCGTGACGATAATTATCGAGCCACTGGTTCATGGCGGTGTAGCGGCTTGCAGCAGCATCCCAGCTGGCATCAACGGGGATGTGGTTATATACAACTTCTCCAGTCTCCAGGTCCAGGTCATAGGTGGCGACCACCTTGCCGCTCTTACCGTTCTGGCCGATGGGAATCATCTTGCCGTTGGCATTGCGGATGCGGTCCATGCCGCTACCGGGCTTGATGGTGGTGTGGGAATGGCTGCTGATGGCCATGTCAATATAGTGGCTTTGAGCAATGATCAGTGAGTCATTGGGCTCGGTGGGCTCATAGCTGCTGTAGCCGATGTGTGACACCATGATGGCATAGTCCATACCGAGCACCTCCTTGAGGTAACGTGCTGTGGCATCAGCTACGCTGGGGGCAAAACTGTAGCGGAGGTTCACGCAGTTCATGTCGGCTATCAGGCCCGTCGGGTTGACATTGATGCCGAAGAAGGCCACCCGCTTGTCGCCCACAGCCTTGATCCAGAAGGGCTGGAACAGACCATTGAGAGGCGTGGCGCTGAAATCGTAGTTGGCGCTGATTTTTACGGCGTCGACATTGCGGTAGTGGGCTGCCAACTCTTCCATACCGTTATCAAATTCATGGTTGCCCAGAATGATGATGTCATAGCCCAGGGTGTCCATGAGCGCATATTCCACATCGCCACGATAGAGCGAGAAGAACAGCGTGCCTTGCACGGCATCACCGGCATGGATAAGCACTGTGTTGGGGTTCTCTGCACGCAGTTGGTCATAGATGGCGCGGCGTCGTGCCACACCGCCCTTGCCGTCACTTGCCGGGTCAATCTGGCTGTGTGTGTCATTAACAGCGATAATCATCAGGTGCTCAGCACGCAGGGCGGGCACCATCACCAGTGCGCACAGGCACAGGAGCATGAAATTGCGTAGTCTTGCCATAATCGTAGTATCTTTTTTAGGTTGAGTGTTCGTTTACTATTAACCGACAAAGTTACAACAATTCTAGTGCAAGTTGAGCACAAAAACAAAATCTTTTTTGTTTTTATTGTGAAGCTGCCACATTTCCGGGAAAATAGGCATAAAGATGAGGGTGAGCTAAACTGAATTAGCGCACCCTCATCAATAACAATAAGTCTTGTCTAATGTCTTGCTAGTAATCCCACTTAGCGTCTTTTTAGAGTGGGACCTTTAAACAGACGATAGACATTATTTAGCCTTCTTAGCTGCAGGCTTCTTGGCAGGATCCTTCTTTGTCTCAGCCTTCTTGGCCGGAGCTTTTTTAGCCGGTGCTTTCTTTGCCTCGGGCTTCTTAGCCGGAGCTTTCTTTTTGGCAGCGGGTTTCTTCTCAGGCTTGGGCTCGGGAGCGGGTTCAGGAGCGGGCTTTTCTTCCACAACGGGCTCGGGCTCGTCGATGGGGAAGTCACCAGTGGTGTCCTGGACGATGTTGTTACGCATCATCTCGACCTCGCGGTGCAGCTTCTCGATTTCCTGCTCCTGGTTGCGGATGGTCAGCAGCAGCGAGTTCAGCTCCTCGTTGTCGATGCTGGCAGGATACTGCTCCTCGACGCGTGTCATGAAGTCGCTCAGCACGTTCATGTAGTTGGTGAACGCGGTATATGGCGAGTCATAGGGGCTGTAGTGCGAGTGTACCGAACCGTCGTCGTTGTGCTTGGTGGACATGTAGAAGAAGTGGTCGCTGGCCTGCAGGTAGTTCCAGTCCTGCTTGATGCGGCGGTCGCGGCACAGGCGCACGCGCTCACCGATGGTGTACAACTTCTTTACAGCCTCGTTCTGCAGCGTGTTACCCAACCAGGCACTAGTGTCGCGGGCCTCGTCGGTCCAGGACATGGGGTAGGGCACTGCGAGTTCGGCGACTGGTTTGAACTTGGAAACCACCTCGCTCGGTGTCCAGAACTGGATATCGTTCTCGGCAGCAAAGCGTGGCAAAGCCTTGATGAACTCAAAGATGCCGCTCTCACGAGGTTGCAGCTCACCCAGTGCGTCATAGTTCATGAACAGGTTCACCAACTGCTCCTCTTGGGGCAGCTCGTTGATCCAGTTGATGTACTTGTCGGCAGTGAGGGGATAGGAAGCCCACTCGGGGTTGCTGAAGCGGAATGAGATGTCGTCGCTCAGCTTGCCGTTCTTCAACAGCAGTTTGAGCTTGGGAGCCGAGGCACTGCTGTACAGGAAGTTGGGCGAACGCCAACCCAGCACGTGCTTGGCATCGGCGGTGATGGCAGCCTTGAAGCCCATGGCATAGACCATCGAGGCGATGTCGTCGTCATAGATCAACTCGGTGTTGCGGAACACCTTGGGTTTCTGACCGAAAAGTTGGAAAATCTTCTCATCATGGGCCTTAACCTGAGCCACAAACTCGTCGGGGTCAAAGAGTGACGACAGGCTGTGGGCATAGGTTTCGCTCAGGAACTCAACGCAACCAGTGGCTGCCAGTTCCTTCATGGAGTCGATGAACTCGGGCACATACTGCTCCAGCTGCTCCAGTGCGGTGCCGCTGATAGAGAATGCCACCTTAAACTTCTTGCCGTTTTCCTTGATCATATCAAGCAGCATCTCGTTGGCGGGCAGGTAGGACCGCTGGGCGATGCGCGTGATGATGTCATCGTCGGCAAAGTCATCATAATAGTAGTGGTCGTTGCCGATGTCAAAGAAACGGTAGTGTTTCAGGCGGAACGGCTGATGAATCTGGAAATAAAAACAAATCGCTTTCATATTCTTATTGTCGTTTTATGTTTTGTTTTCTTGAATCTTATTCATTCTAGATGGTCTAGATTTTCTTGATTGCTAACGGTTGATGAGGTTACGGTAGATGTTGATAACCTTGGCACCGGCTTTATCCCAGGTAATCTGGTTGACCTCGGCAAGGCCCTGCTCACGCAACTCGTTATACATGGCGGGATACTTGATGATGCTGTAGATGGCATCGGCCATGGCATTAGTATCCCAGTAGTCAATCTTGATGACGTTGTCCAGAATCTCGGCACAGCCGCTCTGCTTGCTGATGATGGACGGCACGCCCATCTGCATCGCCTCGAGCGGTGAGATGCCGAACGGCTCACTCACACTAGGCATGATATACACGTCGCTGGCTGCCAGCATCTCATACACCTGCTTGCCCTTGAGGAAGCCAGTGAAGTGGAAGCGGTCGGCGATATCGCGCTTGGCGGCGAGGCGAATCATCTTGTCCATCATGTCACCGCTGCCAGCCATGACAAACTGGGCATTATTCACCTTGTGCAACACCTGTGCAGCAGCCTCTACGAAGTACTCGGGGCCCTTTTGCATCGTGATGCGGCCCAGGAATGTGATGACTTTGCTGGTCTTGCCGGGAGGCGCCTCCAGGTTGAGCAGTTCCTCGTTCAGGGGTTCCACAGCATTGTGAACGGTGGTCACCTTGTCGGGGCTGATGCCGTATTTCTCGATGACGGTGCGGCGCGTGAGGTTGCTCACGGTGATGATGTGGTCGGCATTGTTCATACCGTCCTTCTCGATGCTGAAGACCGTGGGGTTGACATTGCCGCGTGAGCGGTCAAAATCGGTAGCATGCACGTGGATGACCAGCGGCTTGCCCGTCACCTGCTTGGCGTGGATGCCGGCAGGGTAGGTGAGCCAGTCGTGGCTGTGGATGACGTCGCAGTCCACGGTACGGGCGATGACGCCTGCCACGATGCTGTAGTTGTTGATTTCTTCCAGCAGGTTCTCGGGATAACGGCCCGAAAACTCGATGCACCCCAGGTCGTTGGTGCTCATGTAGTTGAAGTCGCCATAGATGTGGTTGCGCAGGTCAAAATACAGCTGCGGGTCCATCACATCGCCGATGCGGCTTTTCACATAATCCATATTCACATCGCGCCAAGCTATAGGTGTAGAGTTGGCACCGATGATGTTGGCAAATTCTTTAGGCTCGTCGCCCCAAGGCTTGGGGATGACAAAGGTGATATCCATGTCTCCGTTCTGCCACATGCCCTTGGTCAAGCCGTAACTTGCTGTTCCCAGTCCTCCCAGGATGTGAGGGGGGAACTCCCAGCCAAACATTAATGCTTTCATATCTCTTGTCGTTTTATTCGTCAATGATGTGCAGGTTCTTGAAGGTGCGCAGCACGCGCAGGATGCCACCCACGTTAGGGGCGAAGCTCACGGCACCGCGGCCGATAAAGGGCGGGTTGCCGTCATAGAGTTCGCTCAACGAGCCGATGCAGCCTTCCTTCATCTCGTCCTCGAAGCCGATCATCATACGCTCAATGAATGAGATGCTGTTCAGGCCGAAGACGCGGATGTAGGCCTTGCTGTAGAAGTCCATCAGCCAGGGACGGGCGCTGCCGGCATAATAAGCGGTCTGGCGTTCCTCGGGGGTGCCTAGATACCAGGGGATGTAGCCGTAGCTGTTGGGACTGAGGGTGCGCAGGCCCTTGGGCGTCAGCAGCTCGCGGGTTGTGATATCCAACACGCGTTTGCGCTGGCGGCGGTCCAGGGGACTGTAGTCGGTAGCGGCGGCAATGATCATGTTGGGCCGCACGCTCAGGTCGGTATAACTGCCGTTCACGTAGTCGTACAGATAGCCGTAGTCGGTCATGAAGGTCTCGATGAACGCTGGTTTGCACTTGTCGGCAATCTCGTTGCAGCGCTCTACAAAGTCCTTCTCGTCATAACGGTCAACAAAGAGCTCCTCGGTGGCAAAGCGCAGTGCGTTATACCACAGGGCGTTGAACTCTACCAGATAGCCCGTGCGCGGGATCAGCGGCGTGCCGTCGGGGTGGGTGCTGTTCATCCACGAGACGGGGCGCTTGGTTCCGTCGGTGGCAATCAGGCCGTTATGATCCAGCTTGAGGTTAGGATGGTGGCCGTCGGCAATAAAGTTGATGATATCCATGACCAGTTTGCCGTAGCGCTCACGGGCAGCTTCGGCATTCAGGTCATGGGCATAGCGCTGTACTGCCCAGATGGCCCACAGGGGCACGTCGGGCAGGTCCAGACCAACAAGGTGCTTGTCGAGCGTTCCGTCACGCATCCAGTCGTTGAGTGCACGCTGGGCAGTGTCCATGATGAGCTCGAAGTCCTGACGGTGGTGTACTGACAGCGTACAACCAGGCAGGGCAATAAACTCGTCGCGGGCACGGATCTTGAACCAAGGATAACCTGCCAGCAGGTAGTGACCTTCCTTATTGGTGATGTAGAACTGCTTGGCGCTGTTCTTCATGCAGTTGTAGAAGCTCGTGCGCGGTGTGCGCGGCTTGATCTCGTCCTCATACATCTTGGTCAGCGTCCTGGTATTCACTTCCTCGACGCCAGCCGAGAAGATGAGGGGCTCACCCTTCTTGATCTCGACCTCGAAATAGCCGGGCACATACAGGTCCTCGCTGTAGGGGATGCCGCGCTCCTGGTCCTTGGTGTACTCGATGTTTTTGTACCAATGGGGGTCAAACACGAACTTGGGCTTGTGGTTCATCTGCATGTACAGCGTGGGATAGCCATTATACATGCAGGTGGAAATACCGTTAGAAACCTCCTGGTATTCACGGCTGGCAACAGCATTCTCTACACACAGGTCGTTGGCGTTGCGGAAGGCCAGGAAGGGCCTGAACTGCAGCGTCGTCGCCGAGTGGGCATCCACCAGCGTGTAGCGGATGAGAATGCGGTTCTCGTGGGTGATGAAGATTTTCTCCTTCTTCAGGATCACACCGCCCACGCGGTAGGTTGTGGTGGGCACGCGCTCGCAGTTGTATTCACGGATGTACTTGTGTCCGTTGGGACTGTAGGTGTCACCCTTGTAGCGGTGCAGACCCAAGTTGAATGGGGCTCCATGTTGGATGACCGTCTCGTCGAGCGAGGACAGCAACACGTGGTTGTTGTCATCAAGCTCGGGCACCGGGATAACCAGCAGGCCGTGCTGCTTGCGGGTGTTACAGCCCACAATGGTAGTGCAGTGATAGGCTCCCGACTGGTTGGTGCGCAACATCTCCTTGGGCAGTGACTGCTCCAAGTTGATCATCAGGTTTTTGTCAAATTTCAGATAACTCATAAGGTCTTATTTTGGTTTTATATCTTCTGGTTAATCTTTCAGTAGATTCTAGTTGTTGGTTTCAGTGTCGTCAAGAAGGGAGGGGGGCACCAAGATGTTGATGCCTTTGCTTACGATTTCGATGACGATATGGGCGGGCATCTTCATGGGATCACCGTCGATGTGCATGATTTCGTCGCTTTGGCGGTCAATGACGATGCGCTTGCCGCGGTAGATGCTCACGTGGTGATCGCGGTCAAGCTGTTTCAGGAACAGGCGAGCGCCAAGGATGGGACTTGAGATGAAATTGAAGGGGTGCATCACCGTAATGTCAATCAAGCCGTCCTGCATGGTCGCGCGCGGGGCGATAAAGGCGTTGTTGCCATATTGTGCCGCGTTGCAGCAAGCGATGACAAAGGCTTTCTCCTTGAGCTTGGCACCATCAATGTCGATCAGGTATTCCTTGGGCTTGTACTTGAAATACTCCTTAAGTGTTGACTTAATATAGGTGATGAAGCCGCGTGTGCCCTCGTTGGAGAACTTATAGCTCACCTCGGCATCAAAGCCCATGCCACAGGTGCAGAAGAATGGCCTGCCGTTAATGGTACAGTAATCAAATTGCCCGACAGCGCCATTGTTGAGCACTTGCAGGGCTCGACTGGCATTCATCGGGATGCGCAGGTGGCGTGCCAGGCCGTTTCCTGAACCGACTGGGATGATGGCAAGGGCGGTATTGGTGTTGCACAGGGCGCTGCCCACCTCGTTGACGGTGCCGTCGCCTCCGATGGCGACTACCACATCGGCTCCGTCACTGACGGCTTGGGCGGCAATCTCACGGGCGTGACCGGGATATTCTGTTGCGATAATGCTCACGTCATTGGTGTCGTGGTTTACGACGGTGTCGATTAGGCGTGGTAACTTATCCTTGTTGCCTGTACCCGACACTGGATTAATGATAGCGACTATGTGTCTTCGTTTCTCTTCCATTCCCTGCAAAGATAATACTTTTTTATGTGATATTTTTTGATAATAGATGTTTTTAGGGTATTTTTGTGGAAAAATTATTAACAACTCATTAAATATTGCAAAAAACTAATGAAAAAGGTAAGTATTAACCTCCTTACAAATGTTGTATTACTATTGGCTGGTATCATTCTTATCATTTTTCATGGTGTTCCCAACGTCATGTTGTGGGGGTGCCGTGTGATGGGTGCCATGTTCTTGTTACCAGCAATCATTTACCTGATCATGGTTGCCGTGCGCCATTCCGATGCCCGCACCAGTACTGACTACCTGGGCGTGCTGCCCGCTGTGGGCGGCTTGTGCTTCGGATTGGTGATGATCATCAAGGCACACTTGTTTGATGGCATCCTGCAGATGTTTATGGCACTGCTGCTCATTGTTCTCGGGTTGTTCCACATCATCTACCTGTTCTTGTCGCGCGATAGCCTGAAGACTAAGGGCTGGTATCACCTGTGCCCTGTGATTGTGGCTTTGTGCGGCATCCTTTCACTCGTGGTGCCGTCACTGCGTGAGAATGTGCCTGTCGTTGTGCTCATTACGGGCATCTGTCTGTTGCTGTTCAACTTCACGAGCCTGCAGGAGTATCTCGCTGAGCGTCGTGTGCGCCGTGCCATCACACAACCAACCGATAATCAGGTTGTTGAGAATCATCCCATCGCTGTGGATGACAAAATTATTGAACCTGAGCAATGAGTTCGCTCAAGGAGAAATACCTCACCCGATAAAAGGTGGGGACTATGAGGTCGAAGACCTCGACAAGGCCGCTGGCCTTGCTGTGGTCTACGACCACGCCCGCAGTCCCCACCTTTTGTCCGCTGAACCACTAAAACGCCTGATGCCTGCAACTGCGGCTCTTGTGGTGACCTGTTGCACTTGCTGCTGTTTAGGCTATGGTAATACCATCACTGAACTTTATCATGCTTATGAGAAGTTGTTCTATAATCAAGTATATTAACGTGATTTCGACGTGAATATACTCTTGAACTCAACTAGTTAGCAGCTGAGACATGTAGAGACGCAAAATTTTGCGTCTCCAAACGTTAGACATTACCAAAATGCTACCCTTTAGACGCAAGATTTTGCGTCTCTACATCGCGGAAGAGTTGAGTATCAGTACTTTTTTCATCGAACTCACGTTATAACAATAGCAAGCGACGCACCCTCGTTGATGAAGGTGCGCCGCTGTGTTTTCTGAGTCTGGGCCGTGAGCGCTCACGGCGGTGACGGGATGTCTTCTTATTTCTTCTTGCGGTTGCCGTAGCGCTGCATGAACTTGTCCACGCGACCTGCGGTGTCGACGAGCTTCTGCTTACCGGTGAAGAACGGGTGTGAGGTGTTGGTAATCTCAAGCTTCACCAGGGGATAGGTGGTACCGTCGATCTCAATGGTCTCCTTGGTGTTCACCGTGCTGCGGGTGATGAAGACCTCCTCATTAGACATGTCCTTGAAAGCAACCTCGCGATAGTTGCTGGGATGGATATCCTTCTTCATTGTTTCGATATATCTTTAAATGTTAAACTTACAATATTTTGGCGGTGGTAAACGCCTATTTTTTGTAATGGCGTGCAAAGGTACAACCATTTTTTGAACTGGAAAAACTTTTTCGCTCTTTTTTTTGATTATCAGTGGTTTTTCCAGAATGAAGGAGTGAAGATGACCAGGACAGTGAAGATCTCAAGACGCCCCATCAGCATCAGGAGCGATAGAATCCACTTGACCATGGCTGGCAGGATGCTCCATGACATGGTGGGTCCGATTTCCAAGCCCAAAGTGGGACCCACGTTGCTGCCGCAACTCAAGGCGATGGTAAAGGAGTTGGTGCTGTCCACGCCAGCGAGAATCATGATGAAGTAAGCGGTAAAGCACAGGGTGATATAGGCAAGAAAGAACGCCAGCAGCGTGATTTGCCCTGACGTGTGTACGGTCGAGTCATTGACCTTGAGGGGCAGCAGTGCCTTGGGATGCAGCATGTGGCGAATCTCGTTGCGCAGGATTTTCAATGCGATGACTCCGCGAGCGCACTTGAATCCACTCGCCGTGCTCCCTGCACATCCGCCAAAGAACATGCACAAGCTCAGGATTACCCACGTGATGTGGTGCCACTGGGCAGCGTCCTCGTTAAACATTCCGGTAGTGGTCAGGAACGATACGACCTGGAACAAGGCAACGCGGATGGCGTCGGCGACATCGTAGTTGTTGTACCGCAGCAGGAAAAAGACAATGAGGACGGTGGATGTTAGCGCCAACGCTCCATAGAGACGGACCTCGGCATTCTTGAGCAACTGCTTGACCTTGCCCTTGAACAACGCTGCATAGAGCAAGGCGAAACTCATGCCCGAGAGGAACATGAACACGATAGCGGTGTAGTCGATGGCGGCATTGTTGAAGTAGCCCGTGCTGGCGTCATGGGTGGCAAAGCCCCCAGTGGCAGTGATTGTCATGGCATAGTTGATGGCGTCGAACGGGCCCATGCCGAAGACGAAAAACAGTGCGGCACAAACAGCGGTCAACAGCAGATAGATGCCCCACAGGGCCTTGGCGCTGGTCGTCAATCGAGGATGCATCTTGCTTTTGATGGGGCCGGTCGCTTCGGCGGCAAAGACCTTGACCGAACCGCCGACAAAGGATGGAATGATGGCGATGGTGAAGAAAACAATTCCCAACCCGCCTATCCATTGTGTCAATGAACGCCAGAAGAGCAGGCCGTGAGGCAGGCCTTCCACCTTGTCGATGCATGTCGCTCCTGTCGTCGTCAGTCCTGACATGGTCTCAAAGAAGGCGTCGGTGGCATTGTCGATATATCCGCCGATGAGAAACGGCAGCATCCCGAACAGCGCAAAGGCTATCCAGACGACCGTGACCAGCAGATAGGCGTCACGGCGGCTCAATGCACTATCGGCATGGCGTCCAAGCAGGAGCCTCAGTCCTGTTCCCACTAGTGCGGTGAGGGCGATTGTCACGGCAAAAGGCATGATGTCGCTCTCCTGGTAGCACAGGGCCAAGATGAGGCTCAGCGTCATGAATGCTGCCTCTATCCAGAGCAGTGTGCCTAGAATTTTGAATATCAATCGGCTATTGAACATGGTAGTGCTCAGATGAAATACTTTTCAATGCGGCTGATTTCTGTTCCGTGGCAGAAGACAACCACGATATCGCCTGGCTCAATCAGTGTGTTGCCGTTCACGAGTAAACCCTTGCCGCTGCGGACGATGCCACCCAACTCGGCTTCGACAGGGAAGTCAAGGTCACGCACCCGCTTGCGGGTGATGCGTGAACCGGGATGGGCTGTAAATTCTGCCACGTCGGCATTGACAGTCAGCAGGTTGCGCATGTTGCGGACGTCTCCGTTGAGCAGCAGTTGGTAAATGTGGCTGGCAGTGAGGGCCTGCTTGTTGATGATGGTCCCGATATCGACATTGCCGGCGATGTCCATGTAGTCCATGTTTTCGATCATGGCAATGGTCTTGCTCACGCCGAGCTGCTTGGCGGTGAGGCATGCCAGGATGTTGGCTTCGGCGTTTCCTGTCAATGCGATAAAGGCCTGAGCGCTCTTAATGTTTTCTTCCATCAGGTTGGCCACCGAGCGTCCGTCGGCATTGATGATCATCACACGGTCGGTATCCACCAGCTCAATGAGTTCCTCGCAGCGATGGGTGTTGCTCTCAAAAATCTTGGCACGCATCCCGCTGGGCAGCATGTTGGCAACCCTTACGGCAGTCTTGCCGCCGCCCACGATAAAGACATTCTTCACATCGGGATAATGACTCTTGCCCATGATGTGTTTCAAGTTGGGCACAAACTCCCTGGTGGTCATGAAATAGGCATAGTCACCGTCGAGGAGCATGTCATTGCCAGTGGGTATGATGGTCGTCGTGCCACGCTTGATGGCGACGACGTGGTAGGGCGAATCGGGCTTAAAGATGTCCTTGAAGGGCTGGTTGAGAATTTCGCAACTGTTCCTCAGCTTGATGCCCAGCAGCGTGAGCAAGCCGCCATGCACTTCCCACCGCTGGCGGGCCCAGGTCAGTTCCAGACCGTTGACGATGTCGATGGCTGCCAGTTGGTCGGGGTAGATGATCGACGAGATGCCGGCTGACTTGAACGAGTTGACGATTTGCTGGTCGGTGAACTCGACGTTTTCGACCTTGGCAACGGTTTGGCGAGCCCCCATCGACTTGGCCAGTACGCAGAGGCTCAGGTTCAGGTTCTCGTCACGGGTCACGGCGATGAAAAGGTCGGCGCTCTTCACGCCTGCTTCTTTTAGCGATTTGATGGGTGTATTGGAAGAGGAGTATATTGTCATCAGGTCACAGTCGGCCTGGATGCGCTCAAGCTTTTCCTCGTCGTCATCAATGATGACAATGTCCTGCCTGATTTTGGAGAACAGGTCGGCAAGATGGGCTCCGATGGCTCCTGCTCCTACGATAATGACTTTCATATACTTAATTTGGGTTAGGGTCGATAAACTGTAATGCGTGAATTAATACAAAGTCACGCTGGCAAAGGTAAGTATATTTTCCATCCCGCAATACTCTGTTAGGTTTTTTCCACTCAGGTAACACAATTTTTAACTATTATCGGATGGATGCTGGTGGATTTTGGAGAGATGAGGATAATGAATTGTTAATAAATTAATTGGGCTTCGAGGTTGTATAAGAAAAAAAATTATTATTTTTGCAGGTCAATTTGTTAGATAAAAATACTAGATAGTTATAATATGGGCCTATTTGGCAATTTGTTCAAGAGTAATAGAGAGCAGGTAATGCTCTTCTACAATACCGACATCCATTGTCACATCCTGCCGGGTGTGGACCATGGTTCACGTTCTATTGAGGACTCGTTAGAGATGCTTCATGCCGAACAGGAAATGGGTATCAGCAATATCATCCTCACATCCCATGTGACGGCGGTGACCTTTGAGAACACGCGCGAGAGCCTGATGGATGCTTTCCTGAAGCTCCAGGACGCGGTGACCGATGCCGGTCTCAGCATCAAGTTGCACTTGAGTGCCGAGTACCGCATGGATGAATATTTTGATAAGGAATATGCTGCCGACCACCTGATACCGATGCCTGGCAACCACATCCTGCTCGAGAACTCTTTCCAGCAGGAGTTGATGAACCTTGACGAACTGCTGTTTGACATGCAGGTCAAGGGCTATAAGACCATTCTGGCTCACCCCGAGCGTTACAACTACTACTCCCGTCGTCGCAAACGTTATGAGCAGTTGCACAATGCCGGTGCCAAGTTCCAGGTCAATATTCTGTCGTTCACCGGTTACTTCGGCGAGGAAGCCCGTGACAGTGCCTTGTGGTTTGCCCACAACGGAATGATCGACTATCTGGGCAGCGATATGCACAACATCAAGCATGCCCACATCATCATGGACTATATCAACTCCAAAGAGTGGCGCAAACTCAGCCGTGAAATCGAGCCCACAGTCAAGAATGACACGATCGTCTGGTAACGGCAGGTAAGTCCAGGGACAAAACAAGAAGTGCAATAAATACGTTGATGGTTTTCATCATGAAGTATTTATTGCACTTCTTGTTTTCTGTTTGTGCTTATTGTGGCGTGTCGCGTTGGTCTTGGGGAAGGTCCTGCTGGATGACTTCACGGCAATGGGCACTCACCTGGGCGATATCGTTGCCACCGGTGTGCTCGATGGGCGCATGGAAGGTGAGGATAATGGTGCCGGGCGTCACGTTGAAGGTGCTGCGTGGCATGACCTTGTAGCTGCCGTCGATGGTGATGGGTACCACGGGCAGGCCGAACTCCAGGGCGAGCTTGAAAGCGCCGTTCTTGAAGGGTCCCATCTTGCCGGTGTCGGTGCGGCGTCCCTCGGGGAAGACGACGATCGACATGCCTCGGTGCAACTTCTTCATGGCGGCGGCCATGGTGTTGCGCAGGCCTTGGGTGGAGTGGGTATCAACCAGGATGTGACCAGCCATGCGGCAGGCCGTGCCGATGATGGGGATGTTGGTGATGCCCTTGCGCATCATCCACTTGAAGTTATGTCCCAGATAACCGTAGATTGAGAAGATATCGTAGGCTCCCTGATGGTTGGCGACAAACACATAACTCGTCTCGTGGTCAATGAGCTCACGGCCCACGACGCGTATGCGGACAAGATGCAGCCAGCACCACACCCGCGCCCACCACTTGGCAGGGAAATAACCCCAATATTCCTGGTTAAACAGGCATCCCAGCATGGTGATTAATGCGGTAATGATGCTGTAAACAAGCATGATGGGTGCCACGATGCACCACTGGTATATCCGATAGAGGTATATCATTTCTTGATTAATCACATTTTTAACCGCACAAAATTAGTGTTTTCGTTCCAATAGTGCAACCTTTATACCTCGGACGGTGGAAGATTATTCCGGATTTAACGCAATTTAGGATACCGACAGTATATCTGCCATATAATAAAAATCGCCCTGATGGGGCGACTTTTATTATAGGTATGGATGTCGATGGATTATTCCTCGGTCTCTACCTCGGGAGCAATGAGCTTGTAGCCCTTGCCGTGGATGTTGATGATCTCGATGTTGGGATCCTCTTTGAGTTTCTTGCGCAGCTTGGTGATGTAAACGTCCATCGAGCGGGCATTGAAGTAGTTGTCGTCGATCCAGATGGTCTTCAACGCGAAGTTGCGCTCCAGAATCTCGTTCAGGTGGGCACACAGCAGGCTCAGCAGCTCGCTCTCCTTGGTGGTGAGGTTCTCGCTGCGGTCGTCGGTGAAGAGAACCTGGCGCTGGGTGTCGAAGGTGAACTTACCGATCTTGTAAACGGTGACTTCCTTGCCCTTCTTGCCCTTGACGCGGCGCAGGATGGCCTCGATGCGCATCACGAGCTCCTCCATCGAGAAGGGCTTGGTGATGTAGTCGTCGGCACCGATCTTGAAGCCCTCGAGGATGTCCTCTTTCAGAGCCTTGGCGGTGAGAAAGATGATGGGCACGTCGCTGTTGACGGCGCGGATTTCCTGGGCGAGCTGGTAGCCGTCCTTCTTGGGCATCATCACGTCGAGCAGGCAGATGTCATACTTGCCCTTGAGGAAAGCCTTGTAGCCAGCCTCTCCATCGGCATACAGTTCGGCCTTGAAGCCCTTGTCCTCGAGATACTCACGGGTGAGGGTTCCCAAATTCTCGTCATCTTCGCACAACAGAATTTTCAGCTTGTCTTCCATAATGTTTTTGTTTTAATTATTTGTATAGTGGTAATGTGATAATAAATTTCGATCCTTGATTCACCTCACTCTCGGCACGGATCGAGCCGCCGAAGAGGTCTATCATCTTGTGGACATAGGCCAGACCGAGGCCGAAGCCCTTCACGTCGTGCAGGTTGCCGGTCGAGACGCGGTAGAACTTCTCGAAGATTTTCTTCAGGTCCTCGCGCTTCATGCCGATGCCGTTGTCGGCGACGGTGATCTGGATGTGGTCCTCGTCGGGATTGACCGTAGTAACGGTGAGCTCGGGTGGCACGTCCTCGCGGCGGTACTTGACGGCGTTGTCCAGCAGGTTGAAGATCACGTTGGTGAAATGCATCCTGTCCACGTTGATGATGGGATCCTCGGCGTCAAGGTTGGCATTGATGTGGCCACCATATTTCTCGACCTTCAGCTTGAAGGTGTTGATGACATTGTAGATGTTGGCGTTGGCGTCCTCTTCCTCAAGGCGCATGGTAGCGTTCTTGCGGTCAAACAGCGAGAGCTGCAGCACTTTCTCGACCTGGAAGCGCAGGCGCTTGGTCTCGTCGTTGATGACGCCCGACACGTGCTTGAGCATCTCGGGGCTCTTGCGCACACTGTCGTCGTTGAGCATCTGGGCAGCAATCGAGATGGACGAAATGGGCGTCTTGAACTCGTGCGTCATGTTGTTGATGAAGTCGTTCTTGATCTCGCTCAGCTTCTTCTGCTTGAAGGCCACCGAGATGGTGTACAGGAACACGCCCAGCAACAGGAAGGTAAAAGCCAGCGAGGGCACCAGGAACTTCACCGACGAGAAGATGTAGTCGCTCTTGTTGGGGAAGGTGACGTTCAGGGTATTACGCTTGTTCTTCGGGTCATTGGGGAACAGCACCTGGCTGTAAACATCGGCTTGGCTCATCGGGGAATAGCCGCTTGTCTTATAGACAACGCCATTGGTGCGGTTCACGATGGCAAATTCAAAAGGAAGCGACAGGCCGTTGAATTCAAGTTCCGACCTCAGGTAGCTGGCTACCGTGGCACTGTCGGCGCGCTCCTGGATGGGGCGGTCACTGGAGTGGTTGAGGATGGTCAAGATGACCTCATAGAGCAGGCTCTTCTGGTACAGGAATTGTCCCCTGAGGATTTCCTGCTTATGCTGGTAGCTGTCGTTCAAGTCCTTCAATGTGTTGCGGTTGGCGGGACGCAGGTTGGCGGGATCCTCGGTGTTGAGTGTCGTGTCGATATTGGCTTCTTTGCTCTCGCCAAAGCTGAAACTGTTCTCGCTGATGCCTGAATACATCTGCTCGGCTTCGGCCAGGTCTTTGTCAAGGAAGTACTTGGTCTCGTTCTGCTCCAGCATCGTCGATACACTATAGAGGCTGCGCATCACAATCTCGCTGAACTGACTGTTGCGCATGTCAACCATCTTTTCCATATAGACGATCTGCATGGCGAGCAGTCCCAGCAGGGCGATCGCCATCACTACCGTCAATATCCATATCGTAGATCTCTTCATGAGAGTTTCTTTGTTTATTTTAAAACCTTGATTTTAACAATCAACGGCAAAATTAACACTTTATTGTGAAAAAACAAAATTTTGTTTCACTTTTTGCTGAAAAATTTAACGTCAAATGTTAAAACGCCCACTTTTGCAGCCAAATGGGACAGAGAAGTCGGGTTAGTATTTCGGGGTTCAGAGTTAAAGAGCAGTTGCATCCGCATGAATGCTCATAAAGTCGAGTAAACGCGGATGCAACTGTTGGTGATATTCTGGTAACAGGCAGCAGGTCTTATATGTCGTTATTCATGATGAGGTCGATCAGTGTTGCTACGTCGCTGATGGACAACTTGCCATCTTGGTTCATCCTGGTATCAAAGGTGAAAATCGCCGATAGTCTAATTCTTTTACGTTTTTTCCCAAGTGTGTTTTCAATCTAGATAAAAAGATAATAATGGGTGTCCCGACTGGCGGGGCACCCATTATTATATAATGTGTAGAACTGGGGATTAATCCTCGTCCTGCTTGCTCTCCTCGTACTCCTTGAGCAGCTGAGCCTGCACGTCGGCGGGCACGAGCTCGTAGCTCGAGAACTTCATGCTGAATGAAGCGCGGCCACCTGAGATAGAGCTCAGAGAGGTGCTGTAGCTCGACATCTCCTTCAGGGGGATGCGGGCCTTAACGCGCTCCAGACCGTTGGCGCTCGACATATCCATCATGATGCCGCGGCGGCCCTGCAGGTCGCTCTGTACACCACCCATGCAGTCAGCGGGCAACAGGATCTCAACGTCATAGACGGGCTCGAGAACCTTGGGGTTAGCATCGCGGAATGCGGTGGAGAAGGCGTTACGAGCTGCCAGACGGAAGGAGATTTCGTTACTGTCAACCGGGTGCATCTTACCATCGTAGATGCAGACGCGCACGTCACGAGCGTAGCTACCGGTCAACGGGCCCTGCTCCATGCGGTCCATGATACCCTTAACGATGGCGGGGATGAAGCGTGCATCGATGGCACCACCGACGATACAGTTATAGACAACCAGCATACCGCCCCATTCCATGGGGATTTCCTGCTTGTCCTTGATGTTCATCTTGTACTCCTGGTTACCGAACTTATAGGTGTCGGGCTCAGGCATACCCTCGCGATAGGGCTCCACGATCAGGTGAACCTCACCAAACTGGCCGCTACCACCAGACTGCTTCTTGTGACGATAGTCGGCACGGGCAGCCTTGGTAATGGTCTCGCGGTAGGGGATACGGGGCTCCTGATACTCGATTTGGATCTTGTCGTTGTTCTCGATGTTCCACTTCAGAGTGCGCAGGTGGAATTCGCCCTGACCTGAAACGATGGTCTGACGCAACTCCTTGCTCTGCTCGATCAACAGCGTGGGATCCTCCTCGTGCATGCGGTTGAGGACGGCACCCAGCTTCTCGGTCTCGCTCTCGTTGAGGGCGCGGATGGCGCGCTGATACTTGGGAGCGGGATAAGCGATGAAGTCAAAGATGTGCTCGCAGCCCTTCTCGTTGAGGGTATTGCCGCAGCGAACATCTTTCAGCTTCACAGCAGCACCGATGTCACCAGCGTGGAGCTCGTCGATCGGGGTCTTGTTCTGGCCACAAACCACGTTGATCTGAGCAAGGCGCTCCTTGCTGCCGCGGTTCATGTTGGTCAGGTCGGCACCAGCCTTGAGGGTACCGCTCATTACCTTGAAGTAGGAAACCTCACCGATGTGGCTCTCTACCGAAGTCTTGAAGAAGAATATGCTCACGGGTGCGCTCTCGTCGAAGGGAACCTCGTCACCGTTGGCGTTCTTGGGAGCGGGCATCTCGGTCACGTCAGGAACGATGATGCTCATGATGTCGAGCATACGGTCGGTACCGATATTGTTCTCGGCGCTTACCAGTACGACGGGGAAGATGCTGCGGTCAACCATACCCAGACGGATACCCTTGATGGTCTCCTCCTCGGTCAGCGTCATCTCGTCGAGGAACTTCATCATCAGCTCCTCATCGTTCTCGGCAGCCATCTCGAGCAGTGCCATGCGGTACTCCTCGGCCTTGTCGGCGAATGCGCCGTCGATGTCGGCAGCAGTAGCCTTACCGCCGTCCTTGGGCCAGGTATATTGCTTCATAGCCAGCACGTCAACCACGCTGTTGAAGCCGGGGCCTGCGTTCACGGGGAACTGGAGGGCAACAACCTTGTTGCCGTAGGTCTCGCGCAGCTGGTTATAAACGTTGTCAAAGTCACACTTCTCGTCCTCGAGGCGGTTGATGACGAACATCAGCGGCTTGCCGATGCGGTCAACGGTGCGGAAGTTGTTCATGGTGCCTACCTCGACGCCATTGCGGCCGTCAACTACCAGCGCGGCGGTGTCGGTAACGCTAAGAGCGGTAACGGTGTTACCCACGAAGTCGTCACTGCCCGGGCAGTCAAAGAAGTTGAGCTTCTTGCCGTTCTTCTCGGCATAGAACACGGTAGAGGAAACAGAGTAACCATACTCTTTCTCAACCGGGGTGTTGTCACTGACGGTGTTACCGCCATCAACAGTACCCCTGCGGCTGATTGTGCCGCCCTCAAGGAGGATAGACTCGGTGAGAGTGGTCTTACCAGCGCCCTTGCCACCGACGAGAGAGATGTTCTTAATCTCGTTTGTTTTGTAAACCTTCATTAGTTTGATTTTGTTGTTAAATGGTTGTTATATAGTGAATTGTTGTTCAGTTCGCTAAACAGCCTGCAAAATTACTACTTTTTGTTGAGAAACTCAACATTATTAAAAGGAAATTTTTAACAATGCCCAAAAATATGCCAAAACGGCCCTTGTCCCCATATGTTGGCGGATGATTAAACTCTAAGTTTTTAGGTTTTTAGCTCTCTTGCGGAATTTGCGTTGTCCTGATTCACCTGGTGTGGTTTTGTCGCTTTTGCCCTTCTTTGGTGGTATCATGAGAAAATAGTATCTTTGCATCGCTATGGCAGGAGTTTATGTCCATATTCCGTTTTGTGCGAGTCGTTGCAGCTACTGCGACTTTTTCTCGACGTTGCAATTGGCCGATGCCGGTACTTCCTACGTTGAAGCAGTGGTAGCCGAGGCGCGGCTGCGACGTGGTGAGTTGTGTGATGCCCAGGTCAAGACGCTCTACCTGGGTGGTGGTACGCCGTCGCAGCTGCCTTTGCCCTTGTTGTCGCGATTGATTGATGGTCTGCGTGAATCGCTTGACCTGTCTGACGTTGAGGAGTTTACGGTCGAGGCCAATCCCGACGACGTAACACCCGAGTGGTGTCGTGGCGTGGCTGCTCTCGGTGTAAATCGCGTGAGTATGGGCGTGCAGTCGTTCGAGGATCCGATTCTGCGGTTGATAGGTCGCCGTCACACGGCGCGTCAGGCGATGGATGCTGTCGCCAATCTGCGCGCAGCGGGTATCAACAACATCAGCATTGATCTCATCTTCGGTCTGCCAGGACAGACGGTTGCCTCATGGACGGCTTCGGTAGAGCAGGCTATCGCATTGAAACCTCAGCATATTTCGGCCTACGGACTGACTTATGAGGAGGGTACTCGCCTGTGGCGGCAGCGCGAACGAGGCGAGGTCGTTGAAGTGCCTGAGGAGCAATGCTTGGAGATGTATCGCATCCTTGTAGATGAATTGCAAGCGGCTGGCTATGAGCATTATGAAATATCCAACTTCGCCTTGCCTGATTATCACTCCCGCCATAATTCCTCCTACTGGGATGACACGCCCTATTTGGGCCTCGGTGCAGCAGCGCACAGTTATGACGGCAAGGTGAGGAGGTGGAACCCGCATGACCTTCGCCAGTACATGGATAAGGTTTTGGCTGGTGAATTGGCTTGTGAACTTGAGGAATTATCGCGCAGTGAACGCTATGACGAGCGCGTGATGTTGGGACTGAGGACAGCACTGGGCGTGGATGCTGAGTGGCTGCGCATGGACTTCGGCGACGAGGCTTGGCGATACTTCATTCGCGAGGCGGCACGGCACGTTGAGGCGGGAAACCTGCGTGTGACCGAGGACGGCCGCTACGTCTTGACGCGTGACGGCATTATGCTCAGCGACAGCATTATCCGCGACCTCATGTGGGACGAATAGGAGGATTAATTACAACTCTTCCAGGATATCTTTTAGAAGTGACTTCAGCGGTTGTTGGGCTTGCTCGGTATCGCTCTCGACGATGGCTTTGAGCGAGTCGTTGGGCTGCACTTTACCCAACAGGAGCAGGTTGAGCAACAGGCGGTATCCCGTGTACTTGACCAACGGTTTGTCCTGTGCGATGAGTTGGCGGAAGAGCGTATCGGCATCGGGAATTTTGCGCATCAGCTTGTGGCACAGGTTGTCAGCGACCTCAACCGTTTCGACGGCCTCGCACCACTTCACCGCCAGTTCCAGCGTCATCATGTCGGCAGGGTAGAGCATGGGAGCAGCCAGGCGGCACTCACGGGAATTGGTGTCGCTCCACAATTCGCTGGCGATGGCAGCTCGCTGCTCAGCCTCACCGATAGCCTCGCCAAAACGTGAAGCGATGCCGCTGATGTCCACCAGCAGGCACCCCATAATCATCGTGTGGGGGTCACCCGCTTTCCTGAGCGTATCGGCAACGATTCCGTTGCGGAAGGCAAAAAACTCCTTCCTGATACCACGTAATATTTCTAGCTTGTTGTCAGTATCCATAAAAAATATTGTGAGTCATTGTCGTCGCTTGTGAGACGCAAAATTTTGCGTCTCTACATTGCGGATGCCATATAAAAAAACTTAGCGACTTAGCGTCTTAGCGTGAGGCAATTCGTAGTTTGTTAAAGTTTTTCGGCAAGGAAACGGCCCGTGTAACTCTCTTTGCACTGGGCAATCTGCTCGGGTGTACCCTCGACGACGATATTGCCGCCCTTGTCGCCGCCCTCGGGACCGAGGTCGATAATGTGGTCGGCACACTTGATGACGTCAAGGTTGTGCTCGATGATGACCACCGTGTGGCCGTTGCCGATGAGTTGGTCAAATGAGCGCATCAGCGTGTTGATGTCGTGGAAGTGCAGACCCGTCGTCGGCTCGTCGAAGATAAACAACGTGTTGCCCTGGCGTTCACCACTCAAGTAGTAGGCCAGTTTCACGCGCTGGTTCTCACCGCCCGACAGGGTCGATGACGACTGTCCCAGCTTGATATAGCCCAAGCCGACATCCTGCAACGGCTTGAGGCGACGCACAATCTTGTGCTCGTTATAGGTGTTGGACTCGCTGAAGAACTCAATGGCCTGGTTCACGGTCATGTCGAGCACATCACTGATGGTCTTATCACGGAAGGTCACGTCAAGAGCGTTGCGGCTGAAACGCTTGCCGTGGCATGCCTCACAGGTCAAGGTGATGTCCGCCATGAACTGCATCTCGATGGTGATAGTGCCCTCGCCCTTGCACTCCTCGCAACGGCCGCCAGGCGAGTTGAACGAGAAGAAGCCGGCATTATAGCCCATCTGCTTGGACAGTTGCTGCTGGGCGAACAACTGGCGTATCTCGTCAAAGGCCTTCAAGTAGGTCGCAGGGTTACTGCGCGTGCTCTTGCCGATGGGTCCCTGGTCGATAAATTCCACGGCCTGCAGGCGACTCAGGTCGCCACCGATGCCGCTGAAACTGCCAGGGGCGTCAGCGGTCTGATCCAGCTGACGGGCTAGGGCAGGGTAGAGGATCTTGCCCACGAGGGTAGATTTACCCGAGCCGCTGACACCGGTAACCACAGTCATCACGCCCAGCGGGAACTTGACGTTGATGTTCTTGAGGTTGTTGTGCGTTGCGCCCTTGACCTCGATATACTGGTTCCATGGACGGCGCCGTTTGGGGACGGGGATGGTCATCGTGCCGGTGAGGTAACGGGCGGTGTAGCTCTCGGTGGCGTCGGCAAGACGGTCCACGGGACCTTGATAGGTGATTCTGCCGCCTTTGCGTCCCGCCTCGGGTCCCACGTCGATGAGATAGTCGGCGCTGCGGATGATGTCCTCGTCATGCTCGACGACGACCACCGTGTTGCCCAACTGCTGCAGCATGCGCAGCACGTGGATCAGGCGGTGGGTGTCGCGTGGGTGCAGACCTATGGAGGGCTCGTCGAGGATATAGACCGAGCCGACGAGCGAACTGCCCAGAGCAGTTGCCAGATTGATGCGCTGGCTCTCGCCGCCCGATAAGGTCGCCGACAGGCGATCGAGCGTGAGGTAACCCACACCGACCTCGCACAGATAGTCCAGACGGCTGTTGATCTCGGTGAGCAGTCGTTTGGCTATCAGCGCATCGGTCTCGTCAAGTGTCAGCTGGGCAAACCATTGTGCCAGGTCCTTGACGGGCATGCGCACCAGGTCGCTGATGGTCATGCCGCCCACCTTGACATATTGGGCATGGGGCTTAAGGCGCGTGCCGTGGCAGTCGGGACAAACAGTCTTGCCGCGGTAGCGGGCCAGCAGCACGCGGAATTGGATGGCATAGGATTTACTCTTTACCCACTCAAAGAAGCCGTCGATGCCGCTCCACTCACTATCGCCCGTGCCGTGCCACAGCAGGTCGCGTTGCTCCTGTGTCAGCTCGTGATAAGGCTTGTGAATGGGGAAATTGTGCCGTGTTGCAACATGGATGAACTCACGTTTCCACTCGCCCATCACCTGGCCACGCCAGCACATGACGGCATCGTCATACACCGAGCGGCTCCTGTCGGGAATCACCAGGTTCTCGTCAATGCCAATCACGCTGCCGAAGCCTTCACACGTGGGGCACGCCCCGATGGGATTGTTGAAGTTGAACATCAGGTCGCTCGGCTCGTCAAAGGTCATTCCGTCCAGTTCAAAACGCTTGGAGAAACGGTGCTCTGCCAGCGTGCCGTCCTGCTGCCATACAACGACGATGCACTCATCCTTGCCCTCGTAGAAAGCTGTCTGCAAGGAGTCCAGCAGGCGCATCTCGTCGTCGCGGCTGTGAGTCACTGCCATACGGTCGATGAGCAGACGGTAGTCGGCAGCGTTGATGTTGCCCTCGGTTTCCATGACCTGGGAGATGTCGATGAAACGTCCGTCGCGCGTCATCAGCCTAGAGTAGCCGCCCTTGACAAGGATGTCGAGCTGCGTGCGCAGGTCGCGGCCCTCAGGAACAATGACTTCGGTCAACAGTGCCAGGCGGGTGCCGTCGGGATAGGTGTTAATGGTGTCGATGACATCGTTGGCGGTATGCTTCTTGACAATTTCTCCTGAGATGGGCGAATAGGTCTTGCCCACGCGGGCAAACAACAACCTGAGGTAGTCGTAGATCTCGGTGCTCGTGCCTACCGTGCTGCGCGAGTTGCGCGTGACGGTGCGCTGCTCAACTGCGATGGCAGGTGGCAGACCGCGGATAAAATCACAATCAGGCTTGCTCATGCGCCCCATGAACTGGCGGGCATAGGAAGATAGGCTCTCGACATAGCGGCGTTGCCCCTCGGCATATAGGGTGTCGAAGGCGAGCGACGACTTGCCGCTGCCTGACAGGCCCGTCACGACGACAAACTTGCCGCGTGGTATCGCCACGTCAACGTCCTTCAGGTTGTTGACGCGGGCCCCCTTGATAATGATGTCTCCTCTGGTAGCCATTGCTGGAAAAATTGAGCCCGCAAAGGTACGGCTTTTTCGTGAGAAAACCAAATTGTTTAAGCTTTAGGTTTTGGGTTGCGTCCTCCCTGTAGAGACGCAAAATCTCCCGTCTCCCGTACCCGCCAAGTTGGGCTTCGCCTTGGGGTGGCAACCCTTCCAACGGATAACTTCACGCAAAGACACTGAGTTTTTTTAGAATAGTTGTGAAGGCAGTTTATTGGTTATCAATGAAATAAAATCTATTCTTCTTTCTTGTCTTCCAATCCATGGATGTGAGCACGATCGTATTGGATTTTGCGGCTTGGAACTTTAGCGTGCGGTTCAATGTGCAGATGCAGGCTGCAGGAGGAGAGGGAGCGCTGCTGGCTTGGAAAAAGTAGTTTTTTTTGAAAAAGTTTGCATGAATGGAAAAGAAGGAGTAATTTTATAGCCTCAAATGTGCCAATTACCGCCTGATGTGGCATGGTATTTGCAGGTTGAGACCATACTAAGGCATTATTAATTCTAAAATTATCAGAGTGATATGAAACCGATTAACATTGTAATGGCTGTAGTTGGCGGCGCAATCGCCGGCGCAGCAGTGGGCCTGTTGTTTGCCCCCGAGAAAGGTGATGATACCCGCAAGCGCATTGCCGATGCACTGCGCGAACAGGGCGTGAAGCTCAAAGGCTCCAAGCTCGACAACCTGGTTGACGACATCGCCGAAGAGATTAAGGACAAGTTGGACTAATTAGATAAAAGATAGAAAAATGAAAGGATTAAGCTTATTGTATGCGTTCCTCGGTGGCGCTCTGGTAGGCGCTTCGGCAGCCATCCTGTTTGCTCCCGAGAAGGGTTCCGACCTGCGCTCGCGCATCAAGGAGATGCTGAAGAAAAACGGCATCGACTTCAGCGACGACGAGGTGGAGCAGCTGGTAAAGCAGATCAGCGCCCAGATCGAGGACTGACAAAATTGCACACCTCCTGACAGGCGATGTCACTCGCACATGGCATCGCCTGTTGGTCGGTGTCGCTGCAGTTCATCATGTCTCTAACCTCTAATCACTAATCTCTAATCTTCAAGTCTGCCATGGCTGACTTGAATAAAAGTTATGAATGAGATAGACTATAAAAAACTGTTTACCGAGGCGCGCAAGTTCTTTGCCCTCGAGTGGGACTACACCAAGCTGACAGCCGTCGAGAAGTTGGCGGTGCTGCTGTCGGCTATCGCGTTTGTCGCTGTGGTCATTATCATTGCCACCTTTGCGTTGAGCTATGTGTTCTCGGCCTTGATTTCAGTGCTTGCCAATGCGCTGGGCTGCACCTGGGGTGCGCAGCTCATTGCCGCCGCGCTGCTGCTGTTGTTGCTGCTCGTGGTGTTCGCCTTCAAGAAGCAGATCATTGTGGATCCCATCGCCCGCTTTGTGAGCAAACTGTTCTTAAAACCCGAAGACAATGAGTGACCTCAACACTAACACCAACACCAACAGCGCTGCCATCACCGACCAGTCGGGCGAGTGGCAGGGGATGACGCTCGAGCAGCTCAGGCGTGCCCGTGCCAAGGCTCTCGTTCGCCGTGAGGTGGGACGCGCCTCCATGCAGTATAGTCTCGACAATGTGAAGGACAATGTTTCCAACAACGGCATCCGGGCTCTCATGTTCAGTTCCGATACCGTTTCCCACCTTAAGACGGCCGACTATGTGTTGTTGGGCTTCAGACTCGCGCGCTGGATCCTGTCGTTTAGAGGTACCCGTCGCCGTCGTCGCTGACGGATTTTTTCCCCGAAATCTGTGGTGTAGGGCCCGTTTTCTACTGAAAAATGTCAATTTTTTTATAAAAAAAGTTGTTGTTTTTTTGATTTTGCCTATATTTGCAGCCTGAAATCTACGGATTTCAACCGAGAGAGTTAATAATTTTAATGAAAATAAACTACTAAAAATAGACTGCCTATCGACAAACATTACCTATTATTGACCAATAACTAAGAGTAATGAAAGTATATAGAGACAAGAGCGATGAGCAACTCATTTCGCTGTATGTCGATGGCAAGAACGAGGCCTTTGATGCGCTGCTGGAGCGACACAAGGACCGCCTTTTCATGTATATATACCATGCGGTAAAAAACGAGGATGCAGCTAATGATATTTTCCAAGATACCTTTGTCAAAGCCATCATGACCATCAAGCAGGGCCGATATGTCGAGAACGGACACTTCCCGGCATGGATCACACGCATCGCCCACAATCACATCATTGACTACTACAGGCAAATCAAGGCCGAGAACCTGCAGTCAACCGATGACGGTGAGGTGAACATCCTCAACCGCAAGGAACTTGCAGCAAGCACCATCGAGGACGACATCATCACCACCCAGATACATGACGATGTCAAGCGCCTGATCAAAGCGCTGCCCGAAAGCCAGCGTGAGGTACTGGTGATGCGCTACTACAAGAACATGAGCTTTAAGGAAATCGCCGATACCACCGGCGTGAGTATCAATACGGCCCTGGGACGTATGCGTTATGCTATCCTCAACATGCGCCGCATTGCCGAGGAGCACGACATCACCCTCACGATGTAATCGCCCGCAGTTGATATAACAGACACTCATATTTATTATCTTAAGCAATCGTTGTTCAACCAAACGGACTTCGCGCTGAGCCGCGAAGATTTCAAGTGTGGTTCCACATTCCACCTGATGGAGTGCGGATGCCAAGTTGTTAAAGACGTTTGAGTTGCTGTCTTTTTTTCCGTTAAGTGCCGTGTAGCAATTGTCATTATTGTCCTTATTATCTACATTTTAAAAAAAAAGACGCGGCGAAATTTTGTGTATCGTGCTAAAAGTAGTACCTTTGCAGCCGTTTTTTGAGAACATTATACATTTAACATACAATACAAACCTAGTAATGAACGTAAGTTTTGAACAGATTGATGCGGTGAACGCTGTTGTTACCGTGGATATCAAGAGAGAAGATTTTGCAGCCGACGTGGCAAAGGAAGTGGCCAAGATGGGCGTTAAGCACCCCTTGAAGGGATTCCGTCCCGGTAAGGCCCCCAAGTCGCTGTTGATGAAGTTTTACGGACCCAGCGTGACCGCCGACGTGGTGGACCGCATGGTGGGTAAGGCACTGTATGACCACATTCGCGAGAATGAGCTGCATGTGTTAGGCGAGCCCCTTCCCAACGAGGATACCAAGGTGGACATCATGAACGACGATGAGATGGCGTTCAAGTTTGACCTGGGTCTAGCTCCTGCCATCGAGTTGAAACTCAACAAGCGCATCAACGTGCCTTATTACAATATCGAAGTGACCGACCAGATGGTCGATGACGCTATTGCTCATGACCGCAAGCGTCTGGGCACCCTCGTTGACGGCGAGGTAAGCGACAAGGAGTCGATGCTGCGTGGCTCGATGATCGAGCTCGACGAGCAAGGCAACGACAAGCAGGACGGCATCAAGGTGGAGCGCACCGTGATTTCGCCGCGCTACATGGTCGATGACGATGAGGCTGCCAAGTTTGTTGGCGTCAAGGTGGGTGACACCTTCGTGTTCAACCCCCACAAGGCCAATGGCGGCAACATCGCCGAGCTGGCTGCTATGCTCAACGTGGATCGCAGCGAGGCCGACGTGAAGAGCGACTTCCGCGTGACCATCGAGGAGATCAAGGTCAACCAGGAGGCCGAGATGAACGAGGAGTTCTTCAAGGGCGTCCTCGGTACCGAGACCGAAGTGAAGGACGAGGCTGCCTTCCGCGAGGCCGTTCGTGAGATGATTGGCCGTGCCAACGTCCCCGAGAGCAACTACCGCTTCACGGTTGACGCTCAGCGCATCCTCACCGAGAAGGCTGGCGAACTGCCCTTGCCCGAGGAATTCCTGAAACGCTTCCTCAAGCTCCGTCGTGAGCAGGACGAGAAGGAGAACACCGAGGTGACCGACGAAGAGGCTCAGCGCATGTTCCAGCAGCTGCGTTGGCAACTCGTTAAGGACCACCTGGCTCAGGAACTGGGTATCAAGGTGGAGAAGGAAGACATCGACACCGCTGCCTTCATCTTCGCTCAGGAGCAGCTGTCACAGTATGGCATCTACAATGCCCCCGAGGATCTCGTTCGTCAGCAGGCCGAGCGCTTCATGCAGGACGACCGTGCCCGTGAGGCCATCCATGAGCATGCCATCGACAACAAGTTCTATGCTGCAGTCAAGGAGGCCGTCAAGGTCAACGAGAAGAGCATCAGCGTAGAGGACTTCCGCAAGCTTTACGAGAAAGAGGAGAAGTAAGTCATCAACCATCGTTGAGACAATAGGGCAGGGCTGGACATCGTGTCAGCCCTGCTTTTCTTGTCGTCGCGCGGTCGGTTCTCGTGGCGTACAAGTGACAAGTTGTCGCTTGGCGCGATTTTTGTGTCATATCAGAAAAAAATGTTTCTCAAGATGCTATCGGATTAAGAAAAAAATTGTATCTTTGCCTAATAGCGAAGATAGGCTGCATCTCAACAATGCTTCAAGATAAAATGAATTTCTCTTGGCATTGTGTTCGATTTGCACTATCTTTGCCTTACAGCATTAAGAAACTAACATTCACTCATTAATATATATTTCTTTTTATGGAAAACGATTTCAGAAAATTTGCTGTACATCATTTGGGCATGAACGGTTTGGCTTTGGACCAGTTCGCTGCCGGTGTGACTAACAACTACATTTCTCCGACCATCATGGAGGAGCGCAAGCTCAACGTGACGCAGCTTGACGTGTTCTCGCGACTGATGATGGACCGCATCATCTTCCTGGGCACCCAGGTCGATGACTATAGTGCCAATGTTGTCCAAGCTCAGCTGCTGTATCTTGACAGTGCTGACCCTGGCAAGGATATCTCGCTGTATATCAACTCTCCTGGAGGCTCGGTATATGCCGGCCTGGGCATCTATGATACGATGCAGTACATCCAGAGCGACGTTTCGACCATCTGCACCGGTATGGCCGCTTCGATGGCTGCCGTGCTGCTCGTGGCAGGTCAGAAGGACAAACGCTTTGCTCTGAAGCACAGCCGCGTGATGATTCATCAGCCGATGGGTGGCATCAGTGGCCAGGCATCGGATATCGAGATTACTTCCCGTGAAATCCTCAAACTCAAGCAGGAACTTTATACCATCATCAGCGACCACTCGGGCCAGCCCTATGATAAGGTGTATGCCGACAGTGACCGCGACTATTGGATGACGGCAGACGAAGCCAAGGAGTATGGTATGATTGACAAGGTGCTCATCCGCCAAACCCCTGCTGAAACTCCTGACAAGTAAATTGATTCATGGCCAAAAAGAAAGATTCATCAGCATTATACTGTAGTTTCTGCGGTCGCAGCGACCGTGAGGTGGAGTTGATGTTGCCAGGTATGAACGGCTGCATCTGTAACGAGTGTGCCGAGCGGGCCGTTGAATTGTCGCATGAGTATCTCCAGAAGATGCATCAGTCGCGCTTGACGGACCTCGACATGGATACCTTGCCCAAGCCCGAGGAAATCAAGGCTTATCTTGACCAGTATGTCATCGGTCAGGAAACAGCCAAGCGTTACCTCTCGGTAGCGGTTTATAACCACTACAAGCGCTTGAACCAGAGCCGCGAGGACGACATCGACATCGAGAAGAGCAACATCATCATCGTGGGACCGACGGGAACGGGCAAGACGTTGCTCGCCAAGACCATCGCCAGGATGCTGAAGGTGCCCTTTGCCATCGTTGACGCTACGGTGCTCACCGAGGCGGGTTACGTGGGCGAGGATATCGAGAGCTTGCTGACAAGGTTGCTGGCTGCCTGTGACTACAACGTCGCCGAGGCCGAACGCGGTATCGTGTTCATTGATGAGATAGACAAGATTGCACGCAAGGGTGACAATCCCAGCATCACCCGTGACGTGAGCGGCGAGGGCGTCCAGCAGGGTCTGTTGAAACTGCTGGAGGGCTCTATCGTCAATGTGCCGCCCCAGGGTGGCCGCAAGCATCCCGAGCAGAAGATGATTGCCGTCGATACCAAAAATATCCTCTTCATCTGCGGCGGAGCCTTTGAAGGCATCGAGCGCAAGATTGCCCAGCGCTTGAATACCCATGTGGTGGGCTTCGGCGCCGGCAACCATGTGAGCAAGGCCGATCGGGACAAACTGTTGCACTTTGTCGCTCCTCAGGACTTGCGCAGCTACGGTCTGATACCCGAGATTATCGGCCGTCTGCCCATTCTCACCAACTTGGAACCGCTGGACCGTGATGCCCTGTTGCGCATCCTCACCGAGCCCAAGAACGCCATTGTGCGTCAGTACAAGAAGCTGCTCGAGATGGACGGTGTAGAACTCGTTATCGAGGACGACGTGCTGGGCTTTATCGTGGATAAGGCCATCGAGTTCAAACTGGGCGCACGTGGCTTGCGCAGCCTGTTTGAGACGATTATGATCGACGTGATGTATCAGGCACCCTCGTTGAAAAAGAAACGCTTTGTGCTCACGCGTGATTTTGCTGAAAACCAATTGTCAAAGTCTAATTTTGAGCTCTTGGCCGATAGCCAATAGCCGTTGACTTGAAATTTTACTCTTAGTGGTTGATATTAAGGTCCTTGAGCGATTTATGCCACCAAGGTGAAATTTATTTTTGAAAAAAATTGTGCAGTTCACAAAATCATAGTATATTTGTGAAATCATTGAAACCCTAAACCTGATAAATATGGCGAAGAACAGTAAGTTGACAGCGGCACTGAAGGAATACTTCGGTTTTGATTCGTTCAAGGGCAACCAGGAGGCGATCATTGAGAACCTGCTGGCCGAGCATGACACTTTTGTGCTTATGCCCACCGGTGGCGGCAAATCGCTCTGCTACCAGTTGCCGGCCCGTCTCATGGACGGTATAGCCATTGTCATATCACCGCTCATCGCGTTGATGAAGAACCAAGTGGATGCCATGCGCAGTTATAGCGAGGAAGATGGCATCGCCCATTTTATGAACTCATCTCTGACCAAACAGGCCATTGAGGTGGTGAAAAATGATGTCCGCAGCGGCCGCACCAAGTTGCTGTATGTCGCTCCGGAGTCATTGACCAAGGAGGAGAATGTGGCATTCTTGAAGGATGTACCCATCTCTTTCTATGCCGTTGACGAGGCACACTGTATCTCGGAGTGGGGACACGATTTCCGCCCCGAGTACCGCAACATCCGTCCCATCATCAACCGCATCGGCGAGCGTCCCATCATTGCCTTGACGGCGACGGCGACACCCAAGGTGCAGCATGATATCCAGAAGAACCTGGGCATGACCAATGCTGCGGTATTCAAGTCATCGTTCAACCGTCCTAATCTATACTATGAAGTACGCCCCAAGACCAAAGATGTGGACCGCGAGATCATCAAGTTCATCAAGGCCAACGAGGGTAAGTCGGGCATCATTTATTGCCTGAGCCGCAAGAAGGTAGAGGAACTTGCCGAGGTACTGCGTCTCAACGACATCAAGGCGTTGCCCTATCATGCCGGCATGGAGAGTGCCGTGCGCAGTGCCAACCAGGATGCCTTCTTGAGCGAGGATGTTGACGTCATTGTAGCGACAATCGCCTTCGGCATGGGCATTGATAAGCCCGACGTGAGGTTTGTCATCCACTATGACATCCCCAAGAGCCTGGAGGGCTACTATCAGGAGACGGGACGCGCCGGTCGTGACGGTGGCGAGGGCAAGTGCATCACCTTCTATTCGCGCAAGGACTTGGACAAGCTTGAGAAATTCATGCAGGGCAAGCCCATTTCGGAGCAGGAAATCGGCAAGCAGCTGCTGTTGGAGACGCGCGACTATGCCGAGTCGTCGGTTTGCCGCCGTCGCTCGCTGTTGCATTACTTCGGCGAGACCTATGAGCAGGACAACTGCGGTAACTGTGACAACTGCCTCAAGCCCAAGAAGCGCGTCGAGGCCAGTGAGGAATTGCGTGCCGCTATCGATACGATTCTGACCCTGCGTGAGCGCTTCAAGCCCGATTACATCGCCCATGTGATGATGGGTGACGCGACTGCCGAGATCAAGGGCTATAAACACAATGAACTGGAGGTGTTCGGCTGTGCCGACGAGCGTGATGAGAAGTTCCTCATGGCTGTGATTCGTCAGGGCGTGTTTGCCGACTATCTGGCTAAGGATATCGAGAACTACGGTGTCATCAAGGTGACTAAGGAGGGTAAGGAGTTCCTCAATAGCCGTGAGAAATTCTGGATTGTCGAGGATAACGAGTATACCGAGATGCTTGACGAGGAGATGCGTGGCAGCGGTAGTGGTGCCGTTGACAGCCAGCTCTTCAGCATCCTTAAGGACATGCGACGCAAGATTGCCAAGCAGCATGGCCTGCCCACCTACGTCATCTTCCAGGAACCGTCACTTGACGCGATGGCAACCACCTATCCCATCACCATCGAGGAGTTGCAGAATATCCCCGGTGTGGGACCAGGTAAGGCCAAACGCTATGGTCAGGAGTTCATCGACATCATCAAGAAGTATGTCGAGGAGAATGAGATAGAACGTCCCGAGGACATGCGTGTGCGCACGGTCGCCAACAAGAGCAAAAACAAAATCGAACTCATTACCGCCATCGACCGCAAGGTGCCCCTCGATGCCCTGGCCGAGAGCAAAGACCTGGATTTTGACGAATTGCTTGACGAGTTGGAAGCCATCGTCTATAGCGGTACCAAGATCAACGTCTCCTATTTCATTGAAGAAGCCATTGATAACGACATCGAGGAGGACATCTTTGAGTACTTCAAGGAGAGCGATACCGACGATATCGAGACCGCGATGAAGGAATTGGGCGATGATTACACCGAGGAGGAAATCCGCCTCGTGCGCATCAAGTTCCTCAGCGAGATGGGCAACTGATCCGCTATTAGAAAATCAGAGTTATCAACGTCAGCAGGTTGGAATGAGCGCTAACCTGCTGACTTTTTTTGTGTATCATGAAAAAAAACGGGGTGGGATATAATTTTTCTCGCGTGCGTGCGTTATACTATAGTACTTAAGAATGAAAAAACGTAAAATATAGATTTCAAACCAACAAAATGAAAGCGAAACTTTTGATTTCTTCGTTGCTGTTGGGAACTGCGATCCTCGCTATAGCCAAGGGGGATCCTGTTCTTATGACCATCAACGGCAAAGACATCAAACTCTCTGAGTTTGAGTACCTTTATCACAAGAACAATCAGCAACAGGTCGAGAAAGAGACCCTCGAGCAGTATGTGGACCGTTTTGTCCTCTACAAGCAGAAGGTCGCTGACGCCGAGGCCGCAGGCATTGATACCACCGAGCTGTTCCGCAAGGAATTTGAAGGCTACCAGAAGGATCTGGCTGCCCCCTATATGGTGGAGGATACCACCTACCACTGGCAGATGGTCTGCGAGGCCTATGACCGTTTCCAGAAAGAAGTCGATATTGACCACTTCATGCTGCCGTTAGGCACATCGCCCGAGACGACTCAGGCTAGCATCAATCGCATGGACAGCATCCGCAACTGCGTCCTTGCAGGTGAGAACTGGGAAGACCTGGTAGCAAAGTATTCCAGCGACCAGTCCAAGGTTCGCAACAAGGGCCATTATGGTTTCGTTAGTGCCGGAATGTTCCCTTATTCATTTGAGAACGAGGTGTATAATACGGCCATTGGGGCTGTTTCTAACCCGTTCAAGACCCCCTATGGCATCCACATGATCCGCGTCAACAACGTGCGTGACCGTAACGATGTCCATGCCAAGCACATCCTCAAGCTCTTCCCGCAGGGTGCTACCGATGAGCAGAAGGCAGTGTGCAAGCAGCAGATTGACTCTATCTATGGGCTCTTGAAGGCTGGTGCCAACTTTGAGGAGTTGGCCAAGGCTGAGTCTCAGGACGGCAGTGCCCGTAATGGTGGCGAACTCGGCTGGTTTGGCCGTGGCCGCATGGTGCAGCCCTTTGAGGACATCGCTTTCAACCTTGCCGACGGTGAGATCAGCGAACCGTTTGCCACAAAGTTTGGCTATCATATCATCAAGAAGGTGGCTCACGGTGTCGCTCCCCTCAGCGAGGTGCGTCCCAGCATCGAGAACGCCATCAGCCGCGACGAGCGTGCTAACTTGATCAAGGAGCGCCGCTTGACCGACCTGAAGAAGAAGTACAATTATCGCCTGAATCCTACGTTTGACAAATATCTGGCTGCCAAGCTCGCAGAAAACGGCAACAAGTATGACTCAACTTTCATCGCCAACAGCATCAAGGGCTCAACGATGCAGCTGTTTAACTATGGCGGCAAGCAGTCGGTTGCAGTGGGTGAACTTGTGAAGCAGCTCAATCCCAAAACCCGCTTTATCACCGTTGACGATGCCAAGTCCTATATCCTGTCATGTGTAGAGCCTCTTGCCGATAAGGCACTCAGCGACTACCACGCCCGTGAGTTGGTGAAGAGCAACCCCGAGTACCGCAACCTGCTCAACGAGTACCGTGACGGTATGATGCTGTTTGAAATCAGCAACCGCCGCGTGTGGAAGGCTGCCAACAAGGACACTGTGGGTCTGGAGAACTACTTCGCCACGCACCGTGCCGACTACACCTGGGATGAGCCTCACTTCAAGGGCATCATTCTCAGTGCCAAGAACGACAGCATCTTGAATCTTGTCAAGGCTGATGCAATGGTGATGTCAAGCGACACGCTGACCGATGGCCTCCACCACAAGTATGGTAATGATATCCGCATGGAGCGGATGGTGGTCAAGAAAGGCGAAAACACTCTGGCTGATTATCTGGCATTCCATGAGGGCGACAAGCCTGAGCGCAAGGGATATGAAGAGTTCATCATCCTTGAGGGTGGCGTCATTGCCCAGCCCGAGGAGATGGCCGATGTGCGCGGTGCTGTCACCAGCGACTATCAAGACGTCCTGGAGCAGCGCTGGAAAGAGGAACTCGCCCGCAAATATCCCGCCAAGATCAATAAGAAAGTGCTGAAACAAGTGAAGTAAATCAATAATCTTGAAATCTTTGAATCCCGCATGTCCATGGTTGTGCACGCGGGATTCTTTTTAAAACAAACGATAACCAAAATTATGATGAAAAGAATTACAATGCTTACCCTGTTGTGCCTTGTGGCTTTAACGGCCCTGAAGGCACAAGTGAATCCTGCTGTGCAGGTGCGGGAACTGGAGTTGAGCAACGGCATGAAGGTGTGGATCAATGTGGACCACAGCCAGCCCAAGGTGTTCGGCGCAGTGGTTGTCGGTGCCGGAGCTGTCGATTGTCCCGATACGGGTATCGCCCATTATTTTGAGCACATCATGTTCAAGGGTACCGACGAGTTGGGCACTATCGATTATGCAGCCGAGCGGGTCTATCTGGACTCCATCTCCATGAAGTATGACGAGTTGTCACGCACGACCGACGTGAAGGCGCGCAAGGTCATACAGCATGACATCAACCAGTTGAACATCAAGGCTTCGCAGTATGCCATCCCCAATGAGTTCAACCGCCTGATTACCAAGTATGGAGGTTCGGACCTGAATGCCGGAACATCCTACGATTTCACCTTTTACCACAATACTTTTTCTCCGCAGTTCATCGAGCAGTGGTGTGAGCTGAACAGCCATCGCCTTGTGCATCCCGTTTTCCGCCTTTTCCAGGGCGAGTTGGAGACAGTCTATGAGGAGAAGAACATGTATAGCGACGATCCCGCCTCGATGATGCTTGAGCAGATTTCGAGCAAGTTCTTTGTCGGCACTCCCTATGCCTATCCCATCATCGGTAGCACCGAGAACCTGAAAAATCCGCGCCAGTCCGACATGGAGGCGTTCTACAAGAAGTATTATGTGGCATCCAACATGGGTCTGATCCTCTCGGGTGATATCAATCCCGAGACGTTGATGCCCGTTCTGGAGCGTACCTTTGGCCAGCTTGACCGTGGCGTGAAGCCCGTGCGAGACAAGATTGTCGCTCCTGCCATTGTCGGACAGCCCGAGGAGAAATTCCTCTTCCCGATGCCCCTCATCGGCATGAGCGCGATGGTCTTCCGTGGCCCTACCGACTATGATGCCGATGCTCCCGCTATGAAGGTGGCACTGGCCCTGCTCAGCAACGATAACAAGACGGGTCTGCTCGACGAGCTGACCAACAAGAACCGCGTCTATCTGTCGATGGCAATGAACATGAGCATGAATCAGGCGTCGGCCCTTGTAGTGATGGTCGTTCCCAAACTGTTATGTAAGGTCAAGACAGCCGAGAACCTGTGCCTTGAGCAGATCGGGAAACTCAAGAATGGTGACTTTACCGATGAGCAGCTGGATGCTGTCAAGAAGATGATTGCCCGTGACAACGAGAAGGAACTGGAGAGCATCGCCAGTCGCAGTGAGCTGATGGTGGCTGCCATGTCGGCTGGCATTTCTTGGGAGGATTATATGAAACTGACGTCGAACATTGCCGGCATCACGCGTGATGATGTCACCCGAGTAGCCAATAAGTACTTTACTGATAATTTCTACCGTTTCCACAAGAAGAACGGCCGTGTACCTGCCGAGCAGATTGCCAAGCCCGAGTACACCCCTGTCAAGCCCCAGCATGCGGCCGACAAATCATCCTATGCCCAGCGCTTGGAGCAACTCCCTGTCAAGGATGTGGCACCACGCCTGCTTGACTTCGGCAGCGATGCTGTCAAGGTGAAAATGCAAAGCGGCAATACGCTCTATGCCGGTCCCAACCCGCTGAATGACTATTTCAGCCTTGTCATCAATCTTCACAAGGGCACCATGCAGGACAAACTGCTGGAGGCTGCTGCCGATTATGTGAGTGAACTGGGTACCGATTCGCTTGAGGTAAAGGATTTTGGTGCGGCGATGCAGCGCTTGGGCGCACAACTGAATATCGTTGCCGACGAGCAGATGACGATGCTCGTGCTTAAGGGTGAGGAGGCCAACTTGGAACCGACACTGCGACTGCTGGCTCACTTCCTTGACCACATGAAGGCTGATGAGGAGAAACTGGAATCCCTCAAGGATGCTGCTGGCCCAGCCGAGAAATCCTTCTGGGACGACAATACCGAAGTGTTTGCCGCTTTGGCACAAAAGGTCATGCTGGGTGAGCGTTCTTCCTATCTTACCCGCTTGACAGCCAAGGAGTTGAAGAAGATAAAGGCTGATGCTCTTGTCGCCTCGTTCAAGCAGGCGCTGGATTGCCGTTGCGACTTCATCTATAGCGGAAAACTCTCCGCTTCACAGGTGGCAGGGCTGATTGATGCTCAGTTGCCGCAACTTGCTGGCAACCAAGAGAATGCACTTCAGGAGAAGGTATTGAATACCCCGCAAGAGCGCACGGTATATGTCTTTGACCTGCCCAAGTCGCGCCAGACGATCATCGGTATTTACCGTCCGTTGACAGGCGTGACAAGTGACCGTGACCAGGCTTGCCTGAAATTGTGGGGAGAGTACTTCGGTGGTGGCATGTCATCGGTATTGTTCCAGGAGGTGCGCGAATTCCGTTCGATGGCCTATGCTGCACAGGGTGTTGCTATGACGCCATCGCTGGCACATTCTACTTGCCCGTCAGCTTATATGACCCTCGTCGCCACTCAGGGTGACAAGTCTAAGCAGGCGATTGAGCTGCTCGACTCGCTGATCAACGATATGCCCGTCAATGTCGAGAACATGAGTGTGGCTCGTCAGAGTCTGCTTAACGACATCAACAACAGCTATCCCACCTTCCGTCGCAAGCCTCTGGTGATAGCACTGTTGGAACGAAATGGCTATACCTGCGATTCTCAAACGTCGCTCGCCGAGCAATTGCCCGCTTTGACCCAAGCCGATATAGAGGCCTTCTATCGCCAGCATGTCAAGGATCAGCCCTATCAGCTGATGATTGTCGGCAACCTCAAGAAACTCGACATGAAGGCGCTTGCCCGCTACGGCAACATCGTCAAGGTCAAGAAAGAAGATATCTACCGCACCAAGCCCGTCAAGAAATAGTAGTTTTTTGGTAGGGGCATGAATGTCCGTGAAAGCCCACGAATGGTCAAAAAGATGAATTCATGATCATTCGTGGGTTTCTTGTATCCATTCATGTTTTGTTGCCCGTATGACATGATTTCCATTTATGCCTTTGGTTTTAACAAACATTTTGCTAAATCGTTTTGTTCTGAGGCATACTTTCAGTAATTTTGCAAGTTGAAATTTACAAAAACTACAATAGAAGTGAAACTGAGATTTTTAACTGCTTTGGCGCTGGCTATGACCGCGCTGGCCATGATGGCGCAAAACAATGTGGCAGAAGAAGTTGCGTGGGTAGTCGGTGACGAGCCCATCTTCAAGAGTGATATTGAGGAGCAATACCAGCAGGTGCTCTCTGAACGCATCCCCATCGACGGCAATCCCTATTGTGTTATTCCGGAACAGATGGCTATCAACAAGCTCTTCCTGGACCAGGCGCGCATCGACACGGTCGAGGTGCAGCAGTCGGCCATCTCCTCCGAGGTGGAAAGCCGTATCAATTTCTTTATTGCCAACCTTGGGTCTAAAGAGAAGGTGGAGGAATACTTCCGTATGCCCATGCCGCGATTGCGTGAAAAGCTCAACGAGATGTACAGCGAGCAGTATTGCATCCAGCAGGTGCAGAGCGAGTTGACCAAGAACGTCAAGGCCACTCCTGCCGATGTGCAAAAGTACTATAACAGCCTCCCTAAGGATTCGCTGCCTTATATCCCCATGCAGGTCGAGGTCCAGATCATCACCATCAATCCCGTCATTCCCCAGCAGGAGATTGACGAGGTGAAGGCTCGATTGCGTGACTATGCCCAGCAGGTGAACAGCGGAGAACGTGAATTCTCGACGCTGGCGATTCTTTACAGTCAGGACCAGGCAACTGCGGTCTATGGCGGTGAGACGGGCTTCCAGAGCCGTTCGGTGCTCTTGCCAGAGTATGCCACTGCGGCCTTTAACCTCAACGACAATAAGCGCGTTTCCAATATCGTCGAGACCGACGACGGTTACCACATCATCCAGCTGATTGAGAAGCGCGGTGACCGCATCAACACGCGCCACATCCTGTTGCGCCCCAAGGTGAGCGATAAGGACCTGACCGATGCATTGTCGCGTCTGGACTCGGTGCGTAACGATATCATGGCTGGCAAGCAGACCTTTGACCAGATGGCATTCTATATTTCTCAGGACAAGGAGTCGCGTAACAACAACGGCAATATGCTCAACGAGAAGACCCACAGCAGCCGCTTTGAGATGGCCGACCTGCCTGCCGAGGTGGGTAAGAAGGTTTATTCGATGAAGGCTGGTGACATCAGTGAGCCGTTTGTCATGGTGAACCCCAAGACGCGTCGTGAGCAGGTCGCTATCGTCAAGCTCGTTAAGCGCATCGATGGCCATAAAGCCGACCTTGCCGAGGACTACATGATCATCAAGGAGATGTGCGAGGGCGAGGCTAAAGGAAAAATTATTGATGACTGGGTAGCACAGAAACAGAAGAGCGTCTATGTCTATATCGAGGAAGGCTGGCGCAACTGTGACTTCAAGTACGATTGGCTGAAGAAGGGGAAGTAGGGCTTTAGGCTTTAGCTTCTAGGCTTCAGGTTTTATTCGTTTATTAGTTATCCATTTATCTAGATTATTTATTTCACATGCTTGCTTCGCACAATAAGCGATATTCTACTGTCAACAACCGCTGGCGGCACGTTATCGTAGCGTGTTGCCTGATGGCGCTGATGATGTCGCCTGTCGTGTGGGCGCAGAACCCTTTGCGGACTGTCAAACCGCGCACCGTGAAAACCGACAACAAGCATAAACCCTCCAATCCGCAACCCCCACAGGCGGCCCGCAAGGGTGCCAAGGGGCCCAAGGTGAGCCGTATCACCCCGCAGATTCCCAAGGCCAGCCGCCGCCAGACCAATAAGGTTTTCCTTGAGAATGCCGATATCCTCAAGGCCGACGAGAGCATTAGCCTTGACTATCAGGTGCTGAAGGGCAACGTGCGTTTTCGCCGCGGTGACATGTTCATGTTCTGCGACAGTGCCTATTTCTATGCCGAGACCAGTTCGCTTGATGCCTTTGGTCATGTGCGCATGACGCAAGGTGACACGCTGTGGGTGTATAGTGATGTGCTGCATTACTATGGCGATCAGGGTGTTGCCGAGTTGCGTAGCAATGTGCGACTGGAGAACCGCAGCACCACGCTGCTGACCGATGCCCTCGACTACGAGATCAATTCCAACGTGGGCTATTACTTTGACGGCGGCACGATTGTCGATAACCGCAACAATACCGAGTTGAGTTCTCAGTATGGCCGCTATGAGCTGGATACCAAGCAGGCCGAGTTCTCGCGCGACGTTCATCTGGTGAACGACCGCTACGAGATGTTTACCGACTTGCTGGACTACAATACCCAGAACCACATCGCCCACATCACGAGCGAGACCCTCATCGTGAGCGACAGCAATACCATCAATACTACCAACGGTTGGTACAACACCAGTGCCGATGATGCCACGCTCTATGAGCGCGCCGTGATTACTGCCAAGGATGGCAAGACCCTGCTGGGCGACACGGTCTATTACAACCGCAAGCACAACTATGGTGAGGCCCGTGGCAATGTCGTGATTACCGACCCCAGCAACAAGGTCATCCTCGATGGCAACTACGGCTATCACGATGACAATGCCCATTACAGCTTTGTGACGGGACGTGCCCGTGCCCGCGAGTTCTCGCAGAAGGATACCATCTACCTGCATGCCGATACCCTGTGCACGCTCATCAACAACGTTGTTACCGATTCGGTCACCGACTCGGTGCGGGTGTTGCGGGCGTTTAATCAGGTGCGCTTCTTCCGTAACGATGTGCAGGGCATCTGTGACTCATTGCAGTTGAGCGAGGCCGATACCATCATCAATATGTACAACCATGCTGTGGTCTGGAACCTTGAGCGCCAGATATTTGGCGACGAGATCAACGTCCACCTCAACGACAGCGCTGCCGACTGGGCAACCCTGCCGACGGGCGGTTTCATGGCCGAACACTTGGGCGAGACCTACTACGACCAGTTGAGCGGCAAGAAGATGAAGGCGTGGTTTGAAAATAAGGAACTGCGGCAGCTCGATGTTGACGGCAATGTGCAGGTCATCATGTTCCCGCAGGAGAAGGATTCGACCTATAACAAGATGGTTAATGCAGAGTCCAGCTTTATGCGCCTCAACCTCAAGGCCAAACAGGAGGTGGACCGCATCATCATGTGGCCCGAAGTGTCGGGCAAGGTGACGCCTCTATACCTGGCCAAGAAGACTGACCTGTATCTGCCTCAATTCCAGTGGTATGACGCATTGCGTCCCAAGACTCCCGACGATATTTATGACGTGAGCGATGAACTCAAGCAAGTCATGCAGTCCATCCAGGGAGGCACGCGCCGCCGTTCGGGAAGCAATGCCGGAACGATAGCCAAGACCACCGAGGGCGCCGATGTATCAAAAGAATTGTCAACCCCTAAAACTGATGATAAGCCATGAGCGATGTGATTAAATTGCTGCCCGATTCTGTAGCCAATCAGATTGCCGCCGGTGAAGTCATCCAGCGACCAGCCAGCGTCATTAAGGAGCTGGTAGAGAATGCCATTGACGCTCAGGCTACCCATGTCCAGATTATCCTTAAGGATGCGGGCCGAACCCTGATCCAGATCATCGACGATGGGGTGGGGATGAGCGATACCGATGCCCGTTTGGCCTTTGAGCGCCACAGCACGAGCAAGATTCGCACAGCCGATGACCTGTTTACCCTCCACACGATGGGTTTCCGTGGCGAGGCATTGGCATCGATTGCTGCTATCTCGCAGGTGGAACTGCGCACACGCCGCCGGGACGCCCAATTGGGCACCCGCCTGGTCATCAATGCCTCGCAGTGCGAGAGCCAGGAACCTGACATGTGTCCCGTGGGTAGCAATTTCATGATCAAGAACATCTTCTTTAACGTGCCTGCACGACGCAAGTTCCTCAAGACCAATCAGGTGGAGCTGAGCAATATCGTTAAGGAGTTTGAGAAGTTGGCTCTTGTCAACCACGAAGTGGAGTTCACGCTCATGCACAATGGCAACGTGATGTACAAGCTGATGAAGGGTACCTTCCGCCAGCGCATCGCCGCCTTGATGGGCAACAGCATTGACCAGCAACTGCTGCCCGTCACCATCGATACCTCGCTGGTCAAGGTGCAGGGCTATGTGGGCAAGCCCGAAAATGCCCGCAAGCGCAATGCCCTGCAGTTCATGTTCGTCAATGAGCGCTACATGCGGCATCCCTATTTCCACAAGGCGGTGATGTCGGCCTATGAGCAACTCATTCCCGAAGGTGAGCAACCCAACTATTTTCTGCGATTTACCGTTGATCCACAGTCGATCGACGTCAATATCCATCCTACCAAGACCGAAATTAAATTTGAGGACGAGATGCCCATTTGGCAGATTCTCGCAGCCGGTGTAAAAGAGGCTCTGGGGCGTTTCAGTGAGGTCCCGGCTATAGACTTTGACACCGAGGATGCTCCTGCCATTCCTGCCTATACCAGCCATGTCGAGGTGCATCACCCCGAGATTGAGGTGGATTCATCCTATAATCCCTTCAAACCCTCTGCTGGTAGTGGCTCCGGGCAAACTCGTCATCATGCACCTGAACGCCAGACGATGAGCAACTGGGACGAACTGTTCGCTAATTTTGAGCGCAAGAAGCGCGAGGGCATGGAGTCGGTGCAGCAGCCCGACGAGCACCTTGAGGAAATTTCTCAGGAGCCTGTCCTGCCGATGGGCGACCTGCAGTCGGTTTACCTGCAGCTCAAGGGCCGTTACATCCTCTCGCCTGCCAAATCGGGACTGATGGTGATTGACCAGCACCGTGCCCACGTGCGCATCCTGTTTGACCGTTACATCAGCCGCCTGCACACGGGCAGCATGTCGTCACAGGCGATCTTGTTCCCCGAGGTGCTCCACCTGAGCGCAGCCCAGAGTGTGGCTCTGCAGGAACTGTTGCCCGAGATGGAGCAGATGGGCTTTGCCCTGTCCCCCTTGAGTGGCAACGACTGGTCGGTCAACGCCATTCCTGCCGGACTTGACGGTGTGGACCCCACGTCGATGATTCATCAGATTCTCGACTCGGTGGAAAATGGCGGTATGCCGCTCAAGAAGCGCATTCTCGAGCACCTGGCATTGACGGTGGCACGCTCGGCTGCCATTCCTGCCGGCCGCACGCTCATGCAAGAAGAAATGGACATTCTGGTGGCAGACCTCTTGCGGCTGCCTGAACCCAACTATACTCCCGACGGTAAGACCATCATCACGGTCATCCCGATGGAGCAGATCAATAAAATGTTTTAACCATGCTTGACTTCCAGAGAATAACACGAGAAACCGACTTATATAACCTGCATACCCACACCCAGTATTGCGACGGCCATGCTACGATCGAGGAGTTTGTGGCCGAGGCTGTGCAGCAGGGCTTTACCCACCTGGGTTTCACGCCCCATTCACCGATTTCGGTTGAGAGTCCCTGTAACATGAGCCGCGAGAATATGCAGCCCTATTTTGATGAGGTGGAACGTATGAGGAAGGTCTATGGCGACCGCATCAAGCTCTATACGTCGATGGAGATTGATTACGTGAGCGTGGGTGACGGGCCTGCCAGCGAGTATTTCCAGAACCTTCCGCTGGATTACCGCATCGGGTCGGTGCATTTCATCCCTGCGATCGACAATCCCAGCGAGATGGTGGACATCGACGGCAAGTTTCCGGCCTTCAAGGCCCGCATGACAAAGTACTTCAACTGCGATATTGAGTATGTGGTAAGGACTTTCTTTTCCCAGATGATGGCGATGGTAGAGGAGGGCGGTTTTGACATCGTCGGGCACATGGACAAGATCGGGTTCAATGCCAGCCAGTATCTTGAGGGCATTGACGAGGAACCGTGGTATGACAAGCTGGTGATTGACCTGTTTGAAAACATCATGGATCATCACCTGACCATCGAGATCAACACCAAGGCATGGCTGCAGCGCAACCGTTTCTATCCCAACCTCAAGTACTTCGGGATGCTCAAGCGTTTCAACGCTCCCATTGTCGTCAATAGCGATGCCCACTATCCCACGTTGCTCAACAACGGCCGCCTGGAAGCTATCAAGCTTCTCAATGTCTTGTAACTCACCACTTTAACAGTTTATTAGCGATGAAACTCATTTTCAAGAAGATAGGATTGGTATTCACGTTTGCCATTTTGCTGTCCACCGCCCTGCGTGCCCAGGATTTTACCAACAAGGACACGTTGCGCTATGTAGATGCGATGCATTACCGCATGATCAATTGGGCGTTTGACCGCACCTTGGCATCTCGCATCCCGCTGAATTTCAAGGACTCGGTACGCCCCACCTTGTGGAACCGTGCCTATTGCACCAGCGGCAAGGCCTTCCGTTTTGCCACCAATTCGCGAGCCGTCGCTGTGCGCTATAACCTATTGACCAACATGCACATGATGCACATGGCCGACACGGGCATCAAGGGTACCGACCTCTACATCTGGGATGAGGACACGAGGAGTTGGCAGTTTGTGAACTGCAACCGCCCGGTGCGCATCGACAACGACATCCGTCCGCGCCAGGATTCCATCCAGAGCAAGGTCTATGTCGATCGCTTGGATGGTGAGATGCACGAGTATATGATTTATCTGCCGCTGTATGACGGTGTGCGCTGGATCGAGATTGGCGTGGACAGCACTGCCTTTCTCAAGCAGCCGGTGCTGGATTCTCCCCGTCACGGCAAGAAGTTTGTTTTCTATGGCACGAGCATCCTGCAGGGTGGCTGCGCCTGCCGTCCCGGTATGGTAGCCACGAGCATCATCCAGCGTGACCTGGACGTGGAGTGCGTGAACCTGGGATTCAGCGGTGAGGGCAAGATGGATTCCTGCATGGCACGGGCGATGGCGTCCATCCCCGACGTGGCAGCCTATATCCTTGACCCCATCCCCAACTGTACCAAGGACATGTGTGACACGTTGACCTATGGCTTTGTCAACATCCTGCGCACGCTGCGTCCCGAGGTGCCCATCTTCATGGTCGAGGGTCAGATGTACAGTTATGCCAAGTACAGCGCCTTCTATAGCGAGTACCTTCCTGCCAAGAACAACGAATACCATAAGAATTACCTGAAACTCAAGGCCGATAATCCCAATAACCTCTACTATATCACCTGCAAGGATCTCTACGGCCCCAACAACGAGGGAACAGTTGACGGCATCCACCTGACCGACATCGGCTTCTGGTGGTATGCCCAGAAACTGGAGCCTTACCTGCGTGCGGTGCTCAACGGCACCACCATCCCGCAGGAGCCTGGCGTTGACGCCCCCCGCTAACTCACTGCTGATCAATCATCGTGCTTCGCACGAGAAATTAAACAAAATTATTAATAAAATTTGTGTTTAGTTTTTTATCAAATTTTTGCTTAATTTCTCGCCCGTAGGGCGATAATCATTCGTTAATACTATGATTAAGAAGAAGAGCCATTATATACAAGACCTCATTGAACAGGGCGAACACGAGCATCAGGATTTTAAGTACCAGATAACTGATGCCCGCAAGATTGCCCGCTCGATAGCCGCCTTTGCCAACAACAGCGGCGGCCACCTGCTCATCGGTGTGAAGGACAACGGCAACATTTCCGGCGTGCACAGCGAGGAGGAGATCTACATGATCGAGACGGCTGCACAGATGTATTGCCGCCCCGAGCAGAAGGTGAGCTTCAAGGTCTTCAATATCAACGGCAAGTCGGTCGTTAAGGCCGACATCCCTGAGGCCCTGGAAAAACCCGTCGAGGCCCCTGACGACAACGGCAACTGGCACGTCTATTACCGTGTCGCCGACGAGAATGTCCTAGCCAGCCGCCTGCATGAGCGCATCTTGAGTCAGGAGACCGAGAGTGCCGAGGAACACACAGCCGAGACCATCAGCTACAGTGAGCGCGAGCAGGTGTTGCTTGACTACCTGCGTAACCATGGCGGCATCACGTTGGATGGCTACATGCGTCTGGCACACATCAGCGAGGAGACGGCTACCAAGATTGTTGTCGCTCTCTACAGCATGGGAGTCGTCAATCTCGAGTACCATGACGGCAGCTGCCTCATCGTCACCGATTAATTCCTTCCGCTTTTCTGCCCCTGGAACTCTCACGCAAAGCCGCTAAGTCACTAAGATATAATGGATTGCTCGCAAGAGCTCGCAAAACAATCTAAGATAAAAATATTTGCGAGCCTCTTGCGAGCAATGATTAAATTCTTAGCGACTTTGCGGCTTAGCGTGAGCAAAAACAAACCGCCCGAGGCATTATCACCTCGAGCGGTTGTGTTGATTGTGTAGTCGTTTCGACTGCGGTTAGAAGGGCAGGTCGTCGCCTGCGCCAGCCTGGTCGAACGTGTCGGCTCCGGGAGCGGGAGCAGGTGCGGGCTCACCGGGGGCAGGTGCTGGAGCGGGTTCACCGGGAGCAGGGTAGGGTGCTGCAGCGGGAGCGATGGCGTTGGGATCCTCCTTCACGGCCTTGAAGCCGCGGATGTCGGTGTACCAGCGTCCGTTGAACTCACGGCTCTCGATGTCATAGCTCAGCGTGATGATGTCACCCACCTCAAAGACGTACTGGTCGGCGCGGTCTCCAAAGAAGTCAAACTTCACCTTCTTGGGATAGCTGTCGAGCGTCTCGAGGACATATTCCTGCTTCTTCCACTGGTTGCCAGCCTTGGACACGCCGCCCTGAGGCTCCAGCTTCTGAATAATTTTACCTTTGATATCCATTGTTTTTTTAGTTTAAAGTTTAGAGTTTAGAGTTCGGTTCAAAAGAATGGCGGATGCCTCTTTAAACTTTAAACACTAAACTCTAAACTGCGAGCAACGCTCGCATCAATTACTTGCTCTCCTCGGCAATAACCTTGAGGATGTTCTGTACTTGCTTCCAGGCCTTGTCCACAGCGGGGATGTGGCAGCGCTCGGCGGGCGAGTGCACGTCACGCAGCGTGGGACCGAAGGAGATCATCTCCATGTCGGGACGGGCTTTCAGGAACAGACCGCACTCCAGACCGGCGTGGATGGCGCGAACCTCGGGACGTACGCCGAAGAGCTTCTCCCACGAGTCCTTGGCAACTGAGAGCAGGTGGCTGTCGCTGATGGGCTCCCAGCCCTGGTAACCACCCTCGCTGATGATTTCGTTGGCACCAGCCATGCGGAAGATGGTTTCGCACCTGTGGGTCAGGTCATATTTGCCACTCTCAACCGACGAACGGTGGAACATTTCGACAACGATCTGGTTGCCCGGGCGCATCTTCACGCTGGCGAGGTTGGTTGAGGTCTCAACGAGGCCGGGAATCTCCATGCTCATGGCGTCGATGCCGTGAGGAGCTACATAAACGGCGTTGACAACGCGGCGGGCGGTGTCGGTGTCGATGATGGTCTCGGGAGCGTCAACGCTATTGCAGGTGATTTCCATCTTGGGCTCGGTGCGCTTGAACTCGTTCTTCACCTCGGCGATGAAGGTGTTGAGAACGACACTCAGCTTCTCCTTGTCCTCGGGCTTGATACCGATAACGAGGGTAGCGGCGTGGGCGATGGCGTTGTGCAGGTTACCGGCATCAATCTTGGCCAGTACATAGTCCATATTATCACCGATGTTCCACAGCAGACGGCTGCTCAGCTTGGTCGTGGTGGCGAAGCCCAGGTGGATGTCGGCACCGCTGTGACCACCATGGAGGTGCTCAAACTTGATCTCGAAGTAGGTGCGATCCTTGGGAGCGGCCTCAGGCTTGTAGTTGAACTTGAAGAGGCTTACCAGACCACCGGCGCAACCCATGGTGATGACGCCGTCTTCCTCCTCGTCGAGGTTGAGCAGATAGTCACCCACGAGCATGTCGGCCTCGATGTTGCTGGCACCGGTCAGACCGGTCTCCTCGTCAACGGTAGCGAGGGCCTCCAGGGGACCGCATTGCAGCGTCGGCTCGATAACGGCAGCCAGAGCGATAGCCAGGCCCATACCGTCGTCGGCACCCAGGGTGGTGTTGTTGGCGCGAACCCATTCGCCATCGATGATGGTCTCGATGGGGTCGGTGTCAAAGTTGTGGTTTGAGCCGGGACCTTTCTCGGCAACCATATCCATGTGACCTTGCAGCACGATGCCCTTGCACTTCTCGTAGCCAGGAGCGGCGGGCCTGAAGATGGCCACGTTACCGGTCTTGTCGATTTTGTACTCCAGATTGTGTTTCTTGGCGAAGTCCACGAGCCATGCGCGGATCTTGTCTAACTTGCCTTCTTCGTTGCCACTGGGACGGGGCACCTTGGTGATCTCATCAAAGATTGACCACACTGCCTGCGGATTCAGATCTTTTACTTGCATTGTAAAAATTACGGTTTAAATTGTTAGTGAATATTATGGTTTATAAATTACTGTTAAAGCAAATTCATTTCCACCGCTAAGTTACTACTTTTTCTTGAAACAGCACCCAATTGTCAATAAAAAATCCATGGAATTAAAAAAATGGCTATCTTTGCAACAAGCAAATCTTCATAATCAATATTCACAAGTAAACTGACTATATGAAACTATACAAGGCTAACATCATCTTTACTCGCGAGAAGGACCGATTTGAGGTTGTGGAGAACGGCTATGTAGGCGTGGAGAATGGGCGCGTCGTGGACGTGGCCAGCAGCGCTGACGCTTTTGGCCAGCAGCCCCAAGAGGTGATAGATTACGGCGACCGCCTGCTTATACCTGCCATGAATGATATGCACGTGCATGCGGGGCAGTGCCGCAACCAGGGCATCTCCATGGACATGGAACTGCTGGAGTGGCTTAACAACTACACCTTCCCCGAGGAGGCAAAATACAGTGACACGCGCTACGCTAGGCGCATGTACAGCCGCTTTGTGCACGACCTGTGGCGCTATGGCACGATGCGTACCGCAACCTTCGCCACTACCCATCTGGAGAGCACGCGCCTGCTCATGGAATTGTTCCGTGAGGCTGGCATGGGTGCATTGGTCGGAAAGGTCAATATGGACCGTAATTCCATCGACGAGTTGCTGGAAAGCGTCGATGAGGCCATGGCAAGGAACGAGGCGCTCATCGCCGAATGGAACGACCCGGATGGTCTCGTCAGGCCCATCATCACGCCACGTTTCATACCCTCATGCTCGCCAGCCATGCTACGGGCCTGCGGCGAACAGGCACAAAAGTACCAGGTGCCCGTGCAGTCCCACCTGTCGGAGAATCCGAGTGAAGTCTCCTTGGTGCGTGAGTTGGAACCCGAGAGCCGTTTCTATGGCGATGCCTACGACCGCTACGGCCTCTTCGGGCAAACTCCAACCATCATGGCACACTGCGTCTTCAGTGAAGGCGAAGAGTTGGAACTGATGGCCCGTCGCAACGTGATGGTGGCACATTGCCCCACGTCGAATATCAACCTGAAGACCGGTATCGCACCCATCCGCTCCTTCCTCGAAAAGGGCGTGAAGGTGGGATTTGGCAGCGACATCAGCGGAGGCCATGACATGAGCATCATGCGCGTGATGGTCTATGCCATCCAGGTAAGCAAACTTTATGACCAGAAGTACAAGGGCAAGCACTTCCTCACGCTCCCCGAGGCTTTCTGGATTGCCACCAAGTCGGCAGGCAGTTTCTTCGGCCGCGTTGGCAGCTTCGAGCCCGGCTACGAGTTCGATGCCCTCGTCATCGACGACAGCGACCTCAACCACAGCAACTACACCTTGCCCCAACGCCTCGAACGCTTCATCTACGTCGGCGACGACCGCCACATTGCCGTCCGCTTCTGCCGCGGCCAGGAAATCCCCGAACCCCGCATCCTGGACTAACACACCCTCATCGTGGTGACGGCCACGCTAAGGCGTGGCCCTACATTGCGGATGCCTCTCTAATCCCTAATTAGTGAGCTTTATCTACAAGGTAGCGCATCCAGACGATACCGTCTTGCTCGGTGACCGATTTGAAGGTCAGGCGCACGGGCTTGCGGTTCTTGGGGCGGCCGTCAAAGGCGGCTGCCATGCCTTCACGTCCGTCGATGCCATAGCCGTACATCATGCTCACCTCGTCAATCAGCCCCAGGTCGAGCATAGAGCCGTTGATGTGGCCACCACCGACCACAGCCAGCCGCTCCACGCCGAACTCGCGGTGCAGAATCTCCATCGCCGCTTTCAGGTCGATGGCAGGAATACGGGCACCACTGAATCCTTCGGGCATCTCCACATCCTCAATCTCGCTTTCGCGCCCGATGGTGATGAAGGAAATGTGTTTGCTCTTGAGATAATCAAGATACTCCTGGCTGGCCCACTCCGAGAGAATCATCACCAGCGGTTTGCCGAAGTGCTCAGTCGTATCGTCGCCCCACAGCAGGGTGCCGCTGGTGTCAATGCCAATGGCGTATCCCTCAGCCTCGACAGCTTTATAGACTTGTTGCCCGGCATCCTTGTAGGGCTGAGTACCCTGGAAGAACCCCGGCAGGGCCGAGTGCTTTACCAGCGTGATTTTACCCTCCATAACCGAGGGACATTCCAGTTGATCCAGCGCCTCGTAATAATGGTTAGTGTCGTCGATTTGCTCGGTCATGTCGCAGTCAATCCTGCCGTCGAGCGAAGCCATCATGTGGCAGATAATGTAAGGTCTTGTCTCCATTTTGTTCGTAATACTTACGTGAGTTTAATGAAAATAATTGCTGTCAATCAATACTCTAGCCATTTGAGGATATGTAGAGACGCAAAATCTTGCGTCTCCAAACGTTAGGCGTTACTATATGCTGCCCTTAAGACGCAGAATTTTGCGTCTCTACATGGCGGAAGAAATGACAATCAACTGTTATCATCGAACTGTTGTAATGTTGTTTGTTGTATTGTATATTTTTCGCTGCACAAAGTAACAAAGAACCCCTCATTTATCACCTATCAAAAATGCGGTTTCTTTTACCTATATTGCCGATTATTCTACGGTTCAATCAGAATGTGCTTTCTTGAAAGTACGAGTGCATCAGTTGGGACGCGTTCTTTTGACAGGCCAAAGACATCAACAAGGCCCCAATTGCCTTCACATCCCGAAAAATACATCAAAAGAACCGTCCCTTTTTTACCCATTATCCCCTGATGTTGTCTATCAGTTTTAGCGTCGGTTCGATGGATTGAAGGTCGGTAAGGACATTTGCCCTCTTGCCCTTGACGGCGTTGACAAAGGTGGTGACCTCTTGGAAAAAGCCTTGGCTGTAAATAGAGTTGCCCGCAAGGGTCGGGGAGAAACCGTCGTGTCGGTACAGGTATTCAACCGATTGACGACGGGGGAAGATTTTCTCTATAGGTACGCCTGCGATGGCAGTCTGATTGGGAACAAAACTCAACTCCTCGCAGTGGGACATGTAATAGCAGCCTGAGCGAGTGTGGACAGTCAGTGATTGCTGTGCGTCTTGCCAGGAGTGGCAGGTGGACAACTCTATCGTGCCGACGATGTGCTGGTGGCGAAGCATCAGGATATAGGAATGCTCATCAATCTCTACATAGGAGACGATTTCGGCCTTGCCAAACAGCCAAGTTGCCAAATCTAGCGGGTGGATGTACAGGTCGAGCAGGGCATCACCCTCTGGATAAGCGCCAGTGAGGTAATGAAGGTCATAGTTGAGGAGGCGGTCGCGCTTTAGCCGCTTCTTGAGCAACTGGACTACAGGCGCATAGCGTTGTTGAAGTCCAACCATCGCTACCGGTGACTTGAATTCTCGTTTTAGCTTGATTAGTTCTTGCAGTTGGTTGACCGATTGACAAGGCGGCTTCTCGATAAACAGCGATTTGCCACTCTGCAAGACGCTGCAGGCTATGGAAAAATGGGCACTGGGCGATGCGGCAACCAGCACACCTTTCACGTCTTCATCATCAAGGACGTCATCAAGCCTGGTCGTGGCTTTTATCCCTTTAAATTTGCGTTCGATGAGCCGAGCCTTGCGTTCACTGGTCACGCAGATGTATTTCAACGGCACTTGCAGGTAGTGAAGCACAGGATAAAGGTTGGTCAAGCTGTGTTGACCCATACCGACGAAGGCGTATTGACAACGGTAGGTCTCGTTGAGATAGCGCTCGGTGCGCATTCGCTTATAGTGGTTGATGAGTTGTTGTATCATGATTTCAACAGTTTATGATAGGTCATTTTTGTGTCGTCAGTCCATTGATACGGGCCATAGAATCGTTCAATGAGCCGTTTGGGCAAAAGTCGCTCGAGGTTGTGCATTAGGATGATGTCATATTTGCGATGGAAGTTAATCCAGCATCCGTTACACTGCCTGGAGTATCGACACTGAGTGAGCGCATTAGCTTGACCGTTGAAAATATCATCCAGCGACTGATTGTGGATGTTGCCCAACTTGACATCAAGATTCTGGCACAACGGCACGTCCCCATTGCTGTGGATGACCAGGCTGCTCATGATGCTTTGGCACCGAAGTCGCAGGTTGCCACTCCGCCATTGATCATAAAGTGCTACAAAGTCATAGTTCTCTTGTGTCTTGTGGATGTTAGAGGGAATACGGCCCACAAAATCGGTCGCCTCAATCAGTTCGCTCGTGGTATCAAAGAACGCCATCGTGCCGTAGATGCCGATGCGCACGTCAATGCCGTAATGCAAGGCCACATCGATGACATGCTCCATGTCCTTGAACGAGTTCCACGGCGACAGGCAGAACATGAGCGACAGCGGTACCTCGTCCTTCAATGTTTCAACGACCTCAATCACCTTGTCGTATCCATCGCAGCCGCGCATTCTCTTGTAAGTTTCCTTGTCCCCATCGAGTGAGACATAAAGGTGGCGTGGATGGTAGTGTCTAACAGCATCGATAACCCGTTGAGGAGCGAGGCCATTAGTCAGCAGCGTGTAATTAGGGTGGTGCTGATGAAACCATGCCAATATCTCATTGACTTGCGGATGCAGGATGAATTCGCCTCCTTCGAGCCCGATGGTCGTCCTGCTCGTAATGCAGCGGCTCTGCATGACACGCTTGATGTCATCGAGCGACAGGAGTTCACGCTTTTTCTGCCAGATGTTGCAATGCTTGCAATGTGACTGGCAAGCCGTTGTGGCATAAATCATCAGTTGGCTCAACAACTTGTGTCGTGGTCGGGACATATTGTTGAGATACAATAGCCCATTGTAGAGGTAGTCAGTCAGTTTGTACATTTTAAGTCCATGATGGTTTGGTTTTCTACAAGTGTAGATGCTTCCAATCCATCAAGGACTGCATGCCAGTGACAAGGTTTTTTACCAGGTGAATCGCAATCCGGCGGGAATGGTGATGGTGAACGGATGCTGTGTGCGGTAAGTTTCAAAGCCGCTGCCGTCAGGGATATAGTACTGTACGCCAGGCTCTGCAAAGATGCTGATGCTGGGAGTGATATTGTACTGAACACCAATGCCAATGCCCGTTGACCATTGCAGCGGCACATCCAGATAATGGCTGTCTCGCAGTTCTGGCTGGTTGTTCAAGATATACTCTGTCGTGACTGTTGACTTGACTGGAATCTCCAGTGTCACACCCGCCGAGGTGTAGATGCCCACATGCTTGCCGCTCCAAATCCTATAGGACACCTTTATAGGAACGCCAAGGTAGTCGATGCGCTGTTTCTCATCGATGCGGTTGATTCCCTCACCCGTTTGAAACAACGAGTTGAGTCTTGTGTACTGAATGCCGCTCTCCAAGCCGATTCTCTTGTTGGCTTGATACCTCAACGACAAGGAATAGGTAAGCGGCAGGCTGTGGTGGGTCTTGCGCACAATTTGGCCATTGTTGAGCGGCTCGTTGCTCTTGGCAATCTGTCGCATGATGCGATCCTCTTCAGATAGTTCACTCGTGATGTCACTCTTTACCTCAAGATAAGCGATATAATCAGTCCAGTTATCAATCGTCAAGGTGGGATCAGGCTCTCCTGGAACTGATGGAGCTTCATAATTGGTGACAATGAAGTTTTGAGGAGTCATCCGATCTGCCTCTGGTGAGGGCTGACCAGTATAAGCTAAATCGGCTGACCAGCGCTTGAAGTCATCTTTCTTAGGCCGGATGGTATTGCCTTGACCGACGTTTGCAAAGTGGATGTTACCATTCAGTTTCAGGTGAGGCAGCGTGTTTTCTATAGGAACTGTTGTAGTGTCAACCATCTGTCTTGGCACTTCCTCATGCTGAGTTGTGTCTGTGGTGCTCACACTGGGTTGCTTGTATCTCTCGGGGACGGTAATGGCCATGTTGCGGCTTTCTTTGCGCTGCAGTATGGCAGGTTTGGTCACTTGTGGATTGTCATCGGTGACTATGGGCTCGTTCGTCTTTGCCGTCTTGGGCTGTTTCTCATCAATTGTTTTGGGCTGGCGCAGGAATAGCAAGGCCAGAGGCGTGAGCAGCGCAAGCAGGATGATAGCCCAATACTTGGCCAACGAGTGCTGCAACATCTTCTTGGCGCGTGCCAGTTGCGATGATGAGGAATGGGCGGCAATGCCCAGGATTTCACCGATTTCCTTGTGCGACATGTCCTGCATGACAGCCATTTTGAACACCTTGCCGTAGCCATTGGGCAGGGCGTTTACGGCAGCTATGATTTCGTCCATCGTCGGCATGTCGGTAGGCTCCTCTGCAATCCAAGTTTCATCTGGAATGTCATCAGCAGGGACCGTGACCAACGTATGATGGCGTTGCTTGTAGCGCAATGCCACGTTGGCCGCAATGCTTGACAACCAAGCGTCAAAACGTTCAGGGTTTCGCAGATGGTCCAGCTTGGAGAATGCGAGCACAAAGGCATCATGGGACAATTCCTCGGCCACGGCACGGTTGCCAACAATGTTATAGCATATCCCCAACACCTTGTGGGAATACGCATTATAGAGCTTGGCGATAGCCTGTTGGTCACCAGCCATAGCTGCCCCGATGACACGCTCCATGTCCATCCAGTAAAGTTGTCCTTTATTGGTATGATGCCATATTTGACCAAAAGACTGCATGGAGCCGAAAAAAATCTTTGTTAAAAACCAATTAGCCGTTAACAGATGGATGTCCGCTAACGGCTAATCGTCTAAAGTCTAACGTCTAAAGTCTAAAGTCTAACGTCTAAAGTCTAACGTCTAAAGTCTATATTACCAGATGATGACGCGGTCGGCGGGGTCGCGCCACATGGGCATCTCGGGCTGGATGTTGAAGGCGCTGAAGAACTCCTCGAGGTTGCGGATGGCTACGTTCACGCGATTCACGCCCAGGCTGTGGGGATCCACCTTGGTGCGACGCAGCACCTCCTCCTTGGTGATGTTGGCAGCCCATACGTTAGCATAGCTCAGGAAGAAGCGCTGATCGGGGGTGAAGCCGTCAATCTTCTTGTCGCCCTTGCCCTGGTCGGTGTTCTTGAAGGCGCTGTAGGCCACGCGCAGTCCACCGTGGTCGGCGATGTTCTCACCCATGGTGAAGTTGCCGTTGGCATGCACGTCGTCGGCAACAATCTCGGCACTGTACTGAGCGCCCAGCTTGTCGGCCAGCTGCTGGAACTTGGCAGCGTCCTCGGGGGTCCACCAGTCCACCATGTTACCGTTGGCGTCAAAGTTGCGGCCCTGGTCGTCAAAGCCGTGAGTCATCTCGTGACCGATTACCACGCCGATAGCGCCATAGTTGCAGGCATCGTCGGCATTGGGGTCGAAGTAGGGCGCCTGCAGGATGCCGGCGGGGAAGCAGATCTCATTGGTCGAGGGCTCATAGTAGGCGTTGACCGTTTGGGGCGTCATATACCAGCGCTCCTTGTCCACGGGCTTGCCCAGCTGGCCGTATTCATATTCGGCCTGGAAACGGCGTGCTGCCATGATGTTCTCCCAGTAGCTCTTGGCGGGATCAATATCCAGGGCGCTATAGTCGCGCCACTTGTCGGGATAACCGATCTTGACGGTGAAGCTGTTGAGTTTAACCAGGGCATTGACCTTGGTCTTGGGGCTCATCCACGACAGGGTGGCGATGTGCTCGCCCAGTGCGCGTTTCAGGTTATCTACGAGCTGCTGCATCTTCTTCTTGCTGTCGGCAGGGAAGTACTTTTCCACATAGAGCTGGCCAACGGCCTCGCCCAGCATCGTGTTGGGCACGTCGAGGGCGTGTTTCCAGCGCGGCATCTTCACCTGCTTGCCGCTCATGGCGCGGCTGTACATGTCGAAGTTGGCGTCGGCAAAAGCGTCGCTTAGGTAAGGCGATGCGGCATCGATATACTTGAAGATGAGGTATTCCTTCAGGCTCTCGTCCTTGAGCGTCTTGACCATCTCGTTAACCTTGGCAAGCGACTTGGGCTGGAAAACGCACACCTTGTCGAGTTCGCTGATGTCCAAGCCGGCAAAGTACTGGCTCCAGTTGATGTTGGGATAGTCGGCACGCAACTGGTTCAGGGTCACCACGTTGTAGAGCTTGCTGTAGTCACGAGTCTCCTCGCGGGTCATGGCCACGCGAGCAAGAGCGGTCTCGATGGACATCACGTGCTGCGAAGCCTTCATGGCGGCAGCCTTCTTGTAGCCGATGAGTTGGAACAACTGCTGAATGTATTTGGCGTAGGCGTCGCGTACCTTGACGGTGTTGGCGTCTTTCTCAAGGTAGTAGTCGCGGTCACCCATTCCCAGGCCGCCCTGCATGAGGTACAGCATGTTGGTGTTGGAGTCCTTCAGGTCGGCCATGACTGCCGAATTGAAGAATGGGGCTGCGATGCCGCGATGCTGGTCGGCGATGGCTGCCATGAGCTGGTCGCGCGTGAGCGTCTTGAGCTCGTTGATGTAGTTCTGGAGCGGTGCCATGCCCTCGTTGTTGAGGCGCACACTGTCCATGCCCTGGGCATAGAGGTCGCCCACCTTCTGCTTGATGCTGCCGCGCGGGTTGCCCTTGCCCAGCGTGGTAATGATGTCCTTGACCTGGTTGCGGCTGTTCTCGGCCAGCTGGTCAAAGGTGCCGAAACGGGCATACTGCGGGTCGAGCGGGTGGTTGAGTTTCCAACCGCCGCAAGCATACTGGTAGAAGTTAGTGCCTGGAGCTGTACTCGGGTCCAGATTCTCGCGGTCAACGGCCTTGACGGGATTGCCGGCTACCGCTGTCATTGCAACAAGTGCCATGAAGATAACTGTGATTTTTCTCATTTGTTATTGATATGATAAAGTTAATGTTTGGTGATCTTTTTTACTTGATCCAGCAGCAGCGGTTCCATGACGCTGTAGCCCAATGAATTGGGGTGAACACCGTCCTCGCTGTAGGCGGGATTGATGGCTCCGCCCTCGTTATAGACCATCGCGTTGTAGTAGTCGATATAGGGCAGCGACAGCTGCTCGGCGAGTTCCATGATGCGGGCGTTGAGCGAGCGGATTTTCTGGGGGACATTGCGCACCGACCTGTTCCAGATGAAGTGGTCGCAGGGCAATACCGAGGAGAGAATCACCGTGATGCCGTTGTGCAGGGCAAGCTCGGTCATGGACTTGATGTTGTCCATCGTGATGTCCTCGTCATAGGGGCAGAAATTCTCGGCAATGTCATTGGTGCCGCAGTTGATGACCACGGCTCGGGGCGACAGGGCGAGGACGTCCTGCCTGAAACGGGCCAGCATCTCGTAGGACTCTTGGCCACCGATTCCGCGACCCACCAGGTGGTTGTCGGCAAAAAACTGCGGGTGTGTCTCCATCCAGAATTCGGTGATGGAGTTGCCCATGAGTACCACACGCTGCGGGTCGGCTTCACGCGACATCAGCTCGAGGTTAGACTGGTGATAGCGGTTCTTGCCGGCCCAGTCCTGAGCCATTGCTTCTTGCCCGCCAAGGATGTTCCATAACAACATAACGATAAGTAGTGTACGCTTCATGCTGTCAAAAAATGTGATTTGTTTTGAGCCCTCAAAGGTACAAATTATCTCAATATAACCAGTAAAAAATGTCAAAGAATTAGAGCGGCCTTCGCTCAGGAAAACAGGTGTAGCAATCGGCTGAGCCATTGCCTCAGTCGCGATTGCGGGACGTTGCGCTCAATGGTGGAGCGGTACTCGATATGCATCTCCTCGTCCATGGCTTCAATGGACTGGTTGATGAACTGTTGGGCACGCTGGTACTCAACACTGGGTACGGGGTTGTTTTGTTCTTTTGGTGTAAGCATAGTTTTGTGGGATGTTATTTGTTTGGGTTTATGATAGTTTCGTTATTCAGCTATAAGGGGGGACTGATGCTGTCAGGGTTCTTGCGGAACTGCGTGGGGCTGACTCCAAACTGCTGTTTGAAGGCCTTGGAGAAGTGCGACAGGTTCTGGAAACCGCACTTGGAGGCGATGAGGGTGAGCGAGGTGTCCTCGTTGGAGATGAGGCGTCTGGCGTAGTTCAGCCTTACCTGCAGGATATAGGCCACGGGTGTGAGACCGGTAATCGCCATCACGCGGGTCCTCAGCTGCTTGGCGCTCATCGACATGGCTGCAGCAATGTGGTCCATGTCGATATCGTTCAGGGCAAGCTGGGCATGTATCACATCGACCAGACGGTTGATGAATTCCTTGTCTTCCTTGCTGGTGGTCGTCACCTTTGACTCGTTGACGGTCTTTGAAATGCGCTCACGCAGCTTGGCACTCTGGTTGATGAGATGGTCGGTCGTTAGCACCAGTTCCCTGGAATTGAACGGCTTGACGAGCACAGCATCGGCACCGGCCTCGATGCACGACAGGCGCTCTTGCTCGCTCGTGTCCGAGGTCATCGCGATCATGGGAATGTGGCTCAAGGTGCTATTGGCTCGCACTTTCTGAATCAAGTCCTTGCCTCCCATGACGGGCATCCTCAGGCTCGTGATGATCAACGAGGGTGCAAGCTCCAGCGCGTTGTTCAGCGCTTCCTGCCCGTCGTGGGCAAAGCGCAACTCGTAGTTCTCTTTCAGGTGATTGGCGATAAAGAATGCCACGTCTTCGTCATCATCGACAATGAACACCAGGGGACGCTGCCGCTTTCTGCCCGATACCTTGACCCTCTCCTCGGCAATGCTAACGGGTGAAGCTGGATGTAAATCGCTCTGCTCGTTAATCATCTGGACAGGAATCTCGATTGTGAACGTGGTGCCCACGCCTTCCTTGCTCTCCACTTCGATCGTGCCATTCATGGCAAGAACAAGCTGGTTGACAAGGGAGAGGTCAACGGCTACTGCAGGACCATTGTCATCGTAATCGCGAGACTGGGTCAGCGGTTTGAACAGACGTTTCTGCTCCTCGGCGGGGATACCGATGCCGGTATCGCTCACGATGAGCTGCACCTTGCCGTTCTCGGGCATAGACAGTTTCACTGTTATGCTGCCGTTGCGGGGCGTGAACTCCAGGGCGAGGGTGATGAGCGTGTGGACAATCTTGCGGATGTAGTTGGGGGCAAATATGACTGTCATCGTGCTGACAGGTGACGAGAATGACAGGTTGATGAGCTTCTGCTGGGCAGAGTTGGTAAAGTTCTCGACCAGTAACCTGACAAACATGACGATATCACCCTCTTTCAGGTCGGGTTGTGCAATGCTTCTCACCTTGTCCATCTCGAGCAGCTGGTTGACAAGCCCCAGCATGTTCTTGCCATGCTTGACAATCATTTCTCCCAACTTCTTATTGTCCTCGGCATTGGCCTTGCCGCTCTCGAGCAGTTCCTGTCCAGCGCCTAGCACCACGGTCAACGGGGTTTGCAGCTCATGAGTGATATTGTTGAAAAAGTGCGACCTCATCGCTTGCGTCTGGCGCTGCATCTGTAGAATTCGTCGTCCTCTCAGCCACGAGTAGAACAGTCCGCCTATCATGGCCACAATCATCAGCAACATTGCAAGCCCTCCCCATTTCAGCAGATTGGAAAAGAGTTTGCTCTTCTTTTTGACCTCGCTCTGTTCGTTGTTGATGATGGTCGTTTCCATTACCTGCATACGCATGGACGACATTTCGCGTTGCATCGAGTCGGTGAGGGCGGTATAGCGTTCCAGATGGATCAGTGCAACATTGGGGTTACTCTTGCGCAGGGTCTCCCACAGGCCGCGCTCGGCAGTGCGTTCCACCTTGGGGGATCCACACATCACGCTTTGACTCAGCGCCTTGTCATACCATGCGGCGGCTGCGTCGATATTGCCCAGTTTCTGCTCGATGGATCCCAGCTGGTTGTATCCCACCGCCAGGGAGTAGGCGTTGCCGTCCTTCTCCAGCTCGGGCAGGACCTGCATGATGGTGGCGCGGGCCTCCTTGAGTTTAGACTCATATTCCAGGATGGCTGCCTTCTGTACCATCCTGACTGCTGCTTTCCTATTGCGTCCGTCGTTCAGGTCAATCTCATAGGCTTCCTCGATGGCCTTCATGGCGTTTTCGGGGTCATTGTTGAGCAGGTACAGCTCACTGGCAACCCCCAGCCTGGTGGCGAGTCGGTCTTTGCGGCCCATCTCGCGTTCCATCGCAATGGCTTTCTCGATGAATTGGATGCCCGGTTTAGGCTGCCCCACAGCGAGATAGATGGCAGCCAACGAGTTGAGGTCGCTGCTGATCAGGCGCTTGTTGTTGAGCTCCTTATCCACCTGATAGGCCCGCAGCAGGGTCTTTAACGCTTCGTCATAGTCCCCTATGCGGTATTGGGCGTTACTGAGCAGACCCAGCACATCGCTCAGGAACTTGTCGGCCTTGCGGTCCAGTGTCAGTTCCTGGGCTCGCTGTCCTTCCTGCAGGGCTTCCTCATATTTCTCCCGGTCATAGTAGTGCTCTGACATGAGGTAATGCATCATGGCGTCAATCTCATCGGGCTTGGTTGAGGACGAACAGACGTAAAGGGTGTCGGTAACCTCACGTTCAAACATCAAGTGCGACAACTGGTTGACAAGCGCTACCTTCTGGTCTTTGTCGGCATTGGGAAATATCTGGTATAAGGAGTCGGCAACTTCACCCGCCATCGCAAGATGACAAGTGAAAATCAAAACGGCAGCTACCAGAGGATAGCGGATAGCACGTTTCAATGACCTGGCTATATTGTACACTCTCATGAATATATTTCTGCAAATTTACGGATTTTTTGTCAATTATTCCTCAATCAATACCAATATTTTGCAGAATAATCAGAATTACCCAAATCCATGCGTATAATAAATACTAGCAGATGCCCTCAGAATTTTCAGATCATTCAGTTGTTCTAAACCTAGTTGTATAAGTCGTTCAAGTTGTCGTAGAATAAAAGACGCCGACGGATGGCATGGAATTTGCGTAAATGGGATTTATTGAGTAATTTTGTCATGGAAAAACAAGACATCAACTTTTATGGCAGGTAATAATCAGCAAGGGACGGGCACCGGTGCGGCAACCCGCGAAAAAATACGCATCGAGGAGCCGAGGCGCTATAAGGTGATATTCCACAATGATGACTTCACAACGATGGAATTTGTGACCCACGTGCTGCAGGTCGTGTTCAACAAGCCTACCGACGAGGCGGTCGTGCTCATGATGAAGGTGCATCGCGAGGGGAGCGCCATCGTGGGCGTCTATTCCTATGACGTGGCGATGACCAAGGCCAACCAGGCGAGAGCCATGGCGCGTAACGAGGGCTTCCCGCTGCAGATTACCTGTGAACCCGAATAAAAGAATCATTTACAACAAGCAAAAGAAATACACGATAATACTATGCCTGAAGAAATCCAAGTATCACAAGAATTACAGCGATTGCTGACCGATGCTTCGGTTCTTGCCAGCGTAAACAGGAACAAGCTGGTTACCCCTGAGCATATCCTGCTGACAGCCCTCAACGACAGCAAGGTGAGGTCTGCCCTTACCTATGTGACAACCGATCACCTTATCAATGATGTCATTGAGAAGCTGCGCGAACGGATAGACGGCATGGAGAGCATCCCTGAAGATGACCCCGAGCCTGTCATCACTTTTTCCTACCAGTATGAGCAGTTGATGGCTGCCCTGGTGCTGCTTTGCCGCAATGCACAAATCGGGACGGCCGATGTCTATCACTTGATTCATGAGATGATGGACCTGAAGGAGTCCTATGCCGCAAATTGCCTGCATCTGCTCGTCAGCGATGAAGACAAGGGTGATTTCTTTGAGGCGTTGGGCGAGTTTTATCTTGACGCGCCTAACGATCAGTACGAGCCACGGGCCGATGATGCGGAAGCAGAGCAGCAGCCTGTTGAACAGAAGGCAGTTTCGGGAGGCTGGCGCGACTATGTGCTGTGCATCAATGACCATCTGGCGGACCATAATCCCCTCATCGGACGGGAAAATGAACTCGACCGCACCATTCAGGTGCTGTGCCGCAAGGATAAGAACAACCCTTTGCACATCGGTGAGCCGGGTGTGGGCAAGACCAGTATCGTCTATGGCTTGGCGCAGCGCATCGAGGACGGCAATGTGCCTGAAACACTGCGCGGTGTCAAGATCTACCAGTTGGACCTGGGCGCCCTGATTGCCGGCACTCAATATCGTGGTGACTTTGAGAAACGCCTCAAGACGGTGATGAACGGTATCGCCGCCGAGCAAGGAGCCATCCTCTACATCGACGAAATCCACAATATCGTGGGAGCTGGACAGACGGGTGAGGGCTCGATGGATGCCAGCAACCTGCTGAAACCTTATCTGGAGGGCGGGCGAGTGCGGTTTATCGGAGCGACCACCTATGAGGAATACAACCGCTACATCATGCGCAACCGTGGCCTGATGCGCCGCTTCCAGCAAGTGGCCATCGAGGAACCGAGCATTGACGAGGCGCTGAGGATTGTGCAGATGCTCAAGGAGGGTTATGAGACGTTCCATGGGGTGACCTATGACGATGATGCGCTGGAACTCGCTGTCACCGGCAGTGCCCGCCACATCACCGACCGTTACCTGCCCGACAAGGCCATCGACCTGATTGACGAGGCTGGCGCGTGGGTGCAGATGAACCGCAAGGATGGCGAGGACCGACATGTGGACAAGTCGCTCATTGCCAGTGTTCTTGCCCGCATTGCCAAGGTGGATTCTCTCACGATGGACGAGGAAGACAACGACCGCCTCGAGACGCTGGAACAACGCATTAAGGACAAGATTTACGGGCAGGACGATGCCGTCAAGCAGGTCGTGGATGCGGTGCAGATGTCCAAAGCTGGACTCATCGACGAAAACAAGCCCTTGGCGTCACTGCTCTTTGTCGGCCCCACAGGCGTGGGAAAGACCGAGGTGGCACGTGTCCTGGCCAAGGAAATGGGCGTGGAACTAGTGCGCTTCGACATGAGCGAATATGTTGAGAAACACACCGTTGCCAAGCTCATCGGTTCTCCGGCGGGTTATGTCGGTTATGATGACGGAGGCCTGCTGACCGACGCCGTGCGCAAGCATCCCGACTGTGTGCTGTTGCTCGACGAGATCGAGAAGGCTCACGATGACGTGTTTAACCTGCTGTTGCAGGTGATGGACTATGGCACGCTGAGCGACAACAAGGGTCGCAAGGCGGTATTCCGCAACGTGGTACTCATCATGACCAGCAATGCGGGAGCTCAGTTTGCTCATCAGGCTTCGGTGGGCTTTGCTTCGTCAATGACTGCAGGACGTGCAATGCTGGCGCAGGTGAAGAAGACTTTCAAGCCCGAGTTCATCAACCGCTTGTCGTCAATCGTCGTGTTCAATGATATGGACCGCAAGATGGCGGGCATGATTCTGGACAAGAAACTGCGTGAACTGCAGGAGATGCTCGACGCCAAGCAGGTGACTCTCAAACTGGGCGCTCACGCGCGCGAACAGTTATTGAAGGAGGGTTACAGCCAGGAATATGGTGCACGCGAGATGGATCGTGTGATCCACAACCGGCTCAAAACCAGGCTTGTGCGTGAGATATTGTTTGGCTCTCTCAAGCAGGGCGGCGAATATGCCCTCGATGAGCTGGCACCTGACGAATAATATAGACAAAAGTAGGAGGGTAGAGTAGCCTATGGTTTTTGAACTGAGTGACGATATTGTTTTCCCCGATCCCAGGTTGGGAGAGAAAGACGGATTGTTGGCAATCGGCGGCGACCTGAGCGAGGAACGCCTCATGCTGGCTTACAGCTATGGCATCTTCCCCTGGTTCTCGTTCCGTGACTGGCCTTACCCGGCATGGTACTGTCCCATGCAGCGTTTCGTCATTTTCCCCGACGAGATTCACATCTCACACTCGATGCGTACGCTCATGAACAAAAAACTCTATCATTTGACGTTTGATGATGATTTTGAGGGAGTTATCAAGGGCTGTAGCGAGGTTGACGGCCGTTATGACCACGAGGGAGCCTGGTTGGGCGAGGACATGATAGAGGCCTATACCAATATGTATCTGAGGGGAAGAGCCCACAGCGTCGAGGTGTGGGACAGGGACCACAATCTGGTGGGTGGACTCTATGGGATGGCCATGGATCGCTGTTTCATTGGCGAGAGCATGTTTTCACGTGAGCCCAACACGTCCAAGCTGGCTCTCATTCATCTCGCCAAGATTATGCAACGTGTCGGCGGCAAACTCATCGACTGCCAGTTGGAGACAGCTCACCTCAAGTCGATGGGAGGACGTTTCATCCCCTATGAAGAGTATCTCGAAATCCTCAATCCCGAAGCTTTGAAATACCTGAAAGAAGTCGCCTCTCTCACCGAAATCGATAGCCCAGATGACTCCATCAACGAGAACGAGTAAATTTATAGAAATTTTAAAATAATCAGCACTGCAATCTATTTTATTACAATAGGTTGCAGTGCTTTTATTTAAGTGATTGTTTAAATAATGGCCGAATATTGGGATTTTGCTGTGAAAATCCGACTCTAGAACGTGTTTTTGGCTTAAAAATTGAATTAGTTTCTCTTTTAATAAATAGTTGTGAGATAATTCATTATCATATTTACATTCAATTGATACTTTAATTATTTATTGTCGCTTGGTTTTGTGCCGTTTTCCTCATTTTTCATGAAGAGTCCCAGCAGCCAGTTTGAGAGTATGACGAGTAGGGGAGAGATGACTGCACAGAGCAGCATAGCCTGCGCTGTTTCATAGGTCGAATTGATCGTATCCTGGTTCATGCTAAAGCCGGCGGCGGGTGCTGCAACGGTCGATAGAATGAACGAGATGCCGTAAACTCCTGTGGCGCGTCCGTTGAAATGTGAGGCATCGGGGCGCTTCTTGGAGAGCAGGTAGATGCCCAAAATGGCAAGTACTACAGCGAGGATGATGACGACCATCCAGGACTCTTTCGCCATGGTGGTGATGCTACCAGCCAGTACCGCGATCGCCGCTAGGCGAGGGACGGTATATAATTCGCCTTTCTCCTGCAGGTGGGAGTTGAAGCGGCTGTTGCTGAAGTGGTTGAGTTGCAGCAGCGCGGTGTCCTTGAGTAGCATGCCTATTAAGGTGAGCAACGCTGCGGCGCAAAAGGCGAGGTGAGCAATAAGTGTTGTATCCATTGTCGTGATGATGAGTTGTTGTCTGTGTTGATGTGGCAAATATAGTCATAATATCCTGAATACCGACCCGGATGGGGTGTTTATTTGCTGCTTTAGAATCTTACCGATTGACGGTAGATGTCTCAGGTGGTGCCCCTATATATTATATATATAATGTGTAAATGGTCTTTTTCTGCTACTTTCATCCTGTTTTGCGGCATTTTGGGGGTTACAGCTTGCTTTTTATCCTTAATTGGGTGTCCGGTGGAAAACTACCCAAATCGGGCATATTATTCGGCTAAATGATGTTAAATAATGTTAAGTTTTAAAAACTTTCACAGCTTGTGAGGGTGTTGATTATCAGGCAGTTAGCTCTATTGGGGTATCAAAAATGGGGCTTACTGGAGGTGGTAGTGGGACATTATATATAAATAAAATCGGTTAAATGTTTGGCTGTTAAGAAAATTGTTTGTAATTTTGCATCGCTTTTTTGCGCCGATAGAGCCAAAAATCGCGCTAAACGCTTGAAAACGTGGGCGATTAAGTGGTCTTCGGGACAGGGAAGCAAACTGAAAAATTTTTGTCAAATTAATTAAAAACTAACAAAAGTAAGATGCCTACTATTCAGCAATTAGTAAGAAAAGGCCGCACTGCGCTGGAATCCGCCAGCAAATCGCCCGCTCTGGACTCATGCCCTCAGCGTCGCGGTGTGTGTGTTCGTGTTTACACGACCACGCCTAAGAAGCCGAATTCGGCTATGCGCAAGGTTGCTCGTGTCCGCCTGACCAACGGCAAGGAGGTGAACTCCTACATCCCTGGTGAGGGCCACAACCTGCAGGAGCACTCAATCGTGATGGTACGTGGCGGTCGTGTGAAGGACCTCCCCGGTGTGCGCTATCACATCATTCGCGGAACTCTCGACACCGCCGGTGTTGAAGGCCGCACCCAGCGCCGCAGCAAGTACGGTGCCAAGCGTCCTAAGAAGAAAAAGTAAATCGGTGACGCAACCGGCCCAAACTTACTAAAACAATTCAAAAGTAAAATTAATTTCAAACTTAGTTTTCAGTTTTATTGGATTGGATATTTGGTTGAGTAAACGCGCCGCAGCGGCGGGCGTTGAAGAACAAAGCAAAAGACAACCAAGCAGACTTAAAACTACAACTGTGTTAAGCCAAAAAAACGGATCATCCTTCCCGATCCCAAGTTCGGTGACGTTCGTGTAACCAAGTTCGTCAACCACCTCATGTACGATGGTAAGAAGAACACCTCTTACCGCATTTTCTACAGTGCCCTGGACCTCGTGGGCAAGAAGATGGCTAGTGAAGAGAAGACCCCTCTCGAAATCTGGAAAGCCGCGTTGGAGAAGATCACTCCCCAAGTGGAGGTGAAGTCTCGTCGCGTGGGTGGTGCTACCTTCCAGGTGCCCACCGAAATCCGCCCCGACCGCAAAGAGTCGGTTTCAATGAAGAACATGATCATTTTCGCTCGCAAGCGTGGCGGCAAGACTATGGCCGACAAGCTGGCTGCTGAAATCATGGACGCTTATAACGAGCAGGGTGGCGCGTTCAAGCGCAAAGAGGACATGCACCGCATGGCCGAGGCTAACCGCGCATTTGCTCACTTCAGATTCTGATTTAGCGACGACGTGAACTGACAATGGGCACCGACGCACAGCTGAAATATACACGTAACATCGGCATCATGGCACACATTGATGCCGGCAAGACCACCACATCGGAGCGGATCTTGTACTACACGGGCCTTACCCACAAGATGGGAGAGGTTCATGAGGGCACCGCAACCATGGACTGGATGGAGCAGGAGCAGGAGAGGGGCAAGATCAACCTGATCGACACTCCGGGGCATGTGGACTTCACCGTCGAGGTGGAGCGCTCGCTGCGCGTGCTGGATGGCGCTATCGCCACCTTCTGCGCTGTCGGCGGCGTTGAGCCCCAGAGCGAGACCGTGTGGCGTCAGGCCGACAAGTATGAGGTGCCTCGCATCGCTTATGTGAACAAGATGGACCGCGTGGGCTGCAACTACCTCGATGTAGTGCGCCAGATCCGTGAAGTCTTGGGTGCCAATCCGTGTCCCATTCAGCTGCCCATCGGAGCCGAGGAGAACTTCAAGGGCGTCGTTGACCTGATCACGATGCAGGCCCTGTACTGGCACGACGAGACGCTCGGTGCCGAGTACGAGACCGCCGAGGTTCCCGCCGACATGGTTGACGAGTGCAACGAATACCGCGACAAGATGCTTGAGCAGCTCGCCGAGTTTGATGACGAGTTCATGACCAAGTACTTTGACGACCCCGAGTCGATCACCGTGGACGAGATCAAGAGCGCTATGCGCAAAGCCACCCTTAACCGCGACGTGGTTCCCGTGTTGTGTGGCAGCTCGTTCAAGAACAAGGGTGTCCAGACGCTGCTCGACGCCGTCTGCGCCTACCTGCCCAGCCCCGCTGACGCTGGTGAGGTAAAGGGTGTGGCAGTCGATGACCCCGAGAAGGTGATCACGCGCAAGCCCCTCTTTGAGGAGCCCCTGTGCGCCCTGGTCTTCAAGATCGCTACCGACCCCTATGTGGGCCGTCTGGTGTTCTTCCGCGTGTATTCGGGCCAGTTCAATGCCGGCAGCCAGGTCTATAACGTGCGCACCGGTCACAAGGAGCGTGTTTCCCGCTTGTTCCAGATGCACAGCAACCGTCAGAACCCCATGGAGGTGATCGGCTGTGGTGACATCGGCGCGGGAGTCGGTTTCAAGGATGTTCACACGGGTGACACCCTGTGCAGCAGCCAGAACGACGCCATCGCTCTCGAGGCTATGGACTTCCCCGAGCCCGTGATCGGTATCGCCGTTGAGCCCAAGACGCAGAACGACCTCGACCGCATGGCCGTGGGTCTGGCAAAGCTCGCCGAGGAGGATCCTACCTTCCAGGTTGAGAGCAACGAGGAGACTGGACAGACCATCATCCGCGGTATGGGTGAGCTTCATCTGGACATCATCCTCGACCGCCTGCGCCGCGAGTTCAAGGTAGAGTGCAACCAGGGCCGTCCCCAGGTGACCTACAAGGAGAACATCTCCCAGGCCGCAACCGTGCGCGAGGTCTTCAAGAAGCAGACCGGTGGCCACGGCAAGTTTGCCGACATCGAGTGCCGTGTCGAGCCCATCGACGACGACTTCGACGGCAACCTGCAGTTCATCAACGAGGTGAAGGGTGGCGATATCCCCAAGGAGTACATGCCCAGCATCGAGAAAGGCTTCAAGAACGCCATGCGCAGCGGTGTGCTCGCCGGATTCCCCATGCAGAGCCTCAAGGTGACCATCCTCGACGGCAGCTACCATCCCGTGGACAGTGACGCGCTCAGCTTCGAGCTCTGTGCCATGCAGGCCTACCGCAGCGCCTGCCGCAAGGCACGCCCCGTGCTCCTCGAGCCGATGATGAGCCTCGAAGTGGTGACCCCCGAAGAGAACATGGGTGATGTCATCGCCGACCTCAACAGGCGTCGCGCCATCGTCGAGGGTATGGAGAGCGCACGCAGCGGTGCCCGCATCGTTAAAGCCAGCACCCCGCTGGCCGAGATGTTCGGCTACGTTACCGCCCTGCGCAACATCACCAGCGGCCGTGCCACGAGCACCATGTCGTTCTCACACTACGCCCCCGTGGCAACCCCGATTGCCATCAAGGTGCTGAGTGAATGTTTAGGACACGTCGAATTATTGCAATAATACAATTTCACATTATATTAATATGAGCCAGAAGATTAGAATTAAATTGAAGAGCTACGATCACAACTTGGTTGACAAGTCGGCTGAGAAGATCGTGCGCACAGTGAAGAGCACTGGCGCCGTGGTCAGCGGTCCTATCCCCCTGCCCACCCACAAGCGCATCTTTACCGTGAACCGTTCGACTTTTGTGAACAAGAAGTCCCGTGAGCAGTTCCAGCTGTCTTCCTTCAAGCGTCTCATCGACATCTACAGTTCTACCGCAAAGACTGTTGACGCCCTGATGAAGCTTGAGTTGCCCAGCGGAGTTGAAGTCGAGATCAAGGTGTAGTACAAGAGATTGGACAAAAGAGTTAAATTAACAGCATTAACAAACAGTATTTAAAATTTCAAGAGAAATGCCAATTATTAGGAAAGAAAATCGGAATGACATCCGTTTTCAGTGCCGACGGCAAGAACGTGCCGTGCACTGTTATCGAAGTAGGTCCTTGCGTTGTCACTCAGGTGAAGACTGTTGAAACTGACGGTTACGAGGCTTTGCAGCTGGGTTTTGTCGAGAAGAAGGACAAGCACACCACCAAGCCCATGGCCGGTCACTTCAAGAAAGCAGGAGTGAAACCGCAAAGATTCTTGGCCGAGTTCAAAGGATTTGATGGAGAGCACAAGGCTGGTGACGAGTTCACCGTAGAGATGCTCAGCAACGTTGAATTTGTTGATGTGATCGGCACAACAAAGGGTAAGGGCTTCCAGGGCGTCGTGAAGCGTCACGGCTTCGGAGGCGTGGGACAGACCACTCACGGTCAGGACGACCGTCAGCGCGCTCCCGGTTCCATCGGTGCCTGCTCCTATCCCGCCAAGGTTTTCAAGGGCATGCGTATGGCTGGCCAGATGGGCAACAAGCGCTGCACCGCTCAAAACCTGCAAGTGATTAAAGTATTGCCCGAGAACAATCTTCTCATGGTGAAAGGCTCAGTACCGGGCAGCAAAGGTTCAATCGTAATTATTGAGATGTAAGAGAATGGAACTCGCAGTTTATAACATCAAGGGTGAGGACACCGGTCGCAAGGTGACCCTTAACGATGAGATTTTCGCCATCGCAGAGCCTAACGAGCATGCCGTTTATCTCGACGTTAAGCAATACCTGGCCAACAAGCGTCAGGGTACCCACAAGGCAAAAGAGAGAAGTGAAATTGCTGGCTCTACCAAGAAGCTCGGTCGCCAGAAGGGTGGCGGCGGTGCCCGTCACGGTGACATCAAGTCTCCGCTGTTCCATGGTGGTGGTCGCGTCTTCGGACCCCGTCCCCGCAACTACGGCTTCAAGCTGAACAAGAAGGTGAAGGCTCTGGCTCGCCGTTCGGCGCTGACCTACAAGGCTCAGAACAACCAGATCATGGTCATCGAGGACATCAAGATGGACGCCCCCAAGACCAAGGAATTTGTCAACATCACCCGCAACCTCAAGCTCGAGGGTCAGAAGCTGCTCGTCGTCCTCGCCGGACAAGAGCCCAACCTGTATCTGTCACTGCGCAACGTGCCCACCGCAAGTGTGGTTACCGCCAGCGACATCAACACCTACCGCGTGCTTGACAACCGCATGATTCTCGTTACCGAGAGCTCGGTTGAAACGCTCAACAACTTAAAGTAAAAGGAGGACAGACAATGGAGAACATTCAGATTATTCCCGTTGTGACCGAGAAGGCCAACGCCATTACCGAGAAGGGTAACCGTTACACATTCAAGGTGTCTCCCGAAGCCAACAAGTACCAGATCAAGGACGCCATTGAGAAACTCTATGACGTGAAGGTAGTTGACGTGAGCACGATGAATTACAACGGCAAGAACAAGCAGCGTTACACCAAGAGTGGCATCATCAAGGGCCACACCGTGGCTTTCAAGAAGGCCATCGTAACCCTTGCCGAAGGACAAACTATTGATTTCTATAGTAATTTATAATAAGAAATGGCAGTAAGAAAATTGAAGCCCACAACACCGGGGCAAAGACACAAGATTATTGGTGTATTTGACGACATTACCAAGCGTACACCAGAGAAGTCTCTTACGGTCGGTAAGCGTTCCACCGGCGGTCGCAACAACGAGGGTCACCTCACCGCCCGCTATCGTGGAGGTGGTCACAGGCGCAAACTCCGCCTGATCGACTTTAAGAGGAATAAGGACGGTGTGCCGGCAGTAGTGAAAGCCATCGAGTACGATCCCAACCGTTCGGCTCGCATTGCTCTGCTCTACTACGCAGACGGCTACAAAGCTTACATCATTGCTCCCAACGGACTCGAAGTGGGTGCAACGATCGAGAGCGGTGAGAACGTGGCCCCCGAAGTGGGAAACGCGCTTCCACTGAACAAGATTCCTGTTGGTACTTTAATTCACAACATCGAGTTGCGTCCCGGTCAGGGTGCCGCTATGGCACGTGCAGCCGGCACCTTCGCCCAGCTCACCAGCCGCGAGGGCAGCTACGCAATCATCAAATTACCTTCGGGTGAAACTCGCAAGGTGCTCGCCACCTGCAAGGCTACCGTTGGTGTGGTTGGCAACAGTGACCACGCTCTGGAGCAGTCCGGTAAGGCCGGCCGCTCACGCTGGCTGGGTCGCCGCCCCCACAACCGTGGCGTCGTGATGAACCCCGTTGATCACCCCATGGGTGGTGGTGAAGGTCGCCAGAGTGGTGGACATCCCCGTAACCGCAACGGTTTGTACGCTAAGGGCTTGAAGACCCGTGCACCGAAGAAGCAGTCTTCGAAGTACATCATTGAAAGAAGAAAGAAGTAATTTGATTAAATTCGATTGATTATGAGTCGTTCATTAAAAAAAGGCCCTTACATCAGCGTGAAACTGGAGAAGAAGGTTGACGCCATGAACGAGAGTGGCAAGAAGAGTGTGATCAAGACCTGGTCACGTGCTTCGATGATCGCCCCCGAGTTCGTAGGACACACCTTTGCCGTTCACAATGGCAACAAGTTCATTCCCGTCTATGTTACCGAGAACATGGTAGGTCACAAGCTCGGCGAGTTCGCCCCCACACGTACCTTCCGTGGCCACAGCGGCAACAACAAGAAATAATGGGCCCGGGATCAGTTATATTTAATAGAACAAAAAAGAATTAAATACAATGGGTAAGAGAAAACATGAATCAGCTAAGTTGAAGAAGGAAGCCCGCAAGAGCGAATCCTTCGCAAAGCTGCGCAACGTTCCCAGCTCCCCTCGCAAGATGCGCCTGGTGGCTGACATGGTTCGCGGTGTCGAGGTCTTCAAGGCCCTCGGTCTGCTCCATTTCTCCAACAAGCAGGCTGCCAGCGACGTTGAGACACTGCTCAAGTCGGCAATCAGCAACTGGGAACAGAAGAATGGCAAGAAGGCCGAGAGCGGTGAGCTCTACATCAAGACCATCATGGTTGATGCAGCTCCCATGCTCAAGCGCCTCCGCCCGGCCCCCCAGGGTCGCGGCTACCGTATCCGCAAACGTTCCAACCACGTGACCATCTACGTGGACACTATTAACAAAGAAAAAGACGCATAAAACGAAATGGGACAGAAAGTTAATCCAATCAGCAATCGTTTAGGCATCATCCGCGGTTGGGACTCCAACTGGTTCGGTGGCCGTAAATATGGAGATACTCTCGTTGAGGACGACAAGATCCGCAAGTATCTCAATGAGCGTCTTGCTAAGGCCAGCGTAGCACGCATCGTCATCGAGCGCACGCTCAAGCTTGTCACCGTCACCATCTGCACCGCCCGCCCCGGTATCATCATCGGCAAGCAGGGTTCAGAGGTTGAGGTCCTCAAGCAGGAGCTCATGAAGCTCACCAACAAGGACGTTCAAATCAACATTCACGAGGTTAAGCGCCCCGAGCTCGATGCACAGCTCGTTGCCGCTAACGTCGCTCACCAGATCGAGGGCAAGATCGCCTATCGCCGTGCCGTGAAGATGGCTATCGCCAGCACCATGCGCATGGGTGCCGAGGGCATCAAGATCCAGGTCAAGGGTCGCTTGAACGGTGCCGAGATGCGCCGCAGCGAGATGTTCAAGGAAGGCCGTACGCCGCTGCACACCCTCCGTGCCGACATTGACTACGCACTCGTGCCCGCACACACCAAGGTTGGTGTCATCGGTGTCAAGGTTTGGATCTGCCGTGGTGAGGTCTATGGCAAGAAGGATCTGGCTCCTAACTTTGCCAGCAACGCAGGCGAACGCCGTGGTGGCGGTCGCGGCGAGCGTGGAGAGCGCGGCGAGCGTCGTGGTTTCCGCGGTGGCAAGAGAAACAACAATCGTTAAACCCAGTCACAATCAGTAACTTGAAGTGTGACTATAAAAAACGAAATTAAAAATGTTACAACCTAAGAGATTAAGATACCGTCGTCCCAGTGATGGGCATCCTCGCCAGTACAGCAAGCGTGGCAATCAGCTCGCTTTCGGTTCCTTCGGAATCAAGACTCTGGAGAGCAAGTGGATCACCGCTCGCCAGATCGAGGCCGCCCGTGTCGCCGTGACACGTTACATGCAGCGCCAGGGACAGATCTGGCTGCGCATTTTCCCCGACAAGCCCTACACCCGCAAGCCTGCCGACGTCCGCATGGGTAAAGGTAAAGGTGATGTGGCCGGTTACGTCGCTCCTGTTCACCCCGGACGCATCCTCATCGAGGTTGACGGTGTGAGCTTTGATATCGCCAAGGAAGCCCTGCGCCTCGCCGCCCAGAAGCTCCCCGTAGCTACTAAGTTTGTCGTTCGTCGCGACTATGATCCCACTCAACTCGTTTAATTTTTTGACCAGATTATGAAAAAGGAAAATATCAAGGAACTGACCGATAAGGAATTGCAGGACCGCCTCGACCAGGTACAGAAAGAGTACGTCCAGGAGAAGATCCAGCACACCATTTCCCCGCTCGATAATCCGGCCAAGATCACGCTTGACAGGAAACTCATCGCGCGCTTGAAGACCGAGATTCGTGAACGCGAGCTCAAGAACAACAAATAATCCCAACAACCACTACAATGGAAGAAAAACGTAATTTAAGAAAAGAGAGAATTGGGGTTGTTTCCAGCAACAAGGGTGACAAGACCATCACTGTGACCATCAAGTGGAAGGAG
>ONJS01000012.1 GCA_900318205.1 uncultured Prevotellaceae bacterium | reverse complement strand
CATGCCAGCCAGCGGCCTCCCTTCATTGTACTTGTGATAGGTGCAGCAGAACACGGCGGGATGGCCGCTGCGGTAATCGTACTTGTGGAAATCCAAATCAACCTCCTCAAGCTCTTCGCATTCATTGAGATTGGAGGAGCTGAGAGAGCCTTTTACGATTTGCTCTTGAACACTGGTGCTGTCAGCACCGCTTGCAGGATTGAAAGAAATTGAATTGTTGTCCATAACAGTAAAAATTAAAAAGTTAAACATTCATTGATCTTGTTCTCGCTTCGATCGCCTTTACACTGCCTGCAAAGTGCGGCTGGAGCGCACTGAAAGCAAGGCTTGCCCGGGAATTACTACCCGAAGGGCTGGAGAATTTCCGAAGGCAACTCGTCTTGGCCTTGCGTGTGGGAAAGCCGCAATACCTTTGCAGGGTAAAGGCAACGAAAGCGAGGATGAACAAGTCATGGATGTCTTGGTGATTTTTACGGACAACAGGCTATTTCTCCTGCAAGCGGTTGCGCCCAAGACCGCTCCAGGGTCAAGAGCTGATGAAATAAGAACCATCATTTTTCATTTTCAAAAAAACATACAGTTTTGAGCCTCCACACGTTCCACACATTCCACATCGCTGATAACCAATTGTTTGACGAATCAGCATTTTGTGGAAATGTGGAAAATTTGTGGATGTTTTGTAGTCCTGAAACAGGTCTCTCAAATTTTGTGGAAAAGTGTGGAAGATTGTGGCAGCATTTAAGAATGACTAACTTATTGATATTCAATATTGTGGAATATGTGGAAATTGTGGAAGAAAATGTCTGCTGAAAATTTTGCGGCTTAACGGCCAATAAAAATAGGCACCGACTTTCCCAAGCCAGTACCTACGTCCAATTTGAAACGTCATTTGCGTTTCTGGAAGAATTTAAATTAGGGTTCGTTAACAGTCGTGTCCTCAAGGTTGACGTTGTACGCCTCGTTCAACTTGTCGTAGTCGAAGCACATCACCTGATCGAAACCGTATTTCTTGACATACTTGACGTACCCGGTCATCGGGTCGCGTCGTTCTTCGGTCTGTTGTTCACCGTTGATGATGATCTTGTAGCGCCAGGAACGTTTCCTGCCTAGATACGCATTCGAGTTCTCGAGGTAGTAGATCAACGACGCTGGCGGTATCAGTACCTCATTGACCTGGCGGCCGTGCATCTTGTAAAGCTGGAAGATTCGGCTGTAGCGCAGATAGAGGATCCTCTTCGTTGTTGAGAACACCATCTCACCGTTTCTGTCAGAACATTTGAGACGGTCTTCCCTGTCAATGCGGAAGTCGCAGCCATCCCATATCTTGCCCTCCTGGTGGAAGTATGAGACGATGTTCCAGAAGTTGGCCAGTTCATTGTTGGATTTTGTCTCGTTGTTCTGGGCACGGATGCCGCTGATGACGACGTTACGGAGATCATCAAAGTTAAACGGCAGGTCAATGACATCCCTCAGGGCATGGTATGCCGCCATCGGGATGATCCAGTTGCGCAGTGTCCTGTCCTCAATGTTCTCCATCTCAAAGACTTCACTGATGTCCGCAAAGCATGAGTCATAGCTCTGCTTGAACTCCTGGATGAACTTGGCACGATACCTCAAGAGCTGGAGCGTGATGTGGGAGCAGCCACGTTTGCGAGTCTCGACCAGGTCGGCGAACTTTCGCTTCGCCTCCTGCGAGAACTGGCTCTTGGAGTACGACAAAAAGATGAAGCGTGAGAACAGGGCGATGTCGGCAGTAGCCATCTCCTGGCCACTGACTATGACTCCGCAACTGACCTTGGTCACCTCACGCTTCTTATCCCGTTCCATGTTCATGCGGTTGCGACCGGTGCCGTCCCATAATCCTTTCAGAAACTCACGCTTGTCTATCTCAATGCTGTTCTTGAACTCATCAAGATGGACAAGGGCGTTGGCGCACTGGGCGACAGCATCGGCGAGTGCAGGCAACGTGGAGTTGCTGATATTGGGCGGGATGTTCTCGATGATGAAGAACGACATCAGCGAATGTCCCAGCTCGGACTTTCCCGAGCCTTTAGGCCCGAACAGATTGAGGATGGGAAAATGCTTCGTGTAACCCACGATGACGTCACGGAACAGCGTGGCCAGCAGGAAGCATAGTCCGACTTTGGCGTTGTCGCCGAACACATCGATGAGTTTCACGGCGTAGTCGTGGAACGAGATCGTACCGTAGTTCATGTGGACGAAGTTCCTCTCAAACTGGAAGAACTGGGTGTCATCCCTGTAGATGGAAGAAAATGCAGGCAGATAGTAGTTGCCCTGTTCTCCCAGACGCACGATACCGAGATCATCCACAGGATGCCATTCGGTGTCGAAAATACCGTTGCCGAAGGCGAAGAAGCCTTGGCGCTGCCATCCGAGTTGGCGTATCTCAACAGCCGTCTCGGTGGTGAAATAAAGAAACCGTTTCAAAGCCATAAGCTGATCGTCCTTTGCGAACCAAAGGTAGTTGCCGAGTCCTTCTATGCGTTGTTTGAACTTCGATACCGAAACGAGTTCCTCGGCATGGAGTTCAACGATTTCGGACTCATGGTTGACGTTTGTGATCTGATACAGGCGGATGGGTGACACCATGTCCTTGATGTGGAACAAAGGTTTCATGGTGAAGTTCGACCATTCGCGGGTCTTGCCGTCGCTGTTGACCGAGATATAGCGGTTTCCCTGCTCCTGGAAGCCGTATTTCTCAAGGAGGTCAAGGCTCACGGTCACACCCGAGTTCTTGATGTCCGTCTCGGCACGCTGCCGCTTGGCACCCTTGATGGCGTTGCGCCACATGGGTTTGCCGGGCATGATCTTGTTGAGCGTGTCGATATACATGGAGAGCTTGACCTCATCCTCCACATGGGCAACCAGCCTGGCGATGTCGGTCACGGCGTCGCTCTTGTCAGCCTGCGTCGCCTTGTCGTCGATACGTTTGCCGGCATACCAGAGGATGAAGTCCTGCTCGTCAATGGAGTCAAGGATCTGCTTGCTGGTGCAGAAGCTGTCAGGGTCGTTCTTCTGCCCACTGGCGGTCAGGGGAATCTCCTTGACAGTGACCTCAAAGCCATTCTCCAGGGCTTTCAATCCGTTTGTGATGACGGCTGAAATTCCTGGGCCGTATTCCTTGTCAGCATCGGGCGGGTCGGCATCGGGTATGAAGCAGAGCTTTGTAGTCAAGCGTTTCAGCACCTTGAACTGGTTGTCAGTCCATTTCGAGCCGAGGGAAGCTGCGACATTGTTAACGCCGATGGCCTGCAGCCTCAGGACATCCGGGGCTCCCTCGACGAGATAGCATTTGTTCTCTTTGACTGACGCCCTTGAGGCTATGTGGATGCCGAAGACCGAGTTGTCCTTGTCATAGAGCAATGAGGTGGACGAATTGAGGTACTTCGGCGGATCTGGTTTGGTACCTATATAACGGGCAGTATAACCAATGATACGGTTATACCTGTCCCGTATAGGTATCATAATACGTTCACGGAAGAAGGCGTACAGACCACCGCCTTTTTCCGATTGACGAAGAAGATCCATATCCATCAGCAGACTGGTGGAGATGCCATTCTTTTCGGCATACATGATGAGTAGTTGGCTGTTCCTCGGGGCGTAGCCGATGCCGCACTCTTCAATGAATTTCTGGTTCCAACGCTTCGTTGCGTAGGAATGGGCACTGACGCATTCGGCGTCACCACCCCTGAGCTGGGCGACAAAGAAGCGCTGGATGACCTCATAAGCGATGAACATGGCCTCACGCTTCTTGTTCTTCTGCTCCTGCTCGACGGTCATGCGATCATGGCTTTCCTCTATGGTCACGCCGTACATGCCCGCCAACTCCTTGACGGCTTCGGGAAAGGTGGCGTTGGTGTATTTCATCACGAACTTGATGGCGTCGCCTCCTTCATTGCAGGCGCCGAAACAGTGCCAGGTGTTGCGGGACTTGTTCACATAGAAGGACGGGGTACGCTCATTATGGAAGGGGCAGCAGCACTGGTAGTTGCTGCCCTTCTGCTTGAGCTCAGGCACATAATGGCGTACGACTTCGACGATATCCACCCGCTCCAGAACGCTCTCTATGGTCCTTTCGTCAATCATCGAAGATTATGTCATACTCTGGCAAAGCCTCTTTACCGGCAAAGCATCTGCCATCGCTATGCCACATGACACAGCGATGGCCTTTCTTGCCGTATTTTGTGTCTATTTCTACTATTCCCGTCACATGGTCCAGGACGCGTTTGCCCATGACGTAATAGACCGCGTTGAACATGATGCGCTTGTCTTTGGCAGCGGCATCCTCCCACTCCCTGACGGTGTGGTAGCTATTGAATATGCTGCTCATGGCCGTCAAGGAAGGAAAGCTAAACAGATATCATGAACCACCTGCTTCTCAAGTTTCGAGAAATTGTGGTGCTTCAGCTTGTAGTAGAATGTGCCGTAGGCCCAGCCGCATTCCTTCATCATAATCTCACGGAAACGACATTTTTCCGATCGTTTCAGCCGACTATAAATTTCATGCATAATCTTATTTTTTTAGTTCAAAGTTTGTACAATTCAAATAAAAGACTTAATTTTGCACAAAAGTAATACAAATATTTTGATGAAATCTTATAAATAAATAAGATTTTTATCGAATTATTTTAACGTCCAATTTGAAATGTACAACGGAAGCATTATTAAAGAGCTGTTAGACAGCAAGAAAATACCCTATGGCGATCTATTGAAGGCATTGGGCATGAATCCGAAGCAGACATCAGTTAATACCCTTATCAGGGGGAATCCGTCTGCCAAGCGGCTCGAAGAGATTGCGGACTTCTTTGGCGTACCGATCGACACATTATTTATAAGAGAAGGTGTCGAACTGTCTGCCGAAGATGAACTGAAAAGCATGAGCGTAACAAGTCTCAGGAACCAGGTTGCTTACCTACGTGAGCAACTGAATTTCCGTGACATGATGCTCAAAGAAAAGGAGGAGCATCTCAAGGAAAAAGAGGCAAGAATCATCCTCCTAGAGAAGTTAAATTCTGTTTATTCTCAGCAGATTAAATAGGGTTTGTCCATAGACAGATTATAGACAGTAGCTATTAAAAATCGGCACTTATCCAAAAGCCAAATATCTGATAATCAACGATTGTTTCTTAGAAATAATTAAGCAGAGATTCTTGTCCTCTCCGCCTTTGAACAACCGACCGCTATCAGCGGTTGGTTGTTTTTTTATAGTCCACCGCCAAGCTTGCTTGAGCGATGGACTATAAAAAAATAACCAATAGATTGCGCAGCAATCGGTTGTTCAAAGGCAACGGCCCCGCGGGAGCGAAAAGATGCACGAGCGAAGCGAGTGAATCTTGTAGCCCCCGCTGCTCGCGCACTCCTGTTTGGTTATTTCTGGGTGAGGGTCCCGAGCATTTCTACCAGTATGTCGAGAGCTTCGTTGGCGCGACTGAGCGGGCACTGGATTGATCCAGAGAATCCTTGCGGTTCCTTGGTGATCATCAAGAACCACACGACTACGGTCTGCGTTCCGTCGTCCTCATCGGTTTCTATCGACCGCACGAGCGCATAGTCGTCTTTCACCAGTTTCTGGTCCACCTGGTGGCCATGGCTCTCTTTCATGTACACCCAATTGTCAACAGCCTCTTGCAGCTGATTTTTCATTGGGCCACATTCATTGTAGGTGACATCAAAACGAATCTCATCGTCATCGGTAGCCACGTTCATCCAATCATCACCATAAAAGGTCACCTCCCAGTCGGCAGGATAGCTGATGGTAAACATCTCGTTCTCAAAGGTTTTAAAGTCGGTAGCCATCGAAACGATGTTCACCATCAACGCCATCAGTAAAATCATCAATGTTTTCTTCATAATAAAAAGTATTTGGATGGGTACAAATATAGTTATTTTTCGGCTAAGCACATATTTTCTTCTGAATTTTGACAAAGAGGCCGTGCGCCATCATTCGCCTCGCGGTTTTTAATCGGCCTGACGGCCGAGAAATTAAACAAAAATATTAATAAAATTAAAATAAAAATTTGTTTTGTTTAATTTAAAACATGTGCAAACTGAGGGCAAACGAGCTTGCCCGGGTTGCTGAAGCGCAGCCAAGTTAATCAACAGCGTTTGTTCTATACAGACGGGAAGTCATTCATTTTCCATTTTCTGTAATTTCTCTATCTTTTCATCGAGCTCGCTTCTGTTGTCTTTAAAGAGCCACCATAAACCACAGAATAAAGCTCCAATTACGATGACAACCAATACTATCACGGCCCAATGGCACTTGCCCATCATGGCTATTGCTACAGCAGCCATCAGGCACAATGCCAGGATACAGAGCATGCCCTTGGAGAAAAGAGAATGGCTGCCAATCCTATCTATCAGATTGTGCATTTCCTGGGTTGTCTTAGCCCGAAAAATGCGATAATAGATAAGTGCTATATAGCCAAAGACCAATACACATAACAGTATTGCAGCAATAAGTGGATATGTGTACATCCTTGATGAGTCCGCCATATCAATCTCAACGATAGCGTTGATCGTAAAGGCTATCGCCACAACACAAGACGAAATAATATAGATACGGCTGCTCTTCTTGATGTATTTGAGCAATTCCTCTTTCTCGTCAACCGCCTCTGGTGCGAAATCCTCCTCAGTGGGAACGTAATTCTCGTCGATATAATCTTCAGGTTTCATCATGCAACGTATTTATTGGTTATTAATTTAACTCTTTTGGCAGACGGAGGTCAATTCTTCTCAACGAGTTCTCGAAGCTGCTCTATAATATCCATATCTTTCCTATACCACCATGGGCCATCGCTATAATAAAAGAGTAATGCAATGATTCCAATCGCAAGAGCTACACCCATAATAGCCCCAATATTAAAACCAGCCCCGACTAACATGATGCCAAAAATACATATGCCACCAACAAACCACGTTATCATTCTGTATCGGTGTACCTTTTCGAACCAATGCAGTAACCGTTCTGGCGTATCAAGGCTGCCAAGATTCTTGAGAGACCTATAATCAAACAGCAATAACCATACCCCAAAGCAAAAAATAGTTATCCAAAGCATGAAGTAAAAGATGTTCTTAGGATCACCTAGTTTTTGCGCAGTGAAGAACAAAAGCGGTATGAATAAGATCAAGATGATGGATTCGTAGAGGTCACGTTTTACAATTGATTTACACTTGCCCTTGAGCTCTTCGAACAATTCATTTCTGGTCTGGTTGTTTAATGTATTCGTTTCCATAATGATTCGCATTTTATTGGGTTAATCATTTGATTTCACTCTTTAGACGCACAGCAACGCCCAAAAACTACACAAAATCTTAAGTTTTTCACCTGGGGATGAGTAATCCCACCGCCCTAAGACAAGACCAGGCATTAAACAGCGCTCTCTTGATGAACCAAATCTCCAAGTTCTTCAACGTCGGCACAGAAATCATCATCAAGATACCAGTTATGCGACCAATCACTCCAAATCTGGCTTACCGCCATAATGATACCCAAAATAATCATGAATGGCCATAAATCTGATCCATAGAGGACAATCAGCGAACAAACTATTGCAATGACGAGTGGGATCCAGTGTCGTACTTTGTAGGTTATTAAGAACTGCTTTACCGCCCGATAATGCTGTGAAGTAGTACCGGCGTTTTTCATCCGTGTAAGAAAGTGTCGCATAATCCTGTACATGACAAAATATCCAATCAGGTCAACGACGATGAAAGTATTTAATCCCCAAAAATAAATACTACCATAGGAATCCACTTCGACCCATACCAAATATGCGAACAAAATGACGCATAAAGCAATAACTGCAATCCGTTTCCAGCGGGACACTTTTTCAGTTTTCAATTGCATCTTGAGCAAACTCGCCACCTTTGCGTTGATGCGCTGTCGCAGTTCCTGCAAGTGCAGATCCCCGTTCATTTCCTGAGGTTCTTTAAAGTCTTCCATAATAAAACCAGTATTTAATGTCCAAAACTATATCTTGTCTATTGATCAGAAGCGACTTGTCTGTGAGCAGATTATTTTTCCTCCTCCCATTCAACTTGAGGTAAATAGGGTTTTAACGGTTCTGTTCCAAACTCATTAAGGCCGTCTATACTTTTTTGAAAAAACAAGAAGAAAAAGGCTACGGCACCAATCATTAAAACAGCAAGGCCTGTGGCAAAGATAAGCAGTATCGGAATAATCGCATACCACCAATCGACACCCGCATCATGGCAACGTTTGAGTCCGGCAAAAACGACCAACACAGCTGCCAGAATGAAGGAAACGATAATAATTACACGATTAATCACCTCGTTCTGCCCATAGGTCTTGTCAATGATGGCGACTACTCCATATGCCAATAGCGCATAAAAAGCGATAGCAATTAATACGGTTACCAGATATTGTACACGCCCGATACGCCCTTTAGGGCTGAAGAAATTACTAAAGAAATGACTATTATCAATCGGGTTCACATAATTACGACATAAGCCAACATGATCCTTATCGTAATAAGGACATTCACTCAGACTACGTCCACAATGATTGCATTGTTCTATAATTGCCATAACGATATCGATATAATCATTTAACTTAAGTGCCCCATGAACAGGCGGCGTTATTTATTCTCAACGAGATCTTCCAGTCGGCTGAGAATCTCATCATCCCGGCTAGACTTATACTGCACATAATCGCCTTTAAAATAGGAATAGATCAAGAATGCAAGAAACGTAATAGGTAAAATCAGCCATAGCCATTCCCCGTCACGACAGATGTCTGGAATGGGACTAATGAACAGGCCAACGAGTCCCAATATTTGCAGGTAAGAAGCATTGCGTTGATTACTTAACTTCTTGTGAAAACTGTGCAACAGCTGTTCTGGAGTATCAAGGCTGTCTAACCTGTGTAGAAACCAGTAATAACTCACAGCGGACCAGACAAATAAAACACCAAAAGGCAGTAGCATACATAAATAAATTATACGTACTTTAGCTAGTACCACCACCACAGCGATAATCAAAAAGAGAAATAGCGCAAAGGCCCAGGCCCACAATCCCTTTTTCTCTTGTAACCATAACTCGGCCTTGATCCGTTCAAAGCGTTCACTTCTGCTTTGGTTGTCTAATGTATTCGTTTCCATAATGATTCGCTGTTTATTGGGTTAATCATTTGATTTCACTCTTTAGACGCATAGCTATGCCCAAAAACTACATCAAAACGGAGATTTTTTTTGCAATCTACTGCACTCTTCTACATTAGTCTCCAGTTACACTTTTTGGCCTTCTCATCATAAGCTGAATAATAGTCAAATACTGGCTACTTTTAAATCATGGGCTTGGCTTTTGCCTCGAAGAGGCTGGTCGGGTCGAAGACTCGACTTTAATTGTAAAACACCATGCAAGCCCGTCGAAGACGAGCGCAGCTTGGTGGCTGCCATATCAAGTGGAAAGTGCGTCGTAGACGAACTTCCACATCCGCCAAAAGCCTGTCAATCACAAAGTTCCTCTTCGAGGCACTTGCAATGCTCAGCACATGGACCAAGCTGCGAACCTCTCCGAGGTTCTTGCATGGTCTTTCTCATTGAAATCGGTTCTTCGAACCGCTAACATCTTTCGATGTTCCCCCGGACACTCTAATGATAAAAATTTAACAAATTTAATTTTTATTTTTTTTAATAGTTTAGTTTCATGGCTGTTAGGCCGTTTAGAAAATAGTAGACGTTTACTTTTTGCGTTTTTTCAACTCATAGATTAATGCAACGAACGCGATCAGCACACCAATCATGCCGACGAGCAGGCTGACCAGGTCGTAATTCTCTTTGAGCCAGGTTGATATTGAGTCCATAGGGTAGCTGGTTTTTGTTATTCTTTGTCTAACTTGAAGAGTTGATCGACTGCGGCCTTAAGGTTGGGCGCCAGGGGCGGGATGTGGTGAACCTGCTCGAGGCGGCGCAGTTCGTTGATGTCCATCTCCACCTCGTTCTCCTTGCGGGTCTGCTTGAACTCCTTCTTGTCGATGTAGTCGCGCCCGATGGTATAGGTCTCGAGCAGGATGATGTAATCCTGGTCAGTCCTGTCAAAGTGGCCCGCTACAAGAATCTGTTTCATCACCAGGTCGTCAATACGTGACTGCCCGTTCTCGTTGATGTTATAGACCTCATAGTAACCACGGTTGGCACTCTTATGCATTTTCACTTTTTGCTTCTTTCCGGTCTTTGCCTCCTTGGCGGCAGCCTCGGTCGCCTTGACGTGGTCGCTATGGCCCCAAATGTCGAAGCTGGTGGTGCGCTGTCCAGCTTGCAGGTCGTCATCGATATATCCCAGGACCGAGATGGTGTCACTCACCACACGACGGCCCGAAGGCTCATCGGTGAGGAACAGGCTACCCTGCTCGACACCCTTGATAACCTTTTTGTATTGGGTTGTCGTGTCAATGCGGGCCCACTTGTCGATGTAACCACCGACGAGTGTACTCAGGAGAAAGCGCAAGAGACCGTTTTCGCCCTTTGCGACACTGCGGGTCTTGGCCGAGACCTTCCGCTTGGCAATCTCATAGGTGTTGTCCACCACGCCGGCACGGAAGTAAAGCGGTCCCTCATCACAGACATAGACGCAGCGGAAGTAGGTCTGCACATAGAGCAATTCCTTGGGCTTGACGACCAGCTCGGAGAGTTCAAATTCCTCTTCCTGCATGACTACACGCTGGTCGGTGATGGTATCCACATCGACTTGCATTGTCTTGAATGCCACATGCGAGAAGTAAAGACGCTTCACGCCCTTGGCATCGTCAAGCCAGCCGTCTTGGTCGGTCGTACCCACCAGGGCGCCTTTCTCGTTGGTCACACAAACGGCACCAATGGGCATGCCATCGGTGTCAACGACTTGAATCCTCTGGGCATGGGCTACTATCGCCAAGAGCAAGAACAGCAACAAAAAGTAAAGTTTTTTCATCTTGTATTCTGAACAAAAAAAGAGACGAATAATCGTCTCTTCAGTAATCATTATTCATTATTTGAGCAACTCGCCGATTGAAGTGGTGAGGTTGAACATAAACGTCGTCGCTCCCGTGTGGGGACGCGCAAAGGCGGCACCGATGCCGAATGCCCTGACCTTCAAGCCGCCGCAAACCGACAGGCCCGACATGAAGTCGCGCTTATAGGTCGCCATGTCGCTGCGCGTACGGTAATTGTAACCGATACCCAGATAGATGTTGTCGGTGGGCAGGATGTCGGCACCGAACACCAGGTGGCGCAACAGGTTGCTGCCGAAGGAGTCCTTCTTGATCAATCCGCTGTTGGGGTTATTCACGTCTTCTATCTTGTAATAGGGCGAGTTCCAGCGCGTGAGTTCATAGGCCGTGAGGTGCAGACGGATGGGCGCCTTGCCCAGCATCTTGCTCATACCGAACTGGATGTCCCAGGGCAGGTTGTCCTTGTAGTCGTTGAACTTCTTGACCTGACCACCCAGGTTCTTGGCCACGAGTGATGCCGAGAACTCGTGATCGGGATCAAAGTAGTTGATACCCAAGTCGGCGGCGACAGCACCGGCGGTGTAGTCCTCATACTTGGAATAGAGATACTTCACCGTGATACCGCCACGGAAACGGTCACTGATGTCGTGGCTATAGGTGAGGTTGAAGGCGATGTCGCTGGCAGTGAAGTCACCCGTGAACTCACCATGGACGTCAGCACCCCTGAGGTTACCGTAGCCAAAATACTGGATACCCACAGCAAAAGCGCCATGCTCGCTCACACCCTGACCGTAACGCAATCCGGCAAAGTTGGTCTCGCCGATGTACTTCATGTAATTGAGACCCACCTGGTGGTCATATTCCGGTCCCAGCAGGGCGGGGTTCTGCTCAACCAGGTTGATGTCATCGTCGATGATGGTGAGGTTGTGACCACCCAAGCCATAAACGTGGGTCGATGAGGGCACGCTCAGGAAATTATATGCCGTGGTTTTAGGACCGTCGTCGGCCATGGCGACAAGAGCCACGGCAAACACGGCCATCAATATCATGTGACGCAAATAGGTTGTCATATCGTTATCCTATAAATGATCTCAATTAATAGTATAACGAGAAAATGGTTCTTTTAGTATATTCAACCTTCGGTTGGCTCGTCGTCAGGCTCATCGGGCAGTTCGTCAGCCTCGGCGAGGACCTGCTTGGCGAGTTCAAGGTCACGCTCAAAGACCACGACCCTGACAGGAGCCATCCAGATGGCATTGGCTGTGCTGTCGACGATGACGCCGGCAGGGATACCGCTGGCTTCGAGGGCACCCTTGACGATATTGGCGTCGATGGGGCTGCTATACTTCTTGAGAACGACAATCTTATCTTCCTTTTCCATTGTCTTGATTTAATGATTGGCCGTGACAGAGTCACGGCACGGATGAATGTTACTTGATGCCGCGGGCATTGAGGGCGGCCTGATAGCGGTGGGCGTTGTCGAGGTGGCTGGCATAGTCACGCGTGAAGTCGTGATAGCCGCTGAAGTCGGCACGGGCACACATGTAGAGATAATCGTGCTGAGGCGCGTCGAGGACGGCGTCGATGGTCGATTTCTCGGGCAGACGGATGGGACCGGGGGGCAAGCCGTTAACACGATAGGTGTTGTAGGGCGAGTTGATCTGGGTCATGGGCACGGTGATGCGCTTGATGGAGAAGTCGCCGATGGCAAACTTCACTGTCGGGTCGGCCTGCAGGCGCATGCCCTGCTGGTAACGGTTCAGGTAGAGGCGTGCCACCTTGCCGCGTTCGTCGGCCTTGCTGGTCTCCTCCTCGACAATCGATGCGACGGTAGCCACCTGATCGGGGGTGAGGCCCAGACGCTCAGCCTTGGCCTTGCGCTCACTGGTCCAGAAGTCGTTGTAGTAGTCAAACATACGGTCGAGCATCTTCTCGGTCGAGATGTTCCAGTAGAACTCGTAGGTGTCGGGCATCAGCAGGCAGGCGATGGTCTGCGGGGTTTTGCCATATTTAGCACAGACGGCGCTGTCCTTCAACGCCTTGCGCATCTCATCGGGACCTTCCATAAAGGTCTCGCCCCAGCGGTCGGTCCACTCGTCAAGGGTGCGCACATTGTTGAAGGTGAAGCGGATACCATCCTGCACGCCATTCTTGATGCGGCGGGCAGCGGTGAACGGTGACATTCCCGGCTTAACGCGGAAGGCGCCCTCGCGGTTCTCGACCTTGGCATGCATCAGGTTCAACATGGTGGCTACACGATTGCCGAAAGTCTCGTCAACATGGGCTCTGACACTGTCGCCAATCATGTCGATGGTACTGCCTTTACGCACCTTGACAAGGCCCTCGGCAGGAGCACCGATGAAGAAATAGGGCGCTGCACAAGCCACAAGGATAACAAGCAGTGCGGCCAAGCCGCCGATAATCCATTTTGTCTTCTTCATATCTATTACTGATTTTTATCTTCTTCAGTGGGAATTGAGGCAAGCAGCAGGCGTGCCGCTCCGCTCATCTCCACCCTTTCAGCAATGGCGGGAACCAGAACGGTTTCGCCTTGTTGCACGGTGACGGGTTTCATTCCCTCTACCTGCAGGGTTGCCTCGCCCTGAATGCAGACCATTGCCACAAACGATTGACAACCAGGGTTCTCAAACGTGTAATCACCATCAAACTCGAGATGACGTGCTAAAAAATAGGGACAGTTCACCAGTCCTGTCATGCCAGGACCCAGGTTGGGGCGGTCAAGCACCTTATCCTCCCGTGGTGAAAAATCAAGTGCCTCGCGGGCTTCCTCGATATGAAGCGGGCGCAGCTTGCCGTCGGTATCGTGACGGTTGTAGTCCCACACGCGGTAGGTGATATCGCTGGACTGCTGTATCTCGACCAGGAAATTACCAGCACCGATGCAGTGAATCTGACCAGCTTGGAGGTAGAACACGTCCCCGGGCCTTGAAGTGGAGGAATTCACGACATCGAGAATTGAGCCCTCATTCAATAGCGTGACAAATTCATCGGGTGACAACTGACGGTTGAAACCCGCCCGGATCAAGGCATGCTCATCGGCATTGAGGATGTACCACATCTCATTCTTGCCAGAGCAGCCGTGCCTCTGTCGTGCCATCTTATCGTCAGGATGCACTTGTATGGACAGGTCGCGACGAGCATCGATAAACTTGATGAGCAGGGGGAAACTGTCACCATAACGGCGGCTGACTTCTTTTCCCACCAATTCGGCACCATAATGATGAACGAGTTGGGAGAGAGTCATTCCCTTTTCTTCACCCTGAGCCACCACCGACTCACGACCAGGCATAGCCGAGAGTTCCCAACTCTCGCCGATAGGTTCATCACACGCTGGCAGATGCTTGAACTCCAGAAGTTTGCTACCTCCCCACAGGACAGGTTTCAGAATGGTATTGAATTTATAAATCTGCATAGTTTATACTTAATCAATTGTAAAAAGTTTCACTTTAATCAATTACTACGCAAAGGTAGTAAAACTTTTTAGTTTAATGTTCCCTATATTGTCCTTATTTCTTAAGATTATTGGGCAACCTTGTTGTTGTCATCCTTGACCCACTTGATGTACTGGCTGTAGTCGTGGGCTACGAGCACGCCATTCTCCTTGTCGTCACGCCAGGTGTCGGTCCAGTCCATGTCGTAGCCGTGGCCCGTTGCATCGTGGAAGATGTGGCCCTCGCCCTCGTTCATCTTCCAGTAGGCGACCAGGCCCTCGCTGTGGGCGTTCACACCGGCAAAGCCGGTAGAAATCTCGCTGGCGGTGAGGGCACGGTTCCACACGCGCACTTCACACAGGCGGCCCTGGAAGAACTGGCTCGTGCGGTAATTGCCCCACGACATGCCCAACTCGAAGCGCTGGAACGGTGTCGCCTTGCCCGTGCCGCTGGCCTGGGCATCCTCAACGCCATCGACATACATCTTGAAGGTAGCACCGTCGTAGGTGCAGGACACCAGATACCACCGGTTGGTCTTGAAATGGGTCGAAGAGAAGCAACGGCCACCAGGCAATACCCATTGCAGGATGTCACCACCCGCCGAACCGTTCTCGCCGAAGCGGAACATGTTGGCCTCCTCCTCATTCTTGCCCTCGATGGCAAGGACGCGCTTGATGTTGCCCACGTTGCCGAACCTGTAGGAATAGACCTTGAACTCGATGGTATAGTTGGTGAGATTCACCATCTTGTCATCGGGGAAGATGTAATTGGACGAGGCATTCTGGTTGTTCTCGAGCGAGTAGAACGAGATGATGCGCGAAATCTGCAGGAAGATGGTGCGGCTGCTCTCGATGACCTCGCCGCCGTCGCTCGTCACTTGCCGGATGGTCACAGGGATGACATAGGTGGCGCCCTCGATGAAGCCGTCGGTATTGACGACCTTGACCTGGGCGGTTGTGGACAAAGCCTCGCCCTGCTTGATGGTCACCTCGCTATCATCGAGCGTGACACACGAGGCGGGCACGGGATAATAGGCCGTGCCATGGGTCTTGTTGTACTCGCGCACCAGCGTCGTGTCAATAGCGAGATGCACGGTAACATCCTTGGCGCAACGGCGGGTCGCCTTGACGGTCACCGCATAGGCTGCCGGCAGTTCATCGACCGTGAACCTCTGCACCGGCACCTGCTCGGTACCCGAGATGAGTAGTCCCACCTTCTGGTAATCAAACTTGTCACCCTCGCTGTCACAGGCAGCAAGAGCCAATACCATCAGCACCACAACAAAATATCTTATCATTCTCATAATCATAACAATTTCTAAAGCCTAAAACCTAACGCCTAAAACCTAAAACCTAACGAGCCGGATTCATAATCTGGATAGCGCGGCGAATGGCACCATAGGGCACACCATCGCTCGTGTTGTAGTAGTTGCGCTCCACATAGTAGGCGCCGCAGCCGCCCTTGTGGCCCGTAGTAGGCTCCCAAGCGGCATAGTTGAAGATTTCGCCGCCTGTGGGCTTCTGGCCGAAGGACTCGCAATAGACGGTTTTCTCGTCGGGATGGCCCATGGCCCCTACCCCAGCCCCTTGCTGGCTGTAGGCTTGCTTGACGTAATAGTCCACAAACGGGTCACACGCTACAGGCGGGGATACCGAGAAATAATCAACAATAATCAGTTTCTCGGGATACTGCCCTCCAAGGCCGAAGATCCTGTCACACTCCTCAATGGCCCAAGTCAGGTGCTGGCCGCTCCAGCCCTCGTAGTCAAAGTCTGCTCCGTCAAGCCCTGTCTTGATGACCGTGTCACACACCCAGCGGGCATAGGCGCGGATGGCTTCCTCGCTGCGGTCGGCAGAGAGGTCATAAGAAACGCCTCCGATGGTAAACTTGTGGTTATAATTCGACGCATCGGCGTGGAAGACAAAGCGGGTGCCCTTCTTGTCACGCGTCTCAATCATGTCCTGATAGGCGACGGGATGGGCCTCGGGCGTCGGGATGCCCATCCACAGGTTCACGATGTCGATGCTGTCGGGCAAGCCGATGATACGTTCGCCCCACGAGGCGGGATCCTTATAGCCGCTGGCGCCCTCAATGGGTGCCCAGTCGGCATAATAGACGTAACAGATTTCATGCTGACTCGCCTTGTAGTCACGCAGGGCCTGGTAATACTCCTCGCTGTACTCCTTGAGCGGCTGCAGGTCCAATGCCTCAGGCTCAGTGTCGCAAGCCGCCATCAGCAATGACAGCACTGACAATACCATTAAATATCTTGTCGTTCTCATAACTTCTAACTCCTAATTACTAACTCCTAACTCCTTGCGATCCCACCACAGGCGGGTGCCGCCATTGTCCTGACCACCGCCCAGAGCCTCACTGTCCAGCACTTGCACAGCGGCCTGTACAGCAGCCTCGTTGGTATTATACTCCTGCACCGGGAAGGGGCAGCGACGCACCTGAATCTGGGTGTCAATCAGTCCCTGGCTGTCGTTGTTCACGACGGGCAACAGGCGTGGATAGCCCGTGCGGCGGAACTCAGCCCATCCCTCACAGCCGTCGGGGTACATGGCAATCCACTTCTGGGTGATGATGCGCTCCAGATTGGTTTCAAACTCGGCTTCGTCATTCCAGGCGATGGTGATGTCGCTGGGGGCACTGGCAGCGTTGCCGCCATTGGTGCGGTCCACATAGCGGGTGGGCTTCAGCGTCGAGTTGGTGACATAGGCATCGGCTCCGCTGACGTTATTCTCGTCAAACGACACGCGGATGCCCGCCTCATAGAAGGCACGGGCCGTGCCGCCCATATTCCAGCCGCGCAATGCCGCCTCGGCACGCAGGAAGAAACCCTCGGCTGCCGTCATCCACACGATGGGCGTCGTGGCGCGGTCGATGTTGAGGTTGGACACATAGATGCCTGCATAGCGCGTAGGATTCATGTTGTGGACGCCCAGTCGCACACCGTGATACTTGTTGTCGCTGCTGGCCAGCACGAAGTATGCCGCCAGTCGCGGGTCACTGTAACCGTTCATGTAGCAATCCATCGAGGCGCCCATGCGTACCTCGCCCGCATTGAAGTTGTAGGCCATGTCATAGTTCGGGTGGAAATAGGTCAAGCGGCCATGCAGCAACTGGGCACGCTCGGCAGCCGTCTCGATGAAGCCCATCGGGCAGGCTGCCGATTTCTCGGCTTCCTGCTGCGCCAGCGCAGGGTCGGCATAGGCGACGCGCAGGGCAAGACGCAGGCGCAAGGTGTTAGCGAACTTCACCCAGCGTGCCACATTGCCCTCATAGACGTTGTCATAGTCGGGCAACAGGGTACCTCCCGACTCAGCCAGCGGCATGAGCACGTCGATGGCAGCATCCAGTTCCTCAAAGAACTTTTTGTACACCTCCTGCTGGCGGTCATAGGTCGTCCCCAGTGCTCCGCTACCGAAGTGGATGTAGGGTATCGGGCCGTACATATCGGTCACGCGGTGCAGGGCCTCGACCTTGACGATGGTCGCCAGGGCAGCCACAGCGGGTTGGCCCATCTCGTCGGCGACCTTAGTAACTCGCTGCCAGGCGGGCATCACCTCGCTGAAGGCACGCGTGAACATCTGGTCATACCAGCCGCTCACAAAACTGTAAGAGCCGTTGTGCACGCCGTTGCGCCAAGTGCCCGTGAGGGCGAGATAGCCCGAGAAGGCATCGGCGCTCAAGCCCTGCGCCACCTGGTAGTCCGAGGAAAGGCAGTTGCCCGAGCCATCGTCAAAGAGGACAACGCGGTTGACCATCTGTGAGAAGAAGGCGCCCACGTTCTGGTAGTCGTTGGCGAGTTCCTCGTCGGTGAGTTGATGCTGGTTGGTGTTGATGTCGTCAAATGACTTGGTGCATCCGGCAGCCATCACCAGCGCCACACACAAATATAAGAGATTTCTTGTCTTCATAGCCATCATCAGAATTTGAGTTTCACATTAAATCCCATTGAGCGCAGGCTGGGCTGCATGAAGTAGTCAATACCCTGGTAGTAGGTGCCCGTGTTGGAGGTCGCCTCGGGGTCATAGGGTGCCTTGTTGTAGAACATGCACAGGTTATGGGCGACAAAGGAGACATTCAGTCCCTGAATCCACTTGACCCAACGGTTGACCGGCACGTTATAACCGAGGCTCAACTCGGCAAGGCGGAGGTTGGTCGCGCTATAGACGTAGCGGGAATCGACGGTGCCGTTGGGGTTGCCCACGGTCTGATAGTAGCCCTGGGCATTGATTTTCTTGCCGTTAATCAGGACGCCGCCGTCGTTACGGGCATCCTGGGTAGCACGCGAGGCGCCATAATAATCCAGGATGGCCTGGGTCTCGCTCACGACAATGCCGCCGTTGCGGTAAGTCAGCAGGGCCGACAAGGTAATACCCTTGAACGACAGCGAATTGCCCCACGAGAGGTTGTAGCGCGGTGCCGCTTGTCCGGCATAGATGTAGTAGGCGTTGTTATTGGGATTGGCTTCGACGGTCTGGCGCTCGGGATTAACGTAGATGGCGCCGTGCTCGTCGGTCTTGAGCGTGGAGACATACACGTCGCTGAGGGTGCCGCCCTCGGTCAGGCGTATCTGGTAGCCCGAGGTGCCACCCATGTAGAGTTCGTCCAGGTTATAAATCTCGCCATCGATGGGGTTGCGCCAGTTCTTGAGCAACTCCTTCACCTTGTTGCGGTTGAGCGTCCAGGTCACAAAAGTTTCCCAAGTGACGGGACCGATGGGCTGCACATAGCGTGCCGTGAGTTCCACACCCTTGTTATCGACACGGCCACCGTTGACGACAGCGCTCGTGTAACCCGACGAGGCGGGCAATGTGGGATAGAAGAACTGGTTGCGCGTGCTGGACTTGTACAGCGTCGCATTCAGGCGCAGGCGGCTGCGGAACATGTACATATCGATACCCGCCTCCCACGAGTCGGTGCGCTCAGGCTTGAGGTCAGTGAGCATCCGCGTCGAGGTCTCGGCAAGACCTGTCGAGGGGTTGATGGCGTAGGTCTCACGCGTCAAGAACGGCTCGTTAGGTTCGTTACCCACCTGGGAATAGCCCACGCGCGTCTTGAGGTAGTTAAGCCAGCCATCACGCCCAAGGGCGGGGAAGATATCGGTCCAGATGGCACTCACGCCAGCCGACCAGTAGAAGTAACTCTTCTCCAATTTGCTCGACCAATCGTTGCGGGCTGTCGCATCCAGATAAACCATGCTGCGGTAGCCAAGTTGCGCGGTGGCATACACGCTCTGCAACTGGGTGCGGTAGCCGCTCTGGACGGGCTTGAAGGTCGAGTTGGTGGTCTCGACATTGGCAAGGGTGAACTTGTTGGCGGTACCCTTCAAGTGGCCGCTGAAGCCCTCGATGCTGTTGTCGCGCTGGTCAAAACTCGTGCCCAGCACGCCACTGATGTTCCAGCGGTTCTCACTGAAGTATTTGTTGACCTTGGCAAAGGCCTCGGCATACAATTGGCGGTTGCTCACGTTGCGCAGGCCATAGTGGCCATATTTGGAGGCGTAGAGCGTGTTGGTCGAGGCGAAGAATTTCTCCTCATATTTGTCGCTGCTCTTGTCATATTTCACGCGACCCGTGATGTCGAGCCACGGGGTGATGATCCAGTTGAGCGAAACGGTCGCCTGATGGCGCTCCTTGTGGTTGATGAAGCGCTCGCGCTCGGTCTCCCAATAGGGGTTCTCCATCGAGATGTCGTAATTGTAGGGCCAATACTGCACGGGAAAGTTACGGCCCGTGTCGTAGCGCTCAAAGTAGCCCAACTTGGAGAAATCGTCACCAGCGGGGAACAGATAGACAGGCACCAACGGATTGTGGTACTGGCCCTGACTGATCATGTTCTGCTCCTTGACGGCGGTGAGCATGTAGCCCAGGTCGAGCGTCATGCGGTTGTCGAGGAAGTTGGTGGTATTGCGCACGCTCACGTTATAGCGGTCGTAGTTGTTGCTGTGGATGATGCCCTGGGCATTGGTAGCACCGAGCGACAAATAGGTCTGGTTCTCGTCGGTGCCGGTGCTCAGGCTCACCGAGTTGGAGATATTGGCACCCGTCTGGAAAAAGTCGGCGGGACGGTAACGACTGGGCTCTGCCAGTTTCTCACCCCAGCTGAAGTAACTGCCCGTCTCGCTAGGCCCGTACTGGTTCTGGAAGCGGGGCAGCACAAAGGGCTTGGAGAACTGGAAACTGCCGTTGTAGGTCACATCCACCCTACCCTCACGTCCGCGCTTGGTCGTGATGAGGATGACACCGTTGGCAGCATTGGCGCCGTAGAGCGCTGCTGCCGTGGGACCCGTCAGGGCACTGATACTCTCGATGTCATCGGGGTTGATGTTGGCAGTGGCGTCACCCGTCTGGCCCGCTCCGGCAAAGATGCCCTCGGGTTGCTCACTCGAGAGGTTCTGCATGGGGATGCCGTCCACGACATAGAGCACGTTGTTGTTGCCATTGATGGACTTGGCACCGCGCATCACAACGCGGCTGCTACCGCCCGCACCCGTCGCGCTGGCATTGATGGTCACACCTGCCACCTTACCTGCCAGCGAGTTGACGAAGTTGGCGTCCGGCACACGCGTCAGCGCATCCCCTTCCAGCTGCTGCACATTGTAGGACAATGATTTGGCCTCTTTCTTGATACCGAGGGCTGTCACCACGACCTCACCAAGGTCTTGACCGGGAGACGGTTCCATCGTAATCGTCAGGTTAGAGCCACCCACCCGCACGTTGCGGGACTCATAGCCCACATAGCTCACGGTCAAGGTTGCACCCTGAGCCGCACTGATACTGAACCGCCCGGCAATATCGGTGGCCGTGCCCACAATGGTGCCCTTGACGGTCACTGTCGCCCCTATCATGGGCTCGCCATTCTCGTCAAGCACCTGTCCCGTCACTGTCGAGGTCTGCTCCACGCTGCTCTGCTCCTGCGGCAACGGTCCAGCCAACGCCGTACCGCCCCCCAGGGCGATTGCAGCCACAATGTAGAGACGCAAAATCTTGCCTCTCCAGGACCTGAATCTCTGTCTTTTTATCATAATCATCACAATTTGGTTTGATTCTCAACTTACAAAGATAATGAAACGATCCTCTGCTATAAGCAGGGTGCCATATATAAAGGCAAAAAAACGATACCATTCTCTATCTTCACATCTCCATCATGCAGCACATAGGGAGTGCTTATCTGATTAGAGAACTTTTTGATGCACTTATTCAAGGAAGTAAGTTTATGCCCCTTTGAAGATTTGACTTCAATGGGACAAATATTATGACGACTCGTAACTGTTGACTTGCGTATTAAGAAATCTATTTCCATTCTGTCTTCTGCTTCTCTGGATGATTTGGAGTAGAAATAGAGTTCCTTGCCTGACGCCTTAAGTATTTGGGCAATAAGATTCTCAACAATCATTCCTCTATTGACTTCAAGCTTCCCTGTTATCAATTTTCGATATAATTCATCTAATTCCACCCGTTCGCTAAAAGCTTGTGAGATGAGCAGACCAGTGTCTGCCATATATATCTTATACTTGAATTCATCACGATTCATACCGAGCCCGACGTTTGGAGCCGTCGTTGCATAGCAGAAATTAGCCACCCTTGATTCTTCGAGCCAAAACATTGATTTCAGGTAATCACGAGTTCTCGCACCCGGCTTGATGTCACTTATACGGAAACGTCTCTCATGCCGTTGCAGACTGGCTGGAATCAAATCAAAGATACGAGTCACCTTCTGCTCCTCGCCATAGGCATACTTGCTGATGTCACTGCGATAAAGCTTCAATATATTACGCTTGATGTGATCAACGCGAGAAAAGTCCCTTGATGCAACATATTCTTTTATGGCTTGAGGCATTCCACCTACAATCATGTATTGCCTGAACAAATCCATTGCCTTGCGATGCAACGCATTTCCCAAAGGACGTTGCGCATCATAACATTCAGTGATATAAGACATGATTTCCACTTCACCCAGCGCCCATAGGAATTCCTCAAAGTCCATGGGATTAAGGTCCAGATGTTCCTCCTCTGAGGGAATGACAATATCCTTGACATTACGGTTAATACTCATCAAGGAGCCTGTTTCTATATAATCATAGCGTCCATCACTTACCAGATACTTGATAGCTGCACGTGCCTTAGGATACTGCTGGACTTCATCAAAAATGATAACACTTTCCCGTGGATAGAGTTTTACACCTGTCAAGAGCCTGAGATTCCTAAAAAAGACATCCAAATCATTCAAATTGTTTTCAAACAACTCGAGGATTTGAGGACTGGTGTTATTGAAATCTATGAGCAGGTGGCTTTTATACTCATTTCGTGCAAATTCCAAGGCGATATAACTCTTCCCCACCCGTCGGGCACCGTCAATCAAAATAGCAGATTTTCCCTCCCACTGGTTTTTCCATTCCAGTAACTTATTGTAAATCTTGCGTTTCATACATTACAAATACACCAAATCAAGGTTAAATATTAACGATTTATACACCAAATCAAGGTTATAAAAATGGTAAAATCCACACCAAAACGAGGTTTCAAAGGTACACATTTTTTTTAATATACACACTTTTTCCTCAAAAAAACTCAGAATTGCTCCACTTCTTCTCGTTTTGGATGATTGACTGTGTGCTCATCACATCCAATGGATGCAGTTGAAATCTACCCATGAAGTCTCAATTCCTGATGGCAGAAACAAAAACAGACGCCTCCATAAAGAGGCGCCTGTAATATCAATAGCCTAAAGGCTAAACGGCTCTTGTTTACTTGATGACCTTGGCGGTGGTGGTGCTGCCGTCGGTGTAGGTGGTAACAACGATGTTCACACCATTGACGGGCTGAGCGCTCTGCTGACCAGCCAGGTTGTAGTAAGCAACACTAGCAACAGCCTTGTTGGCGTTGATCTCCTCAACGGCGGTCTTGTTGTCAATTACCAGATGGATGTCCTGATAGATGTCATCAAATGTGAAGGAGTACTTGTTCTTGTAACCCAGAGTCTCATTACCTACCCACAGGCTGTACACCTTGGTGTGGTCGAGGCTCAGGAAGTTACCCTCCTCATTGGGGGTCATCACGTTGCCATCCTCATCACGCAACTGGAACTCGGTGTCGTAACCCACCTTGGTCACGCGTACGTCGTTGGTATAGTAAGGAGTGCGGAAGGCGGGCAGACGGTGCCTGGGCAGTTCGTACATCATGTCAATACCGAAGACGTCCTTGATAGCGTCCTGAGACTCGCTGTTGAAGCATACGTTGCCAGAACGGAAGAGGCTGGCATACTCTGCCTCGGCCTCATCATAGGCCATGTAGCAATATTTCATGCGAGTGCCGGGGTTGATCAACCACAGCGTGAGGTAGATGTTCTCACCCTGATACCAGAAAGGCATGAAGGGATCATCAGGATTGCCGAAGGGAATGTCAACAATGGGAGCAGGATTCTCGAGAGTTGCGTTGAGGTCGAATTGGCAGAGGACGCCAGGCTGAGTGCCGCTAGCGTTTTGCCAGTTCACGGTGTCGGTAAACAGGTCACCCTCGGGGTCGTGAATCTTGTAACCATCGAACAAGTCTAGGTAATCAAGTTCCATCTTATCGGCGGGGATGTTACGGCACCAAGCAGTTACCCTGTGGTAAACGCCGCCACCAGGCATTCTCTCGCTACCGATGTCGAAGCCATCGAGGCCGAGGCCGATAACCTTGGCGTTGTTGGGCAGCGTGGGAGTACCCTTCTCGGTATCACCATTAGAGAAATCCAAAGCAGTTACCAGATACTCGGGCTGGAACTTACCATTGATCATGGAAGTCGTAGCACCAGTAGCAGGATTCACATAATCATAGGCAGTCCAGATTTCCTGAACGCTCTCGGGGTTCACCGGCAGGGCAAAAAGCAGTGTGTCGTTAACCGGCTGAGGCACGTTGGTTGCTGTAATAACGATCTCGGCATTGGAAACACCGTAGCAAGCAGCAGCCATCACTAAAGCAGTAAGTAATGATTTCTTCATAGATCTTGTACTGATAAATATTAATAAATTTAGTTCACTGACGCATATAGATGTTGCAAAGTTACGGCTAAATGCCGAAACCGCAAAGAAAATTCCGATATTTTTACCAATTATTTGTCTTTTACCCGAGCCCTTTTAAGCCAAGCGACAAGTTGCCCGACAATAAACACTGGAGACGTGCACAGGACAATCATGACCCAAGTGAACAGATCAAGAGGCTCGCAGTCAAACAGCGGGGAGCAGAACTGAACAAGAATGATCTGCCCCAAGAAGATAACGGTGGCAACGGCCCAGAACACCTTGCTGTCCTCCATGTTGTTGAACGCCCATTTTCCTGTGGCATACGAACGGGCATTCAACATGTTCCAGAACTGCAGGAAGACAAAGACACTGAAGAAGATGCCCATCTCCCGAGGGCTGATGTTGGGATTGATGCCTCGAGCGAAAACGGGGCGTCCCTCGTTGGCGATATGGACATAATAGTAGTACATCCCTATCATCAGCACAGCTAACAGCACTCCCGCCAACATGATGAACCATTTCATCCTGGGCGTGATGATGCTTGCCCGTGAATCGCGGGGACGCTGACGCATCAGCACGCTGTTGGGCGGCAAGGAGGCAAGAGCCAGAGCGGCAAAAGTATCCATGATGAGGTTTACCCACAGCATCTGGGTCACGGTGAGGGCCGGCTGCTTGCTGAAGAACGAGCACACGGCAACCACCAGACAGGCACAGACGTTGACTGTAAGCTGGAACAGGATAAAACGCTGGATATTGCTGTATAGTGAGCGGCCCCACAGCACCGCCTTGTTGATGCTGGCAAAGGAGTTGTCAAGAATGGTGATATCGCTGGCTTCCTTGGCCACGGCGGTACCGTCACCCATCGACAGGCCCACCTGGGCCGCGTTGAGTGCAGGCGCATCGTTGGTGCCGTCACCCGTCACAGCAACCACCTCGCCCTGCTGCTGAAGCAGACGCACAAGGCGTGCTTTATCATCGGGACGCGCCCTCGCCATGATCTTGATGGCAGCGGCACGGCGGGCAGCCTCGTCATCATCCAGGGCGGCGAAGTCGGGCCCCGTGATGATGGCTTCATGCCGCAGGTCGTCCTCATTACTCCACAGGCCGACCTGGCGCCCGATCTCGCGTGCGGTGGCACCCGTGTCACCAGTCACGATCTTGACCTTCACGCCAGCGTTACGGCAATCCTGGATAGCGTCAGGCACATCGAGGCGCACCGGGTCGCTGATAGCCACAATGCCCAGGAGGCTGAACGGCAACTCGTGGCCTGTCCTCAGCGACTGGACGACGGCTTGAGGATCGTCATCGTCACCGAGTTCGCAATAGGCAAAGGCCAGGGTACGCATCGCCTTGGCCTGATAGGTCATCAATTCGTCCGATACCTGCTGGAAAGGCACACCACCGACGACCGAATGCGACAGGCGTATCACAATCTCGGGGGCTCCCTTGAGCAGCAACAGGCGCTTACCAGTAGTGCTCTTGACGGCTGTCGCCATGAATTTGGTCATGGTCGAGAAAGGCAGTTGGGCAAGGACCTCACACTCGTCACGGGTAACCAAGTAGTCGCTGCCCGCGTCATGCAACCACAGCAGCAAGGCACCCTCGGTGGGGTTGCCCAGAGCGACCAGATTATCGGGGTTACTGTCGTCAAGGAACGCGCTGCTGTTGCAGGCGATACTCTCGCGCACAATCGCACTGACCTCATCGTCAGCAAGCCGCGAGCCATCTTCAAGGCCATAGAAATGAGCCTGATAGACCTGCATCTTGTTTTGGGTGAGCGTTCCCGTCTTGTCGGTACAGATGACGGTTGCCGCGCCCATCGTTTCGCAGGCGTGCATGCGACGCACCAGGTTGTTGTTTTTGAGCATCTTGCGCATACTGAGCGCCAACGACAGCGTCACGCTCATGGGAAGTCCCTCGGGAACCGATACCACAATGAGCGTCACAGCCAGCATGACCGTCTCGATAAAGTACTGGGCATCGGCAACAAAGCCTTCACTGCCGCCTACAAGGTACTCTACTACGCGCCCCAGCACGAGCAGGGCTGCCATGACATAACTGCCACGGGCTATCGTGTGGCCCATGCGGTCAAGTTGCTGTGTAAGAGGCGTTTTGATATCATTGTCAATCTGTGCGTCACGGTAGATTTTACCATACTCGGTCTTGTCGCCCACCCGTGTGACACGCATGGTAGCGTTGCCCTCAATGACGGTGCTGGCACGCAACAGCACGTTGGCAGGATAAGTCGCCTCGGTGGCGGTGCGGGCGACCTCGGCGTCATGGGTCTTCCATGCCGAGGGTTCGCCAGTGAAGGAACTCTCGTCAATCCTGAGGTTGAAACTATCGAGAATCATGCCGTCGGCAGGCACCTTCTCGCCGGTCTCCAGCATCACGATATCGTCCACCACGATGTCGCAGCGCGGCACCTGGGTGACATGGCCCGAACGCATTACCTTGACCATGACGTGGTCATCGGTCTGGTTAAGCAAGCGGAATTTCTTATTGGCATTGACCTCAACGAGAAAGCCGACAAGCGTCGCCAGTACGATAGCGATAAAAATTCCTATCGGCTCAAACAGGACACTGACGCCCTCATGAAGGCCGAAGAACTCATAGCAGGACAAACTCACCGATAAGACAAGCGCGACGAGCAGAATCTTGATGAGCGGGTCCTTGAATTTCTCCAGGAACTGCTTCCATAGGGGTTCACGCGACGGTTGGGTAAGCACATTGTTGCCGTGCTCAAGGCGACTCGCAATCACTTGCTCGTCGGATAATCCTGTATGATGTTTCTGTTTGGCCATTTGACAGTTGCCGGTTTTACAATCGTCAGATTTACAGTCTTTTTCCAGATAGTCTAGAACATCCAGCTAGTCTGGAGCATCTAGAGATGCCAGCTCCTAAAGCTTAACACATGAAGCTTAACTAAGCCTGCGCCTGAAGCGGCGCCTGTTGAAGAGCGAATCCCAGCGCAGCTTGATGACGCCAAACAGCGCCTCAAAGAAGATGCTGCTGTTCATCTTGCTCGTGCCCAAGACACGGTTGATGAACACGATGGGAACCTCCTTAATCTTAAAGCCCATGCAATGAGCCGTGAACTTCATCTCGATCTGGAACGCATATCCCTTGAACTCGATAGCGTCAAGGTCAATCGACAACAGCACCTCGCGACGATAGCACACGTAGCCTGCCGTGGCGTCGCGTACCTGCATTCCCGTGATCAAGCGGACATAGGCCGATGCGAAGTAGCTCATGAGCATTCTTCCCATCGGCCAGTTGACGACATTCACGCCGGTCAGGTATCTCGAACCTACCGAAACATCAGCGCCGCCAGTGGCACATGCTGCCTGCAACTCATGCAATTTATTCACAGGATGGGAAAAGTCGGCATCCATCTCAATGATGTAATCATAGTCCTGTTCAAGAGCCCACTTGAAACCAGCGATATAGGCCGTTCCCAGGCCCTGCTTGCCGGCACGCTTGAGGATGTGGATGCGCTCGGGCTGCACGGCAATCATCGAGTCCACGATAGCGCCGGTGCCGTCGGGGGAATTATCGTCAACGATGAGCACATCAAACTGGTGCTCAGTGACATTGAGCACGGCTTCGATAATGGCTCTGATGTTCTCCTTCTCGTTATAAGTAGGAATGATTACTAAACTGTCTGACTTCATTGGTGCTTACAAAATATTACGTCGTCTGAATGAAACAACAAAGGTACTATTTTTTTTGATATAAACGCCCCCCTTTGCAAGGATATTATTCCATTTCAGCCGTTTTTTAAATCTTTCACAACGATTAACACTCCATTTAAGCATGCAAAAACCATGCCAGCCCATGAGACGATGGACAACCATATCATCAACCCCCTAGGATGCAATTGTTTACATGATAAAGAATGTTAAGCAAAACAAGTTTACACATTATCTTAAGAATTCTCCTACTTCTGCAGGCTTTTGTCAATCAAGCATATTCAGGGCAGAAAAACGGTCGTCACCACCTACAGTGACGGCACGTGCACTTCCCGCAAGATCCTGCGTTGATACCCTAAACAGGTAGTGATAAAGAGCCGCGTCCTCATCCCCGAGGCGCGGCTCTTTGTCGTCACTTCGCTCTTCTTCAAGAAAAATGCGTGAAATAATTGCAAGAAGACGAGAAAAAAGCAGTATCTTTGTAGGTTAAAACAAGTTGATTCAATTTTAGACTATGCACAATACCAGCAAGCAATATGATGAGGTGGTTGCCACTTGCCGCGAGTTGTTCATCAACAAGATGAAGGACTACGGTCCCTCGTGGCGCATCCTCAGACCCCGTTCGGTGACCGACCAGATTTTCATCAAGGCAAAACGCATCCGCACCCTGGAACTGAACGGTGAGACCAAGGTGGGCGAAGGCATCTGGCCCGAGTTCATCGGCATTATCAACTATGGCGTCATCGGACTGATCCAGCTGAGCCTGGGATACACCGACACGGTTGACATCAGTGCCGGCCGCGCCCTGGAACTGTATGACAAGTACATCACCGACACCAAGAACCTGATGATTGCCAAGAACACCGACTATGGTGAGGCATGGCGCGACATGCGCATCTCGAGCTATACCGACCTGATCCTGACCAAGATTCAGCGCACCAAGGAAATCGAGAACCACGGCGGCGCCACGCTGGTGAGCGAGGGCATCGACGCCAACTATCAGGACATGATCAACTATAGCGTGTTTGCCCTAATCAAGCACAACGAGGAGTTAGAAATGAAGTGAGGATTTAGAGAGTTGAATCCTCTAGACAATCTAGAAAATCTAGAGAATCTAGAAAAAACCGGCAACTAAAAACTGACAACTGTCAACTGAAACAATGACCATCAAAACCTTCATCAATGCTGTCAAGGGCGAGAAATGGTGCCGATTGCTGACGGTGCTCATGCGACTCACCGTGGGAGGAATCTTCGCCTTCTCGGGATTTTCCAAGGGGATTGACCCTTGGGGCACCAGCTATAAGGTATCGGATTACCTGAGTGCCATGGGAATGGAGCAGTGGGCTGACACCGCCCTATTCATTGCCGTGGCTCTTGCAGCCATTGAGTTCATGATAGGTATTGCCATCATTGTGGGCGCCTATCGCCGCAGTTCACCGTGGATGGCATTGGTCTTCATGCTCATCATGACGCCCATCACGCTCTGGATTGCTATTACTGGGGCTGTCGCCGACTGCGGCTGTTTCGGCGATGCACTCCACATGAGCAACTGGGCCACTTTCGGCAAGAACGTGCTCCTGCTGCTGGGAGTCATCTATCTGTTGTTTTTCAACCGGTCGATACCCAGCATCTACGGTCCCGCGATCCAGTGGATGGTGATGGCAGTGTCCTTTGCCCTGGTCATGGCGATAGCCTACTATGGCTACTTCAAGCAGCCGCTCATCGATTATCGCCCCTACCCCGTCGGCACCCGTCTGGTCGGGGTCACCACCAGCGACAATGACGAGAGCGAAGACGACTACACCTTCATCTACCGCAAGAACGGTGTGGAGCAGGAGTTCTCTATCGACAGCCTGCCTGACGAGGATGAAGGCTGGGAATATGTGACCCGTTATCATTCTCGCCGCCCGCACGGCAAGGTCATCATCCAGAATGACAGCGACCAGGACGGCATCGCTATCCTCGACGAGGATGGCAACGACGTCACCATCGACGTGCTTGGCAACAGCCGTCGCACCGTGCTGCTACTGTTCCCCGACATGCCACAGGTGGGCGTGGTCAACTCCTACACCTTGAACGAGCTCAATGACGCTGCACTGGTCGCCGAGGCCGATGTCGTGGGACTGACGCCATCAACGGCCGAGGAGATTGAACAGTGGAAAGACGTGTCCATGTCGAGCTACCCCATCTACAGCATGGATGACAGCGAACTCAAGATGGTCGCTCGCGGCAACCCTGCCGTCGTCTATCTCAAGGACGGAGTCATCCAGTGGAAACGTACCCTCTCCTCACTCGAAGGGGTGGAACAACCCATCGAACTGGACGAGATGGGCAAGGACTATGACGCTGATGCCATCCTGTCGCGCCTGATGCTCTATTTCATCATCGCGATGCTGGCCCTGCTGTTCATCAACCGCACCTATCCCGTCATGAAGCACCTGCACTCCCGCAGAAAGCCCAAAAACGACAACAAGGAACAGACAACTGACAACTAAAAACTGAAAACTAACAACTGAAAACTGACAACTGAAAACTGACAACTGAAAACTGACAACTGAAGACTGACAACTGACAACTAAAAAATATGATACTCAAACAAGGACAAATCATCGACAACAAGTGGCATGTGGTTTATCTCATCAAGAATAACCCGTACGCCGAGAGTTACCGCGTCGAGGACGAGAGCGGTAATCCCTACTTCCTGAAAATTTACCGGCTCAAGAACACGCCCGAGAAACTCATCGAGAACTGTACCGTACAGGAAATCCTGTGGTCTCTCGTCATCAAGCACAAGAACATCATCAGCATGGTGGACAACGGCGGCTACGAGGATGAGGAGGGCGATTGCCGTTACCTGGTTGCCAACTACTTCAGCGGTGAATTGCTCAGCGAGATGATTCAACGCAAGGGCAAACTCGGTGCCAAAACAGCCACCAAGATATTTCTGGAGATGTTGCAGGGGCTGCAATACATGCACAACAAGAGAGGAGGGTGTCTGCACAACGACATCAACCCCACCAACGTCATGCTCAGCAGCAAGACCGGCGGCACGGCCGAACTCATCGACCTGGGTCACGTCTCGACCTACTTCATGGGCACACCGCCGTTTGACACCGCCGACCTGGACCCGCGCTATGCCAGCGGCCAGTCGTTTATCGGCAAGTATGACGAGCGCAACGATATCTTTGCCGCCACCGGTGTGTTCTACACCATGCTCACGGGACGTGTGCCCTGGGATATAGAATTCAGGCCCGACATGACGCGTAAAGAGAAAATCAAACTCGTCCAGAAAGTACGCGGTGATCAAGGAGAAATCAACGTTGATGCCATCAAGGACAAGAAACTCAAGGCTATCATCTCTAAAGGATTGGCGCTGGGCTATAACGACCGTTACAGCTGTGTGGAGGAAATCATGCTCGACCTCATCGAGGGCGATGACAGCGAGACAGCACAGGAAGTACGCAGCAAACTCGCAAGCGAGGAAGCCGATATCGACCTGGACGCCATAGACGAACTGGAGAGCACCATCAAGTCAGACGATGACAGCCACCAGAACACTCCCCGCTCGCAGGCTGCCACCGAAACCAGCGCCGATGTCGAAGTCAAGCGCGGCGGCGGCAATGGCTTTGCCGACATCGCCGGCATGGACGACCTGAAGGAAATGCTGCGCAAGCGCGTCATCCTCATCCTCAAGGACAAGGAGCTTGCCGAGAAATACAAGCTCACGCCGCCCAACGGCATGTTGCTGTACGGTCCTCCGGGATGCGGCAAGAGCTTCTTTGCCGAGAAATTTGCCGAGGAGACGGGCTTCAACTTCATCCTCGTCAAGGCCAGCGACCTGGGTTCCATCTACATCCACGGCTCGCAAGGCAAGATTGCCGACCTGTTCAAGAAGGCCGAGGAGAATGCACCATCGATCTTGTGCTTCGACGAGTTTGACGCGTTCGTTCCCAGCCGTTCGGGAGACCTGGGCAGCAACCAGGCGGGTGAGGTCAACGAGTTCCTCTCCCAATTGAACAACTGCGCCAAGCGCGGCATCTTTGTCATCGCCACCAGCAACCGTCCCGACAAGGTGGATCCCGCCGTGCTCCGCACTGGCCGCATCGACAAGCAGGTCTATGTACCCATGCCCGACAAGACGGCTCGCAAACTCATGTTTGAGCTTTACCTCAAGGGTCGTCCCTGTGACAAAATCGACAGCGACGAACTTGCTGTAAAGGCCGACGGTTATGTCGCCAGCGATATCGCCTACGTGGTCAACGAGGCAGCCACCATCGCCGCCTTCAACCACGAGAACATCACTCAGGAACTGCTGTGCAAGACCATCGAGGGCATCAAGCCATCAATTAACAAGGAACTGCTCAAGGAGTATGAGGAAATGCGTGACAAGATGGAAGGCATCTCGCGCACCAATGCCCTGCCCCGCGTCGGATTTAATGCGAATTAGACGTTAGACATTAGACGTTAGACACTAGACGTTAGACGACAACTGACAACTGACAACTGACAACTAAAAACTGAAATATGAACTTAACAAAATTAATATTCGATTTTCTCGCCGAAGAAGGTTTCCGTCCCCATGAGACGGAATTCGGCATCGCCTTCAAGTCCGAAGGCTTCAACTTCCTGTTTTTCAAGGATGACGAGGACGAACAGTACTTCAGGCTCATGATGCCCGCCATCTTTGAAGTCACCGAGGACAACGAGGACATGATCCTCAAGGCCATGAACGATGTGAACGGCAACATCAAGGTGGTGAAACTTTACACCATGGAGATGGAAAACGAGGATGGGAAGAAATCCACCAGCGTGTGGGTGGCATTTGAAATCCTTGCCGACACCACGCCCGAGATGGCCGACATCGTGCCGCGTGCCATCGCCCTGCTCAAGGGCGGCCGCATCGCCTTCCTGGCCAGGCTTGAAGAAATGGCAGACAATTAAAGAACTGTAGGGCCTCGCCTTGGCGTGGCCGGCAACCCATTAACGAGAGAGGGCTCACCGATTCTTATGGTGAGCCCTCTCTTGTTATTTAGGCTTAGTCTTTAACCTATTGCATCAATTGCCGCTATTGAGCAAATTGCTGATGAGTGCCGACACATCGGCAATCGACACCTTGTCGTCACCGTTGACATTGGCACAGATATCGCAAGCGCCATCGGTCGAACCCGACAGCAAGTAGCTAATCAATGCAGAAACATCGGCGATAGAGACTTTTCTATCGTGATTCACATCACCCAACTCATAACCATGGCCTTGCTCCTCAAGCAGGGTAACGGTCTCGATGTTGCTGGCGGCCTTGGTGCTGTCGATGTAGTTTGCCTCAACATAATAGTTATAGGTAGCGCCAGGAGTCAAGTTCTCAACCACATAGTACTGCTCGGTAATACCGGTGATAACGCGGCTGTCGGCATCTCCGGTCTCGCTAACGGCCCTGCTGGCCTCTTCACCGGCGATGATAGTCACGCTATAGAGATAGAAGCGCTTCTTGGCTGCAATGCACGAGAGAGTCACGTGCTGGTCAGCCTCGGCAGGAACGCCTGTCAAGACAACGGTGTAGTCGGCAGCCTCGGTAGTCAGTTCAACAGTATCAGCCACCTCACCACAAGAAACAATCACAGAGCTGTTGTCGTTGCCATAGCTCATGGCGTTGAACTTGACTGTCACGGTGCCACTACAGTTAGTCAAGTCAAGGGCTGGAGTCGTCAGGGTTCCGACCTTGGTACCTGAGCCCAACTTCAAGCCGCGGTTAGCAGCCTGGTAAACGCCGTAACCGGTCCAGCCGGGATTGTCACAGCACTCATCGAGCGTGCCATTCTCGCCCTCGTCATAGTTGCTGTCACCGCTGGGAAGATCCTCGCTGAAGAAGGTCTCGGTCAGCACGGTAGCACCAGCAGGGACATCCTGCTTCTTGTTGACATACAGGGTATAGCTGGCAACATACTGCCCAGGGGTGGTATCCAGCCAATCGGCACGGAACGAAGTCGTAGCCACATATTCCTCATCGGCAGGTTGCATCTCGGGGGCGTGTGTCTCAATGGCAGAAGTGCCGTTGATGGTGACAGTCACATCCTCAGCGCCCTCGCTGCTAAAGGTAACAGTTGCGGTATGCTCACCTGCGGCGGTGGGAGCGTAGGTAACAGTGATGGCGGCGCCTTCCTCGGCATCGGCAATGCTGATGCTCTCGGCATCAATAGAGAACATACCAGTTTCATCGTTCAAGGTAACAGTCACATTACCTGACAAGTCACTTGCCTGCAAACCAATGGTAGCGGTAGCAGTTTCAAGAAGGGCGGCATTCATCTCGATGGTCTCATTGTCCACCACCAGCACGGGAGTAGGAACTCCAGCCTCAAGGGTTACCTGCTCAACGTTAGAAGCAGCCTTGGTACCGTCGGTATAATTAGCTTCTACATAGAAGTCATAGGTCTCACCTTCGGTCAGGCCTTCGACAGTGTAAGTCTTGGCAGTGATACCAGTGATGACACGGCTATCGGTTGATGCGCCTTCACCTGCGTAGACGGCTACATCATAAATGTAGAAGCGCTTGCCGGCAGCCACGCTGGAGATGGTCACCTGCTGACCTGCAGCGGCATCCACACCAGTGAGCACGACAGGATAATCGGCAGCCTCGGCGGTCAGAGCCACGGTCTGGCTTGCATCGCCGCAGGATACCGTGATTGACGTGTTGTCTGAGCCGTATGACTTGACATTGACCTTCACAGTGATGGTGCCACCACAATTGGTCAGGTCAAGGGCAGGCGTGGTCACGTAGCCCAACTTGGTGCCGCTACCCAACTTGACACCGCCGCCGACAGCCTCATAGACGGCGTAGCCCGTCCAGCCGGCATTGTCGCAGTAATCATCAAGATTGTCGGCACGGTCACGAGTTCCGTCAGTGGTCACATCAATCTTGTCAAAGGTCTCCTGGAACATGGCTGGAGCAGCCCCAACGCGGTTGACATAAAGCGTGTAGTCAGTCACATTGGCTGCTGAGGTGGCATCGGTCCAGGTTGCAGTGAATGAGTTGCTGGTAACATTGGTGGCATCTGCCATCACGGGAGCAACGGTCTGCAGGGCAGCAGTGCCGTTCAAGACAACGGCCACAGGATTAGCGCCCTCGCTGGACAGGGTGACAGTGGCCTCATGGTTGCCTACGGCAACGGGAGCGTAGGTCACCGAGACAGTAGCGCCATTCTCGGCAGCCGATTTGGTGATGGTGGTGGGATTGATGCTATAAACACCATTGGCATCGCCCAGCGTCAAGGTAACATCGCTCGTCAGGTCAGTACCCTGAACACTGAAGGTAGCTGTAGCGGTCTCACCCACATTAGCAGTCATCGTAACAGCCTCGGGATTGACAACAATCTGGGGCGTGGCAGCAGGAGTACCCTCAAGCGTCACGTTCTTGACATTGGAAGCCTTGTAGGTGCCATCGGTAAAGTTAGCCTCTACATAGAACCTGTAGGAACCACCCTGGTTCAAGCCGCTGACGGTATAGTTCTTAGAAGTAATACCTGTAATCACACGGTTGCTGGCATCACCGGTCTCTAAAGCCTTGAGCGAAGTGCGGGAATCGCCAGTGGTAATGACAACATTATCAATGTAGAAGCGTTTCTTCTTAGCCGTGCAGGCAAAGGTCACATTCTGGCCTGCAGCAGCATTCACGCCTTCAAGCAGAATGGCATATTCATCAGATGTACTGGTCAATGCGACGGTCTGGCTTGCATTGCCACAGGAAACGACTACTGAGCTGGCATCGCTACCGTAATAATTGGCGTTGAACTTCACGGTGATGGTGCCATTGCTGGCGCTCATATCCAGAGCAGGAGTCACGAGCGAACCGGGATAGTTACTGCTACCCACCTTGACAGTGCCACCGACACCCTGGTACAAGTAGGAACCCGTCCATCCTGCATTGTCACTGTAATTATCCATCGAGTTAGCGATGTTGGCGCTACCATCCGAAGATACCGTGATACCGGCAAAGGTCTCGTTCAACAGTTCCACGCAGTTGGGATCATACTGCATTACATATAATGTGTAGTCCGTTACGTTCTCGCTCGGCGTCTGGTCCGTCCATGTTGCCTTGAACGAAGTGTTGCCCACGTTGCTGGCTTCGGCCATCACGGGAGCATAAGTCTCGAGCAGACTGCCCTCAGGATAAAGCTGATACTGCATATCCTGATTCTTGCGGAAGTCATAGTAAGAGTCAATCATAAATGAGCTGATGGCAAAGTAACCGTTGTCGTCACCACTCCAGCCCCAATTGATGTGATACTTGCTTCCGTCATAACCGTCCACCACAAAGGCGTGGCCGGCATAGCCGTCATCACCACCATAGAGGATGGGGCGACCTGCCTGGAGGTCCTCAAGCATCATGGCGGTCCACTGCGCATCGGTATAATTGTTGCGCTGGACATAGGTGGCGCCACTGTTGTAGCCGAACAGTTTCATGCCTACGAGCTGGTCATCGCTGTAGGCACCGCTGCCACCATTGTTGGCATTGTCATAGTCCATCTCGCAGGACTGGCCGCAATAGCGCATCAGCGTGGCAACGGCATTCTTGGCAGCCGTCGAGGACGAGTTGCTATAGGTGTCGGTCATGCTGTTCCAGTCAAGCGTGGTTCCAGGAAGCGCACTCACCTGAATGCGGCGTGTACGGGTCGTGTAGGCAGGCAATGCGGGCAACTGGGCAGGGTATTTCCAGTAATACATCACCTGTGCCATCGCTGTGGCAACACAACCTGTCAAACAGGTACTGCCACCATAAGACGGGCATTGATTCCAATAGGGACTCTCCTGGTCCCACTCACACGTGAGTAAAGGCTGAACAATAGAAGCCCTCAACATCGTTGAGAATTCGCTGTGTCTTTCAACCTGCAACTTCGGATTATCAATCAAGAACTCAATCTGTTCCTTATACAGACCAAGCCACCACCTCATGTTGGCAGGAATGTTGTTCATGTCAAGGGTGCCGTCACCGTAACCCAGGATTTCCTCAGCACGGTCATCACCTGCAACAATGACAAAACCGCCACCGTCCTTATTGAATACGTAAAAATCACAGGCCTGAGCCTTGACCGAGGATTGCTCAGCGTGAACCAATTTCACGTTGGCTGTCGAAGCCATGAACCTGGTTCCGGGTTGAGCATTCAAGAACTGGACAGCCTTGGACTGGGCAGCACGACTGTCAACATTGGCTGCTGTCATGCCGGCTACGGTCATGGCAAGCATCACAAGCATCAATGATCTGAAATAAGACAAAAATTTCATTACAAATGATAGTTAAATAGGTTGATATTAGTGGAAGAATCCGAATGGTCAATTAAACATGTCTGTCACAGACAATAAGCATTGCCTTCAACGAGCGGTCAAAGGTAGTATAATTATGAAACATCACCAATTATTTTCAATAAATACCATGATATATCAGTTAATCACTGATTGGTATCTATTGACTTTCTTGATAATCCAGAAAAAACAACAACTCAGAGAATGAGACGCTGGCCCAGGAACTACAGGCCATTTAGGATTACTCCGATAATGTCATTGACATCAGCGATATTGACCTCACGATCGCCATTGACATCAAACGGGTACACTGTACTGTCACCCGAGAGGATGTGGTCGATGACGGCATTGATGTCGGCTATATTCACCTCACCGTCACGGTTCACGTCATAGGGGTTGACGTTGGACTTCATGTACCAGAAACTGGCTACGCCATCGGCTACGGTCATGCCGGTGATGGGTTTGTTCATAAATCCGCCCGTATAGACCATGGCAGGAGGTGTGGAATTGTTGGTCAACGAGTCGAGATCACCCTGAGGCCACAAGTCATTCCTGTTGCTATAACTTGACAGGGCGTTGTCGGCGGGAATAAGCGACATTCGGGGATGGTTACGATCATTGTTGGGCGTATTTTCGTCCCATGCCGTCTTGTCATAATCGACATGCAGGATCATGATGCCCTCAGCGGGCAGGAACTCGTCCCAATCTGTCTTGACACGATAATCCAGCAGATAGTATTCATCGGGGTTGGCGTCGTTGGTCACCTTGACGGCGGTGCCATCGTCGGTATTGAGCGGCAGCATAAAGTATTGCGTATTCTCCTCGGGTTCGATGAGGTCCATCCAACCCATGAAATGACGCTCATAGGAGGTATAGCCACAGGGACGGTGAGCATTGTCCAAGTAGCAGCCCACGTCCATGATGTCCCAGGCATTCATGCCATAGATGCCGCCACCAACGGTGGAATAGAAATCGGGAAGTCCCAGACAATGGCCAAACTCGTGGCAGAAGGTACCCACGCCATCGATGGTAGTGCTGTAGTTGTTGTTGCCTTCCAACTCGTTGAACACGGCATACTTGTCAATCGTCACGCCATTGAGTTCGAACGGGCCCACCGTGCTGCAGCCCCAGTCCAGGGATTCCTGCATGTCCCACTGGCAAGGCCACACGCTCTCGGGGACTGTGCGCCAAGCCTGGGCCTCGCCCACGCCGGCAAAGAGTACGACCACCACATCGACATAGCCGTCGTCATCGTTGTCATAGTTCGAAAAATCGACATCGGGCAATCCCGTGCAGGCGTCATAGATCATCGTTCCCAACTGGGTATCAACTTCCTGGCCATAGACATACTTGTTAGCGCCATAGAAAGCACGGTTTTGGGGCAGGTTGACTGGCCCCAGGATGTCAAACCGCGGCGAGAACTTGCTGCGAGACTGCGACTCAAAGTAATGCAGGCAGCTGTATTCCATCAAGTTGAACTGGTTCTCGAACGTATTGACAGGATTCTCGTCAACAAACTGTATGTCGGTGTAGTTGACCAGGATGATGGGAATGCGGGGAGAGCCCAGCGTGGGAACCTGTGGCGTGGGATTTTCCTCCTCACGGCGCGGCAAGCGGCTTCTTCCGGCACCCAGCGTCATCTGGCTACGATAGGCGCTGATAAATGCCGTCTCCTCAATGCCACGATGGCCTGCATCATGGGCCAGCACGTCGCTCAGCGAGCCGGCTGCCTTGTAACAGTAGTTGCCGTTCGTGTCACGACCCACAGTCAAGCCGTCAAGCGTCATCAGCGAGTGGTTGAATTCTCCACCGACCATCATCAGCGTCACCGTGGTGCCGTCACTCTGGACGTGGGTGAACGGCTCTGGCTTGGCAGGTGCCGCCATCATCGCCACACAACACATCGCGGCCACTATCGTGAAAAATACTCTTTTCATAATCATTTTTTAGTCTTTGCAGTTTCTTCCTCAATATATTGCTGCATCGACAGTTTTAGGTCCATATCACCATCGGCCTGCTTGAAGTCATCGATTTTCCACGAGCCGTCCTCTTTAACCAGCATCAGGTCCACAGTCTGGACAGAATCGAAGTTGTGCAACTTCAACTGCACGGTAGCCTCGTTCTCTGCCACGTTCTGCACCTCGATGTCGCTGATTGACAGATTGTGCCAGTCCTGTCCCATAATCCAGTAGTCAAATTCCCAGAATCCCAACTCACCTTCATGGTTCAAACTGTCAATCTCATTAACCTTGGCGAGCAAGAGGTTCCACTCCTTGCTGCAGTAATCCTTGTTGAACCGGGCGCTGTTCTCAAACACGCCATTCTCCATCTGGATGTCCAGGTTGCGCAACGAGTCCTCCTCGTTATACACCTTGAACACAGCACTGTAAATGTCGCGAACCCTGTTCTGCACCTCAGTCGCCGTCAGTTGTCCCGATACCGTTGTCTTATGAGACTCAGCAGCCTGTTGACTGCCGTTCGACTGGCAAGCAGCAAGCATCACTACCAATGCCACCAAAGATAAAATCACTTTTTTCATATTCAATAAGCCTTAAGTTTTCCCGCAAAATTACATCATTTCCAAATAACCACCAACTTTGAATCGTAAACACTAGATTATAAAACGGGAAAAAGCTTATCTTTGCAGTCTTATGTTGAAGATTGTTGCCATCATGCTGAGCGGAATGGCTGTCGGTTTCCTGTTGAGAAAGCGGCGGCTCAAGGTGGTGCCTCATGCGGTAACGGTGCTCATCTGGCTGCTGCTCTTCTTCTTGGGCATTGAAGTGGGCAGCAATCCGCAGGTCGTGGGCGGCATCCGTGACTTGGGTATTGAAGCACTGTGGCTGTCCTTGACGGGTATCGTTGGCACGGTATTTTTCTCCTGGGCATTATGGCGATGGGTGAACAAGAAAGGAGGTAAGCCATGAAGGGCAGCCTCATCATCATCGGCTTTTTTATCCTGGGCATCATCTGTGGCGTGATGCACTTGTTGCCCGACCTGAATGCTTATGGCAACGTGAGTTTCTGGACACTGTGCGCCCTGCTGTTCTGCGTCGGCGTCACGGTGGGCAACAACACAACGCTATTGAAATCATTTACCAAGCTGGACAAGCGGCTGATGCTGCTGCCGTTGATGACTATCGTCGGCACGCTTGCCGCTACTGCTATCGCTTCGCTGGGACTGCCGGGGCGCAGTTTGACGGACTGCCTCGCCGTGGGCTCAGGCTTCGGTTACTACTCCTTGTCGAGCATCCTCATCACGCAGTATCGCGGGCCCGATTTAGGCACCGTTGCCCTGCTTGCCAATATCATCCGTGAAGTCATTACCCTGTTAGGGGCGCCCCTGCTGGTCAGATACTTTGGTCCTCTCTCGCCCATCTCCTGCGGCGGTGCCACAACCATGGACACCACCCTGCCTATCATCACCCGCACCAGCGGTCAGGACTTCGTCATCCTATCGCTGTTCCACGGTTTCCTTGTCGATTTCTCCGTCCCCTTCCTGGTCTCCTTCTTCTGCTCCTTTTAGTGGATTAATTCATTGGCTTTTGTTTCTTGCCATCACTATGCTAAATATGCTTATCCTCTTGCTACAAATCTAAAACCGTTATTATTCTAGTCTATAGACTTCATTATAAAAAAACAACAACACTTTGAGTATTCATTAGAACTATGTATTTTTGCAGTAATTTAATAATTCCTGTATTTGACCTATGGCTATTATTCTTGAAAAAGGTCAGTCTATCTTGATTGACAAACAACCCAGCATAAATAGAATTGATATCACATTCGGCTGGAAATCTGGAAAAGATGTTGATTTTTTTGCATTCCTATTAGGTAGCAATGGTATAATCACAAATGATGCTGACTTCGTTTTTTACAACTCTGAAACTCGCGAGAGACCTTTCATAAAAGAAGTATTCAAGAACAAGAGACAATGGAGAGCTACAACTCGCCCCATGTCAGCAGACGGTTCTGTTTTAGGGCCTTCAGAAGATAACCGTCTAAAAATAAATGAAGACCAAAATGATTTTGACTTTGAAAATATGATTATTAATCTCAATAAAGTCGGGCCAGGTATTACAGAGATCGCATTATGCTTTGCAAAATATCGTGGCGATATCGAAGACATTCACAGCTCCCGTATTTGTGATCCATTTATTTCTATTACGAACCTTAATACACATCAAGAAATATGCCGATATGATTTGAACGAAATCATCAATTCATCGATGGCTGTATGGGCCGGAAGTTTTATAAAAGATGAAAATGGAAACTGGTCCTTCAAAGCAATCGGTCAGACCTATCCAAATGGCATTCAAGCATTAATAAACTTATTCGCTTGACAAACGAATTGGGTATTCTAATACCCAATCTATACATATATAAGTAATATTACTGAATAGACTTCTCTAATTCTTTTCACCTTGTGAATTCTTTATAATGGTCAATTGTGAAAGAATCTTCTGTTCCAATATATCATTATCCATAGCATAATCAATATAATCAATACCTGTCAAATCATAAGTTATACTATCTGCATATGGAGTATTGTCTATCTTTACTGGAATAATAGGCTTTTTCAACTCAACAGCGACGGAAATCTCTTTAATAACATTTTCTGATTCATTACTGTTTTGAGATGAAATAAACATCACTATACTGGAGTGCCTTATCTTATCAACAATAACTGACTTATAGTTTTTACCACTATACTGACCAGAACGATCAATCCAACATTTGACACCTTTTGCTTTTAAAGCATTAGCTAGTTCATCCGCGATAACACTATCCAAACGTGAGTAACTAATAAACACATCATAGTCATCACTGTTCTTCTCTGTTTTTAATACAGCTGTTGAGTCATAACCACTACTCAGAACCATATTCGAAGCGAATTGCTCAAAGAAATCTATATAGTTCATAATATTAGGCTGTTCAGAACCTGTATATATATATAATTCAATTTTATATACCACACTGGTACGTTTGAAGAAGTCGGCCATTGATTCAGACATCACTTTAGCAATACGCTTATATGGTATATTAGCTGTCCCGCCTCCAATAGTTGGAAATGCAATCGATGTAACATTTAGATATCGCATCAGATTTAAGCATTTTGATACAGTGTTCTTAATAATGTAATCATGGATTTGTTCCAGAGGTAAACCCTTTAAATGTGTATTATTAACAAATCCTATAGTAATAGCATGAAAGATAAATTTCTGACGGAGAGTTCCCGCTGTTGTCACGACGACATCTCCTAATCTAGCTGGGACTTTCTTTTCGGAATCATCTTCTATTGCACCAGTTCCTTCCTTTTTTCTTATAGACCTAGACACACCTCCTCCCATAGAGATAAAGCAATCATCACTACTGACAATCACTTCTGCCTCAGATGAGAGAATATTCCCAAACTTTATAGTTATTTCTGAGTTATTATATTTGTACGTTCTCTCCATAAGCACTGATTCTTATTTTTAGTAAAATTTGATTTGGCAAAATAAAAACTTTACAATCAATCTTATTCTTTGTTTATGCTACAAACATCAATAAGACGCCAAAAACTATTCTGCACAGGCTTCCTTTGGGAACTGGTCAATCTGCTTCATGCGTTTCTTGATGGTGTTGTGCATCCGCTTCATCTTGGCTGTCGGGTGGGCGCTGTCGCGCAGCAGGGGGTTGGGCAGCGACACGGCGATATAGGCACACTGGTCCTTGGTGAGCTTGTCGGGGGTCGTGTTGAAGTTAACGCGGGCGACCGCATCAGCGCCATAGATGCCCTTGCCCATCTCGATGGAATTGAGATAGACCTCCATGATGCGCTCCTTGCCCCAGATTTTCTCAATCAGGAAAGTGAAATAGGCCTCAAGTCCTTTTCGCAGCCATGAACGCTGCTGCCACAGGAAGACGTTACGCGCCGTCTGCTGGCTGATGGTGCTGGCACCGCGTTGACGCTTGCCCTCCTGTGCCTCGAGCTGCGCCTTCTGAATCTGCTCCAGGTCAAAGCCACTGTGCTTCAGGAACAGGTTGTCCTCGCTTGCCATCACTGCCTGGGGCAGGTTGTGGTTGATGCGGTCCAGCGGCACCCAATAGTGCTTGATGACCGGCTCCTTGCCATCCATCATCTGCTCCACGGCGCGGATGAGCATCAGCGGAGTCACATAGACAGGGATATACTTTAGTATCACCACCGACAGTATCGTCGAGGTGAAAAAGAATATCAATATGTTGCGTATCCAGCGCGTTACATTCTTCATTTCAATTCTTTAGTTTTTCTAGATTGTCTAGATCCTCTAGATAGTCTAGAGATGCCAACTTCTCACTTCTCACTCCTAACTATTACAGCACTCTGGGCACAAACCCTTGAGCACGTAGTTGATGCTATGGACCTGGAAATTGCCAGGCAGAGGCACCAGCGGAACCTGGGTCGTCTGCAGGCAGAAGGTCTTGCCACACTTCTCGCAGTAGAAATGGGCATGCATATGGTCGATGGTGCCATCGTCCTCACCGCAATGGCAATCGGGACTGCAAACGGCATACTTGAACATCCCGGTACCGTCATCAATAGCGTGGATGAGGTGATGGGTCAGGAAGAGCGTGATGGTGCGGTAGATGGTTGATTTGTCCACCGTGTCCAGCTCATCCTCCAGGCTCTGCAGCGAGAAAGCGTCATTGTGAGCCATCATCGTGCGCAACAGCAGGATGCGCAACGCCGTGGGCTTCACGTCATGCGCTTCCAAGCGTTCTATGTATTTCGTTTCGTCCTTCATCAATATCCAGGATTTTGTTTACTGCCACTTGCCGTGAGTGTCTCGCCGGGAATGGGGAACACGAGGGTATAGCCCTTCACATCGGCATCAAGTTGCGGGCGGTCGGTATAGGGACGGGTGAACTGACCGAAGCGAATCAGGTCGTTGCGTCGCCAGCCCTCCCATGCCAATTCCAGCAACCGCTCTTCAAGTAAATTGTCGAGGGTGGCAGGACGTGGCTCCATATCGGCTCGGGAGCGCACTGCATTAAGCAGGGCGTCGGCCTCGGCACCCGCCTTGCCGTCACGCAACATCGCCTCACATTGCATCAGCAGCACGTCGGCATAGCGGAACAGCACAATATCGTTGCGACGCAACTGGCCGTCGCTCATCGATGCCAGGTCAATCTCATATTTGTACATGCGTGCGCCAGCAGTCTTCTCGTAGGGGGTACCCGATACGTCAAGGTGCGCCTCCATCGGGTAATAAACCAGTGGCGTGCCGTCATCGAGCAGAACGGGGTCGGAGGTCAGGGCATGATGGACCTCATCAATGAAGTATGTCCAAAACAGACGGTTATCACTTTCCTCTTCGCCGTAGCCAAATGCGCGCATCGCTTCAATCGTCGCGCAGGGGCCATTCTCACCATTCAGTCCCAATGCCGATGCATGGTTATAGTGCAACGAACGGAACTGTTGAGTGAAACGGTTCGAGTAGTTGTAGATATCCATCGGTATGGTGAAGATCAACTCTGGCGACTCTTCGTTGTTGATACTGAAGTTGTCGTTAAAGCTTGCTGCCAATGTGTAGCCATAAACGCCCAGCAGATCACAATAATAGATGACTGCCTGCCAAGTGTTCATCTGTTCACCTTCCACCATCCACATCATGGATGACGCATTGGGGCGGGTATTGTCGGTCCAGTCATCGTCGGCATAGACCTCAGCATTGAGCAGCAGTTTCGCCAACAGGAAATCGGCCACTGGAGCCGTCATGCGACCATAATATGTTCCTGGCCGTGGGCTACGGTCGACGGGGAGGTCATGCACAGCAGCCTGTAGCTCGTCAACAATGTGGTGGAAAGCCGTTGAACGCTCCTGCAACTTCAGTTCCTGGGCAGTAGGGTTGGTGTTCTTGAACAGCGGTACACGCCCATAAAGGTCCATGGCATAGAACAGGAACATGGCCCTTAAGGCACGCACCTCGGCCCTGAGGGACGTGACATCCTCGGAAGGATGCTTCGCCGTGAACGCGTCAATGCGCTCCAACGCACGGTTACACGCCAACACCTGCTTGAACAGGTAATTCCAAGTGTCACCCGTGAAATCCACGTTGCCGAAACGGTGCAGGAACAGGTTTTGCCAGATGCCGCCATCATACCAGTCGGCTCCTCGTGTGGGAATGATGGCCTCATCGGTCGAGAACGTGTTCAGGTCCCACACGCCACGCGAGGTGCCTTGCAAACCCTGAGAGGCATTGCTGCCTCCGATGTTGTTGTAGATACTGGCCAGCGCATTGAGCCACAGGTCATTGACGGTCTCGTAAGCCTCATCCATAGGGATACGGTCGGTGGGGTCATCCTCAAGAAATTTGTCACAGGAGACCAACGGAAGAACGATGGTCAACAACAGCAGATAAGTGATATAGCGTTTCATCATTGTGACTCTTTTTTAGAAGGTGATGGTTACGCCCAGATAATAAGACCGGGTGACGGGATACACGTTCTTGTCATCAACGCCCAGTGTGGCGTCAGCCGTCGAACTGTTGATCATGGGAGTGAGGCCTGAGTAAGCCGTGATGGTACCCAGGTCATTGATGGTGAGCGCCAGACGCAGGTTGCGGATAGAGCGCCTGGCTTTTTCACTCAGTGGCACGTTCCAGCCCAGCGTCAAGTAATCAAAGTGGGCATAGTCGCCACGCTCCAGCCAGTAGTCGGTGGCCGTCTGGTCCTTGATGCTGCGCTCGGGAGCGTTTGCGAGAACATTATAGCCTGGCAAACTATTCATGTTCATATAGGTCAACGCCGTGCCGTTGTAAATCTTGTGCCCGAAGGCACCATTGATCTGCAACGCCACGTCCCATTGACGATAGCGGAAGTTGATGTTGCTGCCCAACAGCACCTTAGGCATCGCTTGACCGCAGATGCGGCGGTCCTTGCCATTGGCGATACTGATGTCACCCGAGCCGTCAAGGTCGGCAATGTCATACACATATCCGCCGGCTCCGTCGCTCTTGAGTCCCGTGCAATGTGGCAGGTAGAATACACCGAGGGGTTGCCCCACTATCTGATAAACAATGTGGTTATTGCCGCCGTGGAAACCGGCACCGTTCAGGTTGACCATGTCCACCTCGCCTGGGGCTTCCAGCCAATAGTCATTATAGAATCCGCTCAACGACAGCAGTTTATTGTACTGGTAAGAGATATTGGCGTTGATGTTCAGTTCCATATCTTGGGTGGTGAGCGGTGTGAAGCCTAAAGCCAACTCAACGCCGCTGTTGCGCATCGCGCCCAGATTGTCCAACAGCTTATTGTAACTGAACGGCGGCACACCCACGTTATACAGGTAGAGCATGTCGGTCGTTTTGGATGTATAGAAATCAAGCGATGCCAGGATGTGGTTGCCCAGGAAAGCGGCATTCAGGCCCGTGCTGAAACTACGTTTCACTTCCCACTTGAGGTCGGGATTGGCATTGCGCAACTCATCGAAGGTCACATTCAGCGTCTGACCAACAGGAGCGATGCCCGCCGGCATGAGCAGATTTTGAGTCATGTAACTGTCCACACCGCCCAAGTTGCCCGCCAGACCATAACCGATATTCCACTTCAGGTCATCAAGCCAACTGACACCACGCAGAAACGCCTCATTCCTCAAGTTCCACGATGCCGATACCGAGGGGAAATAACCCCATTTGTTGCCCTTACCGAACTTGCTGGTGCCGTCGGCACGCAGGGCGGCGGTAAGCGAGTAACGGCCCCGGTAGTCATAGGACACCCTTGCCATGAACGACGCCAGCGACGGCGCGTTATGATAACTGCCCGTGCCGTCCCACAAGGTCACTGCACCCGACTGGATGGCGTCAATGCCGATAGCATTGGTCGAGAAACCAGTCGTGGTGGTATAGAAGCCCGTATGGGTGTCGCGCTCAACCTCGGCCAGCCCCATCACATTGACATGATGCGCTCCCAACGTTTTGTCCCAAGTCACTGTGGCGAGGCCCAACAACGATTCCGTCTTGGCGCTACTACGATAGCCCTTGCCGCCGCTCCAGATGCTCGTGGGCAGGAACTGGGCAATCTCCACCTCGTTGTGGCTGTATGCCCCAAAGAGTGACAAAGTCCATTCCTTCGTCAGATTGAAGGTGAGTTTGGCATGGGTACTCAGGTGGGTGGTCTTATCACGGGTACGGCTGTCCATGAGCGCCAATGGATGATTGATCTGGTTGGCATAGGTAAAGCCGTCCCAACCACCGCTGCTGTTGCGCTCGGTACTAAATGTGGGGTTCCACGCCTGGGCCGAATAGAACGTCTTCTGCACGTCATAGACGGCCGTCTGGTCCTTATGCACATTGCCGAACATGCCCACCTCGATAGTCAACAGGTCGCCGAACATGCGCTGATGCATGTTCATGTTGCTCGTCAGATTGCGCAACTTGTCATGCAAAATCACGCCATCATGATCCATGTATCCTAACGACACGCGGTAGCCCGAACGGTCTCCACCACCCATAAAGGCGATGTGATGATCCTGCATGAATGCACTCTGCTCTATGGTCTTTTGCCAATGGGTATCGTAACCCTTGTCGATGGGTATCAGCCCCAAAGCACGCACGGCACTCACATAGCCGCCCGCATCGAGCATGTTCAGGTTCTTGGTCACATGTGAAATACCGACACTGCCGTTATAGGTTACTGTGGTGCGGCCGGCAGCCCCCTTCTTGGTCGTCACTTCGATGACACCCGAGGCTCCGCGCGATCCATATTGGGCGGTCTCACTGGCATCTTTCAGGACCGTGAAGCTCTCAATATCCGACGGATAAATCGATGACAATGTGCTCAGGTCACCAAACACGCCGTCAATGATAATCAACGGGTCATTGCCGCCGGTCACTGACGTCGTGCCGCGCACACGCACGGCATTCATCGCAGCGGCACCGTTGTTACTCTTCTGGATAGTGACACCTGCCACACGGCCATTGATGGCTTCCAACGGGTTTGTCACCTGTTGCTGGCTCATCTGGTCGGCAGTAACCACATCGGGCGATGCCAGGCGGGCGGTAGTGTCCACTGGGGCAATGTGTTGTGCCTGAACATGCAGCGTCAAGAAGGCTACAACCGCAGCTGTCAGTAAAGCTCTGTTCATGTGTCTTGTGTGGATTGATTGATCTCAAACAGGGAGAAATTGACCTTGCCATACACGCGCTGCTGCGAGAAGTGGGGCAAGGCGCTGAAGTCGTACTCTCGCGGGTGCTCCATGATGAACAGCGTGCCGTCATGCACCAGCGACGATTCAAGCACCAACTTGGGAATTTCACCGAAACGCGGCAGGTCATAAGGCGGGTCGGCAAAGATGATGTCAAACGACTGGCGGCAGGTGGCCAGGAACTTGAACACATCGCCGCGCACCAGCGTCAGGTTCTCATCCTTCAGCTGCTGCTGTACACGCTTGATGAACTCGGCCTGTACGCGTGCCTTCTCGACGGCAGTGACGTGGGCACAGCCGCGTGACAGGAATTCAAAACTCATCGCTCCCGTTCCGGCAAACAGGTCGAGCACCTTCTTGTCCTCCAGGTCAATGATGTTGCCTAGCACGTTGAACAGGTTCTCACGCGCCATGTCGGTCGTGGGACGGGCAGTGATGTTGGTAGGCACGTCAAAGCGGCGACGACCGTATTTTCCACTGATTATTCGCATAGGGCAAGCAGTATCAGTTCAAGCGGTGCCTGCATCGCATTGCGCCCCAACTGCATGGCGGCGGCAGGATAGACGGCAGGCATCACCAGTTTAACAAATTTACGCAACTCGGGCGTCATCGCAGCACACGACTCGCGGTCTCCCATGAGCTGCAACTCATCGATCAACTGATCCAAGCCATAGTTGCGCCACGCATTCAGGGCATAGAAGACCGCATCCTGATGGTTGGTGAAGTGATAGGTGTTGGCACACTGCATTTTCCCGCCCTGATAGATGCCCAGATCCATGCGCTCGTCATCCAGGTTCAGGAACATGCGCGACACGTCATCGTCATGGTCCAACCCCTTGAAATGCTCACACAGCGGGAACAGGTGATGGCACAAAATCGGATAGTTGAATGTCCTGCCCAGAAATGCCTGCAGCCCCTGCGGCATCAAGTAAGCAATCTTCACACCGTTTTGCGGCATCAGGCACACGGCGGCATCTCCATCGTCGCCTGGGAAGGCATGACGCAGAAGCGCCTCGCAGTCTTCATCACTGGTCTCGGCAGGGAATAAAACGAAGTGCTGGGAATGGACCATAATCCTCACCCGCTTGTACTCATTCAACAAGATGGGCGTGTCATAAACAGCATCTTCAAGCGCCTGCAAGGTGTCGTCTACTCGTGCCACATCTCCCACAATCAGGGAATTGGCCACCGACGGGGTGTACAGGATATAGTCCACCTGCTTGTCCGTGATCGAGACAAGCAACTCCCAGGCCTCGGGATGCTGAATATTGATGTCCTCGTTAGGTTTCATTAATCCGCAAAATTAGTAAAAAAACAAGGATTACAGGGAGTGGAGGACAAAATTTGCGTTTTTTTAGTACTTTTGCAAATCAGTACGATTCTTTTAACGCGATATGAGGACTTCATTCTTTTGGGGCATTGCTCTTTTCCTATTACTTCTGGCAAGCTGCAACGACAGTGGAAAAGTCTATAACGACAAATTCCCCTTTCTGGACAGCCTGGGCATCACAATCACCGACCAACTGTTGCTGGGTGACACGCTCACCTTGCCCGATGTCTATTGCGGTGACCCCAACCAAAAGATGAGCGACCTCAAGGGCTTGAAACTCAATCCCGACCAATATGAAACGCTCGTTATCCCGGCAGGAGTGAAATTTGCCGACGCGATGAGCAATTGGTTGCTACTGGGCGTGCGCGACGTGGGCAACGACATCACCCTTGCCGCCTATTACCAGTGCAACAATGGGGGTTACTGTCTCGACCTGATGACCTATGACAAGCAGGGGAAAATGCTCGACGCCATCAATGCGCGCGAGCAGCACCTGATTTGGCGCATCCACCTGGATGACGCCAGCAACGACACCGTCTTCACCCTTGACGGACACTTCACCTTCAACGACAAACGCTTGACGCTGCACCGTGTCATGGGACGTGCGACCATGGACTTCTACAACGACCTCAAGGGTCAGCCCGTGTGGCAACAGGGATGGGACCAGGACTATATCATCAACGACAAGGGCCACTTTGTCCTGCAGGGACAACACGTGGTGATGGAAAAGGGCGAGGTGGACCAGTATGCCGCACTCGATTTCAAGTCTTGGGACATGCTGGTGTGCTCCCTGCACGACCCCAGCATCATGGACACTTGGAACGACTACACCGAACTGGTCAACTCCACCTATGACCCCGACTACGAGTACAACCCCTTTCCCTGGGATGTGATACAACTCTACAACATGAATCCCCAGCGCTTCCTGCACTGGATGGCGGCACACCGCAATGCGGGCAACCGCCTGCTGCCCTGCTTCAAGATGCCGACACACCACCGCCCCGCCCTACTCGAGGAAATCGCCCGCATCGAGGACCCCGATGCCCGCCAGTGGCTCACCACCCTCGTCAACTCGTGGGACGACAAGCCCCTGACCAAACACCTGTAACAAAGATGAAAACGCTAATCGCCATCGTCACCCTGCTACTCATGGGTTGTAACAACATCAACACGACTAAGCAGATGAGCAGCCTTCCCGCGCTTCCCAACGAGCTTCAGCTGGGACGCAATGTCCTCTCACAGGACAGCTTTCCGGAGCTGGCTTACCCCGTCATCACCGATGACCAACGCATGACGCTTCAGCTGAAATCAGGCCTGACGGTGCCCGACAGCACCCTGTTCATCGGCATGCGCGAAATAGCCGGCAAACGCACGCTGGAAGCCTACCTGGTGCCGCTGAGCGAAGACCCCAACGACTTCAAAGTCTATCTCACCACCCGAGGAAGCGACGGCTACGGCATCCACACCTTGGACCTGGGCAGATTCCACACCCAGGAGCACAAAGGGCCAATGCGTCTGGGCGGCAACCGCTTCTATACCCATGACATCAGCGCCACCTTCGACAGCACTGTCCGTGTAGTCGTGCATCATGCCCTGACACTGACCAGCATCTACCTCAAGAACCATACCCTCACCGAGGGCTGGCGTGTGGAGTGGGACGATGAATACGTGATTGACAACAAGGGCTTTTTCACGCTAAAAAGCCAACACGAGACACTGCGCAACGGTATCCCCGAAGAAGAAATCGTAGAGCAGTATAAGGCACAAGACCACCCCATTCAGGAGTAAAGGATATCCCCTGATAAAGCCAAGGAACTCAGTATATCCCTGAATGCCCATGGCGGCCTACTTTGAAAAAATACGGGAAAAAGTTGCTGATGTTGGGGTTTTAGCGTAAATTTGCAAGAATTCTGAAGAAACATAAAAGATAACAAATAACCACAATTGAAATATGGCAACAGTTGACGACAAGAAAATTATCTTCTCGATGGTAGGCGTGAGCAAAACCATCCAGCAGAACCAGAAACAAATCCTCAAGAACATCTACCTCTCGTTCTACTATGGCGCCAAAATCGGCATCATCGGTCTGAACGGCGCGGGTAAATCCACGCTGATGAAGATTATCGCCGGTCTGGAGACGCAGTACCAGGGCCAAGTGGTGTTTGCCCCCGGCTACACGGTCGGTTATCTGCCTCAGGACCCGCAACTTGACCCCACCAAGACGGTCAAGGAGGTCGTGCAGGAAGGTGTGCAGCACGTGGTGGATACGTTGAAGGAGTTTGAGGAAATCAACCTCAAATTCGGCATGCCCGAGTACTACGAGGACCCCGAGAAGATGGACAAACTGTTTGCCCGTCAAGCCGAATTACAGGACATCATCGATGCTACCGATGCCTGGAACCTCGACAGCCGTCTGGAGCGTGCCATGGACGCCCTGCGCTGCCCCGAGGGCGACCAGCTGACCGAGCATCTGAGCGGTGGTGAGCGTCGCCGCGTGGCACTGTGCCGCCTGCTGTTGCAGAAACCCGACGTTCTCCTGCTCGACGAGCCCACTAACCACCTCGATGCCGAGTCCATCGACTGGCTGGAACAGCACCTGCAGCAATACGAGGGCACGGTCATCGCCGTGACCCACGACCGCTACTTCCTTGACCACGTGGCAGGCTGGATTCTGGAGCTGGATCGCGGCGAGGGTATCCCCTGGAAGGGCAACTACAGCAGCTGGTTGGAGCAGAAGACCCAGCGCCTGGCACAAGAAGAAAAGACCGAGAGCAAGCGCCAGAAGACCCTGCAGCGCGAGCTGGAATGGGTACGCATGGCTCCCAAAGCCCGTCAGGCCAAGGGTAAGGCCCGTCTGAACAGTTACGACAAACTGCTGAACGAGACCGTCAAGGAGAAAGAGGAGAAACTCGAAATCTTCATCCCCAACGGTCCGCGCTTGGGCAACAAGGTCATCGAGGCACAGCATGTGGCTAAGGCCTTCGGTGACAAACTGCTGTTCGACGACCTCAACTTCATGCTGCCTCCCAACGGCATCGTGGGCGTCATCGGTCCCAACGGCGCCGGCAAGACGACGCTCTTCCGCCTCATCATGGGTCTCGAGAAGCCCGACAGCGGTATATTTGAAGTCGGCGAGACGGTCAAGGCGGTCTATGTCGATCAGCAGCACACGAGTATCGACCCCGACAAGACGGTCTATGAGGTCATCTCAGGCGGTGTGGAACTGCTGCGCATGGGTGGACGCGACGTCAATGCCCGTGCTTACCTGTCACGCTTCAACTTCAGCGGCGTGGACCAGCAGAAGAAGTGCGGTGTTCTCTCGGGTGGTGAGCGCAACCGCCTGCAACTGGCGCTGGCACTGAAGGAGGAGGGCAATGTCCTCTTGCTCGATGAGCCCACCAACGATATCGACGTGAACACCCTGCGCGCACTGGAGGAAGGTCTCGAGGACTTCGCCGGCTGTGCCGTAGTCATCAGCCACGACCGCTGGTTCCTGGACCGCATCTGCACCCACATCCTCGCCTTCGAGGGCAATAGCAACGTATTCTTCTTCGAGGGCAGCTACAGCGAGTATGAGGAGAACAAATTGAAGCGTCTGGGCAAGGAGGAGCCCACCCGCGTGCGTTACCGCAAGTTGACGGATTAGGCTTTAGGTTTTAGGCTTTAGGTTTTTAGGGAATAAAAAATCTTAATTATGAGAACAATGAGAGCAATAGCAATGATGTTGGTAGCCATGGCCATCGTGTCATGTACTGGCAAGTGGCAACATGGGCAAGAGGTCAACAACGGCCACGATTTCCTGTGCAGCGTAGGCGTGTATGACGACTCGCTTAACCTCAGCAGCAACGAGCTCCGCTATGACGACGATGGCGAGAAATATCCCCACAGGTTCCTCGACCTGGCTGACTGCCAGGCCTTGGGCATCGACAAGGTGATGTATGTGGACACGATGAACACGATTGTCTCTGTGTGGGGCGTGAAGGACTACCCTGACAAGGGCATTACCCTGCTGCTGGGACATACGTCCTACAGCGATATGCGCACCTGTTGGCTGGCAACCTATGGCAAGGACGGCATGATTGACTTCATGCGCCTGGGCGAGTGCGGCGGCGCCGTGAACCTGTCCTACTGGGACGACATTGACGAGCACACGCGCAACATGGGCATCGACTCGATGCGCATGGTCGTGCCCGACAAGTGGGGCAAACCCATCAACGTGAGTCGCTGGATTTCTTATAATCAGCAGCGCGACGGCGTGGACACCGACTCCACACTGTGGTTCATCCACAACGAGGTGCCTGTCACCATCGGCAACGACGGCATCTTCACCCTGGGCAAAATCGGCACCGTCTATAGCGCCGACACTACCCTGCTGACCAACTACTGGCGCGACAAACGCGCGATGGAGGTACTCTCGTGGACGCCCTTGAGCGACACGACCTTCTATGACAGGGTCGAAGCCTTCCTCCACGAGGCAAAGGGTCACATCACCGAGCCCGCTCAACTGCTGGGTGATTTCCAGATCCTCGTGTGGAACCGCTTCTATTGCGATACTCAGCGCATGATGCAATGGTGCCTTGACCACCCCGACAGCCAAGTCACTCGCGGCCTCATCCAGAGCCTCAAGGACATCAACCCCGAGTGGACTTTAAGCGACTTACAGAGAATCAAGGACCCGGAACTCCTCGCCCGCAGCAAAGAACTCCTGGGCCTCAAGTAATCGCCCAAGAAATAACGAATAAAACGGAAATGACGGAGGTGTACCCCCGTCATTTCCGTTTTTATCTGTTCTATCCGTTTCCAGTACTACACGTCAGCAGCGTGGAGCGCCGAGGCGATGGTCTGCCACAGGACGGTGACGGTAACGGCACCCATCATGAAGTTGTAGAGGACGTCGCGTACGGTGACTGCACCCCAATCCTGGCCGCGCCACATCATTAGCCAGCAGATGGCACATACCACCAGGGCGATGGCATACACAACCGTCGTGGCCCATGAGCCGCGCGGTTGTTTCTCGGGCAGCTTGTTGAGCACACGGCGGGTGAACCAGGGATTTTCCCCTGGGTCATGTGCGCCCTGCTTAAGCATCTGCGCCAGTTTCTTGTCTTCAATATCGTTCATGGTCGTTTCCTTATTTTGCCGTGCTTTGCACGGGAAATTAAACAAATTATTTTTTTAAAATTTTCTTTTAATTTCCCGCCCGCCAGGGCGGTTTTAGTTTCAATAGAATTAAGTATCTATCAGCGTCCTCATCTTGCCTTTGGCTCGGTGGATGAGTGACTTCACTGAGCCTTCGGGCATCTGCATGATCTTCGCCACCTGCTTGAGGGGCTGATCCTCGATATAGAACAAGGTGACGGCGACACGCTCATTGTCATTGAGGTGAGCCAGTGCCTCCTGCACCGTCATCGAGGCGTCAATGGCGTCGATTGCAGCCGTGCTCACCTCACCCAAGCGGGCGATATCCTCGACGTGATCCTCCTGGTGGCGACGCGTGTGGTTGTAGAACTCATTGTAGGCAATGCGGTATAGCCAGGTGCCGAAAGACGAAAGCCCCTTGAACCCGCGGATGCCCACATAAGCCTTGATGAACGTCTCCTGCGCCAGGTCGTCGGTCAGCATCTCGTCGCCCGTGGTCAGGTTCAGCAGGAACCGGCGCACGCGCGGCTGATAGGCCTCAACGAGCCTGCCGAATGCGTCCCGATTGTCGGCCAGGGCGCATTGCGACAGCAGTCTTATTTCATCAAGCTTGGAAAGCATTGTTTTGTTACTTTATCTTCTACAATCACTAAGCCACTAAGATTGTGTTCTATACGCTCAGTATTAATAGGGCTGATAGGTATTGTCATCCTCCTTGTAGTCCTCATCAAAGGGAGGAGGCACGGGAATTCCCTCACGCATGGGCTCGCGGGATTGCATCTGCTGGCCACGCTTCCATGCCTCTTGCAGTGACTTCTGCTCCTTGTAGAGAATGAAGCCCTTGCACACACCCACCACGATCAGTGCCAAACCGATGGGCCAGAACGGATTCTCAGCATCACCAATTGCTACGCTGAAGAGTACCAGCAGGGTTCCCCACCCGATCCACTTGATAGCGGGCATCAAGGCACGCCAGTTGACCATGTCGGTCATCACGATGGGATTGGCAGCGGTCTGCCCAGCGATGGGCGTACCCACAGGCACTTGGCCTGGCTGCTGAGCGGCAGCACCATTGGCCATGGGAGGAGCAGTCACAATAGGCTGCTGCACATAGATGGCACTGCGACGTGTGTCATTCAGCGAGATTTCGTTGAGCGGATAGTTGTTCTCGATGGCCTTCTCGATGACACGGTACTTGTTGCGGCGGTTCAGGAAGCGGAAGAACAATACCAAGGCTACAATTCCCAGCAAACAGAAAGTTCCGCTGATGGTCATTTGCTTGACCACACTAGCCCAATGGTTGCTGATCTCTTTCACGTCCTCGGGTGACAATTCACCGTGGCTGTCTCCGATTTCCACCGTAGTGCCACTTCCGGCATTGAGGGTATCGTCAAGGGCACGGTTGATTTTGTCACGCACCTTCTTCATCTCGGGCAGGCCGCTCAAGGTCACAGCCTGATCCTCATCGGTAATGACAATCGAGTCTCCCTTGAACTCAACGTTGGTGTTGGCCTTACTCTTGGCCGGTGTAGCTTTGATGACGGGGCCTGCTGCGGCTGCGAGCGTCATCGTCAGCATCATTGCAAATAATAAAATCGTCTTTCTCATTTTTTTATTTCTTTTAAGTCGTTGTTAATAGTTTATGGCTTTAAGCCGTTTTCATGCATTAGACGTTGCATAGGTTCAAAAAAGTTGCACAAAGATGAGAAAAAATTTGGAAATAATCTCTAACTTTGTGGCTATTAAGTAAAAAGAACTTCAAAAAATCCTCTAAAACTTATCGTTATGATGAAAAAAATCTTACTTCTACTCTTGTCTTTGACGATTACAGTGGGCATCAATGCCGACGAGGCATTGAAACGCGAAATGCGTGCCGCATGGGTCGCAACGGTATGGGGCATCGATTGGCCAACGACAACCAACAACGCCAGCGCCCAAAAAGCTGAGCTCAACGCCTATCTCGACAACCTCAAGGCCCAGAATTTCAATGCCATCTTCTTCCAGGTGCGCTCGATGTGCGACGCGATGTACCAGTCCAGCTACGAGCCTTGGTCCAGCTACCTGACGGGCACCCGCGGCAAGAACCCGGGCTACGACCCGCTGCAGTATGCCGTCGAGCAGTGCCACGCACGAGGCATCCAGTGCCATGCATGGGTCAACCCCTATCGCTGGAGCACAGGGTCCAACTGGAATACGGCCCAAGATCAGGATCTGAAAAACAGAGGCATGCTGCTATCCTATACCAGTGGCAACACGACTACAACGATCCTCAATCCCGGACTGCCCGAGACGCGCCAGCGCATCGTGGACGTAATCAGGGAAATCATCACCAACTATGATGTGGACGGCATCGTCTTTGACGACTATTTCTATCCCAACGGCATCCCCACAACCAACAAGGCCGAGGATTACAACCTGTGGAACGATTCCAATGTGGACATGACCTTTGCCGACTGGCGTCGCAACAACGTCAACATGATGGTCAGGGATGTCTATTACATGATTCAGGACACCAAACCCGAAGTGCGTTTCGGCATCAGTCCCGCCGGCGTGGCTGGCACCGCCAGCACATCGGCAGGGCAGCATGGCGTCACCCCCTGCCCCACAGGCAGCGACTGGCAGTTCAACGGTATCTTCAGCGACCCGCTGGCATGGTTAGAACAGGGTACGATTGATTATATCTCCCCACAACTCTACTGGAAGACCAACCATGCGACCAACCCCTTCGGGCCCTTGACCAAGTGGTGGAGCTACATCGCCAAGCACTATGGCCGTCACCACTATGCGAGCCACAGCATCTCGTTCCTCGCTTCACAGAGCAACACCACCAGCGATTGGGCCGAAATCGCCCAGCAGATTAACTATTCACGCCAATATACTGAGGACAATGCCCCCGGTGTCGTCCTCTATAGCGCCAAGAACATCAACGGCAACAACAACGGCGTCAGCGGCTTGGGCAACTACCTGCTGGCCAATGCCTTCCAGCGTCCCGCTATGATTCCCGCTGTGACGTGGAAGACGGCTCCGGGCTACGGCACGCCCACCGAACTCGCCAAGAGCGGCGCCGACCTCAGTTGGTCTGTCCAAAAGGGCACATTGGTAAAATACTCGGTCTATGCTGTGCCCGCCGAGGTCACTGTCGAGAATGCCATGAGCGAGAAATATGACGGCATCAGGAGCGACTATCTGCTAGGTGTCACCTACAAACCGTCCTATTCGCTGCCCGATGCCAATCAGGAGGGCTACTGGTATGCCGTGTGCGTCATCGATGGCTACGGCAACGAGAGCGAGCCCGCCTATCTGGGTGTGAACGACAATCCCATTGACCCTGAGCAGCCCACACCCGTCACCTACAGTATCGAGAAAGTCTGGGAAATCAACAACCTCAGCTTTCTTAACATGGCAGATGCCCGCCAAGGCTTCGGCATGAACGGCAAGTTCTATATCAACGACAAGGGCACAAGCACCATCCTCGTGGTGGACCGCAACGGCTTGACAAGCGAGACCTTTGAGGGCGGCATCAACGTGGGCCTCACCCGCGACCAGGCAGGCAACCTGGTGGTCAGCAACGCCCACTTCCCCGATTCCTGGGCAAGCAGTCCCCAACTCAAGGTCATCAACCCCGCTACGGGCGATGTGGTGACCCACACCCTACCCGCCGAGGTCATCAACTTCGGCCGCAGCGACAACATGGGCTTCCCGATGGGAAATCTGATGGAGGACGGTGAACTCTACCTCGTGGGCGCCACCAGCGGCACCACCATCAGCCGCATCAAGTTCACTGACGGCGAAATCAATACCGATGACACCTACCTCGCCAACTGCGACGGCGTGGCTCCCAACAGCGGCACGGTGCTCAATTACTACACCGACCTCAATGGGGACGATGCTATCCTCTACGTCAACCGCTCCAGTACGCTCAAGAAACTGGCATTCAGTGGTGACGGATTCTCTGCAACGGATATCTCACTGCCGAACAAGGGTAACTGCAACGGCACCTTCCCCTTCATTTGGAACGGCATGGAACTGATGGTTTATCCCACACTGAGCAATTATCGTGACGGATTTGCCGTGGCCGAGGTCAATGCGGCTACGCCGCTCGTCAGTGTTGCACAGACAGCCAGTGCCGATGCCAATTCCTATCAGGCCAACTGGCTCAACGCCGAGGTCATCGACTCCCGCCACGTGACCATCTACCAGTACTATCCCGGAGGTCACCTCACCGTGTGGAGCCTGACCAAGCAGGGCGGACTCCTGCGCGGCGATGTCAATGAAGACGGCACCGTCAACATCACCGATGTTACCGACCTCATCAGCTACCTCCTCAGCGGTAACGACGACGGCATCAACCTCGACAACGCCGACTGCAACCTCGACTCAGCCATCAACATCAACGACATCACCGCCCTCATCGACTACCTCCTGAGAACCTCCTGGCCCGAATAAACCCGACTCAAACGCGTTCTCGAGCAAAGTCGCAAAGTAGCCAATTTCCTAAAAATCTGCCAGTCTTGTGATGAGAATACAGTCACAAAACTGGCAGATTCTGATTGCAAAAATTGAGCTATATCATATCCGCAATCTGATGGTTATGGCCAATCAAGATCCGACTATTTGTTCAAATGCTGTTTTTTTAATAGATTAATCATCTCATTCCTTCGTTGTTCATCAATTGAATGAGAACGGCGTATAAGGTCGCTCAGTGTCTCAAAACGATAAAAATCAAAGGTTTTATTGCGTGAATTAACAATAATGATCTCATCATTTGAAGCAAATATAGGCTTATTCACATACACTACAGGTTTTGCGTATGGATACTTTGTCGACATGACATATCTAACCTTAATCAATTCTTTTTGTGGGTCTTTCCTGTCAATGGAATCTTCTTCAACAATCAAGTAATAGCCAAGATTCTTGCACTGCTGATTAGAATAAAAAGATTTCTTGTTTTTTATCTTTGTTAATAAAAACACAGCCCCATTGTTAATGTAATAAAAAGAAACACTGTCACTTGACGTCGTAAAGAAACAGATTTCATTTTGACTGGATGCAACAGGTTTGTCAATCTTCGAGATTTCATCGCCCTTCAGTTCGACTATCAGGTTACCGTTCTCTTGCATATCAAAGATAGCGATTTCATCATAGTCATTAAAACTATTATTTAGGTAAAAATATCGTCCATTGAGAGATCCCCATGAGTAACTGTAGAGATCACGATACTTGTAAGGTAACGGATAATCCTGCCCAGTTGACTTGTTTTTTATGACCCCAGCGTGACTGTCAACAGATAAAAAATCTCCTGAATACTTGGGCTCATTTATGTTAATTACGGAATTATCGGGTGCTTTAATTGTCTCTTGAGCAAGCGGGTATTTCACCATTCTTTCTGAGTCAAATTTAAATATCGTATCACCTTGTATCATACTGATGGAATCATGTAGTACAAAAGGCATCTCATAGTTTGGATCACAGTTGTCATAGGGGATGGATTTTGTGTGAATTAATGATAATGAATCACCACACATCGCCAAGTGACGGCCTAGCTGTTGAATATCATTCTCCGAGACAGTATTGGATTGAACAAGACTATCAATATACGACAGGAGAACTTCACGATGATCTTGATTCCTATTCGAGAGCTTGGGGACAAAATGTAAAAGAATTATCGCCAAAATAATGGACATCGCTCCAATTACATACTTTTTGGAATTCCGTATGAACTGCCGAATAAGATTTTTAAACGAATTAACGCCATTCCTAAAAATGTCCTTTAGTTTTAATGTATCTTGGTGGTCCTTGCGGCTGTCAAAAAACGCAGGTGCCATCAAATATAATGTAACCAAAGACAGAGTCACAACCAATGCAAAAAACTGTGAGGCATAGACATTAGTCTGGCATAGCACATTAAAAATCCAGTATAATATTAGGCAACACAAGAAAGACAGCACAGCATAGACCACTATGGCCAAAAATATCCTAATCCCGGATTGCCGATAAATAGCCATTCTTCTCTTAAAGAAATCGTTCTTAGACAACAACGGGTAAGCTATCCACGCGATGAACAAGAATAATAAAATCAATAAAGAAACAAAATGCTTTCTAATCATGTCCCATGTTTGGTTCAAAAGATACTGACTCCAGTTTTTAATCCATTGAATCGGAGTATCTTCAATGATGTCTTTATATCCCACAAAGTGACTGTCATGAGAATAATATCGTTTACAACCAAATGGGACATGAAGCGTTATATGCTGTCGTTCTATGCTGTCGATGTATAAAAATAGCGACTTCTCTTTTTCATCGACATAGCTATAGGGTTGTGGCCAAGGCACATGAATGTCGGTGATACTTTTTATATTTGGCCCAAATTCAAACTCTCCGAATTCTTGTTCTAATGGTAAAAATATTTCAGTTACATTTTGTTTGGGATTGATGAAAATACCCGAAGACGTCATAAAGATATCGTAGTCTTTTCTAGACACATTATTTTTAGCCGCCAATTGATACCCCTTAGATTTTATATACTCCATATTAGGGCAATTATAAAATGGAGACTCGTATTCGTGATTCGATTCAAAAGCCATCTTTGGGCATCTTACAATCTTTATTTTCTGACAATTTGCAAATGCACGATTTCCCAATTCTATAGAGTCTCCGGCAAATGTGACTATCTCAAGAGAAGAACAACCTTCAAATGCTTGCTCTTCTATTCTCTTCACGGATGCCGGAATCATGATATGGGTTAGTTTTGTACATCCCATAAAGGCACCTTTACCGATGTATTCAAGATCGTCTGGTAAATCAATGGTCTTTAAACCAATACATCTCATAAAGGCCTCATCATGGATTTCTTTTAAAGATTTGGGCATTTGTACCTCTCGCACGTGAATATGATCTTTAAACAAACTAGATGGTATTGAATCTAAAGAATATTTAAAAACCACATTATCAAATCCGTCCCCAGGTTGATATCCTTGAGCACTTAAACTATTAAGTTGACTCTGTGAAGGCACAAAAATAGTTGACAACACACCCAAAGATTCATCGTGATGAAAGCCACCATTGTAAAACGTGGTGTTACCATAGATTCTGACGTCATCCTTAATTTCTGAAGGGAATGTGCAAACGATCTTTCTGGGAGCATTCGATTTTCCAATGCCGGGACAATAAGCAATACGCCGCTCTTCTAAATCCCATAATACCCCGTCCACCATCGCATATCGATCTACGTCTGAATCAATTTGGATAGTGATGGCATCTTGCATTGGTTTGATATAGAGGAAACCCAATCCCTTGTTAATCTGCAATAATAATTTTGGGCAGCTATCAATTGTTAGTTCAAGGGCGGAAAGAGAATTTGGCAATTTTATTTGCTCTAGTCGCTCGCAATCAGAGATCTTGAGAAAGAGTGTGTCACGACCAATAACACCAATATTCCTCAGGTCAAGAGACTTGAGGTAGTGACATCGGGATATTGTATACTCTGATTTATCTATCAGAGCAAAATCCCCTATCAGAGCAAAATCCTCTACCATTGCGTTATCTTCAAGACCGAATGGACCAATGAAATCGTAATCTCTGGAAGTGAATTTATGGTCATCAATACGAGTGAGGGCAAAGTTCTGTTTATATTTATTGCTTGTGACTCCGCCAAACAACAATAGACCCAGTCCCAGAAGGAGAACACTTGCCACTAAAAGGAGTCTTAAACACATGGCTCTCCGCCTGCTCTGTTGACTTTTTTTCTTGGCATTCATGACCGATGCAATCTGGTCATGAATCAACTCCACATGCGGGACGTTATTTCCTGGAACAACGACTGTAGTTATAATCTTATATTTTGAATCAGGTTCATGGTACAAACGCTCATAAGCAATAGGCGCTTCCTTCTTAAATTCGTCTTCTTTAACAGGCTGTCTCTGGTCTTCATAAATAAACTTACTTTCTAAATATTTTTTTTCATGGGCCGGGATGCCCATCAAGGCCTCGGCATAGAACGAACCAAGGGTCATGTTGATGCTTTGCGCATCTTCAAGAGTGATAGTTTTTTCTTTGTTATTTTTTACCTTATTATATAATTGATGACAAATGAGGGATAACATCAGGGTGTTGATTTCTCCCCGATCCGCATCTTTTGCCTTTCCAATGATTGCTTCTGCGATAGCATCTTTATCTTTTTCTTCAATCACGCCTCTACCTGGGATCGTAACAACTGCTTTTGCGTTCTCGTCTTCCATCGCGCGCAGACGATAGCGATTCTCCTTGAAGAGATTAAGACGCTCTCGCTCAATAACATCCTCTAAATAGAAAAAACGGTCATCGCGAATGGAAATCACAAATCGGCAATAAGGATAATTGAACTCTTCTGTACTCCAAGGCTTATGATTTTCAATCAGCACGTATAATTGCTTTAAAAACAGTGTTGCCTTTTCCTCATTGACACGATTAGTAAACAATTCCTCAAATTGGTCAAGGACCAATACAGGGGTAACAACTCTATCTTTTCCTTCTTGATCTTTAGTCGTAAATTGATGGGTGTGAAAGTAGAGCCACAGGTATTCCAATTCCTTTTCCTCAGGTGTTATTGGCTCTTCTTGTGTTCTTGGCTTTTCTGATTTCGTCTCTATTGCGGTTAACTTTATTTCGATATTCTTGATGAGTTCTTCATACAGTGGTTTGTTATTTTCTTTCTGATCCTCGAGCTGAGATACTGAACCCAGGCGAATGTAGAACGGATAAAACTTTGGCTTTTCTGATTCGTTAGGTATTGTGTAGTCTTCATGATGCCTAAGAACGGGAAATACACCAGCCCGCAACAATGAAGTTTTACCTACGCCAGTTGATCCATATAATGTGACAAAGGTGTTGTGCTCGATAAGTTGGACAAGGTCAAATGTTTCTCTCTGCCTTCCACAAAACTTATAACTATTTGATTCTTCACTGGGTTCTTTATATGAGTTCAAACCCATCCAAGGATTATCTTCTTTCATCATATCATGAGAGGTATTTGTCTTGATACTATGCTTGCAATTGTTGCTGTGTATCTTTTGAGTGTTGTTTACCCGTTTTATTGTTTTATTCTATTTAATTGTTCATCAATTGCTTCCCACAATTTATATAATTGTGGGGTTTCATCAATCGACAAGAATTTTGTCTTTTTTATAAAATTAAGAATAGGCATCAATTCTTGTTTATTCTCATAGTCATTAATAACACTTTCATAGTCTTTAATGACGCTATCATTGTCTCCAGTAACAATAGGAAAAACTATAAATGGAGTTTTCTTTCTTTGAGATTTCTTAAACTTCTCCTGTTCATCATTTGCCTTTGTCCATTCCTTATAGTAGTAACGTTTACTAATCCGATTATTCTTCAAATCGTCAATCACTGTGTCTGTTAAAATCGGAACAAAGTAATTGCATGTCTCAATTCCTTTAAGAATTTCATCATCCAGAATATCTCCAAAAAGAAGTTTTCGTTTATCAAACCAAACTTTTTGATTTCCATCATTTAATTCACGATAGACGTTATTTGCAATATCAAAGTCCTCATGGGCATATGAAATAAAGAAACTTCCCTCCACGGGTGGTTTATTACAAAGTTGATTGATAATTTCAAGTCCGAGCCGCCCGGAAAACTTACGAGAATCGTCAAAGAATGTGAAATGCTTACCATTTAGGAAGTTCGATATTCTCTCTTTCTCTTCATCTAATGATAAGTTTACAGCAACTTTACCACTGGTGTTTAAATTGATTGTATTATCTTTGATGGTACTAGATAAGTCACCTGATCGATTAGACAGAATATACCATAAGAATTTAATCACCCATTGTTCAAAATCGCAACCGATAGCAATAACAGTCTTATTCTGCATATATTGCATGAGATTCTTTGGTTTCCTAAGGTTCAACCAACAATCAATCGTGAATATTTTAATATCATCAGTAATCGCATATATGCTCTCTTTGCTTTCTATTTTCCCAAACGCATACAGCAAAGTGGGACTTATCTCATTAAACTCATTTCTGATCAACTCGATATCACGTTTAGATTGATCATACTTGTAAAGGCGATCGTGAATATTAATTACTTTCAGGTTATTGTTCCAGATTTTTTGTAAGGCATATTCCAGAAGAGGATCAAAGGCCGTTGTTATGACGAGGCGGAAAACCTTGGTTTCTAATAATAGACGTAGTGATGGATCTATCATCTCCATCACATCATTCTCCCATATTTTAGATTTGACATCGAGCAAATGGTCTAAATCTTCCATTAATTCTGCCTTATTTGTGACGTCCTCAAAACTTGATACATCCTGATACCGCCTGTATGTTTCTGGATCAGATTTAAGGCATTTCAACAAGTACGCCTCTGAATCACCTCTTACATCTCTATATTCTTCCTTGTTCTTGTTCAATAAAGCTTCGCTTCCTATCACAAGCACACAATTCCCTGCAAGAGATTGATATTTCAATAATTCTTTCCCTTTGTCCCATTCTGTTGAAGGTTTTTCGTTTAAATTGGCCTTAACAATTTCTTTCAGCTTTTTAATCTCGTCTATAGTCATAATCTTATATTTTTTCGGAACAAAATTACTCATTCTTTTCATAAAATGCAAATAAAGAATCCTTTAAATATTGATTATATAATGAAGAGGCAAGAGGAATGATTTCAGACTGTTGAGTTAACTCTCGTTTTTGTTTCAGTTTTTTGCCCGCAATCCTTTCAACGTGATTTTCATTTTCGTACCCGACAAAAACCATTATTGTATTTTCTTTCGATAATTTAGGGTAATTAATTCAATTATTAAGATCATAAAAATTGCCCCCTGAAAAAGATTTTTCTCTTCTTCATGGGGCAATTCCTATTTTTGCCAGGTTACTTGGCGTCCTCCAGGTCTTCGAGTTGCTCAAGGACGTCACGGTAGTGTCGCTGGGTCTTGAAATGTACCTTCAAGCCAATCAATGCGCCAACAATGATACCCACGATGCAACAGGGCACTAAATACTCGCCACCACCTGACCGCTGTGCCATCTCATAGACTGCCCATGAGGCCCAAGCCAGTGCCACGGGGATACCGAACCACGGCCAGTTGCCATCGCGCTTCTTGGCAAGAGCCAGCTTGCGCTTCACCTCCACCAGGTTGCCACCCATCAGGTTGTCATCGCGCAGGACGCTTCCGTTAAAGTAAATGAATCCTACTACCGTGAGCATCATCACACACATGGCAATCCACAGGGCAACGGAGAGGCCGTTAAGCATCACAAAGGCCCAGTAACCATAGGGGATCATCGCCAGAGCTATGATTGCTATAACCAGATAGCGCCTGTTGAGGGTACTCATGCCGCGCTTGATGGAGCGGCGGATAAAACGGTCGTTCACAATCGTCTGGTTCTCGAGTTTATCTTTCAATATCGCCATCTGCTGGCGCATTTCGTCAAGTTCGTAATCCATAATCTTAAAGTCTTTTTTAATTGTTCATTTTCTTGAGTTGTTCTTTGATGCGGTAGAGGCGGGTTGCCACAGCGGTCGTCGTGATGCCCACCACCTGGCCGATTTCCTCGTAGGGCATGTTCTCCAGCCACAGCAGCACGATGGCGCGGTCAAAGGGCTGGAGGCGGCTGATGCGGTCGTGGAGCATGTCCACCTGGCGGGAATCCGCGTCATGGTCTTCAAACAGGTTGATGTCCATCGACAACGGTTCACTGCTTGTGCGGCGATTCTTGCGGTCAAGCGAGATGCAGGTATTGAGTGCCACGCGGTAGATCCACGTCTTCACATTGCTGCGGTTCTCAAATCCCTCAAAGCCTCGCCACATGTTGATAACAGCCTCTTGAAAGAGGTCGTTCACCTCATCGGCATCTTTCGAGAACATGTAGCACACCGTGTAGATAGTGCTCTTGTTCTGCTTGATGGTCTGTGCAAATTTGCTTTCCAGTTCGTTCATTTTTTCGTCGTTTTAAAACTTTCTTTTGCCCATTAGACGAACAACTCAATTAAAAAATCACACAAAAATAAAAAAAATTTTGAGAAAAACACTTGATAATTTCTGGCAGCCGGAATCACATCAAAATAAAAAGTTGGCACGCAATTTGCCTATGTGGCATTTGCGTAGTAATTTTGCAGTTTGAATTCACATCTTATAATTAAAGAAGAATGAAGATTATCAGCAAGGTCAATGAGTTGCGCGAGGCCGTGGAGGCTTTTCGCCAGGCAGGTAAGTCAGTAGGTCTGGTGCCCACGATGGGTGCCCTGCACGAGGGTCACAAGTCGCTTGTCGATCGCGCCCGCAAGGAGAACGATGCCGTCGTGGTGAGCTGTTTCCTGAACCCCACGCAGTTTAACAATAAGGAAGACCTGCGCACCTATCCCCGCACCGCTGAGCGCGATGCTGCGATGCTTGAGAGCTGTGGTGTCGATGTGGCTTTCATGCCCACCGTCGAGGAAATCTATCCTGAGCCCGACACCCGCGTGTTTGACCTCGGTCCCGTCCAGCAGGTGATGGAAGGCGCCATGCGCCCCGGCCACTTCAACGGTGTGTGCCAGATTGTGAGCAAGCTCTTCTCGTGGGTGATGCCCGACCGTGCCTACTTCGGCGAGAAGGACTTCCAGCAGATTGCTGTCATCCGCGCGATGATTAAGCAGTTGGGATTTAATATCGATATCGTGCAGTGCCCCTGCATTCGCGAGGACGATGGCTTGGCCAAGAGCAGCCGCAACGTGCGCCTCACCCCCCAAGTGCGCAAGGTCGCCCCGCAGATCTACGCCACCCTTCAGCGCAGCCTGGAGTTTGCTAAGGATCACACCGTAGAGCAGACCCACGACTGGGTAGTTGCCACCATCAACGCCTGGCCCGAGATGGATACCGAGTACTTCTCCATCTGTGACGGCATCACGCTGCAGCCCGTTACCGACTGGGACGAGAGTGACTACATCGTCGGTTGCATCACCGTCTATTGCGGTGACGTGCGCGAGATCGACAACATCACCTATAAGAAGCTTTAGGTTTTAGCAGATTGCTGACAACTGAAAACTGATAACTGACAACTAAAAAACTGAAGATATGTACATCCAGGTCATGAAATCCAAGATTCACCGTGTCACGGTGACCGATGCTAACCTTAACTACATCGGTAGCATCACTATCGACCAGGACCTCATGGATGCCGCTGGCATCATCGAGGGCGAACGCGTGTATATCGTTGACGTAAACAACGGCGAGCGCCTTGACACCTACACCATCGCTGGTGAGCGCGGCAGCGGCACCATCTGCCTGAACGGAGCCGCCGCTCGCAAGGTCGAGGTGGGCGACATCGTTATCATCATGGCTTACGCCATCGTCACCCCCGAGGAAGGCCGCGAGTTCAAACCGCAGATTGTCTTCCCCGACACTGCCACCAACCGACTCATCAAGAAAAAGAAATAAGAATATTATTTAACTGCACATTAAATTCACGCTAAGGCGCTAAGGCGCTAAGCTATAATGAAAAACTTAGCGTCTTTGCGACTTAGCGTGAGATTATTATGGCAGGGAAAACTGAGAAATTCTAAAAACCACCAAAATAATGTTTGAAAATTTATCTGATAAACTTGAACGGTCATTTAAAGTCCTGAAAGGACAAGGCCGCATTACCGAAATCAACGTAGCTTCCACCCTCAAGGAGGTGCGCCGCGCACTGGTTGACGCCGACGTCAGCTACCCCGTCGCCAAGAAGTTTGTCGATGACGTCAAGCAGAAGGCCCTGGGCCAGAACGTCATCAACGCCGTTAACCCCAGCCAGCTGATGGTCAAGATCGTCCATGACGAGCTCGCCGAGCTCATGGGCGGTGAGGAGGCCACCTTCAGCATCGAGGGCAATCCCGCCGTCATCCTGATGTCGGGTCTGCAAGGTTCCGGTAAAACCACCTTCACCGGCAAACTCGCCAACCGCCTCAAGAGCGGTAAGGAAAAACGCAAACCGCTGCTCGTCGCCTGTGACGTCTATCGTCCCGCCGCTATCGACCAGCTGAAGACCATCGCCGAGCAGATCGAGGTGCCCGTCTATAGCGAGCCCGAGAGCAAGGACCCCGTGGCCATCGCTCAGCACGCCATCGAGCATGCCAAGCAGAATGGCTATGACCTGGTCATCGTCGATACCGCCGGCCGTCTGGCTGTTGACGAGGCGATGATGGTCGAGATCAAAGCCATCAAGGATGCCATCCACCCCAACGAGACCCTGTTCGTTGTGGACTCAATGACCGGTCAGGATGCCGTCAATACCGCCAAGGCCTTCAACGATCGCCTAGACTTTGACGGCGTCGTGCTCACCAAGCTCGACGGTGACACCCGTGGTGGTGCCGCCCTGTCAATCCGCGCCGTTGTCGATAAGCCCATCAAGTTTGTGGGTATCGGCGAGAAGATGACCGACCTGGACCCTTTCCGTCCCAAAGGTATGGCCGACCGCATCCTGGGCATGGGCGATATCGTGTCGTTTGTGGACCGCATGCAGCAGCAGTATGACGAGGAAGAGGCCGAGAAGCTGGAGAAGAAGATCAAGCAGAACAAGTTTGACTTCGACGACTTCATCAAGCAGATCAAGCAAATCAAGAAGATGGGTAACCTCAAGAGCCTGGCATCAATGATTCCTGGCGTGGGCAAGGCCATCAAGGACATTGATATCCCCGACGACGCATTCAAGGGTGTAGAGGCCATCATCGGCTCGATGACCCCGCAGGAGCGCGCCAACCCCGACATCATCGACGCCAGCCGCCGCAAACGCATCGCTGCCGGTAGCGGTACCAGCGTCGAGGAGGTAAACCGCCTGTTGAAGCAGTTCCTGTCGATGCGCAAGGTGATGCACCAGGTTTCGACCAATCCCATGCAGATGATGCGCAACGCCAAGGCTCAAGCCAAGGCGGCCAAGCGCGGACGCTAACCATCATTCAAGTGAGCAAGCGTTTTGCTTGCTCACTTGAAGTTTAAAGTTTAGGGTTTAGAGATACCAACCCTAAACTTTAATCATTAAACACTAAACATTAAACTCTAAACTGCGGGTAAAGCCCGCTTAAACTATGAAGCTTCTCTCCATATTGATGCTGTCGATCGTGTCGCTGCTGCAGAGCAACCACACGGTTAATCTGATGTTTGTGGGCGACGCCATGCAGCATGCACCGCAGATTACCGCTGCCCAGCAGCCCGACGGCACCTACGATTATACCCCTTGTTTCCAATACATCGAGGACGATGTCCGCTGGGCCGACCTTGCCGTAGTCAATCTGGAGTGTCCCTTGGCGGGCAAGCCCTACACGGGCTATCCCTGCTTCAGCGCCCCCGACAGCTATGCCCAGCGACTTAAGGACGTGGGCTTTGACCTGTTCCTCACCGCCAACAACCACTGTCTGGACCGTCGTGACAAGGGTCTGGTGCGCACCTATCAAGCATTGGATTCCATGGGTATAGCCCACATCGGCACCTATCCCAACGACCAGGAACGAGCCAAGCGCATCCCTTACATCGTCAACATCAAGGGCATGAAAATTGCCTTTCTCGACTATACCTACGGCACCAACGGCATCCCGATTCAAGGCGACGTCATTGTCGATTTCATTGACCAGCAGCAGATTGCCGACGACATCTCACTCGCGCGTGAGCGCGGGGCGCATGCCATCTGTGTCAACCTGCACTGGGGCATCGAGTACCAACTGAAACCCGTTGCTTCACAACGCACCCTGGCTGACTGGCTCGTCACCCAGGGCGTAGATCTCATTATCGGCGGACATCCCCATGTCGTGGAGCCCATGGAGGTTCGCCACAGCGAGGAGTATGACAAGGACGTGCTGCTCGTCTATAGCATGGGCAACTTCATCAGCAACCAGAGCGACATCGACACTCGTGGCGGCGCCATGGTCAAGGTATCGTTAAGGATGGAAAACGGCCATGCTGTCATCGTAGACCCGCGCTACAAACTCTTCTTCGTCCAGAAACCCGTCGCCCATGGCCAGAACTACGTCCTCATCCCCGAGGCGCGTCCCGACCTGCTGCGTCCCGACTCCAAAGCCGAATTCACCCGCTTCATGCAACGCACCCACTCCCTCGTCATGAGCAACAACAAGAACGTCCCCCAAGAACAATAGATAGTTCCCAGTTTCTCCCAGTCATTCCCAGTCACTCCCAGTTATGAACGATTTCCTCCCACTGAAGGGCAACTACAAGAACCTCATCGCCTTCCAGAAAGCAGAATGCATCTACGACATCACATGCTACTTTGTGGAGCATTATCTTCCTAAGGCTGGCGATCGCACTGTTGACCAAATGAAGCAAGCAGCACGTTCGGGCAAACAGAACATAGCGGAGGGCAACGAGGCGGGAACCACATCAATGGAAACCAACATCAAGCTGGTCAATGTCGCCAAGGCAAGTTTAAAGGAGTTGCAAGAGGATTATGAGGACTATCTGCGTACTCATGGGTTGTCCCTTTGGGACTCAAACAGCGACCAATTCCAAAACGCACGTTCCTGGTGCAGGCAACACACCTCCCCTGCCGATTACATGAGAGTGTGTGAGTTGCGCAACGACGAGACAATAGCCAATATTGCCCTCATCCTGCTCCACCAGACAGACTACCTTTTAATGAAATTGCTGCAAAAGTTGAAAAACGATTTTCTGGAAAACGGCGGCATCCGAGAACAAATGTCACAAGCCCGCCGCAACTGGCGCGACAACCACCGATAACAACTGAGAAGAATGGGAACAATGAGAATGACTGGGAACAACGGGAGAAACCCTCTCCCCCAGTTATTCCCAGTCACTCACAGTTATTCCCAGTCGATCACAGTCAAGCTTTCTTGCACCAGCTATTGGCAATGTGGATGCCAGCGATATTGGCGGCAATCAGTACCAGCAGCCCGAGCAGAGTGACCATCATGTTGTCAATCAGAGCCACGCACTAGACAAATGCCATCGTAAAGGATATCAGGCCTGCAACAACAGCCCTCAACCGCTTCATGTTGTACTGCTCGCGCTTTTCTTTCTTCGCTGTGTTGTAGCCGGCAATCAGCCCATCACCATGGCCCGTCAAGATAACGACAGCCAAAAAGACCATCATCAGGGATACCCCCGATAATACGATGAAGATCAAGGCAATGTCCATCGCGACGATTCTTACGACAGGTACTGCTTCACGTCGATGGCGGCGCGGCAGCCTCCTGCAGCAGCGACGATAGCCTGACGGTAGTGCGGGTCGGCGACGTCACCGGCTGCAAACACGCCCTCGACGTTGGTTGCCGTGTTGTGGCCCGTCAGCTTGATGTATCCCTGTTCGTCAAGGTCAATCTGCCCGCCCAGGAACTCGGTGTTGGGACGGTGGCCGATGGCGAGGAAGAAGCCGTCGATAGCGATGTCAAACAGTTCCTCCTTGTCAGTGCCCTTGAAGCGTACCAAGTGGGCACCCTCCACGCCGTTGTCGCCAAAGAGGCCCACGGTGTTGGTGTTGAACAGTATCTCGATCTTGTCGTTCTCCTTGACGCGCTGCTGCATCGCCTCGCTGGCACGCAGGTAGTCCTTGCGGACGATGAGATAGACCTTGCTGGCGAGATGGCTCAGGTAGTCGGCCTCCTCACAGGCAGTATCGCCACCGCCCACGACAGCCACCACCTTCTTGCGGTAGAAGAAGCCGTCGCAGGTTGCACAGGCCGATACACCCTGCCCTGCATACTTAGTCTCGTCGGGCAAGCCCAGGTACTTGGCGGTAGCACCAGTAGCCACGATGATGGTGTCGGCAGTCATCTGCTCGCCACCGTCGAGGGTGATAAGGAATGGGCGCTGGCTCATGTCGATGCCAGCCACGAGGCCCGACTTCATCTTGGCGCCCAGGTTCACCGCCTGCTGGCGCATGTTCTCCATCAACTGGTAGCCGTCAACACCCTCGGGGAAGCCCGGGAAATTCTCGATGGTAGTCGTTTGGGTCAACTGTCCGCCCACCTGCAAGCCCTCAATGAGCAAGCAGTCAATGGCTGAGCGCACCAGATAAATCGCTGCGGTATATCCGGCAGGGCCGGACCCGATAATCAAACATTGTGTATGGTTCATTTTTGCTAAGTTTAAGTTCAATATTTAGTTGATTGGTAAGTCTTTATTCTTATTTAATCCTCATCGGGATACATGGTGGCTTTATTTTTTTTGAAATTATTCATTGCCCGGGCTCTCCTCTCAATATCTTTCAAGTATTCTTTATCCACAACGTCGTACAGGGAATCAATATCTGATTGTTCATAACCAATCATCTTGGAATTGAACTTTGCATAATCCTTATCTGAAATTCCCATGATACGCTTATTCAACTCATTGGCAGCCTTAATTTCATTGATTAATCCAGATGAACAAGCCACATAATACTCAGATTTAATTGCCAACAGGTCATCCAAATGCGATAAATCGGAGTCGTTTTTTTGGTCTATCAACTCATGAAAAGCATCAATAATTTCCTTCTTATACTCTTCACGAAGAATGTAACAACCGCTCACGTTGTCGATAAAATCCACCTTACCTATCGTGCTCCAAGTGTCCACATTGGAAGTAAAGATGTGCTCGGTTGTATGGGCAAACTTTATGTACGATGGGTCATTGGAAGCCAGCATCACACAGGCGATACCCAAAGACTCGCTGTACCTGCCCTCAAGTACCTCAAATTGCAAGTCATGGTATTCCCTAAGGAGGCTATCGGCCTGCTCCATCTGCTTGATGCTCTCGTCGATATCATGGATGATCATCATCGCCATTCTGCGCTGAGCCTGCTTTTTATGACGGCCTTCTACCAGATTGGCGGAGCCGAATGTGAGGACAATCGAGATGCTGGTGGCGAGAATCGTCATCAACAACTCCTTAATCCAATACTTTTTGGTTCTCAGCTTCTTGCCGAGCTTGGGCATTCTGACCTTAACGTTCATTTCTCAGTTTTCAGTTTTAAGTTTTCAGTTTTAAGTTTTCAGTTGGCAGATGAATGCGGATGACACTGACAACTAAAAACTGACAACTAGATTACTTCAGCACCTTGTCCAGATAATCATAGAAGCCGGCTGACTCGCCCACGACGACCTTTGCCACCTTGCCCTCAGGGTCAAGGATGATCTTGGTGGGGAAGTTTTCCACATGGTACAGCTCCATCGGGTTGTCGCCCTTCTCCCTATCGCAATAGACGTGCAACCAGGGCAGTTCGTTCTTGGCGACAGCGGCTTTCCACTTCTCGACGGTGTCGTTACAGTCCACGCCCAGGATTTCAAGTTTGTCCTGATACTTGGCATAGTATTCCTTCATCTTGGGCATGCCCTTGATACACCAGACGCACCACGAGCCCCAGAAGTCGAGAACCACCCACTTGCCACGCAGCGAACTCAGCGACAGCGGCTTGCCGTTGATGTCCATCAGCGTAAAGTCGGGAGCCAGAGAACCTGCTTGGCCATGCTTTGCTGCCTCCTTCCGTACTTTCTCGAGTTTTGTCTTGTACAGGTTGGCGGCCACACTATTACGGGCGCGCTCGGTCAGCAGGGCTGCGGCAGGCTCAAGGAATTCGAGTTCCTCAGGCAAGTCATCAATCAGCGCGGCAGCGGCATCTTGGTCGGGATGCGCCTTGATATAGCCCGTCACTGCATTGTTTAAGTTCTCAAGCAATACCGGAATTTTCGCCTCATACAATGCCATCAGTTCGTCTTCAGAAGCGCCGGCCTGCATTTTATCCATGAGTTCCTTCATCAACTCATCACCTTCCTGGTCAATAGGTTCAACCACTTTCCTTGCCTCATTATAGTCCACATAGAACTGCGAACCGCTCAGCTGAATCTCGCCCTTATCGTCTTTGGTGACAACAAGCGTCTCGCCTGGAATGGCAGGAATAGTAATATCGCCTTTCTCTTTATGTTTACGCCCTGTAAACCAGTGTCCGATAGTGATATTATCTGCATCCTTAAGGTCAAATGTCTGTTCAAGCATCTGACCCGTAACAGGGAAGGACTTTCCATTGGAAGTTGATAAAATCTTGAAAAATACCGAGTCACCGAACTCTTCAAAGGTACCTTTCACCGTGAATTTACCGTCCTGGGCGACCATGCCCAGCGCCATCATGCCCGCAAACATGGCCAAAAACAATTTCTTCATAATCGTAATTATTTGGTTTTTTGAATGATTTACTGTGGCAAAGATAGTAAGAATCACATCAATACCCAAATTTTTCAAGAAAACTCACAGCAATCCTTTTTCAAAGTTCGGGTGACCAGCATGCAGTCACCCGAACCAAAGAACATCACTTGAATTCTATGAATACTGTATGTATTATTTGCCGAGGAGTTCGGCGAGTTTCTGGGCGAGAGCCTCGCCACGGGCATTATCACCTGATTCAATCACGGTCAAGTTCTCGGCATCAAGCAAGAACATGGCGGGGATGGAACGCACCTTGTAGGCATCGGCGGCGCCCATGGTGTCCAGGAAGTTGGGCCATTGCAGCTGCTCCTGCTCCACGGCCTTGCGCCATGCGGCCTCATTCTTGTCAATACTGATGCTCACCACTTCAAAGCCCTTGTCCTTGTAAAGTTCATACTGTTTCTTGACATTGGGAATCTCCTTACGGCACGGTCCGCACCACGATGCCCAGAAGTCGATGAGCAGCACCTTCTTGCCCTTGGCCAGGTCTTTAATTGTCAGTTCCTTGCCGTCATCGCCTTTGACGGTCAATTGTTTGGCTTTCTGGCCAGTATCACCGGCTGGCATGATCTCGTCAATCATCTTCTTGCCGTACCAGCTCTGCTGTGCCTCGGGCGATAGAGATTCATAGAGA
>ONJS01000036.1 GCA_900318205.1 uncultured Prevotellaceae bacterium | reverse complement strand
GGTCGGCTCGGTGATGAGCACAATCGGCATGCCTTGCGGAGTGTAGCCCTGCGAGAAGTCGGTGCGCTTGGTCGCCATGCGCACGTCATGGCTGTAGAATAGCCAAGACTATTATATCATCCGTTGGCATCACTAGATCAAATAAGAGAGCCTGGATTTCTCCAAGCTCTCTCTTTAAGCCTTATTACCTATTTGGCAGTTATTTGAACAGGTAGGTTGTCACGCTCTCGTGGCCCAGGTAGAAGGCCTTGGCCTTGATGACCTGGGGCTGGTTCTTGATGGTGACGGGGCCGGTCCAGCGGGGTGAGTCGATGGCGGGCTCGCTACCGTCGAGGGTGTAGGTCACCAACTCGTCAGGATACTGGGTATTGATGAGCAGTTTGCCGTCTTCCAACTTGATACCCGGAGGTCCCACGCGGAAGTTGTAGCCCATGCTCTTCAGCAACGGCAATTCGCGGGTACCGATCTTGAGGTTATACTGGTGACGGGCCTCGTTATAGGACTTGAGGTCGGTCAAATCCTTGCTCCACTCGGGCATGGCGGTCCATGCACGCTCGCTCACACCCATCATCTTGGGCAGCAGCATGTACTGCACCTCGTCAAACGAGCGCAGGGTCTCGCCCCACAACTGAGCCTGTACACCGATGATATTCTCGGGCTTCTCCAGTTTCACTTTGCCATCACCAGCAGTGGTGATGTTGATGGGGGTACCGTCCACATTGGTACGGGCAGTGGCGTAGATGTTGGCAGGCAATGCGCTCCAAGCATCAAACTCATCCACCTTGCCACCCCAGTGCAGGCCCTGCTCATTCTGATGCCAACTGTAACCCATATCCATGTAGAAATTGGTCACGTTGGACAGGATGACAGGATAGCCGTCATTAGCCAGACGATAGGGCACGTCGGCACGCGAGCCCACGGTGCTCCAGGCGTTCACGCCAGCCACACGGGGAGTCATCACAGCGTTGAACTCGGGCTTGTGGTCCATTGCCACTTCCTGCCAACCCTCGATTCTAATCTTGCGTAGGGCAAGCAGTTCGCTGATGCGCTTGATGTAGTACTCGCTCACCTCGTGCTGACTCGACAGGTGTTCACGCTGCATGAGTGCCTGCACGTCGGGGCTCTTGGACCAGGCGTTGTTGGGCACCTCGTCACCGCCCAAGTGGACGATTTCGAGTTTCAGGCCAGCCTCCTTGTACATCAGCTGCAACTCACCGACCACACGGTCGATAAAGCGGTAAACGTCATCGCTGGCGACGTTGAGCACGTTGTCGTGATAACTCTGGGCCGAGGTATAGACACTCTCGTTCTTATCGTCCCACAAGCGGAATTGCTCGGCAGTGGGATTGTTCATGGCACGGTTCTTCATCGCCACGATAGCGGCACGGGCATGTCCAGGGGTCTCAATCTCGGGGATGATGCGGATGCCACGGTGCCAGGCATAGCGCAGCAGGTCGATAAACTCACTGCGGGTAAGGTAACCATTGGCACACTGCGACAGGTCATCGGGATTGCCGTTGCCGTCAAATATCTGTGCCAGATACCCCTTCTCATCGAGCGTCGCGCCACGACGGGCTGCCACCTGCGTCAGTTCGGGGAAACCGGGAATTTCCAGTCGCCAAGCCTCGTCATCGGTGAAATGGAACTGGATGACATTGAACTTGTAGTAGGCCAGCAGGTCGATGAAGCGCTTCATCTGATCGGCATTGACCACATAGTTGCGGGCGATGTCCAGCATCACACCACGGTAGCCAAAGTCGGGCCAGTCGATTATAAAGCAATTCTGCAGGCGGTGTCCCTTGCTGTGGTCCAGTGCTGCGATAAGGGTCTTCACACCATTGATCAAGGCAGCCTGGGTCACTCCCAGGATCGTGATTTTGCCATTATGCACGCGCAGGCTGTAATACTCACGGTTGTCGCTCAACTTCTTGTCTAACAACAGTTGAATAACAGTGCCCTGATCACTGGAGGAATAGATACCGCGTTTCTCCAACTCATTGGTGAGCAGTTTCTTGGCACGGCGGTAACCACCCCACTGGAAGAATTTGCCGGTCTTGATGGTGACGATGCTGCCCACCTGGGTAAAGCCTTCCTCGATATCGACCTCTTTGGGGGCAGGGAAAATGTCATAGTCGTTGCCCGTGTACCCGTCACCAAAGCCGTTGATGGCCTCGTTGTAACTGTACATGTAGTTGCCGTCAGGATAAATCTTGTGGTCACGCCACTGGCCGGGCTTGTCAAGCGGTGCGCGGTTGATGTTCACTGCAATGGGGTGCGCCATGTCGCCGCCGAGCACCACATGTCCACCAGCAGGCATGTAATTCTTATTGATGAGGGCACCACCCATCACCATATCAACCACCAGCGAGTCACCGGCAGCCAGTGCCTTGTAATTGGCATTGGGTTTCAGGCGGTAATAGGTTGTAGAAATTTCTTCTACATCCACGGGGCAACCGGCAGGCAGGACCACCGAGCGGGAGAACTGGTTGAAAAAGAACTGCCAGCCACTGTCCAAGGCCTGCTTGGAGACGTTCTTTATGACAAAGCGACAACTGTAATTGTTAGCCGCCGTGTTGTTTTGACCCATCTGCCAGTCCACGGCAATCGGAGACTGAGCACTCATGGTCCATGCGGTCATTGCGCTCATCAAAAGCGCGATTAACTTGATTTTCTTCATTTTACGATATTGTTTTGTTCTATTATTCTGTCAAGCAGGTTATCACAAGCGTCCTCGAGCAGGTCGAGCACCAACTCGAAGCCCTCGCTGCCCTCATAATAGGGGTCAGGAACATGGTCATAGTTGGGATACCGACGGATATAGTCACCCATCATCACCACCTTGTCTTGCTGTTCCAGGGTCATGGCCAGGTTGCACAGGTCATCAACATTGGAGGCATCCATCCCGACAATGAGGTCAAAATCCTCAAAATCAGCACTCCGCACTTTGCGGGCACGATGAGTCAACTCATAGCCGCGAGGGCGGGCGTGAACACGCATACGCTTGTCGGGCAGGTCACCGATGTGCCAGCCACCAATGCCTGCCGAGTCGATGTAGAAGCGGTCTGTCAAGCCGCGCTCATCCACCATCGCTTGCATCACCGCCTGGGCCGCCGGCGACCGGCAAATGTTGCCCAGACAGATGAAAAGCACGTTATATTTTCCTGTCTCACTCATTTTGAAGGTGCAATATTACAAAAAAAGTGGCAAATTTGATGCTTGAGGGGGAGGTTTTTCACAATTAATGTGTAACTTTGCCTTCGGCGAAGACAAGCGACAAGCAGGAAATGCACAATTATATTTGGCATTTCGCTTGACTTGCACTATCTTTGCTTGCTGAAACAAGAAAAGACCACTAATAGTATAGATGAACCTGAACATCTTACGCCTGCTGACACTGCTGTTACTGATGGGGCTTGCCCTGACAAGTGCCACATCGTGCGGCCGCTGCAGCAGGGAAGAGCAACAAGATACCACGGCATGGGACTACAAGGCACCGCCAGCCATGCCCATCAACCGCAGCATCACCGGCGACAGCATGGGACTCATCTCCGATGCTGAAATTCACCGCCTGCCCACCTATATCGAGCAACGTCCCCTCAAGGAAATCTTCAATGACAGCAATGCGCTGCAACTTGTCGCCGCTGAACAAAACGGCTTCAAACCCGTCACCAGCCTGCGCGATGCTTACCAAATCGACCGTCCGCTGATCAGAATTTTCTCCTGTGACGCCTATATGCTCGATGACCTGAGTGCATCTGTCCCCTATCTGGTACCCAAGGCAGCACAACTGCTCAAGGAAATCGGCTATGCCTTCCAGGACAGCGTCAAGAAACGCGGCGGCAAGGCTTACCGCATCAAGGTGACCAGTGTGACCCGCACCGACTACAGCGTGTCCAAACTCATGCGCCGCAACCGTTCAGCGACCGAAAACTCGTGCCACCGTTACGGCACGACGGTAGATATCAGTTGGGTGAAGTTTGACTGTCTGGATCCGAGCATGGTGGTCTCACTTGAGGACCTGAAGAATATCCTCGCCGAGGTCGTTCAGGATTTCCGCAGGCAGGGCCGATGCTATGCCATCTTTGAGCGCAAGTCAGGATGCTTGCACATCACCGTTAGATAAAAACTGTAACATTACATTATTCTATAAATTCCAAACCAATGACCCTACAACAGACGATAGCCGAACACCTGAAATATACAGGACAAAAAGGCTTAGACATCAGCGCCGCACTCATCGATTGTGACGGCGTACTCTACGATTCAATGAAGTACCACACCCAAGCATGGGTGAAACTCATGAAGAAAAACGGCATCAAGTGTACACGCGACGAGTTCTACGAGATGGAAGGAATGACCGGCAGCGAAATCATCAAGATGAAATTCAAGACCGGTGCCGGCAAAAACATCACCGACGACGAGGCTCATGCCCTGTACGGTGTAAAGACGCGCTACTTCCGCGAACTGGGTGAGGCTCCCGTGATGCCTGGTGCTGTACGCGTACTCCAAGCACTCAAGGATGCCGACGTGGAACGTGTGCTGGTGACCGGCTCACAGCAGGACACCCTGCTGGAACGCATCGAGAAGGATTTCCCCGGACTCTTCGGCGAAGTGAAGGTAACAGGACATGACGTGCGCAAGGGTAAACCCAATCCCGAGCCCTTCCTCAAAGCCATGGCAAAGGCTGAGAAAAAGCCTAACCAGTGCATCGTCATCGAGAATGCTCCTCTTGGCGTCCAGGCTTCACATGCCGCCGGATGTTTCACCATCGGTGTGACCACAGGCCCCATCCCCGAAAAGGATTTGTATAAGGCTGGCGCCGACCTTGTCTATAAGAATATGGACGAACTGGCCGCAGCACTGCCCTCGCTCCTTGTAGCGTTGACAGTCGTTAAGGTTTAAGAAATATTCAGGAGCTCTCCGTGAACATGAAGTTCTCAGGGAGCTCCTAGATATTTGACAATCATGCAGAACCTCATTTTCACCAACGATGTCCTGCCAGCCATCACGCGGCTGGCTAACGGCGGCGACCATAACTTGACGGTGTGGATTGCCGACGTGAACACGGCTCGTCTCATCAACCCTGCCCCACCCCGACTTATCACCATCCCTGACGGCGACGACAACAAGACGCTGGGAAGCGTCTCGCGAGTATGGGACGAGATGGAGCGCATGGGCGTGACGCGCCGTTCGCAGGTGATTAACCTGGGAGGCGGTATGGTGACCGATCTGGGAGGATTTGCCGCGGCGACGTTTAAGCGCGGCGTGAGGTTCATCAATGTGCCCACCACCCTGTTGGGCGCTGTCGATGCCGCGGTGGGCGGCAAGACGGGCTTCAATTACAATGGGCTGAAAAATGAGATTGGCGCCTTCGCTCCCGCCAGCGACGTGATTATCTCGACTTGCTTTTTTGACACGTTACCAGTGCAGGAAATGAAATCGGGCTTTGCCGAGGTTCTCAAGCATGCCATGCTGAGCGACCGCAACGAGTTCCTGCATCTGCTGGACCATGATTTCAACGCACCCATCAACCACGACGACCTGTTGGAAAGACTGCGCCGCTCGGTACAGGTCAAAGTGGATATCGTAGCACGCGACCCCAACGAGCAGGGCGAGCGCAAAGCGCTCAATCTGGGCCACACCATCGGACATGCTTTCGAGAGCCTGGCGATGAAACGCGGCAAACCCGTTCCACACGGTTATGCCGTAGCCTGGGGACTGGTCACCGAGGCCGTCCTCTCTCATCTACTGTTGAAATTCCCCAGCGAGGATGTGCACCTGCTGGGCAACTTCGTGCGCGACAACTATCGTGATTTTCCCTTTACCTGCGACGACTATGAAGAACTGCTGGAGTTGATGCGCCACGACAAGAAAAGCCGCGACGGCGAAATCACCTGCACCCTGCTAGCCGCCATCGGCGACTACCGCATCAACCAAACCGTCACCCCCGACGACGTTACCGCCGCGCTCGACATCCTGCGCGACCACCTGGGAATGTAATCTCCACGAGTTAGAGAGACTGTGTCATAATTATGATCGCCGCTACCTATGATCGCCCTACGGGCGAGAAATCCAAGAAAATCTTTAATATAAATCAATAAAATAATTGATTATTCCGAATATACTAATAATTTTGTTTGATTTCTCGCGCTAAGCGCGATTCATTTACGTTGAATGATTTATGACGCAACCCTTTTTAGAGAATTGATTATCAGTGCTTTACACAAAGCACACATTACCGCCAGTGCCAGAGGCGGGAAACGGCGTGCGTAATGGTGCGCAAGTGAAGGTCCTTGCCCAGGACAACCAGCATCACGGCAAAGAGGATGAACAGGATACCGACAATCAGGCGGGGCGTGAGCACCTCACCGAAGATTACCACACCGATAGCCACAGCCGTTAAAGGCTCCAACGCACCCAGAATAGCGGTGGGCGTAGCGCCAACATGATGCACTGCGACGGTCATGAATACCAGCGAGAGAATCGTCGGCACTATGCTCAACCAGACGGCAAATGACCATGCACGAGCCGACGGCAGGGCATGCAGATACAGGTCAGGAGAGGTAAAGGAGTAAAGTATCAGCGTGATTTCACACACCAGCATGGCATAGAACGTGACCTTGAACGACGACATCTTGATGCTTGACTGGTTGACCACGATGATATAGACGGCATAGGCCAAAGATGACAACACACACAGGATGATACCGATAGCACTGAGCGAAGCACCAGTTTCGCCCTTGTACAGCAGGCCGATACCCACGAGCGACATCACGATGGCGATGACCGTCATTGCCGTTACTCGCTCCTTGAAAAACATCGCCATAATCACTGCCACCATCACGGGATAGACAAACAGGATGGTTGAGGCAATGCCCGCATCCATGAAGTGGAAGCTCTGGTAATAGGTAATGCTCGACGCGGCAAACAAGATGCCCAACGAGAACAACACCTTGAACTCATGGCGCGTCACCTTGAAGTTCTCACGCTTGATGAGCATGACCACGGCCAGCAGAATGACGGCAAGCCCAAAACGATGGGCCAGCACGGTCGCCGTGTTGACACCTTCTTCATAGAGAGGCAGTGCGCCAAAGGGGTTCGTGCCGTAACACACCGCCGAAAGGATGGCGCACAGGATGCCGATGGATTTACTCTTTTTCATCTGTATTATGATTTAAAGTTCTTGCCGACGATTAACGCTTAAAGCGGCTCATCTCGTAGAGGGCAGGCAGCGCCTGGCCGTTGGCGCTGTTGAACAAGCCGCGGTTCAGTCCCCAACTGCTGTTCTCAAAGCGGGTGCCATAGCGATTCTCCTCGGGGAACCACCAGAAGAGGCCCGTCACGTTATCGTGGCGGTTCAGCTCGGTGACCAACTGGGCGGTAAATTCGCGCTGTCCCTCGATAGTGCCTGGCAGGCAATGGGAGAAATCCTCCTCACCACGGTTCACACCGTCATGCAGGTAATAATAGGCTGCCTCGACAATCATCACGGGCTTATCAGGGAACCGCACTGCCAACGAGTCGAGCGTCACGCCCAGATTAGGTATCGTGCCGTGCCACATGGGATAGTAACTCAAGCCGATGATGTCGTAGTCCACACCAGCACTTGCCAAGCGGTCATAGTAATTGCGCGTCATCTCCCAGACACCAGCCTTCTCGGTGTGGATGATGATGCCTGCCGTGGGGCATATCTCACGACAAGCCTTGCAACCGGCCTTGAGCAGAATGGTAAACACATCCCAATTGTCAGCACTCATCGGGTCAACGCGACCTACAGGCCAATCCATGCCGAAGGTAATCTCGTTGCCGACTTGAATGGTGGCGGGCACAACTCCAGCAGCCTTCAATACCATGAGGCAATGGCGAGTGTAACGATAGATGCTGTCGGCCAGCACCTTAGCCGACAATCCTTCCCAACGTTTGGGCGTGAATTGCTTGGCAGGGTCGGCCCAAGTGTCACTATAGTGGAAATCCAGCATCACCTCAAAGCCGCGAGCCTTGATGGTCTTGCACAGGTCAACCACATAGTCCAAGTCCTGACACACGCCCTCGTCATGATGACGACCAGGGGCATTCTGCGGATCCACAAACAGGCGCACGCGCATCATGTTCCATCCCTGCTGCTTGAACAGGTCATAGGGATCAACCGTCACGCCACAGGAATCCTTATAAATCACGCCCTGACGGGCATTGGACGTCATCATCGAAATGTCGCCACCCAACCACGACCGAGCCGCTACAGGCAGCATCGCCACGAGTGCCAGCATCAACATCATTACTAATCGCTTTTCCATATCTACTTGAATTGTTCTCGTACAAAACCGACGGTATGCACGAAATGATTGTGTTCAGAAACTAAAAAAGTGCCGATAATCAATGACTATCAGCACTTTTTGCGTTGTCGGGGTGACTAGATTCGAACTAGCGACCCCACGCCCCCCAGACGCGTACTCTAACCGGACTGAGCTACACCCCGAACGCACTTGCCGAAACGCAATTGTTTCGTAAAGCGGTGCAAAGGTAATACCGATTTATATACTGACCAAATTTTTTGACGACTTTTTTTCTTTAAAATACTCAGCAAGTACCATAACAACCTGATTATAAATAAAATAGTAGAGACGCAAAATTTTGCGTCTCTACCTTGTCCCCATTCAAATAAATGGGATTTACGGTGGATGTAGGCTTTACAGGGCCTTGCCGTCGCTACCCAGCACCTCAATAATTTTGTGCTTGTAGAGCTTGGTCATCTCGTCGCGGGCGGGACCGCAGTACTTGCGGGGATCAAACTCACCGGGCTTCTCAGCTAAGACCTTGCGTACAGCAGCGGTAAAGGCCAGACGGCTGTCGCTGTCGATGTTGATCTTGCAAACGGCGCTCTTGGCAGCCTTGCGCAACTGATCCTCGGGGATACCTACTGCATCGGGCAGGTTGCCACCGTGGCTGTTGATGATGTCAACATACTCCTGGGGCACGCTTGATGAACCATGAAGCACGATGGGGAAACCGGGGAGCCTCTTCTCTACTTCCTCGAGCACGTCAAATGCCAGGGGAGGAGGAACGAGCTTGCCAGTCTTCGGGTCACGGGTGCACTGCTCGGGTTTGAACTTGTAAGCGCCATGGCTGGTACCGATGCTGATGGCCAGCGAGTCACAACCAGTGCGAGTAGCGAAGTCGATCACCTCCTCGGGCTTGGTGTAGTGCGACTCCTCGGCAACGACGTCGTCCTCAACGCCAGCGAGAACGCCGAGCTCAGCCTCAACGGTCACGTCATACTGGTGAGCATAGTCCACAACCTTCTTGGTCAAGGCGATGTTCTCCTCATAGGGGAGTGACGAGCCATCGATCATAACCGACGAGAAGCCGAAGTCAACGCAGGACTTGCACAGCTCAAAGGTGTCACCATGGTCCAGGTGGAGGCAAATCTGGGGATGCTCCCAGCCCAACTCCTTGGCATACTCTACAGCGCCCTCAGCCATGTAACGCAACAGCGTCTGGTTGGCATACTTGCGGGCACCGCTGGATACCTGCAGAATAACAGGCGACTTTGTCTCGGCACAAGCCTTGATGATAGCCTGTAACTGCTCCATGTTGTTGAAGTTGAATGCGGGGATGGCATAGCCGCCATCAACTGCCTTGGCAAACATCTCGCGGGTGTTTACGAGGCCTAAATCCTTGTAATTTACCATAATCTTTAGTTATTAATATTGGGTCTAAACGATTTTAATATTGTGCTGCAAAGATAAGTGAATTTTGTGGTCTCGCAAAAAACAAAACAGATTATTTTTCTACACCTCCCATCATCGGGTAGGACGAGATGAAAGTCAACAGCAACAACCACCGCTAAAAGTGATAATTTTTTCTATCACGCCTAGACAAAAAACCGTTTTTCTTTGACAGTTTTTGTTTTTTTGTTATTTTTGCGACAGAAAAGAATTTGTTTCAGAGATAATAATCCATTCATTTATCCACAGCTATTAACATTTTAATTCTTAAAACTTTATGAAGAAATTATTACTGATTGCTGCTATGGCAGCATTGGCCCTCGGTGCAAGCGCCGACGGCTACAAAATTGAGAAGGTGTGGAGCAACACCGACGTGGCTTCCCTCTGGCTCACTGGTGTACGTCAAGGCATCGGCTTGGGCGGCAAGTACTACATCAACGACACGCAGTTTAACGGAGAGGGAGCACCCACCATCTACATCTATGGTGAGAACGGTTTGGAAGGCACGATGCCAGGCTCCGCCAACGAAGCATTTACCCGCGATGAGGCCGGCAACTTGATTTACATGAACAACGTTGCCTTTGCCGCCCACACCAACGATGAGCCCTGGCCGTTAGGCGCATCCATTGTGGTAGTCAATCCAGCCACCAACGAGAGCAAAGAATTTGAGATTCCCGAGGACGCTCTCCCCTCAGGACGCATGGACTGCCTGGGTTTCGCCAAGGGTGACCTGATGGAGGATGGCCAAATCTTCTTTGTCGGCGGCAAGAACACAACGATGTTCTGTGTGATGACCATTACTGGCGGTGAGTTGGACAAGGACGAATGCTACAAGGTCAATAATGATATGGTGAATGCAACAACGAGCACCGTCATCAACTACTACACCGACGTTAACGGCGACGAAGCGCTCCTGTATGTTACCCGCAACGCTCAAATCGTCAAGATTCCTTATGATGACATGACCGCCGGCACCATTATCCAGTTGCCGGGTAGGGCTCCGAGCAACGGTGCATTCCCCTTCATCTGGGACGGCAAGGAGTTCTTTGTCTATCCTCACAAGACGGCAGCAGATGCCAACTATCTGGATGGTATCGCTATCGCTGAGGCCGGCGCTGCTGAGCCCATCTTCATGGTTCCCTCAACCTTTGCAGCTCCCGCCAACGGTTACCAGAGCAACTGGGTGAATGCCGAGGTTGACAATTTCGGCGTGACCATCTACCATTACTATCCTGGTGGTTATCTCGAGGTTTACCGCATGACCAAGGTTTATACCGTAGCTTCCAATATTTTGAATAACTGGACAATCAGCGAGGAGAACAACATGGAGCTTGGTGAGGATGGCATCTATTACCTGACCAAGGACAGCGTTGAACTCGCTGGCGGCACGATAATTGAGTACAAAGTCACCTCTAACGGCACCTGGTGGCCCAACGATTACAATGCAGAGTACTACATTGGCGAGGAAGGTCTTTACAACCTGGTATTTACCTTCGACCCCGGAGCCGACATCGTTGGCATCCAGGTAACCAAGCTTGAGGAACCGCAGCCCGAGATGATTTACACCGTTGTTGGTCCTGCTCATGTCTTCGGAACCGAATGGGATCCCACCGACGTGAACAACGACATGGCAAAGGGCGAAGACGGCATCTACACCTGGGCCAAGAATGGTGTCCAACTCGATGACTTCTTCGGCTTCAAGGTAGTGGGCAACCACAGCTGGGATTATGAGTGGCCCATCGGCTATGAGAACAACTGGAATGCTTATCTGCCCGACGGTGCAGGCGTTTACGACATCGTTATCACCTTCGATCCCGCACAGCCCGATGAGAAGATCACCTGCACACTCACCAAGCAGACCTTCCTGCGCGGCGACGTTGACAACAGCGGCGACGTGAAGATTGCTGATGTCACCGCCCTGATCAACTATCTGCTCGGCGGTGATGCTTCACTGATCAACATCCAGGGATCAGACTGCGACCAGAATGGTGAGGTGAAGATTGCTGACGTAACAGCATTGATCAACTACCTGCTCAGTGGCGTATGGGTTGATTAATCCGTTCAATCCATTCATCTAAAGATAAGGACAGGGGCCATTGTTTAGACAGGTCCCTGTCTGTTTTTTGCGCTATTGCGGGAATTTCAATGGGCATATTATTGCCGTTATCGATAAATATCGTTACCTTTGCCCTCACTTTTAACCGCATTGTATAACAAACTAAATAATAAACTGAGCCGTGTCAGCAATCAACAAGTGGCGCATCGAGGATAGCGCCGAACTCTACAACATCGGAGGTTGGGGCCTCAAGTACTTTTCCATCAACGAGAATGGCCATGTCACTGTCACGCCCAAGCACAGCTGCGTGCCTGTGGATCTGGCAGATGTGATGGATGAGCTCCACTCACGCAAGGTGACAGCTCCCGTGCTGTTGCGTTTCCCCGACATCCTTGACAACCGTATCGACAAGATTTCCAGCTGCTTCAAGAAAGCCGCCAAGGAATATGAGTACCAGGGTGCCAACTTCATCGTCTATCCCATCAAGGTCAACCAGATGCGTCAGGTGGTGGAGGAAATCATCGGACACGGCAAGAAATTCAACATCGGTCTGGAAGCAGGCAGCAAACCCGAGCTGCATGCCGTGCTCGCGAGCAACATGACCGACCTGAATGCCAACCCGGTCATCATCTGCAACGGCTACAAGGACGAGGGCTACATCGAACTGGCCCTGCTGGCACAGAAGATGGGACGTCGCATCTTTGTCGTCGTTGAGAAGCTCAGCGAGCTGGAACTCATCGACCAGGTGGCACAGCGACTGCACATCAGGCCCAACATCGGCTTCCGCATCAAACTATCGAGCAGCGGTAGCGGTAAGTGGGAAGAAAGTGGCGGCGACAGCAGCAAGTTCGGTCTGAATACCAGCGAACTGTTCAGCGCCATCGACTATATGCACGAGCACAAGCTCGAGGACTGCCTCAAGCTCATCCACTTCCACATTGGCAGCCAGGTCACCAAGATACGTCGCATCAAGAACGCCCTGCGCGAGGCGGCACAGTTCTACGTACAACTGGCCAAGCTGGGCTTTGAGGTGGAATATGTTGATATCGGCGGCGGCCTAGGCGTAGACTACGACGGCACGCGCTCCAGCGGCAGCGGCCACTCGATGAACTACAGCATCCAGGAGTATGTCAATGACGCAGTCTATACACTCGTCGATGCCAGCAACAAGAACGGGCTTAAGCATCCTAATATCATCAACGAGAGCGGACGCTCTCTCACGGCCCATCACTCGGTGCTCGTCGTGGACGTGCTCGAGACCACTACCCTACCCGAGTGGGACGACAAGGTGGATACCGTCAGCGAGAACGATGATGAACTGGTGCGTGACATCTACGAAATCTGGGATAAGATCAACCAGGCTCGTCTGCTTGAGGACTGGCACGATGCCTTGCAAATCCGTGACGAGGCGCTGGACCGCTTCTCGCTTGGCCTGATCGACCTGCGCACCCGCGCCATGGTCGAGAAACTCTTCTGGTCTATCGCACGCGACGTTGACGACATCGTCCGCAACATGAAGCATGCTCCCGACGAGTTACGCTCCGTGAGCCGCATGCTGCCCGACAAATACTTCTGCAACTTCTCCCTGTTCCAGTCCCTACCCGATGCATGGGCCATCGATCAGGTCTTCCCCGTGATTCCCATCGATCGACTCTCAGAGCGTCCCACACGCTTCGCCACTCTTCAGGACATGACTTGTGACAGTGACGGCAAGTTGACCAACTTCATCTCGGCCCAGGGCGTTGCCCACTCCCTGCCTGTCCATAAGCTCAAACCCGGCCAGCATTATTACTTGGGTATCTTCCTCGTGGGTGCTTACCAGGAAATCCTGGGCGATATGCACAACCTGTTCGGCGACACCAATGCGGTGCACATCAACGTCTTCAAGGACCACTACGAGATTGACCAAGTGATTGACGGTGAAACCGTTGCCGAGGTGCTCGACTATGTTGAGTTCAACCCCAAGCAACTCGTCCGCAACGTCGAGACCTGGGTGAGCGAGTCTATCCGCTCAGGCAAAATCACCAGTGAGGAGGGCAACGAATTCGTTCGCAACTTCCGCAGCGGCCTCTACGGCTATACCTATCTGGAGAAATAATCTCTAGAAAATCTAGATTATCTAGGTCATCTAGAATCGCGATGCGATACTTTATCAGGCTTGGTTACCGGGGCGCCGCCTTTCACGGATGGCAGGTGCAGCCCCACGACACTTCGGTGCAACAGGTCATCGAGGAGGCGATGGCCACGTTGCTGAGGGTGCCCACGCCCGTAACAGGAGCAGGCCGTACCGATGCCGGTGTCAATGCCCGCCTGATGGTGGCGCACTTTGACACCGAGCAACCCATCCAGGACGTTGACCGCCTGGTTCACAGTCTCAATGCCCTGTTGCCGCCCGACATCGCCATCTACGGCATCTCGCCCGTCCATGACGATGCCCATGCCCGCTTTGACGCCACTAGCCGCACCTACAAGTACTTCGCCGTCACCCGCAAGGATCCTTTCCGCTACCCCTTGAGCTGGAAGTGCCCACCCGACCTGGATTTTGACTTGATGAATCAGGCCGCAGCCCGATTGTTGGACTATATCGACTTCACCTCATTCTCCAAGCTCCACACCGACGTCAAGACCAACAACTGCCGCGTCACCCACGCCCAGTGGGAACGCGAGGATGACGGCCAATGGGTCTTCACCATCACTGCCGACCGTTTCCTGCGCAATATGGTGCGCGCCATCGTCGGCACCCTCGTCGAAGTCGGCCGCCACAAGATGACGGTTGAAGAATTCTGCAACGTCATTGAACGCAAGGACCGCTGCGCCGCCGGCACCTCCATGCCCGGCCACGCCCTCTTCCTCTGGGACATCACCTACCCCTACCCCATTCTTTAAAATATTAAGCAGATTAAATAATTTGCACTCGCCTTTATAGGATTAAGACTAACAGCGCACACTGATTTTATGTAAATTTGCAATCGCACTGCAGATTTACATAAAATTATTTACAATATTTAACGATATTTCCATGATTGATATTATCTTTGCAGCGATGAAACAATAAAACATAATTATATGGAGTACATCAGTCGTAACATTGAGCCAACAGTTCTAGAAATGGCCAAATATTTTTCAGTGATTGTCATTACCGGTCCCCGCCAATCCGGAAAGACAACACTAATCAAGCATTTGTTCAATGAATACCTGCAATTCTCTATGGAAGATTTACATGTCAGGGAATTTGCTGAGCAAGATCCAGTAGCATTTTTGGAGCAGAACAAACTGGGCATGATTATCGATGAAGTGCAACGGGTGCCATCATTGATGTCCTATATACAAGGAATCGTTGACAAGGATCCCTCAAGGAAGTTCATCTTATCAGGAAGTTCAAATTTTACGATGCTTCAATCTGTCACACAGTCTTTAGCAGGCCGCGCAGCTATCTTGGAGTTGCTGCCCATGTCCATTCCCGAGATTGGTGACTGGGCTTCAAGCCACACTCTTGACGAACTGATTTTTGGAGGTATGTACCCAGCAGTGTGCGCACAAAAAATCCCACCCGAGTTGGCTTATCCTTCCTATGTGAAGACATATCTGGAACGTGACGTACGCGATATATTGCGCATTTCCAATTTGTCGGCTTATGAAAAGTTCCTAAAGCTGTGTGCCGGCCGCATTGGCTCGCTTTTTGTTGCCAGCCAATTAGCCAATGAAGTTGGCGTTTCGGTCAACACTATCAAATCATGGTTGAGTGTATTGCAGTCATCTTATGTTATCACATTGCTTCCACCCTATTATGAGAATCTATCAAAGCGATTGATAAAAACCCCGAAATTATATTTCAATGATACCGGGATAGCGTGCTACTTGCTTGACATTGAGTCACCACAGCAACTGGCAAGAGACAAAATGCGCGGGCCTCTATTTGAGAATCTCATCGTTATGGAGGCCATTAAAAACCGCACAAACCAAGGCAAATCGCCCAATGCCTACTTTTATCGCGACTCCAATCAAAATGAGATTGACGTACTGCTAAAGAATGGAGAAGGCATGACAGGAATTGAAATTAAGTCCTCTATGACTTACCACAGGGACTTTGAGCAGACCCTACGCAACATGTCGAAATATGTCATAGGTAATATCCAAAAACGGGCTGTCGTCTATGCTGGACAAATGGAAAACAAGCTCGGTGAGATACAGCTCATCAACTATTTGCACCTGAATGAATTACTTTGCGAGACTTAATTTTGGTGCTTCTGTAATTCTTTGATTTGGTTCATTTGCAAAATCAATTTAAAAAAATCTTATGGAGGGGCTTGTCAGTTCAGGAAAATGTATTACCTTTGCACCCGCATTAGTGCCCAGCAGGCCTAAGAAAGCGTTGGATAATTGATGCCAGCCGCCTGTGGGACAGTTATTTAAACTACAAGATTAAACAAATGTACGCAATTGTAGAAATTCAGGGACAACAGTTCCGTGTCGAGACCGGCAAGAAGTTGTATGTCCACTATCTCGGTGACGAGCGCAAGGAAGGTGACTCAGTAGAGTTCGACCGCGTCCTGCTCGTAGATGCCGACGGTGCCGTTAAGGTTGGCGCACCTACCGTCGAAGGTGCAAAGGTTGTTTGCGAGGTAAAGGCTCCCCTCGTGAAAGGTGAACACATCATCGTTTTCAAGAAGAAACGTCGCAAAGGCTATCGCCGTCTGAACGGTCATCGCCAGCAGTTCACTCGATTATGGCACATAAAAAAGGTGTCGGCAGTTCAAAGAACGGCCGCGAGAGCGAAAGCAAACGCCTCGGCGTGAAGATTTTTGGTGGTCAGTTTGCCAAAGCCGGTAACATCATCCGCCGTCAGCGCGGTACCCAGCATCGTCCCGGCGTAAACGTTGGCATGGGCAAGGACCACACTCTGTATGCTCTGGTTGACGGTACTGTAGAGTTCCAGCACCGCGCTGGTCACACCTACATCAACGTGATCGAAGCTCCCAAGGAGGAACAGAACTAAAAAGGAATTAATCCCAACCCTAAGGGAATGAGGGTGAGCACCGATAAGGTTGCCCACCCTTATTTTTTTAGTTCTTTTTTTGGTAATTTATCCAAGATTTCCTATCTTTGCCAACAACTATTTGGAATAGTATTGCATTTACCCGCATTATAATAATCTCTTAATCATTTACACAATGAAAACTAAGACTCTTAAAACATTATTGGTTGCCGCCATCACCATGGCAGCAATGAGCATGCCCGGAACGGCTAATGCCCAGCTGGGCGGACTTGTGAACAAGGCCAAGAAGAAAGCCGAGCAAGTCGTAGACAAGAAGAAAGAGGACGTGAAGAAGGAAGCCAAAAAGGCCAAGGATGATGCCAAGATGAAGGCCCTTGAGACCCAGCGTCCTCCCCTGCCCTGGCCTATGAGCGAGAATCCCCAGTACAACGGCAAAAGCGTTGAAGAGTACCTGAAAAGTATCGCCGACGTGCCCGATGAGGAGGTCAAGGCCCTGCGCGAACAGTTGGATGCCCGATTCAAGCACAACTGCCAACTCAACAAAATCAATTCCGGGCCAGACTATGACGTAAAACTCATGGAGAATATTACGAAAGAGAATGAGAACTGGTGGAAATTCTATGGCACATTGGCACTAATCACCAGAACTGCACTGGACGGCGTCTATTCCGATCCGGACGGCACCCTCCACACCGAGAATCAAAGTTACTTCCTCAACGGCCGTGGTAGCGGCCCCCGCGGCGTCAGGATTGAGAGACACGACGGTAAATTCAAGTTCTGCAGCCTGGGCCACCAAGCCATCTTCCTCGACGAAAAGGAGGTGGCAGCTGCCACCGATGCCGCTAAGCGCAGCCGCAAGTTCCAGATTCTAACCCTCGCCATCCACAAGATGCTGGACGAAGCCGGCGAGAAATATGACTATGATGACCGCTACATGTACAATTATGCGGGCATGCTTGCCAAGGCCCTCGAGGAGGCGCTGGAAGGCAACAAGCCCGAGAACATCGAGTACAAGGCCATGCCCAAGGCTGGTGCAATGCACGCCAAGTTCAAAGCCGAGGCACTAGCTATCGCCAAGGCCGAAGAGCCTGGAGTCATCGATATCATTATCACCAGCAACGACTGGGATGTGAAGATGAACGGCTTAGTGCCCGAAAAACGCAACATCTATGGCTACTACATCACCCAAGACAAGAATGGCAAAATCTGCAAGGACCGCATGTGGACTCAGAAGTATCAGGGCGACGGCAAGTACGGCAAGCTGAAAGCCGGCGGCGTGGGTGTCTCCAGTGACTTCTATGTGAAGTGATGCTGTAGTTATTATAGTTACTATAGTGACTATAGTGACTATAGAATGACTATAGAAATTATAAAGGCTATAGGGGAATGTCCTCTATAGCCTCATTTTTTAGAATTCCTCGGCCTCGACGTCGATGATGCGCGGGTCGTTGGGGTTGATGTGCGGGATTGTGAGTTCCATCTCCTCGCCTTCCTCGGGACCGAACCACTCGCGTAGGCGCTCGCGGGCTTTGCGCTCTATCTCGGGGGTGATGAACTTCTTGATCTTGAACAAGGCCCATGCCAGGGCAGCAAGATCATCGGTGAAACCGAGGCCCAGAAGGGCATCGGGAATGAAGTCCAGTGGCAGGATAAAGTAGCCCAATGCACCCAATATCTTGAGTTTCAAACTCGACGGCACGGCAGGGTCACGTGCCACATAGTAGAGCACGAGGACGTAATAGACCGCCTTGCGGCCTGCTTTTTGAGCCACCTTTTTCAGCTTCTTCCACAACTTGCTGTCGTTGAAGTACTGGGCGTAATCATCGAGATTGATGTTGTTGATAGCCATCCTGAGTCATGATTAATAGTCAATACTGCACCCTATTACAGCAAATTGCGTGCCAAGATGCGCTGCGTAACGCAGCGCAGTTTAGAGTTTAGTGTTTAGAGACGTGGATGCCGACTAAAGGTCCTACTCCTCATTGACGGTGACTTTGACCTTGGCGATGCGATGCTTGATGACTTTGATGACGGTAAAGGTGAAGCGGTCATACTTGATGACCTCTTTCTCTTGCAGGAAGTCTCCCTTGATGTCGAGCAACAGTCCGGCAATGGTCTCGGCCTCCTCACCGTGCTCGCCCAGTTCTTCCTCGTCGATGTCGAGCACGCGGGCAAAGTCACTCAAGAGCGTCTTGCCGTCAAACATCCATGTGTTCTTATTGATACGGTTATAGAATTTCTCCTCGGTATCATACTCATCGTTGATTTCGCCCACGATTTCCTCAAGAACGTCCTCGAGCGTGGCGATACCCTGGGTACAACCGTACTCATCAACAATGATGGCCATGTGCATCTTCTTGCGGCGGAAATCTTCCAGCAAGTCGTTGAGCATACGGGTCTCGGGGACGAAATAGGCAGGACGCATCAGCTTCTGCCACTTGAAGGAGTTGTCGCGGTTGCCGATGTAAGGCAGCAAATCCTTGGCATAAAGGATGCCCTTGATATTGTCAGGGGTCTCTTCATAGACCGGCATGCGCGAATAACCTGTCTCGATGACCTTGTGCACCACCTCGTTGAAGGTGTCGTCCTGGTCAATGTCCACCACATCGACGCGCGGCCGCATGATGTCGCTCACCGTCTTGTCGCCAAACGAGAGAATACCCTCGAGCAGTTCCTTCTCATCGGGGTTTTTCACCTCGCTCACTTCCAAGGCACGCGTGAGGTCATCGACCGAGAGTTCCTCGGTCTGCGTGGGCACGACCTTGTTGACCAGGCTTGTACTGCGAACCAGCAATGCCGTCAACGGTGAAAACAGCTTGACAGCAGCCTTGAGCGGACCCGAAGCCACTGCGGCAAACTTAGTATTGAAATTGGTAGCGTATAACTTGGGAATCACCTCACCGAAGAGGAGAATCAGGAAGGTCAGGATAACCGTCTGGACGATGAAATTGAGCACTGTGCTGTGGAAATTGAAAATCTGGTTCATCGCAAAGTTCAACACAATGGCAATCATGATGTTGACCAGATTGTTGCCCACCAGGATGGTGGCAAGCAGCTTCTCGGGAATGCCGAGCAGCTCCTTCACACGCTCGCGGCGGTGTGTGTCCTCGATGTCGTCGATATCCTCGGGGCGCAACGAGAAATAGGCGATTTCGCTGCCCGAGTTGAAAGCCGACAGGAAAAGTCCCAGGACGGCGACTATGATGGCGATGATGCTACCCGCAGTGGGAGCGTTGAAAGTAACAAGCGGATTTCCGCTCGCTGTGCAAAGTACCGATAACAGGCACGATAACGGGTCAGGGTCCAAAATAAATGTAGTATTGTTGAATAATGGGGCAAAGATAATGCATTTTTGTCATCTACACAACAAGTGACAAAAACTATTCCTGAAAAACTATCTCACCAGGTGACAACGCATCAATTATTATTAGGAAAACAATAAGCGCAATAAAATTTATCACGCTTATTGCTTTTATCTATCGTGTATCATGCAGTTGTTACTGCATGGGCTCGACGGTGTAGCCGCGGTCGCGAAGCAACTGCAGCACTCCTAGCTCGCCAGGCAGGTGGGCGGCACCAACATAGACGAGACAAGAATGCTCGGGAATCATCTTGACAAGCTTCTCGATCCAATTGAGATTGCGTTCATTGACACGGAGCATACCTATTGCCCCAGCGTCAACAATTTCAGGATCAGTCATGATTGAATAAACCTTTGAGAGATCCTGAGCCATATAGGCCTTGAGAATTGTCATAAACTGAGTAAATTGAACCTTGGTGAGATCGGGATTATTACAAGCATCCAACAGACCTTTGACCTGCTTGGCAATGGGAATATTAAACAACATGAGCTGTTCCTCGATGGTTTCCAGAGCGACCGACTGACGTCCCATTTCTTTGGCGCGTTTTTGTACAGCCCTATCCATGCCACTGCCATTTGCGGCACTAAGAGCTTGCATATCTACTATATCTATTAACTCTTGGAACTCTTGGAAATCCGGCGCATCTTTCATCATCTTCACCGCCATTATCAGGGCTCTGACGCCGTTTGGCTTGAACTTATTATACTGTTGCAGCTTCATACCCATGTCGCCGAAACATTTATTGAACTCCTGTTCTACAAGCGCATACTCCTCATCAGTGAGTACCTTGTCGAGTGTGCTATCGGGCGGCGCGACCATGATTTGAGTCATAGCTGCCATGTACTCTTGACTCATCAACTCTTCATTATCAATCTCTCCCACAACGATGTCACAATGCTCTAAGGCTTGTTCCATGCCCGGAATCTTATCTATCATTGACTCGGACGCAAGATGAAAAGTACCCAAAACATAACTGGGTTTCTCCAATCCGTTGCCTGAAACCTTCCACAGCAACTGTGCCGAAGAAGATAACGCAATCAGTGTCAGAACAGCAAATAAGAACGACCTTCTCATATCTCAAATCATTAAATCATTTCATCCTCAAAGTCATTGCATCGGCTCGACGGTGTAACCACGGTCGCGCAGCAACTGCAGCAAGCCCTGGTCGCCAGGCAGGTGGCCGGCACCCACACACACCAATGCAGCACGCTCGGGCATCATCTTGTCGAGTTTCACTGCCCAGTCACGGTTGCGGTCATAGATGAGAGCATCCATTGCCTCGGCATCATCTCCACCGAGTTCAGGATCAGTCATTACCTCTTCAATCTTGGCAAGGTCCTGAGCCATATAGGCTTCGACAAGCGCTGAGGATTGCACGACAAAGAGTTCGTCCTTTTGGCAGGCTTCCAGCAAGTCTTCGGCCTGCTCCTTCAACGGAGTATTGAAGAGCAACGCCACCTGTTCTTCGACAGTTTCAAGGCCAATTGACGGACGGCCCATCTCATTGGCGCGTGTCTGTACCGCCATGTCAATCAACTCGGTTTCAGCCATATTGGGGAAATATTTCACGGCCTGCAGTGCCTGCATCTGCACACTGATGGCACTGGGCTTGAGCATATTCATCTGGCTGAGTTTTACACCCATATTGCCAAAGTACTTGTCAAAGACCTTCTCAACAACTGCATATTCCTCGGGAGTGAACAGTTTGTCCAGTGTGCTGTCGGCAGGAGCCATCATGGCCATACTCATTTTCATCTGGGTTTCCTGGTTTGTCATTTCCTCTTTGTCAATCTCACCCACGACGACGTCACATCCCTCCAGGGCCTGATTCATACCCGGAATCTTTTCCATCATCGTTGCCGGAGCAAAATGATAAGTACCCATGATGTAGCTGGGACGAGCCAATCCGTTACCGCTTACTTTCCACAAGAGCTGTGCCTGTGATGCCAAGGCGAGCATCATTACGGCAAGAAATAAAGAGAATCTTTTCATAATCATTATTATTTAAGTTATTACTTGCTCACAAAAATACAATATAGACAAAAAACCAAACAAGCAAAAAAAGAGAAAAATGCTTACAAAAGGCCCAAAAAGATGTTTTTCGTCAAAAAATTTGACGTTATTTCCCTGAAAATCCCCCAAAATGATGATGAAAATTGACCAATATGGCTAAATGTGGCGATTGTACATCCCAGGAGGCAGCAGTAATTTTGCATCGTGATAAAGTGAATTAGTTATTAGTTGATTCAACAAGTAAACAAGACAGATAAAATGCCGCACCGATGTGATATCGATGCGGCTTTTTGATTTTTACTCGAAAAGTGAGCTACTGCTTATTAGTTCTTGTCCTTGGGATCCAACCAAACGGGTTCCTCAACTTTGAGACGGTCACCACCATTGGGACCCTTGATGAGCATGTCGTAATACTCCTGGGTATAACCGGCAAAGGTGGGTGAAGAGGGTGTGCCGTGATCATTGCGCAGGAACTTGCCGTCCTTCTCCTTCTTGATATTACCGTCGAGATATTTCACGAACAGGTACTCACCCAGCTTCTTGTAACGAGCGGTTGCATCCTGGCCAGCGTTAACCGAGTAGTTGGTCAGCAGGCGCACGGCAGCAGCACGGTCGGTAGTGAGCAATGACGTTGCCTGTGCCTCGATGACTGACTGGTTCTTGGCAAAACCATCCTCGATGGCACCCTGCACCTTGCGGATGTCGCCAATCATCTGTGAGTAGCGGTGATAGGCCTGGTTGGCCACCCAGTTGTTTACCCAGAAAGCGCAGTCCCAGTCAAGGGTGTACATATCGGCCTTGCCCTGACGATAGCTCTCGGGCACCTGGGTGATGCAGCAGTACATGGGCACGAAGACGGAAGTGTTGGCATCATCGACGCCGAACCAGAAGCATCCGCCCACCTCATCGGGCATCCAAGAACGCATCTGAGCGGTAAATACCCAACCGGTCTGCTGGGTAGCGATGGCACGCTCCTGGCTGTACTTCACACCATCCACCTCAAAGTCCATGGGACGCCAGCGGTAAGGCACGCCATAGGCGGTCGTTGCACCGGGATCCACGGTCATGTCAAAGGGGGTTCCCTCGAAGTGGTCACGCATCATATTCTGCATGTCACGAACGCTGACCTTGCGGTCGGGCTTGACGTAAAGGGGCATAATGTCGGCATCGGCATTTGTCTTACCGTAGATGAAGGGCAGATAGGCGTCCATACCCTTGTGGAAACGGTTGAAGTAGCTCCACACGCGGGCATCACAGCCACGCAGTGCACCAGCATCAAACTTCTGATAAACAGGAGCAAAGGCGAAGTCCTCATCCTTGCCGCTGTAGAGACCTTTCTTCTTGGCAAAGGAGATGACGTCCTTGCTGTACATGACGTTCTTCTTGTCCTTCATGTTGAACTTCCAGATGCGGGGATTGTTGGCATGGCCGGCGATGCAGTCGTCAGGAATGCGGATGGCTACCCAAACAGCGCCAATCTCACCAGGACCCTTGCCGATCATATCCATGATCCAGATCTCGTTGGGGTCACCAATCGAGAAGGACTCACCCTCACTGGCATAGCCGTACTTAGCTACCAGCTCGGTCATCCACTTGATGGCCTCACGGGCAGTCTTGGAACGCTGCAGGGCGATGTACATCAGGCTACCGTAATCGATGATTGAATTGCCTGTGGTATCCCACAGTTCCTCACGTCCACCCCAAGTACTCTCGGCGATGGTCACCTGGTGCTCATTCATGTTGCCCACAACTGCATAGGTGTGAGCAACCTCGGGAATGGAACCCAACGGCTTACCGCTGTCCCAATCCACAATCTTGCGCATGGCACCCTTGGGATGATCGGCAGCAGGCAGATACTGCAAGTCACCGAACAGCGTGTGGCTATCAGCGGCATAGGTAATGATCGTTGAGCCATCTACACTGGCGTTCTTGCCCACCAGCAGGTTGGTGCAGGCATCGGCAGCAGTCCAGCCAGCGAGAGCCAGCAGAGCAGCCGATAACAGTTTAATTGATAAGTGTTTCATTTTTCTTTTTTGATTGGTTATTATATATATAATGTATTGTCGTTATTTTCAGTTGCCGACCGGGATGTCATAGCCCGTCAAGCGATAAGCCACCTTGAAAGGTGTCGCCTGCTTGCGAGGCTGTGGACCAGCGTAATAGTAGAATAGGCGCTGTACGTCAAAAGACTTGATGCTTACCAGCTTGGTTTCTCCAGGCTTGAGGTTAACGGGCACGTTGACCGTGCGTTGTGTGAGCATCTCGCCACTCATGGAGGTATAACGCAGCAGCAGCCTGACGGCACTCATGCGGTGACCCGTATTGTTGGTGATAAAGAAAGACTCCTTGCTCTCGCTGGCCCGCTTGCTGAATCCCTTAAGCGTTACAGCGTTGGGATCGAGTTGGGCAAGACTGTCGGGCAAGAGGGCATCATCGGCTTCAAGCGCCACAACGGGCACCTCGGTCGAGCGCAGGTTCTTGCGCGTAGTGCGTATTCTTGCATCCATATCCAATGCACTGATACACAAGACGATGAGCATCAGCAACACCAGGGGCGGAAGTTTTAAAATATGTTTATTCTTTAACTTCATCACAAGTAACGCACACGATCAAAGGAGTTTCCATCTCTTCCCTGCTCGGGATAAATCTTACGAAAACCAATGGGGAGCTTTTCCTTCACCTGCTCAGGAATGATGCTCACGCCCTGGAACAGCGTGGGCAGGAAACGGGCGATGTTGACGCGCACCTTGACCTTCCAGTGCGGAGGATCAAAGGTGAGTGTCGTCGCCGCCGAATTCAGTGTCGCCACACACTCCAGCGGCTTGATGAGCGTCACCCTGTCGCGCTGGCTATAGAGCCACAGCTGATACTTGCTATCGACTGCGCTGGCGGCAATGTAGCCAATGACCGTGCCCGGCATCACGTTGATATCGGGTGAATCCAGCAGGATGATACGGTAACCGATGTTGTGTGAACCCCTGAAACGCTCGATACCCAATGTCATCTCCTCGTTGGGATAGTACCAGATGCCCTCAAGGGGCTGCATGTCGGTCTCATCGAGCCTGACGCGCATCGAGTCGGCGTCAATGCCCGCTAAGATGACCGACTTCTTGGGCACACCGTTACCCGCCACAGCCATCATGGGCAGCAGCAAGGCGAGAAGTGATATGAGCGACAGCCGTTTCAGCATCAATCAATCAGTTCACAGTAGCGAAGCGGTAGATAACGCCCAGACTGATGATTTCCTTGAACTGCCAGTAGTTCCAGTCGTTATCACGGGGACGAGAGCGGTCAAAGCGCAAGTGGGTGTATAACTGGGTCGTCAGGTACTTACCGATGTTGAAATCCAGCGTGTTCTCCCAGTCACCCTGTACATACTCATAGTTGGTGAACATGTAAACCCTCGACGTGAGCATCACACTGGGATTGAAACGCCACAGCAACTTAGCCTCGAAGTTGCTACCGACGGTGCTCTTGCTATGATGCCCCGCATCGATGCCGAAACGCACCGGGTCGATGTCGGTGATGTTGCGGCAATATTTCAGGTTATAGGAAATGGGAGCGATGGCCAGGGTGAAAATGCGGTCATCGGCCTTCTTGAGGTTGTAAGTCATACCGAGACCGATGTTCAACTCGGCAGGCGACAAGAAGGCTGCGGTCATCGTCCTCGTGTTGGTCTTGTAGTTGTTCAGGAACTGGGTCGTGAACTGCAACATGGCACTGTAGTACCAGTTCTTGACGGCCTTGTAACCCAACTGTGAGGTAAACAAGAAGTTATCCTCGTTGATGAGGTACTTGCGAATGCTGTCGCCATGGGTTGTGGCAACGCCCAGTTTATAAGATAAGGCATTGTTGAACAACCAATTATGGTGTACATCCTGGTTCAGGTTACAGTTCCAGTTGATGGAACCCAGCAGGGCAAGGTTGTTCTCGCCACCCTGATACCAGTTGCCACTGATATAGGCCTGGGTGAACTGGAGCGAAGCGTTGAACACGTGCAGCCAGTTGTGTACCGGTGGTGCAGGCGGAGTCTCGGGGGCTACCTCCTCGATGCTAACTTGGGCAGGGGCTACTGTGAGCAATCCCTGACGCGGGTCGGCGGTAATGACGCCTTCGGGCGGAGCCTCGGGCAAGCGGTTAGCGTTATAAGCGACCAACTGCGGATTCTTGATCATCACCCGCTGACGGAGTTGTCGCGTACGGGCGGCATCGTCCATAGCCTCCTGCAGCCACTCGTCACCGGCATCCAGTGCATAGAGTTGGTTTGCCTTCTCGGAAGCCATCGCCGAAGCGGCCGGCGTTGACTTATAGTTGTCATACACCAGTGGCGCATAGAGCATGTTGGACCCCACGTCGGGACGTTCGCTGTCGTGGGCTGCCGCTACCAAGGCCATTGCTGACATCAGCACTAGGGCCAGAGAGGTTTTTAAAGTCATCGTCGTTTTCATCATGCTATATCTTTTTAATGGTTAAGGTATTTCATGCATCATAGAGTTTTTCCTTGCGGGCAGGCTTCTTCTGTTCCTGCTGTTTAGCCTTTTCCTGCTCGGCTTGCTGACGCGTCTGCACCTTCTGGCGCTTGCGTTCATGGTTGGGTTGTTGTTTCTTGTTCTCGGCAAAACTCTTGATCATGTCCTCGACGATTTCGCGATTGCCGTAGATGTAGTTGACCGTCACCTCAATGATGAGGTTCTGGTGCTTGGAGACAATATCGGCGATGATGGCACGCGACCCATCGGGCATGGTGCCGTCGATGCTGTAAGTCTTCTTGAAGCCTTTCACCTTGATCTTGCCGTCATGCAGGTCATACATGCTGTATCCCAGAGCCTTGCGTTGCAGATTCTCGGTCAGCATCTTTTTCTCGTCACCCTTGTCCTTGCTATAGAGCTGAACGGTCATCACCATGTCCTCCCACTGAATCTCAAAGCGCGTGGGGGAGTTGAAAGTGACAAAGCCATCCTCGGGAGTCTCAAACGAGAGGTCATATCGGCTCCAGTTATAGACGGTCGCCGATGCGTCCACCGTGCCCAGGATCACCATCATCAACAAGATGGCCAAGAGCCTGCATTGCATTAATACTGCCCCGCCCCTTCTCACCTGAGAGGGGGAGGAATTCATCACCTGATTATTTCTTACACTTGCAATCATCTCTATTCCTTATACTTATCCTGGTTGTTTCACTTCGTCTAGGAAGTCATTCCACTCGCTCTTACTGCCACGAAAGACGTTCAGGTCCACATCGCCCTTGACACCGGCGACGTTGCCCTCGTGGCTGAACTGCTGGATGCTGTGGGGCAAATGCGGCAGCAGATCAGGGCTGGTGAAAGAACAAAGCCACAAGTCACAGTCCACCAGCATGTTCTGGTAATATTTCTCATAGCCGTCAAGGTTGGTGTAGATCATCACCTGATAACCTTTCTTGTGGAGGATGTCAATCATTGTCATGACACGCTCAATGGCCGTCTTGCGGCTAACGGCGGCTCCGTTGCCCCAATCGTCCTCCAAATCGATAACCAACGGCAGGTCAAACGTTTTCCCCTTGATGGCTGACAGGAAATTGTCGGCCTGCTCCTGTCCAGTGCGGTTCTTGCGGAAGAAATGATAGGCACCCACCTTAAGCCCGGCCTTGCTCGCATCACGATGGTTGCGGTCAAATGCCGGGTCCTTATAGGTCTTGCCTTCGCTCGCCTTGATGAACACAAACTGGTAGTCGTCATCGCGCACCTTGTCATAATCGATGTCGCCGTTGTGCTTGGAGACATCAATGCCTGCTATAGGGTAACGATAACGGTCCACGTTGACCGAGTGAGGCAGCACATAGTGCCAGATGAAGTATGCCCCTACCAATGCGACAAGTGCAGCCGCTCCAGCGAGAAGCAGCCACTTGATAAAGTCGGGTCTTGTCTGCACTTGTCGTTTACTCACATACAATCAGGGCGTTAGAATAACGGGAAATTACTTGGGCAATAAACCCACTTCTGCTCAAATTCCTGCTGTGAACTGGTAAAGAACAGGACAGCCTGGATGACTGAAATGACCTGGGTCACAACACCCAGTATGCCACACGACAGGAAGAAGATGATCAGGAACACGATACCGGCGGTAGACTTGCCGAGATAGAAGTAGTGCAATCCCAGGGCACCCATCAACAGGGCGAGCAACCCGGCAACACCACGGCTCTTGCCTGAAGGGCCGTTGTTGAACACGCTATCAAGGGCATCGCCTGCCTGGCTGGCATATTGACGCCACTGCTGATTGGCGGTCTGCTGATCCTGATCAGCGTAGGATACGTTGGTCTCTGCGCCACAATAGGGGCACTTCACACGATTCACTTTCTCTTGAGTGCTGTATTGCTTCCCGCACTCGGGGCAATTGTGGATGTACATAATTTTAGGCTTTAAAATTGTTTTTTACTCACCTGTTAGACACATCAGCATTCCAAAAGGTTGCATTACCCACTCTTTTTTTCAAACAACTTGAACAACTTTCAAACAACTCAGACAACATTATTTAAAAATAACTGGTTGTTCTTGTTGTCCATTAAGTTGTCCTAGTTGTCTGATAATCAGCGACGTTTACCCTTACCCTGCTGGCGTTGCTGCTGTTGTTGCTGCAACTTCTGGGCCTCCTCGAGGCGGGCCATCCATTTGGATTTTTTCTTGGGCTTGGCAGCGTTGGCAGCCATGGTGGCACGCACCTTGTCCTCGGTGATGAACATACGGCTGATGTAGGTCTGGGCGATGGTCATGAGCAGAGCAATGAAGTAGTAGTAGCTCAGGCCCGACGCATAGTTGTTGAACCAGAAGAAGAACATCAACGGCATGAGGTAGAGCATGATCTTCATACCCGGCATCGACTGTGACGAGGCCTGCGACTTGCTGGTGATGTAGTTGTAAAGGATATTGGTTCCGGTCATCAACAAGCAGAAGAGGCTCAGGTGGTTACCCAGCAGACTGGAAATGATGGGGATGTTAGTACCCCACTCGATAATCTTGTCGGGGGCGCTCAAGTCATTAGCCCAAAGGAAGGACTGGCCTCGCAGCTCGATACATGAGGGGAAGAAGGTGAACATCGCAATGAGGATAGGCATCTGGAGCATCATGGGCAGACAGCCACCCATGGGGCTGGCACCTGCCTGACGATAGAGTTCCATCGTCTTCTGCTGCTTCTTGAGGGCATCCTCCTGATTGGGATACTTCTCGTTGATCTTGGCAATATCGGGGGCGAGGATACGCATCTTGGCCTGTGAGACATAGCTCTTGTAGGTCAAGGGCCACAGCACCATCTTGATGAGGAACGTGAGCACCAGGATAATGATACCGTAGTTGCTGATGAACTTACCCAGCCAGTCAAATACGGGAATGATGACACCAGCATTGATCCAGCGGAAGAGCGTCCATCCCAGCGGGATGAGGCGCGTGAGTTTCAGATCCTCCTTGGGGGAGTACTTGTCGTAGCTTGACAAGGTCTTGTAGCGGTTGGGGCCCAGGTAGAAGTAGAACGAGGCAGGCGCTGCCTTGTCACTGGAATAGGGCACCATGGTGTGGATATTCACGTCCTTGAGGTACTGCTCATAGTCGGGCGCATCCTTCTCGGTGGCAATGCTGGTCATCTTGGCGGTCGAGAAGACGCTGTCGGTAATCAGCACAGTGGAGAAGAACTGGTTCTTGGCACTCACCCATTTGAGCTTGTCGGTAATCTCCTTCTCGTCGTTGCCACTCTCGCTAGTCGTCTTGACGTCACCATCCTTGCCGGCAAACTTGTAGCAGATGCCGCTCCAGCGCTCCTCAAAGGTCTTGCCAAACTCATGGCGCGAGATCTTCTGGTGCCAGTCAAAGTCCACAAGGTTGATGTTCAAGGGGATAACCTTTGTCATATCCTTCTGTACCATCTCCATGCGCACCATGTAGCTGCCGGGCACGAGGGTATATTTCAGTCCCCACTGGGCACCACCCTCGAGCTGGAGGTTCATCAGCACGGTGCTGTCATTGATCTTCTTGGGTTCAAAGAAGAAGTTCTTGGTCTCAAAACGCTGCGTGTTGTTGCTCAGGGTGAAGCTATATTCGTTGTCACCCTTGTTAAAGAGCACCATCTTCGGCGAATTGTAGGTCTTGTAGCCCTTGAGCGTGGCGCTGGCAATCATACCACCCTTGGTGCTGAGTTCCAGCTTCAGCGAGTCGTTCTCGAGGGTGACCAACTCTTCGGTACCCGTGAGCGATGCCGCAAAGGAACCATTCTTGGCATAGGTGTCGAGTGCGCGCTGCACAGCCTGGACAGCAAGGTTGTGAATGGCGGGGTTGGCGCTGGTAGTTGCCGTTACCTCATCCCACTGTACGGTGGTGTCCCTGACGGTCACCGTACCGGTGATTTTACCGTCCTTGAGTGAAAGCAGCACACCCTCGCTGTTGATAGCGGCATTGTCGGCAGGCATGTTCTGCAGGACGCTGGTCAGGTGTGACACATCGGAGCTGGAGAGTGTATCGACTACTCCTTCAGCGATGTTGTTTTGCTCGACCTTCTCTGCTGCGGCGATCGAGTCAAGTTGTCGCTGACGCTCGGCCAACTCAGCCTCGCTGGGCTGCTGTAGCCACATGAAGCCAAAGATGACGACACCCATCAGCAACATTCCAATCAATGAATTCTTGTCCATATTCAGTTTCTACATTCTGCGTCATCGACCATCGGCGGAAAATGCTCACGCTAAGTCGCTAAGACGCTAAGTTTTAATTTATTTCATTCTTCGGTTAGTTCTAATTTTCTTCTTTATAGCCATTTACAATCCGTTTGATTCCTCTCTTGAGATAACTCTCATTAAAGTTCACCAGCAATCCCAATTGCTTATCAGCCAATTTCAGATAAGTGAGTAGTTGCTTCTCATGAACGGGGAGTAACTGCTCAACCGATTTTAATTCAATCACCACTGTATCATTTACAAGGATATCAAGCCTGAAATCCATCTGTAAATCGATACCCTTGTAATAAGCCCTGACAGGCACTTGATTCTTAACTGTCATGCCTCGTGAAGCCAACTCCATCATCAAGGCCTTTTCATATACTGACTCCAACAATCCTGGACCTAAATTCTTGTACACCTCAAAGATGCTATCCAGAATCGGTTTTGTTCCATCGTCAGCCCAAACCTTTTGCTCACACATCTTGTAATAGACTTAGCTCCAATATAAATCTCGTTTTATAGTTCTGCGACAGCCACTTAAAAACTTAGCGGCTTTGCGGCTTTGCGTGAGATGAAGAGGACTCGCCAGCGATGATGGCTTCGATGAAGGACATGAAGAGGGGGTGAGGATTGAGGACGGTGCTGGAGTACTCGGGGTGGTACTGGGTACCGATGTACCAGCGATGGCCGGTGAGTTCAATGACCTCGGCCAGGCCGCTCTCGGGGTTCACACCGGCGATGGTCATGCCAGCGTCCTCAAAACGCTTGCGGTACTCGTCGTTGAACTCGAAGCGGTGACGGTGACGCTCTTCGATGTCGGTCTTTCCATAGGCTTCTGCAACCTTCGTGCCAGGTTTGACAGTGCAGGCATACGCGCCGAGTCGCATCGTGCCGCCCATGTTGGTGACGGTCTTCTGGTCCTCCATGAGGTCGATGACGTTGTGGGGCGTCTTGGCATCAATCTCAGTGCTGTTGGCATCGGTGAGACCCAGGACGTTGCGTGCAAACTCGATGACCATGCACTGCATACCCAGACAGATGCCGAAAGTGGGCACATCGTGCTCACGACACCATCTGAGGGCGATATACTTGCCCTCGATGCCACGCTGTCCGAATCCCGGAGCGACGACGATACCGTCATGACCTGCCAGCAACTGCTCGACGTTGCCGTCGTTGATATGTTCGCTGTTGATATAGTCCAGCTTGAGGCGACGATCGTGGTAAGCGCAGGCGTGCAACAGGCTCTCGTCAATGCTCTTGTAGGCATCCTGCAGCGAGACGTACTTGCCGACCAAGCCGATGCGCACTTCCTGTGTTGCGCCCTTGAGTTTGGCGAGGAAATCGTTCCACTTCGCCAGATCGGGCTCACCCTTCACCTCGAGACCTGTCTTCTCGATGATGATGTTGTCCAGGCGCTGCTCGTGCATCTTGAGGGGCACCTCATAGATGGTGGGCACGTCGAGCGACTGTACAACGGCATCGGCGCTGACGTTACAGAACTGTGCCACCTTCTTGAGCATGGTGGGCGGCAGGGGGTGCTCGGTGCGCAGCACGAGGATGTCGGGCTGGATACCTTCCTGCTGCAACAGCTTGACGCTGTGCTGGGTGGGTTTGGTCTTGAGCTCCTTGGCAGCGCTGATATAGGGGACATAGGTCAGGTGCACACAGATGCAGCGCCTGCCCAGCTCCCAACGCAGCTGGCGGATGGCTTCAATAAACGGCAATGCCTCGATATCGCCGACGGTACCACCAATCTCGGTGATGACGAAGTCATACTTGCCGGTGGTTCCCAGCAGCTTGACGTCGCGCTTGATCTCGTCGGTGATGTGGGGGATGATCTGCACCGTCTTGCCCAGGTAGTCGCCGCGGCGCTCCTTGTCGATGACGCTCTGATAGACACGACCGGTGGTGACATTATTGGCACGCGTGGTCTTGATGTTGGTAAAACGCTCATAGTGACCCAGGTCCAGGTCGGCCTCATGGCCATCGACAGTGACGTAGCACTCGCCGTGCTCATAGGGGTTCAACGTGCCAGGATCGATGTTGATATAGGGGTCAAACTTCTGGCAGGTGACGCTGTAGCCACGCGAGAGCAGCAGTCGCGCGATGCTTGAGGCGATGATGCCTTTTCCGAGCGACGAAACGACGCCGCCAGTGACAAATATGTATCTTGTTTCCACTTCTTAACTCATTATTATATATAATAACCTGCAAAGGTAATACTTTTTTCCCAATCCCCCAAACGCAAAATCACGGAGCGGGCTCTCCCGTTCTGCCATCGGGACTCACGCTAAGCCACTAAGCCGCTAGATAACGTGACACTGGTGGCGCCAACGCCCCCAGTCCCCTCCCCTGCGGGGCCAATGCCAATTTCACGAATTCAGCTAATTACGCTAAAACAATGCATGATAGCATAGGCTTTCGGGGGGATATCAACGCTCCCCCAGCCCCCTCTAATCTTAGAGGGGGAGTTGAGAGGCACTAGTGCCTCACCTCCTGCTACTTACCCCTGTTTACTCACTCCTAACGTCTAACGTCTAATGTCTAAAGTCTAACGTCTAAAGTCTAACGTCTAACGTCTAAAGTCTAGTGTCTAAAGTCTAAAGTCTAATAACAAAAAACAGGCGACCCTGGGCCTGCAACGGCCTTGCCACCGTTCATCTCGTTGATGCTGGTGGGATCCGGAGGAGTAACGACCTTAGCGGGGATAACCACCTTGGTTACAACGCTTGAGGTCTCGCCAGCAGCGTTGGTAGCTACAGCGTATACGTATACGTCGTAGTTCTCAGTCTCACGGTTGAAGTTGGTGGGATTCTCGATCTCGCGGGGGTTAGCACCGGTCTCATCGTCGCACTGGTAGAATACTACAGTAGCGCCCTCAACGTCAGAAGCACCCAGAGTTACATAGTCGTCGAAGGTGTTGACGGTGATTTCGGGAGCAGCGGGAGCAACAACTTCCTCCTTAGCAGGAACGGTTACGGTGAAGGTCTTGCTGGTGGGCTTGTACATCACGTCCTCAGTGTCAGCGTCGGTGTTCTCGACGGTGATGATGATGATCTGAGTCTCGTTGGTGCGCTCTACGGTGTAGGGGTTAGCAATCTCATTGCCCTCAGCATCGTACATAACTACGGTGCCAGTACCCTGACCGGTGATTACATAAGCATCAGCACCCTCAACTACGCTGATGGTAGGCTCGGCAGAAGCGGTCTTCTCCTTTGCAGGAACGGTTACGTTCTTGTAAACCCACTCACTGTTCTCGTCGCCATCCTTACCGATGGTGCGGGCCTTGAACTCGAGTGCCTGGGGCTGGTAGGTCTGAGCAACGGTCTTGGGATTCTCAACCTTCTCGTTGTTCATGTAGAGCTCGATGTCATCATTGGTGTACTCCCTGTTATCCAGGTAAGCAGTCATGGTGAAGGTCTCCTCGTTCCAGCTCAAAATGGGCGCGGGAGCGTAAGTGGGAACGGTGTAGGTGTACTCGTGGGTGTCGGTCTTAACCTGATAACCAGGAGCGGTAACCTCAACGGTGTAGGTGTGGGTACCCTCAGCAGCCTGATAGTACTCACCAGCATCACCAACCTCAGGATTCATGACGTTGCCATTCTCATCCTTAACAACGAGGGTGTAGGGACCATCATAGTCGAAGTTGTTGTAAGTAACAGTGAAGTGACCTTCCTCATCGAGAACGCCCCATACAAAGTAGCCACCCAGGGTGGGCAGAACGGGAGCGCTCCAGGTTACAGTACCTTCCACATTCAGAGGATTGTAACCATCGGCAGTAGCGGTAGCGTTCAGGGTGTAGGTGCCATATTCGGGCAGCTGAATCATGCCGTCAACAACGTCATAACCCTCAACGGTTACGACAACACCAGCCTCATTGCCATTATAGGTAACAGAAACCTTACCATCGGCGGTGGGCACACCGAACTCGATAGTACCAGCCAGATCCTGGAGGACAGGAGTCTCGCTCTTCTCTACGTAGATCCAGCCATACTCAGAGTTCTGGTCGCTGTTGCTGTAGTTACCGAAGCGGTTGTAACCCGAAGCGTACCTTACGGAACGGTTGTAGTCAGCATGCTTTACACGGTAGCCGGCCAGAGTGCCATTGTAGTCGGAGATAGCCCACTCAGTAGAATTACCGAAGTCCAAGCTGGTGCTGTTAACAGCGTGCAGATACTTGTCGTCGAGGGCGAGGGTGTAGTGGCCCAGAGTACCACCCAGGGTCATGATAGCAACATCGTTGCCAACCTCTACCTCGTCACCACCGGTGATGTCGATAGCAGTGAGGAAGTTACCGGTAGCAGCAACACCCATTGCCTTGTTACCAGCAACGATGATGTACTTCTTACCAGCAACGAGCTGGTCAGCGCTGGTCACCTTAACGAAGGTAGTGGTCTCGGTAGCGGGAGCTTCCCAAACGAGGGTAGCCACCTTGCTGCTGCTTTCGAAACCAGTAGCAGAAACGGTAGCGGTTACGTCATAGGTACCGTAAGCGGGCAGCTGATAGGTCTTGGAAGCATCGCGAACGGGCAGGATGGACTCATCACTGAGCGTGATGGTTACGTCCTCGCTACCAGTGTAGGTAACGGTGAACTGACCATTCTCCTGATTAACCTCACCGAAGACGATCTCACCTTCGAGAACGGCGGGAACAACTTCCTTAGCGGGAACGGTGATGGTCAAAGTAGCGTGCTCTGACTCGCGGTAGGGATAGTTCTCCTCGGTGTAAGCCTCTACAGTGACGTCATAATCCTGCTCGCCACGTGCATAGCTGTCCTGACCACTGTACTTTTTGCCACCAGTGGTGGTAGGCCACTCAACGTGAACGTAAACGTTGTCATCGTCCTGAGAAGTGGTGATCACGGGAGCAGCAACATCCTGCCAAACGGGTTCCTTAACGGGAACGGTAACTTCTACCTCATCGCTCCAAGTAAGTTCGTACTGGATCTGACCGGTGGGGTCACTGTCCAGGTTGCTGGCCTTAGCAACGTACTCAAGGGGCTGCTGGCCATACTCGGGACGGTCGATTCTAACGGGCTGAGCAATCTCCTCACCGTTTACATACAGCTTAACCTCACCACTACCGGTGGCCGTGATGATGACCTCAGTATCAGTAACGTCTACATTAACAACGGGCTTCTGAGACGGAGTCTTAGCCTTGGCGGGAACCATAACGGTGTTGTGAACAGCGGCACTGTTGGCATCCTCGTCAGCGTTAGCTACGGTGAAGGCAGTGAAGGTGATCTCCTGATCCTCGTAGGTCTGCTCTACGGTGTAGGGGTTGCTAACAACCTGCTCACCGATCATCAGAGTAACCTCGTGGCCCTCGCAAACAGCCTCCATGGTGTAGGTCTCCTCATTCCAAACGAAGGTGGGCTCGGGAGCAACGATGTCCTGAACCTCGGGAACGGTTACGTCGAAGTAGTGGGTGCTCTCCTTACCGTCGGTCGGAACGAACTCGGGACGGTTGTCAAGGTCACCAGATACTGAAGGCTCAGAAAGGATTGCAATCTGGCCACCCTCGAAACCGGCGGGGAACTGGAAGGTCATCTCCCACATGTTCAGGTACTCACCGGGACCCCACTTCAGAACGCCGTAGCACTCACCATCCTCGGTGTAACCGAGCTCGGTAAAGGTCGAAACGATGAACTTGGTCATTTCGGTGTTCTTACCCAGACTGGGCTTGTA
>ONJS01000017.1 GCA_900318205.1 uncultured Prevotellaceae bacterium | reverse complement strand
TTGGGCATGGGAGCATTCTTCCATATCTCAAAAGATTGTGCCCGCTCGGTGGTCTTAGGATCAATCTCTGTTTTCATTAGAGTCAAGTTTTATATCACAAACAATTACGAAATCACCAATAACGATGTTAGGATTCTCCACCACATTCTTTATTAAGCACAGGCTTGGAATACCGGGGTCGAGAAAATCTCATTTGTGGTGGGCCTATAATCCATAAATGACGTTTTACCGTTACAACTGAATGCAAAGGTAGTGATTTTTGCTCTACTATCGCATGTTTTTCGGACTCTTAAAGGACAGCGTTTTTAGAACTATTTATCAAAAATACCCATTCGGGTATTATGCAAGTCAATAATTACACGTAAATTTGCAACATAAAAAGTTATCATTTAAATGAACATACAATGAATACATCTAGATTTAAGATTGCTTTCTATGCCATTGTTTTAGTCCCAATCATTTCTTTAAGCATTTCTATTGTATTAACATCTTGTGGCAAAGATGAGCCTGAAAGCGAAGGCTCATTAGTTGGACAATGGGAATTAAAAAATTTGGATGATTTAGCAAATGATGTTCAAGTATCTCCATACGGAGTTTTTTCTGAGACAGATGGAATCGTATTTGAGTTTAAAGAAAATGGAACAATGATTCAATATTTCCACTCTCATAACAAATGGTATATTGCTGGTAATGGCTTATATTGGATAGTAGAACAGTACGACAAAAAGAGCGGATGGATTAATTGTGAGTTTAGTCACCTTCAACCTGTCTTTATTAGTTCGTTCAATGTCGGAAGTATCAATTTTCAATATTCGAACTTGACAAGCAAATCGTTAACTTTGACTGGCGCCATTACACATCCCTATGGATTGAAATTCAAACCAACATCAGGTGTCTCTGCAACTGAGTATTTCAAGTACCCATAAAACCAAGTCCTAAAACTATTCAAATACTTACTGCAAAAGACAAGTCCGGGCGTTTCCCCTTTTGGGGGATCGCTCGGCGCGGTTTCGTGAGGTGGGGAGCAGTCCCCACCTCGTCAAAACCTCTTAGACCTCGTGCCCGATATACTCTTCTTTGATGATTATACTTGGCTATTGTACAGTATCGTGGACAATGCTATTCCTCTGATGGTGGAGGGCTTGTTGTCAAAGAAGCAATCTGGCCACCATGGCAGAGATGAGTAAAAGCACATCTTCAAAAAAGGGGGAAGTCCACCGTGGACTCCCCCCTCCTTTGATAATGAACTCATCTAAGTTCTTACTTGATGAAGACCTTCTTGCCGTTAACGATATAGAAGCCCTTAAGATCCGATGTGTCGCTCACGCGGCGACCGTCGATTGTGAAGATGCCGCTTTGAGTGGCAGTCTCGTCACTTTGCACACTGACGATTCCACTGTCGTTATCGTCAACAATACGGATGTTGTCGAAGAACACAGCATCGCCCCACGATGTGATAGTGCCGCTCATCCAGTCTTCGGTCGACGGATTAACGAACGTTGCCGTAAAGGCCAGTCTCGAGTAACGGGCATCCTTGATGTCGTTGAGCGGTATCGCTATGGTGTTCCACTCGTTGCTGAGCGACACTTCCTGCAGCAGAACGGGTTCGCCAGCAAGTGTGGCGCCCTTGATCTGAAGCGTTTCAACACCATTACCCTTCACGTCGATATAGAGCACGGGGTTGGAAGCGTCCTGCAGTGCCAACTTGCCTGATGTCAGAGTGAAGTCTCCAGTAAACCACGTAGTGGTCATCGCCAATCCGTAACCGTCACCGTCAGAATCCTGGTCCACAACATACAGGGCTGCATTGCTGTCCTTTTCCCACAAGTAGGTAACATCTCCATTGGCAAAGTTCTCCTCGAAGGGCAGAGTGTAGGGTGCTCCTGTGAGCAGTGTCACACTGACGGGATAGCCCTCACCAGCCTCGTTGACAGGCTTGACGCCCCAGGTGGTGAACTGCTGCTCGCCCTCGTCGGTGTTGTACTCAAGGCTATAGTGGTCGGCACCTGTCACGCTGCCAAGGACATCGGTGTAGTCATAGCTCCAACCGTTGAACTCGGTGGCCAAAATCTGATACTCCACATCATCGGGATTCAGATAGTAGCCGTTGGCACCCTCGGTGATCATTGGCCAACTGAACTCGACGCTGGTACCGTTGTCTGTAGCCTGCACGCCGTAGAAGCTGCCGGGTGCATCCTGACCAATCCACACCTTCACCTTGTCGCTCGGGAGACCCATGCCTGAGGCATTGTAAGCTATCACTTGATAGGTGTAGTAGTTGGGGGTCGCTACCGTGGTGGTAATCTCGACCGTAGCACCGGGGGCAACATTCTCCTCTGTAGCCACGACCACACCGTCGCACAGCAGTTCAATCTTCGTCAGATTCTCGGTTAAAGCCGTGCCGTCAATAGCCGTTGACGGTGCGGTAAAGGTCACAACGGCCAGTTTGGCACCCAGTTCGCCCGGAACTACTGCCAGGTCGCTGACTGCAGCAGGAGCGGTAGGCTCTGCACCCTTCTCAATGACCAACTTGTCAGCGAACAAGTCATAAGCGTACATATCGCTGATGCAATGGATAGCGACAAAATACAATCCGCCTTCATCGGCCGTGAAGCTGCCTTCAAAGTCAGTAGCTTCGTCAGCCTGGAACGCCGTTGCGGGTATGACGGTCATGGTGAGGGCATCAGGTGTACCCTGACGGCCAGCCAGCACCTCAAAGCGTTCGGCTGCGTATCCGGTGTGAGCCGTAAACGTCACTTTATAGTTGTTGCCGGCTTCAGCCCTGACAGGCATCACGACCAGATAGTCGTCGGCATCGTCATTGTAGCCGGGAGGATATATCAATCCGTTCTCGTAGTCATTCCATTCCCAGGTATTGCCGTCACCATTGGCATCAATGACGTTCAGCACGTTGAGTATGCTCGGGTCATCAAAGACAACGGTATAGGGAATATCCTGAGCCTCGAAGAAGAACACGGTGAGCATCGGCGACTTCTGTCCTCTTCCGTTTTCGTTGTAGGCAATGGCGGTGTAGGTGTGATTACCAATCGTCATGCCTTCATCCTCAAACTGCACGGCGGCTCTGGGAGCGATGTCCTCCAGCGTCTCCACCACTACACCGTCGCGCAGTACCTCAATCTTTGTCAGGTTCGTTGTCAGTGCCGAGCCGTCAAAGGCCATGTCTGGAGCTGTGAAGCTGACGGTGGCCTTCAAGGCGTCGGCATCCTGAACCACCTGCATGTCTGTAATGGCAGCAGGGGCTTTGTCGGCAGCGCCTTCCTCAATGACGAAGTTGTCAACATATAACGAATAGCCTCCAGCCACACTGATGTCGTGGATGCCGAAGTAGTAGTAGCCTGTCTCGTCAACAGTCAGCCTGTCGTTCTCCAACGTGACGGCACCCAAGGACTCGACTTCGACAGCAGCAATGGCATCCTGCGTCAACGCCTCAGGAGAGGGACTCATACCCATTTTGAGCTCAATGGTCTTATCGGCATAGTCGGCACCCCTCCATGTGTCAAATGCCACATAGTAGTTCTTGCCGGCCTCCAGCTTGATAGCGGGCGAGATCAACCAGTCATCGGCATCATAGTCATAGCTGCCGAAGTGTGAGAACTTCCCGTCGAATGGATACCATGTGCTGTTGTCTTCATTACCATCGACAATGGTGAACGACTTCTGGTCGCCCATCGTTGTGAAGTCGTTGACATAGGGCAGCACATCTACCTGAGTGACGATGTTAATCGGCTTGTAGACCGTCAAAGCGTCGCCGAAGATGGCATATTCATTGTTGTCACTCCAGAACAGGCCGATAAAGTAGTTCTCGCCCCCCACCTTGAACTCAGTCGTGCCTTCCAGCGTCAGGCTGCCATCGTTGCCGATGGTGAATGTAAAGCCGTCGGCATAACTGTCGGCAGGCTCAATGGTGCCGTCGCCGATGCCGTGAGCCCAACGCAGATTGATGGAGGCATTGTACTCCTCGGAATAAGACACGGGCTGATTGGCAGCGACTTTAATCTCGTTGCCGACCTTTGTGCCCTTTACCCAATAGCCACGCTGATAGCCGTAGATGAGGTCTTTGAAGTACACTGTACCGTCACTGCACTCCACCACCTCAATCGTGCCGTCCTGGGCCTCATAGTACAGGAACATGCCGTCACCGTAATCCTCGCCCAGCATTCCCTGACCCGTACGCTCGTAAGTCTTCAACTCACCCTCAGCAGGCTGAGTGATGATGCCATGTTCGTCAACCACCTCGCCAGCAGCGTCGCGGCTGGGACTATTCAGGTTGTTCACCAGTGTTGGGGACAAACGCAAAGTGCTCAATTGAGCATACGTTTTCCGGTCCTTCTGCGGCCCACTCGACAGATCGCTACCTTGTGGAGCCTGTGCCATTGCCGGCAATGCCAGTACTAGCGCAGCCAGCACTCCACACCATAGAATTCGTAAACCTTTTGTCATAGCAAATCATTAAAATTGAAAGTAAAACTCATTGGAAATATGGCACAAAAATACAAATAATTTCAAAAAACCGCAAATAATTAATTTCGAATTTAATACATGAAAGAAAAAGTATCACCAATAACAAAAGCCAGGCGCCTCCATCGCTGGGGGCGCCTATGATAGCACCATCGGCCTCGTCCTGATGCTCGACGCGGTGATGGATTAGTGGCACGAGATTTCTTTCATGCAAGATGGGCGGTAAGCGGTTCTCAATGGTTTGCTGGTGAGAAAGGGCACCGCCGCCCGATGCACTGGTTGTTCTTGGCTGAATAGCGGCAGATGACCTCGGGCCGTTCCATCTCTACACCGAAATGTTCCTTGACGAAATCGACGGCAGCAAGGATGGAGAGAAACGAGTCGCGCTTGCAGCACCGCGGACCACCGATGTGGCCTATCTCACCGAGGGATCTGGCCGTCATCAGGTGCGACAGGGCAAAAGGCTCGTTGGCTAGCGGTGTGGACTTAGAAATGATTGACACAAACATCCCTGTGCTGATGCCCGCACCGCAGGCACCCCAGAAACCGCATGCTCCGCCTGGCACACTCTTTCCCCTGGACATCATCTCGTTCAGGGCCTTGGGCAGGTTGAGTTCGCCCCCAGCGTTCTTGTAGGCCGTGAGCAAGGCTGCCCCCACCATCACATGATGTTCGGGACCATGCATGTGGCAGAAGGGCTGTGCCATCATCTTCTCGATAATCTCAATAGGGTTTCGGGATGTCTCAGCGAGGCAAAGCCCGATGATGGTATCCAGCCCTGCCGTGTGACAATCGTTGCACACATAGTGCCCATGGATGCAGCGGGTCTTGCTGCTCTCCTTCTTGTGGCAGATGGCGCACTCCATGAGTTCATCGCTCTCGAGATACTCCAGCGGAGCCTTACAAATCAGACATTCTTCTTTCATCATCATGATGGATTTGTCACTGCAAATGTAGTCATTTCCTAATAATCAAGCAACAATATGCTTTGGACATTAATTCACCCAAGATTTGGGATAGTAGCTCAGATGAAAGAATATATGCCTCCCCCAAGCATGGAAGTGTATCATCATTCGCTTCAAGATTTTTAATCGGTATTACGGCCAAGAACCTTTAGCTCGGCGAAGCCTAATTAAACAAAAAATATTAATAACAAGTTGTCTTGTTTAATTTCTCCATGCAAAGCACGGACATTAGTACAAGCATGCATTTATGACACATCCCCATGCGCAGAGTGAACGGAATGATCAGAACTCCAGCGGGATAGCGAGTTTGAAGATGATGTTGCGTCCCATGTTCAGCACGCCCTGGCGCCCGGTGACGGGATTCACGTCGGCATACTTCAGGCGGCTCAGGTGATTCTGATAAGCCTCGTTGGTGAGGTTGGTCCCCATAATGCTCACGCAAGCCACACGGCGTCCCTTGCACATGATGTCGGTGCCGATGGCGGCATTAAGCAGGGTGTAGGCCGGAGTGGCGGTCTCGGTGTTATCGGTGCGGTAATAATGGTTCTGCTTGAAGTTGTGATCCACACCCAGCGAGACGAAGACGTTGTTCAGCACACGACCGTCATGCAGGATTTCCCACTTGATGTCGGACTGCCATCGCGGAGCCGGGGTAAACGGCAGGTACTTGGAGTCCTCGGGCTGGTGCAGTTGCACGGCATTGACCAGAGAGAAACTGGTTCCCAGGTGCAGGAAGTGCCAGGGGTGGATGTCCACGGCAAACTCACCGCCCAGCAACTGGGCATCACCGCTGTCGTAGCGATAGGTCATGAACTCATCGTCGATGACCTCGCCCGTGCGATGGATGAAGATGTAATTGTCGATGCGGTTGCTGAACAGCGACAGTTGAGCGTCCATCCACGAAGTGGTGAATTCCGCACCAAGGTCGAACTGCAGACTGAACTCGGGCTTGAGATCACGGTTGCCCACCTCGTAGCGCAGCGAGCCCTCATGTACGCCGTTGCTAGCCAGCTCGCTGATATTGGGTGCACGGAATCCACGGGCGGCATTGAGTCTCAAATCCAACTGTTCGGTGGCGTGCCAAACGGCACCAATGCTTGCGGTGAAGCCGCCGAAGTTGCGCTTGAACGCCTGGAAACGCAGGTCGCCGTCGTCCATCAACTCATGGCTGTTGAGATGACGGTTGTCATAGCGCATACCGCCGTTCAGGGCCCAATTGCCGATGTTGGCTGTCGTTGTGATAAAGGCACCGAAGTCGAACAGGCTATAGTCGGGAATCAGGAACTCATCGCCTTCGTTGAGCGAGCGCTGCCACATGCCGCTAACGCCGCTGGTGATGCGCCAGTCGCCCAAGCGCCTGGTCACGTAGTGGATGTTGTAGTTGACCGTGTGCAGCTTGAGGTAAAGACCGTACTGGTCGGGCTCTTCAAACTCCTGGCGGCGGTTCTGCTGGTAAGCCAGCACGGCATTGAAGCGGCCGTCTGCCAGATAGAACGAATTGTCAAACACGGCCTTGTAATGATACACCTGCTGATAAGGCAGGCCGTGGTGATAGGTCTTGGCGTCGGTGTAGGGTTGCACCAGTTTGCCCGTCAACGGGTCGCGCTCACCCTCGGCGATGCTGGGCGTGAGGTGGAAATAGGAGCCCGTCAGGCGCGAGTGGCCCCATGCCTTGTTGATGCCCAGCATACCCGACAGGGCACGTTCGCGGAACTGCGTGTTGGGCACATAGCCGTCGATGGGGGTCTTATAGGCATGGGCAAACTTGTCGCCATAGCGGATGTTCCAGGACAGGCCCTGCTTGTTGCCGCCAAAGTTGAACGAGTAGTTCACAAGGCCGCTGTTGGTATGGTACTCGGAGTTCACGTTCAGACGCATCTTGCCCAGCGGCACCACAGGGTCGGTGTTGAGTTTGAGGACTCCCGCCAGGGCATCCGAACCGTAGAGCAGGCTCGCGGGACCCTTGAGCACCTCGACCGAACTCACGGCGTTGGCGTCAATCTCCACGCCGTGTTCATCGCCCCATTGCTGCCCCTCCTGGCGCACGCCGTCGGCAACAACGACCACGCGGTTATATCCCAATCCGCGGATGACGGGCTTGGAGATGCCGCTGCCGGTGCTCACCTGTGACACGCCGGGCAGCTTGGCCACGGCATCGACAATGTTGGTGGCGGGCGTCATGCGCAGCCTGTTGCGGTCAACGATACCAGCAGGCATCGACATGTCCTGCATCTTCACGGCACCAGTCGGGCCGGTAACTACCACTTGTTTGAGTTCTATATGGCGAAAGAACACGTCGGTCGAGTCGAGCACGGCCGTTTCTTGAGCCGCCATCGTGCATGCGCACGCCAGCAGCAGAATCGATAAGTATGATTTCATTCTGTGATTCTTTTTAATGATGATGTAAGTGAAAAACTACACAATAGCGCATGAGCCGGATAATCCCAATATAACAGGACTATCTGGCTGGCACAGAGTAATCACAGAATGCACGGAGGAGCCCGCAGCGACGGATGGGCCACCATTGCCGTAGCAAGCTCGGCGGCCTGGGGAAACTCTATCTTGCTGACGGTCTGTTTGATGATACAGCAGACCGACATTTCCGGGCTTTCTACCTGTGTGGTCAGGAATCGGCAAGACAGACACTCGCCATGATGATGGGGGCTGGCCATGATGTGCCCAGAATGGTGCACATCCGTCTGGCATTCGTAGCAGTCCACCACCTTGGAGTATTCCTGCAGTGAGTGCACATGAAGCGAAGCAAGCAGCACCATCGGCACATAGACCGACAGCATTATCCAGGCAAACAACCGTTGCCTGCGGGAGATGCCGTTATGTAAATGCTCGCTTCTCATGCGCCGCAAAGGTAGTGCAAGCCATGAGAAATGCCAAATTAATTTGACGATTTCTCTCGGGCGCCAACTTTTCGGTGGCTTCTGTGGCAGTTATTGCCTTTCTCAGCAGGTACAGAACACGTGACTACCGTAGCACACCCCAGCGTTGGACACAGGGATGGTTTCAACCGAGTTGAATGTCAGCGACGCCTCAGCATAGTCAAGCGAGCTTGCCTCTGCATTCGGCTTGCTTGACATTTCTACTGAATTAAAATTTAACTCCATTATCTTACGGTTTTAGTTTCCGCAAAATTATGGAGTCTGTTCTGTTGTCCAAAAGACAGAGAATTTTATGGCTTTCTTCGGTGTGACAACACCCACTCAATCCTTTCGGGTGTGTATGCGGCAGATGTTGCTTCGTGATGGTCCAACCCTTCCAGCAGCTGGAAGACGGCATTGCCTCCTAACAGGTTGATGTCATCTATCAATTGCTTCACTTGTTCGGATCTCGTTTCTAACGTACCTCGTGTACACATTATGGGAGTACGAGCCAATTGAGTGGTATTATATCCCCGATATCCTCCCGAAGCCACCATGGCGGCGGCAAAATAGTCCGGATAGTCGGCAAGCAAATACCAAACGCCTTGACCGCCCATCGACGAGCCGAAAACGTAGATGCGCGTCGAATCGACACCAAACTCTCTAACATAGTAATCGGCCAAAGCCTTGACATACTTGTTGTAGGCTTCGCACTTTTGTGGCTCATGAGGGCGACGCTCACCAGGCGATGGGCGACCGCCACGATTGCGCTGTCGTGGCGCATCTCCATTCCATGAAGCGTTGTTCGGACATTGCGGCACGAGGTAATATGCTTTGATGTTGTTCCCGTTCAGGTAATCATAAATCTTTCCCACGGCAGGCGACATCATCTGTTTCTTATTGTCACTTCCGCCGCCGCTACCGCCATGCAGGTAAATGACCAAGATGGGTTGAGCGGTGTCTTGAGGAGCGGTTAGCACTTCGCGATACCTTAACTTCTTGCCCTGTAATTTCAAAGCCTTGTCGCCAAAAACTCCGAGTAAGTCTGACTCTGTTTGAGCGTTGGCCTCAAACAACACAGCGGTGAATATCACCATTATTGTAAGCGAAATGATTTTTTTCATGTTGCAAATATAGATGATTTTTATGAGAATCAAGCATTTTTCCAGCGGTTTACACTTGGCTATTGTCCAGGATCATGCACGGTGGTGGCTCCTTCTCGCTGGGAGCACAGCGACTCAGCAGGTACAGAACACGTGACTACCGTAGCACACCCCAGCGTTAAACACAGGGATGGTTTCAACCGAGTTGAATGTCAGCGGCGCCTCAGCATAGTCAAGCGAGCTTGCCTCTGCGTTCGGCTGGCTTGACATTTCTACACTATTTATTTAACTCCATAATTTCGCGGTATTAAGTTACCGCAAAATCATGGAGCCAAACTAGACCTGCATAAGACAACAAATTAGTTTGCCGTACTTAAGGCTAGTCTTATTCCTAATATGTGTTCTCCAAATTGAGGTGATGGACTATATGACCTACTTGATACTCTACAAGTAGTAGTATGACCTCGATAATTTCCTCCTCTAATTACATGATTCTCATCTAAGGAAGCCTTCGGCTCACCAGTTTGATATGAAGTTTCATCATACCAATCGCTACAGTACTCATATACATTTCCACTCATATCAAAAAGGCCAAGTTCATTCGCTTTTTTAGTAGCAACGGCATGAGTTGAAGAACTGTTATCACTATTCCATGCCACTTCATCTAAGTTATTGCTGCCTGAATACTTGTATCCTTTGCTTATTTTGCCTCCACGAGCAGCATATTCCCATTCTGCTTCCGTTGGAATGCGAAAATTTTGATGTGTAAGTGCATTTAACTTTTTCAAGAAGACTATACAATCATCCCATGAGATATTCTCTACAGGGTGGTATCTATGTTTATTATCAGATGGATTGAACCCCATAACAGATTCCCACAACTCTTGAGTCACCTCGGTTTGACCAATAAGAAAAGAGGCTACTGTAACATTGTGAATGGGTAATTCATTCTCTTCAACCTCTTTCCCTTGTTCTTCTGTGCCACCCATCTTAAAGACTCCACCATCTACCTTTACCATATTAAACGAAACATCATTTACGGAAAATGCCATAGTGTCAGCCTTTGTTGAACTAATCAGATTTTCTTCATTATCTGTGTCATTAACATTATAGGTGGTTACAACCATAGCCATAATGCTCTCAGAGGCCATCGTGATTTTTATTGATTGCCCATCTTTGTTTATGAATTCTTTGCCTATAGTACCAAATGAGTTATCATCTTTAGCTTCAAATCCACGATGTTCTTTGGCGATTGCTTTGCAAGCTTTATCATAATAATCCTTCGCTGCTTGAGGGTTTGAAAATATTGCGCTAACAATCATCTTATTATAGTGACCGTTTATGTCGTCACTTAAAATAATAAAAACATCCTCATTTAGATATTTTCCTTTATATGATGAACCATCGTAAGAAAAGCCTTTATCTTCCAGATGTTTAACAAATTCTTTTTCTGGGCTCTTTAAAGATTTTCCCATAAAACTGACATCAGCATTACGAGAACAAGATACAAGAAAAAGTATTGAAACAAACAAAAATACAATCAACTGAGTACCAGTGATAAAATGTTTTTTATTAATGTTAGAAGTCATAATTGTTATCTCATGAAAAATTACTCAGATGCATCTGTTTTCTCAACTGATATGTTGGTCTCAACTTCTCTATTTGCATTATTCTCTTTGACTATTTGATTCGTTTTCTCGGTGCAGGGTACCGCCAGAGAAATAAGCACCATTCCAGAAATCAAAAGAATTGACCCGAATCCAAAACGTGTTACTTTTGCAAGATCAGTTACATTATTACTTGTTTGTGCACCTGCTTGTTGTATTCCAGTGAACGCATCCCCACCGTAAAAACTATAGCTAGATTCTCGTCCAACATCTTTACAGAAACAAACAATAGATAGAATGACCGAAATAGATCCAATAATTGCAAATAAAATCCGTCTCATAATAATAGTTTTTAATGATTTAACTCTCGCAAAGATATAAATTATTCTATTACTCACCAATTATTTGAGGAAAATTTCCAGGCTGTTGATCTCGAAGATGTAGCAGATGCGGGCCTGGCGTATCTGGTGCGAGCCAAGCAGCTTGAACTGCTGGGTGCCTTGGTAGAAGTTGTAGCGCAGAGAGATGCAGTTGCGCCAGCACTTGATTTCCCCGCTCTTGGTCCAGAGCTTCAGATCGACCGGGTTACCAGCCTTGAGGCGCAGTTTGAGTTTATTGAAAAATATATCACAAAGGTAGATTTCCTATGTGAAATGCTAAAAGACAAAAGATTTGCGCCACCAAAGACTCTCTTTAAAATAATTAGGTTTATATTTGCAGTCACGATAATTACTGAATAAACAATGAATATAATGAAATCATTAAGAACTATGTCATCCAAACCGCATTGCGGAATAATGATTCTTATTGCTGCAGCAGTCTGTGCTCTGTCACCTTCATGCAACAGTGCCGTAAACTCTAAAGGCAGCAAAGTACAAAAAGATGCTGTGTCTCAAATTGGTTTTTATGAAACATACTCTTGGTATGAAATTGCCGAAGCATTTATAAACCTGAATAATGAGGTTAAAAAGCAAAACCTCAAGCCTGATGAATTTACGCTTGAGCAGTTACTAAATACAAGAAGTCATACGGAGGACTGGAGCAGACCGGAATATAACAACCCAACACCTGTAATCGGTCATACTCTTGTTGAAGATACAGCAAGAGTAAACAGCATTATAGCTCAGTATGGAGCTAAATTTCTGCCTCAAGACATGAAACTTGCGTGGTCTATTAAGCCCTACCGTGATTCTCAAGGGCCTGAGTGCTATGAGCTTATTGCGCTCAAAGCTCTTGACGGCAAGCCTTATATGACTGGAGAATCGATAACCAGTGCGAAGAAAGAGACCGCGCCTGAAGGTCAGTACTGCGTGTTATTCAGATTTGACGATAATGGAAAACAACAGTTTTCCCGATTAACAGCACAAAACATCAATCGCTACATAGCAACTGTGATAAAAGGGAAGGTGTATTCTTATCCTATGGTAATGTGTCAAGTGGAAAATGGAAATGTTCAAGTTGCAGGTAATTTCACTGAAGAAGAAATTAACGACCTTATCGGATTCTTATCTGGTAAGTAGCAATTGATCACTCTATCTCGATAATGATGGCGGAATAATTGTCGGATGCTTTGTCCTGGCAAAGGGTCATATATTTCTCGGCCACTTGTTCTACATCCTTGGCGCATTGCAGGGTGTGGAGCAAGGTCTCGTCATCGATGGTATTATACAGGCCATCGGTGCACAGCAAGATGCGGTCAAGAGGCTCAAGGATAACGGTTTTGACTTCCGGCTGGATGGATTGGGCGTTTCCTGTAAAGAACGCATTAGTGATCAATCCACGCTCTACATGGTCTATTGTCCGGTACTTCACATTCCCCTTGATGTCAATGACATAACAGCGGCTATCTCCGGCATGAGCCACCAGGGCACGATCGTCCTCGATGGATACCATCACCATCGTCGTCCCCATTTCACTGGTGCCGGATTGCTCATCAATCTGTTGGCTCGCTATGTTGGCGGCCTCACCCACTTTCTCAGCAGTATCGGCTTCGTTAACATGCGACTGCCAGTAGGCGGCGAAGGTGTCGCACACTACCCTACTGGCGATCTCACCATGGGCATGGCCGCCCATGCCATCACAGACAACAAACAGGGTCCGCTTGCCGGGAATCTCCACTGTGCTGCAACAGTCCTCGTTGTTGACACGGGGTCCCTTTTCTGAGAATTGAACGTGTTTCATCGCAGTGTCCAACCCTTATTGTTGAGATAATTCCTGCAAGAAGTACAGAAGGATTGCGTATGGGCAAATTTGTTTCCGTGCTCGGCATCCACCATGATGCAACGCTCATCCTTGCAATGAGGCAAGCCGAAGGCATGCCCCAACTCATGCAGCATCAGTTCCTGCATTTCGTCATCACTGAGCGGCTTGAGGGTCTTTGGCCTCAATGATGAGATCACCGAGACGCTGTCGCCCTGATAGCTGATGCCAAAAATGCCGAAGGTGGGCGAAATCTCATTTTCATCATAGATGATTTTGTTGGTCATGCCGAGCACAAAACAACCATTGCGCAACTTCATCAGGTCATCAAGCAGACCAGTGCCCCGATATCTGTCACGGGGCTTATAATAGCACGCCTTGGGCAACTCAATAGCCTCGTCGGCTAAGGATACCGATGGATAGGCCTTCTCTAGCTCCGCTTTTAACTGTTTCGCTTTAGCCACAGGGAAGTCTCCATAACGATAGATGTGTATGCCAGGCAACTGTTGTGGCTCGACATGAGATGCTGGCTGTGTAGCGCTTGACTTACGTGCCGTTTTCCTGGTCTGGTCCCCATTGCCACAAGCAATCAGTAACAGGCTCAAGGCAAGAGCGATGATGATTGTAGAATACTTCATAATCGATGATTCAAATCTGCCATTTCAAATAACGGAAGCATGCTGTTGCAGTTTCCGATCGTGCAAAGTTATCTTTTTTCCACGATTACGGTACCACCAGGTCCAAATTTTCATCAGCCCTATAATCCGAATCATCTGGGTGTCCGGGGACACATCGAAGATGTTAACGGTTCGAAGAACCGATTTCAATGAGAAAGACCATGCAAGAACCTCGGAGAGGTTCGCAGCTTGGTCCATAAGCTGAACATTGCAAGTGCCTCGAAGAGGAACTTTGTAATTGACAGGCTTTTGGCAGATGTTGAAGTTCGTCTACGACCTATATACAAAGGCGAGAGTCAAACTTAATTGACTCTCGCCTTCGTTTTAACCGATACAACTGATTAGAATTTCCATAATGACCAGTGTACGCCGATTCCTGCGTATGGTACCACCTTTCCGTCAGTGGATACACCCACACCGATTTCAGGACCTACGCCGAAATGTTTTGATTTCTTCTGCACTTTGTCAGGAACCGTGAATCCTGTAAACTCATCAAACTTGACGTATGGGTTCTTAGATTTGATATATACTTTATTATCCTTGTCGGTGACAACCGTATAATCAAATCTTGTAACATCTTTGGTAATCGCCATCGAGAGCTGCTCATCGGCATAATTCACGTTTCCTTCAAGGTCACGCCATTCATCATTGAATGCAAAATTATGATTGAACCCATTTTTAATGGTATCATGCTGAACGATAAAGGTAGTATCATGCTTTACATTGACAATTTCGCCACTGAATTGTGTTGCATTGGTTATGTTTTTGAGCTTCACCAGGTTTTTAAGGTCCTGGACTTCATCATATAATTGCTTATTCAATTGACGCAATTCATCAATGTCCTCAATCTCAAAAACAGTTTTTTTTACGACTGTTTCACCCGATTTGCTCTTTAAGTACTTGATACTGTCAGTCAATGCTTCTATGTTGTTTTTATATCGGCTCTCATTCTTTTTGCATGAACGCGCTGCAGATGCCAGGGCGCCCAGCATCGCCAATATGACAACAATATAAACGACATCACGCACCTTTAATTTCTTCAAGCCTGATACGCATTTATCCAATATTTGTTTCGCGTTTACTTTCATAATTCTATCGTTAAATGTTATTGTACACTTGCTTTTGCAAAATTACATGGTTTAATTCAATTTTGCAATGAAATTCATCAAAAACCTCAACGAGCATTAAAAAAAACATGATGCCACCACCAAGTTTTAATTCTCCCCCACCCTCAAAAAGATGAGCTGCGCCCCCAAAAGTTTTGTGCTTGGGGTGCAGCTCATTTAATATTGATACAGCGTTGTGAGAGGATTGTGGAAACGCAACGCGTACGGCAGATCAATGACCATTCAGCAAGATGCTGATCAGTGCGGTCACGTCACTGATGTTGACAATGCCATCGGTATTGACATCGGCTACCGCTGGAACACCTGTGTTACCGAACAGCAGGCTGATCAGATAGGTCACGTCGGTGATGTTGACATAGCCATCGCTATTCACATCGCCAATGAGGGATGCTGTAATCTCAGTCCAGTTCGCGCCATCGTGTCTGTAAGGCAACCAATTCTTGGCGCGGGCATCAATGGTGTGGGTGTTGTTAAACACGTTATTCTCTCCAGTCGAGTACAGCACGCGCAGGTTTCCTGCAGTAGTTGTGCTACGGTCGGGAAGATTGTTGACGAGTGCTGTCATTCCATCCTCGGAGAAATAGTTGTCGTAACAGTACAGTTGCTGCAACTGTGGGCATGACGAGATGTCAAGCGATGCCAAGTGGTTGGAGTAGCAGTTGAGTTTTTGTAGCTTTGTGCAGCCCGTGAGGTTAATTACGGTCAGTGCATTTTGTTGACAAATGAGTGCCGTCAACTGGGCGTTATTCGACACGTTCAATGACGTCAACCTCGACAGACCGGTCAGCGTGATGGAGGTGAAATTGTTGTTTCCACACTCCAGGACCTGTAGGCCCTGTGGCGGAATGAACGCGGTGAGAGCGTTGTTATTGCAGTACACGCTTCGCAGCTGCACACAGTCCGACAGGTAGAGCGATGTCAGCGAGTTGGAACGGCAATCAAGGCCCTGTAGCGCACTGCAGCCCCCCACGCTGAGCTGAGTCAACGCATTGCTGTTGCAGTAGAGCCAATTCAGGGAATAGTTGTCATTGAGATACAGGGTCTTAAGTTTCTCTTTGCCTGTAATTGAAAAGATGGTCATCTGGCTGCCAGTGCAGTAAATCTCTTCAATTTGGTGGCAATGATCCAGGTCGAGTTCTGACAGGTGGTTATTATAGCTGGAAAATTTCTTTAACTTCGTGCAGTCGGTTAGATCGAGTCTTCCCAAATAATTATAGCTGCAGTCCAGTTCCTGTAGCTGGTTGCAGCCACTCAGGTAGAGGGATGACAGACTATTGTTGTTACACAGGAGTTTGGTCAGCGATGCGTTGTTCTTTACATCCAGGGTGGTCAGCTGCGGCAAGTTGGTGATATTGAGTGACGTGAAGGCGTTGTTTCTGCAATACAGCGACAGCAACTTGGTGCATGCCGACACGTTGAGCGAGGTAAGATTGTTGTCAGAGCAATTCAACGCCTCCACTCCGGTAAGTAGCTCGATACCCTTGAGGTTGGAGATGTTGCGACTGCTCACGTAGACCCCGGTGCAACCGTTGACATCGCTTGTGGTCATGTAGCCCAAGGGATAGTTCAAGAGCATGTAGGAACGGAAGTTGGCATCGGGGAAAGTGTTGGAATTAATCAGTACCGCATAATTGTCGGTAATGTGAATGCTTTGACCATAAATCAGGCTGCCGTCTTTGATAATGCCCTTGTAGGGATTGCTGTAGTAGGCATCCGATGGCGATGCGACGGCCTCGTTGCCATTAAGGGTCATAGCGGCAATATTAGAAGCGACGGGGTAGCTGCTGTTGCTCGTTGCCAAGAGGACGATGTGGCTGCCCGCATTCACGGTCACACGAGCCCAGTCATACAGGGCGCCCTTCTTGCCCGATGCCTCGACATTGACATTGGTAAAAGTCAATGTGCTCGAGCTGCTGGTGCCCTTGCCCTCAAAGCCATACTTGTCGCTGGTGGACTTCACAATCAGTTTGCCGGGGCCAGATACGGTAACTGCTACGTTGTTGCTATACACGCCGCCCTCGCTGCCACCGGTGACGGTCGTGGTGCCGCTAGCGACAACGATTGAGCCTGGCTGGTTGAAGCGGATGACCGACGCCGAGGAGGCGCTCAGGTTATTGGTACCCACGAGCTTGATAATGAGGCCCGAGCGGTCACTCTGGATGGCGCGGTTGTCGGTGCCCGTGCGTGTGATGGTGACATTGGTCAATGTCAAGGTGTTGTTACTGGGGGTGAAAACCGCGGTGCCGCCAGTGATGTTGCTGCCCGTGATGTTGCTGCAGTTGTCACTCGTGACCTTCACGCCACCCACGTAGAAATTGTAATCGGTTGCCGCTTGTGCGATTAATGTCGCCACCAGCATCAAGAGAAATAATACATTTTTTTTCATAATCAAGCAATTTTGATAACCCCATTGGCAGGAGCAAAAGGTGAATAATAAACGACCCAAAAGCCATACATATCACTGATTTCCAAAAATTTATTGGCAATAAATGCAATAAAATCAAATCACCGTACGCACAACTTGTAGGCAAATTTCGTCAAAATTCTTGACACATGCAAGAAAATCACATCAAACTCCCCCCAGAAAAAAAGCGACAAATGTCTTTTGATGCCATAAAACAGTCCATCAAGTTAAGAGTCTCCCGAGTTGTAAATTATTTCAAGGCAACACCGCATGACCCTGCACTATCACTATCCCCGCAACTTTGCGGTATAAAAGTTGGTAGCGACAGGACAATATCAACATTTTGTTTCATCATTGCAGCTTCACGGTATCACATCTCACCCGTCAAGCAGAGTGCCGAAAGACAGCAAAAGGAGGGTTCGCCCACCACGGGCTTTTCCCTCCTATACCGAAAAAAAAGCCCCAGAACGATTGCGTTTCCGAGGGCATGACAAAATTAAAAAATCATTCCATTTGGAATGGAATCATCCTATTGGTTTAGAATCATATCAATGATCAAGTTAATATCAGCAATATTAACTTCGCCATCTCCATTGACATCGCCTTTTTCACGAGGAGTTCCAGAAAGAATCATATCAATGACTGCGTTTATGTCGGCTATATTCACTTCGCCATCTCCATTGACATCGCCAACAATGCCAGGAACTTCATTTGGGTTCACATGACATATCTCATCTTTTAGGACATGTCTAGTGCCAATAGATTCAGCACATATGCTATTCTTCAATTGGATCATTGCTTCGCCTATAAATTCACCGGCAGCAGTAATGCTTAATGTCATAATTGCACCACTATTGCCAGTGAATTCTTTGGCACTTACTGAAGAAATATAAATTCTAATGGCGCCGTCTTCCATTAGACGGGATGCAACTGTGTGAGAATTGTCCTTGCGTGACGTAAGATCAATGATGTACTCGTCATCTTCCATTTCCAGTGTTAGTCCTGCAGGCAGATATAAGTCAGTCTGCAAGCCTGTATATGCTGTGTCATTAAGCAAGATGACTGGAACTCGTAGAGTTTCTCCAGCATCAATGTTAAAGTTCTCAATATATAGCCTGTCTCTACCTAAAGATGACAGCGTTACAAGAACAATTAATGTAAATGATAATATTGAGTGTTTCATTAGATTATAATCTTACTTTAATAGTTTTACCATTAAAATGGATGATATAAATACCGTTAGCATTGGTCTTGTACACGTTATGTCCTATATGGGCACGGTACTCAACCATACGACCGTCAACGGATATTAGTCTCACGGATCCTTCAAAAGGAGTGTCAACGATAATGTTGCCATCCTCAATATAGATTCTTGCATCTTCCACCAATTCATAGATTGAACTCGGCTCAATAAATTCGACGTTTGAACTATCAAAAGAATGAGCAGTCAAATAGCGTTCTGCGAAGAGAATATTCAAAAACTCGATTTCAGAGCCAGGTATATAGTTATTATCAGCTTTTACTTTCAAGGTTATAAGTTCACGACAACAGCCATCTACTTCTGCATCCGAGAACGAAGTTCCCAAAAACCGGATTGTGCCGTCATGCATCGTTTCAGAAGCAATTCCTAGAATCGCAGTATTCTCACCGAGCATCGCTCCCGTAAGATTCAAGCCATTTGGCAACTTCAAATCCATTTGGAAGCCTGCAAAATCAAAGCCACAATCAATACCTATGGTAAGTTCGCGATCTCCTCCAGCATTAAGATTCAGCTTTTCGCAGAAGAGATGGTTTTCAACAACACCCTTCAAGGGCGCTTGCCTAACTGTAATCGGTTTTATTCCGAGTGCAATATTAGTGATACCCACCAAATCCACAACATCAAGCGAGCCATTTGCATCCACATTGGCCGCTTCAAAATAGAAGGGTGATGGTGACTTACCCAAGATTTTGCTGGCTGTAGAAGCATGGTCAGCAATATCAACAATAGCATTGGCATCAGCATCACCTACAATGTAATAGAAATGAACAGATGTAGACTTGTTATCCAAGTTATGTCTGGTTTCATTTGCTTCGGATGCAATGATATTTGAAAAGATTATTAAACAATCTCCAGAATCATGAACCTGAGGTAATACTAAATTCATGTGAACTAATTCACCATCATTACCCTTCAAATTTTTAGAAGTTGAAGATGTAACAAGTATCCTATATTTGCCATCATTCAATTTACTTGCCGAAATGCTGTGACTTCGCGTTCCTCGAGCATCATCAAGCCAAATATCGGGTATGTCATCAATAGTATTAAACTGAACATTATCAGGTAAGGTCACGTCAAATTGGATACCTGAAATTGGATTCTTGTTAATTAACGACACAGGCAGATCAACAATTTGAGTTGAAGAGCCTCTAATGTGTGTTAGAGTATCAATCTCGATATAATAATCTGGCACGACCTCTATGAAACAACTAGAAGTGATGTTCGTACCATCTGTTGCTGATACCAAAATCAAAGTTGTTCCTCCTGAGTTAGCAGTAATCAATCCAGTATTATCAACACTTGCAACCGAAGAGTTATTTGAGATCCAATTCAAGTTGGGATTAGATGCATTCTCTGGTTGAACGTCCGCTATTAGCTGGAATGTTTCACCTATATGCATAATAAGGCTGTCCTCGTTGAGTAAAATAGAATTGACATACTGCTTGGTAACATTTACTTGACAAGTTGCACTAAGATTGCTGCCATCTGTTGTTGTAGCTTTTATTGTAGTGGTCCCAACAGATTTGGAGATGATGAAACCGTTATTATCTACAGTTGCTACAGAAGGTTTACTACTTGTCCAATTCAAAACGGCATTAGTTGCATCATTTGGTGAAACAAAAGCGGTCAATTGTGCCGTTTCTGGAAGCGTGAGATGCAAACTGCTCTCATTGAGTGTTATTTCCTTTACTCGCTTAACTACCGTTACTTGGCATGATGCGCTTAAGTTTGTGCCATCGGTTGTAGATGCAGTAATTACAGCATCCCCTGGTTCATTCGGAATGACTAATCCATTATCCGAAACTGTTGCGATAGTAGTGTCGCTTGAAGACCAAACTATAGTTTTGTCTGTTGCATTAGTTGGCGTAATCGTGGCAACCAATTGGTAGGATTCATCAATATCAAGAGTTAATCTTGTCTTGTTCAATTTAATTGATGCAACAGGGATTGATGTCACAGTCAAATTGCAAGATGCACTTAAATTGGTGCCATCTGTAGTGGTCGCTGTAATAGTAGCATTTCCATCGGCAAAAGCAGTTACTAGCCCGTCGTTGTTTACGTTAGCTATAATTGGATCGCTTGACGACCAAGTAACAGTTTTATTTGAAGCAATTTCAGGTGTTACTGTTGCTATTAGCTGTAAAGTTTGATTAACATTTAGAGCCTTTTCAGTAAAATTCAAAGCAATGTCAGAAGCTAGGACATTATCATTTTCATCCAACCCATATATCTTCAAGAATCTACTCCAATAAAGCGTATTTTTATATGTGTCAAGATATAGATTCGGCACATACAATGTTGCGGTATTATATACAGTAAAACAATCATCTGATCCCATAATGGGAGGATCTTCTGCATAACTATATACAGATTGTATTCCGTTACAATAATAGAAAGCTCTAAACCCTAGAGTTTTAATCGAAGCCGGGAGTATAACTTCAGTCAAACCACTACATCCATAAAATGCAGAAGTTCCGATTGTAGTAACTGTGTTCGGTAATGTTATCTTCTTAAGACCAGTACATTGGAAAAAGGATAAATTATCAATTGTTTCAACGGAGTTTCCAAATATAACTTCGGTTAAACTATTGCATCCTTGAAAAGCATACGTTCCAATAGTTTTAACTGAATTACCGATATTTAGATTTCTTAAGGTGGTTAATCCCGATGCCAAATAGGCCGGAATCTTTTCTACGTTGTTGCCAACATTTATGGTTCCGATATATGAGTATCTAAATGGAGACTCAGAACTAAAATCATCGCAATTAATTGCATTGAAGTTTAATTCATAAAGAGACGAGCAACTCTTGAAGGCACTACTTCCAATGAATGAAACATTCTTGGGGATAGTTATACTCGCCAAAGAGGTACAATTACTAAATGACGAGTTACCGATAGAGGTCAAACTAAAAGGAAGAGTTAGACTGGACAAACTTGAGCAATTGTAGAACGAATAATCACAGATCGAAGTAAGAGAGTTTCCAATTGATAAATTAGTCAGTTTTGTAAAATTATATGCAAAGTAAGATGGTATTTTTTGAACAGCATCACCAACATTTATGGTCGATATATTTAAACTATAAAATGGATGATACGTACTTGAACTAAATCCTGAACAAGAAACAGCATTATAATTTAAAGTAGTCAATGATGAACAACCTTGAAATGCAGAATAACCTATGGATGTTACTAAATTAGGTATGGTGACGGTAGTTATCGAAGTACAGCCTTGGAAAGAGTAATTGCCTATAGTTTTGAGAGAATTAGGAAGTGTAAAATTGTTTAATTCTGTACAGTTATAAAACGCATAGTCGCCAATAGACGTAACTGAATTGCCAATTGATAGATTACTCAGATTTGACATTCCATAGGCAAAATATGCAGGTATTCTTTGAACAACATCACCAACATTGATTGTCGATATATTTAAGTTATAAAATGGATTACTTGACCATGAAGAGAAATCCTCACATACAACTGAATTATAGTTAAGTATGCTCAATGAGTTACATCCTTGAAATGCTGCGCTTCCGATAGAAGTAACAGAACTAGGAATGCTAATTGTAGTCAGATATTTACAATTATAAAATGCCCTATTGTCTATTGTTAAAATTGAATTAGGTATATTTACACTTGATAAACTTATACAATTATCAAATGCATGGTTTCCAATATGATTCACATCAAAAGATGTACCTGTATAAGTGTCGTTCTCAGTACCTGTATAGACAACTTTTGACGGGATATTAATTGCCCCATTATAACTGTTGTAGGTTGTATCGCGATAAGTGACCTCGACAGTTTTATCGGCTTGTGATATAATATTATAACATAATCCGTCCTGCTCAAAATCGTAAACATAAATTGGCTCTCTGCTTTTGAAAGAACTCCAGTTATAAGAATTATATGCACCTAAGTATAATTTGAGAACTCTTAATGTGGCATTATTTGAATATGAATTAAATGAATTGTCCTGAACAGTTGGAGGAGTCGTTGCAAAACACGTGAAATTGATTAATCCTGTACATCCATAGAATGCATATTCACCAATATAATTGATAGATTTAGGCAGGCATACATCAGTTAAGTTTTTGCTATTTCGAAACGCGGAATTGCCAATACTAGTTACGGTATAAACATTTCCGTCATAATTGACCGATGATGGTATGGTTACAATGCCACTGTAACTGTTATAATATGTATCACGATAAGTTACTTCAACAGTTTTATTGGTCTGATCTAATACATTATAATATATGCCGTTTTGTTCAAAATCGTGAATTGGTTCAAAATAGTAAAAATACGACCAATAGAGTGTATTTTTGTATGCGCTTAAAGATTCAACGGGCACATATAACGTAGCATTGTATGTGTAGAATGAATGATTATAAGAAGTGGGTGGAGTCGTTGCCAAACAAGTTATCTTTCTAAGCTTTGAACAATACTCAAAAGCGTAATTGCCAACTACGGTAATCGATTTGGGGAGATTAATACTGGTTATACTTGAATGAACAAAAGCTTCACTTTCAATTTTATTTACGGTATAGGTTCGACCATTGTAATTAACAGTCTCAGGTATACTAATATCACCGGTATAACTGCCACTATAATAATTGTCTAATGGACCCAATGTAACAGAAACATTATCACCATTAATATTATAATAGATACCATCTGCTAGAAAATCATAATCATTATCTGCGAATATAGGAATAGCAGAAAAAGCTATAAAGCAGAAAAGCAAAAGTGTGAGTTTTAGTTTATCCATCTTTCAAATGCGATTTGATTACTAATTTGGCAAAGTTAGTCTTTTTTTCATAAATAAAGCTTCTAGTAATGCTTTATTTACAAAAATGCAATTATAACATCGATTCATGAACGATTGCCACATAAATCACTTAATAATAATTTCTGATTCTTTAATGTATTTATCGTTCGGGAATATTTCACCAAATTGATTCCTAAGAAGATTCCTAAAACAATCTATCGTACTTGTTTTAATGAACGGTGATAGTACAATAGAACTAATTAATTGCGGATCAACATCTAAAAATATATTCATTGGGTATTTTGGATCCTTAGATTGTTCCTCTTCCTTTTCAGATGATCTTAATATAATTCTTTCAACCGTTTCTGTGTCGATTGACTTCATTTCTTCATCCAACACATTGCCTCTTGGAACAAAATATATACGAAATTCGTTTTCTGATTGATAATACTTGTCCTTAGCAAAGACAGACTCAAGAAAACCAGCCTTTTGATAAATGCTCAGATATGACATGGTTGAGCAAATTGGCATGAGATCATATTTTTCATAATTGATATTAGCAAGCAATTGACCAATAGATGTTTTAACGCACACACCAATTTGAGACGCATAAGATTTCCACATTAGGAAATCTTCCCCATTATCAATTGTCCAACAGGCAGTAAGTAAAAATCTGGATTGACTTAGGTTTTTCGAATATTGGTCATAAGTTTTTAGCTCTTCCTGTATCTTTTGAATGTCATGGTTTGTTTCACCAATAGACTTTAACAAGAATTGACTTCCTATAGGCCTCCTTCCACTTTCTCGAACGTCCATGAACAATTGTCTGCGTGGAACAAATAATTTACCATATAGCAATTGTAAGAACACGTCAAAACTCATATAACGACAAATCCTTGTGTCATTATCTAATGATTGATTCAAAACAAATCGTTTCTCTTTATTCTCTTCCATAATGATTTAGTGTTTCTTAAAGTACCGTTAGTTCAGAATAGGAGTCTATGTGAATGTGCTACTGGTAGAGGTTATCGACAGGCATGTCATCACTGCAGTATTATTCTATCGACTACAAAGTCATAAAAAATCGGTTGTATTTCATCGCATTTGCTTTTTAGTCTGATTGTTCGAATAATCGGTTTGTAAATGTGATTTAACATCGGTAATTAAGTAAAGAATAATTGAAAACGACAGAGAAGAGAAAGTATCTCAGTTCTGCTCTTTTTAGTTACACTTCAATTAATTTTCCTCTATCGAAGGTGAGGTGTTCGTTGTGGGAGACGTAGCCGAATTGGTTGCAGAGGCAGTGGGTGGTGCCGATGGTTTTGTCGATGTTGCGGTGGGAGTGGCCGTAGATCCAGTAGTCGATCCCGCTGTCGGCGATGTAGTCGGCAAGCTCGACGGTAAAGGCGCCGTTGATGCGACTACCCTGGAACTCCGGGGCAACCAGTTGATAGGATGGGACATGATGGGTGACGACGACCTTGTGCTTGGCTTGGCTGGCACTGACTGACTTCTTGATGAAGTCGAGGCAGCGCTGGTGTTCACTGTTGAAATCGGAATACCTCAGCAAGTTCTCGCCATAGACGATGCGGTAAAAGTCGGCCACGCCTCGCTCGGTGACGAAGGCGTTGTCCATGTCAATATGCGCCCACAGGGTGGATATGATGAAGTCTATTTCCTGGATCGTGACGACTTTGTTATAGTAGTAGTGGACGTTGGGGCGGATTTCGCCCACAAGTCCGTCCTGCATTGTCTTCAGGTCGTAGTACTTATAAAACTCGTGGTTGCCCAATGCGACCAGCACTTGCTCGAAGTTCTCGGACGCCCAGTTCCAGAACGGGTGCACGTTGTACATGTCGTCTCCCAGGTACCCCGTGTCACCCGCCAAGACCAAGATATCGCCCTTCACGTCCATAGGGCCGTTGTCCCTTAGATACCACCAGTTATCGCGGAACTCCAAGTGCAAATCAGATGCAAACTGTATTTTCAAAGCCTATTCTGTTCTATCTTGTTGTGAAATTAGCTGTTGAAATAGTCAAAGCCGGTGATTGTGTCGACGAAGCGATGGACATAGTTGCGGTTGGTGGAAGGCCACTGGAAACCATAGCGATAGAGCACCTGTGTGGTGTAATAGTTGTCCGATTCTATCCAGCGCATCTGGTGGGTGTTGCTCAGGTTGTAGGCCATCAACGGGCGCAGCAGCGTGACAAGGTCGGGATTGTCCATCATTCGATCCAAAGCCTTCTGGAATTCCTCCTTCTCCACACGCTTCAACGTGATGCCTGAGTCGGCAAAACCATTCAGGATATCGGCCAAGTACGGGCGGTGGATGTTATAGGGATGGAATACGGTGCACTCCTTGGGTGTCGTAGCCAGCAGCATGATGGCATGAGCCACATCGTCAACGGGCGAGAACTCGAAGACCTCGCTAAGTGCCTCATAGGGCACCATACCGATGATGACGTAGGCTCGGAGCAACGCCAGAAAGTTGTTGGTGCTGAAGTTGATTTGGAACTCACCGTCCTTTTGACGGGCCGAGAGATTGCCCACACGCATGATCTTGGCATTGAGGCCGTGATGGGAAATGGCATCGAGCACCAGTTCCTCGGCCTTGAACTTGGAATAGACATACTTGTTGGCGTCGATATTCTGGCCGAGCCACAAATCCTGCTCAGTGAGCTTGACGTCGGGCCCAGGCACACCATCGACACTCAGACCCGCAATACTGATCGTCGAGATATGGATAAGACGCGAACCGGTGCGCAGACAGAATGCGATGAGATGGCGCACGCTCTCAATGTTGACCAGTTCAATGTCGTTGCCTGCCGAGAAGTGCTTCACGTTGGCCACGCAGTTGACAACGGTGAGGCCCTGGCAGTCGAGGGCGTCGAGGGCGCCAGGCTTGGTAATCTCGGCGACAAATGCGGTGACTCGCTTGTCAAAACATTCAAATGCCTCGGTATCACCAAAATAATAGAAGAACATGGTCTTGAGGCGACGCATCGGGTCTTCGCCACCACTGGCGCGCAGCGGACAATAGATGTGGCAGTCGCTTGTCGTCAGCAACTCGTTGAGGATGTGTATGCCCAGGTAGCCCGTGGCACCCGTGAGCAAGACGTCGCCGATGGGCTGGCGCTCGCCGTCAAGGAAGGCCTGCAGGTTGTTACCCTTGAGTTGGGCGTTGAGAGCCGAGAGTTTGGGGTCGGCTGCAGCCGCTTCATCGACCTTCACGGGGGGTGTGACGCTCTTCGCCTTCAACTCTTCACCTTCTTCATCCTTCTCTTTCACAAAGGCTGCCAATTTCCTTGGCGTCGTGTTATTGAAGAGGTCATTGAAGACAATCTGCACACCGTGTTTGCTGGCTTCAACGATGACCTTGATGGCGTTGAGGCTGGTACCGCCAATCTCAAAGAAATCATCAAGGGCACCTACCTGTTCAATGCCCAAGACTTCGGAGAAGATCTTGGCAAAGAGTTGCTCGGTTTCCCCTTCGGGAGCCACATAGTCGATGCTGCGACTCAGTTCGGGCATGGGCAGCACCTTGCGGTTGATTTTCCCGTTGGGGGTCATTGGCATGGCATCGAGGCGCATATAGGTGTCGGGCACCATGTATTCGGCCAACGACGATGCGGCAAGAGCGGTGCGCAGGGCTTCATCGTCGATGTCGGAACCTTCGACCACGGTATAGTAGAGCACCAGATGCTCGTTGCCCATCACCTTGCGGACCTCGGCAGCAGCCTGGCGGATGCCTTCGATGTTAAGGGCTTTACTCTCGATCTCACCCAGCTCGATGCGGAAGCCGCGCAGCTTCACCTGCGTGTCGATGCGTCCCATGTACTCGATCTGTCCGTCCTCGTTCCAGCGGCAGAGGTCACCGGTGTGGTACATGCGGACAGGACGTCCCCAGCGGTCTTGCTGTACGAACGGACAATCGACGAACGATTTAGCCGTGCGCTCGGGCAACCGCCAATAGCCGCGTCCCACCTGGATGCCGGCAAAGCACAACTCACCTGCCACGCCCTGGGGCACCAGGTTGCCAGCAGTATCGACAATGAAGTTCCAGTTGTTCGCCACACTCTCGCCGATGGGGATATTCTCGATGCGCTTGCCAGGCGGGATGCTGTAGTAGGACGTGTCGTCGGTGCACTCGGTGGGACCATAGACGTTGATGATCTCTATGTGGTCGCTGAAGACGCCATCCATCTTCTCGCCGCCACCCGTGGTGAAGCGGATGGGCAGGTCGTCGAAGGTGTTGAGCAGCAGGCAGGTCATGGCCGTCGAGTAGCCGCCACCAGTAATCTGATGGTCAAAGAGGAACTGACGAATGGAATTCAGGTCTTTGCGAATCTCGGTCGGCATGATGTGGAACGAGCCACCCAGTGTGAGCACGGGATACATGTCCTCGATGTGGGCGTCAAAGGAGAATGAACGGTGGCCGCTGATGCGGTCGGCAGCGGTCAGTTTCTCCATGTCGATGACCACGGCGATGAAGTTGCGCAGACCAGCCTGATGGAGCATGGCGCCTTTAGGCTTGCCCGTAGAGCCTGAGGTGTAAATCATGTAGGCCAGGCCGTCGGGGCGGGAAAGGTCAATAGCACCCATCGGAGAAGCGTCAGCCACCGATGCCATGAAGTCGTCGATAAAGAACGTGCGGGCCATGGCAGTATCGAAGTTTCCTTCGGCCTGTTTGGCGGCAAGCACTTCATGCGAGGTGATGAGTACCTTGGACTCGGAATTATCGAGCATATAGCTCAGTCGCTCGTTAGGATATTCAAAGTCAAGGGGGGTATAGGCGGCACCGGCCTTGTGGATAGCCAGTACCGACAGCGGGAATTCCTTGGTGCGGTCGAGCATGACGCAGACAAAGTCGTCGGGCCGCACGCCGAATTCAATGAGTCGGTGGGCAAGCATATTGGAGTAACGGTCCATCTCGCCGTAGGTCAACTGGCTGTCTTTATCCACCACGGCAGGGGCATCGGGCGTGCGCTTGGCTTGCTCGGTAAAGAGGTTGGCGAACGTCTTGCTCAAGTCAACATCAATATCCTTGCCAGTGCCGATTTTGATGATGCGCTCGGCCTCGTCGTCGCTGACGATGCTGATGCTGTTGATAGAGTCGTCCAGACGGGCCATCATCTGCTCCATGGTGGCCTTGATGGCATCGGCCATCATGCGCATGGTCTTGCGGCTGTTCATGGCCAGGCTCGACTCCATGCGGATGTCGTAATACTCGTCGCCCGATGAAGCGTCGCCTGCCACATCAGCGCCCACGATAAAGATGTGAGCCAGCAGATCATAGAACACGTCTCCACGGTCTTGCTGCACAAACGGACAGTGCTTGTCGCCGAAGTGGTATTCCTCCTCCCATCCGGGCAGGGCGGTAAAATTGAACGAGATGCCCGGCTGCACACCGATGTCGCGGCAGAAGTGGGAGAACGGATAAGCCAGCTGCGAGAGCGTGGCCTTCATCTCGTCATGGACCGAGGCGATATACTCGCGCACGGTCTGCTGCTGCCCTATTTCCATCATAAACGGGATCGTGCGAACAAACATACCGTAGTCCTCACGCACGCGCGGGTCGCGGCGTCCGTGATAGATGGTGGTATAGGCCACCTTGTCCTCGCGCAGGATTCTGGCGAGCACGTAGCTGAACGCCGCCTGGAAAATCTGATACGGAGCAAAACCCTGAGCCTTGCACCAGGCATCTACCATCGGCCTGCTGATGTAAGCAGACTCCTGTCCCATCTCGCCTACCGGATTCTCGGGGCGACTCGAGAGTGATGCCAAATCCATACCGGCATATTTCTCCTTCATCACACTCATGGCTCGCTGGTATTCATCATCACCCAAGTGGGAATATTCGTCGGCGGCAGCCTCCAGCATGCCGTACTCTGGCATGGGCAGGGGCTTTCCTTCGTAGGCCAACGGCAAGTCGCGCTGCGGGAACAAGACCAGGTAACTGGTGCCGTCGGTCACCATGTGGTGGATGTCCGCCAGCAGGTAGTTCCTCTCGGGTGTCGTCACCAATTCGGTCCTTATCAGCGGCTCGTCACCCATGATGTCAAAGGGGCGGCAGAAACCGTGGTGGGCATACTCCTGGAAGTCGGCTTCGGACATCTCGCGACGCACGACGTTCAGCGTCTTGTTGTCGTCGACATACTGTCGAGGCTCGCCGTTATCGTCAATGACGAAGCGTATTTTCAGTTCCTTTCTTGCTGCGAAAATGGTTTGTAGTGCAGCCTCGACACGATCCAAATCGATGTCATCAGTGAGGGGCACAATACACGGGATGTTGTACTGCATCACTTTAGGATATTTCATGCAGTCATAGAAAACGCCCAGTTGGGATTGAAGCAGTGGGTAAAGTTCCATATCTTTTTAGGTTTAAACGTTATTATCTATTACATAAGGCTATACGAACTGTTCACGGCGAGCCCGCGGCTCAGCATTCCCGACCGTTGTCGGCTTTACCACAGGGTCTGTTGACGGGCACGCCATCCGAATAAAGTACAAAAATACGTTTTACTTCGCTAATCTTAAAAATGATGTATGTTATACTTTGTTAAAGCAAACGATATAGAAGTGAGCACCGAAAACCGTTTCATCAGCATCAGCCCTGCAGGCTCTTGGCTGGCAGCGACATCATTACATCATAAAAAAAGCCACCCCGAAGGATGGCTTATTATGATAATCCAGATGGGTTTGATCACTTACGGTCTAAGCGTCTTTTTACCGTCTTGGATGATGATGCCGCGTGTTTCGCTCGTGGCGGGAAGACCGGTGATGGTGTAAGCCCTAGAGGTGCCGACGGGGGCGATGACCTCTTTTACCTTGCTGGGACCCTCGGTCTTCTCCCTGAATTCCTGCTGGGCCTTTGCCAACTGGTCGCGGAAACGCTCGTTGCCCTGCAATTTAGCATAGAGCACCGATGCGCCCAGGCGGCCTGCATCCACGTCGCTCTGCCAGTGATATCCGGCAATGACACGGCTCTGGCCATACTCATAGCCACGAGCCAGCAGTGCATCGGCAACAGTGGGGTTGATGTCCGACAACAAGAGAGCCATCGTCCAACCGAGGACGGTGTGTCCCGAGGGATAGGAACCGTTGGTGATATGCTCCTCTTCCTGCTCAGGCACGAGGGTCGGCTGATTGTAGTACACGAAGGGACGCGTGCGCATATACTTCTCCTTCGCGCGGTTGCTGATACTGTCGCAAGTGGCTCCTACGTCCTGCAAGAGGGTGTACAGCTCGGGCGTACCTTCCTTAGTGATCTCGAGACCCAGAATGGGGCAGAACTCCTGAATGATGGTTTGCATTCCATAAACAGCATCACGGATGGCCATTTCAGCGCGCTCCTGGTTCTGACGCATACGGATGCCCCAGAGGTACTGCGTCTGGTCGGCAGCAAAGCGGGACGACTCAAATTCGGGAGGAGGCGGCAGGAAATTCACCATGTTAGGCAACTCAGCCTGGGTAAAATAGGCATTACCGTTCTGCTCGTCTTGACCTGCAAATACCGTCATTGCGCCACATACAACAAAGAGGGTGGCAATGATAAACTTGTTGAATTTGTTCATAATAATAAAGATTGGTTAATGTTGTTATAAAATAAACCGAAATTAATCAGCTGACTCTGTTTGGTTTACGCTGTAACAATCAGATGCTGACACCGTAGCATCACAATTGACAACTTATCCAATTCTCGCCGCAAATATAGCAAATTCTTAGGAAATATAAGTAAAACCACCACCATTGTTTTCAACACCTGGCAGTTTGATGACAGTTTTCTTCTCGTTTCTATCAGATTTTGTTAGTTGACAAAAAGAGCAGTTGACGCCATTTGTTTCGGGGAGCCAACCGCAATCGCCCATGTCATTGTCCAACATGAACAACACACAGGCAAAGGCCTTGAAACAGAAGGCAGCAATTATCGTGTTTATTATGAAATAAATCTACTGCTGGATGATGGAGGAGATTTCGGTGCGGGCTTTTTTGCCTTCGGGACATGGCCAAAGGGGATAGGCATGGCCCATCTTCTCAGCCACATGCAGACGGGCATCCACGCCGGCTGCCTTCATCTTATCAAAGGTCTTGACGATATCGGTATAGAAGATTTCCCACGTGCCTGTAAAAAGGTCGGTGGGAGGCAGGCCCTGCATATCACCATAGAGGGGCGAAATCATCGGGTCACGGGGGGCCATCTCCCCTGCCCAATCGGCACCGACTTTCCTGAGCACTTCGGCATTGAGGAAGGTATCATATCCCTGTAACGCATCATCACCTCCCAGCACATCAACCCAGGGCGAGATAAGCACCAGTCGCTTTGGCTGGTCAACGGTGTCATTACGAGCCTCTTGCGCCAGAGCGAGCGTGAAGCCTCCGCCAGCCGAGTCGCCCATAACGATGATGCGCCCTGCTGAATACTGCTTGACCAACTGCTGAAAGAGCTGCATCATCAGCGGATGGGCATCACGGGCGGTGTAGCAGTAAAGCAGCGGATAGTTGGGGGCTACGATGCCGCATCCCGTCCGCTCGGCCCACTCAGCCATCGCCTTCCAATGCAGCTCATTAAAGTTATGGTAATAGGCACCGCCATGGATGTAAAGCACAACGGGTTTGCTGTCGTCCTGAGGCTCCATATGGAACACCTGCATGCCACCCACGCGGTATTGACGCATTTCACGGGGGAACGTCACATCCTCCGGTATCTCCACCGTGCTCTGGTCGGTCGTGTCTCCACGCTGCTGGTTGTAGGTATCCATGGTGGCCTGATCAAATAAATGACTGATGACGATTGCCTGTGGCGAGCGCCCGTCAATCAGGCAAGCGATTCCACCGATGATGACGATGGCTGCGATGATTCCCGCCAACGTCAGTAGCACTTTCTTGGTTCTTCTCTTCATAATGTCAATTTGTGAAATAAACTATAGCATTCTTAGGCGTCAAAGGTACTATTTTATGCACAAATGGACATAATTATTTTAAAAAATCTCAAAAACTATTCGTATTCTATTCAAAACCACAGATTGTTGGAACATTTCATATCATCAGCAGAACACACATACCGAACGGGCCGCCCCCCTGCTTGGAGAGGGTCGAGCGAGCATAGGGAGTATATGGCAATCAGTGCTGTCTAGCTCGCACCAGTTCGATGGCTTCTTTGCCGGACAGGTGGTCGATGTTGAGGCGAAGGAGTAGGACGTGGTCCAGGGATTTGTCAATCTCGCGCTGGAGGCCGGGCTCGTCACCAGGTGAGTATCGGCGGCCCAGGAGGCGCAAGGCTTGGACTTTTTCGTCGGCAGTCTCCAGGATGTGGATGCGACCGAAGGCGATGACGCTCCTAAAATAGGTTGTGAACTCGGCGGGCTTGATTTCGTCCTGCTCGATGACACAAAATGAGCAACGGTTGTCTCGCTTGATGGCATCGACCTTGTGCCCCTCCACTGTCGAATGGAAGATGATTGCTCCGTCGGCATAGACGTAACTGAGCGGCACGGCATAAGAATAGCCGTTGTCTCCCGTCAGCGCAAGCACGCCCGAGGTGCAACGGCCAAGGATGCGTTCACATTCTTCTCTGGATAACTGCTGCCGATTGCGGCGCATGGGTCTGAATTCTGTCATATTTGATGAAGCACAGGCTTGGGTTATTAGGATTTGGGAAAGCCTCTTTAGAATTAGGCCTGTTTTTTTACTTCCATAGGATTCTGATTAGTTGGCCTTGTCCAAGTAATCAAACAGGTTGATGGTGCCGGTGACGGTATCGACATCAAGAGCGGGGACCGACTCCACCATACGGGTATTGCCGCTTGCTTTATCGACATAGAAATTGACAATGGCGCCCGTGTAACTGCGGAATATTACCTTGTATTCAGATTCTGTCGAGTCTCCCATCGCGACATACATCACGTCGGGGTTTTCTTCTGCCCTACTCCAGTCATATTCACTGTGGCAATAATTGTTGACGCCCTCAAAGGCCATCTCTGCAGTTACACACGGGTGTTGCATCACATCGGTTTTGCTTCTATGACATGAACATAGAAACAAGACGACTAACGCGGATAATATGACAATATTTTTCATAAATCTTGATTATTCTTTCTCAATGGGCAAAGATAGCGATTTTTTAGCTAAGCAATCATTTTTATGAGAAAATACGCAATTTTTAAGTATCTATTGGATTAATTTATCTAATTTTGTGGCAGAAATCATAGCGGCAGTATGGTCATTGCATGCTATGTAACGCTGATTTCTATTCATTTAATCATATCAACCCACACCAATTCATTTAGATTATGAAAAAAACATTGTTTACCTTGATGCTGATGCTTGTGTCAGCGTTTGTGATGAATGCCCAGAGCCTGACTGCCCATCAATGGGGTACAAAACTTGCCGATGATGACGGAAAAGACGTGCTCGTGGCTTTGGCCTTTGATAAAAACGGAGCCTGTGAACTCCTTGTCGGTGCCGAGCATCAGATGAAAGAGGATGGTGTGCCCATCACCATCACGGGCAGTGTGAGCGTTCCCGGAACCTACACCCTGAATGACAAAGACCTGACAATGGACCTTAACAAAAGCCAGGCCGAGGTGGATTTTGACTATGAAATCAAGGGCATGGATGCCAAAACCAAGGCCAAGATGGACAAGCAAATCAGGAACGAACTCAATGGTTTGAAAGGCGAATTCAAAAATACAATGCTTAACGGCATGCCCAAGATGCACAAAATGAAGATCGTCAAGCTCACCAACAAGGAACTCACCCTCCAGATTGATAACGGAAAAGAAATGCCATTCTACGCATTATAACGATTAGCCCATCGTCACCACATCACTAAGGGGGGAGCAGACTGCTACAGTCCTGCTCCCCCCTTCGTTTTTTCATGACCAGATAGAAGGATTTATTCCCTCACATAGCACGGGCATATTAACGAATGGGAATTATGACACAGTACAAAATATTGCTGTATTAAACACTCTCAGGATTATACTTGAGGGCATCCGACGGCCAACCGGTGACATTCCGGCCTGTATCAAGACGACGTATCTCACGCAGGTCATCATCGGTCAGCGTAAAGTCAAAGAGGTCAATATTCTCTATCATCCGCTCTTTGTGGGTAGTCTTGGGGATAATGATGACCTCGTTCTGGATCAAAAACTTCAAGGCAATCTGGGCGGCGGTCTTTCCATATTTCTCGCCGATGCTCTTGAGAACCGAATTCTTGAAAATGCCATGCTTACCCTCGGCCAACGGGCTCCAGGCTTCCAGGGCTACGTTGTAGGGCTGCAAATATTCCATCATCCCTCGCTGCTGATAGAGCACATGGGTCTCGCACTGGTTCACAACAGGCATGACTCGGGCACCTTTCACAATCATCGGGAAGGTGTTGGGATAGAAATTTGACACACCGATAGCCTTGAACAAGCCTTGCCCATAGAGTTCCTCGAGCGCATGCCACATGACAGCAGGCTTCCCCACGGGCCAGTGAATCAACATCAGGTCCACATAGTCCAGACCAAGCTGCCGCATGGAATGATCTACCGAGCGCATCGTTTCATCCCGCGTATAGCAGGAATCACAAATCTTCGTCATAATAAACAGTTCTTCACGAGGAACGCCACAAGCCCGTACGGCATCCCCCACCCCTCTCTCATTGTAGTACATGGCTGCCGTGTCGATGCTCCTGTAGCCAACCGAAATGGCGTCTTCCACAACCCGCTGTGTTTCCCTTTCAGGGACATCATAGACACCGAGGCCCACCATCGGCATCTGCAATCCGTTATTTAAGGTCTTATGTTCCATATTACTTCTACACAATCAAAAAAAACTCCGTTACAAAAATAGATATAATCGGGCAAAAATGAGTGAGATGGACGAAACAATCGTCCACCTCACTAAATCTTTAGACTTAAGTCTTCAAACGTGGTTTACCAGTTGAGGGGCTCTTGCAGGATGTTGCCGTCGGTCATGGGGCTGTCGGCCTCGGTGAACGGGGTGGCCTTGTACTGGATGCAGAGCATCGTCAGGTTCTCGTTGCCGGTGTTCTTCAACGCGCGCTTGCCGTTGGGAGACACGCGGATCACGCTGCCCTCGCTGACGGGGAAAATCTCACCATCGACCTGGTACTGGCCCTCGCCACGCAGAATGAAGTAGAGTTCCTCGTGTGTCTTGTGGGTGTGCAGGAAACCACTGTCCTGTCCGGGAACGAGCGTCTGGAAAGAAAACTCGCTGGCAGCGGCACCAACAGCCTGCCCGCCAAAGACCTTACCCTGAATCGTGAAGTCCGGACCCATGGGCAACTCGTGTTCAATAATCTCGCTGATGCGGCCAACGTTGATGGCGGCATAATTTGCACCCTGTGCAATCTTTTCAATCTGTTTCATTGTGTAACAAAGATGATAATTAATGTTTTTTATTGGATGAATAATTCTTACGGTCATTCATAATATCGGCCAGGTTGGCCAGTGCCCACTCTATCAAGTTGTTGATGTGCGGCATGAGTGACTTGCCACGCTCGGTGATGCTGTACTCCACCCGCGGCGGAATCTCGGCATAGGCCTGCCTCAGCACCAGCCCGTCGGCTTCCAGGTTGCGCAGCACCACGGTGAGCATCTTCTGCGAGATGTCGGGGATGGCTGCGAGGATGTCGGAATACCGCATCGCCGTGTCTTTGCCGTCAAGCGTGTACAGTATCAGCATCGACCAGCGGTCACTGATGCGCGACAAGATATTGCGTATCGGGCAATCAGGAAAATAAGGATCAACTATAATGTCTCGTAACATATTTTGTTCTGATTATCAGTTTTACTAACTTTTCTATTGTTGCGGTTGCAAAGTTACTACCATTGGTTGACATGACAATGAACCGCCCGAAATGTTCGCTACGCACTTTGATGTTAGAAATGGACAAATCAGCCGATTAAAAAACTCACTTTTATATTTTGTTAAGACTTGAACGCATCATTCACTACCCGCTTAGCACCCTCTCTCACAAAACAAGGAGGGAATGCTGTGTAACATTTCCCTCCTTAACTATAGATGATGATATTTTTGTGAAATTCGTCAGTCACCAGGGGTCAGTTCCAGCGTCGCGAACCGCAAATGGGTGACACCCTTGAATCCCGTCATGAAGATACGCATAAAACGGATGTTGGAGAAGTCCTGGATGGAACCGACTTTCTTCTGATATTGATTCAACGGGATGGTGAACTGGTACCACGTTGCCTTCTGAGTCATCCCATTGCGCGTGTGCACATTGGCCACTCGTTTGTCGGTGATATAGTTCCTACCCACCTGCATGGAATCAGGATGGATAGCAATGCGGTACTGGAAAAACCGCTCAGCCTCGTTGAGGGTGTTATCATTGTTGATATCCTCAACATCGGGATTTGAACGACCCTGCTGGTACTGTGCATCGGTAGTATGGCCCTGAAGGAGTGAGTTTCCGTCACAGTTGTTGTAGTGCTTGTAACGGCCGATGATCTGCACGCGCTGATTATCGTAGTAGGTATGGCGATAGTAGGCGTAATTATCTCCTGCCGGGTCATTGAAGGGAGAGAACGGATCGGCAAGCATGGCAGCATAGGTGGATGCAGATAAGGCAGCGCGCAACTCATTCAGATAATTGGTATAAGTGGGATGGGTGAACTCTTCCTGATTGATGAGGCCGTCAAGACCGACATCCTGCAGGTGGCGTATGGCATCGGTGCTATAATTCAGCAGCTCATCCTGAGCGTGGACTTTTCCCCAAACTGTTAGGATTGCATCAGCATCATCACCATTGAGCGGCAATCCTTGCTCATAACTCTTGAGACCATCCTTGAGGACATCCTCACTCACCTCACCCAGGTTGAAGTACAGATAGCCACCATCATGGTTGCCCAATTCGGGGTCCATAAACGGGTCAAGCAGCCAGAACTGGATATACTTGATGCCAGTCTGCTCAAAGTTGGTATTGGCTATGTCAATCGGGCGCATGATACCACCCCAACGGCGCTCGGGGTAGAGCAGGTAGCCGTTCTCATCAACGTTTTTGCCATCGAGGTTGTACGGGCCACGCTCGCGAGGATAGAACGAGAGGTTCAATGTCTGGATGACGGGGGACTGACCGTTGTTCAACTCCTGTTCAGGAAATACCTCATTGATTGCCACTTCACGGGCATAGGGATAGGACAAGCCATCCAGGTCATTCTTGATGTAGCCGGGGGCATCGTGTGAATTGCTTTGAGTGAACAGGCGGTCGATGGTATACCACGCCAGCAGCGCGCGGTTATTACCATAGGCCACGTCGTTCATCAACGACGCCTCGGGAAACAGATCGGCAGGAGTCGAGGCCAGCGTCCAAGCTGACGGAACGATAAGATCGATAGTAGTCGTCTGGCTGATGTCGGGATCATCAATGATGGTGTTATCCGAATCAGAGCAACTTGCCATTACAACAAATAACGACAAGGCTAAAAGGATATTTATTATTCTATTCATAACTCAAAATTTATAATGAATGTTTTAAATTTAAAAAATTAGGTAATGACTTGATACTTAATGTCCCAAACAATATTTAGCGTTAAACGTAATTGTGTCCCACAAAGGGTGACCATTCTCAAAAAACAGTCCCTTTACCTTAAAAAACGGAATAAAACAAAAAATATTATAACCCATCCTAGTGTTATAAAGGAAATGAAAAACGAGAGCGAGCCATTGACTTGCCCTCTGCGATTCAAATGAAAGACACTTTCATTGTGGTTTTATTTCTTGGACATCTTGAAGACCGTTGAAAGGTTGCTTTCATCGAGCGTTCCTTTCATCTTAACGGTCAAGGTATTCCCCTTTTTACCCTGGAGCTCATAAATGTACATCGGCTCTTGCGTTTCAGCGTAAAAGGTCTTGACCTGGCCGCCCTCAATCTTATAGGAGTCTTCCATAGAGAATCCTGTAGAGCAAGTGCCGTTGGAATTGAACGTGAGCGCAGTGCCCTTGGCGATCCACCACCATTCAGGGGTACCTTGTACTTCGGTGATTTCCCATGCACCAACAATGGTTTCTTTGTCAAACTGCAGATTTGGTTCGTCATCGTTGCCGCAGGATACTAAGGCCATAGTGGCAACCATCAGTGAAAAGAATAAGAATAATTTCTTCATGATTAAATGTATTTTGATAATGAAACATGTTAGTTATCTTCTTAAAACAAGTGTGGGCGTGCAGGATTCAAACCTGCGATTGTCACTAACAACCGTCATTCACCCACACTTGATTATTCTACGTATTCGCGGATTGATGCAAGATTGCCATTTTCATCGAGTTCAAAGATTTGATGCTCCTTAATGTGCTTCATCATCATTGAATCTAGATGGCTAAAGAATAAGAATGAATCAATATAAGCCGACAGGACAATGCGTTTCTTCTTTGAACTGTACACATAGAAATATGCGGTTTCAAAGATGTCATTCGCCATATTTTTGAACTTGCGTCTATCGTTGTGGATGACAGGCTCAAAGCTCAATGTGTATTTATCCTCACCATTGTCAACGGTAACAGAAGCTGAACCACAGCACCAAGTGAGGTTGATATATAGGAGCCATTCGTGAAGATAAGACAGGGCCAAGTTCTCATCAGTCATAGGAATATGGAGCGTTTTCGACTTGCGTTTTTTGACCTCTTCGTAATCAACATGAATGACCATCACCGATTGTTCGCCCTCCAGTTTCTTAAATCTAATACTTATATGGTCAGTTGTTATGGGCTGTTGAAGGGCTATCTCTTGCAATAGCCGCGCTCTCTCGCTATACCAGTTTCTAATTCTCATATGATCCAATGTATTGGTGATTAAACTCTGATGATATCGTTTTCGTCAATGATTTGAAGCTTGTTTTGTTTCCCAAGGGGAATCCACAAGAGCTCTTCGATGTATTCAGCGAAGAACGGTCTGTTGAGAATCCTCAGTGCTATCTTCAGCCTATCTTTGTGGCTGGAACGAAGGAATTCACGCCATACATTCCAACTCATTTCTACGATGACACATGAGGGATTCACAGGCTTTCTGTACCTCAGCCTTAGCACGACCATTACTTTGATGTCCTCTTCCCTTTGATATTTAACCTCCTCTTCCATTTGATATATAAGTTATTTGGTTTGACACTAATAGTGTGAGCAAGTGGGGTTATCGAGTCACCCTCATATCAATGCCTGTGGGCATTGCCGCTCCGTCCCAAGTATCATGCGCTCTACTTGCTCACACGGCTTATTTCTAATAGTGGGCAGGTGATGGAGTCGAACCATTCCCCTCCCTCATATTGAGGGGCCGCCATTCCATACATCGCGAGTCTGCTTGCCCACCTATTTACTTTCAAAATGCTCCGACTCACATAGCTAGCTTGCCAGTTCAATCGGGACTACTACCCTTGTCGGAGCGAAAAGTGTGCAGGATGGGTAGGACTCGAACCTCCTATCTCGTGCCCTTTCGGGAACGCCCGCTACCAAACCTGCGACCATCATCCTGCACACGCAAACTTGTTTTACGGTGCAAAGAAAACACGAGGCTGTCTCAAATCATGGGACAGCCTCTTAAAATTATTATTTTCCGTAAGTTTTTATTGATTATCGACCTCGTACATCTGCACTGCTTGCTGGTGCATGTGATAAACTTCGTCGGCAAGCCATTGCGGTTCGAGGACCTTAATCAGAAAGCTGCGACTCACGAAGTGAGTACTCAGGTCTACCGTTGGGCGCATGAACAGTTCAAAGTCGGTGTAACCCTCACCCTGCCCGATCTCACGTTGGCTTTTGTGGATGGGCAGGTCTCGGACGTAGAACCTTTCATCGCCAAAGACCCTGATAACGATCCGCTGGGCTACAGTATCATCGTTGACCAGTGCGCCAAAACATTCCTCGAAGTAGGCTTGAGCGTTGAAACTGGGATCCATCTGGAACTTGTCGTCGGTAAGCGACATGTTCATGATGCGGTCAAACGAGAATACACCGAAATAGTCCACTTCTGGCCTGTCGGCCATTGCGTCTCGATGGAAGTGGCCCAGGATGTACCAACGCTGTTTGAACAGTTTGATGCAATAAGGCTCAAATGTCAAATGGCGGGGTTCCTCATCACCATATTTCCTATAATCCACGGCCAGTTTAACATTCTTCTTCATCGCCTCGATGGCCATCTTCAGGTAATCCCCCTCTACGATAGCCGGTTGGAGAAGAATCCTATCCTGCAACGACATCGCTTCTCCGATGATGTTGTTCACCGTCAAGGTGCTCAACATCCAGTTTTGGACGCTTTCGCCTTGGAGCACCTCGGGATTACCGATGTAATACTTGTAGCCGTTCTGACGGTTGCAATCGATATAGATGCCGAAGATGTCCTCAATTGCATCCTTGTGACGGTTGAAGGTCGAACGAGCGAGTTCCACACCCTCGCTTATGTCCATCTCAAGCCACTTTTCATTGATCTCTGCAAATGAGATTCCATCATCACCCGCCCTACGAATAGTATTCACAAGCCATATATATTCCTTAAATAAAGTTGGAATCCTCATGATTTTCTTCCATTCTAATTCATAAATTTATTGAAAAGAATATCATCTTGGATAATATCTTCATATCGACAAGATATTTGGACTTTATTAAAATAGAACTTCAACTCTTCATAATCTTCAAAATCATTGATAGTAAAACCATCAGCTAGAACTATTCTTAATAATGCTTGACTATTAGTAATTGCAGAATCAATCTCTCTTAATACCCATTGAGATTTTGCTGAATTCTTAGTCAAAATCAAAACAAAGTTCTTTGTACTTCGTAAAGTAGCAGGAATCACAGATGCATAGTCGCGACCCTGAGGAATACCATCTGGAGCAATCCATACTCTGGCATTCTTTTCTTCTAATTTTTTGCGTATTAACTCTGCTTTTGTTATATCCTTGGTTGAATAACTTATAAAGAAAAAGTTCTCCGTAAGTTTCCAATGTAAATGTCTTTCTATATCAGTAATTAGCTTTTGTTTCACTTCAGCTTGTGATGGCAGAAGTACATTTGAGGTTGCTTTTGAGTACAATTGATCAATTTCGTTTTCAATTGCAGAAAAAACAATTCCGTCATATTCTTTACGGAAATCAGATAAAATAGACTCTGCTTTTTCTAATACTTTTTTCTTTCTTCTCATGAACATAAATGGCCGTTTATAGTCTTCAATCAATCTTAATGCTTCAATTTTTAATCTTTTAACATTGCCTCTTTGATTACTTGAATCATAGAGTTGAACAAATGAGTTTACACATTGTTCATAGTCATATAAAGCATCCTTGAATGACTTACAATAAATAAAGGGAATGGTCCAACGGCCTTCTTCGTTTTTAATTATTTTTATAATTCCATATAAAAAGCCATCTAACGATAGATTGGTCTCAGTGTTCACTATGCTATCTAGATGATAAACTTTACAATTATCGTACTTAAGCTCTTTATTTATGAAAGGAATCATGACTAAATCACATCCTCCTGAGTAATTATACTTACCATTGGTTGCTTTGTTCAAATCTGAGACAAAGCCAGAAAATTTACTTTCTATAAACCATATTGTTCCTAGACGCTTACTTTTTATCTTTGTTTTTCTTGTATCTCCAGGATAATCTTCATCATAAGTATCTGATACATATCTAAGGGAATTCAGTTTGTCCCTTAATTCCATTATCTTCACTCGTGAAATCTTTTCATCATGAGACATTAATTTGAGATCATCCAAAGCCTTATTAAGAATTTCATCTTTGGCTTTTTGATTTGATTCTATTGGTTTGTTTTTATCATTTGAATAACCCACAAATTGAAAATCAATATCACCTGACAAGATATCCAGTGTTGTAAAATTATTTATGATATAATTAACCGCTTTGCCATAAGAATTATAATGAGCAATAAGAATTAAAACGCATTTGTGTTTCAAAGCTGAGAGTTGTTCTTTGACTCTCATTTCTAAGCTAATTAAATCATCATTGGCGACCATAGAGAGACCAATCGCAAATAGCAGATGTGGATAATACATATTTTTTAACTCTTTTATTTGGATTGTTTATACTATTATGTTAGAAGTCAATGAACAAATGTCAAAGAGCAATGATATAAGCAAGAATTTCATTGCTTTTGATTCGCATAATGCTTTCCGAGGGCAAGAGAATATTTTCATATTCTCTTGCGTTCTGCAAACCAACATGAATTTGGACCTGAGTTGTTCTCTGATTGGTTGACTCATATATATCATTAATATTTCCTTCATTAACACGTTAAATTCTCAAGATATAATCACATTGAAATGCTAACGGTTGTAAAATGAAAAAAGGGACGGCTTGATGAAACAAACAAGTTCACCGAACAACTATTAACATATGGATGGGGAGTTGCCTTAATTATAAGAAACCGTGTCATATTGGTATCATACAAAAAACAATAATACTGATATCTCGGTTGCAAAGATACCGATAATTAACAAAACAAACAAATAATAACTGCACATTTAAGACTTTTACCATTCTACTTCGTACGAATAACTAAAACCAAGGTTTAATCAATTTCGCAGCAAAAGAATAGATTTTTTCTCTATTGCACAAATGCTCGCAATCACCAATTAGCTCAATGGTTTCACCTAAAGGGGTAATTTTTGACTTGTATCAGCCTTGGTTTGGAAAATAGTAGTAATTCAGTTGCGGTTTGTTTGAAATTTGATACTTGGACATAACGGTTAAGTGGGTCATCATGGTGCTAGGCATGGCTGTTGTCAAGGACATTAAAACCGTTGTACTCACAGATGCACTGTAAGCACAGCGAGCATCCTGAGCATCATCACAACTCGATGTAGAGGAGGATGATGTCCTCGTAGTGGCCGTCCTTCATGAGGAAGCCCTGAGGGATGCGGCCCAGTTGTGTAAAGCCCAGGCGCTGATAGAGATGCAGGGCATGGACGTTGGCAGCCACGACTGCATTGAATTGCATGAGGCGAAAGCCCAGTCGGGCACCCATAGCCAGCGAGTCTTTCACAAGTTGCTCGCCGATGTGCAGCCCGCGTTTGTCCGACCTGACGGCATAGCTGGTGTTGGCGATGTGACCGCATCGGCCCACGTTGTTGGGGTGTAGGATGTAGAGACCGACAAGCTCGCCCGTCTCGCTATCCACAGCGACGCCGGTATAGGACTGACTGCTGAAGAAACCGTCAGCCTCACGCTCGGTCAATTCCTCGACCTGCGGGAACGCCACGCCTTCACGCACCACCTCGTTCCAAATGCCCATGGCCTCGGCCATGTCCTGCTGCTGATATTCCCTGATGATAATCATTCGGTGATGTGGGCGTTATTTCTCATACAACTCCAGGGGCAAGCCATCGGGGTCAAAGAAGAACATGAAACGGCGATTGGTGGTTTTGTCAATCCTAATGGCTTCATGCTCGATGCCGAGACGTTCCAACTCTTCGGCCTCGGCGACGATATCGTCAACCTCAAAAGCCAAATGGCGAAGTCCCGCAGCCTCGGGATTGGTGGGCCGTGCGGGCGGAGACGGGAAAGAGAACAACTCTATCACTTATTGGTTACCCAGGGCCAAGTCGGTCTTGTACGACTTGCTCTCCTCACGGTAATTCTCGGCCAGGACGGTAAACCCCAGCACTTTTTTATAGAATTCAAGACTCCGCTCATAGTCCGAGCAGATGATGGCAATGTGGTGTACTCTGTTGACGTGTATCATAATCTAACTGTAGGTCTTGTTAATAGGTTCCAAACGCTTGAAGTTTGTCTTCTCTTTTTCTCCCGCAAAGTTAGCGTTTTTTTCGCTAAATGCCCAATTCCCACAAGATTTTGGTCATCTGTTTTTCAGCACAGATTGCTCGTCCAGGGGTCATCCTATCGCCATCCAGGGCGTCACAATATCCAAAAATCAGTAAAAATGGTTAGTTTACATGTAAATCGTTTATCCTGGTTTATGAGTAATCTTTGTATCTTTGCCACTGAAACTTAAACTTAACTAAAAAGACAAAGATGAAAGAGACAAAGATTGCATTAGGCACTTGGGCCTGGGGCGCAGGAGCATTTGGTGGTGACATGGTGTTTGGTTCAACGACCGACGAAGTGAATCTGAAGCCTGTGTTTGATGCAGCCATGAAGGCTGGCCTGAACTTGTGGGATACAGCGACAGTTTATGGCATGGGCGAGTCGGAACGCATCCTCGGCACATTGATAAAATCGGTAAACCGTGACGATGTGCTGATTTCCACCAAGTTCACACCGCAGCTTGCTGAAATGTACGAGAACTCTGTTGAGAAGATGGCCGATGCATCCATCGAGCGCATGGGCTGCGACTTTATCGACATCTATTGGATTCACAATCCCATGGATGTGGAGCAGTGGACACCCGGCCTGATTCCTTTGCTCAAGAGCGGCAAGGTGAAGCGTGTCGGTGTGAGCAACCACAACATCAAGGAAATTCAGCGTGCCAATGAGATATTGGGTGAAGCAGGCTTCAAGGTGAGCGCTGTGCAGAACCATTTCTCGCTGCTCTATCGCTCGAGCGAAAAGGGAGGCGTGCTGGACTACTGCAAGCAGCAAGGCATTGAGTTCTGGGCCTATATGGTGCTGGAGCAGGGCGCCCTCTCAGGAAAATACAACAAGGAAAATCCCCTGCCTGCCGAGAGCGACCGTGGCAAGAAATACAACGCAGTGCTCCCGCAACTGGAGGCACTGACCACCGAAATGACTGCCATCGGCAAGAAGTATGGCATATCGTGCTCACAAGTGGGCATCGCATGGGCCATCGCCAGAGGCACGCTGCCCCTCATCGGAGCAACCAAAGAGCGTCATGTCATCGAGGCTGCCGAGGCCGCAAAGATCCAGCTGACAGCCGAAGAGGTAACCCGTCTCGAACAGTTTGCCGACGCTACGGGTATCGACACCCGAGGCAGCTGGGAACATACAATGGAATAAATCATGAGAATAAGGACTGCGATTTTTGCAATCATGGTTGCAGCCAGCGCTATCGCTCAGGATGTGATTGATGTGCACAGCCACATCATCACACCTGAGTTTTTGTCGGCATTGAAGGCTGAAGGCCGCTTGATGGAAGAGGGATTTCCCGTGCCTGCCTATGATGCCGAAAAACAGTTGCAGTGGATGGACGAGACAGGCATCAAGACCTCGGTATTGACCCTCGCCGCACCACAACCCTCATCGGCGGCAACCATCAGGCAGACCAACGAAGCCGCTGCACAACTCAAGCAGCAGCATCCCGGCCGTTTCCTGTTTTGCGCTGCCCTGCCGCTGCCCGATGTGGATGCCGCAATCCGCGAAACCGTCTATGCGCTCGACACGCTCAATGCCGACGGCATCAAATTGGCGACCAACGTTCAAGGTCAATACCTGGGCTCGCCCGAACTCGACACGCTCTTCTCGGTGCTCAACGAGCGCCGGGCAGTCATCATCCTGCATCCGCACTGCCCTACTCCCGTCAACCGCGAGGTGATGGCACAGACGCCGCTCGCCATGCAGGAATACCTGTCGGAGACGACCCGTGCCGTGTGCAACATGATCAGCCGCAACGTGCTGGCCCGCTACCCTAACGTGAAGGTCGTGGTGCCTCATTGCGGAGCCTATCTGCCGCTGGCCATTCCGCGCATGAAGTCGCTCACGCCCGTCATGCAAGCCAACAAGTTGGTGGGCGACATTGATTGGGAGGCCAACCTGGCTACGCTCTACTATGACCTGGCAGGCGCCCATTCGCCCGAGACCATCCGCATGATGCTCACCATTACCACACCCAACCATCTGCTATACGGCTCCGACTACCCCTATGTGGCCCCGCAGGTGCTCACACAGGGCCTCAAGAGGATGAAGCAGTATCTCACCGATGAGCCCGACCTCGCCCCCTATCGCGACATGATTCTCTTCAAGAATGCCGAGTACTTATTCGGCTTAACCAGCGAAAAGCCATCCATCAGTCCCATACCAAATCAAATGATTGTCCGCATTGCCGAGATTGAGGTTTATCCCGAGTATCTGGCGGAATATCTGGCGTTTGCTAACGAGGTGGACCGTTTGTCGGTGGAGCGTGAACCGGGTGTCATCTGCCTCTACCCGATGCAGAGTGCCGAGGACTCCACACAGATCCGCATCCTCGAAATCTATGCTTCGGATGCAGCCTACCAGCAGCACCTGAAGACCGACCACTTCCAGAAATACAAGCAGGGCACGCTGCATATGGTCAAGAGCCTGAAACTGCCCACGATGAAACCTCTTGACCCTGAAACGATGCAACTGATCTTTAAGAAACAACGATAATATGGAATACGTAAAACTGGGAAATTCCGACCTGCGCGTATCGCGCATCTGCCTGGGTTGCATGGGCTTTGGTGACCCGACCATCGGCCAGCACTCATGGACCATCGGCGAGGAACCGACACGTGAGATTATCCGCCGCAGCCTCGACCTGGGCGTGAACTTCTTTGACACCGCCATCGCCTACCAGCTGGGCACGTCCGAGCAGTATGTAGGACGGGCTTTGCGCGATATGACACGGCGCGATGACGTGGTCGTTGCCACCAAATTCCTGCCGCGCACCGATGAGGAAATCGCTACTGGCATTGATGGCCGCCAGCACGTGCTGAATAATATCGACAGCAGTCTGCAACACCTGGGCATGGACTATGTGGACTTGTACATCTGCCACATCTGGGACTACAAGACGCCCGCCGAGGAAATCCTCGAGGGCTTGAACGAGGCAGTACGATCAGGCAAGGCCCGCTACATCGGTATTGCCAACGCCTATGCCTACCAGTTGGCGAAAATGAACGCTCTGGCCGAAAAGAACGGCTGGGCGAAGTTTATCAGCGTGCAGAACCACTACAACCTGATTATGCGCGAGGAGGAGCGCGAGATGCAGCCGCTGTGCCGCGAGGACAACATCGCTCAGACGCCCTACAGCGCACTGGCCTCGGGCAAGTTGGCGAAGCGTCCAGGCGAGACATCCCTGCGTCAAGAGAAAGATGCCTTCATGCATTTCAAGTATGACGCGACCGCCGAGCAGGACAACTGCATCGTGGAACGCGTTGTGGAATTGGCCGACCGCTATGGCGTGGAGATGACGCAGATTGCATTGGCGTGGTTGATGACCAAGGTGGAGTCGCCCATCGTGGGAGCCACCAAACTCCACCACATCGAGGGCGCCGTCCGCTCGCTCGACATCCAACTGACAGCCGATGACATCCGCTACCTCGAGGAACCCTACGTGCCCCACAACCTCTCGGGCGTGATGGCGGTCAACAAACCAGTTATGGACACCGACCCCGTATGGGTCTCAGCAGCAAAAAACAAATGAACCACTAAAACCTGATAGAATTATGAAACATTTCATGCGCATTTTTATTATTTCACTCTTGTGTGTCATTGGACTAAGTGCTTGCGACAGCCCAGTGCTTGACCTCGACAAGTACCACCGTAATGCCAAGCAGGCCGTTGAAGCGCTCTTTAACGAGTTGCCCAACAAAAGTGACAAAAAGTTCCTCAAAGAGGCTGTGAAATTCAAAGAAGGGGACAAACTGAGCGATTATCAAAAAAACGAATTCTTCAAACAGCTCACCGAAAAGAAATTCAAGGTTACTGCCAAGAAAGCAAAGGTTCGTGACGGCTACACCGAAGTGGTCTGTGACATCACACTGAGTGATGGCTCGGTCAAGAAGAAAAAATTCCGCCTTTACAAGGAAGATAACGTGTGGAAAACGCAGATTGGCTTTGCAGAACTGCGAGACGCCATCTACAAATGAGTCCGCTCATACTATCGTGACCGACTGACCCTCTCTCTCAACAAACAACCATGCAGGCCCGTCTTCAACGGACCTGCATGGTTTATTCTATAGAAGTCGGAGCATCAACGCCCCCTTGGAGGCTGTGTCATCATTCAATCCTGAATTAATTTCTCGGTCAGGTCGATTAAAAAACAGAGGCAGATTACGACACAGCCAGTCTAAACTGCGAGCGCAGCGAGCATTTACAACTTCATCACGCGTTTCATCTCCAGGTTCTCGTAGCCCTCGGGGCAATGGGTGGAGAGATAAACGGTGGGATTCTGCTGGATGAATTCGCGCACACGGTCAAGCGTCTCGCGGGCTGCAGCCTGGTCCTCGAAGATGATCGAGAGCTTGTTAGCCTTCAACGCAGCGTCACAGTAGGTCACGTCGCCATGGAACATGTAGTACAGGCCATCATGCTCCAAAATGGCGATGCTGTTGCCCTTGGTGTGCCCCCTTGCCTCAATAAACCAGAGGCCGTCGACCACCTGCATCGCGTTGGGGAAGTTGTGATAGGCCTGGCCATACTCGGCACGGACGATATTGTCGCCCTCGAGCTTCATCGCGTCGGCATCCTCAGGAGCGATATAGATCTTGGCATTGGGGAACGCGCCGATGCAGTCGCTGTGGTCGGGATGCTTGTGGGTGATGAGAATCTTAGTCACCTGCTCGGGTTTATAGCCGAGGGCGCCAAACGCCGTCATATAGTCGGCCACCAGTTCGCCCATATAGAGCGGAGCACCCAGCTTTTTGGCAGGGGCATTAAAGTCGGCCTTGAAGCCGGTGTCAATCAGTATCACCTCGTCGCCCGTGTCGATGAGGAAGTTCTGCAGGCTGCTGCGGTAGATAATCTGGTCGTCGAAGGCTTCCCTACCCTCCTCGCCACCGAAGGCGAACGGCTGGTTCATGAAGCCGCCGTCAAACATGCGGATTGCTTTGATTTCCATAATAGTCTTGAATGATAATGTCTTTTACAGTTTGCTTACCAGGTCTTGGATCTTCTGCTTGGTGGCGTCGGTCTTCTGCTCTTCAACGTTGGCGGTCACGATGCCGGTATCCTCTACTTTCCAGTAGTTGCAGATGTCGCGGTACTCAGCCATGGCACCGTCATACACGCCGGGCGAATAGGAGGACATGAGCAGCGCCATCTTCTTCACCTTTGCGGGGCTGTTCACACAGTACATGCGCTGGATGGGCGCCTGAATCTGGGCAGCCAGCGTGAAGTAGTAGATGGGGGCAGCCAGTACCAGCACGTCGGCCTCGGCCATCAGTGGATAGAGTTCCTGCATGTCGTCCTGCTGGATGCAGGCACCGTTGCCCTTGCCGTGGCAGTATTCACAAGCCAGACAGCCCGCAATTTTCTTCTTCGACACGTTGACCAGTGTCACGTCATGACCTGCTGCCAGGGCAGCGTTCTTGTACTCTTCGGCCATCCATGCGGTGTTGCCGTTCGCTCTGGGCGAGCCTTGTAAAATCAGGATGTTCATAGTGGTTGTAGTTTAATTTGAATAGTATTGATAATGTTGATTCATTAGTTGATGACAGATCATTCAGGTAAAGGGAGAAGGCCATTCATGATTCACGCCTTCACGCCTACAAAGTTAATGATTTTTTCGCAAAAACCGCATCTTTTTTTCAGTTTTGGTAAAACAGGTGCTTCATTTTAAGGCATTTTGAATGGTTATTGGGATTTTCTTTTGGGAAATTCTTGGGTGTTCTGTATCTTTGCGGGACATAACAACCAAAGTTTCGGAGTATGAAGAAGTACATCATTTTTGCCATCATGTTGACAATGTTATCACTGCAAGACGTTCTAGCCCAGTCCCTTGAGGGCTACAAGGAGATTAACCTGAAGGAGGAGTTTACCGATAATGCGTTCACGTTCTTTTCCCGGGCACCTATCCTGTTGTCCGGCGACAAAACAGCCCACAACGCCATGACCATCGGCTGGGGCAGCCTGGGCAATTACCTGGGTTACAACCGTTTGACCGTGAGCGTCTATGTGGCTCCGGCACGTTACACCTATGAGTTCATGGAGCGTTACCCGAGGTTCACCTTCATGGAGTTTGACGACGAGGAGGTGGCAAGTTACATGGGCAGCCACAGCGGCCGTGACGGAGACAAAGCGGCGGCACTGGGCCTGCATGTGGCCTATACGCCCAACGGGACGCCCTATTACACCGAGGCCAAGACGGTAATCGAGTGTGAAATCATCACCGCCTTTCATCAAGAGGCCAAGGACTTCCGCAACGACACCCCGCGCAATTTCTACGACAGGTTCAGCGCAGGCATCCACGCCGTCTATATCGGCGAAATCATCGGTGCCTGGAAAAAGAAATAACTGATACACTCCTTCCCTAAACACTTCGTGGAAGATGTGTCCTGAAACCGACCCAGTATTTTAGCCGTGCTGACGCACGGGCGGTGATTGTTCCATCAGATTGAATGATGAAATGGACCCCAAAAGTTTTTATCCGACTTTTGGGGTCCATTAGTATTAGCACCATTCGGTAAGTTACAAACGGTTGCTAGGGACGGCTGTTTTTCACGATGCCGTTGATCCATTCAAAGAGTTCGTCGAGGGCATAGTCGCCACTGTGGGGACGGTTCCACGCGAGCAGGAAGTTGACGTCCTTGCCCGCATTCTGGAGTTTGAGGGCGAGATTAATGGGCACAGGGAATGATGTATCGCGGTCACGGGCTCCGTGACGGATATACCAATGTGGCGCCACGTCGGTCACGCCGTCGCCGATGAAGTTCATCGGGTTCAGCAGACGCACGTTTTCGCGGATTTCATCGGTCAGCGCCGAGCCGGTCTTGGCGGCGCTATAGTCGGTAAAGTTGACGCTACTGCCGCTCTTGTCGCCAAACTCCTCGTTCTCGCCCGAGGCTCGTCCGCCAGCCACGCCCTGCGTGTCAAAGGCTGGAGCAGTCTTCAGCGGCTGCGTGGATACGACATAATTGAGATAAGTCGGCATGTCCAGGTCGATGATGTAATCGCAGGGCCGGAGACGCAACCTCATGGGCGGACGGACTTGAATATCCCGTGACATCATCTTGTCAAATTCATTTTCTGACAATTTCTTCTGACCAGCTAACTCTTGTTTAGATACACTCTTCTCGCCTCCGTTGATGGGAGGCATCCCGCCCATTTCCTCCTTGCTGAACGTGAAGCCGAGGCTGTCGGGGATGTCGGCACCAGCATTCTTGGCAAGCTGTGCCGAGCGGATGAGTTCGCGCTTGATGTAATCCAGGTAGTTGTCGGCGGTAAGCAGTGTGCCGTCGGGCGTGTGCAGGTTCAGGCTTGCCAGATAGGCGGGGAACTGCGCTTTGAGTTTGTTGCTCACGGCGAGCACGTCGGCATCGCCCTGCTGACGGCTGTCGGTGCCGTTATAAAGCCACTCATAGGCCATATCGGCATGGTCCAAGTCGATAATCGGGCAATAGCACACCGAGGCAAACACGTCGTCGCGCTGCTGGGCGGCACCCATGGCGCGCAACAGCGGCTCATAGGCAGGATTGTTGCCCGTAGCACCCATCAGACTCGACATCGCTCCACCGGCGCTAGTGCCGTCGGTGATGATCTTCTCGGCATCGCCGAGCATCACGTCGTCAAACTGGCGCAGGTAGCGGATGGCGGCCTTCAGGTCCAGAATAGCGGCAGGAGCGCGGCCCGTATAGATGGTCTGTCCCTTCTTGATGCCAGCCTTTTTATTTGTTTTGCTGGCGATTACGGTTGAATTGCGGCCACGGCTGCCGGGGATGGCAACCACATAGCCCTCCCGCAATGCTCTACCCGTGGCATCACTGGCTTTGGGCTGCTGGGCAGGGGCTGCCATATAGCCGCCCACATAGGTGCGCAGCAATATCGGGGTCTGTTGCGTCGCCCCATTAGGCACATACACGTTGATGGTCTGATAGGCGGAGTCTTCCACGTTGGTCACAAAGAACATGCCCTCATAGGCCGTGTAGTTCACTTCCTCACCATTGGGCATCGTCAAGGTCCTTGTCTCACCGATGGACGGGTCAAACGTCAGTTGCGGTTGCGTTTTCACCGCCTTGGTCTTAGCGCCAGCGCCAGCCACCACGGCAAGCGCCAGCATCCATGTCAATATCCTTTTCATGTCACATTACTTTTGGTTATTTGCTCCAAAAGTAATCAAAAAAACAACATAGGCGGTTCACAAAAACTCACTTTTTTTCATTCCACCGCCATGTGTGTATCCCCTCGTGTATCCCCTTATGTTGAGAGGAAATCACTATACGCCTGCCATGCGTCCTGGACGTCCTGGGTACTGAACCCGCCGTCGAAGGCTTCCACTTGACAGTCTTTGATAAAGGGTGCCCAGTTGCCGCTGATGATGCCGTCCAGCGCGATAACAGGCTTGAAAATGCCGCTGTTGTTATGGGCCAGGTGCCTGTGCTCGTCACGGAGTACAATATCGCGGCTCTTGTAGCTGATGAGGTATTCGTCATAAGGGGGAATCAGCAGGAAGCGGCCCTGCCTGAAGCCTCGTGTGCGGCAATGGTCCGTCAAGTAGAAGTCCCTACCCTTCCATTTCACCAGTTGCAGGGCATCGCCCAAGAGTGCAACCCCCTTGCGGCACTCGCCGATGTTTAGTCCTGACCACCACACGAAGTCCTCCATTGTCGCTGGCTGGCGGCTCTGAAAATACTTCAGCGTCAATCGCATCAAGGCTTCATCACGGTCAACCTTGACCTTGGGCCCAACCTTGTCGGCAGTGAGGGCATAGGTTGCCTTCATGGGCAGCAGGTCTCCGCTGCACAGGATGCCCGACAGTTCCGCCATGCGGATGTGATAAGACAAGCGATGGTCATCCATACGCACGTCTTTCTCGGCAAGTGCGGTGACAAAATCCTCCTTTGTCACGCTGCCCCTGTCGGCTGCCGTTTGGACAAGGAGATCCCTGACGCGCATCAGTTCCTCATCAGGAATCGTAATCCTGTTGCTGTTCATCCACCCGCGTGTAACGGCGATTGCCTTGGGCGCACACAGTTCAACCATTGGCCAGTAGTCATCGGCAGAAACCAGTTGCCAGGTGCCTCGCATCAAATGCAGACGGATGATCTCACCGCTGTCAAAGGCTTTCTTGAAAGCCCGGGCCGAAGGCTTGCGTGTCCGCATCCCCACCGCCCACCGCATCATGCGGTATTCCTGTGCCTGAATGGCGCCCATGTGGCTGACCACCTCGGCAGGACTGTTGAACTGAGGGGCAACAAGTTGCTGGTTGAGTAGTCGTATGGATATCGGTTGCATTCCTGGATTCTGTCAATTATGGTTTTGAAAAAACAAAAATCCCTCCACGACGCATGGGCCAAGGAGGGATGATTTCACATGTTGCACCCTAATATTACTCAGGGTCATTGTTGACCACGTAGATGACCTTGGAGGCCTCGGCTACGGTCTCAATGGGCGAGCCCGCAGGAATGATGCTCTCGGTAGAGGCCATGTCGGGGTTGGCATACTGGTCAATGATGTTGCCGTCCTCGTCATAGACCGACACCTGCACGATGTTGAACTTGTTCCATTCGTCGGTGAACTTGTAGAGTGTCAGCTTATAGGCCACGGGCTTGTCATAGCCACGGTCTTTGCTGTAGGCGGCACGAGACTCGGGCGTCTCATAGAAGTTGCGCACCCAGACAAGGTAGCTGGTACCTTTGTCGCTGGTCGAAATTTCGGGATTCACAGCAAGCGTCTCGTCGCCGTCGGACCACACGCTAAACCAGTCAGTAGCATGAGCTGCAGGAGCAGCAATCATCATCGCGAAAATCGCGAAAAGTGTCAAAAAGAATTTCTTCATTGTCTATCGTAATATTAATCTGTTTTCTGCCGCGGCAAAGTTATAAATAAAACATTAGATAATGGTAACAAAAAGAAAACTTTTCAGACTACAGCCCACCAAAAAGGCTTAATTCGTCAGTCGATATCGGTGATTTTGCCATCAAAAGGTTAAAAAAAACACAAAAAATTTGCACATTCCGTCCAACGTTATTACTTTTGCAGCAATATGATACTTTTTTCCTAACAAGGCAGCTTCGTCGTGAGACGAGGCCCTTTTTTTATCCTCCTTTTATTTTGAAAATCAGTTTGTTTATACTACTTTTGCCGAGGATAACTCTCAAATCGCAACTGTTATGAATTTCAATCATGTATTCACTGCATTGCTCATCGCTCTCCTGATGGCCAGCTGCACTACAACATCACAACAAAACGACGACAACATGGAACAGAAACCCGTAGCCGGCGTTGACGGCAACAAGTATGTCCCCTATGACCAACGCACCGGCGACGAGGCGGTGGTCTATTTCACCCGCAACCTGAGTGCCGAGGGACTGATCATGGCCTATGAGCAGGTCAATAAGATGATCGAGGGCCGCGTGGCAGTGAAGCTGCACACGGGCGAGCAACATGGACCCAACATCATCCCGAGAGAGTGGGTAAAGGCCCTGATTGAAAAGGACTTGAAGGGTGCCCACATCATCGAGACCAACACCTACTACGAGGGCGACCGCTACACGACCGAGCTGCACCGCAAGACCCTGGAGGTGAACGGCTGGACCTTCTGTCCCGTGGACATTCTGGACGAGGAGGACACCGTGACACTGCCCGTCATCGGCGGCAAGTGGTTTGACAAGATGTCGATGGGCAGCCACATCAAGAACTACGACTCTATGGTGGCGCTGACACACTTCAAGGGCCACACCCAGGGCGGCTTTGGCGGCTCTAACAAGAACATCGGCATCGGTTGTGCCGACGGCCGTATCGGCAAGGCATGGATTCACACCACCCCAGGCCAGGACGACCAGTGGGACATCAAGGAGGAGGAATTCATGGAACGCATGACCGAATCGACCAAGGCCAGTATCGACTACTTCGGGCAGCACGTGACCTATGTCAACGTGATGCGTAACATGTCGGTGTCCTGTGACTGCGAGGGTCTGGAAGCCGAACCGGTAGTCACGCCCAACGTCGGCATCCTGTCCTCGACCGACCTGCTCGCCATCGATCAGGCCTGCATCGATATCATCTACGCCATGACCGAAGAGGAACACCACGACATGCTGGAGCGCATCGAGAGCCGCCACGGCCTGCGCCAGCTGTCTTACATGAAGGAACTGGGCATGGGCCACGATCGCTATATCCTTATCGACTTGGACAACGGCGGCAAGCGCATCACCGCCAAGGAAGCGGCTAAAGGACTGAAACCCTTCGTGCAAGAGAAGTAACGAACAACACATCTATTTACATAATAAAAACCCACTTTTTGCAAAAAGTGGGTTTTTATTTGGGTGATTGGAGATTTTGCACTAACTTTGTCAGTTTGAAGAGAAAAACAACCAACAACAATAACCTATATAAACCGAACCAAGTATGTTTGACGAAAAATTATTACAGGAAGTGACAGCAAAGGCCAAGACGTGGCTCAGTGACAGTTATGACGAGCAGACCCGTGCCCAAGTGCAGGCTATGCTTGACAACGAGGACAAGACCGAGCTTGTAGAATCGTTCTACAAGATTCTTGAGTTTGGCACCGGTGGATTGCGCGGCATCATGGGTCCTGGTTGCAACCGCATGAACATCTACACCGTAGGCAGCGCCACACAGGGTCTTGCCAACTACCTAAAGGAGGTTTTCAAGGACCTGCCTCAGATTTCGGTAGTCGTTGGCCATGACGTGCGCAACAACAGCCGCCTGTTTGCCGAGACGGTCGCCAACATCTTCAGCGCCAACGGCATCAAGGTCTATCTGTTTGAGGGTCCCCGTCCCACTCCGGAAGTCAGCTACGCCATCCGCCGCCTGGGTTGCCAGAGCGGTGTGAACATCACGGCATCTCACAACCCCAAGATTTACAACGGCTACAAAGCCTATTGGGATGACGGTGCACAGGTGATCTCCCCGCACGACGTGAATATCATCAACCACGTTAACGCCATCGAGGACGTGCGCGACATCAAGTTTGAGGGCAACCCCGACCTGATTCAGATCATCGGCGAAGACGTTGACGGTCCCTACATCGAGGACATCTACACCCTCTCGCTCAGCCCCGAGATCAACAAGAAATACCACGACCTGAAGATCGTCTATACCCCCATCCATGGCGTGGGACGCTATATCATTCCACGTTCTATCGAGCGCTGGGGATTTGACAACATCATCCACATTCCCGAGCAGGACGTGATGAGCGGCGACTTCCCCACTGTCGACTCGCCCAACCCCGAGATGCCCAGCGCAATGGAGATGGCAGTTGCCAAGGCCACTGAGGTTCAGGCCGACCTGGCACTCGCCAGCGACCCCGATGCCGACCGCATCAGCCTGGTCATCAAGAACACCAAGGGCAAATATGAGCTGGTGAACGGTAACCAGATCCAGATTCTGTTCCACTACTACCTGATAGAGCGCAACCGCGAGCTGGGTCTGCTCAAGGGCGACGAGTACATCGTCAAGACCATCGTGACCAGCGAGACCATCGCACGCATCGCCAAGAAGCAGAACATCAAGATGTTTGACTGCTACACCGGCTTCAAGTGGATTGCCACCGTGATGCGCGAGATGGAAGCAGCAGGCAAGGGACGCTACCTGGGTGGTGGCGAGGAGAGCTACGGCTTCCTGCCCGAGACCTTCGCCCGCGACAAGGATGCCGTATCGTCCATCCCCCTGATGTGCGAGATTGCAGCATGGGCCAAGGACAAGGGCATGACGCTCAACGACCTGTTCATCAACTGCTATGTCAACTACGGCTACAGCAAGGAGCGCGGCATCAGCGTCGTACGCCCCGGCAAGAGCGGTGCTGACGAGATTGCCCAGATGATGGTCAACTTCCGCGAGAACCCGCAGAAGGAAATCGACGGCTCGCCTGTAACCATCGTAAAGGACTACCAGAAGCTCGAGCAGCGCAACATGCTCACCGGCGAGGTCACCAAGCTCGACATGCCCACGACCAGCAACGTGCTGCAGTACTTCACCGAGGACGGCACCAAGGTATCTATCCGTCCCTCGGGCACCGAGCCCAAAATCAAGTTCTACATGGAGGTGCATGACAAGCTCGACAAACCCGAGAACTATGACGCCAAGAACGAATGGGCCGATGCTAAGATGGACCGCATCTGCGAGTCACTGGGCATCGCGTGATTAGTTAGGAGTTAGGAGTTAGAAGTTAAAAGTTAGGAGTTGGGCGCCTGCAGGCGTCGGTAACCATTCTTAAAACTTTAAAACTCAGAACTTAAAACCCAAAAAAGAGAACCATTAATTAATAAACCAAATAACAAACAATTTTAAAAACAAAATTAATTTTATGTCAGAAAAGATTCAGACTTTAAGAGACTCTGCAGGAATGCGCTGGACGGCGCTGCTCTTACTCGCTTTGGGTATGTTCTGCAGTTACATTTTCATGGACATCCTGTCGCCCATCAAGGACTTGATGGAAACAACTCGCGGATGGGATTCCACTTCTTTCGGTAGAATGCAAGGCAGTGAGGTATTCCTCAATGTATGGGTATTCTTCCTGATTTTTGCTGGTATCATCCTCGACAAGATGGGTGTGCGCTTCACGGCAGTTCTTTCGGGTGCCGTAATGCTCATCGGTGCCATCATCAAGTGGTATGCCGTTAGCGATGCATTCATCGGAACCGGTTTGGAGACCTGGTTCACCGAGCACCTGAACTGGAAGCCCATCGCCCCCTGGTTCGACATTCTGCCGTTCGCCGAGGGAATGCCTGCATCGGCTAAATTGGCTGCTTGCGGCTTCATGATCTTCGGTTGCGGTGTCGAGATGGCTGGTATCACGGTGAGCCGTGGTATCGTGAAGTGGTTCAAGGGTCGCGAGATGGCACTGGCCATGGGTAGCGAGATGGCACTGGCCCGTCTGGGTGTTGCCACCTGTATGATCTTCTCGCCCTTCTTCGCACGCTTGGGCGGTAATGTGAGCGTTTCGCGCTCGGTTGCCTTCGGTGTCGTTCTGATGTGCATCGCCCTGATAATGTTCGTCGTTTACTTCTTCATGGACAGTAAGCTTGACAAGCAGACCGGCGAGGCTGAGGAGAAGGACGATCCGTTCAAGGTAAGCGACATCGGCAAGATTCTGACCAACAAGGGTTTCTGGATTGTATCGTTGCTGTGCGTACTCTATTACAGCGCCATCTTCCCCTTCCAGAAATATGCCGTTAACATGTTGCAGTGCAACCTCACGTTCACCGAGGTTGACCCCAACTCGTTCTGGGCCAATGAGAGTCTGACTATCTATCAGTATATCGTGATGCTCATCGTAGCAGCCACCGCCTTTATGAGCAACTTCATGAAGAACAAGAGTGCCAAGTACGGTCTGCTTATCGTTTCGATAGCCGCCCTTATCTGCTACTGCTACATGGGTTACATGCGCCAGAGCGCCGAGAGCGTCTTCGCTGTATTCCCCTTGCTGGCTGTGGGTATCACCCCCATCCTGGGCAACTATGTTGACCACAAGGGTAAAGCTGCCTCGATGCTCGTGCTCGGCTCGCTGCTGCTCATCATCTGCCACTTGACCTTCGCTTACGTTCTGCCGCTGTTCAAGGGCAGCACGGCTGCTGGCTTCATCATGGCTTACATCACCATTCTGGTGCTGGGTTCGTCGTTCTCGCTCGTTCCCGCTGCCTTGTGGCCCAGCGTTCCCAAACTGGTGGATAGCAAGATTATCGGTAGCGCTTACGCGCTGATTTTCTGGATTCAGAACATCGGTCTGTGGCTCTTCCCGATGCTCATCGGTATGGTTCTCGACAACTCCAACCCTGGCGTTACCGACCCGACGAAGTATGACTACACCTGGCCCATGGTAATCTTTGCCAGCCTCGGTATTCTTGCTCTGCTGTTCGGTCTGTACCTCAAGGTGGTTGATAAGAAGAAGCACCTCGGCCTCGAGGAGCCCAACATCAAGCCTGAGGCTTAATCAGCTGTCAGCTATTAGAAATTAATAAGGACTTTAGGGACCTTAAGGACATTACAGACTTTAAGGTCCCTATTTATTTAAACTGAAATACATGAGAGACGAGATAAGAAACACGATTGCGACCAAGGCGTGGGCACGGTGGACCGTGCTGGCGATAGTGTCGTTCACGATGATGGCGGGCTATGTTGTCGCCAAGGAGATGTCCCCGCTGCAGTTTATGCTCGAGAAGGCCACCCAGGACGGTGGTGTGGGCTGGACCAGCGGCGAATTCGGCATCTTTGCCGGGTCACGCGGCTTCTTCAACGTGTTCCTGCTGATGCTGTTTGTGGGCGGTATCATCCTCGACAAGATGGGTGTACGCTTCACGGGCATTCTCTCTTGTGTACTGATGCTGGGCGGTGCAGCCGCCGTCTATGGTGTCATCACCTATACATCGCCCGATCCCATGTGGAATGTGCCCCTGCTGGGTACAATCAAGCGCCAGGTGGCACTGGCGGCGCTGGGATTTGCCTTCTTCGGCATCGGCTATGAGATGTGCGGCATCACGGTATCCAAGGTCGTCGTGCGCTGGTTCTCGGGCAAGGAAATGGCGCTCGCCATGGGCCTGCAGGTGTCGATGGCACGCCTGGGCACCGCACTGGCGCTCAACTTCAGCCTGCCCATCGCCCTCAACTGGGGCTTGCCCCGTCCGTTGCTCATCGGTCTGTTCTGCGTGGGTGTGGGGCTCATCGCCTACATCTACTACTGCACCATGGACCGCCGCCTCGATGCCGAGACACAAAAACTTGCCTCTCAACAAAATGTAGAGACGCAAAATCTTGCGTCTCAAGACGACGAGAAGTTCCACTTCTCAGACATGAAAATCACCATCAAGAACCCGGGATTCTGGCTCATCACGCTGCTGTGCATGTTCTACTACTCGGCACTCTACCCCTTCCTGGACTTTGCCACCAAACTCATGATTTCCAAGTATGGTGTCGAGGCCGAATTGGCGGGTGCCATCCCCTCTATCCTCCCCTACACCAGCATCGTGCTGACGCCGTTGTTCGGAGCCTGGTTTGACAACAAGGGCCGCGGCGCGACGATGATGGTCATCGGCAGCGTGCTGCTGACGATCACCCTGTTTGTGTTCGCCATGCCGCTCAACTCGAGCTGGATTGCCGTGACGCTGATGTGCGTGCTGGGCATCGCCTTCTCGCTGCTGCCCGCCGCCCTGTGGCCCGCAGTGCCCAAGATCGTGCCCATGAAGCAACTGGGTACCTCCTACTCCATCATCTATTACATCCAGAACATCGGCCTGATGCTCATCCCCGTGCTCATCGGCAAGGTGCTGGAACGTAACACCATCGGCGAACAGGTGGATTACACCCAATCACTGCTCATCTTCGGCGTGATTGGCGTGGGTGCCATCGCCACCTCCTCCTTACTGCTGTGGCTCGACCGCAAGCGCCACTACGGCCTCGAGAGCCCCAACATCGCTTAACGGTCAATCGTTAACAGAGAAAAAGAAAATAGTTGGTTTTCAGCGACGCTGTCAACCAACTATTTTCTTTTCTCTATAATCTATCTCAGATGATTACTCGCGGTGGATTACGCTACCGCTGGCTTGGTGGGTAGCGAGGACGAGCAGTTCTGCGACCTGGACATGAGGCGGGGCGCTCACGGCGAAAGCGACGCACTCGGCGATGTCATTGCCCGTGAGGGGTTGGATGCCCTTATAAACATTGTCAGCACGCTCTTTGTCGCCGTGGAAACGGATGACCGAGAAGTTGGTTTCTACCAGACCTGGCTTGATGTTGGTCACGCGCACGCTGGTGTGGGCCACGTCGATGCGCAGGCCGTCGCTCAGCGCCTTGACGGCCGACTTGGTGGCGCAATACACGTTACCGCCAGCATAGGCAGCATCGCCTGCCACACTACCGATGTTCACCACATGACCGCGGTTACGCTCTACCATACCGGGCACGATGAGACGCGTCATCGTCAACAGGCCCTTGATATTGGTGTCGATCATGGTGTCCCAATCCTCGTAGTTACCTTCATACTCGGGTTCCAGACCCCATGCGCCACCGGCATTGTTGACCAGGACATCAATCTCTTGCCACTCCTCGGGCAGGCTCTTGATGGCAGCAGTAGCCGCTTCACGGTCCCTGACGTCAAACTCAAGTGTTATCACCCCGACGCCCAGAGCAGACAACTCTCTGGCAAGCGCATCCAGACGGTCGGCCTTGCGGCCTGCAATAATCATGTTGTAGCCGATGAGGGCCAATTTGCGCGCGCAGGCCTCTCCGATGCCACTTGTCGCGCCAGTCACTAAAGCAATCTTGTTCATTTTTCTTTGTTTTTATTATTTGTTGTGGGGTGCTATGGGGATTGATGGGGTGTGATGGGATTAATTTCCCTTCGTTCCTCATTACTCCCTATCACTCCCCATTACTCCTCATTACTCCCTATCACTCTCCAGTCCGGCAAGTTGCAATATCCTCGCTAATTCCTGTTCCCGGATGGCGATAGTCTGCTCACGTTGAGTGACCGCAGCTTCGCGGATAGCAAGTTCTTTTTCTTTTTGTGAAACAGCTGCCTCTCGAGCATCGAGTTCCTGTTCTCGACGCGACAGCATAGTCCCTGTGGCTACAGGCCGTTGCTGAGGATTTTCTCGTCGATAAGCAAGCCGCCCACGGGTCATCTCCTCGCGTATTCCACCTTGTTCAAGAAATTCTTGTTTGTGATACTCGATGAGATTTCGCAACATCACATCAACCTGGCAAATCAGTGTGATGGCAATATTGCAGATCATCTCATCGGTACAATCTGGCAAAATGCCGTTATAGTATTCACGATCGCTATGCTCACGGCAACGGGCTCGAGTATAGTTGTATCTCTTGTCACCAGACTTCCACAATGCCAAATGATGATGTGCAAGATAATCCTTGTAATCTTCCAACAATTCCTGATGGCTGGCTTTGGCGACATTGAGTAACTTGATCTCAGTCTCTTTGCTTGTCGCCGACGCCGATGTTCCTTCCACTATATTCTGTTTGCCACTTCGCGCAGCCTGAACCATCTGATCTACGGTGCGATCTTTGTGGCGATCCAAGAAGTGCTTGCAGAAGTAGTCCGTCACATCACAGATGCACTCCGACTTCTTATAGACAATCAAGTCGTCGTAGCGTCCATCTTGAGGCAAGAATTCCCTATTTTCATTACCCATGATCACACGATGAATAACCTGTTGCAAAGATACAAAATCTTTACCATCCAGCAACGGGGAGGGGTTTAAAACTGAAAAAACGGCTGCGGCATCGGCCGTTAGACCGATATAAAAAACAGGAGCCAATGATGGCACATCCTCATGCCTTTATAGTGCGACGAGCACCTTGGGGAGGTCGGGGACGGTAATTATATCGTCAATACTGGGACGCAAGGGAGGCTGATAGGCCTCGCTCAATGTCCTGGTCTTCATGACATAGACCTGGGGTTGTACCGACCGGTATTGGGGCATACATCTGCCAATGGACGCTCCGACGTAGGACGGATCACAAATGAGGTAGAACTCTCCGTCAAGGTAATAACCGTTACCATAGGTGCTGCAGTCGGTGAAACGGACTGCCGTACACTCGTGCCCCGGATATTGGACAATCTGCACGTCAAGATCCAGCAGTGACCGCACGAGAAAAGCATAGAGGATAGAGCGGTCCTCGCAGTCATTCTTGTCATAGTAGAAGTTCTCCTCTACAAAATAGACCTTCTCGTGACCGTGTAACTCCTTGTCATTCTCATATTCGAACACATACTGCACGAAGTGCAACAGGGCATTGGCTGCCTCACACTGGCTCAAATCCTCAAGTTGCGGTCTTATCTGCCCCAGGATCGAGTCCTGGAACTGCGGCATGACCACCGAGGTCACATAGCACCTGAGGTCCATCATCGGATAGTTGCGCAACATCTCCATGACGCCCTCATTGACCGTGCAGGCAAGACGCAGATTGCCGTCGTCATATTCGCAGTACTTGTCACTGCCCGAGCGCAACTTCAAGGGCTCGCCGTCAAACAGCAGGCTCAGCGTGTGGCCCTTACCCAGGTCCTTTTTGGAGGGGTCACACGGGTAAAGCACCGACTGCTCATCCTGATTGGCATCCAAATCATCATAGTACAAATAATAATCCTTGCCCTCGACTTTCACAAAGTCCTGTTCATACACTTCCTGTTCAAAGGGCACCAGCAGCACCAGCTGACGCTCGGTGCGCGCCAGCCTCACATCATATCCCATACTCGTCAACAGGTAGTGCTCCAGCACCATACGATCCATCGGGGTACCGTTATCCAAGAGGACATCGACATAGTTCCTGACCAACTGGAAGACAAACCAGTCGTTCAGGCCCAAATTGGTTGACCATGAGCGCAGTGACGCCAACACGGGAGCGACATCACGCTTCTTGTATTTGTTCCAAGCCGCCGAAACGTCAGTGTTGAACACCGATTTCACCTCAACAGGTTTAACCTTATCAATGCTCAAAGTTTGGCCATAAAAAGAGACGTCAATGGCATCGCCCTGTGGAGCAGGAGCGACGTCCCCTGCCCGCACTGAAACAGCCGCCATCCAGATGATGAAAGCCGACAATATTGGCCGAAAAACACGTAGAGATTTCATATTAATTAGGTATTTAAACGTATCCGCTGCAAATATAAAGAAAAATCCGAATAAAAACAAGCGCATCGCGGAATAATTTTTTATATTTCACAATATATATAATAAAACTGATAGTCGAAAACCGACAACTGAAAACTTTTTTGTACCTTTGCAGCCAAATTCAAACAAGGCAATATGCAAAACATCCGCAACGTGGCCATCATCGCACACGTCGATCATGGCAAAACAACTCTGGTAGATAAGATGTTAGCGGCAGGTAACCTGTTCCGCGACAACCAAAACATGGGTACCCAGATCCTTGATAGCAACGATCTGGAACGCGAGCGTGGCATCACCATCCTGTCCAAAAACGTATCCATTTCCTACAAGGGATACAAAATCAACATCATCGACACCCCGGGGCATAGCGACTTCGGCGGCGAGGTAGAGCGCGTGCTCAACATGGCTGACGGCTGTCTGCTGCTGGTGGACGCCTTTGAGGGTCCGATGCCCCAGACGCGATTTGTATTGCAGAAGGCCCTGCAGCTCGGCCTCAAGCCCATCGTTGTCATCAACAAGGTCGATAAGCCCAACTGCCGCCCCGACGAGGTACAGGAGATGGTCTTTGACCTGATGTGCAACCTCGACGCCAACGAGGACCAGCTCGACTTCCCCACCATCTTCGGTTCGGCCAAGGAAGGCTGGATGAGCGAGGACTGGCAGCAGCCCACCGACAACATCACCGCCGTGCTCGACGCCATCATCAAGTATATCCCCGAGCCTGAAATGATCGAGGGTGATGCCCAGATGCTCATCACGTCGCTGGACTATAGCAGCTACGTGGGACGTATCGCCGTGGGACGCGTGCACCGTGGCACCCTCAAGGACGGCATGGAAGTCGCCCTGTGCAAGAAGGATGGCGAGGTTTCCAAGCAGAAAATCAAGGAACTGCGCACCTTTGAGGGCATGGGACAACAGCATGTCGAGAGCGTCAGCAGCGGCGACATCTGCGCCATCATCGGTCTTGAAGGCTTTGAGATCGGCGATACCGTCACGCTGCCCACCAACCCTGAGGCACTGCCCCGCATTGCCATTCGGCAAGGACGGCAAGTATGTGACCTCACGCCACATCTGGGACCGCCTGCAGCGCGAGTTGGACAAGAACCTGGCCCTGCGTGTCGAGCGCACCGAGAATGAGGACGCATGGAACGTCTTCGGACGCGGCGTGCTGCACCTCTCGGTACTCATCGAGGAGATGCGCCGCGAGGGCTACGAGCTCCAAGTGGGACAGCCCCAGGTCATCATTAAGCAGATCGACGGCGTGAAGTGCGAACCCATTGAGGAACTGAGCATCAACGTCCCCGAGGAGTATTCCAGCAAGATGATCGACATGGTCACCCGCCGCAAGGGTGAGATGACGATGATGGAGACCCAGAATGACCGCATCCACCTGCAGTTCAAGATTCCGTCACGCGGCATCATCGGCTTGCGCACCAATGTGCTCACCGCCAGTGCCGGCGAGGCCATCATGTCACACCGCTTCCTCGACTACGAACCCTGGAAGGGCGAAATCGCCCGCCGCACCAACGGTTCGCTTGTCGCCATGGAAGGCGGCACGGCCTATGCCTACGCCATCGACAAGCTGCAGGATCGCGGCCGCTTCTTCATCTTCCCGCAGGAGGAGGTCTATGGCGGACAGGTCGTCGGCGAGCACACCAAGGAGAAAGACCTGGTCATCAACGTCACCAAGTCCAAAAAACTCACCAACATGCGTGCCAGCGGTGCCGACGATAAGGTGAAGATCGTTCCGCCCATCGTCTTCAGTCTTGAGGAGGCCCTCGAGTACATCAAGGCCGATGAGTATGTGGAAATCACACCGAACCACATCCGCATGCGCAAAATCATCCTTGACGAGCTTGAGCGCAAACGCATCGCCAAGCAGAACGGCCAGGACGAGGATTAATCCATTACATTAAACATCGCCCTCCAGTCGATTGAAATTCAACCGATTGGAGGGCGTTGCTTTTGCATTAAGTCTAAAGTGATCGTTTAATGTGGTACGGATTCAATTCACACCATCAGTAGAGACGCAAAATTTTGCGTCTCCTATCGCGAGACGCTACAAAAAGCCTTCTCGGGAGATGCTACAAAAAGCCGCCACAGGAGACGCAACGTAAAGCCTTCCCAGGAGACGCAACATAAAACCTTCCCGGGAGACGCAAGATTTTGCGTCTCTACATTTTTAATTCACTGAAGATTAGATACTTTATCTTACCTATCGGGGGATTACATGCCGATGGCCTTGATGCGGGCTTCGAAGGTGTCTCGGTCGCCGATGGCACCGTTTTTAATCTTGGCGCGATAGTTATAGATGGTATTGACCGAGTAATGCAGGAACTCGGCAATGCGGCTGCTATCCTCAATGCCTAGGCGGATGAGGGCAAAGATGCGGATATCGGTATTCAGCGTCGATGGATTAGGCAACGTGACGCGGCATTCGGGGCGCAACAGCGCATTGAAGTCATCCACAAAGTTGGGGAAAAGGTTCAGGAAGGTGCTGTCAAACATTTCATAGAGTTCCTTGAGGTTCTTGTCCCTCAACTCACTGTCCCCGGTGAACTGATGCAACGCATTGAGGTCCTTGCTCTTAGCCATCTTATTGACGCGCTTGCGCAACTCGTCGAGACGGTCGATATAGAAGGAGCACAGGTGGATGAAACGCCCCACATACTCGTCCTTGACGCGGTTGGACTCGTTGAGTTTGAGGTTGGTCTCGCGCATCTGGCTATTCAGGTCAGACAACTGTGCATTCAGTTGCGCCAACTGTTTATTGCTGTCGCTCAGGTCATTACGTGCTCGCGCCAATTTCTTGCGCTGGCTGTTGCTGTAGAAAAGGATGACCGAGAACAAGGCCGCCAGCAGGGTCGCCACCACGAAAAGAACAAGCAACCGTCGATTGGCCTTCTGGAGCGTTGCCTCATAGTTGTCGCTGATGCTGGTCATCACGGGCGAAATCTGGTTGCTGCGTTTCAAGGTGTTGAACTTGTTGGCGCACTGCCAGGCAAAACGTATGTACCTGTAAGCCCGATCCATATCTCCGTCAATCATCAGCAGGTTAGCCAGTTCCCACAAGGCCCCCTGGTCCATTACGGCGTTTTCCACATCACTCAATGCCGACTGCGACACCCAATAACGCGCCTGCACCGAGTCGCCCTGCAAGCTATAGTCCAGATAACGGTAGAAGGCCACAATGGCATACTCGTGTGACCCCTTTTTCACCCGCTTCAAGCGCTGGTCGTTATAGGCGAGGGCACCTTTGGCATCCTGAGCTGCAAAGCACTCTAATTCCTTGAGCTGCAAGTCCTCATCACTGGCACCTCCAGCCATGTCAACCATCACGTCAACCATTTGGTTATACTTGCCACGCATGGCATAGTATTCCTGCTGCAATGCCGGCACCTTACTATAATAGGCCATCTCGCCGTACAGGTGGGAAAAAGTGCCATAATAGCGCTTCTTATCGCTGTCGTTCAGGCGATTAGGGTCAATATTCTGAAGGATGTCCATCGATTCATGGTACATGCCCGCATCTGTACACTGGAAAGCCAACTCCAGGTTACACTCGTCAAGGCGTACATTGTCACCCATCTCCCGAGCCAACGAGATGCAACGGCTCAGGTAGAAAATGGCCGAGTCGTTGACATAGGAATGGTACTCCTCGAACAAGCGGTGGCACAAGTCATATTGGGCGTTGGTCGCCGTAGTCACCTCCAAGGCCGTCTTGAGTTTGGAAATGCGGTCCTCGCGCATCTGCACATATTGGTCCGAACGGCTGATGGCCTCATCCAACTGCCGGTAGACTTGCGTCAGGTCAATCTCCTCGGCCCCGACCGTGTGCCACGACAACAACAGCAACATGAAGGTCCCGAATAACGATATAGGTTGTTTCATGATGATCAATCTAGTTTCTAAGTGTCACAAAAGTAACCTTAATCTCCAAATCCTGCAAAAATAAGCCCCCAAAAACGAACAAACTGCTATTTTCGGAACTAAGAAACACTACATTTTAACCACTTTTTAACGATTATCGGTTTTATATAAAATACTAAAATTCAACGATTTGCTTTTTTAATGTGGATAAAACCATCCACTTTTTGGTTATCGGCTTGCTTTATAAGTTCATTATTTATATATTTTTGCATCGCAACACTCGCTCACAAGTGACCAAACACTTGCAACAGCATAACCTCAGAACAATAAAACTGCACATTATCATCACAACCAAATAATCAATTTTTATAAATCAATAAATTATGTGACATGAAAGAGAAAAAGTTACTTTCACTGTTGTTGACACTGATGTTGTCAATAGCGGCATTTGCACAGAATCAGACCTTCACGGGCACCATCGTTGACGTCAACGGTGAGCCGGTGATTGGTGCTACAATTGTGCAAAAGGGCACGTCGAACACCACCGCAACGGACTTCGACGGCAATTTTTCCATCACCTGCCCTGCTGGTGCAGAGTTGGAAATCACTTACGTGGGTTACGGCAAGCAGACTGTACTTGCTGGTAATGACATGCACATCACAATGGTCGAGGACTCCGAGTTGCTCAACGAGGTGGTCGTCATCGGTTACGGTGTGCAGAAGAAGAGCGTTGTGACGGCTTCGATTGCCAAGGTCAGCTCTGATGACTTGGCTGGCAAGACCCGCCTGCGCGCCGAGGATGCCCTGAAGGGTATGGCCGCCGGTGTCAACGTCACCTCTTCATCGGGTCAGCCCGGTTCGCAGTCAATGATCCGCATCCGTGGTATCGGTACCATCAATGACTCCAATCCTCTTTACATCATTGACGGCATGCCCACCGACCAGTATGGTATGGAGAGCGTTAACCCCAATGATATCGAGAGCATCGAGGTGTTGAAGGATGCCGCTTCGGGCGCCATCTACGGTGCACGTGCTGCCAACGGTGTCATCCTCGTGACCACCAAGAAGGGTAAGCTCGGCAAAGCCAACGTCGATTACACCTTCTCCTATGGCTGGCAGAGTGCATGGAAAAAGCGCAGTGTGACTAACGCTACCGACTATGCCATCCTGCAAAATGAGCGTCGCATTCAGAACGGTCTGTCACCGCTTTATCCCGATCCCTACAACCTGACAGACGCCAACGGCGATAAGATTGAAGGCTTCGGTACCGACTGGCAGAAGCTGCTCTTCAACGACAATGCTCCCATCATGCAGCATGACGTCAGCGTGAGCGGTGCCAGCGAGAAGGTGAACTACTACCTGTCATTGGGTTACTTCAAGCAGGACGGTATCGTGGGCGGTAACTATGGCCAGTCAAATTATGACCGTCTGACCATCCGCGCCAACAATATGTTCAACATCATCGACGCCACCAAGGAGCGCAACTTCCTGAACAAGGTGGATCTGGGCGCTAACCTTTCTTATATGCGCGTGCATAGTACTGGCATCGAGGCCAACTCAACGTGGGGTTCACCCCTAGGTTCAGCCCTGTATCTGGCTCCCACCCTGCCCGTGACCTTGAGAGGCGCCATCGCCGATGAGATGATCAACCGCTACAGCGCCTTTGACCTGTTCTACGATGATAACGACAATCCCTACACGATTCCCGGTTTCATCGGCAGCTATCAGGAGCAGAACAACCCCATTGCCATGATGCAAGGCAACCCCAACAAGAACTGGAGCCACAAGTTCATGCCCAAGTTCTCGGTTGACCTGCAGTTGTGGGATGCACTGAAGTATCACTTCACTTACAGCGCCGAGCTCTCCTTCTGGGGCTACAACGGCGCTACCCTGCAGCATTATTACCTCTCGGGTAACAACAATGCCGACCACACCTCGGCCGTAGCCTTCAAGGGTAACAACTCTACCTGGCAGGTCGAGAACACCGTGACCTACGACAAGACCTTCGGCAAGCACACCATCGGTGTCGTGCTCGGCCAGAGTGCCTTGAAGTTCAAAGGTGACGAGCTGGGTGGTTCTCACTGGTATCTCGTGAACCCCGATAAGCCCAGCATCAACTACACCACCGGTGGCGATCTGGAAATTTCCACCGATGCTGACGGCAAGATGACGGGTGCCACAAGCCTCGTTGGTGTTTGGGGTGGTCCCTACACCGAGCACAGGCTGTCTTCAATGTTCGCCCGTTTGAGCTACAACTTCGACGAGCGCTACATGTTCCAGGCTACCGTCCGCCGCGACGGTTCAAGCCGCTTCGGTTCAAACCACAAGTATGGTATCTTCCCCTCATTCTCGGCTGGTTGGAACATCATGAACGAGAAGTTCATGGAGAGCAGCCGCGACTGGTTGAACAACTTGAAACTCCGCGTCAGCTGGGGTAAGAACGGTAACGATAACATCGGCGACTTTGCTTACACCACCCTGACAAGTATCGGTAACACCAGCAACTACTACTTCGGACAGACTGCAGCCATGGTCTATGGTTCCAAGGCTAACCGTCTCGCCAACGAAGACCTCAAGTGGGAGGAGAGCGAACAGACCGACCTCGGTATCGACCTCGGTTTCTGGAACAACAAGCTGACCTTCAGCTTTGACTACTACATCAAGAAGACCAACGGCATGATCATCGAGATGCCTATCCCCAGCTACGTGGGTGAGGCTCGTCCGCTGGCCAACGTCGGTGACATGGAGAACAGCGGTGTTGAGTTTGAGCTCGGTTACCGTTGGAACATTTCTGACGTACACTTCGCTGTAAAGGGTAACGCTTCTTACCTGAAGAACAAACTGAAGAACCTGGGTAATGACACCGGCTTCCTGAACTACGGCATCAGCCAGTTCAGCGACGGTGGCACTCGCGCCGAGAACGGCCAGCCCTTCCCCTTCTTCTATGGCTACAAGACCGACGGCATCCTGCAGACTCAGAACGAAGCCGACGCCTATAACGCCAAGTATGGTACTAACTCCAAGCCTGGTGACTTCCGCTTCCTGGACACCAACGCCGACAACGTGATCAACAGCGACGACCGTACCAACATCGGTAACGGTGTGCCCGACTGGACCTTCGGTCTTACCTTCAATGTAGACTGGAGAGGCTTTGACTTCGGCGTATTCTTCCAGGGCGTTCATGGTGCCGACATCTTTGATGCCACCTACCGTCAGGACATCGCATCGGGTAACTATCCCACTTGGGTCCTCCAGCGTTGGACCGGTGAGGGCACCAGCGACAAGGTTCCCACCCTCGGTGACTCCAAGAACTGGGTTTGCAGCGACATGTATATCCAGGACGGCAGCTACCTGCGTCTGAAGAACATCACCCTCGGTTACACCTTGAATCCGCGCCTGACCAGCAAGATCGGCATCAGCCGTCTGCGCATCTTCGGTCGTGCCGAGAACCTCTTCACCTGGACCAAGTACTGGGGCTTCGATCCTGAGATCGGTTCCGGTGCCACCAGCCTCGGTGTTGACTATGGTGTTTATCCCCAGGCCCGCACCTTCACTGTCGGATTTAACCTCTCACTCTAACAATCCAATAAAGAATTATCAATATGAAAAAGCATATTTCAATCATAGCAGGCCTGTGTGCAGCATTCTTTGCACTGACTTCCTGCAGCGACGATTTTCTTGAGGTGAAGAACCCGACGGGTGAACCCCTTGAGGAATATTACACCGACGAGGAGACCCTTAACGAGGCACTCACTGCTGCCTATGCTCCTCTGCACTGGCCCGACTGGGACGGCTCGGCCTACAACGACCTGACCGTTGACGGTGAAATCATGGGCGACGACTTCTGGCCCGGTGGTTCCGACAATACCGACAACCAGCACTGGCACCGTCTGTTCAACTTTGAAGCCGACGGCAACAACACCCTCGCTACCCTGTGGGGCGACTTCTACAGCGGTATCAAGCGTTGCAACGATGCCATCAAGTATGCATCGTGGGAAACCGAAGCCAGCGAGAGCTTCCGCCGCTCGATGGAGATGCAGGCTCGTCTACTGCGCGTGTACTATTATAATATCCTGTGGCACTACTACGGCAATGTGCCCTTCTATCTGGAGAACCTCACTCAGCCCTACACTGCTCCGCAGCTCAGTGCTGACGAGATTTACAACGAGCTCCTTCCCGAGCTCGAGGAGATCATTGCCTCCAACGTGCTTCCCATGCGTTGGCCCAATGCCGATGCAGGTCGCGTGAGCCAGGCATTCGCCTATATGCTCTACGCCGAGATGGTCATGTACCAGAACGACAACGCCCGTTATGCAACTGCTCTGGGCTACATGAAGCAGATCATCAGCGACAGCAGCTACAAGCTCAACCCGAGTTTCAAAGACTTGTGGCAGGAGAGTGGCGAGTGGTGCGCCGAGAGCATCTTCGAGATCAACTACAATGACGACCAGGCACAGCGCGACTGGGGTACTCCCCTGGCAGCCGGTGGTACCGTATTCCCCACCCTGTGCTCCCCCAACGGTTGGGGTGGCGGTGAAGGCTGGGACAGCGGTAACGACGGTTGGGGCTTCCTGCCCATGCGTCTCGAGGCCTACAGCATGTTTGACGAGAACGACCTTCGTCGTGACGTTACCTGCTGGGACCTGCGCGGCTACAACTACACCCAGCGCTATCAGGACACCCACATCTGGCACGGCAAGTATCGTCCGCAGACTGCCAATAATCAGGACTGCCCGACGTCCAAGAACCTGAACTATAACAACAACAAGCGCATCTATCGCTATGCCGAGACCCTGCTCAATGCTGCCGAATTGCTGCTCCAGACTGGTGGCAGTGCAGCCGAGGCCGCAGGCTATGTGAATGAGGTTCGCGCACGTGCCGGTCTGCCCGCATTGGCCACCGTGACCATCGATGACATCTTCAACGAGCGTCACCTGGAATTCTGTGGTGAGGGCAAGCGCTACTTCGACCTCGTGCGCGCTGAGGGCATTCCTGGTATCACCCAGAAGGCCTCTACCGTACTCGTGCCCGATCACTACGGCTATCGTACCAACTCATGGACACCCAGCAAGAAGTACATCCCTCTGTCTCAGAGCGAGCTCGATGCTGATCCCACACTGGTTCAGAACAACTATTAATCAATCAATAAATAGAAATTATGATGAACAAGATATATAACAAGGTGACATCAGGAGTGCTTTTCAGCCTCTTGGCCTGTACTGCTTTGCTCTTCACTGCTTGCTCGCCCGAAGAATTTGAAGGCGCTGATCCCAACGGTCTCCCCACCGTGAGCGGTGTTGACTTCAATATCTCCGTTGATCAGGAGACCAACCAGATGGTTGCGACCTACACACCGCAGCCTGGCACCTATCCTGTCTGGATTCTTGACGGCACGTCTTACTCCACCCTGCAAGAGGTGGGTTACAAGAACAGCGAGGCCGGTACTCACACTATCGAGCTGCGCCTGGGTAACCGCAACGGCATCAGCCAGACCGGTATCAAGAAGGAATACACCTTCAATGAGACGAAGATTGACTATAGCAACGACTTCCGTCGCATCGCCAATAAGGAATGGCGCATCGACCACAAGGAAGTGGCCCACATGGCCTGCGGTCCTGCCGGTACAGCCGGTACAGGATGGTGGTCGGCTCAGCCCGATGAGAAGAAGGACTTCGGTGTGTATGATGACCGCATCATTTTCTCTGCCGATAACCTCAAGGGTGGCGCTTTTACCTATAATGCAGGTGTAGACGGGCTTACCTATGTGAACACCGGAACAACCAAGTGGGGTTCTCATGGCGAAGACTGGGATGCCGTCATTGTCGATGGCGAACAGGTTTCAAGCTGGAGCTTCGAGGTGTATGACTGGGAAGATGCTGACGGCAATGTGACCAAGCAGACCTACATCCAGCTCGCACCCAACACGGCTTTCCCCTACATCAGCTCTGACGAGCAGTACGAGAATCCGCGCTTCCGCATCGAGTCGCTGACTGCCAAGAAGATGGTCCTCATTTATGAGCCTAAAAATCGCAGTATTGCATGGCGCCTCATCTTCACCAGCGATCCCGAGGAGAAGGGCTTCTTCGGTTTCGACGCCAATAGCGACTTCAACATGTGGAAGAACGTGGATTACAACATGTTCTTCTGGTACGCTCCCGGCTGGAACCAGATTGCAGACCCGACTTTTGAGGCCGGCAATAATGACTATACCGTATTCTTGCCCGAGGCAACTACCGACCAGTGGCAGGCTCAGATGGCATTCAAGACCACCAACATCTCGACCTCGGCCGACAAGAACTATGACTTCTCTTGCATCCTTACCAGCGACAAGGACCTGAACGGTGTTACCGTGAAGCTCGTGATGGACGGCGATGACAACGTCTTCTACTTTGCCGACCGCATCGACCTGAAGGCTGGCGAAAGCTACATCTTCTGGAAGAGCGACATGCCCGGTATCGATATGGAACGCGTGAACCTGTTCTTCGACTTCGGTGGCTGCCAGGCCGGTACGACCGTCAACATCTTTAACATCGTGCTCAAGGACCATGCCAACGATGACGGCACCGTGCTGCCCGTCATTCCCGATGAGCCCACAGTAGAATGGGTAGATGTGAACTCGCCCGACAACCTGGGTGCAGGCTTCAATACCGCAGGCACAATGGGCTTCTGGTGGGCTGACGGCGGCTGGCAACAGATTGCCGATCCCGGCTTCTCCTTCGCCAATGGTGTTTACACCATCACGGCCAACGATGCTACCTCTGCCGAGTGGCAAGCCCAGTGCTCAATCACTGGTGTGCCCCTCCATATTGAGAAAGGCCAGGGCTATGACGTGCGCGTCACCATCACCACCAATATGGATCTGGCTCGTGCCACCGTCAAGGTCAATAAGGATCCCGACGTGACCAATGACCCCAACACGCTTTGCTACAATGGCAAGTTTGCGCTTGAGGATGGCGAGAACGTACTCCAGTTCGTTAACGTCGTTGCCAAGAATGGTGAGGATATTATTGAGTTCGATCAGGGTAAGATGATCTTCGACTTCGGTGGATGTCCCGCCGGATTTGAGGCCAAGATCAGCAATATCATCATCCAAAAGCACAAATAAATGTCAAGCGTCAGTTATCAGTTTTCAGTTTTTCAGTTGTTAGCGGTATCCGCATTCAACCGAGAACTGAAAACTGAAAACTGAGAGCTGAAAACCCAACAAAATGAAAAGGTTAATGATTCATACGCTACTGTTCGCTTTTGCCGTGGCCCTCTTTGGGGGCTGCGGTGGGAGCGGAGATGAGCCCAAGCCTGCAGTGACCATTACTGTCTCGCAGGAAAGCATCAATGTGCCTGCCAACGGTGGTGAATACACCGTTAACGTCACTATCACGGGTCAGGAGTGGGGAGCCTATACCAATAATCAGGACTTCATCACGTTCGACACCAAGAACACGTTGTCACAGTCGGGTTCAGTAACGATTACAGTCGCCGCTAACCCGTTAACCGAGGTCCGCAAGGGTGAGGTCACCATCGCGTCGGGTGCCGCCCGCAAAACCATCTCTATCACCCAAGAGGCAGCCGAGGAGTCTCCCTATTACGCACCTGAGGGCTACACCCTCGTCTGGCATGATGAGTTCGACAAGGGCTCTGAGCTGAACGGCGATGATTGGAGGCACGAGGTGCAAAACGCCGGATGGGTGAATCACGAGTTGCAGAACTATGTGAACCACAAGACGCCCGACGGCAGGCTTGTTACCGAAGTTAAGAACGGCAAGCTGCTCATCACAGCGCTCAAGGAAAACGGCAAGATTTACTCTGGCCGTGTCTATGCCAAGAGCAATACTGGCTGGAAGTATGGCTACATCGAGGCCAGCATCAAGCTGCCTAAGGGCAAGGGTACCTGGCCCGCCTTCTGGATGATGCCCGTTAACTTCCATTCATGGCCTGCCGACGGCGAGATCGACATCATGGAAGAGGTGGGTTACCACCCCGACTATGTGTCGTCGAGCCTGCATGCCAATGCGCACGTTCACTCCAACGGCACTCAGGTCACCCACGAGATGTACTGCAAGGGTGCCGAGGGCGAGTTCCACACCTATGCCATCGAATGGACGGCCCAGAACATCACCACCTATGTTGACGGTAAGGTGCAGCTGAGCTACAACAACCGCGGACTGGGTCGTGACGACTGGCCCTACGATGATCCCTTCTATGTCATCCTCAACCTCGCTTGGGGTGGTGACTGGGGTGGCGCTCAAGGCGTTGACGAGAGCGCACTTCCTGTGACTATGGAGGTGGACTACGTGCGCGTGTTCCAAAAGAAATAACCATCTTTAACCCAAATGTAAGTATGAGAGGTTTCTTTATATTAACACTCTCTCTTGTTCTTGCCTTGGGGCTTAGTGCTAAGCCCCAAGATAAATTTGTCCGCGTTGAAGGGCCCAACCTGGTGAAGCCTAACGGCGAGAAGCTCTATATCCAAGGTACCAACCTTGGAAACTGGCTCAACCCCGAGGGCTACATGTTCGGCTTCAGCAAGACCAACTCGCCGTGGATGATCGACCTGATGATCAAGCAGGCGGTGGGTCCCGACTTTGCTGCCGATTTCTGGCGCCAATTCAAGGACAACTACATCACCCGTGCCGACATCAACTTCATCGCACGGCAGGGTGCCAACACCATCCGTCTGCCGTTCAACTACAGGCTCTTCACCGATGAGGACTATATGGGAAAGTCCAAGGACCAGGACGGATTTGCACGCATCGACTCGGTCGTGAATTGGTGCCGTGCCGCAGGTCTGTATCTCATTCTCGACATGCACGATTGTCCTGGTGGACAGACTGGCGACAACATCGATGACGGTCATGGCTATCCCTGGCTATTTGAGAGCGAATCGAGTCAGCAGCTGTTCTGCGACATCTGGCAGCGCATCGCTTTCCGTTACAAGGATGAGCCTGTAATTCTCGGCTACGAGCTGATGAACGAGCCCATTGCCCACTTCTTTGAGAACAAGGAAGAACTGAACAAGCGATTGGAGCCGCTTTATCAGCAGACCGTCAAAGCCATCCGCCAAGTGGATTCCAACCACGTGATCCTGCTGGGTGGAGCCCGCTGGAACTCCGATTTCTTCATGTTCAGCGACTGGAAATTTGATGACAACATCATGTATACCTGCCACCGTTATGGCGGCGAGGCTACTGCCGAGGCCATCAAGGACTATATCGACTTCCGTGACAAGACGGGTCTGCCCATGTATATGGGCGAGACGGGCCACAACAGCAACGAGTGGCAGGCACAGTTGGTCGACGTGATGAAGCAGGCCAACATCGGCTACACCTTCTGGCCCTATAAGAAGATTGACGGCTCGTGCATGATGGGCATCACCAGGCCCGAGTTGTGGGACAGCATCGTGGTGAAGTACTCCGAGGCTTCCCGCGCCACCTACAAGGAATGGCGCGAGGCTCGCCCCGACCAGGAGACCTTCCGCAAGCTGTTGATGCAATATGTAGAGAATAGTCGCTACGAAAACTGCACGCCGCAGAACGACTACATCAAGTCTCTCGGCATGACCGCTACTGCGCCCATGTATCTTGACGAGACTTTGCCCATCGAGGCGCGTGTCGAGGATGCCTTGTCGCGCATGACGCTCGATGAGAAGATTGCCGTCATCCACGCCCAGAGCAAGTTCTCGTCACCGGGTGTGAAGCGACTGGGATTTCCTGACTTCTGGACCGACGATGGACCTCACGGTGTGCGCCCCGACGTCCTCTGGGACGAGTGGGTACAGGCTGGACAGACCAACGACTCTTGTGTCGCATTCCCTGCCTTGACTTGCCTCGCTGCCTCATGGAACCCTGTGCTGGCCGAACTCTACGGCCGCAGCCTGGGTGAGGAAGCACGCTATCGTGGCAAGGACATGATCCTGGGTCCTGGCGTGAACATCAACCGCACGCCGCTCAATGGCCGCAACTTTGAGTACATGGGCGAGGATCCCTTGTTGGCCTCGCGCATGGTAGTCCCCTACGTCAAGGGTCTGCAAAGCACCGGCACCGCTGCCTGTGTGAAGCACTTCTGCCTCAACAACGATGAGGAATACCGCCATCAGGTGAACGTCATCGTCAGCGACCGCGCCCTGCGCGAAATCTACCTGCCCGCATTCGAGGCCGCTGTCAAGGAAGGCCACACCTGGGGCATCATGGGTTCCTACAACCTCTACAAGAACCAGCACTGCTGCCAGAACCAGTACACCCTCAATGAGATTCTCAAGGGCGATTGGAAGTACGACGGCGTGGTGGTCAGCGACTGGGGTGGTGCCCATGACACCGAGATGACTGTGAAAAACGGTCTGGACATGGAGTTCGGCAGTTGGACCGACGGTCTGGCATGGGGCGCCAGCAACGCCTATGACGCCTACTACATGGCCATGCCCTACAAGAAGCTGATTGAGGAAGGCAAGTTCACGACCCGTGAGCTTGACGACAAGGTGAGCCGCGTGCTGCGCCTGTTCTTCCGCACGACGATGTCCAACAACCGCGCTCGAGGTTTCCTCTGCAGCGAGGCACACTATGACGCTGCGCTCAAGATTGCTCAGGACGGTATCGTCCTGCTGCAGAACAAGGGTGGTGTCCTGCCCATTAACGTGGACAAGACCAAGCGCATCCTCGTTGTCGGCGAGAACGCCATCAAGATGATGACCGTCGGCGGCGGCAGCAGCTCGCTCAAGGTACAGCACGAGATTCTGCCTCTTGAAGGACTGAAAGCACGTCTGGCAGGCACCGGTATCGAGGTGGACTATGCCCGCGGCTACGTGGGTGACACCACTGGCGAATACAATGGTGTTGTTGCCAAGCAATCACTGTCCGAAAACCGCTCAGCCAGCGAACTCATCGCCGAGGCAGTCGCGAAAGCCAAGACAGCCGACTATGTCATTATCTTCGGCGGTCTGAACAAGAGCGAATACCAGGATTCTGAAGGACATGACCGCAAGCACATGGACATGCCCTACGGTCAGGATGCACTGGTCGAGGCACTCGCCAAGGCCAATAAGAACGTGGTGTTTGTCAACATCTCGGGCGACGCCATAGCCATGCCGTGGCGCGACAAAATCGCCGCTATCGTGCAGGGCTGGTTCATCGGCAGCGAGACCGGCAAGGCATTTGCCAGCATCCTCGTGGGTGATGTGAATCCCTCGGGAAAACTGCCCTTCACCTGGTATCAGAAGCTGAACGATGTCGGTGCCCATGCACTCGGCTCTTACCCTGGCACCTGGCGCGATGACCATAAGATCATCGACGAGGAGTACAAGGAAGACATTTACGTGGGTTACCGCTGGGCTGACAAACAGAAGAAGAAACCGATGTTTGCCTTCGGCCACGGACTCAGTTACACGACCTTTGCCGTGAGCAACCTGCGCATCGACAAGCGTGAGGTCGCCCCCGACGGCACTGTCACTGCAACGGTGACCGTCAAGAACACCGGCAACCGTGAAGGCGCCGAGGTCATCCAACTTTACGTCAGCGACCTCAACACGAGCGTTGAAATGCCCGTCAAGGAACTGCGCGGTTTCCAGAAGGTCACCCTGCAGCCCGGCGAGAGCCGCGACGTCAGCATCACCATCGGCGGCCGCGCCTTCCAGTACTGGGACGAGGCTCGTGGCGACTGGGCCACCTCTTTGGGCAAGCGCACGCTGCTCATCGGCACAGCCAGCGACAACCTCCCCCTCAAGGCCGACTTCACCGTCCGCTGACACCTCTATCCCACCATCATTTAAAGGCAGGAAACCGCAACGGTTTCCTGCCTTTAACTATATCCCACCAAAAGATGACAAGTAGAGACGCAAAATTTTGCGTCTCCAATCGTTAGATATTACCAAATGCTGTCCTCGAGACGCAAAATTTTGCGTCTCTACGTAGCAAATGAATTGGGTATCAATGCTTTATTTTCGTTAAACTTACCTTATTTATTGGCCCGTCGCTTGGCGGTATTCAAGTAATTTGTTCTGATAATCGGCAAAGGCATCGGTTTTCTTGTCGCAAGATTGCTGATAGAGCAGTTGTGCTTCAAGCAGGTCGCTCATCCTTGAGAGACCGGCATTGTAATAATCGCGGTTCAGGCGCAGGTTCTCCTCGGCCTGTTCGATGCTTCGATGGGCAAGCAGCAGTTGCTGATAGGATTCCTCCACGCTGTTCCATGCACTCTGCATCTTGATCTTCAACAGTTCGGCATTGTCGGCGAGTTGCTCCTGTGCCTTCTGCTGCTCAAGTTTTTTGCGCTTAATCGTGTGAGAGCCTCCCCACCAGTCCGAGATGGGCACGCTGACGGTGGCAAAAACCATTCCGAAGGGGTGATCCTTTTCCAATAGGTTGTGATAATTAAAACCTGCTCCCACGGCTACAGACGGGAGATTCTGGCCGATAGCGATTTTCTTCTGAAGGCCAGCCGCCTCGACCTGTTTCCCCAGCAACCGGTATTCTGCTGTTCCCAGCAAGGCCTGTTGATGGTCTTGCTTTAAGCCGATGGGTGAAACAGCATCTGTCTGATATGAGATGACGAACGACGTGTCGCGAAGGCCGCAGTATTGGGAAATCAACATGCGCAGCAAGGAAAGGCCGTTGCCGATCTTGAGTTTCTGGCTAGCGATATCATTCTGGCGCAGTTGCACTTGCAGCAGGTCGTTGCGCATGGCAACTCCCGCGCGGACGGCAACATCCACGTCTTTACAGATGTCGTTGAGCAGTACCTCGGCAGCCTCGACGGTCTTCATCTTTTCCTGCAAGGAGGCCAGTTGCCAGAAATACTGCTCGGCGGTTTTCTCCACCTCGTTTTCCGAGAGTTGCATCTGCAGCCTGCTCACATCTTCGCCCACCTTGGCCAACTTGTTGCCATTGACAATCTGACCGCCCACAAAAACGGGTTGCACAGCCTGCACGCCAGCAATGACTCCATTTTTCATCATCGAGATGCTGATGGGATCAGCGAGGGCGGCAAGGGCTTCTGATGGCAAAAACTGAGCCAGGGGAGCCAGAGAGGTGCTCAACTCGGGAGGCATCATCTCAGAGAGGTTGAAGGAGGTCTGCGCCATGCCTTTATTGGCATTAAACCACAATCCCGTACCGCTGACGTTGGGGAAATACTTGGTAAAAGCCTCCTTGCGCTGCTGGCCGGCAGCCTCAACATCATATCGTGCAGAACGGATGGTGACGTTGTTGTGCAAGGCAGAATCCTTCAGCTGTTCCAAGGTGTAGGTTTGGGCTGACGCAAAGCCACAGCACAGGGAACATAGCACTATAGCAAATATCTTTTTCATCATCATATTCGGGTATGTAATAGCAAATTAAATCACTTGAGGCTAACTTTCCAATAAATCACGGGCAGCATGGTTACCACCATGATGAGCGAACCGATACCACCGGCAAAAATGGTGACGCCCACAGGCATCCAGAACGAACTCTGCGCGATAATCATCGGCACCACACCGACGGCTGTGGTGGCTGTCGTGAGGAAGATGGGCACCATGCGTCGCTTGCCGGCCTCATAGGCGGCCTGCTTCACGGCGTTGTTATAGCCCTCTCGGTCAACAGTCCAGTCTCCGTGTTCTGCCACATATTTCTTAATCAGGTCGATCGCATGCTCAAAAATCAAAATCTCGTTGCGCATGATCATTCCCATCAATGTGATCAGGCCAAAGATGGAGGTGAGTCCCAGGGAACGGTTCATCAGTCCCAATCCGATCAGTGAGCCCGGTATCATCAGCGCAAGGGCGACCATGCAAATCGTCGTGATGCCAAACTTCTTGAAGTTGAACAACAGGAAGAAGAACACGATGATTAAGGCGATGACGATACCTCCGAATATCTGTGGCAAGGCCTCGTTGCCATACTCTATCTCGCCGCCCACCTCAGACCGCACGCCTTGAGGTATCTCAATTTCCTGCTGCATGATGCGGGCTATCTCCTTTTCAACGGGAGCCGTATAAACGCCCTGCGCGAAATGTCCAGTCACCGTAATGCAGCGCTCACCGCCACGATGAACGATGCGGCTCTCGCTCCATTGGGGAGACACTTTCGCTATCTGCCTAAGGGGTACGGTGCTGTTGCTTTGGTTGATACCCGACGACACGATAGACATCGGTGATGCGATACCCAGGTTAGCGACATCCGAGAATGTCATGTCTGCATCGTCTTTCACGACAATGGGCAACTCATAATCGCCCTCCCACATCTGACCTACACGCAGGTCGCTCGAGTTGGCACTCAACGCCAACTGTGCCGTGGTGCGTGTCACGCCCAACTGCGCCGAGGCGACAGGATCAAGTTCGACGTTGATGATGGGTTGGGGCTGAAAGTGATCGGTATGCACCCATTCCACTTCTGGCATCTGGCGCATACGCTCCATCAACCGCTCGGCCACCACATGGAGGGAATCAAGGTTGTCGCCATAGAAACGATACTCCAATTCAGTGACTTCCAGATAGTCCAGTCGTTTAAACTTCACGTAGGCATTGGGGAAGGCCTCTCCCAACTGAGGCTGATATTTAGCCAACAGGTCGAGCGTCGCCTTGTCTGATTGTGTGTTCACAATCAATTGGGCATAGTTCTTCCCTGCCATTTGTGGCGCATAGGCATCCATGAAACGTGGCGAGGAACAGCCGATGAAACTGGTGATGCCCTTGACGCGCTCGTCCCTGGCCAGCACATGACGGACCGAATCTGCCAATTCAGTGGTCTCTGACAGGCCCTTGCCATCGGGCAGGAAGATTTCCACGGCAAACTGGTCGCGGTCGGCATAGGGGAAAAGTCGTATCTTCAACGTCGGGACGATAATCGTGGACAACAAGATGACAATGATGCCGCCACCGATAGTCACCCACGGCCTCCGGAAAGTAAAGTCAAGCACCTTGTCATAGGTCTTCTGCACCCATTTGGTGATGGCATTCCCATCGGTTTTCACGTTCTCAGGCTTGATGAGCCTGACTTCCAAGAATGGTATCACTGTCACAGCCAGTAAAAGCGATACCATCAGGTTGATGGTGACAGTAATCGGGAAATCCTTCAGACAGTCGTGGAAGATACCCTTCATGGTAATCAGGAAAGGATAGAAGATGGCACAGATGCAAACGGTCGCCAACATCATGGGCATGAAATACTGCTTGGCAGAATCTATCGCCGCACGCTTCGGTTCAAACCCCTTTCCGAGGTATTCCAGATAGCCGTCTATCACCACAATGGAGTTATCGACTACCATTCCCAGCACCACAATCAGTGCAGCCAGCGTCACGATGTTCAGTTCGATGCCCAACATATACATGAAGGCCACCGAGACAAACGTGCTCAACGGTATGGTGATGGAAGCCACGATGGCCGAGCGCAGCGGGAAGAGCACCATCATCACCAGGATAATGACGAGCATTGCTATCAGCAGGTCGCGCAAGAAGTCGGTGATACTGACATGCACTACCTTTGGCTTGTCGGCAATGCGCGTAACCTTTACATCATCAGGGAGCACATTCTCACGGAAATCGTCGAGCACCTTGTCCACCTCACCGCCATACTGAACCACATTGTTGCCGGGATTCATCTCCATCGACAGCAGCACACAGGGGTGGCCGTCCTGTTCTATTCGGCTCGACATCGGTTCATATTCCCTGACCACACGCGCCACATCCCTCACACGGGCTACCTTGCCCGTTATGGGGTCCGAAATGATAATCTGATTGGCAATCTCCTCCTCACTATTCTCCTGAGACGCCACGTGGATAGGTATCTGCTGATCGTCGTCGTCAATACTGCCGCTCATCGTGGTGATGCCTTGGGCTTGCAGACGTGAAAAGAGCATCTGTTGTCCGATTCCATAAGCCTGCAGCCGCTGGCGGTCAACATAGAGCGATATCTGCTCCTTCTGTTCACCAAACAATTTCACGTTGGCCACCGAAGGTATCCTGCGCAGACGGTCGCTCAGTTCATCACTATATGCCTTCAACTCGCGATAACTGCGCTGGTCGCTCTCGATGGCGATGAGCAGTGCCGAGGTGTTGCCGAAGTCATCGTTCACCACAACTGCCAACACGCCAGAGGGCAACTGCGACTTGAAGCCATTCAGGCCATGCTTGATTTTGCTCCACACCTCATCCTTGTTGTTCACGTCATCGTTGAGTCTCACCATCACGATGCACATGCCATTCTGTGAAGTCGTGGTGGTCTTCACACGATTGACCTCTCCATAGGTAAAGAGATACCGTTCCAGCGGACGCGCCACCTGGAGTTCCACCTCCTCGGTCGTCGCACCCGGATAAACTGCCACCACCACACCCTGGCGGATAATAGCATGGGGAAACTCATCCTTGGGCATGTCATACATGCCAAAGATGCCCAGCACAAAGAAGATGCCGATGATGAGCAGCGTTATCGGATAATGTTCCAATGGCCACTTCAGCCATTTCATCTTGCGTCCCATACTAATACACTACTTTTGTTCCTTCACTCAGTTTCTGGAATCCCTCAGTCACGATGACCTGGCCATTGCCCAGTCCATCGACAACCGTCACATAGTTGCCATGCGACTCGCCAATCGACACCTTGGTGCGGTGTGCGGTATTGTTCTTGTCCACGGTCCAGACGAACAGCGTGCCGTCAGATTTCTTCTGCACCGATGTCACGGGAATCGACATGCGTCCGATACCCTGAGCACCATTTGGGGCGAAACTGACGTTTGCCACCATGCCCGGCAACAGTTTGTAGTCGCGATTGACGACATTGATACGGATGTCATAGGTATGCGTGAGAGCATCAGCCTGCACACCCTTCTCTATCCTGCCGCCCCGATAACTGCGCCCGATGGCATCCACCTTGATGGTGGTTGACGTGTTGGCATTGATGCTGCCAATCTCTGATTCGGGCACTGCCACCTTCACTTTCACGGTCGATATGTCGAGGATGTTCACCACAGCCTGTGAAGGCAACGCCGTCTCTCCTGCCACCAATTGCTTCTTGCCGATGACACCACTGACCGGGGCATAGAGGCGGGTGTCGGCAAGCCCCTTGCGGGCAATCTTCTCGGTCGCGGTGGCCGAGATCACACCTGAACGGGCTGTATTGAGGGCCGATGTGGCTTGAGCGAGACGGGTCTCTGCCTCAATCCATTTCACCTCAGGCAACGAACCATTGTCGTGCAGCAGTTTCATGCGGTCATAAGCATCCTTGGCTTGGTTGTAGGTCGCCTCGGCCTGCTTCACCATGTCTTTGGCTTGATCAACCGATGCATGCGCCATCTCAACGCTGTTGCTCGAAGTGCTCGGATCGATTTCAGCCAACAACTGACCGCGTCTCACCATCTGGCCTTCCTTGACCAAGATCCGCTTCAACACACCCATACTGGTGAAACTCACCGCAGTAGCCTCACGCTCCTCAACGATGCCTACATAGGACTGACCATTGTCGGTCATGCCAGGCGACACCACCAGTGTTTCAACTCTTATAGGAGCCTTCTGCTCCTCCTTCTTTTTCTCACTGCAACTGGTTACAGCCAACGCAATCAATAACAGAAATACAATTTTTTTCATAAGCCTGTTCTCATTTCTTTTGCAAAAGTAAGTATTTCTTCTTAAAAACCGACACCCAGTCCAGTCATACATATTGTAGATTTTAGTTTTTTTGACAAAATCAACTAAATTCTATCCCAAACCGCTATCATCTCACCTACTGAAAATACTTGAATAAGGAAGTAATGTGGCTGGGGAGCGCGTTTTTCGAATTTTATCATTACCTTTGCCATCAATAGTAACCCAATGACATGATATCACCCGTATGAAAACAATTCAACTGAACAATGGCGTGGAGATGCCCGCACTGGGATTTGGCGTATTCCGATTGTCTCCAGCCGAATGCGAGCGCTGCGTGCTGGACGCCATCGAGGTTGGTTACCGCAGCATCGACACGGCCCAAGACTACAAGAATGAAGAAGGTGTGGGCGCTGCCATCAAGAAGTGCGGCATCCCGCGCGACCAACTGTTCATCACCACCAAGGTGTGGATCAGCAACGCCGGCGAGCAGCGTGCGGCACTGAGCATCGATGAGTCGCTGCGCAAACTGTGCACCGACTATGTTGACCTGCTGCTCGTGCATGAGCCCTATGGTGACTGCTATAGCACCTATCGGGCTATGGAAAAAGCCTATCAGGCTGGCAAAGCAAGGGCCATCGGACTGAGCAACTTCTATAACGTGCGTTTTATCGACATCGCCGAGCACATGGACGTCAAGCCCGCTGTGTTACAGCTCGAGACGCATGTGTTTGCCCAGCAACGGGCCATGCGTGCACTCATCAAGGACTATGGCACGCAACTCATGGCATGGGGACCGCTGGCACAAGGCCGACACGGTTTCTTTGAAAACGAGACACTCAAAGCCATCGGAGCAAAATATGGCAAAACCAACGCCCAAGTGGCCCTCAACTGGTTAGTGTCGCAAGACATCATGCCAGTGCCCAAGACATCGCACAAGGAACGCATGGCAAGCAATCTGGACATCTTTGACTTTGAACTCTCCAGCGAGGACATGGAGGCCATTGGCCGCTTAGATCAAGGCGAAACGCTCATCAACGACTTCAACAACGACACCGACCTGGCACAAATGTTCCTGGGCCTCAAGCCCTGGAGCTAGGAAAGATAGTGCAAGCCGAGCGGAGGACAAAAAGAACTCATTCTTTTTTATCCCAAGGCGCAGCCTATCTTGCCCGAGCACAGCGAGGGAATCAGGAATCAGGAATCAAATCCCACTTAAAGAATCTATTGAAGACATAGAGGCTATATAACTAATAATGAAAACGTTGATTCACGATACCATCGTTTCGCTCACAGCATCGCCGCCACAACCTCGAGTGCCGGCAGCATATACCTCATCGTGAAGATTCTCTTGGAAAGGAACAACTCACCAAAATCTCACCAAAAACTATTAAAAATAATTCCTATTATTATAATAAAATATTGTGAACCCGTGGGGCGGTTTTTTTCTTTCTCTAAATTTCATTTTGTATCCTATAACCATCTAATATCCACAGATTTACAAGAAGTATATTGGATAAAATCTAATACTTTGGGATAAATAGGATTCGATTTCGGTTGCAATTTTTGCAACCGTTTTTTGTCCGTATCTTTACAGTGCGACTAGGGGAAAACGACTACTCAAGATGGCTTTTTTTACCTCAACGCATGTTCAGAAAAATGGTGTCCTTTGCAAACTCATTTATAAATATAGTAATAATATGGCTTCAACGAGATTTGAAATTTCCAAGAAAGACAGAAATGGAGCATCCGAACTGATGGTTCGGTTTTGCTATGATCGCAAGCATTCCTATCGCCTGCACACTCTTATCTGGGTTCCGCAGACGGCATGGAATGCAAGCAAGGGCAGACTTATCATTCCTCGCATCCAGGGCAAGGAACAGAAACATCTGTCACAACTACAAGCACAAGTAGACGATCTGTCGGCCTACCTCAAGTCAAAGTGCATTGAGGCGCCAATGTCGGCAGACAAGGATTATTGGGTTCAAAAGGTCAAGGAGTTCCACAACCAAACTCAGCCCATGACCAACTCTCCACTCACCAAGGAAGAGGACGAAATCGACCTTGGCGAGGATGTGATTGACGCATTCACAGCTTTTATCAACACCAAAGTCACAAACGCCAAGACCAAAGAACAAATGGAAGTGGCGAAGCGTACCGTCAAGAGGTTCACATTATATGTCAAGAAAGAGATGCGCCTCAAGGAGTGGACAAGTGCTGACCTTGCAGATTACCAACATTTCCTTCAAATTGAACACACGTTCTTTGACGAGAAGGGCAAGTGCAAAAGGAAGTACCAGTACATCTACAAGGCCTCGCCCTCGTGCCACCCTCAAAAGCCAAGAGGCGGCAATGCCATATTCGCGCTCATGAAGAAGCTTAGAACCATGTTCAACTGGTGTGTAAAGACTGGTCGCCTTAACGAGAGCCCATTCCGCACGTTCCAACTTCAGGGTTGCGTGTATGGTACCCCTTTCTATATGACAATCGACGAACTGAACACATTGTATCACTTTGATTTCTCCAGGCGACCCAAGCTGGCCATTCAACGCGACATCTTTGTGTTGCAGAGTAATCTCGGGATGCGTATTGCCGATTTTTATGGTCTTACCACCGCCAACATCGTGGGTGAGGCTATCGAGTACATCCCAGGCAAAACCCTTCACGACACCGGCGATGTAGTTCGAGTGCCGCTGACAGAGCGAGCTAAAGAGATCATCAACCGCTACCATGCAGACGATAGCAGCATCAGCCTCATGCCGTTTATCAGCGAGCAAAAATATAATGATGCTATCAAGGATATGCTGAGGCTTGCCGGCATCAACCGTATCGTCACGATTTTGAACCCGACTACTCGACTTGAGGAGAAGCACCCCATATGTGAGAAAGCCTCGTCGCATATGGCCCGACGTAATTTCATCGGCAATCTATACCGCGTGGTTCAGGATCCCGCCGTCATATCCTCAATGACCGGACACAAACCTGGTAGCCGGGCGTTCGAAAGATACCGAGCGATCCAAGACGACATCAAGAAACCACTGCTTAAGATTTTTGACTGATATGAACCAGGGTAAATCATCTGTTCAACACACAGCTATTTACCCTGAACTATTTTCCGAAAAATAAGGTCCTTTGCAGCGGTTTTTGGGATAACCCTTCCATCAGCTATGTCTTTGGGGCAAAACGCCCTCTCAAGATGGAAAAAATCACCCCAGAATGGTAAAACTCGCAGTAGTAATTTTGCACCGCAATGAGAGACGACTTCAACATAGCAGACGAGTTCGCAGCCTTGGTAGCAGCCAAGGTTGTCGACATCCTTGAGGAGAGAGGGCTGGTCATGGCTGCACCTGAGCCGAAGAAGGTGGCCACATCGGAAACACCCCTTTACACAATTGATGAGGTGTGTGCCCGGTTAAAAATCAGCAAACCCACCCTCAAGGTCCATCGCCGCAAGGGGCTCATATCCCCTTCTGGTGGCTATGTGGGTCGCTCACCGAGATTTACCGAAGAGGACATCGCACAGTATCTGTCCCGCTATAAAGATGGCTGATGGGCAGACCTTTGCAATGATCTCGCGGCTTAAATGCCGAGGGCAAGCTACCGACCCTACCCTAACTGCAGCAAGCGATCCTTGACATACTGACACCTGGAACCATGGTATAGGGTGGTTCCAATTAGGTGATATGGCCTATACACTTAATTCTGTATCACAACTACACGACACCTCGTGTAACTATTAATCGGCTGCTGGGGTGCGCGCACCCCACTCTGGCTTTTGTTTTAAAAACATTTTTTTTAAAAAGAGACAATGAAAAAAAGTAATTTATCTAATTCAGTAGGCAGCACGTCTGCCCAGATTAGTGCCACAGGTGTGCTTGTCATTCCTGACGGCACCAAGACCATCAAGCAGTACGAATATCGCGGTAACGAAAGCATCAAGACTGTTGAGATACCCAATAGTGTCACCAAAATCTCTCGTGGCGCTTTTGAAGACTGCTCCCGCCTCCGTCGCATCAAAGGTGGTGACGGTTTAAAGGAGATCAGCATTCGAGCTTTCAAAGGGACTGCGTTGAAGGAAATCGTGCTCCCGAAGTCGCTCCAACGCTTGCGGGAACACGCATTTGAGGATTGTGATTATCTCGAATCGGTAGACTTTGACAATGACAATACGATTGTTGAGGCAGGCTGTTTCAAATTTTGCTCAGCACTCAACACGGTACTTCTCCCGATGAAAATGGACGAGATACCCGACGAATTGTTCTGGGCATGTTACAATCTCGAGAATGTGGCCTTATCGCCCAACTTGAGGACGATTGGTAACTGTTCGTTTGTGTGGTGTCGGCAACTAAAGCAGTTCGGATACTACTCATTTGCTAAATACCAAGGTTTTGTAATCCCTAATACGGTAACCAAGGTTGGCGACGGAGCATTTTGGGGTTGCATGGGCATGACCAATATAACCATACCCAACTCAATTACCGAGATTGGCAATGATTCATTTACGTATTGCAGTTGTTTAACAAAAGTAGATATCCCAGATTCTGTTACTTGCATTGGTGATAGGGCATTCATGCATTGCAAGGAAATGTCCACTGCTTACATTGGCAATGCTGTAACATCAATTGGCATGAAGGCTTTCGCAAATAACGAGATGCTCACTGAGGTGACATTCACAAGCGCCGTCATCACGTCCATATATGCAGATGCTTTTGCCGACTGCCATAACCTCAAGCGCATTAACGTGCCCGCGTGTGCAATTGGCACCTACAAGCGCCTGCTGCCGAAGCACCTTCACAAGATGCTGGTTGGATACTAAGGCCCACATTGCCTTGGGAACGGCGCCAAAAGGAGGTCGCTCCCCTTCAAGGAAGTAGCGGCAAAACCATGCTCGATGCGGAGCTTATCATTCACGGGGGAAGTCGCGCATCCGACAACCCCAAGAATTACAAATGATTATGAAGAATAATTTACTCACAATTATTAAGTTTTTATATGACTAAGAATTTTATTGGAATTATTAGTGGGGCTCAGTCCCCGTCTCATGGTGCGGCTGCCGTGGTGGCTGGTGTGAACCATGCAACCCCTATCTACGATGAATTGCAGGCTAACGCTAAGTACCCGTTAACAGCCGACAAACGCATGTGTATCGAGAACACTGTGAAGCAGTTACTCGATAATGGACCTCACGCCGAGGACCCTGGCCTGCTGCTGGGATATGTCCAAGGCGGCAAAACTGACACGTTCGAGCACATCATAGGCTTGTGCTGTGACCGTGGCATCGATGTTGCCGTGCTGTTCACCAAGGGTACCAACGCCCTCGCCAAGCAGACGCTCAGCAGGCTTCAGCAGGACTTCGCTCCTCTTAAGCCGTCGAGTAATCTCAATCAAGCGGCTACCGTGGAAATCCACGATATCATGGCATTACGCAAAACCGGGCTTATTGAGGCGAACGTCAACAAGAGCAAGTTGATTATCGTTTGCAAAAAAGAGGTCAACAATCTGAAGGCTCTCATCAAGTTGTTCAAGACGGATTGTCCATTCATGAAGGACAAGAAAGTGCTTATCATTGACGATGAGGCGGATTACGCCTCACGCAGTTACAAGGTTGGCAAGAGCAAGACCACTCCTAAAGGCAAGGTGCCCAAATGCGTGACACAGGTGGCAACAATCGGCAAGCAGATCAACGATTTCCGCAAGTTGTTCAAGTACCACAGGGTGCTGTTGGTAACAGCCACACCATACAACCTGTTCCTGCAGCCTGATGGGGAACTCGTCCTGGACAACAAGCACATCAAGAGCATTCGCCCCCGATTTGTGAGCCTCGTTCCTGTGCACAATGCGTATATTGGCGGCAAGCAATATTTTGATGAGTCCAGTGACCCCAACTCTATGTTTAGTCACTTGTATCGTCCTCTCGGCCATGACTCCATCAACCTGCTGGCTGGCGGTCAAGGCAACGACGAAGAACTCATCTTCGCTATTGGGCAGTATCTGGCCGGCACTGCTATCCGACGCATCCAGCAGCGCGCCAAAGGCCTGGACTTCAAGTCGAGCATGATCGTCCATACCCAGATAAAGAAGGTCTACCACAATGGGCAAGCCAATCTTGTGAATACTATTATGGGCTTCCTCACGAAGCCCTTTGCAACCGGTTCACTGCCACAAGATGTGGAGGACATGCTAAGGCAGGGATATGATGACTTTGCTGCGTCGAGCCAGAAAGCCCGCAACCAGCAGCTCATCACCGCCCCGTTCCCGACATTTGATGATGTACTTGATGAGATACAGGACATCTTTATCTCGAGCAACTATTGCGTCAGAGTAGTCAACAGCGACAACGACGTATATGCACTGCTTGACCAGAGCACCGGTGAGCTCCGACTTGATGCTGCCGTCAACATTTTCATCGGCGGCAACATACTCGATAGAGGCGTTACCATAAGGAATCTGCTGAGCTTCATTTATGGCCGTTGCCCTGTGGCATTCCAGCAGGACACAGTAACCCAGCATCAACGCATGTTCGGCGCACGCCCGTTGGAGGATATGGCGGTCACGCGGTTCTACACGTCACCCGATATCTATAATCAACTCAAGAACATCTATTATTTGGACGAGTACTTGAGGGAGCAGTTGGGGAGCACGGGGACGGGTAAGCCCTTCAAGGTCCAGGTTCTCGGTGCAGCCAGCAATATCCGCCCCTGCGCCGGTAACAAGGTCATGGTCTCGGACATCATCACGGTCAAGCCACAGATGCGCTACTTCGCTAGAGGTATCCAGACAGGCACCCTGCGAACAATTGGGAAAACTATCAGGGACATTGATGCTCAACTTGACGCAGCTTTTCAGGCTGGCACACCCGATGCCAACGGCTTCATCGAGATGGCGGTTGATGATGTCCTGGTTCTTCTGGAGAAGATCAAGTCCACCTATGTGTATGGCTCCAAATATGGAAACGCAGGATATCGGCTCGAGCCTGAAGCGCAGATGGCCATATTAGAGCACTGCAGCAAATCGTCCAAGGGAAAGGTCTGGGTGGCCAGACGCACTGGCCGTAACGTCAGCCGTACCAAGCAAAACGGCGTTTTCACCAACGCGCCCGACAATGGAACGAGTGATCTTGGCCCGGCACGTGCCAAGGCCATCGACAAGCCTGTGGTGTTGATGATTCGTCAGGAGGGCAAGCAAGCTTACGGCTGGAGGGATGCGCCTTTCTATTGGCCGGTGCTGCTCACGCAGATGAACACCCCTAGCGCACTGTTAGCAACTAGGGCCAAGAACAATTTGCCGTAATCAGCGGCACCAAAAACAGCACTAATAACGATCTAGTTTATGTTTCATAATCAGGATGTTAGTGTTATATTTCCAACGGCATTATTAATTACTAAAACGAGATACTATAAGAAGAGAAACGTCATTTGAGTTAGAGTATTAAGGAGAATAAAGGTAGTGGAGCGGCAAGGGATCGCTCCTTTTTTTTTGCCCATACGGCTGTTAGGCTCATGGTCAATAGATGGACTCATTGCTGCTCGTGCCAGGTGGTGGGAGCGGGAGTCCACGGCCCTCAACGCCTGTTAGAGGTATATAACCACAATGAAGTGGGTTGGAGTAGTCAGCTATTGCATACATGTAGTGGCCATAGCGGCACTCATCGCGGGTCCAGCGCTTATTCGATGCCGTTAGTTGTCCAATGTTGTTATGGACACAAGCTCAATGGTAAAGCACTTTATGACGATCTGTGTATCCTCGATTTTGAACTTGAAGATATTCTTGTACTTGGCGTCCTTCTCGACATCTATACCCCAAACATAATCGTCCCCCAGTTCACAATCCATCTCAATGCTGACTAGATGGGAAAACTTGAAAGTCACGTCATAAACGCTCTTGTCGTCTATATCATAAACAGTATTGAGTACCACAGTAAGCTCGTCCTCATTAAGGTCGAATCGCTTAACTACGGCATCATGCATACTGTAATTCTCACCGAACTTATCGACGAAGAGCTGCCAATTCTTTATTTCTCTGAATGCTGGATCCATATGCTTTAGTGTTTTATGTTGAGTGAACGGGTATGGAGAGCGGAAAGCTATTGCCGGTATTTGATCTGGAAGTAGTCGAGGAGGGCCTTGAAGTTGTCCTGGGCCGTGAGGCATGTATCGAGCAGGAAGCCTTTGATGCGGGGCCATTCACGAAGACCTCGATAATAGAACATCTTCAGGTCGTCGGTGATGATGAAGGGGACGATTCCAGCCGATAAACATTCTTTGAACATGATCAGCCGGCCCACACGTCCATTACCGTCCTGGAATGGGTGGATTGCCTCGAAACGTTGATGGAAGTCGATAATGTCCTCCAGGGTGTGTTTCTTGATGGCGTTATATTCTTGCAGCAGCTCTTTAATCTGTCGGTGAACGTCGGATGGTGCTGCTGTTTCCATGCCTCCCACTTCGTTAGGCAGTCGTTTATAGTCTCCCACAGCGAACCAAGGCTTTCGAGAGTCAGAGGTGCCGGACTTGAGCATCTGGTGAAGCTGCTTAATGAATACCTCGGTCAATCTTGAATTAGCCTGTTCAATGATACAGTCGATACAACGAAAGTGATTGGCGGTCTCAATGATATCATCCACCTTAACAGCGTCGTCGGTAATGCCTATGGTGTTTGTCTCGAAGATATAACGGGTTTGGTCGTGGGTCAGACGGCTACCCTCGATGTGGTTGGAGTTATAGGTGAGATCGATCTGGACACGATGATAAATGCCACCTTTAACCTTCCCCGCCTGTTGTTCCTGGAGTGCAGTGAGGAGGGGTGATGTCTTTGCTCTCTTCTTACGGTCAGGCAACACGGCATCGACAGGAATATTCCACGACTTCCCCACGAGATAGGCACCGTCAATCTTCCCACTAGCACAGTAATTGCGGACGGTGCGTTCCGAGATATTGAACTTCTCGGCAAATTGCTTCACTGATATATACTCCATCGTTCTATCGGCAAGAAAAATCCATTAATCCGCTGCAAATATACCCATTTTTGCCGACATCGGCAAGAAAACAAGCAAATTTCATTGATAGCGGTCGATGGGTACCGTATTCTCTGACATACTTTGAAAATCCTCCGAGAATCTCAGACTTATTTTCAAAATCTCAGAGAATCATCCCACTTCTCTCAAACTTTTTCGGAGACTTTCAAAGAATCTCACAATGCGGGGCTTACTGATGGCTTATGATTCACTACTAATAGTTCTTGTTCTTTTGTTTTGTGTAATAAGAATTATCCAAAAATCTCGGATTCTAAGTCTTTATAGATTTGTGTCTCCTCAGTAATTAAGGGCGTAATTGTATCTCTAAAGAAAGCATCTTTTGTGTTTCCGCATTGAGTCAATGATAATATCCGCTTTAACTCAGTATATATCTTCCCGCTAGCAGATTTAATATCATCAGAAGGGTGACCTCTTCCCACGCTTTCTGCTATTGCTTGTTCTTTTGCTTTAAGGCACTCCTCAATTTTATCTTCTTTATTACACATATGACACAATTTTGATATTATCTCATCATCTAATAGATAACACTCAATATGTCGCTTATTTAAAACCTTTATGCCTTTAGTTTTTAATTCTATAACTTCTTCCTCACTTTTATCATCCCTATCAACGAACTTAATGATGGTTGAGCTATTAAGAACCTGTGAAATGATTTTCATACTTACATTATCTTCGTCTTCAAGTTCTGAACATGAACCAATTGAAACAAAAGAAGTGTCTGGATATTTTGAAGAAAAGATGCGTTCGTATATCTGTGCATCAAAATTCTTATAGTGACGTCCTTGGATAGTTCCCTCACAGAATACTACTTTTTGCGGAGCAATAAGTTTTGCAAAGTCTCCAAAAGCTAACTCTAGGAACTTTTTCCAAATAGTAGCATCTATAGTTGATGGGCGAATTACCACACATGTATCGAAATCCATTTCTGACAAATCTAAGAAGCAAACTGTATTTGGATTTTGTTCTTCAAGTTCTTTCGCAGCCTTAAGCATACCAATAGAATGGGTTGACAGCCATAACTGCGAATTGTCTGGTATCAAATTGTACAATTCAGATAGTAATTTTGACTGAAGCGCTGTATGCATGTGAGATTCCGGTTCATCTATGCAATACACAGTATTTTCATAATATGCCGCTTTAATCACTAGGTCCAGTAACAAATCAAAGGCAGACTTCTCTCCTGCAGAAAGATTTTTATAGTGGAATTTCTCTGAGCGGCCTTTTGTAAAATAGAAACTACCATTTGAAAGTGGATCGCCAATAGATACTAATTGTAAATCATCAAATACATTATTCAATGATTGTTTTATTCTCCCAACGAGTTCTTCCCTTAAATCCACTACTGATTTATTGTCATTTTTGGAATCATAAATACCCGATAATGTCTTTGAAACTAATCTTTGATAATTTTCGGATACTGACATATCCGTTTTCATTAATGTATCAAATTGGATGCGTTCCTCTGGATTATTTTGTCTTGATAATTTTGATGTTGTAAAATCAGGTTCGTGCCGATAGGCGGTACGAAAATACATTCGTCCATGAATACTTGCTTGATTATTTAAATCAGAATCGTATGTGAATATCTGTACTTTGTTAGTAAACCATCTATCGTCATTTTCATCTCCTTTGTCTCCTTCTTTAAGATAGTAATCTTTTTCGCCGACAGTGTTAAAACCCTTCAGTTTATACCAATAATTAAAACCTTCGAATACAGAGGATTTTCCACAACCGTTTGGACCAACAAGTATTACCAACTTAGCTGTTTCAGGAATATCTGTAATTGTCAAATCGGTAAAACGCTTAAATTTATTAAGTCTGACTTCCTTTATTTTCATATAAACAAATTATTATATAATGCGATGAATATTTCTTGTATTTTGTATTAAAGAGTGGTCCCTAAGGCTTGTTCAATGTAGTAGATAGCAAAAGTCAATGCCTTGTTGCCCATCTCGAAAAGCAATGATTCTATTGCAAAGATAGTTCTTTTTCATGAAAAATTCAACAATCAAAGCCAATGATTTCACTTTTGGCCATTGCTAGTGTCAAATGTACCCCAAAATCGAAAAAACGCACTCCCCGGCCCATAGAACCCCTATCCATGTGAAATAAGAAAAAGGGAGGTCCGGTGGGTCTTGTTCCCTTATCCTTGTATTGAAACGTGAAAAACGCTGCCGGGGAGACCTGGGAACCTTATCCATGAGGGAGATAGCCGCCTTTACTATGCTGAAATGAAGAAAATGGGGTTTAGATGCCCCATTACTCTTATCTCTGAAATAACGAAAATGGGGATGAGAAAGCCTAGTCCCCCTATAAACGAAATACAAAATGATACAGATGTTGTTAAACTCCATGTTCTCAGCATTTCCTGGGATATGGACCGAGCCGAAGAAGGATGATGTAAGCGCACCCATACCGGAGGCTCAGGAAAAAAGTGAATGTGCGCCGGTGGGAAAGGTAAAACAAAACCCTCTCACCGATGATATCAAGAGACTAGAGGAAGCCTTTTCATGTGGGCAGCCTTTAGAGAGTGGACAGGAGATAAATGTAACTCTCCAGGAACTACTCAGAATCGTGCCCAGAAATAGACCCAGAAAGGATGCATACAAACATCTCCAGAGGGTTTTGAAGGATGAGATGGGCGTGATCTTAACCATTAAAAACAGAAAAGATGGCAAGAAAAAAGATTAAGAAAATTTGGCTGATGGGAAAAATCAGGGAACTACTGTATGATGCTCCAGAGGATTTTGAATGGAGTGTGAACCATGAACTCAAGAAAATCGCCAATGGGAAAGATCTAAGTGGTTTTAAGGTGACTGTAGATGAGCCGAACAATAAAGTAAAATTCTGGTGGCCGATAATCCTTAAAGAGTTCGAAGATGATAGTGAAAACCTTCCTCAACCTTTGATGTGGCTGATCTTGGGAGAGGGAAGGCCATCATTGGGGTTGAATGTACCAAACTTCCCCGGCTTCTTATTCTACTTCTATATCCCGGACATTATCGAAGATTACAAGAAACTAGCCAGACAGAATCATGCCTCAAGAATAAAGGGCATGACACTATCCCATTCCAATACCAGGGGGATGGAGATGGAACTACAATTTTAATTTTTTACCAATGAATACCAAAAGAAAGTATGAACATAACCCCATAGTAGAAGAAAGAATGTTTGCTATGGATGTCGAGTCGCTAAAGCAATTAAGTCCAGAATTCAAGAAAGCTTATGAGACAGGAGAAAAGTATGAATTCACAATCAAGCTTAGCGATATCATTGAAATCTGCCCTCGTCATAAACAGGAAAGGGAGCAGTACAGAAGGTTTATTCGATTCTTAAAATCAAAAAATATTACAATGAACCTGGTAAGCAGAAAGAAAGGTCATAAGGATCTTTCTGAAAACAAATTAAAACTTAAAGACAATGGGAAAAGTATCAATTAAGAAGGAAACGGAAATGATAACAAATTATACACCTTCGAAGGACACGGAAGAACATGTGGGATTTATCTATATGAGAAGCATTATCATAGATGGAGTGAAGTTCATTTATATTGGTGAGTCATCTAACATGCTTGACAGGAATTACCACTGGAGATGCTTAAAGGTAGAGTATGGAGGAAAGAGAATTGAAAAAGCCAGAAAAGAACATGATCCTTCAAATTGGATGTGGGATGTCCTGGAAAGAGTTGATGCTAATAGTGCCGATGAACTTGAGGAGAAACTTAAACAGAAAGAGGCCGAATATATCATCAAATACGAGTCTTACAAGGAAGATAAAGGCTTTAACAGTACTCGTGGATTATCACAGTATCTTAACGGAAATGCTGCTTGATAGATGAAAGACGGATGGGACGGGTCTGAAGCGAAAGTTTTGGGCCCTCCTTCTTAACTAACAAATTGATAAAGAAAATGAAAAAGATAGACATTAATGTGCCCATTCAATACAGACACTTATCGGAATGGACGGAATTTGGTGACATTTTGCCGGAAGGACACATAATACTGAATAAGAACATTACCGGCTGTGGATGTACTGTGTTTTTCCTGACTAACGATAAGCCCGTCATTCTTGCAAGTCCGAGAATAAGCCTCATCAAAAGTAAGCTCAAAGATAAAAACATCAAGAGAAAGCTATTTTATTTCGACAGGAGTGACGGGAACAAGGATTTGAACGAAACAATATCTGAAATGGACAAGTATCTTCAGAGTTGTGGCCCTAACCCTTTCAATTATGAGCCTAATGTACCGAAGATATTGTCCACATTCGATTCACTCTTCAACGTCCTGAATGCTTTAAGGGCCAGGAACATGTTAGACCGGTTTACTATTGTCGTGGATGAGTGGACATGTATCTTCACTGACGTAAGAATGAAGGGGTCCACTGTAATCAACTTTCTTCATACTCTTAACAGCCTTCCCAATAGAATAGTAAACATATCCGCTACTCCTTTGAACATGGTCTATCTTGATCTTATGGACGAGTTCAAGGGTATGGAATATATTACGCTGGAATGGGACCCGTCGATGAAAGAAGATATCGATGTAGTGCCCAGGAAGATGAGAAGCACTGTATCCGCCATTGATCAGATTATCCAGGATTACCGGCAGAGAGGCTTTTTCAACACTTTGGACGGTGAATCTATCTACTCGACTGAAGCGGTTTTCTTCTTGAACAGTGTAAGGGACATCTGCACCGTCATAGACCATAATAAACTCAAACCTTCCGAGACCCTGGTAATATGTGCCGAAGATAAGAAGAACAGGACATCCTTGAGAAGTGTAGGTCATTCCATCGGTGTAGCTCCAGGAGAGGATGAGTATAAGACGATGAACAAGCCTTTCACATTCGTAACCAAGTGCAGCTTTGAAGGGACAGACTTCTATTCTGACTGTTCAACGACCTATGTATTCGGCGACAGCAACAAAGAGCACCTGCAATTGGACATATCGATAGACCTTCCTCAGATCGCCGGAAGATGTAGAACCAAGACCAACCCATTCCGTAAAGAGATATTCTACTATTACAAGAACACAAGTCTCGAGAAGGGAATGGATGAGAAGCAGATGATCCAGGAAATCAATGACAAGAGAAATGATACCCTCAAACAAGTGGAGCAATTATCGGATATCACGGACCTCAGCATCCTTGACAATTTCGTGGTTGCTCAGGACAGATTAAGATACACTAAAAGCTATCTTGATGTTGAGAGAATTGGTCAGGGTTCGGGTAAGGCTATCTGTAATGACCTAGCCTATATCGCTGACCTAAGAGCCGTAGAGATAAAGATGGAACAGTATAAAAGCAAACTACATGTTCTCAATTCTCTAGACAATAATGGCTTTAATCCCATCGACAAGGCTAAGCAGGAATATCAGAGGTTCAGGGAGGATTTCTTTAAGGACGACAACTTTGAGCACCAGATGAAAGCTATTGTCGATGTTGTAGAGAGATGTTCCGAAGTCCTGCCTATGATAGAAACCTCTCCTTCTGTCCCCACTGAGTTCAAGAAGTATTACCGTGAACTTGGGCCGGAACAGATAAAAAAGGCAGCATATATCGAGGCTAATCTTAAACGGCTGCTCTCCAATGCATCCAAGGTCAGTGGTATGAGTCTAAACATAACCCCCGGCGATGTATATACCAATGCCGAACTTAAAACGATGATCCAGGCTGAATATGACCGTCTTTCAATCATTAAGACAGCCAAAGCCACGGACATCACCCAGTACGCCCATGTCCAGAAAGTAAAACTTACGAGAGATGGGAAGAGAATTAACTGTTATAAAATTATAGAAACGATATGAGTGATATTGAAGTTACGTATTTCAACAATATCTGGGATGTCAATAATTTCGATTACCAGAAGTGCTGCCGGATTTCAACGATTATCTCCAGAATGAAAGATCCGACCAGCAAGATAGCCCAAAAGATCAGTGTTGTCCGGCCAATAACGGATGATAAACTGAGAAAAGAAGCTAAGAAATCATTACCGGTCATCATGTGGCAGGGTATATTCCATCACAGGGGCAATAATGGCTGTGCTTTTCTTACCGGTCTCATGTGTATCGATGTTGACCATAAGACCGATGAGGAACTGAAGAAGATTAAACAGACGGTAATGGGATGGGGCTGTGCCTATTGTTGTTTCAAAAGTCCAAGCGGTGATGGATTGAAGGTAGTCATTAAAACAGATAACACCAGTCTCATCCATTACAGCAACTTGTATCGCCAGTTGGAGCAGATATTCATCAATCAGTTCGGGATAGAGCCGGATGATGACTGTGAAGATGTCGGGAGAGCATGTTATTGTAGTTTTGACCCAGATCTCTATTATAATCCCAATGCCATCCCCCTTCATCTCGATTATGACCCGAAATACGATAAACAAGAGTCTGAACATAGCAAAACATCGGCTTCATACTCACAGCCTACGATAACTCCCACCGCTAGATTCATTGCCCGCCTTAATAGTCTGCGTAATCCAATGACAGACGAACAGATCATTAAGATTCTCGACATCAGATTTCAGAAGTTCCAGGACAATTATATCGATGGAAACAGGACTCACAGCATCTTCATTCAAGCTAAAGGACTATGTGAAGCCGGCATTGATATTGAGAAAGCCATAAACTATCTCGAGTCACGTTTCCTTCCAACGGGTTATGACAAGGAAAAACTGAGGTATGAAGTTAATAGGTCATACGGGAAAAACGCTGAGATGTTCGGGATGAAGAGAGGCGATTATAAACCTTACAGCGAATATAAAAAGTCAAAATCCAATTCCAACTAAACGAAAAAGGCCAACTCTATCAAATAAATGATGGGGTTGGTCTATTTTCTTTTTCCTCTTGTTATACTTAATCTGCCTGGATACCGTTAATTAGATTATAAAAAAAATGAATTAATCATCATCTTCTGAATACTCACAATGCAAAATCCAATACACCCAGTCATCAGCTCTTTTCTCTGTTAATCCTCCCATTATCAGATTGTCTTGTAAATCTTTTTTTCTGAACTCTATCGCATATGGTAATATAAGTTTGGAGTTCTTTTGATCCATAATAGATGGACTAATTCTTAAGGGCCTTAACCCACTTTTAATGATCTTGTTTCCATCTTCCAACAAAACCCATATGATTTCAGTTTCAATCGCTATTTTCAGAAGAGCAATAAAGTGATTATTATTTTTATCAAGGGTAATGTAATAAAAGCGGATAATATCTTTGAAAATGATATTGCCCTCGTTGTTTATCATATCATATACTCCAGAGAAAGAACTAAAACGAGTCAAACCATCTTCGTCTACGTCCCAGTATAATCCACCGTCTCTACCTGCGAATACATAGTTCCCGTCATCTGTAATTTCATAGTATAGATATTGTGAAGACAGTTTTTCCCCACTAAATGTATAACAGTCAATATAACCATCTTCACTTGAATAATACCCCTCTTCATCGTCAAGTGGGCCATGTAAGTCGTACCCATTTCCGCAGAAGATAAAACCACAATCCCTCATTTCACGAACAGATGAGTCCCCTCTACTTATTCGTCTTCCCGTTCTTCTTCTAGGGATCCATATCTGCGAATATAAAGGAGGCACGAGATTAAACACCCGCCCTTTTTCGAATTTGTAAACGCCTAAATATTTATGATTGGGTTCAAAACAAAAATTAGCGTCTCCAGATTCCGAGGCTTCCTCTACTAAAAGCCCAGAGAACGTCTTAAAATCCTCTCTTATGGGATGGCAGAATGATATGGGTGCTTTTATTCTACCATCTATATCCATTAGTCCCCATGAGTTCTTCCGCTTTATATCAAACAAACCATCTTCTCGCTCTATTATAGCATCGAATACACATGGGATTATTTCAGATTCTGATTCCACCATACTATTCAAACAGCTCTGCAATGTAATGAACCCTCTCTTAAAATCCTGATTCTCAACAAGTATCCGATCTTCTCGATAAAATTTAATGATTTTATATGAGGAGATGAAACAGCGCCAACGGTCACAATCAAGCAAATTAGAATACTCTTTGTTTATTGATTTAAGTATAAAAAAGCGCTTACAATTGCCAATGCCTTTTATTGATTCATACTCATCTTCTAGCTTTTCGTTATCTTTATAAATACTCCAAATCCCATTTCTAACTTTAAAGACAAAACTGTTGATTTCGAAAGAATGTTCAAGTTTTATTAATCTGTCCATAGATTTAATCATTTTGAAGTGAACACTGCAAAGATACTACTTTTCCATTATATTTCAACAAACTACCTAATCTATAAAAACTAGACTTTCAACAAGCGGGAGGAATGGTATTGTTTGTTCCTTTTCATTTAGGTGTCCTTTTTTTTGCTGTTTTTATATACCTATGCAAATTTTCTAATAAAAAATGGACAGGTAGAGGATAGATAAGGAGATAGAAAAGGAAAAGAACAGTGCACCTGAAGGGTGCACTCCATCCGAAACAAGAGAGACAGGGACGGACGGGGCGAGAGGCGAGGCGGCAGCAGGTGGGTCTCTCTGCTTACGGATTGGGTGAGCGTTAGCGTGCCTGTTCCTTTCTTCTATTCTAACAAGTGCGAAAGCCTTTTATCCCGACATTCACAGACCCTCGAAGCCTAAAGCGAGAGAGGGTCGTCAAGTGAATGAGGGTAAAAGTAGAGTGAAAAGGTTCTGAGGAGATTCCGAATATGATGAGGAATCGTCAGGTTCTTGAGCGGATTGTAGTTAGTGAAGCGAGAACTAGAAAGATAAATCCCTCACACCGATTAAAGCATGAAGGATATTTTTCAGTTATCAATTTACCGCTTTTTTACCGTATAAGTGCGTTCTATATAGCCTTTTAACACGTCTTCCCTTGCATAGAGTTTAGCTTCTGAAAAGTTAAAGCCCATAAAACCATTTGACAGTATATCTTGTATCGTATGCACCTCAAATGAGAAGGTGCAATGTTGTAACTTGAAAATGTCATTAAGCATATTCTCTGCTTTTTCCTTGAAAATGCCAACAATAGAATCATTCATGATGAAACTGTCTTTAGAATCTTCGCATCTCCAAACATTATTGCATAAATAAATGTTTCTATCCGTTATGTCATTCTGCAAAACATAAAAGATAATTCCAAACAAATGACATGTTTCTTGTTTGGGATCGAACCAACTATACTTAGAATACTCCTCATTGTCTCGTATCTTATCGTCAATCAAACCCTGAATCTCGTTACAAAACGTTGAGAACTTATCAGCTATATACTGTTTACCATAAAAACGCTCTCCGTTATTCAATTTGCAGGATTTATAGCCGTCTTTATTAGTCCCCCAGTATGCTTCGCTCAAATGAAAACCATCATCCTTTTTATCCTTTTTGTATTTCCATAAATCCTTTTCTGTGTATTTACTTTCAATAAAAATAATATCATTTTCATATTCAAAGTAAACATCCATATTTGGTACTCCAGATACTCTGTTTTTACCAGTCTTTACACCTGGCAACTGCTTTTCAAATTGGAAATTTTTGACTTTTGGCTCATTGCATAGCCATGAATACAAGTCGAAACAAAGTCGAGAAGATGAACGGGAACTCCAAAATTTTTCTTTTAACTCATTACCACTACCTTTCAAGAATTGCTCGATAAAGTATGATTCAGAGTGATTATCTGAAATAAGCCTTTCGAAATAATCTAGTTTTAATAGTTTATCCATATGATTAATCAAATTTTAGTTCATTGACTATGCGTAAATAATAACGTTAAAGCACACACCTACAGACTCTGCAAATATACTACTTTTCTTTATTCAAACCAATAAAGCGGTTGTAGTTCACTTTGTCACTCCAAAAGATGACTTATATCTTCACCTTTCTTATCTTTACATCCTCTTTTCCCTTCAAGAGCATAGCATCTTATTAGTGTTTTGCCTTCTTTATTGTTTAGCTTGATCTTTCTCTTTAATGATCCAATGGTTTTTGTTTCTTCATCTCCAGTTGTATATGATTTAAGTACCTCAATGAAATATGTGAGTATGCCATCTCCTTCTTTATCCAACTTTAAAAGATCCTTCTCGTGGTCTGTTGCATCTGCATTGTTAGCTTTGAACTCAATCAGGCAAACTCTCTCTTGTTTTTCGTTAAAGATGACCATATCGAACTCTCCACTACGACCATTATCATCTTGGTGGGGGTCTGATGAGAAGTCTTTATACTTTAGTCTTGTCGGCGTTTCAACCGAATAAAACAGATTATTTTCCATAACGGCTTGCGAAGCATTAAAAGCCTCAACAAAAGCAAACCGAAGCTCTTGCTCACTTATTCGTGTATCACCATTGCTAAAGTGGGGAAAAACTATTCTCGTTTTAGTCTCTCCCGCTTTAGGTGCTGAATCCTCATTTATTACTCCCTCGCGATGATACTGGTAGGCATAGTTAATACGACTGAATGCATCAACTACAATGTCATCTATAATCCCTTTCAGGATCTCTTTTAAATCGTTTTTTTCTTTTTCGTTCATAGTTACACGTTATTTTATTGATTGTTTCTCTGTGAATTGGATCTATATTCTACTATCCTTAGTTACCCAATCACGTATGTTTTCTTGTTTCTCATCATCGACAAAGACTACCCGAAGTGTGATGACTTCCTTGTAACTGCTAGTGCTAAAGAAATGGTCAAATACCATATCCAAGGACTTGCAATCGTCAATAAACCTCAGAATCTCCCTGCTGAATGCCTCGTTGTCACTATTACCATCTGACATGATGATGTGGATGAAACACAGAAGCCCGTAGTTGGGGTGTATTCCAGGGATAGGCATCAACATGTTTCTCAATTCACTAAAGAGATTATTGGCGTTGTCGTATGTGTATCTGCACTCGACCAGATTCACTACATCGAAATCAAACATCCATTCCATGTCGCTCAACCGGCATGAGGATTGTTCAAGACAGACACCCGCCTGCGGAGCGTAGATTTGCTCCAGCAGGGTCAGGCGTTCGGTCGTCGTCAGTTTCTCCAGTGTCCTCATTCTTCGTTCATTTCTTGCCAGAGTCGTTCCACTTCCTGCTGTCTTAGGGCGAAGTGCAGTTTCGATCCGTTGAAGGCGGCTACTGGGATCCGCTCGATGAAGTGGGCGTAGAATTCGCGGGCGTCATACCCCTCCCATGATCGCCACGCCATGGCTGTCCAGTCCCACTTGGTGGTGTGCTTCTCGACCAGTTCGATCGTCATCCTCACATTGGGGTTCGCGGTGAGGTCTTTCCAGTCCCACAGAGGGGCGAGGGCTTCGATTCCTTCGGCCGTGAATGCCTGGCCGTGGGCGTGTCTTGAGAATAGGTTCCAGTTCAGTTTGTCTTTCCATCGCAGGACCATCTCGGCGGTCCATTCTATCTCGAGGTTCCGCGATACCTCGCCCCAGATGAGCTCCTGCTCGTAGCGTTCGAGGTGCTCGGCTTTCAGCGGTCGTTTTCGCGACACCTCGATCCATGCGTGACGCATGATTTCCCGTTCAATACCTGCCGCCATCTCCACGCGGCGCATCTGCTGCTGATTGTTGATTTGGATTTCCATAAATCGTACACTTAAATGATAAACATGTACTATATATATACGATTAACGAATGTTAAGAAAAAAACGAAAACGGCAAAAATGAACCTAAAATGCCATTTTTCAGCCCTAGAACCAGCCCTGTTATCTATTGAAAATAAACTGATTATATTTGATTTAACAATATTTAACTACGGTATCTCCAACATCAGTTTTTTTAATCAATCTCAAAACTTCACCATTTCTATCCCAAAAACTCAATTTTCGCCTTGTTTTTGCCCGTTTCCACCCTACCTGTTCTCCTGGAAAACCCTTATATGTAAGAGAATTAGACAACATTTTATTAACAATTTAAACTAACATTTACAAAAAACAGAGAGAAGACAATGAACAATTTACCAAAACTCGTCATGGCCTTATTCGCATTGAGTTCTGTGGTTGATATCGCAGAGAAGATCCACAATTGGGGCCGTGACAAGAAGAACGAGAAAGAAGACGAGAAAAAAGAACCATCAACATCACGGGTGTAGCTGTAAAGAAATCAAAGACCAGCACCGTAATTGATGGAATTATCGTGGTTGCAGAAACTGTAGCCACATTACTTAAAAACTCAAAAAAACTGGTGAAGATCTTGGAGAAACTCCGGGGTCCACCATGATGTTATTAACCATTTAACTAACAACTAGAAATGGAACAAACAACAATCATTCCGCCATCCTACCTCCCAATGGTAGTCGAGACGGAGCAAACAACAAACATCGGGGAGACTATTATCGACGCTGAAATCATTACCGAAGATACCCGCTCCCCTTTCATTGAGGCTAACTCCTTTCCCATCACATTGGAGAGCCTTCAGAACGACTGTGTGATACCTAATTTCGCCAAGGATAACGAGGCGGTAATTTCACACTCACAATTCATCGGGGCAACCTAT
>ONJS01000004.1 GCA_900318205.1 uncultured Prevotellaceae bacterium | reverse complement strand
ACAGACCAATCACATGTCTTGGCAGACGAAAACTACTACAACCTGATGGGTCAGCCCGTGGGCACCGACGTGCCGACGACCCCCGGCATCTACATCCACAACGGCAAAAAGATCGTCGTCCGCTAAGGTGCTCGCCACTAAAGCAGATTAGAGCGACCCTCCACCATTGAATCACACAAATGCCCACGAATAGACCATAAATAAAACCATTTATGACATTCATGGGCATTCGTGTTTTATTCAAATTGGTTTAATTCGTTTTATTCGCCGACTGTTTTCCTTGAGGATTGTTGTCCTGGACGCGTATCGCCTTTAGGCGATGAGCGAGTTGGTGGTCGCGCTTGATAAGCAGGTAGCGACGACCGTAGAGGGAGAGGGTCACCCATTTGCTGGTGGTGACGGTGGTGTCGGTGTAGCGGTTCATGTGGCTGGCGATGGGTCGGAAGACAATCGGGATGTCACTAAAGTCATTCGGCTCCAACAGGAAATCCACTTGCTTGATTACTGCGTCATCATTGATGCGTTGCACATAGAATTCGTAGGGCGTGGCCAGACTCAGCGTGTCGTAGCGTCCGGGCTGAGCCTTCAGATCATCAAGGAAGGTCTGAGGCAAGAATACCAGTGAGTCGCGTTGATAAGTCGCAGCGATGCTGGCGGGCCAGCCATGCGGGTCATAGTTCATGGCATTGACGGTGCTGTCGAGTGACAACATGGTGCAGATGTGGGACGAGAAAATGCCCGCATCGTGTTCGCGGGTGCCGATGATGCCGTCGGTGGTGCGCTCAATCTGGGCAATGAGACGTTGTGACTCCTGCCATGAGGCGATAGTGTGTCGCAACAGCAAGGCATAGAAAATGACCAGTCCAATCGTCAGTCCGATATTGCACCAACGGCATAGAGCATCGCTCCCCTTGGAGACGCAAGAGATGGATTGTCGCCCCTTGGAGACGCAAGATTTTGCGTCTCTACAATCATCTTCCCACCACTCGGACAGCAGGCGCAACAGGTAAATCATGGCGAACAGTTCCAGCCCGAAGGCCGTGCGCGAGGACTCCAATCCCGAGGCGAAGACGATGCCCAGCGACAAGAACATGGCCAGTATCAGGTAGTTGTTGCGCTTAATGACATGCTTGGCGGTGTCGCGGCGTGTGAACCAGGCAATCGCTGTGGCGAGCAGAGCGAGATAGACGATTCTTAGTTTTGTAAGCACGACAATGCCCGTGATGACCTTCAGGCCCAAAGCTGAGGGCGCCAAGCCGCCTCCCATACCCGAACGGGCAATCGTGCCAGGCGCCAGTGCAATTACGCAGCCGCCAGCCAGATAGGCCAATGCCAGCCACAACCCTTGCTCCCGACCGTGGCTTTGCTTAAGGGAAAATAGGTTGATGAGTACCAGCGAGGCGGCGAGGGGTAGGGTGATGCCCTCATGCGTCCACCCGAGCAGGAACGCGACAATCATCATGGGCGGCAGGCTCCAGTCTATTGTCCGCTCGCGTCGTTTTTCATAGATCAGGAGGAACCCCAGTGCTGCCGTCGCACTCCACAGGTAGTTGATGCTGCCGGTCATCCACAGGAAGGTGTCCTTGAACCGCGGCATCAACAATACCAGCACAAGTATCACCAATGTAGAGACGCAAAATTTTGCGTCTCCTTCCTGCCTTGTGCTGCCAGTTGATTGTCTCTTAAGCAAAAAGATGAACGCACAGAAGACGATGACATTAAATAGATTGAAGACCGTTTTCCCCAGCAGTCCAGTGAACAGTTGCACGAGGAAATGTACGATGCTGCGCCCGTTCACCGAGTGGTAATGCTCTACCTGCGAGGCAACGATGTCCCCGATGCTCCTGACGGGATAGTCGTAGTTGACCGACCCGCCCTCGAACATAAACTTATAGACAAAGTCGTCGTGATACTGCGGTGTCAAGAAATTCAGCACCCCAAACGCCACTGCAACAATGGCCATCATAATGATGCCATTATAGCCGAAGTGGCGTTTATTGCATGCGGTTGGCGTTGCCGAAATCTTATCGTTCATATTACAAAAGTAATCAAAAAACGCTAATCCCGACGGAGGTGTGCCATTTTTTGGCAAAATTGTTGAGTTTGATGTTGATTTTTCTGCGCAAAAGGTCTAAATTTGCGAGTTGATAAACCAATGAATTTACCAAAATGAAGAGTATGACCAAGACTTATCTGTTGATGCTTGTGATGTGGCTGTCACTCACGTCGATGACGACGCTGAATGCTTGCAGCACCCACCGGGCGAACAAGACAATTGCTACCGATGTCGCGCATACCGATGCCGGACAAGCCGTTACCAATGCTGTAACTAATGGCGAGGTGGTGCTGGGGGCAGCCCGCACTGACCAGTATGTGCCCCTGTTGAAGGGCAAACGTGTTGCCCTGTTGAGTAATCAGACGGGCATGGTGGGTGATAAGCATACGCTTGACCTGATGCTGGAAAACGGCGTGAATGTCGTGACGATTTTCTCGCCCGAACACGGTTTCCGTGGCAATGCCGACGCTGGCGAGCACGTGTCGAGCAGTGTTGACGAGAAGACTGGCATCCCCATCGCGTCGCTCTATGACGGCAAGTCGCCCATGCCCAGCCAGCAGGTGATGGATGGCATCGACGTCATCGTGACCGATATTCAGGACGTGGGCTTGAGGTTCTATACCTATTATGTAACGATGATCAACCTGATGGATGCCGCCGTGACCTACGGCAAGCAATTCATGGTGCTCGACAGACCCAACCCCAACGGCATGTATGTCGATGGTCCCATTTTGGACATGACACTCAAGTCAGGCGTAGGACGCCTGCCCATCCCCACCGTGCATGGCATGACGTTGGGCGAACTGGCACAGATGGCCAACGGAGAGGGCTGGCTTAAGGACGGCAAAAAAGTGGACCTCACGGTCATCCCTTGCCAGAACTATACCCACCAGACGCGCTACAAGTTGCCCATCGCCCCGAGCCCCAACCTGCCCAATATGCTCTCCATTTACCTCTATCCCTCAATGTGCTACTTTGAGGGCACGACGGTGAGCCTGGGACGCGGTACCGACTGGCCTTTCCAGGTCTATGGCCACCCCGACATGACGGGCTATAGTTTTGAATTCACGCCTAAGAGCCGCTTCGGTGCCAAGACACCGCCGCAAATGGACAAGTTGTGCCATGGTGTTGACTTGCACAACCTCAATGCCGAGGACGTTATCGCCAAGGGCATCAACTTGGAATATATCATCGATGCCTATCGCAACCTGACGAAGAACGGCAAGCAGTTCTATTTGAAGAGCAACTTCTTTGACCTGCTGATGGGCACTACCCAAGTGCGTCAAATGATTGCCGACGGCAAGAGCGCCGAGGAAATCAAGGCCACCTGGCAAGCCGACGTGGAACTCTTCAAGGCCCAGCGCCGCCCCTATCTTCTCTACGCGGAATAAAATGAATCAATTCCTAACTTCTAACTCCTAACTCCTAACTAAGAAATGACTCCCTGGATTGTACTTGCCACAATAGTTGGCTATTTCATTCTTCTGTTTATCATCTCGTGGGCTGCCTCGCGTAAGAGCGACACCGCCACTGCCTTGAGCGGTGGACGCCAAGCCCCCTGGTTCATTGTTGCCATCGCCATGCTGGGTGCTCCCATCTCGGGCGTGACCTTCATCTCGGTACCGGGTATGGTGGTCACCAAGGGCTTCAGTTACATGCAGATGGCATTGGGCTTTATTGTAGGCTACTTTGTCATTGCCTATGTGCTCATCCCGCTGTTCTACAAGCGCAACCTGGTCTCCATCTATGGTTACCTGGAGCAACGCTTCGGCGGCAGTACCCACAAGAGTGGTGCCTGGTTCTTCTTCATCAGTAAGATGCTGGGCGCTGCGGTGCGCTTCTATGTCGTGTGCGTGACCCTGCAATTGTTGGTGTTCTCACCGCTGCACATCCCCTTTGTCATCAACGTTATTGTCACCATCGCCCTCATTTTCCTCTATACCCTGCAAGGCGGTGTGAAGACTGTCATCTGGACCGATACACTGAAGAGTTTCTGTCTTATCCTGTCGGTGGTACTGAGCATCTATTTTGTCGCCAAGGGACTGGGTTATGACCTTGGTGGCTTGTGCAAGGCTGTTGCCGGTGACGAGACGTCGCGCATCTTCTTCTTTGACAATCCTAAAGAGGGCACCTACTTCTGGAAACAGTTTATCGCTGGCATCTTTATGGTGATTGCCACCACAGGTCTTGATCAGGACCTGATGCAGCGTAGCCTAGCATGCAAGAACGCCAATGAGTCGGCCAAAAACCTTATCGTGAGCGTATTCTTGCAGGTTGTTGTGATTGCCCTGTTCCTGATTCTGGGTACCCTGCTCACCCTGCACGTCAAGGCTCACGGCATCGCCATGCCCGAGAAGACCGACGAGTTGTTCGGTACGGTAGCCTTCAGTGAGGGAATGCCCGTCTTGTTGGGCGTGGTATTTATCATCGGCCTGATTGCTGCTGCCTATTCGGCTGCCGGCTCGGCATTGACGTCACTCACCACCTCGTTCACCGTTGACATCCTCGGTGCCGACAAGAAACAGGATGATGCCGCACTGGGTCGCACGCGTCGCATGGTACACATTGCCATGGCAGCAGGTATGGGCCTGGTCATTCTCATCTTCTATGCCATCAGTAACAGTGACGCCATCAGCGCGGTCTATACCTTGGCAAGCTACACCTATGGTCCCATCCTGGGCTTGTTCGCCTTCGGTATGATGTGCAAGAAGCCCGTTCGCGACCGCTTGGTGCCTGTAGTGTGCCTTGCTGCACCTGTCATCAGCTTCTTTATCCAGATGTGGCTGAAGAACCAGTTTGACTACACGTTGGGCTTTGAACTGTTGCTCTTGAATGCCGCCCTCACCATGATAGGCCTCGCTCTGCTCATCAAGAAATCATAGTTGTTAGCCATTAGCTGTTAGTCCTGAGAACTTCTAACTCCTAACATCTAACTCCTAACTTCTAACTTCTAACTCAAAGAAGTATGGCTCGTAACCTGATTAACCGTTACGTGTGGCTGGTGGATACCATCAGCCGCTACGGACGTATCACGCTCAAGGACCTGAATGCCGCTTGGCTGCGCAGCGAGATCAGCGAGGGAAAACCGTTGGCACGGCGCACGTTCTTTCACTACCGCGATGGGGTGGAAGAGATGTTTGACATCAATATCCAATGCGATAAATCCACCTTTGAGTACTATATTGATGACTCAGGCAGCGAGAGCAATGCGCTTCTGCGGTCTTGGGTGGTGGATTCGGTGTCGATGAGCGGCACATTGAGCAATGCGCGTGACGTGAGCGGCCGCATCATGCTTGAAAATGTGCCTTCGGCTCGCGAACACCTGCCAGTGGTTATCGATGCGCTGAAGCAGAACCGTCGCATCCGCTTTTCCTATAAGAGTTACACTCGTTCGTTGCCCACCGATGGCATTGTACTGGAACCCTATTTTGTCAAGATCTTCAAGCAACTGTGGTATGTCATTGGCCTCAATGTCAAGGATCGCCAGGTCAAGACCTATGCGCTTGACCGCATCAGCAGCCTGAACATCCTGCAGGATACGTTCGTCATGCCTGAGGAGGTGAACCCGTCGGAGTTTTTCAAGGACTGCTTCGGCATCATCACCAACCGTAACAGTGCCAAGCGCATCGTGCTGCGTGTGGAGCCGACCCAGGCGAAGTACTTCCGTGCCTTGCCGCTGCACAGTTCCCAGCAGGAAGTGGTACATGACGATTATTCCATCTTCACCTACAAGATGCGTATTACCTATGACCTGAAAGAGGAAATCATGTCCCACGGCGCCACCATCGAGGTGTTGGAGCCCAAGGAACTGAAAACCCTTATCCGCGATGAACTTGAGAGAGCAATAAAACATTATCAAATAGTAGAATCATGAAACGTCGACTGATTTTATTACTGGCATTGTTGCCGCTGTTGCTGGCGGCACAGGTGGGCGACTTGCCCCGCAGCACGCCTGCAGCCGAGGGCATCAGCACCCAAGCGGTCATCAACATGATGGATTCCCTGATGTCGTTGCCCGAGTGCGACATCCACCACGTGATGGTCGTGCGCCATGGCAAGGTGGTTGCCGAATTGCATCCCGCGCCATTCCGTGCCGAGGACAGTCACACGCTCTACTCGGCCAGCAAGACGTTCACCGCACTGGCTGTGGGCTGCGCCATCGACGAGAACCTGCTGCGGCTGGACGATCGTGTGATGACCTTCTTCCCCGACAAGCGCACTCATCGCGTCAGCGACAACATGGCCGACATGACGGTACGTGATTTGTTGATGATGGCATCGGGTGTGAAACCTGACTGGACGATGCGCAACAATAGCGTGGACTGGGTCAAGGACTGGTTGGCAAAGTCTGTCGATGACAAGCCCGGTAGCCTGTTCCAATATGACTCGATGTGTACCTTTATGCTCAGTGCCATCGTGCAGCGCGTGACGGGTTACACCATGCTGGAATATCTGCAGAAGAAATTGTTCGCTCCCATGCACATTACCGTGGCCGATTGGGAAGCCAGCCCCGATGGCATCAACACAGGTGGTTGGGGCTTGCGTGTCCAGGCCGAGACAATGGCCAAACTTGGACTGCTGCTGTTGAATAAGGGTAACTGGAACGGAGAACAACTTGTCAGTGCCAATTATGTGACCGATGCCTGCTCAAGACTCATTGATGGTGGAGCCAAGGAAACCGTGCCGGCTACCGACGGCAATCAGGGCTACGGCTACCAGGTGTGGCAGAGCAAGTGGCCCGGTTCCTTCCGTGCCGATGGCGCGATGGGACAATATACCGTCGTGGTGCCGCAGGCAGACCTTGTTGTGGTCATCTTGGGCATGAAGCTCTACGGTCACGAGGAATTGGCCTGCATCTGGAACCAATTGATGCCAGGATTGAAAGATGCACCGTTGAAGTCCGAGAATAGGTTGCAGAAGAAGTTGGACAATCTCTGCGCCAAGGCATCGCTGGCATTGCCTCGAGGCAAGAAAGGCCAGCATCAAAGCAAAAAACTGCAATTGGCATCCAACAAGTTTGGCATAAGGCAGATGGAACTGTCTTTTGGTGCTGCTGCCAACACCATGACTGTGGATTACGAAGCCGAGGACAGCGAGAAGTTTGTTTTAGGCTACGGCACTTGGTGCTATAGCCCCCTAAACGGCTACCCCTATTACTCTATCAACGCCATCAACCGCATGAAAGGTTTCACAAACGGCTTCACTGCCGCGGCTGCCTATGCCTGGGTGTCGCCTGTGACACTGGAGGTGCGTGTGCACTATGTGGACTGGATCAGCGGAATGACCTACGTCTTTGACTTTGACAAGCATGAGGTGACCATCCGTGACACTTATCCCAATGCTAAACCAGTGACCATACCGTTTACTGTCTTATGACTCGTTTCTGCGTTGCTCTCATAGCGTTTTTGGCTCTTGCCTTGAGTTCGTCTGCTCAGGTGGGCGAACTGCCGCGTAGCACTCCCGAGGCCGAGGGTGTGGATTCTGCGCTGTTGAATCACTTTTATCACAAGATAACCACTTTGCCCGATGTGGATATCCACCACATGATGGTGTTGCGCCATGGCAAGGTCATCGGCGAGTTGCATGCTGCGCCCTATCGTGCCACCGACCTGCACACGCTATATAGTTCCAGCAAGACGGTGACGGCCCTCGCGGTGGGACTCGCTGTGGACGACGGCCTGCTGTCGGTCGATGACAAGGTGTCGAAATACCTGCGCGACAAGATGCCCGCGACACTGTCGCCCGCCCTTGACAGCCTCACCGTGCGCAACATCTTGATGATGGCGTCGGGACGCTTGGAGGACTTGAGCATTTTCATGGGCGATGAGGATTGGCTGACGAAGTGGTTCCAGGGTGATTTCCATCATGTGGGCAAGGTCTTCCACTATGATTCGATGTGCACCCATGCCCTGGCGATGATTGTCACAAGGGTTACAGGAAAACCTTTGCTGGAATATGTGAGGGAACGCATTTTCACCCCCATGCACATTGTCGAGACCGATTGGGAATTGGCTCCCGACGGTGTTGAGGCAGCAGGGTGGGGGCTGCGCCTGCAGACCGAAAGCCAGGCCAAATTGGGACAACTGATGCTCAACGGCGGTCAGTGGAATGGCAAACAATTGGTGAGCAGCCAGTGGATACATGACATGACGCAGCGCTACATCAGCACGTCTCACGCAGTGCAGCCCAAGTTGTCGCTGTGGCAGCGCTTCCTGAAGTTTTTGCGTTCGGCATGGCACACCATCCGCTCATGGTTCACGGGTTATAATACCGATGACTACTACTTGGGTTACGGTTACCAGACCAAGGCTATCCAGCATCCGCGTGCCGAGTCGTTTTTTGCCGCGGGCTATGGCGGGCAACTCATCTATGTCGTCCCCAAGCTTGACTTGGTCCTCGTTATCAATGGCAGGGCGGCAGAGTATGGCGACGAGTTGAATACCATCTATTACCAGTTGGTGAATCCGCTTATCGGTGGTGATGTTCCTGAAGGCGATAGTGAGCCAGTAACCTTAGCGATAGATAGGCCTCAAGGCGAGGCGACGCACCCGATGGAGCGCCGACTGTTTGAGGGTCGAATCTTGTTGGAAAAGAATCTGTTGGGCTTGGAAGCGATAGAGGTGTCGCCCATGGGCAATGACCGCATCTTCAAGATGTATGACTGGCGTGGCCCGTTGCTGGCTGTTGCCGCCTGTGGCGAGTGGCGCCTCACGACAAGCGACAATCGGCCCATCTACATCATGGAGAGCCGTGAGCAACTGGTGGGCACACGGCGGCCTTTTACCAGTGCGGCAGCCTATGCTTGGCAGGGCGACACGCTAGCCTTGCGACTTGATTGGCTTGACGGCGGTGACAACCGTCGCTTGAAGATTGCGCTTGACGGTGACAACCAGATCACTGTCATTGCCAATGACAACTACGATCCACTGCTGACTGACACCATCCAAGGCATTTTAACAATTAACTAATGTGAGCTAGATGAAATCAGTAACTGTCTTTCAGAGCATTAGCAATTCCCCCTCTTAACCAAGAGGGGGAGTTGAGTATCAGTACTTTATCTGCCTTTGCCATGGTAAAGATTCATCTAACCCACGTTAAACTAATGACTAGCAACTAAAAACATGCGCGACATTACCGACATCAATGATGTGAAGCAGCGCTTCCTGGGCCACTTGACCCTGGAGAAAGGCATGAGTACCAACACCGCGCAGGCCTATAGCGACGATGTGGACAAACTCGTTCGCTATTTCGCAGATGCTGGTGTGGGGATTGAGCATGCCACGACCGATGACCTAGAGCGTTTTGTCTGTACGCTGCAGGACGTGGGCATCCAGCCGCGTTCCCAGGCGCGTATCATCAGCGGTGTGAAAGGTTTTTATAAGTTCCTGCGGATGGAGGGATACATGGATAATGACCCCACCGAATTGCTGCTGACGCCCAGGATAGGCCGTCATCTGCCCGAGGTGCTGACCGTGGAAGAGATAGACCGCATGATAGATTGCATCGACATGTCCAAGGCCGAGGGACAGCGCAACCGCGCCATCATCGAGACGCTTTACGGCTGCGGCCTGCGCGTGAGCGAACTGGTGACATTAAAGCTGTCTCAACTCTATGTTGACGAGCGCTACCTCGTCATTCAGGGCAAGGGCAACAAGCAGCGCATCGTGCCTATCTCGCCTGTTGCTATAGAACAGATTGCACTATACCTGGAACAGACACGTTCCCGCCAAGTCGCCCAACGAGGCAATGAAGACATCCTGTTCCTGAACCGTCGCGGGGCGATGTTGACGCGCCAGATGATTTTTCTCATTGTCAAGCAGCTGTGCGAGCTGGCGGGAATTCGCAAGGTCATCAGTCCCCACACCCTGCGCCACAGTTTCGCCACCCACTTGCTGGAAGGCGGAGCCAATCTGTGTGCCATCCAGCAGATGCTGGGCCACGAGAGCATCACGACAACCGAAATCTACGTCCATATTGACCGCTCCCGCCTGCGCGACGAAATCCTCCAGCACCATCCCCGCAACCTTTCCAGTACCAGACAACACGAATAGTAACTTTTATGATGACCGACAGAGAAATAAGACGGCTGATATTGCTTGTGTTGGCGGTGCTGATGCTGACTGGGACGGCCCGCGCCTCGTCGTGGTGGGATAACTATGCGCCCGATAACAAGAAGGTGCGGCTGACGTCCACCAACCTGCCCATCGTGTGGATTTCGGTGGGTGGGCAATATATTGACAGCAATGAACGCATCACAGCGCGCATGAAGATCCTTCATAACGGTAACGGCCAACTCAACTATGCCGACACGGTGTCCCATCCAGGGCAGAAGATCGACTACGAGGGCTATGTCGCCTTGCGCTACCGTGGCAGTTCATCTTTTAGCATGAGTGACAAGAAACCCTATTCTTTTCGGCCCTTGACGGCTCCGCTTGAGGCTGGTGGTGAGAAAAAGAAGGTGAATATCCTGGGCATGGGCAAGGACAACAACTGGGCATTGCTTGCCCCCTATGCCGACAAGAGCATGATGCGTGACCTGTTGACCTTTGAGCTGGCTCGCCCATGGATGGAATATACGCCCCAGGGCCGCTATTGCGAACTGTTCCTTGACGGCATCTACTATGGCGTTTATATTCTCAGTGAAGTGGTCTCCAAGGGTAAGCACCGCATCGACCTGCCCGATCCGGGCGATAGCGGCGATGGCCTCACCGGCGGGTACATCATGGAGGTGGACCGCGCCGAGGGGGTGACCCACGTCTCAAAATATCACCCTGTGAGCAGTAAAGGTTCTCCTTATACCAATCGGTACATCTACTTCCAGTACAAGTCGCCCGATTATGACGAGTTGAACAGCGAGCAAGTGAAATACATCAAGAACCGCATTGACCAGATGGAAAGCGCGTTGTGGAACTATCGTCCGAGCGGAGAGGCCACCTACGAGAAGTATATCGATGTGACCAATTTCATTGACTACCAGTTGGCTGAGGAATTTAGCCACAATGTGGATGCCTATCGCTTGAGCGGTAAGTTCTTCAAGCGTCGCGACAGTGAGGACCCGCGTTTCAAGATGGTGGTGTGGGATATGAATCTGGCCTATGGCAATGCCAACTATAATGAGGCATGGCGCACCGATACCTGGATGTACAAGAACAATGACATCATGTACAGCGCTTACGAGACCTATCTGATTCCCTTCTGGTGGTACAAGTTGAACAGTAATCCCGCCTACATCTCGGCGCTCAAGAAGCGATGGGCACAGTACCGACGCAGTAACCTGCGTCAGGAACGAGTCCTGGCAGTTGTGGACTCCTTGGCCAATGTCATCACGTCACATGGTGCCGAACAGCGCAACAGCCAGGCTTGGCCACGCTGGGGCGTCTGGGTCTGGCCCAATTACCATGTGGCCAGCAATTATGCCGATGAGGTGGCTTGGCTCAAGCAATGGATTACTGACCGCATCGCATGGATGGACAGCCAGTTGGGCTTTGATCCTACTGCCGTCTTGCTGGGTGACGTGAACGGTGACGGCGAGGTGAGCATCGCCGACGTCAATGCCGTGATGGACATGATACTCATGGGCCGCAGTGAATCCAATGGTGACGTGAACGGCGACGGTGAGGTGGGCATTGCCGACGTCAATGCCGTTCTTGATATAATCCTCAACCAATAAGTTGAAATTCTTAGGACGGAATAGTGTGGCCTTTATGGTCAGAACTAATAGTTTTTTAGTAAATTTGCAGCGACTACTAGAAAAAGATTGACCAATGAAACGACTACTATTGCTTGCTATGGCGATGCTGGCGTTGGCAACGACGGCACGCGCTTGGGGGTGGTGGAACTATCCGCCCGACAATGAGGATATAAATCTTACTTCTACCAACCTGCCCATTGTGTGGATTGACGTGGACGGGCAGTACATCGACCGTTATGAGCGCATCACGGCTCAGATGAAGATTATCTACAATGGTGAAGGACAACTCAACTATGCTGACACCATCGCTCACCCGGGACAGACCATCGACTACGAGGGTTATGTGGCGATACGCTACCGCGGCAGCTCGTCTTTCTCGATGAGTGACAAGAAGCCATATTCCTTCCGCCCGCTGGATAAACCTCTGGAGGAGGGTGGCACCAAGAAGAAAGTCAATATCCTGGGTATGGGCAAGGACAACGACTGGGCGTTGCTGGCTCCCTATGCCGACAAGAGCATGATGCGTGACCTGCTGGCCTTTGAAGTCTCTCGCCCATGGATGGAATACACGCCCCAGGGCCGTTATTGCGAGGTCTTCCTTGATGGCACCTATTATGGCGTTTATATCCTGACTGAGACCGTCTCCAAGGGCAAGCATCGCATCAATCTGTCTGATCCCGGACTGACGGGCGATTCCATCACCGGTGGCTACATTATGGAGGTGAACCGTATTGATGACGAGGTGACCTATACCTCCAAGTATCATCCCGTGAGCAAAACGGGTGTCCGCTATATGAACCAGTATATCAATTTCCAGTACAAATCACCCGATTATGAAGACTTGACTCAGGAACAGGTGAGCTACATCACCGGTCGCATCGACCAGATGGAGCAGTCGCTGTGGAATTACAAGCCAAATAACACCCCTGATTATGAACAATACCTTGACGTGACCAACTTCATTGACTACCAGTTGGCGATGGAACTGGGTCACAACGTGGATGCCTACCGTCTGAGCGGCAAGTTTTTCAAGCGTCGCGACAGCGAGGACCAGCGGTTCAAGATGGTGGTGTGGGACATGAATCTGGCCTATGGCAACTCCGACTATTACGAGGGCTGGCGCACCAACACTTGGATGTACCAGAACAACAACACGATGAATGCCGAGGGGGACCCCCAACTCATCCCGTTCTGGTGGTACAAACTGAATACCAGTCCCGAATATACCGCCGCCTTAAAGACCCGATGGGCACAGTATCGTCGTGCCAACCTGCGTGACGACCGCATCATGGCCACGGTGGACTCACTGGCCACTGTCTTGACCTCACATGGTGCTGAGGCTCGCAACAGTCAGGCGTGGCCGCGTTGGGGGGAACATGTGTGGCCCAATTATTATGTAGCCGAAGATTTTCAAGATGAAGTGGGCTATCTCAAAGAGTGGCTCACCGAGCGCATCGCCTGGATGGACGGCCAGTTGGGATATGATCCAAGTGCCCGCGAGCGTGGTGACGTGGATGGCGATGGTCAGGTCAACATCAATGACGTGACAGTTCTCATCAATTACCTGCTCACGAGTGATGCCACGGGCGTTTACCTTGATGCTGCCGATTGTGACCTAAACGGCGATGTCACTATCAGCGATGTGACGGCATTGATCAACTTCCTGCTGGGCGAGAGTTGGGATTAGGTCTTAGGCTTATCCCTATGGTTTTTGTTGAAAATGAGGGGACTTAGTGCGGATTTATTCGCTGTTGAGCCCTAGGGTATTCTTTTTCTATTATTTTTGTGGTTGATAACTGCAAATTTAATAGAAAAAGATGAATAAGTATTTAATCCTCACTTTGTGTTTATTGTTCGCGTGTATAATGGCATATGCCCAACGTGCTGACAATTACCCTCCAAATAACAAAACAATTACAATTGGTTCGACTAATCTGCCTATCGTCTGGGTGGAGGTGAATGGCGCGATGATTCTTAAGACAGAGTATATCACTGCGCACATGAAGATTATTCACAACGGCAGTGGAAACCTCAACTATGGCGATACGGTGGCGCATCCAGGTCAGACCATAGACTATGAAGGCTATATAGCATTGCGCTATCGTGGGAACTCGTCATTTAACCACAGCCGGAAACCTTATCTTTTCAGGCCACTTGACAAACCGCTGGAGGATGGTGGTGAGAAAAAGAAGGTGAAGATCTTGGGCATGGGCAAGGACAACAAGTGGGCATTACTGGCACCCTACAGTGACCGAAGTATGGTGCGTGTTCCCCTGTCCTTTGATATCTCGCGTCCTTGGATGGAATACGCGCCACAGTGTCGATTCTGCGAACTTTATCTTGACGGCATTTACTATGGAGTCTATATCCTGACTGAAGTTGTTTCCAAGGGGAAGCACCGTCTGAATCTTTCTGATCCAGGTGAAGAAGGAGATGATCTCACGGGTGGTTATATCATGGAAGTGGATCGCAATGATGGAAATGTATATGTCTCTAAATACTACCCGAGGACCTCTACCGGTGCCATCCTTGCAGGATATAATATCTATTTTCAGTACTCGTCTCCCGATTATGAGGACATGAGTCAGGCCCAGTTGGATTATATTAATCGCCAGATTGACCTGATGGAAGGCGCCTTAAACTCCAGTAATTACATGAATCCAGAAACGGGTTATCGCAAGTATATTGATGTGGAAAACTTCATCGATTACCAGATTGCTATGGAACTGGGGCACAATGTGGATGCCTATCGCTTGAGCGGAAAGTTATTCAAGCGTCGCGACAGTGAGGACCCGCGCTTCAAGATGGTGGTATGGGATATGGATTTGGCTTATGGTATGCCCTACTATTATGGCGCTTGGAGAACTGAAAACTGGAGCTACGAGATGAATGATACATTGCTGGCACAAGCTAATATCTACTTGGTACCCTTCTGGTGGTATAAACTCAACAAGGATCCCAGTTACACTGCTGCCCTGAAGGCTCGCTGGGCTCAATATCGCCGTAGTAACTTGAGATTGGATCGCCTCATGGCAGAGATAGATTCGCTGGCCTCTATCGTTACATCCCACGGGGCTGAAACCCGTAATGACCAAGCGTGGCCGCGGTGGGGCGTGTACGTATGGCCCAACAACTATGTTCCTACCAGTTACGCCGATGCCATTGCCTTTCTCAAGCAGTGGCTCACAGATCGCATCGCCTGGATGGACGGCCAGTTGGGTTTTGACCCCGATAGTCGCGAGCGTGGTGACGTGAATGGAGATTATCAGGTAACCATCAATGACGTGACCGTCCTTATCAATTACCTGCTTACGAGTGATGCCACGGGCGTTTACCTTGATGCAGCCGATTGTGACCTGAACGGCGATGTCGCCATCAGCGATGTGACGGCATTGATCAACTTCTTGTTGCAAGGCTATTGGGAAGCATCGTAAAAGTGAAAAATATTGAATTCTGTGACATAAATACTTGTTTTTCGTTTTTTTAGAGTACTTTTGCGGCATATTGACAAAAGTATATGAATAAAATGATTAAACGACTATTTCTGTTGGCGTTGATGGTGGTATTGTCACTCGGCAATATCGCATTGGCACAGGATCCCGACAATTATCCGCCGGACGACAAGACGGTGGTAATTGATTCCACCAATCTGCCTATCGTGTGGATTGATGTGGACGGTGCCACGATTGACCGCGAAGAACGCATCTCGGCACGCATGAAAATCATTCATAACGGAAAGGGACAACTTAACTATGGCGACACGGTGGCACATCCGGGTCAGCACATTGATTATGAGGGCTATATCGCCCTGCGCTATCGCGGCAACTCATCCTACAGCGTGAGTGATAAAAAGCCTTACTCTTTCCGCACCTTGAGCAAGCCCCTTGAGCAGGGATATGACAAGAAGAAAGTGCCGATTTTGGGCATGGGCAAGGATAACAACTGGGCTCTGTTGGCTCCATATTCCGACAAGAGCATGATCCGTGACCTGCTGGCCTTTGAAGTGGCTAGACCTTGGATGGATTACACGCCTCAAGGCCGGCTGTGTGAAGTCTATCTTGACGGCATCTATTACGGCGTATACATCCTCTGCGAGGTGGTTTCCAAGGGCAAGTATCGCCTCAACCTGGATGATCCCGGCATGGAGGGCGAAGAATTGACGGGCGGTTACATCATGGAAGTGGGAATCGACGATGAGATGACCTATGTCTCAAAGTATCATCCCGTGGATGCCGATGGCGTCATCACCTATACCGACCGCATTATCCAGTTCCAGTACAAGTCGCCCGACTATGAGGATATGACCAGTGAACAGATCCGGTACATCAACGAGGCCATCGACAGGATGGAGGACGCGTTTGCCTCTCCTGACTTTAAGGATCCTGAGATAGGTTACCGCAAGTATGTTGACATGCAGTCCTTCATGGACTATCAGATTGTCAACGAGCTTGGTCACAATGTGGATGCCTACAGGATGAGTGCCAAGTTCTATAAACAGCGCGACAGCATTGACCCGCGTTTCAAGATGGTGATTTGGGACTTTAACCTGGCCTTCGGTAATTGCCGTCACAACCAGGGGTCTGCCACTGGCAATTGGGTTTCACGAATGAATGCCAATTTTTATCAAACCGGTGACCCGATGATTCCCTTCTGGTGGCAACGGTTTATTTCGGACAACGATTATGTGTTGCAGCGCAGGGCACGTTGGGCCCAGATGAGGCAAGCCAACCTGCGTGACGACCGCTTGTGGGCGACCATCGATTCACTGGCCAACGAGGTGACCTGCTGTGGTGCCGAGGCCCGCAACAGCCAGGCATGGCCACGCTGGGGTGTGTGGGTATGGCCCAATTACTATGTATCGACGAGTTATGACGACGAGATCCGCTACATCAAGGATTGGCTGGTCAAGCGCATTAAATGGTTGGATGGTATGTTCCGTTACACCCCGCCCGAACCTCCTCCCACCTACGAACAGGGAGATGTGGACGGTGACGGACAAGCGAGCATCGCCGATGTCAATGTCATTGTGGATATCCTCTTGGGAGGAGTCTATGACAAGGAAGTCAGGGTGCGTGCCGACGTTGACAATGACCAAGAGATCACCGTTTCGGATGTCACATATCTCATCCAACTGTTATTGGATAAATAGCAACAACATCGCTTTATCAAGGGCGTCCCACATTCTCCAAGAGATTTGTGGGACGTTTTTGATTCATGATGCACAAATGATGGAAATGAAGGGGATTGTATCAGATAAATTGTTATCTTTGCCGTGATGAAACATCCCAAGTTCATAATCACCAGTAGCGGTCATCTGCGGTTGGACATGGTAACGCTGCACCGCGACTTGCTCATGGCCCATGAGCAATGCCTGGGTGGCGGTTTCTATGAGTATGACTACGCGAACAATCGTTTGCTGCTCTCGGGCAAATCGTTTGACTATGGCCCTCCCCGCTGGAGCAAGGTGGATGTGCTCCTGGTGCCTGAAGCCTATAGTGGCGTCCCAATCGTCTATTGTGACAGCAGGGGCGAGGAGTTGAATATAACCAACGTTTTCACTATCAAGTATTATTAGTCTGTTATGAAGAGGTTCTTGAATGATATAAAAGGCATCTTGCCCGCAGATAGGGTTTACACCGACGAGTTGAGGACACTGGCGTGGGGAACCGACGCGAGTTTCTATCGCATGACACCTCAGGTGGTGATCCGTGCCAAGGATGAAGCAGAGGTCTCGCAGATTGTCAAGACCGCCAACAAGTATGGATTACCCTTCACGTTCCGCGCGGCAGGCACGTCCTTGTCGGGCCAGAGCGTGAGCGACAGCATCCTCATCGTGGCAGGCAAGAATTGGGAAGATTTTTCGGTGGCAGCCGACTCCAACAGTATCACCCTGCAGCCTGGCATCGTTGGCGCGAGGGTGAACCAGATTCTGAAACCACTGGGGCGCGTTTTCCCGCCTGACCCCGCCAGCATCGGCTCGGCTATGGTAGGCGGCATCGTTGCCAATAACGCCTCGGGTATGAACTGTGGCACACATGCCAACAGCGACCGCATGCTGCTGTCGGCACGTCTGGTCCTTCCTGATGGTACGGTACTCGACACGGGCGATGCAGTGAGTCGTGAGACATTCAAGAAATCCCATCCCGACTTTATCGCTCGCATCGAAGCCTTGCGTGACCGCATCCGTGCCAATGGACCACTGGCCGACCGCATCCGCAAGAAATACAGCATCAAGAACGTGACGGGTCTGAACCTGCGGCCCTTCATCGCCTATGACGACCCGTTTGACATCATCGCCCATTGTGTGGTGGGCAGCGAGGGCACCTTGGCGTTTATCAGCCGGGTGACGATGCGCACACTCCACGACTACCCTTGCAAGGCCAGCGCGATGCTCTATTTCTTCACGATGCGTGAGAGCTGCGAGGCAGTGGTCGCCCTCAAACAGTTGCATTCCAGCGAGGCGGACATCGCCATGAGCGAGGAGAATCTGATGGTCAAGAGCGCCGAAATGCTGGACTACTTGTCGCTGGCATCGGTCGATGACCCCGTCTATCTGCAATATAAACGCGACGTGGATGCAGGCAAAATCCCGGGTGTGGCACCTGGCGACTATCACAACCTTACCGCCATCCTCACCGAGACCAAGGCGATGACGTCCGATGACCTGCAGCACCGCATCGACACCATCACCGATTGCCTGTCACAATTCAAAACTTATATCCCCGTTGAGTTTACCACCGACCCTGCTGTCTATGGCAAGTACTGGGCAATCCGTTCGGGTATCTTTCCCAGCGTGGGTGGAGCCCGTCCCGTGGGCACCTCGTGCCTGATTGAGGACGTCGCCTTTGCCGTTGAAGACCTGCCCGAGGCGACCGTCAAACTGCAAAAGTTGATTGCCGACCACGGCTATAAGGACGCTTGCATCTACGGCCACGCCTTTGAGGGCAATTACCATTTCATCATCAACCAACTCTTCAGCGATGAGAGCGAGGTGCAGCGTTATGCCTCGATGATGCGTGACGTGGCACGGCTCGTGGTTGAGAAATATGACGGCTCGCTCAAGGCCGAGCACGGCACGGGCCGCAACATGGCGCCCTTTGTCAAGTATGAATGGGGTGAGGAAGCCTTTGCCGCCATGCGGGAGTTGAAGGAGATCTTTGACCCGCAATACTTGCTCAATCCAGGGGTTATCTTCAACGATGATCCCGAGTGCTTCATCAAGCACTTCAAGCCTCTGCCCGAACTCAAGATGAAGGGACTCGAGAATAACCTTGCTCCCGAGGGTGACCGTCACGACAGCATCCACGAGACCGTCGAAGGGGTCCTCAAGGCCAACAAGTGCATCGAGTGCGGCTTCTGCGAGGTGAACTGCTTGTCCTGCGGCTTGACGCTCTCGTCACGTCAGCGCATCGTCATCCAGCGAGAAATATCTCACCTGCGTGAGACGGGACGCGACCCCGAGCGCTTGGCAACCCTCGTCAAGCAATACCGCTATCAAGGAGACCAGACGTGTGCCGGAGACGGCCTGTGCTCAACCTCATGTCCCATGGGTATCAATGTGGCTGACCTGACCCACCTCGTGCGCCAGGAGAACTTGCCCGTTGGCAGCATGGGCTATAAGACGGGCGACTTTGCCGCACGTCATTTTGCGGGTATCAAGCGTGGCTTGCGCCTCACATTGGATGTTGCTCGGCTAGGGCACAACGTCCTCGGCACCTCAGCCATGAACGGTGTGGCTGGTGTCATGCACAAGGCCGGACTCCCCCTGTGGACTCCCGCCATGCCGGGGAAAGCAATTCAGCCAAAAGCTGGCAAGGTAGGCGAGAGCAACCTCAAGGTCGTCTATTTCCCCTCGTGCATCAACCAGACGATGGGACTGGCCAAAGGCGCACCCGTTAAGAATACCCTTGTCAATGAGATGGTGGAACTGTGCCGCAAGGCGGGTTACGAGGTCATCTTCCCCGAGGGGATGGAAAAGATGTGCTGCGGTACCATCTGGGAATCCAAGGGCATGCTCGATATTGCAGACCAGAAAACCGCCGAACTTGACGAGGCACTGTGGCAAGCCAGTGAGCAGGGAAAATATCCTGTTGTGTGTGATCAGAGCCCCTGCCTGCACCGCATGAGGAAATGCATCACCCGCATGAAATTGTACGAACCGGTCGAGTTCATTTGGGAATACCTGCGTGACCGCTTGGAGTTCACGCCTATTGACCGACGCATCGCCCTGCACTTCACCTGCTCGACCCGTGAGATGGGACTGGTGGACAAAATGACCAGTCTGGCGCGACTATGCAGCACCAATGTCTTCCTGCCCGAAGGCGTCGGCTGCTGCGGCTTTGCCGGCGATCGTGGCTGGACCCACCCTGAGGTCAACCGCTGGGCATTGAGGAAACTGCGCCGTCAATTGGAAGACAACCGCATCGAGATGGGCTACAGCAACAGCCGTACCTGCGAGGTCGGTCTGGAAACCAACGGCGGCATTCCCTACCAGAGCATCGTCTATCTCGTCAACGAGGCCACCCGACCAATAACCGAAAAGAAGTTACATTGAGAGATTATCGCTAACTCTGCCCTTGAAAAGAGAGCAACTAATTGTATTAAATTCAATGGATTTGAAAAACCGGTTAAAGAACATCAAGAATTGGCAACACCAATCCTACGAGTTCCATTTCGCAAGCGATGAGGAGCATGAATGTCTATGCTGCGGGCATCGTTACAAGGGCAATTTCTGCCCCTGTTGCTCCCAAAAGGCAGGAATCGGTGATATTAGCTGGAATAGTGTCCGGAAGGGTGTGATGGAAATTTGGGGGTTGAGTAATCGTTCCCTCATTTATAGTTTATGGCAACTGATAGTGCGCCCCGGTCACTTCATCTCAGAATATCTCAGAGGCAAGTTTCAGGTGAGTTTCCCACCCGTGAAGATGCTGTTTTTAGTCGCAATCCTCTACACTCTTATCTATTACTGGCTTTTCCAGCATGTTCTGAACTTACACATAGAGACAAGTAGCGCTGTCACAATGTGGGAAGAAAAGAATGCCGGTTGGTCTAGGATAATACTCAGTTTGAGTTTCCTTTTCCCTACATGGGTTCTATTCCAAAATTCCCCGAAGTTCCCGCATCTCTCAATACCTAAAGCCTTCTTTATTACGATATTCATGTCCATATTGGAAATTATGATAGAATTGTTCGTTTATTCATTGGGATTATTATGCGGCGCTTCAGAGCAAGTGATTGCATCATCAGGAATGGTTCTTTTTGCTATATACTACTTTGTCGCTTATAAGCAGATATTTGGTTTTGGGGTGTGGGGAACATTTTGGCGTCATGCTATTATGATGGTATGTGGCATATTTTTGTGGGTATTATTCGATGAATTTATAGAATATGCTGTGGCCCCCGATCACCCATTCAGAATACAATAGATTTTTAGCTGGTCTTCCATCGTAGTTTTACTTCTTTTGCTCAGCTACATATTAACCACATTGACAAGAAACCGGCCTGAGCTTAAAACAAGGCGGCTAAAGCGCAGAAAGTAACATTCAACATCAAGCATTCATCGTCTTCTCAATGAACGATGAAAGCGCACTGACTTTTCGCCCAGATATTTGACGACTTACTTTTTCACGGTTTTTTGTGTAGTTTTTCTGTTTGCTCATGCGTCTAATGGGCAAAAGAGGATTAATTATAGTATCATTTAAAATTTTAGCATTATGAAAGCTGCATTTAAATATCTGATTATCTTTCTGCTAATCAATATCTTCGTAGGGCTTGTGACCCTTTTGTTGGGTTATCTGGTATGTGCCATCATCGGGCATCCATTTCCTGGTTTGGAGGAAATGTTGGCTCATCCCTGGTACACTGCTGTATCATTGTTATTGTGTGACCTGGTCGTTCTGTTAGTGTTCTGGATGAGGAAATATACCAACTTCAAATTTAATTATGGCTATACCTACGGTGAGAATTTCTCGGCCAAAAAGCTCTACCTGTGGGCTGCAGTGGCTGCCGTCGGTTTGCTGATATTTGACCTCATGGCAGGATTCTATCTCCCCATTCCCGAAGATCCCGAGATCATGGAAACGCTCGTGCAGATGATGACGAACCCCATCGGTTTGCTCTCTATATGCCTGGTTGGACCGCTGGCCGAGGAGGTTATCCTTCGTGGTGCCGTTGAGCGCAGGTTGCTGCAGAAACACTGGAATCCGTGGTTTGCTATCGTGATTTCGGCGCTGTTGTTCGCTGTCATTCATCTCAATTGGGCCCAAGGCTTTACCGCTACCGTCATCGGCATCTTCATGGGTTGGGTTTATTACCGCACTCGCAGCATCTGGCCCACTGTTCTCATCCATGTAGTGAACAACACGGCTGCCTGCATCATCGCTTTTGCATCACCCGATGCCATGTATGATGAGAACTATACGCTGCCCTTGACGATAGGTATTCCCCTGATTGTGGTGAGCATCATCATCATCGCCCTTGCTGCAAAGAAAATAGGCTGGCTGACCAAGGACCGCACCCCTATACCCGCTCCTGTCACCGAAGTCTTGCCGCCGCCCCTGCCTGTTGAGGCTATGGAAAACGTCCAACCGGTTACCAACATCATCAACGAGGCTCCGGCTGAAGAATAAAATGCTATAGAGGCAACGGCAGTACTAAGATAAAAGTGGAATCCGTCTCCATCATGATGAAGGCGGATTCCACTTTTGTCTAATCAGACGTTGATGTCAGGATCTCTGCTATAGTGTCTTATCGGATGACGGCGATTTTGGTCACTACGGCCTCACCGCTGCCGTTGGCTTGTGAGCAGAGTACCATATAGACACCCGTCTTGACGTACTCGCCATACTGGTCGCAGCAGTCCCAAGTCGCCATGCCGCCCGTTGATTTCATCTGGCGAATGACTACACCGCTGGCGTCGGCAATCTTGATGAGCGAGTTGTCCATCATGCCGGTGATGGTCACGTTGCCACTGTATTCAGGTCGAACGGGGTTGGGATAGGCGTAGATGTTGTCATAGTTGGGCTCGGCAGGACTGGAATCGCTGAAGTATTCATACAAGCCCTCGGGCGTGGTGACGAATACCGAGTTGCTGTTCGGGTTGCAGCACACCTTATAGACCGTATTGGACGCCAATGGACTGTTGGTGCTATTGAACTTGTTGATGATCTTGGTACCGTCGGCACTGACGAGGAACAAGCCGGAATTGTTGGTAGCAATCCACTTGCGGTTAGCGCCATCGACAGCGATGCCGTTGACCTGGATACCGTCAAGCAGGTAGTCGGCCATGCCGGTGCCGTCATTGCGAGGCACCTTGATGTGATTCACCCTGAAGTCACTTGAGAAGGCATTTGCCGGGTTGAATGAAACGATACCCTCGGAGGTGCCCATCCACACTGTGCCGTTCAAGTCCTCGGCAAAGCACAAGATATTTGTCCAGCTGAAGTACTGGCCGTCCTGGTCCAGCAGCCTAGTGAACGATACCTGCTGCGGGTTGACGGGAAGCTCCCCACCACAGTTCCAGAAGAAGATAGGCCTCTGGAAGTCACCATCGGTAAATATCTTGATATCGTAGTTGCTGTAACGGGTCGAGAGGAAACTGCAACGCTGGGTGTACTCTGAATTGATGCCTTCAATAACGGGTGTAATCCAGTCATTGACAGTCACCTGATTGAGCTTAGCCTTGGCAGCAGGAAGCACCATGACGGGATGGTCTTTATTCTCAAAGGGCTGTACTGCCCACACGTTGCCGTAGCGGTCGATACTGGTAACGGGGTGCATTGCACCTGAACGTTTTACCAGTGGGCTGTTCTCGGAATTATAGGTCAGGACAATCTCGTTGTTGACCACCTTGTGGAGACCATTGGTCCAGGCTCCGATAAAGTAGGTGTTGTCATCGTCAGGCAAGAACTCAATCCAGTAGGTTCCGTATTTAGGTGCTCCCGCGGGAGTGACATCATGCCACATGATGCCGTCATAGGTGTTCACGCGGCATGCCGACATGGTGGTGAAGAATCCGTTGGCAGTGGGATTGGAGACGTACAGCATATCCTTCCCCTTGTTGTAAGTCATCCAGAAGGGGTTGCTGAAAGACAACGCGTTAGGCAGGTAGTAGTCCTCTTGACCCAAGTGATGCAAGCCTTTAGGTCCAGCGGCCCACATATCGCCATTACCATCGGGGTGGGAGCTGCACTTCTCGTCGGGAGTCTCAAATTCCTCGACAATCTCACCTACCTCGTTGGTCTTGTAGCACATGCCTTGCAGGGGCACATTCAGCAGGAAACCCTCGTCGGTGGTCTTCTGGACATAGGCGGTCTTGCTCTCAATGATTGTGTGTGAATTGAATTTGACATTATTTTCATCTTCGGGGGTCATTGAGGCCAGGAACGTCCAGCCCGTCATGCAGAAGAATGCTTTGTCATTGATGGGCCAGATGCGGCAGTTGCTGCGGAAATCGGTGGCAGTGAAAGCCGACAGTTGGTCGTAGTACTTGTCGGCGTCGCCATAGTAGAATGTGTTGGCTGTAGAGAGCAACAGTTTATTGCCCACCTTGGCCACCGACACGATGGGCTCGCCATAAATGTGGGACTCCTTGACGACAAACTTGTGGTCATCGATAACCACGTAGCCGAAGTCGGCTGCCACATAAATGACGCCATCGGCAAAGGTCACGTCGTTGATGTTCTTGCTGGATGTCATTACGGCATCCTTGATTTCGGGCATATTGACCACAGAGCCGTTAGACTTGATGATGTCGATGTCGGCATTGCTGTAGATGATGACAAGATACTCCCTCTCGCTGTTATAGTAAATCTGGCTAATGCCCGAGTCGCTCAAGTAATTCACGATGCTCAGTGCCTCATTCTCTAGCGTCTCCTTGTCAAGGCGGAACAGATTGCCGCCTGCCAGATAGTAAACCCAATTATTAGCCTCGGCGACAGCGGTCACGTCGGTACCGACAAACGTATTGTGGATGACCCAGTCTCCCACCGCATTTTGAGCAGCAACAGGGCATAATGCCGACATGATGGCCACAGATACCAGCAATAATATCTTCTTTATCATCTCAATCTCTTGTTTTAAAGCATGAATAAATCTCATCGCGGCAATGACAGGTCGCCATCACGCGCGTGATACTATAATAACGTAATGACTGCCCATTAAATTGTGTGAGCATGATTTTCATTATCACGATGTGTCGTGTCAAAGCCCTAATAGCCTTCATGCTAGAAACCCTCAAAAGTGATCTCTTCAGGGTCAGGAGGCAGGGTCAAGGGAAAGACAATCTTGTGGACAGTGGCATCAGGCTTGCGGCAAATGAGATAGCACTGACCTTGATACTCAATGGGATAGAACCCGATGGGGATATAGTCCAGACGGATGCCGTATTTCTCGCGTTTTTCAACCTCGGTCTGGTCAATAGTTTTAGCCGTTGCCGATGAGGTATAGGCCCGGGCTGTCTGGAATGTGTAGGGCAGGGACGGGGTCTTGAGCAGGAATGCCATGTAGTCCTGGTTTTCAAAGGTATAAACGGGCCCGGCAAGGTCGGGACGGTCGCTGCGGGGCATGATGGATGAGGCTCCGTCAAGCAGGCGCCCCTCTTGGTACCTCACATAGATTGAATCGCTGACGAACTGCACGTTGGTCTTGTCAAAGTAGCCGCGATAGACGATCTCGTGGGCAAAGAAATTGTCACTCTGGTAATTCATCGGCTTGATGAAACGGCTGTAGCCTTGGAACTGTTGTTCATGCAGTACGGCCTGTTGAGGGGCTGCCTCAATCTCGTTGACGATCTGGTCATTGAAGGTCTTGTACTGCTGCAGCATCTTGATGCCGCGACCGAAGGTGAACACCGTCAAAGCGACCGACAGCAGGATGATTGCCAAACGTGGCCACGGCTGCCGTGCCAGGATGCGGTCAACTCCGATGGCCACAACGATGAAGGCCACAGTGACCCACGGGGCATAGGCACGCTCGTGCAAGACGCCCAGAGCGAACATCACCAGTGTCAGACCCACGAAGATGTAACTCCAGATGCACTCCTTGACGGCACGTCCCCGCTTCATCATCAAGGCTACAATGCCCACGAGCAGCGCTCCGACGGGTAGGTAAAAACGCCATGATTTTTCAGCAAAGATATGCCAACGGCTGGAGAGGAGTTTATCAAAGGGCAGGTTGAGGATTAGGTCCCCGCTGGTAGCACGACTCCATGCCGCCGGCGAAGATACAATCAAGAGAATGCCGACCATGTATCCGACAAGAGCCACTACTGCCCGGCGGTCCAGTTTCCGGCGATTGAAGGCATAATACAGGCACATTCCGGCAAAGAAGCCAAATGAAGTCGCCTCGTTGAAACCACCAGCCACAACTGCGCCTAGGAATAGCAATGCGCCCTTTCCCCATCCCAATGAGTGGTCATGCTCTCGTTGCAGATAATAGATGAGACCGAGCGATAGGGTGACGGCCCACAGGTAGTTGGCGCTGCCCGACATCCACAACATCGTTTCGCCTGGCACGGGATAGCAGGTGCCCACGACGGCAAGGAACATCGTCAGTACAGTCACCGAGCGGCGGCGAGCACACAGCAGACTCATCAGATGAGCCATCAGCCCGAACACCAACGTGTTGCACACGTTGAAGGCCCCTTTGCCCAGCAATCCGGCAAATAGGGTGGGGATGATGTCTGACAGGCGGCCGTTGGTATTGGTGAGGTGATTGCGGTAGGACAGCCAGGCGTCGGCGAGCGAGTTTACCCGCGTCCACACCCCGTCGATGAGCGTGAACCCCATGTCATCCTCCTTGTAGGGCGTCAACACGTTCATCAGCAGGAACACGGCACAGGCCAGTCCGAGCAATACCCAATAGGCGACATCGTGCCAACGCATGATGCCACGCAGTGAGTCGGGATATGTCGTTTGACGCTTCATTTCTAGATGTTAGGCTTTGGACTGGTGGGGGTTAGGGTTAGTTCGCCGAGTTCGCCCATGTAGTCGAGTTGAATCGTGATGTGGGAGACGTTACGGCCCATGGTGGGGAGTACCAGCAGTTGCTGACCCTGATAAAAAAGCGGATAGCAGCCATAAGGTGAAAAATCGGTGTCGATACCCAGTCTCTTGCGGCCTTTGATTTCCTCAGGACTTAATCCGCGGTTGCTGCTCTTCAGGTGGAAGATGGCCAACTGGGGAGATGCAGGCAAGGTGTCACCTTTCACGGGTATAATCATGTAGTCCTGTCCAGCGACGAGCAACACGGTATCGGCAATTTCCGGGCGGTCGCTCACCATCGGCAGCGGTTTGGCGCCGTCCAGCAGTCGGCCCTCGTGATATCGCGCATAGACGGAATCGTCCACAAATTGGACGTTCTCTTTCCCGAAGTAGGCGCGATAGGTGGATTCGCGGTTGAAGAACTCCCTCGACACATATCTCAAGGGCGTGGCAAAGGGACTGCTCCCATTGAAAACATACTCGTGCAGCACCGCTTGACTCGGTGCCTGGGTGATGTCGCTGGCGATACGGTCTTCAAATTGCTTCAGGTCACGCAGCACCTTCATGCGTGAAGGATAATACAGGGCACTCACGGCAAGGCATAGGATGATGACCGCAAGTCGCACCACGGACCGCCGTGCTGTCAGGCTATCGATGACCATGGCGAGAATGATGAAGCCTACCGTCGCCATGGGGGCATAGGCTCTGTCATACAGGTATCCCAGTGCAATCATCAGCAACATGAGGCAGGGTAGGATATAGGTCCACAAGCATTGGAGCAGAGGTCGAACGGATTTCTTCACCAGCATTACGCAACCGACCAGCACGGCGAGTGCTGGGGCAACGATGCGCACCATCATCTTGGCGAAGATGTAGGCGCGGCTCATCAGCAGGTCCTTGAAACTTAAATCGACAACCACGCTGGTCGAGGCTCGTTGCCAAGCGGCAGGTGACCCCATAATGACGACGAGTCCAGCCAGGTATGACAGCAGCACCAATACGACGGTGCGATTGATTTCTTTGCGGTTGAAAAGATAATACAGCACCAAGCCGCCGAAGAAGCCGAACGAAGTCGCCTCATTGAAGTTTCCTGCGACAAAAGCCAACAGGATGAGCAGGATGGTTTTGATTTTGCCGGGACGAGGCTGGCGGCTGTACTTCCGCAGCAGATATACCATCAACAGCGAGGCAACGATGGCCCACATGTAGTTGCAACTGCCTGCGACAAACAGCATCGTCTGACCGGGTACCGGGAACCACAAGCCAACGTAGGCGATGAACAGTGCCAGTACCAGCACCGACCGGCGACCCGTGCTCAGGAGACTTACCAGATGGGCCATTCCGGCAAACATCAAGGTGTTGACGACGTTAAACAACGGCTTGCCCAGATAGGCACAGAAAAGGGTCGCAAAGAAGTCGGCACAACGGCCGTTGGCAGTCATATAATGGTCATACTGGGCTCGCAGAAAATCCATGAGCCCTGCATCACGCAGCAGGGAGAACTCCATGTCATCCTCCTTGAAGGAAGTCCAGCAGTTCATGATATAGAACAAGATGCAGACGACGAGCATCAGGCCCCAGTAGGCGGCATCATGCCACCGGGTCGCGTGGGAGTTGATTGATAGTCGCTTGTTATCCATTGTTCAAGGCGGTTTGGTTAGTGTTCTGGTTGATCGATGCTCCGGCGTCGGCGGGGTTGGGCCCTTGCCTGTGAAGCATGAGGACCTTGTCACCGGCATAGTCTAGCAACAGATGCATGGAGGTTACCTCGTTTCCCATAAGAGGGAGTACCATCCGCACTTGTCCCTCATAGCGCAAGGGGTAGTACCCGAAGGGGTCGCTGGTGGTATTGATGGCGTGCTGCCGGCGGTAAGTCTCTTCACTGGCCGATAGGGATTGATCGGTGTCGCTTCGATAGGCGGTGCCCACTTGATAGGCGGTGGGCAGCGTGTCGGTTCTCAAGGTCAGCAGCATGTAGTCTTGATCAGGAAATGCCACCAACTCACCCGCAGTGGAAGGTTGGTCGCTGACGAAGGGCATAGCAATGGCTCCGTCCAGGAGGCGCCCCTCGTTGAACCTGGTGTAAACCGAGTCAGAGACGAACTGGATATTTTCCTTGTCAAAGTAGGCGCGCCAGATGTATTCGTTGGTAAAGTACCAGTCTGACTTGAATTTCAGGGGATAGAGGAAACGGTTGTAAACCGAGAAAGGCCTCTCATGCAGGATGGCTTGGCGGGGAGCATGCTTGACCTCATCCAGGACGTCTGCTTCAATCGCTTGATACTCGGTCAGGGACTTGATACCCTGCCCGAAGGTGAAAACGCTGAGCGCCAGACATGCGGCAATGACGGCGGCTCGTAGCAACCTGTAGCGGCTCGTTAATGCGTCGGCGGCAATGATGGTGACGATGAGCGAAACGGTGGCAAGTCCGGCATAGGGGCGTTCGGCATTCAGGCCAAGCACCGCCAGCACAAGAACGATCATGATGAAGATATAGGGCCAAACGCTCGTTTTAAGGGTTTTGAACCCTTTCCATGCCAGTACGGCGATGCCCGCTGCAATCGCTGCAAGCGGTACCAGGAAACGCATGGACTTCTCGGCAAGGATGTACAGGCGGCTGACCAGCAAATCCTGGACAGGAAGGTCTGTCACGATGCCGCCTCCCATGGCACGTTCCCAAGCGGCGGGTGATGCCACGATACATAGCACACCGAGCAGATAGCCCGCCATGCCCACAATCACCGTGCGGTCAATCTGACGACGGTTGAAGGCATAATACAATACCATACCCGCCAGCAGGCCAAACGAGGTCGCCTCGTTGCCGGCTCCGGCAAGCATTGCGCCCAAGAAGAACAAGATGGATTTTCCCCAACCCATGCGGCTGCTCGGGTGGTGCAACAGGTAGTAGAGGAACCACAGTGAAGCCGTGATGGTCCACAGGTAGTTGCAACTGCCGGCAAGCCACAGCATCGTCTCGCCAGGAACAGGATAGCAGGTGCCGATGCAGGCATAGAGCATCCCTTGGGCGAGCAGTGAGCGGCGATGGGTGGCAAGCAGGCTCACCACATGAGCTAGCAAGCCAAACATCAACGTGTTGAGCACGTTGAACAGGGGTTTACCCAGCAGGCCGCAGAAGAGTTCTGCCACCATGTCCGAGGAACGGCCGTTGGTGATAAGATACTTGTTCCACCAGCAGTGCAACAGGTCGCTCACCGAGTTGATGGGAGTCAGGTCACCGATGACCATCGAGTGCAGCATGTCGTCCTCCTTGAACGGCGTCAGCACATTCATCCAGTAGAAAACGGCACACACCACAAGCATGAGACCCCAGTAGGCCACATCATGCCAGCGGTTGAATACTGGCAAACTCAGATGGTTGTCAGTTTTCAGTTCCCGATTTGTAAGTAGAGACGCAAAATCTTGCGTCTCCAAACATTTTCAAATCTCTCTAAACCCTAAACTCTAAACTTCAAGTTCTAAAGTGGCGTTGTCACTTTAGAACTTGAATTATTGTTACACGGTCAGGATTTCCTTTTCCTTGGCGGCAAAGATCTCGTCGATCTTCTTCATGAACTTGTCATGAATCTTCTGCACCTTGTCCTCACCGTCCTTGCTGATGTCCTCGCTCATGCCTTCCTTGACGGCCTTCTTCAGACCCTCGATGGCTTCGCGGCGGGCGTTGCGGATGCTCACGCGGGCCTTCTCGCTCTCGGCCTTGGAGTCCTTCACGAGCAGCTTGCGGCGTTCCTCGGTCAGCGGTGGAATGTTCAGGCGGATGACCTCACCGTTGTTCACGGGCATGATGCCCACGTTGCTGTCGATGATGGCCTTCTCAATGGTGCCGATCATGTTGCGCTCCCACGGCATGATGGCGATGGTGCGCTGGTCGGGGGTGCTCACGTTGGCGACATTGTCAATGGGCACGGGGCTGCCATAGTAGTTCACACGGATGCCGTCCAGAATCTTCACGTTGGCTTTGCCTGCACGGATGTGTGCCAGGGTGTCATCGAGGAAATCCACGGCTTCCTGCATCTTTTTCTCGGCTGCGTCGAGATAAAATTTCACGTCATTCATAGTCTTGTTTTTTATATAGTTTTTGTCCTTAATTATTTCTATTTGAAACTACGAATTTCACTAATTAAACTAATATGAATAGCCACTTAGTAAAAACGCGTAATTCGTGTAATTCGTAGTTTTTACCATTTTAATGGTCACGAAAGTACAGTTTTTGCCCCAACCCTGCAAATTTTTTGCCAAAAAACCACAATCTATAAGGAAAACAATAAATACAATAAGTACAATGGCCCCCGAATCCTTTGGTCTTGTCCACGAATTAAACGAATTCACCATATTGGCATAGCGCAAGCGAGCTTACCTCTGCACTCGCCTTGCACCAATTTTCAAAGTCAATCACCGCACCGATGGCTTTGGCACAAAGCCAACCGCAGGTGATAGTCCAGGAGAGCAAAGACTTGAAATAGATCATCGCCCGTCTCAACGAGCGATTGGACGAGCCCTTCGTCACCGTCAACACCGTGACCGGAGACAAGGGCATAAAACAGGCGCAGGACGAGTACCAGCGCCTCATGAACAATAAATCACCGAAAAATAAGAGAAAATAGATAAAAATACCCATTTGGGTATTGCCGACATGATTAAGAGGCAATATATTTGCAGTTATAAAAACAGTTAGAAGTCATGAGAAAGCTACTGATTATTTTGATTGTTCTATTGGCCAGCCTTGTCATTTATGAAATGTACTGTAGGTATCATTTTGTGCAAATTAAGAATGGTTTTGTAGAAATGACTTATGAGGATGATTTCAAAGCCTTTCAAGGATATGATTTCATTATTCGTGGTTGTGATTTGAATGGAGATAGTGCTGTCGTCTGTGTATCTATGAATGACTCTAACTACTATAAACTTATATGTGACAAAACAGGCCAAACAATATACAGCGTGGATTCTATTCGCGGCTTTATAAATCAAGATTCTTTGAAACAATTATTGCCTACTTTTATGTCGATGAACATTTCGCGACTTAGAATAAATAAAGGCGGTAATGTGTATGTTTATATAGTAGATTTTGAGAATGAGAATTTAGTCCGTTTTTTTGATGAAAACGAGAAACGTGTTTTTATGAAAAAAGTTGGATTCGATTTTTGGAAGGAACACTATGACAGCCTATCAGGATTGTGGTTTGAATTCAAACAGTAATTCAAGTATGCCATTTATATATTACACAAAATAAGCAACTAACTATTTGACTATTATGAGACTGGATTATAAACATATCATATTCTATCTGATGATGCTACTATGGGCTGGAGTTACAATTGCTCAGCCTGTTGTGGATATCAGCTCACCTATAAATGTAACCGGTGTGGTCACTGATGCGACTAATGACGAACCATGTATTGGTGCAACAGTTCTTGTTAAGGGATTTCGACATAAAACATGTACTGGTTTTAATGGCGAGTTCAGCATAGAAGCTGGAATAGGCGATACATTAGTAGTGGATTTCATGGGTTGTGAAACAACAGAAAAGGTTGTCAATGGGCATCCAATGAAATTCCGATTATTGCCACCAAGATTCTGGTGCAGTAGATGCAGGTCTATTTCTGGCTGGAGAGGGCATGCCTTATATGGTACTGTCTATAATCAAAATGCAAAACCTCTTTCTGGTGCGACTGTTACATCAATGCCTTCGGGCAATAAAGTTCTGACCGACTCCAATGGCCATTTTGATTTTACGCTGATAGAAAAGGGTGACGATTCACTTAAGATAGAACACCCGTTATATAAGCCTGTTCAAGGCCCTATTGATGGCCTTGAATTTGTCATTAGGCTTGAACAAAAGATTGTGACTGTAAAAGTCATCGATGGATGCGATGGTGAGCCGTTAGTTGGAGCGTTTTACCAACGTGACAATTCTCCAATGTTGAATAGGTCAGATCTTAATGGAGAATTTAAACTATGTGCCAAGGAGGGTGCTATACTTACGATATCATACCCTGGTTTTTTGTCAAAAGACGTTATTGTTGATAGTTGTGACACAATAACTGTTGCACTTGAAGTTGATAAGCAAACGTTAGACATGTTTGGACTAAAAGAGAAAAACCCTATCAAACTGTATCAAGTCTTGGGAACGGTTGTAGATGAAAATGATGAACCATTGATTGGAGCTAATGTTTGCGTAAAGGGTTGTGATTTGGGTACATTAACTGATTTTGAAGGTCATTTCTCATTAAAAGTACCCGAAGGGGTTGTTATTGAAGCTAAGTATTACGATTATTTCAGCAAGGATGTCCAAGTTGAAAAGAATCCAATGATCATCAGATTGGAGCATGATGATAATTGCCCAATTTTATGGGGCGATTGATAAAGAAAGATTAAACAATAATTCAGAATACTAGATATGGTTCGTATTTATAAATATTTGGTAGTATCGGCTTTAATTGCTCTATTATGTTCTTGTGAAGCGGATTACAAGCCTGACGATTTATTTGGTGATTGGCACGAGAACACAGGCGACTCCATATCTTTATCACTTCATGAGGACATGACTTTTATAGAAGTGATAAAACCCCGTGTATCACGAACGATTAATCGAAACTCGGATAGCACAATGGTATTAACCGGTAAATGGAGTATAGAAAAACCCTTGTCACCAGAATGTTGTTGGAATCTCAACCTTGAGTATCAGACTCATAATTCAACAGGACAAGTATTCAATGAGGAGCATCAATTGAGTATTGATGGTTTGCATCTCATGAATCATAATTTTAAGATATTTATCCTTGATTGGGATTGGGGCCGAGATAATGGCTATGTATTAGAAAGGCAATAGGTTGAATGCTTTCAAAGAGTCTGTTAGGATTGCGTTCCAGCCCGTCTTTTCACAGCATACGCGGTTGATTTACCTTTGCGGCAAATCAACCGCTTTTGTTTATGATACTCACAATCAACGGGCAGCAAGCCGCCCTCAAGAAAGGCTCGTCAATAGAGTACGTCTCGGAGAACCGCATCTTCACCGATGCCGATGACTACAGCATGGAGATAGAACTGCCCCTGGCAGATTGTCCGCAGAACCTTGACATCTTCGGGATGATCACCCGCAAGGACGTGGACACGGGTGACATCTTCTTCGATGCCGTGTTGCAGGACACCAACTTATTTATTATTGTTGTTGGTTTGGCGTGGTAGAAGTGACGATTAGGTTGATGGGGGTGCCTTCTAGGGAGAAGGGGTTGAAGGAGAGGCGGGTGACGTCGGTGTCGAGGGTGGGGAAAATGAGGTATTCGTGGCCCTGGTAGAGGAGGGGGAAGTAGGGCACGGGGAACTGCTTGGGTGTGCCGTCGGCCATGAATGCCTGGGCAAACTGATAGGAGTGGGTGACGGTGTCTTGCTGCATCTTCACGGCCATGAAGTTGCTATGGGGCACAGTCAGCACCTCTATGATTTTGTCGCAACCTGGGGCGTCAAAGGGTAGTCCGACAGCACCGTCTAACAGTGTACTCTGGCGATAGCCGTCGAGGATTTCGCTGTTGACAAACTGGATGTTGTCCTTGTTATAGTGGAAGCAGAGGGTTTCCTGACGGATGAGGAAATTCCAGGAGTCGAGGTTGAGGTACTTGATGAAGCGGCTGTAGCCGTTAAAGCGGGGCACCTCAAGGATGACCTGTCGGTCAGGACTCTGCTTGATCTCGGCATCGACCTGGTTGAAGAACTCCTGATATTGCTTCATCGTCCTGATGTTGGACGGATAGTATTTTGCACACAGGGCCAGGCCGCCGACAATCACAATGAGGTGCAGCCACCATACCCGTTTGCAAACGGCATATATCGCCATGGTCACCAGGATAAGTCCCATCATCGAGACGGCATAGTAGAGGCGATACTGATCCTTGCCTACAGCAAAGGCAAAGGCAAGCATGACAAGGAAAATGAAGGGGAACGGTGTTGTGGTAAACGTCCTCCTGAAACTGCGAACTACCACCGAGAGCGCCAGAACGACGATGGCGGCAGCGGGGGTGACATATTGCAGCGATTTGTCCGCGAGCAGTCTGCCTCGTGAAACAATCATCGACATGAAGCCCGTGTCATGGTTGACTTCGGCCGACGCGCGTTCCCACACTCCGGGACACGTGAGCAGCAGTACAACACCCAGCAGGTAACCCGTCATGACGATGACTACCGTGCCGTCCACACGGTCACGGTTAAACAGATAGTACAGCACCAGTCCTCCAAACACACCGAAGGTCGTCCCTTCGTTCATTCCACCGACAAACACTGCCAGCAGCAACAATACCGCTTCCATCAGCAAGCCGGGCCGTTTCTCGCGGTGCTTCATCAGATAGATGACCAGCAGCATCGATGCCGTGAAGGTCCACAGGTAGTTAAAGCTGCCGTCCATCCACAGCATGGTCTCGCCCGGAACGGGCAGAACTGTCACCATGCAGGTATAGAGCACGACCAGTGCCATCACCGAATTGCGTCCGGTCGTCAGCCGACTGAACAGATGAGCCATCAGGCCGAACACCAGCGTGTTGCACACGTTGAAGACGCCCTTGCCCAGGATGCCGTCAAACAGGAAAGACAGGAAATTGGACGTTCGTGGGTCAAAACGATAGTAGTCCACCCAGGACCGCAGCACATCCATCAACCCTGTGATGGGCTGCAGTGCACGGCTGCCAACGGATGAGTGAAACAGGTCATCCTCCTTGATGGTGGTGTACAGGTTCATCAGCAGGAACACGACACAGCCCCCGATGAGCAGGAGCCAATAGGCGGCATCGGCTAGACGCTGCCTGTTGGCGGGAGATAGGGCTGATGTGTTTTCCTGCGCTGCCATTATATCACTTTTTCTTCATTGTACTCGTCCACGAAGTAGTCAGGGCGGTTCTTGGACTCGCTGTAGATGCGCCCGATGTATTCTCCGATGATACCCAACGACAGCAGTTGGATGCCACCCAGGAACAGGATGATGACCAGCAGCGAGGGATAACCTTGCACGGGGTTGCCCCAAATCAATTTCTTGACAAACACGACCATCATGTAGATGAATGCCATCATGGAAATAAAAAAGCCTGCTATTGTCGAGATGCGCAACGGTAGCGATGAGAATGAGGTGATGCCGTCGATAGCCAGCGAGAAAAGTTGTCGGTAATTCCAAGATGACTTGCCGGCTTGCCTGTCACCGCGGTCAAATTCTATCTCCTTCTTCTTGAAGCCAATCCAACTGTACATGCCCTTGGTGTAGCGTTCACTCTCGCGCATCCGCTTCAGGGCGTTGACGCAACGGCGGTCCAGCAGGCGGAAATCACCCACGTTCTGCAGCACGTCAAAGCGTGACGACTGCTGCAGCAGGCGGTAGAACATCATCGAGAGCTGCTTGCGCAGCCAGCTCTCCTTGCCACGCGATTTGCGACGGGCATACACGTCGTCATAGCCCTGTTCCCACCAGTGGATCATCTCGGGAATGAGCGACGGTGGATCCTGCAAGTCGGCATCGATGATGACCAGGCAATCGCCCTTGGCATAATCAAAGCCTGCCAGCATGGCCACTTCTTTACCGAAGTTGCGTGACAAGGACACAAAGTTGACCCTGCCATCTTTCTCACGCAGCTGGTGCAGCAGCTCCAATGTGCCGTCATGGCTACCGTCGTTGACAAACAGCAGTTCCCACTCGTAAGCCTGGTTGCTGTCCATCAATTTGACCAGCTCAGGGTAGATTAAGGGTAGGTTCTGCTCTTCGTTATAACATGGAATCAATATGGTTATCTTCTTCATGTCAGTCACTTTCTATGGATTGGGTTGCAATGTTTCTGAAACTGGGTGTCTTGTCGTTCTCGTAATCCTGATGGTTACAGGACTTTGCTTTCGTTGAACTCACGCACGATGTAGTCGGGGCGGTTTTTTGTCTCGTTGTAGATGCGCCCGATGTACTCGCCGATGATGCCCAGCGAAATCATCTGGATACCGCCCAGGAACAGGATGAGAATCACCAGCGTGGGATAGCCCTGCACGGGGTCTCCCCAGATGAGCGCCTTGATGAACACATAAATCATGTAGAGGAAGGCAAGCAGCGAGACGATAAACCCCATGACCGTGGAGATGCGCAATGGCGCCGACGTGAATGAGGTGATGCCGTCGATGGCAAACGAGAACAGTTGCCTGTAGTTCCATGAGGACTCACCGGCGATGCGGTCGCCCTGCTCAAACTCGACGTCCTTCTTCTTGAAGCCGATCCAACTGTACATGCCCTTGGTGTAGCGCTCGCTCTCGCGCAGCTTTTTCAAGGCATTGATGCAGCAGCGGTCCAGCAGGCGGAAGTCGCCCACATTCTGCAGCACGTCAAAGCGCGACGAGCTTTGCAATATCTTGTAGAACCGCAGCGACAAGTGCTTGCGCAGCCAGCTCTCCTTGCCGCGCGATTTGCGTTTGGCATACACGTCGTCATAGCCCTGCTCCCACCAGCGTATCATCTCGGGGATGAGCGTCGGCGGGTGCTGCAGGTCAGCATCGATGATGACCATGCAGTCGCCGGTCACGTAGTCGAAGCCCGCCAGCATGGCATTCTCCTTGCCGAAGTTGCGCGACAGGTCCACGTAGTTGACGCGCTTGTCCTGCTGGCGCAGCTGTTGCAACACCTTTAAGGTGTCGTCGCGGCTGCCGTCGTTGACAAACATGAGTTCCCACTCATAGTTGGGGTTGCCGTCCATGAGTTTGACCAGTTCAGGGTATAGCAGCGGCAGGGATTTCTCCTCGTTATAGCACGGTATGAGTATTGAAATCTTTTTCATCTTCAATCATCTCATTGATTTAATTGGCACGAAAGTAGTCATTATTCACCAATCTTGCAAGTAATTCACTTTTTAATCGTCAATCGGCCCTTACTGGAAAGTGAGGGAAGACAGGCGGTCGGCCTTGAGGAAGGATGCAGCCTGGGCAATCTGCTCGGGTGTGACAGCCATGATGCGGGCGATGGTGTCATCGATGGTCGCCACGTTACCGTGATAGAGCAGTCCCCGACCGGCACGCATCGCAATGAATTCGGTGCTGTCGGCGGCGACAACCATTTGTCCGCAATACTGCTTCTTGTAGGCCTCCAGGCGTCGCTCGGTCATGAGGTCTTGTCCCAAGCGGCTGGTGATGTGTTCAATGACACGCAGGCTGGAGCGCACGTCATCGGGGTCGCAGCCCAGGTAGATTTCCATCCAGCCACAGTCACTGAGCATCGACAGCGTGGACTCGACTGTATAGACATAGCCGCGGCGCTCACGCAGTTCCACATTGAGCAGGGAATTCATGCCTGGGCCACCTAGGATGTTATTCAGCAGCATCAACGCATAGCGCAGGGGGTGTTTCATGTCGGGCACGCGTGCTCCGACAATGGTGTGGGCCTGATGGGTGCCAATCTTGATGACCTTCTTGAAAGGCTCTACATGCTGCGGCGTGCTACGGTGGCGAGCTGCCATGGCATGGCTCATCGGACCGAAGCATTTTTCTGCCAAGCGGAATACCCGCTCGGGGCGCTCGGGACCTACCGAGAAAAATGCCATGTTGTCGGGAACGTACAGATTCTTCAGGTAACTCATGCAGTCCTCACGGGTGAGTTGTTCCAGGTCCTCTTTCCGCCCCAGGATGTTGTGCCCCAGTTCGCTGCCGCCAAACAGCAGGTCTTCAAAGTCGTCATACACGGCATCGCTGGGCGTGTCGCGGTAGCTGGCAGCCTCTTCAAGCACGACGTCACGTTCGCGGTCCAGCTCCTCCTGTGGGAAGACTGACCATTGCACCAGGTCGGCCAGCAGGTCAATGGCGCGCGGCAGATGCTCGTGAGGAAACACCGAGTAGATCATGGTGCCCTCTTTGGTGGTATAGGCGTTCAGTTCGCCGCCCACGCGTTCCATACGGTTGAGGATGTGCCAGGCGCGGCGATGCGTTGTCCCCTTGAAGATGGTGTGCTCCACAAAGTGGGCCAGTCCGTAGTGCCCTTCTCGTTCGTCGCGGCTGCCCGCATTGATGGCGAGACCGCACCACGCCACCTGATTGGCGGTGTGGACATGGACCAGGCGCAGCCCGTTAGGGAGTGTATGGTAATGGATATTCATTGTAGTCAGTAAAAATAATTAGTCAAAAAAGCAGCCTAAAGCCTAACATCTAAAGCCTAAAGCCTTGAATTAAGGTGCAGGACGTGTTGCACGAGCAGCATCTCGTGGATGTCGCTGCGGCGCACGTCCATGTCATCATAATTCGGGTTCTCACTGCGCAGGACCACCATGTTGGGGTCAGTGTGTCGGCGCACATACTTTACCAACCTGAAGTCATCGAGTTGGACAATATAGATTTGTCCCCAATAAATCTGGTTGAAATTGCTCACCTCGCGCACGGCAACAAAGTCACCGTCCATGATGACCGGTGCCATCGAGTCGCCACTCACGCGCACGATGCGGCAATGCGGGCTCACATTGGGCAGGTTGACCCATCCCACGATGTTCTCGGTGGCGAACAGTTCGTTGCGGCCCGATGCAGTGCCTGCCGTGGCATCCACGTCATAGACTGGGGTTCCCGTTTCACTGCTGGCAACTGTTGGCGCAGTACCGTTGTCAATCCTTACAGGGGTCTTGCCGAAGGGCAGGTCGGTACCGTCGATGAGCCATTCCTTGGAAACGCCCAGATTCACTACCAGGCGGTTGAGGAACGAGTCGCTGAGCGGCATGTGGGCATTGAGATACTTAGACAGGTTGGAGGTGTCAACCCCGATGCGCTGGGCAAATTGCACCTGGCGCATGCCCATTTCTTTCATCAAGTACTTGATGCGGGCAATGATTTCAGCATTCTTTTGTGAGTCCATTGTTACTGTGAGATTTGTGATGTGTTTTCATTATTTTGCGGCAAAATTACCACAAAAAATTGTAATATGCAACTTTTCTATCGTTTTTTACCAACTTTTGAACTTTGCGCTTTTTTGTGTAACTTTGCGGTGTGAAAACAAGTAAAGTGAAGATATGGCGTCTGCCGCAGGTGGTTCTGATGGCAGTGATGATGCTGGCCCTGGGGGCTTGCGTCAAGCCTGTCGTGCACAATTTCCCGCCTGCTGACAAGAACATACAACTTGACTCGACCAATCTGCCCATCGTGTGGATTGATGTGGACGGTGACTCCATCATGCGCGATAAACGCATCGGCGGACACATGAAAATCATCTGGAACGGGGAGGGTAGGATGAATTATGCCGACACCATCGCCCATCCCGGGCAGCACATCGACTATGACGGCTATATCGCCGTGCGTCATCGTGGTAACTCCACTTACAATGACAGCCCCAAGAAACCTTACTCCTTCCGCACGCTCAACGATGAGTTGAAATATGACGGCAAGAAACAGAAAGTCTCTCTGTTGGGGATGGGCAAGGACAACAACTGGGCACTGTTGGCGCCATACGCTGACAGGAGCATGATACGCGACCTGCTGACCTTTGAATTGGCGAGGCCGTGGATGGAGTATGTGCCGCAGGGACGCCATTGTGAACTCTTTGTTGACGGCATCTACTACGGCGTGTATATCCTTGCCGAGGTGGTTTCCAAGGGGAAGCACCGCCTGAACCTGACTAAACCGAGAACTGAGGGCGATGCCATCACGGGCGATTACCTCATGGAAGTGGACTGCAACGATGATGTGATTTATATCTCCAAGCATCATCCGGTGGACACGGCGGGAAAGCCCTATCTCAACCAGATTATCCGGTTCCAGTACAAGTCGCCCGACTATGACGAGTTGAAACCGGTACAAGTCAGCTATATCAACAGCCGCATTGATGCGATGGAGGCCGCACTGATGGCAGGTGACTATACCAACTATATCGACGTGCAGTCGTTTATCGATTACCAGTTGATGATGGAGTTGTGCCACAATGTTGATGCCTATCGATTGAGTGGGAAATTCTACAAGCGGCGCGACAGTGTTGACCCGCGCTTCAAGATGGTGATCTGGGACACCGACCTGGCATACGGCAACGCCGATTACCGTCAGAGTTGGCGCACCGATACCTGGATGTATCAGAACAACAACATCATGTATCAGGAGAAGGAAGTGCATCTGGTACCCTTCTGGTGGTATGTCCTGAATAACGATCCCAATTATACCGCTCAGGTCAAGGCACGTTGGGCTCAGTACCGCAACGGAAATATGAGCAATGAGCGCATCATGGCAACCCTTGACTCGTTGGCGGCGGTGCTCACGTCTCATGGCGCAGAACAACGCAACAGCCGTGCCTGGCCTCGCTGGGGAACTGAAAAGAAGTGGCCCAACCACTATGCCGCAATTGACTATAACGATGAGATTTCCCACATCAGGCAATGGCTCCTTGAGCGCCTCGCCTGGATGGACCGTCAGCTGGATTACCAGCAATAACAAATAGCTAACAATTTAAAACTTAGAACTCAAATGGCACATATCTGCGAAAACTGCAAGTTCAGGGCTCATTACCACAAGAAGCCCAATTCGGTATTAGGTAAATTCTGGCGCTGGCACATCAACTTTTGCCCGGGATGGAAAAGTTATTTCACCCGTTTGAGCGATGAGAAGAAAGCCGAGTTGAGGGAACTGTACGGTTTCAACAAATATTAAGTTTTTATTCCCATGATTGAAACAGGACAATCCCATACCAGTGAACTGACAGTAACCGAGGCCGTAACGGCAATCGCACTGGGTTCGGGCGACATGCCCGTACTGGCTACACCGTCGATGATGGCGCTCATGGAGAACGCCGCCATGCTGGCCGTGGCTGACCATTTGCCCGAAGGCAGTACCACCGTGGGTGGGCACATTGCCTCATCCCACCTCAAGCCCAGCAAGTTGGGTGATACCGTCACGGCGACCGCCACGGTAACCAAAGTTGACGGTAAGAAAATCGAGTTCAAGGTCGAGGCCCGTTGCGGCGACACGCTACTCGGTGAGGGGACTCACCTGCGCTTTATCGTTGATCGCGAGAAATTTATGTCAAGACTATAATAACAGTAATCATTATGAAGAAGATATTGACTATCGTAGTGCTTGCCGTCGCACTGTTTTCCATGGCGGCTCATGCCCAGGAACAGACGGCACTCAAGAAGGTATATAACGAGAACATCAACCCGCTGGAGCAGATTGACCAGGCCGTTGCCCAGGCTCAGACCGAGGGCAAGTTCGTCATCTGCCAAGTGGGTGGCAACTGGTGCCCGTGGTGCCTGCGTTTTGCCGACTTCATCACCAATGACAGCACCATCAACAGCGTCATTGAGCAGAACTTCGTCTATATCCACGCCAATTACCATCCCCGCAAGGCAGGTGAGGTGGGCAAGGCCTTGATGAAGCGGCTCAACAATGCCGGGCGTTTTGGCTTCCCCGTGCTGGTTGTGCTCGACGAGCAGGGTAATGTTCTCCACATTCAGGACTCGGGACTGCTCGAGGAGGGCAAGGGCTATAACCAAAAGAAGGTGCTCAGTTTCTTCCAGAATTGGACCCCCAAGGCTGTGCGTGAATAAAGAGTAACTTAGAATAAGTACTATTATGGATAACGAAGTATTAAAAGCATTGCGAGAGCGCCGCAGTGTTCGTCAGTTTAAAGCCGAGCAGATTACTGATGAGGAACTGCAGGCTGTACTCGAGGCAGGTGCCTTTGCTCCGACGGCTATGGGGCGCCAGGATCCGTGGATAGTAGCCGTGCAGAATCCCGCCATTGTTGCACAGTTGGTCAAAATGAATGCCGAGATACTGGGTATGAACGGGAATCCCTATTACGGCGCTCCCACCATCGTGCTTGTCTTCGGCTCGCGGCCCGAGATATGGCCTAACGCTGTCTATGACGGCTCATTGGTGCTGGGCAATATGATGAACGCTGCCCATGCCATCGGTTTAGGCTCTTGCTGGATTCATCGTGAGCGGGAGATGTTTGACACCGAAGAGGGTAAAGCCTTGATGCGCCAGTTTGGCCTTCCTGACGGACTGATGGGTATTGGTTCCATCGCCTTGGGTTATCCAGCCGCCGAGCCGATACCGCCCAAAGTACGCAAGTACGATTACTTCAGAATTGTAAAATAACACATGGCAAGCAGCGCGGACTTTGTGCAATATATCGCTGACCAGTGTGCCGGTGCCGGTGAAATCATCGTCAAAAAGATGTTCGGTGACTACGGCATCTATTGCGATGGCAAGATCTTCGGGCTCATCTGTGACGACTGCTTCTTCCTCAAGCCCACCGAGGCGGGGAAGGCACTGTTGCGCACGGTGGAACTGCGTCCGCCCTATGACGGCGCCAAGGACTACTTCCTGATCACCGATGTGGATGACTGCGACTACCTCGCCGCCCTCGTGCGCGAGACCTGCAAAGCTCTGCCTGAACCCAAACCTAAGAAAAAGAGGAAATCATGATTGACAACATTATTGAATACAACCGAGAGTTTGTTGCCCGCAAGGGTTATGAGCAGTATGTGACCGACAAGTACCCCGACAAGAAGTTGGCGGTGCTGTCATTCATGGACACCCGACTAACCGAACTGCTGCCTGCCGCCTTGGGCCTGAAAAACGGTGACGCCAAAATCATCAAGAATGCCGGCGGACTGGTCATATCTCCTTTCGACTCGGCGATGCGTAGCCTTGTGGTTGCCGTCTATGAGTTGGGCGTAGAGGAAATCATGGTGGTGGCACACTCCACTTGTGGTGCATGCCACATGAGTTTCAGCCACTTCCACGAGGAGATGGTCAAGCGTGGTGTGACCGACGAGACACTCAACACCATTCGCATGTGCGGTGTTGACCTTGACCAGTGGCTGGAGGGCTTCAAAGATACGCCCGAGTCAGTCCGCAAGACAGTCGCCACTATCAAGACCCACCCCTTGATGCCCCACGACATCACCGTGCGCGGTTTCATCATCGACTCGGTGACAGGCGCCCTCGAGGAAATCGCATAACCATTAGGCTTTTTCATGGAAGAGAACAAAATCATCATATATCAGAGTGAAGACGGGCAGACGCAGATAGATGTCCGCCTGGAAAACGATACGGTCTGGCTGACACAAGCCCAGATGGCTGAACTGTTCCAAAAAGATCAGTCAGTTATTGCACGTCACATCTCCAATGTATTTAAGGAAGGTGAATTGGAGAAGGTTAGTAATATGCAAATTTTGCATAATACTCTATCCAAGTACAAACCTACTGCAGTTTACAACCTTGACGTCATCATTTCTGTAGGCTATCGTGTCAAAAGCAAGCGAGGCACAGCCTTCCGCATTTGGGCAAGGAATGCACAAGCGGCTTGAAGGCTGAATCTTATCAATCAAAGTAACGAATAGAGAATTATGTTTTTTCTGATCATAGCACTGGCAATGGGCTTGTTGATGCCCTTCCAGACGGCAGCCAACTCACGCCTGCGCATGGTTGTGGGTCCTGCCTATGTCTCCACACTCGTGTCCTTTACCGTTTCCACCTTGGCATTGTTGCTGGTGTCGCTCGTGGCGGGGATTCCCATCATGCCGACCGAAACGATGCTGGCCGAAGCCCCTTGGTGGAGTTGGTTTGTAGGCATCGTGGCTGTGGTGACCATTACCATCGCCATCCACTTGTTTAAGGAAATCGGGCAGCTCCAGGCCCTCATCATACCGATGTTCAGCCAGTTGATTTTCAGTCTTTTGATAGACCACTTCGGCTGGTTCTGTGCCAGGGTCATACCGTTGGGCGTCAATCGTATCATCGGTGCGCTGCTGCTTATTGTCGGCGTGGTATTGGTGGTTGTCCTGCCTCGTTTGAAAACCAAACAGCAGGCATCCGCTACCAGCACAGGGACGCGACAGACTTTCTGGCAACTGATGGCGGTCCTCTCGGGTTGCTTGTCGGCCAGCATCACTGGTGCCTATGCCCAGCTGTCGAGCATTGTAGGCAATCCTGTTCAGGCTACGACTGTTGCCTTCTTCGTTGCCACGATGGCATTGTTGCTGTTTTGTACCTGTATCAGAAAGACCCAATTGGTGGGCAAAGCCTTCAGCCGTGACTATCCGTGGTGGATGTGGACAGGAGGCCTGTGCGGCGCTATCATTGTGTTCGGCAATGCTTGGCTCGTCCCGAAGGTCGGTGTCGGAGTCTTTTCCATGGCTTTGCTCGTCGGTCAGCTGACCCTCAGCATGCTGATGGAACACTACGGCTGGCTCGGTGCCCCGCGCAAGCGCATCACCTGGCTGCAGATTGCCGGCATCCTGCTGATGCTCGCCGGCGTCGCCCTCATCCGCCTTTGAAGTGTTTTTCTCACTAAACCTGCCAATATTTTGTTCCATCAATAATTAATGAGTACATTTGTCGCAATCTTGAGTGAAATTATCTTCGTTGGATTGATAGACTTTTAACTACCCAACAACTGTTGAGACACCTTATAATAGTCATATACACCCTCTTTGCCCTGTTGCCGCTGATGGCCATGCCACAAGGTAACAATGCTGTCAAGTGCCCTGTGGTGAAGGTCCAGGCCGAGCGGTTGCCCGACTTGAACGTACCCCGTTCCGGGCATTCAGTGCTACTGTTGAATGGCGAGCCTACAGTCATTGGAGGACACACCACCAACTTTGTGCCGACGCCAACCCTCGAGTACTATAAGGACGGCAAGTGGCATTGGGTATCGACCGCATTCACCCATGATGACGGCTGTGCAGTGGAACTGGTGACGGGCAAAGTGCTTATCATGGGGGGACACAAGGAAAACATGGGCATCGGGCAAAGTTTCGAAGTAGAACTCTATGATCCGTTAACGCACACATCTGAGGGGTTTGCCAGTCTTGATACCAAGAGGGCGATGCTTTCGGCACTTGCGCTCGACGATGGCCGTGTCGTCATTGCCGGCAACTGGTACCATAAGGATGCCATCGAAATCTATGATGGTAAGAATAGCTTCTTGCCCGTGAAGGACGTGAGTATCGGTCGAGCCACCCCTTTCATCCTGCAAACAGCTAAAGATGACGCCTTGGTCATCGGTGGAATGGACACGGTAGGCCATCATATTACCCTGCCTGTGGCCGACCGCTTGCATGGCGAACCTTGCCATGTGCCATTACTCGACGAGTGGAGAATCGTCCCAGTATACCTGTTTTGGCCCTCATCTACTGCCTTTATCGGTGATAAGTCTAAGGGTAACTATTCCTACCTTCTGCTCATCACCAATGACGAGGGGCAGTTAGCGATTGCCCGTGTCACCAACGGGGAGTTCACGCTGTTGCCCACCGATGTGCCTATTCCGAGGTCGAGTCAAGGGGAAGAAATCTTATATCATAGTCGAATCGTTGTGGACCGACAATGCCAACGGGCATATTTAGTTGGCGGCGAACTTCGTCATGAGGCTGCTGATTCTAACGCCACAACCCGTGTGTATGTCGTTACCATCGACTATGCCATGTCGCCAGCCCGCCTGACATTATGTTACACCGAAGCCTTGACGGGTGTGAACATCGATAATATCATCCTAACCGCTGATGGAGACTTGATGCTGACTGGCGGGGTGCCGCAAGGTTCAAATTTTAAACCCACCGCTGCCACTTGGCTAATACATGTCAGCCCGCGCAACAGGGCTGCGGCAGCAGGTTGGCCGCTGTGGAAATGGGCTCTTCTTGTTCTGACTATCGTTGCTGCAACTGCTCTGCTTGCCTTGCTGTTCAGGCGAAGGAAAAAGGAGCAATCAGATGAAATGCCGCCCATTGAATTGCCCGATGAGGAAACTCTCACTGCCCCTGTAGCGGAGAATCTTGAGGCGACTGACGATGGTGAGGATGGTGCCGAACTCATGCGTCGCTTGTGCCAGATGATGGAGGAGCACCGGGTATATCTGAACCCTGATTTGAAGGTGAAAGAGGTGGCCACGGCCCTAGGAACGACCTACACAGTCCTTTCTAACTGTATCAAGTCGCAGCAGGGCTGTACGTTCCCACAGTTCGTGAACACCTATCGTGTGGCACTCGCACAACAACTGCTCAGCGAGCAGCCCGATATGAAGTTGACCGAGGTCTGGACAGCTACCGGTTTTGCCAGTGAATCCTCGTTCTACCGCATCTTCAAGTCCATCACAGGCATGACTCCCAACGAGTGGAGAAGTAACAGTAATGCATCATAGCAACCGACCTGGTGAGGTGCCCATCTTGCATGTCTCGATACGATTGTGCGGGAAAAGACACCAAAATCAACTCTCAAAAAATTTTTGAGAGTTGATTTTGTGTTTTTGAGAGTCCCCAAAGGCATTTCCGTTAGTAATTTTGCAAATAATCGTCTGCCCCCCTATCGGCGATTGTATCGGTACCCAGGGGACTGTCTCGCTTTTCATTTGAATATGAGTGCGCCAGACACGAACAATGTTTCTCCTGAATACTATATATAAGAATACCATTTCTCCAAATTTCCTCATATATCCAGCAGACATTACCCATTCATATTAATATTTACTTTTTAAACCAATTACTATTATGAAGAAATTACTCAAACTAACCCTGTTGCTACTGGCATTGATTGTGCTGGCAGTGCCGTTGCGCGCCACAGACAATCCGGTAACGCCGGTGCCAACATTCGGCGCCGCGGCACAGGGCAGCAATGACAAGAGTTACCTGCCCTCGAATTTTGGCGACTGGACCAACCTGAGTGCCAGCGTCAATGACCTTACCATCACCTCGAGCAACCCACTGCCCATGCAGTCATGTGTCTCGGGAAATACCCTGCATGTCACCTGGTTTGACTTTAACCCCAATGCCGCTGGCAAGTACTGCGTGTATTACCGCCGCAGTGTCGACCAGGGCCGCACCTGGGAGGCTGCCCGTGCTGTGGTCAGTTCGGATAATCTGCTCACGTCTGGCGGCTCTTTAGGCAGCGGCTATGGCAATAACAGCAAGTGGATGGCCGTGGAGGGTCAGAAAGTTTACATCGTCACCGTCAACGATGTGGAGCGCACTCACGGCCAATTGGTTCTCACCTATTCCAGTGACGGCGGCAAGACATTCCAGCAACGCATCATCGACGAGAACTCATCTTACAATTATGGCCGCCCACATGTGCAGTGTGATGGTCAGATGGTGGTTATCGCCATTGAGTGCGGTGCCCGAAACGAAAGTACGGGTTATCCGCACGTGTTCACTTCGCTTGATGGCGGCGCCACTTTTACCGATAAGTTGATTGATACAAAGCAGAAACTGGTTGATCTGCAAGTGTCAGGGCGCCGCTGGGCAATTCTCGGCAATGACATGTATTGGTATTATAACATGCATTGGGGCAATGTCTATCTTACCACATCGGCCGACGCTGGCCAGACCGTCACCACGCAAAACATCGCTCCGCTGGTTTTGGACAACACTTCGTGGTGCGAATTGAATTACATGAAAGGATGGAATGGCAACGCATTCAACTACCACCCGCAGATGACCCTCGATGGCAACGTGATCAACGTCATCTTCCAGGGCTGTGCCGAAGCGTTGGAGGATACACACCCGACCAATGACCGTAACCACACCATCTTCCGCCGTTCGACCGACTTTGGCGTGACCTGGACCGATGCGAAATACATCCCCGGCACAAACGGTTCACAAGGTGCCATCGCCGCCAAAGGTCAACACATCTATGTGCTGCAAGCGCCTAATAATAACATCTACATGTACCACTCCCACGATGGCGGTCAGACTTGGGAAATGCAGACTCGCTGCACTTGGAACAGATCTACTTCTAGTTATTTCTATGAGTTGTACATCGCCCCCGATGACCCCACGGGTCAACATGTCTATATGACTGGCGTTCGTGGCCTCCTGGTGGAGTCACGCGACGGTTTCCGCACTGTGCACCGCAATTTTGTCATCGGCACCGAGTCCTGGGCACGCAAGAACTGGAACAACCATGCACTCACCGTGTTGGTGGATCAGGAGGGCACAGAGCACTGGCTGATGAACTACAGTCCGAGCAGTGTGAACAACGATACTTTCTGGAGCATCGTTCACCGCCGCAACGACCCGCTCCCCGTTATGGGCAACACCAACATGGCGCTGGACATCTCAAGGATTCCCGACCAGGTCGCTGACTACCCGCTGACCAATGTCATCATCCCGATGACGCCCAGCATCATGGAGACCAGGGATGCCACCACCGTCGAGTGCTGGGTGCGTGTGGATGTGGGCACGAGCTTCCAAATCGCCGGTTTGTCGAACGATGATCCTAACACCTCTGGCAACCATTATCAAGGCGGGTGGTATATCGGCATCGAAAGCGATGGGAATGATTGGTTTTCTGTTTATGGCTCTGTGTCTACCGAGCATTCGGTGGACGGAGTGGGTAAGACGATTTGGGACCGTTGGCGTTTACAGATTAAAGATTGGGGCAAGTGGCATCATGTCGCCCTCACCTACGATTCCAATGAAGAGAAAGACAACATCCGCCTCTATATGGATGGACTGCTTATAGGTGTGAATACCGAGCACGGCCCGCTGCGCATCGGCAACAACCCCATCGTCATCGGACGCAAAAATAACAACAGTTGGAATGCCCCGAGTGCCGTGGTGGATAACTTCGCCATTTACAGCTGCGCGCTGACTCAGGAGGAGATCCGCGAGCACATCTACAACATGCCCGATGCCTCGGACCCCGACTGCCGCCTGCTGCTCACTTTCGACGGCTCGCTGCAGGACAAGAGCCAGTATCACAATGACCCCGCACCGCTGCTCGACGCCCTGCTCGCAGAGCACGACGGCATCCGTCCACCGCACCCCGAGTTCACCGTCTCGCAGGACTTGAGCGGAAAGAATGTCTATCTCAACGACATGACGCAGGACGGAGAGTGCTACTGGTGGATTCTACCTGACCCGTCGAATCTGGACCGCATCGACAAGTATTCCACCAAACAGACGCCCCACGTGGAGCAGTACGTTTCCGGCCATCCCGGCACTTATCGCTATGATATGGTTGCCAGGGGAACGGGAGACTGCAATGCCTACGCTTCGGCTCCCTCACAGTCCCTCATCATCGGTGGCTTGAAGCGCGTCTATCCCGAATCGGCCGCACAAGCTGACGGCGTGTCGCTGCGCATCGAGGGCGGTTACCGCCTGACATACAGCAACAAGCCACGTGTGGCACTACACGGTGCCAGTGGCGATCTAGAGGGCGTATGGCTCGTGCAACGGGGTTACGACTCCAACAATATCTTCTCGCCTGACGATCTGGCTCCCGCGCGATTCAATCTGAGCGGTGTTCCCACGGGTAAGTATGATGTCATCGTGGGTACCGACACGCTCTTCCAGGCATTCACTGTCGAACCGGGTGGAGAACCTGAAGTGTGGGCCGATGTCAACGGCTACGAGAAAATGCTCTGGGGCAAATACCAGAAGTTCACCATTAACTACGGCAACAGGTCGAATACACCTGCCTTCAACGTGCCCTTCATCATTGGCATACCCTCCATGCATGGTAATGTTGACGTAGCCTTTGACTTCGACATCAGTGAGATTTGCCCGGATCTTGATGAAGACGCACAGGCTATGGCTATGCAGGCTACAGACTACATGATGATCTATGACGCAGAGCGGGGTGATTCAATCCGCTGCTATATGTTGTTGATTCCTTACATCGCACCCAACAGCACCGAGGCGAAGACTTTCCGTGTCCGCTACAATAGGCCCACCGGCAATTCATATTCCAACGAGGTGGAGATGTACTTCATGATTCAGGAACCATGGGGTGCCGAATTTACCGAGGGTGGCTATGCGCGCGCTCCACAGAGGCTTTACACCATGGAGCAAATGGAGTGTATGGCTATGAAATTCGGTCAACAGTTGCTGGAAGACGGCGTCATTGGACAACTTCCCGGTATCGGCTGCTTGTACAATGCCGGAAAGACCGTGATTCAAGGTGGCATAGACTTGTATAACCGCAATTCCGACGGATGGGCTAACTTCGGAAAGAACTTCGTCGGTTCAGCCTTGAGTTGTGGCGCCGATCTCACGGGTGTTGGAGCTGTGGGACAGGGTCTGTTTGCCATCGGCAATATGTGTTGGAGTGCTTTGAATGCCTATTGGAACCGCGAGGATTGTCTGAAAGGACCCGGCAATAAGAAGAAATCGCGCGCCGTCAACAGCTATGACCCCAATGAGATGATAGGTCCCTTGGGTGCTGATGAAAATGCGCACTACATCCAACCCATGGGTGCAATGCCTTACACCATCACCTTTGAGAACAAATCCACAGCGACGGCGCCTGCCAGCGAGGTGTGGATCACCGATACGCTCGACTTGACCAAACTGGATGCCTCAACCTTCTGCTTTAACGGCTTTGGCTGGGCCAATCAAGAATTCACCGTCGGCGGACAGAAGACCCAGGACTTCACCCAGAACCTGCCCTATACTGTAAACGGACAGGAAATTCAGGTGCGCGTCAGCGGACAATTTGATGAGGAAACAGGTATCGTGCGCTGGAATTTCGTTTCACTCCAGAAGAACGGTAACGAACTCGAAGACATTATGTTAGGCTTCCTGCCTCCCAATAATGATGACCATGTGGGTGAGGGTTATGTGAGCTTCACCATCAACCACAAGCCCAACCCCGCTAATGGCAGCACCGTGAGCAACGAGGCGACCATCGTCTTTGATGCCAACGAAGCAATCAAGACGAACACCTTCGTCAACACCTTCGACACCGACTTCCCGACATCAGAGATCGTGAACGTCACTGAGCGTAATGGTGGACTGGACGTGACCATCGCGGGCAGCGATGGCACGAGTGGTATTGATCACTATGACCTTCTCGTGTTCCTCAACGGCACCGACGACTTCATCGTCGTGAACAACCAAAAGCAGAACGTGATACACGTACCTTACGTGGCCGGCGTGATGAAGTATGGCCTCTGCGTCATGGGCACCGACCGTGTGGGTTGGCGCGATCGCAAGAACCTGGCGCCCGAGGTGAATTACAATACAGGACTATGGGGTGACGTGAACCTCGACCTTGAGGTCAACATTGCCGACGTCAACGCTGTGATTGACGTCATCCTGAGTGGCGATAGTGGTGTGTTGTATGATGTGAACTATGACGGCGAAATCAACATTGCCGACATCAACACCATCCTTGACATCATCCTGCAATAACCATTTGTAGCGGAAAAATACAAGAATATGGATTGATGTGATTTTTTAAGGATGAATCGGGCTGGGGCCAAGTGCCTCAGCCCATTTTTTCTAACAACTGATTTTTCTGAAATTTCAGAAAGCATCCATATTTGTTTATCTCAAGCAATTCGCTTATCTTTGTGAGTTGAAAGAATAGAGCAAAGATATGGCAAAGAAGATTTATTTTGCAGGGTCGATTCGTGGTGGACGCGTGGACGCTGACCTGTACCACCGCATCATCAGTTACATCCAGCGCACCGACGTGGTGCTGACCGAGCATGTAGGCAAGAGCAACCTGAGTCTTGTGGAGCAGGGACGTGAACGCGATGCGCGTATCTATGATCAGGACACGGCGTGGCTGCGCGAGAGCGATGTGCTCATCGGTGAGTGTACCTGTCCCTCGCTGGGCGTGGGCTACGAACTGGCCTATGCTGAGGCTCACGGCATCCCCTGCCACATTTTCTATGACAAAACGAAGACGCAGTTGTCGGCGATGCTCACGGGCAATCCCTACTTCCACATCCACCCCTACGAGTGCGAGCAGGATATCTACCCCGTGCTGGATGAGATTCTGCAACGATAACAGATTCATCTGATTTAAGGCAGATTGTTTGGAGCATTGCAGGTTTTTTATTTAATTTGCAGTCGGTTAGAATCTTAACATATTACTCAAGATGAAAAAGATATTATCAGTTTTATTTTCCATGGTATTGTTGGTGCTGTCGTTCGCTGGCTGTGGCTCGGGTAACGGCTTGACCAAGGCAGAGCGTGAGGCGCAAGTCACTCGCCAAGTGCAGGATGCCCTCGACACACGCCACTATACGATTGCAGTGGACTGGATGAAACCGCTGGGTGGCATGCCGCGTCATGTGAGCTCCAATTATGAGCTGACGGTCAACGGCGATGAGGTGGTCAGCTATTTGCCCTATGTCGGCGAGGCCTATCGTTTGCCCTATGGTGGCGGCAAAGGTCTGAACTTCAAGGGAACGATTGAAAACTACACGATCAACTACCTGACCAGTAACCGCGTTCACATTGAATTTACCGTGACCAATGTCGAGGATTCCTACTACTTCCGCATTGATGTGTTCAATAACGGAAAATCTATCATTGACATCATCGCCCGTGACAAGGATGCGATTTCGTTTGACGGCGAAATGGTATTCTGATTCTTTTTGGGAGATTATCTGTTAAACGAAATACCCAATGTGCAGTCATACAAGTAAAAGTATTGTATAACCCTTCAATCCGATTATTATGAAAAGAGTTCAACTATTCTCAATAGCGTTTTTGATGATATTGCTCACGGCTTGCAGCACTGGCAATAAGGTGGTGGATGTACAACGTGCCGAGGCCATAAAGGGCTTGCTTGAGTCGCAGCAGTTTGTCGTGATGGTCGGCTCGATGCGGCCGCTGTCGGCGCCGACGACTCCTGTGTCTCAAGGACACAAGATGATTGTGCGTGACGGTTTGGTGAGCTGCTATCTGCCTTACGTCGGTTCAGGCCAGAATGTGGGTTATGGTGCCAGCGGCTATAAGGCGATGAACTTCACGAGCGAGGTCCTGGATTACAAGGTAGAATACCCCAAGGACGACCGTGCCCGCGTGACCTTCAGTGTGAGCAACGGCGATGACACTTACCGGTTCCACATCGAGGTGTTCATGAACGGCAAGACGACCATTGATGTCGATCCCCGTGGCAGGGACGCCGTCTCCTACAGTGGCGTAATCCACGGCTTGGAAATACTGTAAAGCTTGTTATCTCAATAAAGAATAAATATGGGCGGCATCATCGTGCCGCCCATATTGTATCATGATACCACCTTGACTCGGCTGACGGTGTTGTCGTTGGGGTCGCGATAGACTTGAATCTGGGTCGTGACACGCTCCTTGAGCATCTCCACATGACTGATGATGCCCACACGCTTGCCGCCGATGTCATAGAGTCGGTTGAGCGTCTCCATCACGTTATCGAGATAGGTGGGACTGAGCGAGCCGAAGCCCTCATCAATGAACAGCGTGTCAACACTGAAGATTTTCCCCATAGTTCCCGACAGCGCGAGTGCCAGAGCCAGCGAAACCATAAAACTCTCGCCGCCCGACAGTGTGTTGACCGATGTGAGGTCGCCTTGCTGCAGGTCGCGCACCAGGATGATGAGTCGTCCAGGGTAGGCTTCCAACTCGTAGCGGTTGTCAAACTTGCTCAGGTAGTAGTTGGCGGAATGTAGCAGTTCGCCCAGGATGTAACTCTGCGCAATCTTGCGGAATTTGTTACCATTGGCATCACCCAGCATCTCGTTGAATTCAGCCCACTGCTGATAGACGGCTTCGGCCTTGTCGAGCTCTTCCTTTTTCTTGCCCACGGCCTTCTGGTTGGCTTCGTCGGTGTTGAGGCGGGCCTTGAGTTCGGCAATCATTGTGGTCAGTTCTTTGTATTTTGATTGGCTCGTCTGACAGATTTCGTCCAGCGTCTCGCGGTTTTCTTCGGGGAAATCGGGCTTCTGTTCTGTCAGGTCGTGCTGCCGTTTGAGCAGGGAACTGATTTCGCCGCGGGTGAGGGTGATGTTGTCGGCAAGCAACTGCTGGTTGCGCTTGATGCCGTCAATCTCGTTTTGCTGGTGGCTGTTCAACTCCATGAGACGTTCCATGCCGATGGCGGGATTGTTGCTCAGGAATTGGTTGAGTGCCTGCTGTGCCTGTTTCTCCTTGGCTTGCTCGTTGCTCAGCTGGTTGTTCCAGTTGATGCACTTGTTCTCAAACTGGCGCCACAGCTCGTCCAGATTGTCAGGCACATCATCGGTTTCCTTGCCGTTATCGGTCAGCCCCTCGATGTTGCGTTTGTTGTCCTTCATGGCGGGAATCAGCGCTGCTGTCTTGCCGATGCTCTCTTTGAGCCGCTGGGCAGAGGTCTCCTTGGCATGGTAGTCGGCAGCGCGACGTTCCAGGCCTTGGATGAAATCGGCATCGTCCGTGAGGCGTTCTTGCCAATCCTGCATCGTGAACAGGGCATCAAGGTCACGGGTTAGCGACTTGACGTGTTCGGTACTCAACTTGATGGCGTCCTGCTGGTGCCGGATGCTCTCGACGACCTTGTTGAAGTCTATCTTGGCATTGTTGTGGGCATCGGTGAACTTGGTGAGCTTGCTGCGCTCGTCCTTGATGAGGTTGTGCAGGTCAGTCGCCTGACGCAAGGCGTCGTTCAGCGTTGCTGTCTTTTTGTCCATGTCAATGATCAACTCGTCGGCAACCGTGTTGTCGGGCAAGGTGTCGGCGGGCAGATTGCACAGAGCAAGCAGGCTTCGTGTGGCCTCCCATTGCTGGTTGCGCAGGGTGGACTTTTTGCCCTCCTCGTCGGTCGCTTTGGCAAGCTGCTGTTCCATCTGCCTGATGGCTTTGAGGGAGGCGCCAATGTTGGTCTCGGTATTCTTCAAGTCAGTTTCAGCCGACTGGAGGCGTTTCCTCAGGTCCTCAATGACGTGTTCCCCTATGGGTGGCAACAGGTGATTGATGGTGTTGCCACAGACGGGGCAGTTGTCGCCTTCATGCAGTGACTTGTGAGCCTGCTCAATCAGGTGCATGATGTCGGTCTCGCGGTCGAGGGCAGCCTGAGCCTGCTCTTTGATGGTTTGCTTGTCACTGAGGGTGGCTTGCGCCTTTTCCAGTGTCTGCTGTTCCGTGGCAAGTTCTGATTTCATGCTGGTGACACGTTCGTCGGCTTGCATGACTGCGTCATTGGCGGCCTTGAGTTTTATGACCGCCTGCTTGGCGTTGCTCAAGGCATCTTTCTGGGCATTGATGCCGTTCACGTCAATGGCGTTGTACTTGGCTTCAAGCTGCTTGACGGTATCGTCTTGTCGCAGCATGTCGCCGTGCGTTGATTTGACAAGAGCTTCAACCACGGGCTGGCGATCCTGGTCCTGCTGTAGGGCAGCGGTGAATATGCCGACGTTACGTTGCTCGTCATTGCGCTGCTTCAATAGGGCCTTGATGCTCTTGATGCTGTTATACATCTCGCGGTTGGGCTCTTCCTGCTTGAGGATGGCTTCGGTTTCGTTGAGCTGCTGGCGTTGTGTCTCCAGTGCCTTGACCGTTGCACGCAATGCGGCGCACAGGTTGTCAAACTCTTCCTGCATGGCAGGCTTCTTCCCCTTCAACTCAAGAATCTGATGCTCGGCCCGCTGTTGCTCTTTCCATTCCCGTCGTGGCTCAATCGTCAGGTCCCAGTCGGCAGCCAGTTTCTTTTTCTCGACAAATTCAGCCTCTTGCGTCTTGGCTTCCTTTTCGGCCAGGTCTTTCTGCTTCTCAGCGAGGTCTTTCTCGTTTTTGGCTTTCTCGTCAATCCATTGCGCCATTCTCTTGGCACCTTCGCCCTGCTTGAATGTGGCTTCCTGAGCACTGGTATGGGCCGCTATTTCCTCATTAATCTGCTTTTTCTCATCCTCATTCAGCAGTGTGATGTTATTGAGCTGTTCACGCAGGTTGTTGCGGATGTTCTCCTTCTCGCGGAAGGTGAGAAAGATCCTTTTGCCCATCTGGGTATAGATCTCGGTGCCTGTCATTTTCTCAAGCAGTTCGGTCTTCTGGTTCTCGTCGCTGTTGAGGAATTCCGAGAATTTACCCTGGGCGAGCACAACGGTGCGGAAGAACTGGTTCATGTTGAGACCGATGAGCTCTGAAATGCGTTCGTTGATCTTCTTGATGTTGTGTATGTGCTCAGGAGGCGTTACGCCATCGGCGGTCGATAGCGTGCGTGTCACCGATTGGATGTTGCCGTCGGCCTTGTTGTGGGCACGGTGGACTTCCCAAGTGGCGATATAAGGCACATCCTGGCTGTCGTTGAAGGTCAGGATGATTTCGGCATTGGCGGCTCCACGGCGCAGCAACTGTTTCACGTTGTTGGTCTGAAGCGTGTCCGAGCGATTGTTGGTGTATTCTATTCCCTGGGCGGCATTCATGCGCGGGGTGTCTCCATACAGTACCAGGCACAGGCAGTCGATGATTGTTGACTTGCCCGAACCGGTGTCGCCCGTGATGAGGAACAGGCGCTCTCCATCGAGTGGGGTAGCGTCAAAATTAATTTCGGCATGTTCTATCGATGCGATGTTCTTGATGGTAAGTTGCTTGAGTTTCATTGCCTGTTTTCCTCCTTCACTGCTTGGTAAATCATGTTGAACATTTCTTGTTGTGCCTCACTCATGGCGGCATTGTTTTTGTCCATAAAGTACCGTTGTGCCACCTCGATAGGGGTCATCTGGTTAAATTCCTCAAGGGTCATCTGAGTCACACCACGCGAGCCTGTTGCTGTGACGGTCCGCTTGATGTCACAGAAACGGCACTGCTTGTCTTTCACTGCGAGAGCGGCACGCTCCAGGGCACCTGCTGGCAGGAAGCGGTCAACCTGCACATTGAGTCTAATGTAGGCTCGCTCATCCGCATCAAACTGCTGCAACAGTTCCAGGGCGTCCTCAAAGCTGACGGGAGCATCGGCTGGAAGGGTGTGCAGGGGATTCAGGTTCTTGATGCGTTGGGTAATGATTCGTGGTGCTGCTTCATGGTTGTCTATCTCGACGATGCTCACCGAGTGCTCGCATTGTTCGTCAAAGCTCACGGGTACAGGGGTGCCGCAGTAACGGGCACGTTCGCTCAACTGTTGCGGTCGGTGGATGTGACCCAGTGCAAGGTAGTCGTAGCCTCTCCCTAGGGTATCAAGCTCGACACATTCCATGGTCATGTTGCGGTCATGGCCCGTGAAGTCGCTGTTGTTGACGGCAAGGTGTGCCATCAGGACAATGGGCAGTTGATTCTGGTTGATGTCTTGGGCACGGTCAAGCAGAGCCTGGAAATAACGCTGCTGACGATTGGCACGTTCCGTATCGTTGTCAACGGGTGGAAAGCTGCTGGGGTAGGCAAAAGGCACTGCGGCGACGATGCCCTTGTCTTTCACGGGGATGAGGTGACGATCCAGGTCGGCACAGCCTTCGTTGTCTCGTGCCAGACTGCCCAGCACATTGATGCCGTTGCGCTCCCACAGGAGCTTGTCGCAGTCGAGGCGTGACGCGCTATCGTGGTTGCCGGCGATGACGATAATAGCCATTTCGGGACAAGCATCGTGGATGTCGAGCATCCCTTCTACATAAAGGTTGACGGCGGCATTGGATGGGGCTGCAATATTGAAAATGTCGCCGCTCACCAGCAAGGCGTCAGGCTGGTGGGTGTGTACAATCTCGGCCAGTTGCCGCAGGAAGTCACGATGCTCCTCGCTACGGTCATAGCCATAAAAATTCTGGCCAAGGTGCCAGTCACTGGTGTGGATAAATTTAAACATAAATGATGTTTTTACTTTTCTTGAATACTAATCACACTTATTTCCTCCTTGGGATTTTTCTTTACACAAAGATAAGTAAAATCCTTGAAATATGCAACTATGAAGTGTTAATTGTTGTTAGTGCTTAAGGGGCATGAATGCATCCCGTTTATGGGAATGCTCTTGCAGTTGCCTATCGGCCCCGTGCGCTAATGGGCACTGCGGGTGTTGAGTTTCTTGCCGTTCTTGTCCCAGGTGTAGATCCAGTTGCCCTTGCGGCTGGTGAAGGTATCTCCGGTAGCGGCCAGAACTTCACCCACGGTGCTCACCGAGAATGTGTGCAGTCGCTTGCCCTTGGCATTGTAGGTGTAAATCCAACTGCCGTGCTTGACGATGTAGAACGACTCACTATAGGCGACCACTTCGCCCTGTGTGGTGCTGAAAGTATGGATTTTCTTGCCTTGGTCGTCATAGACGTAGTACCACGAGCGGGTGCTCTCGATGTAGCTGATCTTTTGGGCATGCAGGCTCGTCACGGCCAGCAGGGCGATAAGGATAAAGAGAAAGCGTTTCATAGTTGGTGTCGTCGTTATTTGATGAGTTGGATGAGTTGTTTCTCGGTGGCGCGGGGCAGTATGTGCCCCAGATGGGTGAGCATGCGTTCCAGCGATTCCTCAGGAGTGCGGTCACAGCAGCAGGCTTCCTTGCCCAACAGCTGCTCGGGCGTGGTGAGTAGTGCCCAGCCCCAACCATATTCATGGTTGTGCTTGTCGCGGGGATAGACAAAGTCCTCGGTGACGATGCGGCAGGCCATCTGCAGACGCGTGATATAGCCGTCAAAGCGGCTGCGCATCTTGGGACCCGTGAATCCGCACGCTCCGCGCAACTCCCGTGTGATGAGGCTGCCGTGTTCACGCAGGGTCATCAGGATGGTTTCCTCGATAGAACCCGCCGATGGGGCAGGGTGGGCATGGTGACGCCAGTTGTACAGGTCGGGCCACCAATCGCGGCTGACGAAGCCAGCCTTCTTGTTGAAGAATTTTCCATACACATAGCCGCCCTCGGTGACAACGGGGCCTTTCCATTTCCACAGGGGCCAGTCCCAGCCTCCGTCATCGAGCAGCACATAGCGGCAGTCAGGGTCAACCGCCTCGTCGGCCGAGAAACCCCGTATCCCGCTGTCCAGCAAGGGCAGGAACCCTACCTGCTGAATGTAATCCATCAGTTCGGTGGCATTATGTATCATGGTGCGGCGCATGGTGTATATAGGCGTTTTATCAACTCACAAAGTTAGCCATTAGGTCCCACATCTCCAAGAAATGCATCTGTTTTTTCGGCCATCACGGTTTTTTTGTATTTTTGCCATCGTTAATCCATTCATCTTTCAAATGCTAAAACAAATGAATCATTTCAGAACGTTGCTGCTGGCCATTTTTGTGTCGCTGTTTTTTATCGAAGTCAATGCCGGGCAATATGTGGAAGACTCCATCAAGGTCGATGGCAAGATGAGGAAATTTGTGATGTATCTGCCCGATGGGCTGAAGGCTGGCGCGCCGCTGGTGGTTGTCCTTCACGGCTACGGTGCGGGCATCAGGCGTGAGAATATCATGATTGGACCAGCCGACAGGTACGGCTTTGCCGTCTGTATCCCGCAAGGATTGAAAGACCCGCAGGGAGAGCCCAGCTGGAACGTGGGCTATTCCTTCCAGCAAGGTTGGAAGGTCGATGACGTGAAAGCGCTATGCGAAATCGCCCGATATGCCCAGAAACGCCATCACTTGCATCGCAGGAATGCCTTCCTGACTGGAATGTCCAACGGCGGTGAGATGTGCTACCTGATGGCTTACAGCAACCAGTACACATTCAGAGCCGTGGCGCCCATCGCGGGACTGACAATGCAATGGATGTATGAGAAGTTGGAGGCTGTACGACCCATCCCGCTCATGGAAATCCACGGTACCGAGGACCGCGTGTCGGAATGGACGGGAGACCTGGAGGACAAGGGCGGTTGGGGTGCTTATCTGCCTGTCCCTGTCGCCATCGGTTACTGGGTCGCTAAGAATCGCTGCACCCATGAGGAAATAGAACGTGTCGAGAGCCTCAAGGGCAGCGAGGGACATCCCGTCATCAAGCACCGCTACTCGAGCGGAACGACGCATTGCGACGTGTGGCTCTATGAAGTCATCGGCGGCGTCCACTCCTGGCACACCGATGATATTGACACGGGCGAAGAAATCTGGCAATTCTTCTCCCGCTACTTGAAATAAGGAAATAAAACAATCAGTTTTTTTTATCGGTTCATCCAGTACTTGCGCTCATCATCGGACATCTGCTCAATGGCGTAGCGCAAGGCAGTGCGTGGCATCTCGTGGGCATGGCGTTCAAGGAACTGGCACAGCAGGTCCATGCTGCACCGCTTGCCCACTTCGCGCAGCATCCAGCCCACAGCCTTGTGCATCAGGTCATGTGGGTGATGCAGGTGCCATTCGGCATAGCGAAGGCACCACGATGGATCTCCCTGCTGGGTGGTTTTCCAGGTGCTCACCATGCTCATGCGTTGCCGCCACAGGCAGTCGCTCGCTGCCAATCCGTCCATGATTTTGCGCTTGTCGCCTAGACGGGTGGGCAACAACAGCCAGTTGCCGAGAATCTTCGGGGCTGACAAATCGACCAGGTCCCAGTTGTTGGCACGCTCGGCGTGTTGCAAGTACATGCTCACGATTTCGTCGCGCTGCTGGATGGCCGTTTCATCGTTCTCCAGCCGCTTCTTTGCCAGTTTCTCAAACCTGGCCACCAGTATGAGCAGTCCGCACAACCTCACCTCATGCCAGCGCGACATGAGCAACTCGGGAACTTCCTCAATGGGCAAGTCATGACCCACCAGTTTCACGACCTCACGCGTCTGTGGCACTTTCAGCCCAAGAAATTCGTCTCCCTCGCCATATTCTCCCGGTCCTGTCTTGAAAAACCCCATCAGCACCTGCCGCTGCTTCTCATTGTGCAACGACTCCATATATCCTATTATCTCTTTTGCTGTCATCATAGTGATGTTTGTTATTTTTCGCAAAGTTAGGGTTTTCGTGCTATAAACGCAAAAAAAGGAAAATTATAACTGTTTTTTATAGGGCAGTTCTTCCCTGTTTGAAAAAATGATTGTAATTTTGTGAAACTTTTAATAAAGGTGTTTACTATGAATAATACGACGATGGATGCTTCCGCGTTGTCTTCAACAAGAAAGACAATCGTGGGTATCCAATTTCTTTTTGTGGCATTTGGCTCCACAGTTCTAGTACCGTTATTGGTCGGGTTGGATCCGGCCACAGCATTATTGTCCGCCGGCATCGGCACTTTTATTTTTCACATGGTCACCAAGGGTAAGGTGCCCATTTTTTTAGGCTCAAGTTTTGCCTTCATTGCGCCCATCATCTCGGCTTCCAAGCAATGGGGAATGCCGGGCACGCTGGCGAGCATCATGGGTGTGGCTCTGGTCTATTTCCTCATGTCGGCCCTCATCAAGTGGCAGGGGCGCCGACTGCTGGAGCGGCTCTTCCCGCCTGTGGTCATAGGGCCTGTGATTATCTGCATTGGATTATCGCTGGCGCCTGCTGCCGTCAACATGGCTCAGGAAAATTGGCTATTGGCGTTCATTTCGCTCTTGACGGCGATTCTTGTGCTCGTCTTGGGACGTGGACTCATCAAGTTGGTGCCTGTGGTGTGTGGCATTATTGTGGGCTATTTGGCTGCCTGGATAATGGGGCTTGTTGATTTCTCGGCCGTGGGCAGTGCACCATGGTTTGCCCTGCCGTCGAGCATTACACATTTCCAATTGCCCCAGTTCGCATGGGAACCCTTCCTGTTCATGATACCCGTTGCCATTGCCCCCGTGATTGAGCACATCGGTGACGTCTATGTCGTGGGTGCTGTTGCGGGCAAGGACTTTGTCAAGGATCCTGGATTGCACCGCACCATGCTGGGCGACGGCTTGGCTTGTGTGGTGGCTTCACTGTTTGGAGGTCCCCCTGTGACGACCTATAGCGAGGTGACGGGAGCCATGCAGATTACCCGTATCACCAGTCCGGCAGTTATCCGCATCGCTGCGGGCACAGCCATCGTCTTCTCCATCATTGGCAAGCTGAGTGCTATCCTCCAGAGCATTCCTAGCGCAGTGTTGGGTGGCATTATGTTGCTGCTGTTCGGCTCCATTGCATCGGTAGGTATACAGAATCTGGTCAAGAACAAAGTGGATCTTGACCAGACACGCAATATCATCATTGTCAGCGTTGTATTGACTCTCGGCATTGGCGGCGCCATCCTCCCGATGGGCTCGTTCTCCCTGAGTGGTATAGGCTTGTCGGCCCTCGCTGGTGTGATTCTCAACCTCGTCATTCCCAAGAAAGGTTAAGAATATAAAGCATTGATGCTTAGTTTATTCGCAATGTAGAGACGCAAAATTTTGCGTCTCTACTGTCTATCTGGTAACTAATTCACTGAAATCTAAAATAGAGTTTTATCGAACGGACGTTGGTAATCCCTCCTGGCTTCTCACTTTTTGCTCTTCTCAAATTTCATGCCGTCCCACATGAGTTTCACCGTTTCGGTTCGTGTGGAGTAGTGTGTCTCTTCGATGATGTCCTTGCCTTCCCGGGGTAGCCAATAGGTGATGACCGACTCCTCTTCAGACTTTGGATCTGCCTCCACTCCGAGTTCATACTCTGCAATGTTCCACATGATATGACGGGCATTGTCATAGAGGCTGAGGCTCAGCCCTGTGCTTTGGCCCTCAAGGTAATGGCCTTCATTCACGATATTGAAGTTGAGGGCAAACAGTTTGTGCTTGCCGTCGGCGCAGTTCCAGTAGCACATCTCATGGATGGTCTTGTAGATATGGTCCTTGCCATCAAAGTCAATCGAGTATTCGGTCGTTATACGGACGTATCCGTTCTTTTTATCAACCACGACTTCAGTCCCGGGCCGCAGTTCCTCTTGACGCAGGTAACGGTTCCAGACATCAACATAATACGTACCATCCATAGTGGTATCCACATCGCTGACATAAGAAGTGACAAAGTCAATAATGTCGGGAGAGGCACCCTCAAACTTCACCGTGGTGAAATAGGGATACTCAACATTCAGCATATCCTCAGGGTAGGTCCATTGTTGTGCATAGGAGTGATCGCCGCTCAACGCTAGCAGCGCAAGGCACATCAGGTATGTAATTTTTCTCATCATAAGCATCACCATTTACTTTATCCGCAAAATTATAAAAAGAGTCTTCTCCAACAATGCCCTCCCCCCATTTTTCTCATCAATAAGATATTGTCAGCTGCAGTCAAAATGCATTTTCATTACCAACTCGAATTAGAACTAAATCCGGCAGAAGGACGGCAGTCTCAGGTTCATCTTTAGGCGCGTCTTTTGGCTTCCATGCTACAATAAACCGAACAGATGCACTTTTTACTGCATATCCTTTTTCTTTCCATGATGTGAGTGATGCCTGCATCTTGGATGACATCATCGCCACAGGGATGTTAGAGCTGCTGTACAATACGCAACCATCACAGTGCAGAGTGTCTCCGCTTCTCATAGAGAGTACGTCACGCTTTCGTGGCTTGAAATAGTCAAGTATAACGTCCCTGTGTGTGAGTTGCAACACGACTTCGTCTGGCATCTTGTATTGGCGGTGATCTACTGTGTATCTATCGGTAGGAAGCTTGTCAAAGAAATTGCCATTTGTATGCACAAACAAACGTTTCTTGGCACGGGTCATCCCTACATAATAACGTCTCATTAAACTATCGTCAATAGAATAGTTGTCCGAGATGAGCATATAGACATCATCAAATTCTTTACCTTTTGCCTTGTGGATTGTTGAAACAATGACATCAACACCTGTGACATCGCAAAAATCCTCAGCAGATGATTCAAATACAAATGATTTGAAATCGCTAATATACTTTACTTTATTAGTATCTTCAAACAATTTCAAGCAACGCTTAAAATATGATAAACATTGACTTGTTTTGTATGATAACAAAGTTCTGTTTTTGGCTTCTTCCCATAAGCCTTCAGGCAAGAGAGGAGTTTTTATTCTCTTATCAATATATTTCAAAAAATATTTAATCTCAGCTAAATTACAGAAACGGAATCCATCAAGGGACTGAACCAGTTTGCAATTGATTCCATGTCGTTGCATCAGGGCAACTAAGATAACAGCTTCTTCATTAGTTTGTGTGAGGACACAAACCTTGCCGCTACCCTGGTTTCTGATCAGTTGGTTGACTAACGGCTGATACATCTCTTTGGATAGATGATAAGTAACTTCAACCCAACCATCATCGTTGCTCATTGAAATAATTGGGGTACTCTTCATCCTGTGGCGAATTTTATGAGCAAATGCGTTTGAGAAATTGACCAAATGGCGTGAACTGCGATAATTCTCAGTCATTTCTATAAAACGACTCTCTGGCTCTTGTGTCAACCTGAACAGGTAGGTGGAATTCGATCCTCGGAAGTCATAGATATTTTGGTCATCGTCACCAACAGCAATAACGCGCATGTCCTCGTTGCGAGCCATGAGGGCTTTGACAAGTGAGTATTCCTCGACACTCATATCCTGTGCTTCATCAATCACAAGGACTGTTTTCCCGATTTTGTTCGGTTCGACTTCTCCGTTCTCAATCATTTGTGCCGCCCTAGCTACAATGTCTTTAGCATCTTCAAGGTTGCCAATTCTGCCCAATAAATCAAAACAGTAAGAATGAAAAGTTTTGATCTCGACAAAATGGGCAGCATTGCCTATCAGCTCCATCAAGCGTTGCTTGAATTCCGTCGCAGCTGCACGTGAGAAGGTCAACATCAATAGCTGCTCGTGTTTTACGTCTTCAAGCAATAGCAAGGAAGCGAGTTTGTGAACAAGAACACGAGTCTTGCCACTACCAGGCCCAGCTGCAACAACAATATATTTTGAATCCTTATCAGAGACAATCTCCATCTGTCTCTTGGACAATTGACCGAATAATTGCTGATATTTCCCTGGAGTCAAATTACGTTGTATCTCGCTTACTCGGTCACCCTTGAAATATTTTGACACAAATTTCTTGTAGTCCATCTGAAAATAATCCTGCACATACTGCAGAGCGGCATTATAGTCACGGACCATCAAATTAGCATACTCTCCAACGATATGAACTTGCTGAATTTTTTGTTTATAAAACTCATTGAGCATGCGGTAGTCATCAACACGATATCTTGACTTATTGTCCTTAATCCTGCGGATATCCATGGCGTTGTAAAGGACAAGGAAGCCACCTTCCAGCTTAAGGACACCAATCTTAGACAGATACAAGAGAGCTTCTTCAACGTCCTCAATGCTCAAATCCCCAGAATTGAAAAACAATGATTGCTGATTGTTTTTTATCTGCTCAAGAAGCTCAATCACTGAGAACTGAACGGCGTTGTTTTCTTGAGCTTCTTTAGGCATCTCTACTGATAACTTGTAGAGCCATTCAATGGTAAAACGACTAATCATCAACCGCTTCTCAAAACGGTTCATGGTCTTTTCCCTGTCCATTTGCCAAGATAGTTCCAGATTGTGTGCTGCATCTTCTTTCTTGTGGGTGTAGCCTTTTACCGTTAAGAAGTAAAGCAATGTCCTTATATCCTTTTCCCTGGAGTTTGATATGCCATCTGTCACAGCAGTATCATTCAACTGCTTACAAGATGTGATGATGGGCTCTTCAGAAATGTGGCTAAGAATAAACTGTTCCAGTTTGGCAAAGTGTTCAAGCAACATTCGGGATTTGCGCTCTGAATCACCTATATCTTGTAAATAAGCTGAGATGTCTTTACTATCAGCCAATATTCCCTCTTGTCGCATTCTTTCGACAGCAGAAACTACCTCGGCCTTGGTAAGGGCAAGAATATCCGCCAGATAGTCAATACGGGATTCGGCTTCAGCATCTTGAGCTTTAGCAATGTATTTTTGAGAAATAAGGGACTTAATGATTCTTACCGCTTTTTCTATCTCATCATCGGAGAAAAGAAGTGAATCCGAAATCCTACGTCTCGCCTCATCCATATTTTTTACGGTGATGCCTGTTGCATAGACATGCGGCACGTTGTTGCCTCGTTCGAGGTATCCACCTTGCTCCAATGCAGCTAGAGCTGTTCGAACTCGTGTTTCAATGTCTGATACAGTATCGTCCCATCCTGCTTGACGTGCTATTTCCAATGCTGAACAACAAACCCTCATTCGGTGTTTGGTGAGGCCTTTAATGGCCTTCCATACTTGTTGTATCTCACTGATACTGAGCTTTGTCTGGTTGAGCAGTATAAAATGCTTGTCTAGATCGTTGTCACTATAAAGGACATAACAACGAGCGTTAAGATGAGGGTCGCGACCAGCTCTTCCAGCCTCTTGAACATAATTCTCTAGAGAATCAGAAATATCGTAATGGACAACTAGACCAACGTCTTTTTTATCAACGCCCATTCCAAAAGCAGATGTCGCTACAATGATGCTAACCTTGTCATTCATGAACGCATCTTGATTGGCAATTTTTTCATCAGCATCCATCTTACCGTTGAATGGCAGTGCTTTATAACCGTCCCGTGTCAGTTTAAGGGCAAGCTCTTTGGTGCGTTTTGTCCTTGATACATAAACAATTGTCGGGCATTGAGATTCTGCAACGAGTTGCCTGAGCCTCATGTATTTGTCATTATCGGTATCAGTATGAATTACAGAATACCTCAAATTGGTTCTTGAGGCGGTCGATGCAAATAGCTTTAAGTTTAGATTAACTGTCTGCTTAAAGTAATCACAGATGTCTTGTATTACTTTTTGCTTTGCTGTGGCGGTGAAGCATGATACCGGTATAGCATGTTTGCTTCCTTTCTTTTTCTGATACTCACTAATAAACTTACCGATATAGAGGTAGTCAACCCTAAAATCTTGTCCCCATGAGGAGAAACAATGGGCTTCATCAACTACAAATCTCACAACATTACGTGCCAACAGAATCCTTTCAATCGTCTTGGAACGCAACATTTCGGGGGAAATATATAATAGAGATGCTTCCCCATCTTGAACCCGTTGTATTGATAATGCTCTCGTAATAGGATCTAATAGTCCATTAATGGTTACAGCATCGAGTATTCCTCGTTCAGCAAGATTGTCCACTTGGTCCTTCATCAGTGATTGGAGTGGCGAGATAACAACGGTTAATCCGTGTACAGTTCTGCCCTCAATCAGTGCGGGTAACTGGAAGGTCAGCGACTTCCCACCACCCGTGGGAAAAATTGCTAATAATGACTCACCATCAATAGCTGATTGAACCGCTTTTTCTTGAAGATTCTCTCCTTCAAATAAACGGAACTGTTTATATCCAAAGAAGTATTCAAGATTGCGGTGAGCATCTAACAGTGTATTGCAATACAAGCAACCTTCTTCACAACGGGTATGACGTAATAGTTTGATCGCAAATTCTACCTCTGGGTAATTGCGAAGTACCCATCGGGGGGTAATTGAATGACGGTCTGTTGTATCAATGATAGATAGAGCGTATGCTAGCTCGCAAGGATATTGACGCACCAACATTTCAAGGTCGGCATGTTCACAAATCTTGCCACTGTATGAAGTCTTAATCAGTTCGATCAAACCACTGTCACATACCTCTGCCCTGACCATGTCTAGGAAACCATCAAATTCCTTTTTCCCATGTAATAATGAAGCAAATATCCTACGTTTTTCCTCAATTAATGAATGCCATTGGGCTATTTCATCCAATAGTAGGTCTTTTGCTTTCTTGCAATCGTTTACTGGATTATTAATTTGTTCATCCATGAGTTTGTCATCCTTGACTAGCCGATGATAGGGACGTTCGGGGAAAAGCAAGGGTGACATATATAGTGTGTCAACCAGGATCCATTGGCAAGGCTGATTACCGAACAAGAATTTTGCATCGTGATGGATGATGTTATGGCCACAGAGGTAATCAACATTAGAAAGAAAATCACGTAGTTTATTCACTGAGGCATCATGGTACAGAGCATCATCAAATCGAAGAGAACCGATATCTTGTATCTTGTGACTATTAAACCCAACTTCGACATCAACAATGGCATATCGTGAAGCATCATGAGAAGATCGTTCAAGGACATCTCTCATGGTGTCTCTTGTGTCATCATTATCTTTCCCTATGAGTTTACGCCAAAAAGACATAGTTGAAAACCAGGTGAGTGTTTCGATTTCTTTGCAAATATAGTTAATATTGTTGATATTGTTAGGAATTTGTCAAAAAATGATAGGGGAGTAATAGGATAAATACATTTATTAGTATCTTTGTGGGACAATTGTCCCTGAGTATTGAGTGAGAAATTAGTTGTTAGAAATGATCAATTTAAGTTATGAAAAAGATATTATTTGCTCTTGCTGGCTTGCTGATACTGGTAGCATGTGCAGGTAAACAGACAGAGGCACCCACGACCGCGGGTAGAGAATCAGTAACTAACGACACAATCAGTAAAGAAATGAAACAACAGAACATGCAAGAAGTACAGGCCTACCTGAAAGAATGTGGTGCATTCTTCATTGCCACGGCCGACGGCGATCAGCCGCGTGTGCGCCCCTTTGGCGTATCAGAGATTATCAATGACCGTCTCTACATCATGACGGGAAAGGTGAAGGACGTTTATAAGCAGATGGCGGCAAACGGCAAATTCGAAATCTGTGCCCTGAAGCCCTCTGGCACCGAGTGGATGCGCTTGAGCGGCACATTGGTCACCGACGAGACGCTTGCCGTGAAAGAGGAGTTTCTCAACCGTAATGAGAGCCTCAAGTCGATGTACAAGGCCGATGACGACAACATGGCTGTGCTCTACATTGAGGGCGCCACAGCGCGCTTCTTCTCTTTCTCGGCCCCTGAGCGCCAAGTGATTTTCTGATTTGTAGGAACAATCTGATGTCTAGGACAACGATAAGACCGTAGTCAAGGATATCAAGTAATGAATAGCCATGGGTGACAACAATAAGCAAATTGGGCGCATACGCAAGATGGAGCGACGTCTCAACCGCACCTCGGTTGCGGTAAAGCGACTCGAAGCAGCCCTTGATAAATGGGAGGCTGTTCAGGAGGATATCGCCGCATTAGAGGAGTACTACGGCAGCGACCTTTGGAAACAGGACTTCGCTGACGATGAGGCAGGCCTCTTGCCCGCCGACTTGAAACGAGGTGTCCTCAGCGAGGATGCCATCTGGGACCTCTTGGCCGCCTGTAAGGAATTGAAAGAAAGAACAGGGTCTTGAGCACATGAACTTCATTCTCAAGACACGATTATATTTGTCTAAAATCTCAGTTTTAGGCGACTTTTAGACAAGTTAAATTTTATTTTTGTCTTAAATAATCATTATGACACTACTAGAAGCGATACAAGCCCGGCATAGTGTGAGGGCTTATACGGAGCAGCCGTTGACCGATGCTGACGCACATGCGCTGCAAGAGAAGATAGATGAAGTGAACCGCGTTGGGCGGTTGCACATCCAACTGATACGCAATGAGCCGAAGGCTTTCTTGGGCCCCTTTGCCCGATACGGTAAATTCCGTAATGTGACCGACTACCTCGTCATGGCGGGCGTGAAGGCTGATGACCTGGACGAGCGCATCGGCTACTACGGCGAGCAACTGGTGCTGCTGGCCCAGACCCTCGGGATGAATACCTGTTGGGTGGGCTTGAGTTATACCAAGATACCGAATACCTATATCTTGAACGACGGCGAGGTCATTCAGGCCTATATCTCCATCGGCTACGGCGAGACTCAGGGCGTGTCGCACAAGATTAAGCGTATCGACCAGGTGAGCAACGTCAGCGACAGCACGCCCGACTGGTTCCGCCGCGGCGTGGAAGCCGCTCTGCTGGCACCGACCGCCATCAACCAGCAGAAGTTCTCGTTTGAGTATTTGGGCATGATTGATGGCCACCATCGGGTGCTTGCCAAGAAAGGCTTCTCGCTGGTCGGCTACACCCACATGGACTTGGGCATCGCCAAGTACCACTTTGAAATAGCCGCAGGGAAAGAGAATTTCGAGTGGATGTAATCACCGATGAATTGTTGTTGATATGGGTATTGACTGGATAGAAGGCTTCAACATCAAGGTGAGAGTTGATGATAAGGGCACGGTAGTTATCTCTGCCAACAAAGAAGGTCTGCTGTCTTTAGCGAGCCAGTTATCCGCTTTAGCCATTCAGGAAAATGGAGCCCATATTCATTATGATGAATACAATTCGCTTGAAGACGGCTCTACTGAACTGATTATAGAGAAGATATAGCACAATCACTTTTCACAATAATAAGCAATATGAAAAAAGTAATCGTTATTTCTACGAGCCTGCGTCCAGGCTCAAACAGCGATATGCTCGCTGATCAATTTGCCGAAGGCGCCAAGGCTGCCGGTCATGATGTCGAGAAGATTTCTCTTGTGGGTAAGAGCCTGCAGTTCTGCAAGGGTTGCTTGGCCTGCCAGAAGTTGGGCCGTTGCGTCATCAACGACGACGTGAACGACATCATGGCACAGGTCTTGAAGGCCGACGTCGTGGTGTGGGCCACCCCCATCTATTACTATGAAATGAGCGGACAGATGAAGACGCTCATCGACCGCATGAATGCCATGTACCCGTTGGACTACCAGTTCCGTGATGTCTATCTGCTGACCACTGCAGCCGAGGACGAGGAGCATGTGCCCCAACGTGCTATGGCAGGACTGACGGGATGGATCGACTGCTATCCCAAGAGCCGTCTGGCAGGAACCCTCTTCTGCGGCGGTGTGAACGATGCCCGTGATATCGAGGGCAATGCCAAGTTGCAGGCTGCCTACGATTTGGGTAATAGCATTGCCTGAAAATGAATATCGAAGACTATAGGGAGTTTTGCCTCTCGTTGGGCGACGATGTGGAGGAGAAACTCCCTTTCACAGCATTCCATTATGCCAGCGGCGTGCTGGTGTTCTATGTGCATGGCCACATGTTCTCGTTCTTTGACTGCGATCACTTCAACGTCATCACGCTCAAGTGCCAGCCCGAACGCATTGACGAACTGCGTGCTGCCCATGACTGCATTGTCAAACCCTTCAACATGTCACCCAAGCATTGGCTTGGCATAGACACTAATACCGCCCCTGATGACCTACTGCAGGAACTCACCCGCAACTCCTATGAGATCGTCAAGGCCAAGTACAAACCAAAATTACCTTAGATCTTTGCTTTGACGTTGAAAATCGAGCGCATGCGCAGGACTTCTTGAATATTGCTGATTAATGCGGCGATGCCAAGTGTCATCAGCAGAGAAATGACCGTGACAATAATGAACCGGGAGTTCTCGCCCAGCCATTGCAAGAGGAAAAATTGACTCTTGAAGGTGAATACAGGAGCATCCATTGGCGTTGAGAGAATGTATGCCATTGCAATGCCACCACTGATAATACCGGCAATAAATGCCACGACCACAGCCATCTTGTAACGACGGATGGTCGACTCCTGGTGTTGCTTGATAAACTCAACGGCATCCAAGCGCTTGGCGAGCGATGTCATAAAGGCATCCTCGTCGTCGAAGTGTGGTTGATGGGAGAGGAAGAGTTCCTCAAGGGCTTTATCTTTGTTCATAACAGTAATCTTGCTTTAAGTTTGTCACGTCCCCGGGAGAGTTGCTGCTTGACGGCACCTTCGGTTGTATCGGTAATCGCGGCAATCTCCTTGATGCTGTATCCGTTGAGGTAAAACAGTGTGATGGCCGAGCGTTCCTTGGGCGGCAACGTGCGCAGGGCGAGGTAGAGGTCCTGATGCTCAAAGGAAGCATCGGTAGCAGTGCCGCTAATGAGCGTACGCGCCTCGTCAATGCTTTCCATCGTGCGGCAACTCGCCTTGTGGTTGAGGAAGGTGTTGTAGGCAATCTTGAAGATCCACGAACGTAACTTGCCCTCATCGCGATAACCCGCTAGCGAGAGGTAGGCCTTGACCAGGGCATCCTGAGCAAGATCGTCGGCATCGTCTTTGTTGCCGCAGCACAGGGCGAGCAAGAAACCTCGCAGGGCCTCTTGCTCACGCTCCACATGCGCTATGAATACTTCGCGCGTCACCGATTTATTCTTGTGTCGTCACTCTTTTCTCCTCGGCCTCAATCTCCTTGGCGAGCATCTTCTTGCCCACGAAATAATTCACAAGAAATGCGATGCCCACTCCAAGGACAATCAAGCCAAAGCAGCAGGCTGCAAAGGGGTCATTGGAACCGCCGCCACCTATCCAACCAAGCCATGCTCCTGAGCCTATCAAGCCGATGCCGAGCAGAATGGCCAAGGTACCACACAACAGTTTAGTGAGCAGTTTCTCCTTCAGCAGTTTGGGCTTGGGCGAAATCTTCTTCATGATTTCTTCAATATCCATTTCGGGATTCTTCTCAATAGCGGCCAGCACGATTTGTGTGCGTTGGTTGGTCTCATTCATCTTGCGGCGAACGATCAACCAGACAACCATGATAGGAAGAACGCAGCATATTGAAATTGGCACTAAAAAACTAAGATGTTCCATTTTCTTTTTGTTGTTTTTAATTGTTATACTTTTGTTTTCTTGAACCAGTTCAACCATATAACAAGTCAAGAGCCCAAAAGGTGACGAGTATAAGAAGAAAAGAAGGCGTTTTCTGGAGGAACGCGCTATACTGGCTTTGTTGATTAGTTGTGATTCTCCAAACGCTAGCGGGTACCTTCCATGGTGAAAAAGGTACCCGCTAGCAGAAAAATCAGGATAAATCCATCATTTTTTTGTGGTGAGAGTTTCAGCGCTGGTGCATCTCTGCTCAAATAACGGTGAAACTGGTGGTTTGTAATCCAGCGTATGCCCTGACGGGTGAGCCGTTTTTCCACAAGATGGTGTTGGTGATAAACTCCTTGTTCTCGTTGAAGAAGTATTCAAGAGTGACGACATAGATGTCGGAGCCATAAGTTTTGATTTCGACCACTTCGGACGACATTGACTTCTCGGGATAATACTCCAGGTGAGTAATCTCGCCATTGTGCCAAACCGTAGCCACCGATTTGTCATGATAAGGTTCAGAGCCTCCGGCAAAGATGTCGCCATAACACTCGGTAAGGGAACACACTTCACCTAAACTGGTATCTTCATCGTATTGATCAAATGAGGCCTCGGACAATGGCATCACTTGAAGTTTCTTGTCGACCCAAATCACTGGCCATCCATTGATTGAACCACCTATCAGGCAATGATTGCGATCATAGGCATATACACTTGTGCACTCCCCCCTAATGCCTTTGTCAAAGAGGGGGAGCATCTCATAGGTATATTTGCCCTTGTGCTCGGTGTAGAGCACTGGCAGATATTCTCCATGTGAGTCATCGGTGACTTTGTGCCCCACCACATAGCATTCTCCTTCGCTTACCGAAAGCGCTTGTTTTGCCGGGAGATAACGTTTAGCATCCTCGAGAGGGAAAATGCCGCTATTCTTCAAAACATTCGGATAGTCTAACAGGTAGATGTAATAATCCCACTTAGCCATGCCGTTAATCCAGTGATTAACGTCGTCAATGAAATCGACATGCAGGGTGTTCCACTTTCCGTTTTTCCAATAACCTTCTTTCTCTTTTTCGTGGATGCCGGATACAAAATAGTCGCCTTTATCTGCAATGATCTGGTTGGCATAGGAGCAGTTGGGCAAGGTGGTTACAAGTTCCTGGTCTTGATTGTAAATCTGGCCTTGAGGGGTGAGAAACAGCACCGTGCGTTCGCCCTCAGGCTTAATCCAGTTGTCAGGTTCGTTGCGCTCGCATGAGGTTGCAAGGAGTAGAATGACCTGCACGATTAGGATGGGGATGTACTTGTTATTCATTAGTTTTTGATAATGAAATATTAGTATAGTCAGTTGTTGGAGTTGGCTAGAAAGAAGATAGCAACCCTTGGATGAAATCGGTCATTATGGCGTCGTGGCGTCGAACGTCGCGGTACAGGGCCAACTGGTTGCGGGTGCGGTCCAGGTTGTGGGTGGGATATTTGATCTTGTAGTAGGTGTCGCCATTGATGTAGTCGGCGAGGAAACGCACACACTGCATGAAGGGGAACAGGGCCACGGCGTAGGGCAACAACTCAATCTCGATGGGCGTGAGGAAGTCGCGTGCCGATTCCAGATAGCCCTTGGTGAAAGCCTTGAAGATGTCCTCGTTGAAGCCCACACGGGACAGGTCGGGGGCATCCTCGGCAGTGAAATTGGCGCCGGTGCGCAGAAAATCACCGTAGTCCGAGAAGATAAACGACGGCATCATGGTGTCGAGGTCGATGACGCACAGCACTTTGCCCTGTTGGTCAAAAAGCATGTTGTTGACCTTGGTGTCGCAGTGGCAGATGCGCTTGGGCAAACGGCCCTCGCGATAGAGGCGCTCGGCTTGGCACATCTCATCAGCATCACGCTCCAGTTCCTCGATGATGTCACGCACCTCGTCAAGTCGGCCTGCAGCATCGTTCTGGACGGCTTCGCGCAGCTGGCGCATGCGCAGTTCCATGTTGTGGAAATCAGGGATGGTCTCGCCCAGTTGCTCAGGTACATCCACCAGCATCTTCTCAAAGTTGCCGAAGGCTTTGCCACAGTCATAGGCACTCTCGGGGGTGACGGCCTCGTTGGTCACGGTGTCGGGAATGTACACCATCATGCGCCAATAGCGGTCAACCTCGTCTTGGTAATAGGTCTTGCCGTCGCGGGCCTTGACGAATTGCAGCACCTTACGGTCAATATCGTCGGCATTGCTTGCTTCCAGTTTGCGACGGATGTGCGCAGTCACCACCTCGATGTTGTGTTGCAGCAGGTCCACATCCTGGAAGATGGCATTGTTGATGCGTTGCAGCACATAGTCGGGCGTGTCACCGTCAGTTACAACGTGATATGTGTCATTGATGAGTCCGTTGCCCAGAGGTTTTACCTCCTGGACCTTGCCCTCAATCTCAAATTGCGCCAGAATCCCGGCCGTCTCGATTGCTTCCATTATTCTTTTGCTTTAGTTTCTAGATATTCTAGAAGGTCTATAAAAGTCAATTCACTAATCTCTAATCACTAACCACTAATCGGCGGCGCCAGCCGCTTTCTCCCAATACTTGGCACCCTTGGCTTTCAACTGCTCGGTGAAGGCTTTGGCAGCAGCGCGTGCCGCAGCCTCGTCCTCGGGCTTGGCCCAGGCATGGCGGTATCCACGGAACCTGCTCCACTCGCCGCGGGTGAAATCGGGCACCTGTACAGGCTTGTTGCCGTTGTCCATCGAGAGGCTACCCAGTTCAGCCAGGCAGCACCATTCAGCCAGGTCATACACATCAATGTCGAGTGGCAGTCCGTTCTGCAGGCAATAGACCAGGCGCGAGTCCATGATGAAGTCCATGCCGCCATGGCCACCCACTTCCTTGGCCTCCTCGCCATAGCGCTTCACGAGCGGCGAGGTGAACTTCTGCAGAAGAGCCTCGGTGTCCTCTTTGTTTAGGTAGGAATGGCCCGTATAGTTCTTGCTGACGTTGATGCCGGCTTTTGCCATCACGTCCTTGGCGAGCGCGAACCCCTCGACGGGATACTTGTTGACGAACCCCTTGGTACCAGTGAGTTGGTACATGCGGTTATAAGGTTGCGGCGTCATCACGTTGTGATGGATCTCGATGACCTTGCCCTTCTCGGTTGAGATGAGTGTAGTAGTGTGGTCACCGTTCTTGAAATCGGGGCAATACTCGCCTGTGCGAGCCTTGAACAGTTCCTGGCCATTAAAGGAGCGGGTATCCATCGCCACTAGCGTTCTCATGCGGTCGCCACGGTGAAGGTTCAGCACTTGCGCGATGGGTCCCAGACCGTGGGTTGGATAAACGTCACCGCGGAACTTGCTATTGTAGTCCAGACGCCAGCCGAGTTTATCGTCAGCATCTTTTTTCCAATATTCGTCCCAATAGGGCGACAACTCGTGGCGGTAAGCCCCTTGAACATAGATGACTTCGCCCAGCAGACCCCTCTGAGCCATGTAGAGCGAGTTGAGTTCAAAGAAGTCATAGCAGCAGTTCTCGAGCATCATCACGTGCAGGCGCTTGCTCTCGCTCAGGTTGATTAATGACCAGATTTCAGCCATGTTCATCGCCGAGGGCACCTCGATGGCGACATGGTGGCCATGCTCCAGTGCCTCACGAGCCACCAGATAGTGATGGAGCCAATCGGTGGCGATATACACCAGGTCGATGTCTTTGCGCTTACACAGGTCCTTATAGCCATCTTCCCCATAATAGACATCGGCGGCTGGCATCGATGCCTTGTGCAAAATCTCTTGGCAAGCCTCGGCGCGGTCGCGCTCATGGTCACACAGGGCTTTTACCTCAATGCCAGGGATGTGTGTCCAGCGCTCCACAGCGTCGGGGCCGCGCATTCCTAAGCCCACGAATGCCACCCTCACGACAGGGATTTTGGGCACCGTCATCCCCAGGGCCGATTGTTGTCCGGCAGGTCGCTGCGGCACCTCGGTCACGATGGTACCATCCTTAATGGTATAAGGCCAGTTAAACTGCGCCCATAGGCTTGACGGCAGCAGCACGGCAACCGTCAGAAGAACTGCTAAGGTGATATAACGATGTCTCATCATTGTAGTAATAGCATAGTTATTTCATAATTAAGATATAGCATACAAAAATAGATATAAAAACCGAAAGTGCAAAACAAAGTGGCAAAATGCACAGTTTGATGATGCTTTTTGCCACTCAATAACAATAAGGGGTATTTCTTTTTCTCGCGGTTGATTTACTGGACGCGGGTTATCTTTGCTCCGATGGCATTGAGGCGTTCATCTATCTTGCTATAGCCTCGGTCAATCTGTTCGATATGGTCGATACGGCTCACTCCATCAGCACTCATGGCGGCAATCAGCATGGCAATCCCCGCGCGGATGTCGGGCGATACCATGTGGTTGGCGCGCAGGCGAATGTGATGGTCATGACCGATGACGACGGCGCGGTGCGGATCACACAGGATAATCTGGGCACCCATATCAATGAGCTTGTCCACAAAGAAGAGTCGGCTCTCAAACATCTTTTGATGAATCAGTACGCTGCCATTGGCCTGGGTTGCCACAACCAGCAGTACGCTCAGCAGGTCGGGGGTGAGACCTGGCCAGATGGCATCGGCCAGCGTCAGGATGGAACCGTCCAAGAAACGTTCCACCTCATAGTGCTCCTGCTGCGGAATGAACATGTCGTCACCTCGCTTTTCAAGGCGCAATCCCAGGCGGCGGAAACTGTCGGGGATGATACCCAAGTCGTTCCAGGAAACATTCTTGATGGTCAGTTCGCTGCCCGTCATGGCAGCCATGCCAATGAAACTGCCCACTTCAATCATGTCAGGGAGAATGCGGTGGCGCGTACCGTGCAATTGATCGACGCCCTCAATGGTCAGCAGGTTGGAGGCGATACCTGAGATTTTCGCTCCCATCTGATTCAGCATCCGGCACAATTGTTGGATATAGGGCTCACAGGCTGCATTATAGATGGTTGTTGTACCCTGTGCCATGACAGCGGCCATCACGATGTTGGCTGTACCGGTCACCGAAGCCTCGTCGAGCAACATGTAGGTTCCTTGCAGGCGCCCTTCGGTCTCAAACGCATAGGCTTTCTTTTCAGCATCAAAATCATATTTCGCCCCCAGATTGCAGATGCCCCGAAAATGGGTATCCAGGCGACGGCGTCCAATCTTGTCTCCACCAGGAGTGGCAAAATACATTTTGCCCAAGCGGCTCAGTAGCGGCCCAATCAGCATGACCGAGCCTCGCAATCGGCCACATTTGTTCATGAAGTCTTGACTCTCGATGAACTCTGTGTTGATGTTTTCGGCCTTGAAACTATAGGTGTTGTCGTTCAACTGCTTGACGATGACGCCCATGTCGCTGAGCAGATGAATGAGATTGTTCACGTCTAGGATGTCAGGAACGTTCTCGATGACAACTTCTTCGGTTGTCAGCATGGTTGCGCAGATGACCTCCAGCGCTTCATTTTTGGCTCCTTGAGGTACGATTTCGCCGTGAAGGCGATGGTTACCTTCAACAATAAATGATGCCATGGTATTCAGTTTTTAGTGTATTAGATGTAATTGACTTCTGGTTCAAGTTGTATGTGGAATTTCTTGAAAACGCTTTGTTGGATGAGGGAGGCCAGTTCCATGATGTCGTTGGCTGTTGCATGCCCCAGGTTGACCAGGATCAACGGCTGTTTCTCATAGACGCCAGCCCCGCCATGTCGTTTGCCTTTCCAGCCGCATTGCTCAATGAGCCAGGCGGCGGGAATCTTGATTTCGTCCTCACTGATGACATAATGAGGTACATCGGTATAGGCGGCTGCGATGGCCCGATAGACCTCAACAGGAATTACAGGGTTCTTGAAAAAACTGCCGGCACTGCCCATTTCTTTGGGTTCAGGCAGTTTGGAACGGCGGATGTCGATGACCGTATCACGAATGGACTGGACCGTTAAACTTTTGCCCAGCGAGTTGAATTCCCGCAGGGGACCGTAGTCCAGGTGGACCACTGGAATGAGCGACAGCCTGAAGACGACAGCCGTAACGATATATTTCCCCTTCAAGCGGTTCTTGAAGATGCTGTCACGATAGCCATACTCACATTCTTGGACTTGGAAGACCCTGGGCTGACCAGTGGCTACAGCAATCGTTTCCACCTCATGGATGATGGATGCCACCTCCACGCCATATGCGCCGATATTCTGGATGGCCGAGGCACCGACTTCCCCCGGTATATAGGACAGGTTTTCGGCGCCGTAATAGTTGTCCCGTGCCATTCGGGCGCAAAAGTCGTCCCACACCACGCCCGAACCTACGCGAAAGAAGATGTGCTGGTCGTCGCGAGAAACTTCCTCGATGAATTTGATCTCGGAATGTAGGATTGTTCCCTCAAAGTCCCTGGTGAACAGCAGATTGCTGCCACCACCAATGTGCAGGATTTGCTCTCCCTTGTCGCGGAGGATCGCCAATACCTCAACAAGTTCATCAATCGTGTGATAACTGATGAACTGCTTGGCCTTGGTATCCAACCCGAAGGTGTTGTGCTCGCGCAGTGAGTAGTGATGTGATATTGCTGTGGGCATGTCTCTCATTGTTATTTTGATTTAAGGCTGCAAATTTAGCGCAAGAAGAGGGATTTGCCAAATCTATTTGGGCAAATCCGAGACGCCGCCTGAATTATCTAAATTTAGTGCAAGAAGAGGGATTTCATAACCTTTTGGCTGGGAAATGCTTATTAAACTGATAAAAACACTATCTTTGCAAAAAACTCTAAAACATTACGACATGAAACAGAAATTATTGTCATTAATGCTGCTGGCTGTGTTCAGTTTGCTGGCTGCTGCAGCGCCCAGAATGGAAACCATCACCTCGCCTAATGGAAACATCAGAATTGAAGTCGCTGTCGGCGACCAGTTGCAGTACAGTGTCTATTACGGTGATGAACTGGTGCTGAAGGATAATGTGCTAACCCTGCAGGTGGGTAATGAGCGCTTTGGCGACAAGCCGCAGTTCAAGGGCGTCAAGCGTTCCCGCATTGATGAGGTCATCAGGCCTGTCGTGCCCATGAAGTATGCAACGGTGCCCAACAAGGCCAATCAGATGTCACTCACCTTCAAGAATGGTATCGGCGTGGATTTCCGTGCCTACGACAACGGCATCGCCTATCGCTTTAACATCAACAAGGGCAAGAAGAAGGTCGATGTGACGGATGAAGGCGTGGAACTGAATTTCCCGGCGCCCTTCATGGCCCACATCTCCAAGACAGATACCTATGCCATGTCATGTGAGAAACCCTATACCCACATCTCCACAAGTGAGTTGCAGGAGGGAGACCAGATGACCTATCTGCCCATCCTGTTTGAAAGTCCGCGCGGCACCAAGGTGCTCTTCTCGGAGAGTGATGTGCGCGATTACCCCCACATCTTCCTGACGCCTAATGGCAAAAACGGTTTCTCTTCAGTTTTCCCCAAGGCGCCCGAGACCTGGGAACCCAGCGGTGACCGCGGCTGGAAGATTACCAAGGAGCGTGACTGCATCGCAGCCAGCGTAGATGGACGCCGTTCGTTGCCCTGGCGCTTTGCCGTCATCGGCGACGATGCCACCATCGCGGGAAACCAGATGGAGGTCGTGCTGGCTGGACCCTGCGAACTCGCTGACGTGTCATGGATCAAACCTGGACAGGTGAACTGGGACTGGTGGAACCACTGGACCGTGTGGGGCGTGGACTTTGAGACGGGCATCAACAACGATACCTATAAATACATCATTGATGTCGCCTCAAAATTTGGTGTGGAGTATATCCTGCTCGACGAGGGCTGGAACAAGAGCGTGAAGGACCCCTTCACCACACGCGATGAGATCAACGTGCAGGAACTGGTGGACTATGGCCGCCAGAAGGGTGTTGGCGTCTGGCTGTGGCTGTCATGGCTCACGGTAGAAAACCACATGGACCTGATTCCCTATTATGCCCAAATGGGTGTGAAGGGACTGAAGATTGACTTCATGGATCACAGCAACCAGTGGATGGTCAACTACTATGAACGCATCGTCCGCGAGTGTGCCAAGTATAAGCTGATGGTGGATTACCACGGTGCATTCAAGCCCTCGGGACTTGAACAGCGCCTGCCCAACCTGCTGTCCTATGAAGGCGTACTCGGACTGGAGCAATGTGCCGGCTGCGAACCCAAGAACAGCATCTGGCTACCGTTTATGCGTAACGCCGTGGGAGCGATGGACTTCACGCCTGGAGCGATGCAGAATGCCCAGCCCGAGGACAACTGGGGAACTGGTTCCCTGCCGATGGGCGGCGGCACGCGCACCTATCAGATGGCGCTCTACGTCTGCTTCGAGAGTGGCTTGCAGATGCTTGCCGACAGTCCCACACGTTACCTGCGTGAAGCGGAGTGTACCGAATTCATCGCGTCGGTGCCTACCACCTGGGACGACACCCGCATCCTGGCTGCCAAGGCCGGTGACTACTATGTCGTCGCCAAGCGTAAAGGCGACCAGTGGTTCATAGGTGCTATCACAGGAGAGCGCAAGCAGCCCCTTGACTTGACCATCTCGCTCGACTTCTTGACCAAGCCGGGCCAGTTGACCTATTTCCAGGACGGCCGCAACGCCCATCGCATCGGCGTGGACTACAAGAAGGGCGAGCAGGCAGTCACCCCGCAGACCCAGTTGCAGCTGCACCTCGTCCGCAACGGCGGCTGGTGCGGCGTCGTGAAATAAGAATCACATCTCACAACCGTTTCAGCGATGACTGTCTATAGAAGAATTGTTATAACGCTTTCGCTCGTGTTGCTATCCTTTGTCTCTTGGGGGCAGCCGTTGACGCTTGCGACCAATGGTGTGAAGGTGGATACAGCAGTCTATGATGTCGTCGTTGTTGGCGGTGGCCCTGCCGGCATCGGAGCTGCACTCGCGGCTGCTAAGGTCGGTGCACGGACGGCGCTCGTAGAGCGCGATTCCAGGATAGGCGGAACGACAGTCCAGGCCGAGGTGTGTGACATGGGGCTTTTCTATGCTTGGCGGCGACAGATTATCGCGGGTCCGGTTTGGGATTTGGTAACCGAGGCGGTTGCCGCTGCTCATGGTAGTCTGCCCGATTTTTCCAAGCAGGAGCCCGACAAGTGGATGGAGAGTTGTGTCCATGTAGACCCCGTTGTTTATTCCCGCGTTGCCGAGGAAACTTTGCGCAAAGCGGGTGTGGACCTCATTTTGAATGTTGAGGTGTCCACTGTTGAACGTGTTGACTGTGGATGGCGGGTCGGGCCTGTCATGGGACGCCAGGTTGTGGACGCGACGGGCAATGCAACGGTGGCTGCATTGGCAGGTGCTGAGCGCGTTAAGCCATCAGATGACATCCGTCAACCAGGCTCCTATTTCTTTTGGATTTCCTCACAGGGTTTGGAGTTTGACGCCGAGGCCGTGAATCGCGCGCACAAACAGGCGATTGCCGATGGCGAACTGCTGCCGACGGATGTCTATGTGGGAATGCCGTTTTTCATTCGCAAGGGAGGAGGCTCAGGGTGCTACATTCCGTTGGCCGACAATTCCACCCCTGAGACTCGCGCCGAAACGAACCGTCGGGGCGTGGAGGCGCGGGATCGTGTCTTGGCATTCATCCGCCGCCAGAAAGGACTGGAGAATGTCGAACTTGTGGCCAGCGCGAGCGAAGTCGGCGTGCGCGAAACCTATCGTGTCGTCGGCGAGAAGACAATAACCGAGAGCGAATATCTTGAGGGCTATGTGCCTGACGATGCACTCTCATGGTCCTACTGGATGGTGGACGAACACAAAGCCGGGAGCAGTGGCGCCCGTCTTGTCTTCCACGAGAAAGGCCGCGTCGGTGCGGTGCCGCTTGGAGCCATGCTGCCCAAGGGGGTGCCTGACATGCTTGTCGCCGGGCGCGCAGTCTCGAGCGACCACGGCGCTAACTCAGCCCTGCGTGTCCAGGCGTCATGTATGGCGATGGGGCAGGCTGCCGGGGTTGTTGCCGCCCTCGCTGCTGCCAGCCAGGTAGATCCCCGTGAGGTCCCTCTTGACCTCGTGCGCCAGCGCCTAACTGATATCGGACATATTGTCCCTGACAAACGCCATTAACCGATAAGATAAATAGTAATTATTCACACTCAATCTCTCACAGAAGGGAAAGGACGCTCGTGAAGAGATGGCGATAATCAAAATGAAAGATATATGGAAAGTCAAATCACAAGAGAGGCAGCTTGGGAGCTGCTGAGGAAGTACAACAAAGACCCGTTTCACCTGCAGCATGCGTTGACGGTGGAAGGCGTCATGCGATGGTATGCTGGGCAACTCGGATTTGCCGACGAAGTGGATTTCTGGGGTATGGTAGGACTGCTGCACGACATCGACTTTGAGCAGTATCCTGAGGAGCATTGCATCAAGGCACCTGAACTGCTGCGTGCAGGGGGCGTGGGCGAAGAAATGATTCATGCCATCTGTAGTCACGCTTATGGCTTGCACGTGGATGTAAAGCCTGAACACCTGATGGAGAAGGTGCTCTTCGCTACCGATGAACTGACAGGACTGATTTGGGCAGCTGCACTGATGCGCCCGTCAAAGAGTGTCCAGGACATGGAGCTGAAGTCTCTCAAGAAGAAGTACAAGACCAAAGCATTTGCTGCCGGTTGTTCCCGCGAGGTGATTGAAAAGGGTGCAGAAATGCTGGGATGGCCCTTAGATGAGGTGCTGCAAAAGACGCTCAATGCCATGAGGGATTGTGAAGCCCGGGTGGCAAGCGAGATGGATGCCGTCCTTAATGGATAAATGCACACCCACTCAACCAGCCGACAACACATTTTTGACATAGCAACAAACTCTTCGTATTAGTGAACTGCTTACAAACAGGTATACTTTTAAATTATTCTTTGGTATACGTTGACGGTATTATTTATAATCTGAAGAAACTCGCAAGCAGAGTCCGCAGAAATCTCGTAAGGAAAAGTAGAAATTACAGATATTCCTAGTCCATAGATAACTTACCGCTTATGTCTTATCAAGATTTTCAACAGAGGGTTTATTCGTACCTGATTAAGTACAAAGAAGAGATTCTTCAAATTAAGGATCATGGAATCTCGAATAGAGGTATTGAACACAATTGTTTATTTCCAAAGCCATATTGTGATGCGAGAATACCTGTTATTCTATATGAGGGTATTAAGACAATAGTGGAAGAGATACAAGAAAGCAAGTTTGCATATAAACCACATATTGCAGCTTCTGTACATGTGGCAAGTTCTCAAACAGCATGTATTAACCTATTTGTGCCTATATTGGAGAGCGAGTATGCTGATAAGATATTAAAAGAATCAGGTGTCGCACCTATAGGGTTTGATCATATTGACAGGAAACAACTTCGCAAAGGCTATTGCTTTGAGTATTGGGATTCAACATTAGAAGGTTCAAAAGGCCTTCTAGGTGACCATAGCCCTCATGCAGGCACAGACTCAGATGTTGCTATAGCATATCGAAATCAAAACAACGAGCTCTGCCTTTGGCTCATAGAACACAAGTTGACAGAACGGGAATTCACAACTTGTGGAGCCTATCGTTCAAAAGGTATTTCTGAATCAGAGAAAGCCAATTGCACATCTTGTGGCATAAAAGAATTGCTGAAAAACCACGATAAGTGTTATTACCACAAACATTGTGGCTACTATTATTGGAAAATCATGGAAAAACAGTATTCGTTCTTCTGCGGTGAATACGAAGATAATGGTTGCCCATTTAGAGGAGGTATGAACCAACTTTGGAGGAATCAAATGTTGGCATTTGAACTTGAAAATAGAGGCGTTTTTGGTGAGGTCTATTTCTCTGTTGTTTCTCATCCAGAGAATTGTTTTCTTGACAAGACGATGAATGAATATCAACAACTGACAAGAAATTCTCCCAAGTTCTATGGTTTTAAGTCTAATGTACTTATTGATAAATCAGTAGCTTATTTGCCAGATTGGTCAAATTGGTACAAAAAAGTATATTTTGGGATTGATTAGTGTAACACCATTATTATGACAACATACAAATGATAGAACAACTCCGACAACTAATGACTCTTGATGACATCATGAACACATCTGACATCGAAGAGCGTTTTGAACAAATAGCAAAAATGCTGTTTGAAAGTTTTGCTATTCAAAAGGGTGAGATGGTGTATCTCTTCAAAGAGATTGAGTTTTACTTCTACAACAAGAATCATCGTGATATTATCACTTATCCACGTTCATCAAAATCATTATGCTGGTACAACAATAGATTTGGGGGTGTTGATTTGAATTTTAAAAGTAATATAGAGTGTCGAGAATCAAAAAAATATGATCTTAATGATACTTCATACTTTGGTGGCATTCTCATTCGTCAATTAATTTGTGTCAATGAGGTTGGCAGTAGTAAGGTCTTGAGTGGACCTTTAAGGTGTGCTGAATTATTCAAACACAATGATACGACCAGCAGTTTCAATGAACCACATCTTGTTAAGTACGAAAACGGTATAGTAGGATACATTCGTAGACCTCGAATCAATATTCTGCAACCGAAGCAGATTGTCAAGGAAAAGGTGAGCGGTATTCTTAACAATTATCATGTATATCCAGAGAAAGAAAAACTATGCGACGATTTTTCCACATTTAAGGGTAAACTCTATAGATATATACGATGTGATAAATTGATGCATGATGAAGATACTAATATGGTTTTTATCTCTCCTTGGTTGAAGGATAAGAACGGTGGTGGTCCTGAGTTTTATCAGCGTTTGGCTAATCTATTTGAACAATTGGGGATAGAGTATAAGGAGCTGAAATGTACAAATGATTATTGGGTACGTGATTATATGCCTATTCAATTGGATAAAGATGAATTTTTAAATTATCATTATTATCCAAATTATCTTGTAAATATGGATGATATTGAGACAATTACTGATGCAACCAAGGTGTTGCGTGGTATGGGCATCAGTTGCCGTTCAACCAATCTCATCATTGATGGTGGTAATATGGTGCCATGCGGTCCATATATTGTGATGACAGATAAGGTGTTTTCAGAAAACAGAAAAAAGAAAGATGATGCAGACTTTAAGGCTTTATTGGAATCAGAGCTTGGTCATCCTGTTATCATTATTCCCTGGACTTCACATGAAGACGATGTTTATGGACATTCAGATGGTTTCATCAAATGGTGTGGGGATAATCGAATACTGATGGGTAATCATGGAGATTGCTATCCAGATGAGATTCTTGAAAGTTATGGTTTTGAGGTAACAGAAATGCGTTTCAAGGATAAAGTTGATACACCTTGTTGTGATCTCAACTGGGCTTATATCAACTTCCTACAAGTAGGCAAGAACATCATAATGCCTATATTCGATATTCCAGAAGATGCAATAGCCCAACAATATATTCAAAATGCTTTCCCCGATTGCAATATCAGTCAAATAGAAATGGCAGAAGAAATTGCAAAAGAAGGTGGCGCTTTACATTGTTTAAGCTGGAATGTATATCTTCCAAAATCACATGTGAAAACGTAAATCTCCACATATGAGATATTTTAATTCCTCGGCTATTTTCGACTATCTCGGGGGAGCGCTGGTGTTCACCTCATGATTGGCGAAATTCACCCGAATAATATATTTACCCACGCAAAATCTACTTGCCGATGCAGAAGTGGGAGAAGATCTCGCCGAGGATGTTGTCGGTGGTGATTTCGCCGGTGATTTCACCGAGCCAGTGGAGGCACTCGCGGATGTCCTGGTCGAGGAGGTCGCCGCTGAGTCCTTTTTCGAGGCCTTCGATGGCGCGGGTGATGGCGTCGCGGGCACGTGTCAGGGCCTGATAGTGGCGGGCGTTGGTGACGATGACGGCGTCGTTTTCCACGTCGGGCAGGGCCGAATTCTTGACGATGAGGTCACGCAGGGCCTCGATGTCGCTCTCGCGTTTGGCGCTAATAGCCACGACAGGAATGCCCTCGGGCAGAAGGTCGTTTAGCTCGCTTCTCGCGGCAACATCGTCGTCAAGGTCGGTCTTGTTGAGTATGACGATAAGGGCCTTGCCCTCGCATCGGGTTAGGATATTATGGGCCATGCTGGTGTCAGCACTGGTGACGTCAACGATCCAGAGCACGACGTTGGCTTTGTCAATAGCCTGCCAAGTGCGCATGATACCCATTTGCTCAACGGCATCGTTAGACTGACGGATACCTGCCGTGTCAATGAAGCGGAACAGCGTGCCACCCATGATCACGGTGTCCTCAATGGTGTCGCGCGTGGTGCCGTGGATGTCGCTCACGAGCGCACGGTCGTCACGCAGCAGGGCATTCAGCAGGGTGGACTTTCCCGCATTGGTCTGTCCCACAATGGCGACGGGCAGACCGTTACGGATGGCGTTGCCGTCACGGTAACTGTCGGCCAGGCGGCTGATCAGCGTGTGGATGTCGCGGGCCAGTGCGGTCACCTCGCTACGGTCGGCAAAGGTCACGTCTTCCTCGCTGAAGTCCAGTTCCAGTTCAATCAGTGCCGTGAAATGCAGCAGTTTGTCACGCAGGGCCTTCAACTCGTCGCTGTAGCGGCCGCGCATCTGGTTCATTGCCACATGGTGGGCAGCACGGGACTGCGCATCAATGACGTCAGCGACGGCTTCGGCCTGCGACAGGTCCATGCGTCCGTTGGCGAAGGCGCGGCGCGTGAACTCTCCTGCCGTGGCATGGCGGCAACCCGCATCAATCAGCGTCTGGATAACCTGTTGCTGTATCCATGTCGAGCCATGGCATGCCAGTTCCACCACATCCTCGCCAGTGAACGAGTTGGGTGCCCGATAGACCGTCAGCACAGCCTGGTCAAGCATGTCTCCATGGGTGTCCACAATCTGTCCCAGATGGACGGTGTGCGTCATCATGTCGGCAAGCGGTTTGCCTTGCCATCGTTGTCCGACAATGTCCAGCGCCTGCGGTCCGCTCACGCGAATCACGGCAATGCCGCCGCGTCCCTGTGGGGTCGAGACAGCACAGATGGTGTCACTGCCGATGCCTGTTAAGTCAATTGTATTCATCTGCGTGGGTAATATTTAGGCCAGTCCTTAATGTTCTCTTTACTCTCAATAACGTCTTCGACCTTATCCTCGAGAGAAGGGAGAAAGTCATATCCCGTCAGCTCCTCCACCTTGTCGATGGTGGTGGCATAGTTGGTCCAACTGTTGGGTATCGGCTTGTTCTCCATCACAAAGGCGATGGCGCGGTTCTGATTGGGCGAATAAATGACTTTAAAGAAACGCTCGGGAACAACGATGTCATAGTGTTTGCCGATGCGGTCCATGTTATCCGAGAAGATGGGGCCCGTGAAGATGATGAGGCGGTCGGCAGTGCGTGACCACTTGTGCACGGCTTCCTCGACGTGGCGCCACTCGCCGTCGTTCATCTCGTCGAGCTGAGGGCAGATATTGGTCATCAGGAAGCACTGTGCCATCGCAGTCTTGTTCCAGCGCATATCCATCGCAGGCGCCATGTGGCCACGGGTGTAGCCGCTCTCCTTGTAGTCCCACCAGTCGGGGCATCCCTTCACGTCATGGTCGCGCTCAAACTTGTAGTCGGCGCGATTCTCGGCCTCACGTGAGTCGGCCATCGACGTCATGGTGCTGGTCAGCTCATAGGCCACACAGTTGGGCACACGGTAATTCTTGTTGAAATACACCGTGATGGCCTTGTAGCGTACCGTCTGGTTTTCCAAATTGTCAGGCAGTATCACGTCCAGCAGTCCCAGGTCGCCAGTGGACTGGTATTCCTTACCCTCCTGATAAGATTGTTGCTGGGTCGTCTGCTCGGTGGGCAGTTCGTCGTTATAAGCACTCTTGTAGAACCCGGTTTTCTGGTATCCGTGATACCCTGCAAGTCCCAGCAATAGTACTGCCAGCACATAATATATGCTCCTTCTCTGTTTCTTTTTCATAGTCATCAGTATTTCTTGGCGACAAAGTTACTAATTTTTTTGATTTAGACCTTAGACTTTAGATCTTAGACTTTAGACGTTGAGGGATGCCCAACTAGGGACTAGGGACTCACTTCACCTGAATCTCGTCGATGAAGAAGTAGCCGTCATAACCGACGCCGAAGTGCCAGTCGGGGCAGGCGCCGATGGTCTTCAGGTTTACCTTGACGTAGCGAGCCGTTACGGCCTGGGGCAGGGTAATCGTCGCCCAGCGGTACTTGGGCGACATGTCTCGGTCCTCCTCAAAGTTGAAGGTGCCGACGTCGGTAAAGTTCACGTTGTCGCTCGAAATGGCATAAGACACGCTCTTGGGCAGGAAAATCCAGGCACCCAGATTGTGCAGGCAGTCGGTGCGCACCGTCGTGAACTGTTTCTCCTCGCCAAGATCGATTACCAGTTCGGCATCTTCGCCGACCCAGCCGACCCAACTTTCTCCGTAGGTCGATCCACCGAACAGTCCGTCGGTCAGTGCTGTTCCCGAGATGGGTACGAATCGGTACTCAGGCAGGTTCTTGTAGGTGACTTTGGCTCCCAGGGCGAGGTTGTTGCTGATGCCCGGTAGGAAGCGCTCCAGGTACAGGTCACAGTAATCATTTACCGAGTTCTTGCGTTCGGTCAGGGACTTGATGCCCGCCTCGTTACCGCGTTGACGGAAGAGTTCCACCTCGCGGATGCGCTCCTCACGGTCGCCCTCGGCCGAGGTGCGCTCAAGTTCCAACTTGCTATATTGCTGCTGCAGCCGTGCAGCATGGACACGTTTGAGTAGCATCTCATCCTCGGCAACTGCCGCCTCGGCCTGGTCGAACAGGTCATCGTACTGTGCCAGCAAATAGGGGCGCAGCATGCCCTCCTTGTGCGACACGGGCGAGTCATAGATCCACAGGTCCTTGCCGCTGCCCAGCAGAGCGCCCTCGCGCATCTTGAGGTAACGGTACAGATAGGGGGCGGCTTTACCGTAGTAACCGTCCAGGAAGGTGTGCATCAGGCTGTCGGTATCGGCATCGACGTTCCACATCAGTTTGGATATCATATAGGCACGCAGCTCGCTGAAGTCCACGCCCCTGAAACCAGCCACCTGCTCAAACAGCATCGTGGCATGGTTCTCCTTGAACAGCTTCATGTTGGGCTGCAGCACATGGAAGTTGGGGAACGGGGTGACCAGGTTATCGAAGTTGATGCCATAGTCCCAGACGAAAATGTTGTCCGATATCTTGCCCCAACCCTTCAGCGCGCGCATGAAGTCGCGCCCGCTGGCATTCTCGGTCAAGGGAACTTCACGTTTGCTGTCGATGCTGCACAGCATGATGTTCACGTTGGGCAGCGGTTTGGTGTGCTTGGGAGGCTGCATGCTGTACAGGTAGGCCAGCGTCGAGAATTCCTTGTCGGGGAAACGCTGGGCCAATTTGTTCATGAAGCGAACCAGATTGCCCGACGGCGAACCCTCGTACTCGTCCACGGCCTTGCACTCGGGGCAGGCACATTGCGTGCCGTTGCCGTCGTTCTGACTCACTGAGATGAGCTTCATGCCGGGATTGGCCTTGAAGATGCTGTCAATCTTGGCAGCGGCTAGTTCAAAGACCTCGGGATTGGTCAGGCACCACTGGCTGTGTGTACCGGGATGGCGCACGCCGTTGAAGAAGGAGTAGTATTCGGGGTGTGCTTTGCCATAGACAGATGCCGGCAAAATCTGGTTAAAGGTGTGGACCCACATGTTGGCTGCAAAGATCTCTTTGGGTTCCTTGAGCCTGTAGAAAGCCACATAATCGGGGTCCTCGGTGCCGTAGGTCTGTGTCTGGCGATAGCGGAATGAAGGCGTCTCGGCATGGTGCTGTTGGTCAATCATGATATTGGTGCGTGGCTCTACGGTCCAAGCGTTGGCGGCATAGTAGCGCACGCCTAATTCGTTTTCCAGCAGCGTTGCCACACCATAGAGAGCCCCCTTGCCACCGCCGCTCTTGATGGTTAAGCGGCCGTCATGGCAATCGATGACAAAGCCGTCCTCGCCGGCTTCGTCGGTCGTGCCACCGATAAGGATCAGATTCTTCCTGTCCTTATCGATTGAGATTGGCAACCTCACCCCGCTCATGCGCTCAACAAACTTGTTCAGTAACATGGCTGCATCCCGGTTGACTTCACTCTCTTCAACGATGGCAATCGCCGCCCGCGCCTTGCCGTTTTTCATTACTTGCAACTGTGCCGATGCCTGCATGGCAGCCAGCATCACAACAGCAAACAACAATAATTTTTTCATAAGCCTAAAGGGTTAGTGTTTAATTTCAGGCAGTAAAGATACAACAATAAAAGGACATGGGCACCATGTCCTTTCATCGTATTTTATCAAGAGGGTATTATTCCCAGTCTTCAATCTTGCATTGGTGCTTGGGGAGGGCGTTAGAGAAAGTCAGCCCTGTGCGGCGCTCCACCTCGGCGACTGTCACGGCGTACTTTTTGATGCCGCCCGGGCACGGCGTATTGGGGTAGATGAAGGCGATGGCGCGGCCCTGGTCGGGGGCATACAGCACCTTGAAGAAGGCATCGGGCACAGCGATATTCTTTTTGTCCTTGCCAATCATCTTGGGATTCTTGCCCATGATGGGACCGGTATAGACCATGATGCGCTTGTCGCGCTTGGCCCAACGATGGACGCGCTCCTCCAGCACACGCCAGTGGTCGTTGTTGAGTTTGGTTTCCTGGGGGCACATGTTGGTCATGTAGAAGCACTGTGCCATCGCCGTCTTGCCCCAGCGCATGTCCATCGCGGGAGCCATGTGACCACGGCTATAGCCGCTGCCGCGGTATTCCCAGTTCTCAGGGCAGGACTTGACATTGGGGTCACGGGCATAGTTGTAGTTCTTGCGCACCTCATGTCCCGGGGCGTCTGCCATAGCGACCATCGTTGCCGTCAGTTCATAGGCCACGCAGTTGGGGATCCTGAGCGACGGGTTGAAATTGACGCGGATGGCCTGGTAGTTCAGCACTTGATTGGAAACACCCTTGGAAATCGTCACCGCCAGCAGTGAGTTGGTGTTTTGCTGCGGCACGACGGTGGTCGTTGTCGTCTTGCCGATGGTGGGGACGCTCATCAGCGACGATGCCGTCGCTTTGTCGGATCGTTTGGACTTTTTCTTATCCTTCTTATCCTTCTTTTTGCTTTTCTTGTCCTTTTTGCTGGACTTTTTCTTGTTCTTGCTCTTGGCCTGGGCACACCACTGGGTGGTGATGCCGCTGTCGCCCATCACCTGCGGAGGCAGGGCACCGCCCATCACCATCGCCACAACAATTACCCAAATCTTCAATGATTGCTTCATCTTATCGCATCTAATATCTACTATCTATTATCTAATATCTAATTAATCCACGCATCCAGGTTCACATGCGTTTCCAATCGCTGTTGTTCCTCGGTGGACAGGGTAGGGAAGAAGTCCAGCCCGGTCCTACGCTCCACCTCATCGACGCTCACGGCATATTGCCGCAGGCGCCCTCCGCTGTGCCCGTTCGGATAGATGAACGCGATGGCTCGCCTGGACCTCACGCACGGCGCCATAATGACCTTGTAGTAGGCACTGGGCACCGTCACCCGTCCGCTGGCCAGTGTCGTGTCACTCTCGCTCACGACAGGCCCCGTGAACACCAGCAGCGCGCTGTCCCGTGCCGTCCATTCACGCACCTTCTCCTCCAACTTCGCCCAGCCGCCTTCGTTCAGGGCCTTGTGCATGGGGGCTACGTTGGTCAGCAGGAATGAGTGCCGCATGGCCTCCTCGCTCCATTTCAAGTCTCCCGCGGGCACCAGGTGGCCTCGGTCCATGCCACTCCCCGCATAGTCCTGCGGCGACGGGCAACCCTTCACGCCAGCATCGGGAATGAACTCGCTCATGCGCTCGACCGTTCCGTTTAACTCGTTGCAAACGAGCTCATAAACCGCACAGTTAGCGATGCCCTGCTCGCTGTTGAAGTGCACAGCGAACGCTTCGCCGTAGTTCACCAGCGTGTCGTTCATGCCGCTGGGAATGCCGACGGTCATCAGGCTGTCTCGCCCGCCCTCGCTCAAGGGCACCAGGTGTGGAGTATTGTTGTTCACGATGACGCGATACAGCAAAAAGCATACCAACGCCACCGTCAAGCCCCACAAGAGGAACCTGACGGCATCGCCACACCGTTGCCACAACCGCTCTAAACGCTTTTTCATTGTCACAAAGGGACCCGTTAACTTCATTTGTTCTTTTTATACAAGAACCGGAAGAGGAAATCAATAGCGAACAACGCAATGAGAAGGCAGATTAAGATAGCCATTACCAGATGGTTCTCAAAAGCATTGATGCTGAAGATTAAGGCCATCAAGGCAGATAAAACTGCGTACACACGAGATCTTCTAATCATGAGCTTGAAGATCTCGGCATTGGTGGCACGCACGGATGAGCGGTCAGGACCAAAGCCTGAGAACGGATGATAGGCCAGAATGAGGAATGCGATGGCTCCGATGAAGCAACACACATAATATCTCAGGAAAGAGTCATCGAACTTAAACCTGTGAGTGGTAACCCCGATGACCAGTGAGATGGCAAGAATCAGGGCAGTCGCCACCTCAAAGGTGGTCCCCTCGCGAGTGCGCTGCACCTTTATCTTTTTAAAAGCACGTTCTATTTTCTCGCTCTCTCTTTCTTCATTGGCCTTTATGGCGGAGTTATAATGACTCACCAGGGCGAACGCGCCAATCATGATGAGTCCCGAAATGACAGTTACAAGATGATTGATCCTGCCGTGTATATAAGCGACGATGATCAGAAACAATACCACCAGCAAGATGGCCATGATCACTTTATAAGTTTTTGCCTTGTCCATGATTTCTTTTTTTTGCAATGAATAATGACTGACGTTGTTGCTTAATCTTTAGCCCTGTTGACGAGGATGACTATAATGACTGCCACGATGAACGTCACTGCCGCGAGTCCATACAATAGCCCAATTACACTAAATCTCTGAAACGGGAATAACAATAAGAATAGGGCTACTATTATAGCCATCACGCGAAAACTGCCAATGATCAATTTGGCCTGTTTGAGATTGGTCACCTTGGGCCACTGATTCTTTTTTAAAATTGTGTCGGGTCGATGTGCGAACCAAAGCATCATGAAGGCGTAGAAGGTAAAAAAGAGCATCGTAATCCGCCTATTGAAGTAATCCGTCAACATATCGGGATTCAAGAAACCGGCATTGGGGTCATCATCGGCGAAGATACCGTTTATCGCCCCCAGTACCCATGCCAGGACTATAAGAACGCCGACGAGCGCTTCAATGGAGGTGCCCAAGACGGTATGCGGAACTTTTACATGATTGATGTCGAAACCGTTCACGGCTGCGTCCTGCTTGATGTCCTCGCGATTGCTCCGGGCTTTGTAGATGAGGTAGCGGAAGACGGCGACGGTGACAAGAAGAACCGCTCCGGTGATGTATAAAAGAATTTTATAGTAGAAAAAGCCAGTTGAAAAATCTTCCAAAGGTAGCGCATATGCAAGGACTAACAACGCAAGTTCAACGGCCAGCACGCGGCACATGCGGACTTCAAGGGCCACCTGCTTCACATTAGTATGCCTTCTTACCATTGAAAGAAATCTCGGCATATACACAAACCACAGGACGGTAATGGCCATGACTGACAGCATAGACAGGGTTACTGAGTCGATGTAATAAAAGTATCCCTCGGTCCAAAACCGATCGGTGACAAGCGCCACTATCCAAGCGACAGCGATAATCAGTAGTGTGAGCACTTCAAAGATGACCCCCTCGCGGGAGCGCGGCACTTCGGTTAAGTCCAGTTTAGGACCATCCTCTTTCTCTTTACCAATCTTATTGACAAAGGCTACAAAAATGCATATCGCCGCCATGATTGCCATGCAGCAGCAACCGAACACAAGCTCTCCGGTCTCCACGATTCCCCTTCTAGACATGACAATCGTGTAGATGATGAAGGCTGATTCAATAATACCGATAAGAAGGAGATAAATATTTCTATTCAGACGTTTCATAGCTACTCATTTTTTAAGAAGAGATATTGATATGGTTACATGGCGCGAGGGTGGGTTCATTTTGCCTTGCGGATGAGGATGCGGAAGGCAACAAAGACCACGACTCCAATCAGGACTGTCACAATCAAGATCCACTCATGCTGATGAAGCGCAGGGAAGGTATAAATCAACATTCCCACAGCCATCAGCACCGCCAACAGGCGATACATGATAACAGCCAATTTGACCTGTTTGATATTGGTCAGCATGCCCACATTATTCATGTCGCCGGGAGTATAGGTGTCCCAAAGCATGAAGGCAATAGCACAGGTGAAGATGAACAGGCTGAATAACATCTTGAAACTGAAGCTGCCATCGTCTGATGTGAACAGGCCGTTTTTCACTGTCATAGCCCACGCTAAGGCTACAAGGACACCGACAAGAATTTCAATCGAGGTGCTCAAGGCTGTGCGTGGCATCCTGACCTCATCGATATTGAAACCGTTGGTGGCTTCACGTCGCTCGTTACGGTACTTGGCCAGCAACATGATGGCTGCAAAGTCACCAATCATCATGGCAACAACACCCGTGATGATGATTCCCGCCTTTGACAACCCTGCCCAAGCAGCCAGCATCAGAGCGCCGATAAAGACTATCATGCAAACAATGCCAAGCAGGTTGAACGCGGTATGACTATTCAGTTTCATCATCGTAAAGGATTATTGAGCGGTGTTGTTTTTTTTCAATTCATTCCTGACTCTGTTCCTGAAGTAGAGATCTACAAAGAGGATAAAGGTAAAGATCTGTCTTGCAATGGTATCCAAGAAGCCGTATGTTCCCTTGTAAGGCAGATACACAGCCATCAGCGCTGCGATGGCCATTCCGATAGCAAGGATTCGGTATAGCTTGATGTTCTCAATGAGTTGACGATTGTTGACGAAGCCCTCCGACCTGTTCATCCAGCGGGGGCAATAGGGGATGATGAGTGCAACCACAGCCAGGACCGAGTAGCAAACCATCTCGATGATCGGGAAGTCAAGTAAACCTATGCCCTCCATCTGGTGGGTATAGTGTGCCACGGCCCAAGCACCGATAAGGATGAGGATGGTTACGGCCTCAACGGCTAGTGCCACAGGCGTGTGGGTCACCTTCACCTCGGCGATGTTGAACCTGCTGTTCTTGTCATGCAGCTCGGGAACACCCTTGAGGATGAAGCTGAAGATGAGCCTGATGGCTATATACAAGCCACAGCCGATGAGCGCAAGATGCGTATGTGGTAAAAAGCAGAAGGCAAGTGAGAACAGCGCCAATGCCACAGAGCGGACGCGCATCCGCCGGCTCTTGACGAAGTCAGCAGCGGTGGCCTTGGGGTTGACCTCACCTTCTTTTGAGTTGGGGTAGTAAGCCAGGCCAAGCATTCCGAGTGCACCGACTGCAAGTATGCTGACAATGAGTAACCCTATCCTGTCGTTTGTCCATACCTTGTAGAATGAAAGGGCAAACATGGCGGCAACAGCAATCTCGATGATAGTGCTCATGACTGTTCGTGGTGTCTCTACCATATCATCGGTGTTACTGAAGTCGGTTTCTTCAATCTTGTCTTTTTGGGGTGCCAGTGACGGGCATTTCTTGTAGATGATATGACGGGCACCGTAGTAGAAGCCGATGATGACGATGATCAGCACCAGTGCAACCAGGGGGCTGATGGCTTCTCTCGAGAGGAGTTCCTTGACCAGATATCCTAATCCTAAAGAGATGATAAATAAAGCGATACTCAGTATCTTTGCATTAGTCAGTTTCATAGTTATAGAGTTGGTTAAGAGGTTTTACATGTCTTTTTATCAGGACCGCTTACTCTTGAAGTGAGCAGTAAAGAACCAGATTAAGCTCAAGATGGCAAGCAGGAGAAAAGTCCAGTTGACAAAAGTCTGGTTGATTTCCGGGATAACAGTCAGTAAGCCATAAAGCGCAGTTTCCACTGCAATTATGCGCTTGAAGCGCGCCCTTGTCTGTAGCTGCTGCATGTTGTCTGATGCGATCATGCCGAACGTCCACTTGTTGGTGAAGTAGGCCGAGAAGAGCAGTGCAATCACACAGAAAGTAACTACATATATGATATAAATTTCTTCGTTGGGACGGGCTATTGCGACGACCCATGAGGCGATGAGGATGAATGCCGATGCGATTTCAAACACGGTAGACTCTTTGGTGCGCGGAAAGAAACCTTGTCTTGCTATATCAGCATTGTTCCATTGCTTTTTCATTTCGTCAGGGGCAATAAGGAACATCATCGGAATAATTGCCAGTGGGCCGGAAATGAGCGCAGTGATTCCGAATACTGTCCCGCTGATAGCCCCAAATGCCAGAAGCAATATGAAGTCGGCTATCAGAACAATAGCGGCTACAATTGCAACGGTGAGCCAGATTTTTCTATTGGTCGGTTTCATAGCGATTCCTCCTCGTTATCGGTTTCACTTTTCTTCTTCTTGGGCAGACGGCGGGCTTTGCGCAGCGCTTCGGTAATGATCCACTGCAACTGGCCGTTGGTGGAGCGGAACTCGTCGGCTGCCCATTTTTCAATGGCATCCATCGTGTCGCTGTCGACACGCAGGATGAAACTCTTTGTGGCTTTCTTTGCCATAGTCTGCTGATTGATTTTAGTTTTTAGTTCTCAGTTGGCAGTTGAGTGCGGATGCCGCTAAAAACTGCCAACTGAAAACTGTCAACTGTGATATTACATATTAAGCGTGCCGGTATTGACAACAGGCTGGGCCTGTTCGTCGGCGCACAGGACAACAAGCAGGTTGCTCACCATCGAGGCTTTTTTGTCGTCGTCAAGCTCTACGATTTCCTCGCTTGAGAGCTTGTCAAGGGCCATCTTCACCATGCTCACAGCGCCCTCGACGATCTTTTCGCGGGCGGTGATGATGGCACTGGCCTGCTGGCGGCGCAGCATCACGGCAGCAATTTCGGGAGCGTAGGCCAGGTAGTTGATGCGGGCCTCGACTACCTCGATGCCGGCCAGCGACAGGCGCTCGTTGAGTTTGCCCTCAAGTTGCTCGTTGATCTCGTCACCACCTGAGCGCAGGGTCAGCTCCTTGGTGTTCTCGTCGTTGTCGTCATAGGCGTACTGTCCGGCTACCTGCCTCAAGGCGGCATAGCTCTGCACGCTTACAAAGTCTTCCAGGGCGCGCATCAGACCCTTGGCGTTGCCGCTCAGTGTGCCGTCGGTCGAGGCCATCGTCTGGGAGTCCACCTCAAACAGGGCCTTGTAGGTGTCCTTCAGTCTCCACACCAGAACCAGGCCGATCATCACGGGATTACCCACCTTGTCATTCACCTTGATGGGCTCGGCGTCCAGGTTGCGGGCGCGCAGTGACACCTTCTTGGTGCCGTAGAAGGGGTTGATCCAATAGAAACCCGTGCGAGTAAAGGTGCCGCTGTATTTGCCGAACCAAGTGGTTACCCTGGCAGTGTTAGGCTCAAGCATCATGAAGCCGTTCAGGATAAACAATTCGACGATTAACATCAGCGCACCCAGGATGAGCAGGATAGTAGGGAGGATGCCGTGGCCGGGAACGTCATACATGACGATGGCTTCGTAAATGCCCCATACAGCGAGAATAGGTAATACAATAGCTACAAACAGCATGAAGAAGCCGTTCATTGTTGTACCCTTGAAGTTAAATTCTTTCGTTTCCATAATCGTAAAAGTTGAAATGTTAATATTTAGCTGAATTAATTTGATATCATTTTGATATCGCAAAGATATATTTGTTTTCTAATACAATCCAAATTTTCCCCAAAATTTTAACACTGTTTAACTTTTCCTTTCCTCGCTGTAGCGAAACTTATGCGATGGCAAATGTAGGAGGGTGTTACAAAACTTATTCGCTTGTCATGCTTGGGTGCGTTCAGCTGGATTTGTAATCCGATAGTTTCATTGGGACGGGATTACAAATCTCTTGGCTTGTCACCAGCGGATTGCAAATTCGCTGGAACATGCTCGCTGGGACATGAGTTCTGCAGCAACCTCGACCAAACTTGAATAGTGTGCCAACTTGATTTTCAATGTTATAATAGAATTATCGCGAAGTCAAAACTCTTCCCTGACGTAATACTCAAGGTTCCTACCTTTGCCCTCATTTTTGTTGTGGAATTGAAGGCTATGTAACTGTTTCATTTGTTTGACAAGCAATGGCTGATTCAAGGCACGTTGTTTTGAGTTTCCCCCCATTGCCCGTTCAGCCATTCTACCTTCTTGTGGAAACTCGGCTTGGCAAATTTGTTCATGCGATAGGTCGTGTTGTCGCCATTGTACTGCGGCCACCTCATGTGGTCAGCATTGCCCGCCTGCTCAATCTTTTCGACAAAGGCATCCATGAACGCGTCCATATAGGGATAAACTTCCTGATAGAACCGCTTCCAGTGAACTCTTATTCGCTCCTGGAAATGAGGGAATTTCACGATTTCTCCTATCCACCGGCAGTACCAGTTGCTTGGCACGTCCTCATAGAGGAACTGGTTGAACTCATAACTGCCGTTACCATAGCGGAGATATGAATGGTCACAGTCCCATATCGGCCCGAAAATCAGCTTGGTGTTTTCGCCGAACTCCTTGTGTATATAGCAACTGCCGCTGAAGGCCTCTTGATTATCCACAATCTCCTGCACGATGTAGTACACGGCAAGCGAGTCGATATTGATGTACCGTTCCCAAGTGTCATCGTTCTTGTCCGAACAGTAGATGGCACTGTCGGCACTCATGAGAAGGGAGGTTATATAGTTCCGCTGGACATCGCTCAGCCTTTCTGGCGAATGGGGCATGACCCAGAAGGGCTTTCCATTGCCCTCGGTGAAGGTGATGTTGCTAGGCTCGTTGTAATTGTTGATCTCGAGCAGCCAGCCGCCAGAGACCCGTGTGCTGTCGGTCTCATAGTCATACTGTTCGGTGATATTGACACGATTGCCTCCCACTCGGATTTTCTCGGTCAAGAAGTAGAGCCCGATGTAGTCACCGTTTAAGACGACCTCGACGGGCTCCAGCTTGGGTGTCCACGCTAGTCCCATGTTGCGACTGATTTCAAATGGCAGTGCATTCTCGATCATTCCTTTGGTGCTGAAGGCGTTCGCCAGAAGCACCCAGTGACGGTCTGGGGGCATACCAAGCATCTGGATCTTATTATTGAGCTTAATCCTATAGGGCTTTTTTTCGGCCTCGCTCCACGTGTAATTGCCACGCCCCTTGATTTGCGCCTCCAGCGGATATTTGGCTGACCCCAGCGACTTATAGCCTTTAATGCCCAGCGCATCAATCCACAACTTGGCCCTCAGATATTCATCCTTACTAACGATGGGCTGCTGTCCCTCGGTGATAATGTATAACACGGGTAGCGTACCCGAGTAGAGGCCTACTGTGTCTTCAGCATCAGTGGTATCTGCTGGAGCCGGCGGTGTAGGATCAGGTATGGGCATGGGCGCAGGCTCATGCGGCTCATCGACACATGCTGTAGGTGCCAGAATGACCAACAGCAGCGATATGAATAATAATAAGGGTTTCTTTGTCATGTGATGGATTTTAGTAGTGTTTTTTCCCTTAATGTGCATTAGACTTTTATTTTCATAAGCATGTGTCAATGTCTAAAATTGCCAATTTTTTTACTTCGATGTCAACTTGTATAATGATTTCCTGGGTGTTACTATCGTAATAAAGATCAGGCATATCAATTGGAACCGGAAAGTCAAAACGATCTCGGGCAACTCCGTCTTTTGTCAAAACGATCTCATCCATGGCAGCATTAGAAAACAAGGACAAGGTGATAATAAATAATGTAAATAATGCTTTTTTCATATTTCTAAATAATTTTAGTTTGTATGCAAAGTTATGGCGCGCCATTCATTAAAAATAAATTATAAAAGTTGAAAATAAAAAAAACGTTTACACATATCACAAAATACTATCAATCAGTATTTTATGGTCTTTTTGTATTCGTGCTGAATCACAAATTGCAAGATAAGGGGAAATCGTAACCTATTGATGTTAAAGTGTTTACAATTATGGGTTTTCCTGCCATTTTCGGCAATGTGTAATTTTTAAAGGCTATTTAAGGCATCAATGATTACACGATTGCTATTGTTAAACTCAATTTCATTAGGTACACCAAGGCGTACAGCGCTTTTACGCCATACTATTGATGTCGTATTTAGAATTTAATGTAATGGTTGTGATTTGCTATCTACCTTGCTGCGAATGATCTTGAAGAAGCTGGGAGATATAATCTTGTAAAGGGATATTGATACCTAATTTTTTAGCAATCTCTTTACGTTTTGTGCTGATGTAATTTGGCGAATAACCCATGGTGATGGCTATCTCGATATAAGAGAAACCGCAACAACTGAGTTCAATGAAATGTAAATCAGATTCTGTTATTTTGGGATTTAGGGCAATATTTGAGATGATATTGTCATTTTTGTCAAGGTATGCACGCAACTCGGTCCAGAATTCTTTGGTCACCACATTTCCAATGGTATCTTTGATTCTCTGTCTAATCACTTTTGGAGAGTCTTTCTCGCTGGCATCAATTGATGTCTGCATGAAGAAAACCAAATTCTTAACGAAATTCTGAATAATCGATTCTTTAGCATCTATTTGCTTCAATAGTTCTTCGTGTCTATCAAGATGAGTCCCTTCCAGCTCCCTGATGATGGACTTGGCATAAGCTGTCCTGCGGAAATGATAAACCATTGCCATTATCATAATGATGATGAATACTGATGACAAGATGGCTATCAATAATTTGAGATTACTGATTTTCCTGTTCTTAGCGTTGGATGACTTGAGGTTATTGAAGTTTTCAATCTGCTGAATCCTATATTTCTGCTTGTTATTTGCTATAGAATCCGATAATTGATTAGCGATATCACTGTAATAGTTCTTTTTGTTGACATCATTTTCATTTTTAGCAATGATAGACAAGATGTTGCATTTACGCACCTTGACTTGTGCGCTGTGGTCACTGGTTCTCTCTTGAACGCGGTTAATGAAAAACCTTGCTGAATCGTTGCAACCTTCTAATGCGTAGATTTTTGCTAAATCAAGCAGAAGGTCAACCTCGACTAACTCGGGATAATCCTCAAGACATTTAAGGGCTATCCGTTTTGCTTTGTGCCGTGAGGTGTCTTTCATGGAAAGTTGTCTGCACAGCAATTCGCTACATTGATATATATAGTATGTGTCATTGATTTCTTTGGCAATATCAAGTGCTTGATAAAGATATCCTGAGAGATGTTCTTCGCTGGTGATGCCTTCACACATTCCCATGTGAAATAAACTACTCATTTGATGTCGCTTATCATCCGCCTTCTTATAATAATTGAGGGCATTTTTAGATTTCTCAAAACAAACCTGTATGTCAGCATGATAAAGTCTATACAAACTCGCAATTCTTGTATTGATCTGGCCGAGGTTGACATAATCCTTTTCGTCGGCAGTGGCTTCGGCTGTCTTGTAGTAGAGCATGGCACTGTCCGGGTGCCCCAGATCTTCCATGACGGTACCCTTGTAGAGGTAGGCGCGGGTGAGTTTCTCGTGTTCACTTTTTTGGTTGCGGTAGTAGTCGAGGGCGCGGTTGATGTCGGTGTCGCTGGTGGCAGTGATGTAGCACTTGTAGCGGGCTTGGGTCAGTAGCAGGCCCAGATAGGCGCGGTCGCTCTCGTCGGTCAGGCTATCAAGCGCCACACCCTTAACAATGGCTAGCGCACTGTCAGGCACATCATTCATCAGACTGTCGGCACGCGCCAGGCGACTGTCATAACGGTGCGACACGCCACAGCCCGGAATTACCATCCCGAGCATCAACAGAGTCATCACTATGACCAATGGCCAACGCTTCATGTCCGCAAAGATACAAAATTAATGAGAAATGATAAATGAGCAGTTAAATAATTGCTGTGCGTGCTGAAAGTATGAACAGCGGCCAGCAATCCACGCCATTGATTAAATTTCCGCTTTTCGGCATTTACATCCACGCCACACAATGCCTACCTTTACCATCCGCAACCATTATAATAATAAAATCAACCATGTTAAACACCGCCATTCATCACCCCCTCCGCCCATTCCAGTGGATGTCGAGACGTTGTTTCAGCGGATTGCAATACGCTGTACAAGAGTTTAGGGATTTGCAATCCTGGCCCAATGAAGTTATCGGATTACAAATCCAGCCGAACAGTAGTCGAACAACAAAAATTTTTGGTGCCATAGCGTGATACCCCCTCCGAAATGTCTAACATAAATACTTGGCGCCCTTGGCATCTTAGCGTGGTGCCACCCCGCTGCGATGATGGTAGATAATATAGGATTTGTCTTGTGTTTTTTCATTTCGTGAGGTTATGATTTTGCGCTTTCGCCGATTATGTTGTAACTTTGTGGGTGCAAAAACAATGAAAGACCAAACAAACAATTTTAAGTATTATCCGAACTATGAAATTAGTTGATAGATTTTTAAAGTATGTGAAGTTCGACACCCAGAGTGACGAACTCACCAACCTGACACCCTCTACCCCGGGCCAGATGGTGTTTGCCAAGGAGTTGGAGAAGGAGTTGCACGCCATGGGCTTGAGCGACATCTCGCTCGATGACAACGGCTACTTGTTTGCCACACTGCCTGCCAATACCGACAAGGTGGTGCCCACCATCGGCTTCATTGCTCACATGGATACTGCCCCCGACATGAGCGGTCACGATGTCAAGCCCCGCATCGTCAAGTATGAGGGCGACCCCATCGTCTTGAGCGAGGAGCCCCGCATTGTCCTTGACCCCGTACAGTTCCCCGAGATGAACGATTATAAGGGCCAGGAATTCATCGTCACCAGCGGTGACACACTGCTTGGTGCTGACGACAAGGCCGGTATCGCCGAGATCCTGAGCGCCATCGAGTGGCTCCAGGAACACCCCGAGGTAAAGCATGGCAACATCCGTGTAGGCTTCAACCCCGATGAGGAAATCGGCTTGGGTGCCCACCACTTTGACGTGGAGGCGTTTGGCTGTGATTGGGCATACACCATGGACGGTGGTGCCGTCGGCGAGTTGGAATATGAGAACTTCAACGCTGCCAGTGCCAAGATCACCTTCAAGGGCTTGAACGTGCACCCCGGTGCCGCCAAGCACAAGATGATCAACTCGATGCGTGTAGCTATGCAGTTCGCTATGATGCTGCCGCGCTGGGAAACGCCCGAGCACACCGAGGGCTACGAGGGCTTCTACCACCTCATCAGCATGCAGGGTGGAGTAGAACAGACTACGCTCAGCTACATCATCCGCGACCATGACCGCGCCCGTTTCGAGAGCCGCAAGCGTGAGATCGAGCACCTGTGCAACAAGATCAATGCCGAGTTCCCCGATTGCGCCACTTGCGAGATTAAGGACCAGTACTACAACATGCGCGAGAAGATCGAGCCGGTGATGAACATCATCGACATCGCCAAGCAGGCTATGGAGAATGCCGGTGTCACCCCCAAGGTGCAGCCCATCCGCGGCGGTACGGACGGTGCCCAACTCTCGTTCAAGAACCTGCCGTGCCCCAACATCTTTGCTGGCGGCATGAACATGCACGGTCGCTTTGAGTACGTGCCTATCCCCTCGATGGAGAAGGCCATGATGACCATCATCGAGATCTGCAAGCTCGTCGCCGAGTAAAGATCCTAATGCGTTAAAGACCTTAAGGACTTTAGGGGCCTTAAGGTCTTTAAAACCCTTATTTCAAAGCGGGAAAGTAAAAAACAGCCAATAAATTTGGCTGTTAGGGAAATTTGCAGTACCTTTGCACCGCTTTTTGGGAGATTCGCTAGCTCAGCAGGTAGAGCACATCCCTTTTAAGGATGGGGTCGTGGGTTCGAGCCCCACGCGAATCACAATGACGGGTAATCGCCCGTCTTTTTTATTCCCTTAAATTCCATGTATATCAAGCGATTAGCCTAATTATCGGTGGTTGTGATTATTACCGAATATTACTTGAACTTACAAAAAATCACAACTTTTTCACAACTTTTCTTGTGAACCATGAGCAAAAGCATTACCTTTGTGCCACCAACCAATTAAATGATTATGTTATGGCTAAAGTTAAATTTGAATTACTGAAGAAGAAGGCCGACCGCGCCGAGTTCCAACTGGTATTTACCCAGGGAAGTCCTAAGACCCGCTACATCCGAGCAAGATGTAGGACGGGGTTATACGGGTTTTGTGAGTACTGGAACGATAAGGAACAAACACACAAAATCCCCAAGAACATCAATCCGCTTTACCGCGCTGATGTAATAGAGATCAACAAGCAGATCGCAACACTAAGGACGGAAGTTGAGACCGCCGCGGCCAACACCGCGGAGAGTGCGCTGAATCGTGCCTGGCTTGCTGCAATTGTTGATGAAGTGCTTCACCCAACCAAAGCAATTGATGAGCCGGAAGACGCGCCCAGGACACTAATCCAGGCTTTTGAAGATTTCATTGCAGCCGCTCCCACAACGATTCGTCACAAAGGTAAACCTATTTGTGCCGCCCGTCTCAATCACTACAAGCAGACCCTGCACATTCTCCAGGCGATGGGTGCCGATGGCGTGACGATTGAGCATGCTGATAAATCCTTCTATGATTCATTCGTGCGCTACATGTATGCCAACGGTTACAAGCAGAACACAATCGCCACTCGCATCAAGTGCATCAAGTCGGTCATCAACTCCTTGCCGATGGCCGAGCGCGTGGGGTGCGAATTTGTGGAGCGGGGGAAGTGTGCAGCCGCAAATGAAGATATAGATAATGTAGCACTTAACGAAAAGGAACTGCTTGCACTGGCTAACCTGGACTTATCTGCTAATCCCTATCTTGACCGAGTGCGAGACCAATTCCTATTGCTGGCTTGGACGGGATGCAGGTATAGCGATCTTGGCAAATTGTCGCGCCGTTATATTGTCAATGAAGATGGTGAAGATTGCTTTAAGTTGGAGCAGCAGAAGACGGGTGCAAAGGTTGTAATACCCATCTTGCCGCCGATTGTGCCGATACTGGAGAAGTACGATTACCAACCGCCGCGGCCTATCAGCAACCAGCGGTTCAATGACTATGTCAAGGAAGTTGCGCAAATGGCTCACCTGGATGATGAGGTAGCCGTGACGCATACCCAGCAGATAAAGGGTGATTTCACGCCTGGCCGTGTTGAGACGCGCCGCCCCAAGTGGCAAGCCATAACCGCCCACACTGCCCGCCGTTCCTTCGCGACAAACATGTATAAGAGGGGATTTCCAACACTGGCGATTATGGCAATCACTGGCCACAAGACCGAGAAATCCTTCTTAACCTATATCAAGGTGAGTGAGAGCGAGAACGCCAAGATGGTATTACATCAATTCAAATCGCAATGGAAATGATGAGTAAGTATGATATCATAAAGAAGGCCGCAGACCAGTGGGAAACCTATCCGGCTATGATGGGGGATGAGCGCGTGCAAGTATACAAATGTGATGGCGTTGAACTTATAGCCTTTGAAGGTAGCAACCAACCCGAAATAGATTTTGAAACCTTGTATGGATACGATGACAACATCAACTACGCAGCCGAGGTAGAGAAACGAAATGAACTTAGCGCAAAAGGAGACCGCGCCGCGGTGATGGCTATTGACAAAAGGCATGGGGGAGCAGATGCATTAATCCTAAAGTGTGACTATCAACGAAGAAAAACTCAGTGATATGGACAATATAACCAATTGTATCCTGGCCGTTATAAATGACTTGAAACTCTTTAATGCGGCTGACAAATTAGGTTCATTAGACGAAATAATTTGGAGAAACACCGGGGAAAGAATTTGGAGTGAGTTATCCAATAACTTGTCGGCTCTTATTGATTACTTAAAAAGCGAGTATCAGCAGGGTCGCAAAATAGACCCGCAAATAGAATGTTTGCGGGATTCGTTACATGTTGTTGAAACTGCCATACATGATGCGGTCAAAGACAAAAACAAGAGAGTTATTCTTGAGTTCCAGGCATTACGATCTAAGTGTGCTGAATGGATTGAGTGGATTGATAGGTATTATCCGCAAGCACAAACCACGCAGGGTGCTGAGAGTAAAACAACTCATGGGAATGTGAGACAAGAAACTGCCGCGGCTGCAAGATTAGCATCCCAGGGCATTAAGGACAAGACTACAATCATTGACGATATAAAAAGTTGCATTCTCATTCCAGCAAATCAGCAAGACAAGTTCTTAAAGAAGTTACATTCACTTGTTGATGGGAAAAAGGGAAAAGCGGTTGCCCTGGTTATCCGCTTATGTGTTGAAACTGGGTTGATGAGTAAACCAACTTTTGGGGTGTTACTGAATGAGTTCCCAGGCGTAGGAAACAAAAGCGGATATAATAGATATTATCGGGAATTCCCGACAATCTACACCGAGTATGAAAAAAACGGGATCAAGAAACATTTAGAGCCGTTCATAGGGCAGATTTGATAGTCATTGATAGCCTTTAGTAGCCGACTATTACTGGCTATTACCAAAATTTTACGGGGTAGTACTACTGCCTTACTTTTGCCGCCGACAACGAAGTCAGCGGCATTTTTACGCCGCGGCGGGAAGTGTCATTAAACAATATGACAAACAATATAGGCACACCCAGGACGCAGGTTATCCTGGACTATGACGATGTTACCCGCATGATGGACGAAATGGCCGACAAGGTTGCCGCAAGGCTCCAGGCACTCACACCGCCCCCGGCTGGGGAAGATGACAATGAACTGCTGACACCGCGGCGAGTGCGAAGATTATTCAACGTAACCGACAAGACATTGTACATGTGGCACAAGTCGGGATTCTTGCCAAGGATTAGGATTGGTGGAGTGGTGCGTTATCGCCGGGCAGATGTAGAACGAGCCGCCCAAGTCAAGGGCAAGTAACCCGTATGTCAAACCCAAATTACATAGAACAATGGCAACAAACAAAGCCAGTGGCTCTACACCTGGTAACGCGATTGGCATGCCGCGGATACTCATCAACTCGCAACTGGAGCCAACGGAAAACAAGTGGAAACCAGGTGGAGACGCGAAGGCTCCAGCGGATGATCTAAAAGAGTTCCCGACTTGGGGGTTACCCGATGATGTGCAGCGCATCATCAAGGAAGTTGCAGATGGTTATCAATGTGATCCAAGCATCGTGACCGCGGCGATATTCAGTGCAGCTGGCACCGCCCTGGGAAAAAGTGTTGTCGGCATATCGGACAACTACCGCAATTATCCCGCCTTGTGGTTTGTAATTGTAGGTATTGCATCCAGGGGAAAGTCGGCACCAGTGGAATGGGTGTATAAACCATTGATGGATTATGACCTTGCCGGATACAAACAATATAAAGCCGAGCGGATGCAATGGGAATCTCAGCCCCGTGAATTGCGATGCGATGCCCCAAGGTTACGCACCAGGATAGCAGGTAATATTACGGATGAGAAATTGCTTTATAAACTCGCTGACAACAATGGCGCACTATGTTGGAAACATGATGAGTTTGCAACTCTTTTGGGTGGCATGGGAAAGTATTCCAGTGGTGGAGCAGCAATGATAGTGGGTTCTCTTTTGTCCATCTTCAGTGGTGCAAGATTTTCCAAAGAATCAGTCAGCGGGGAGCCATTCATGATTGATGAACCTGCTCTTAACATTATTTCAACCACCCAACCCGCTGAACTAAAAAGGTTGATGAAACCCTACTTGCAAAACGGATTCTTTGAGCGATTCTTATTCGTCAATGTTGGCGGCAGTGTGCCCGAATACAAGCCAGTCATTATCCCGGATGAAACAAGACGAACTTGGAATGAGTACATCGATCAATTACTAAGAAATGATGTTGGCGAATTGCGGGAACACGCCGCGGCCTATGATATGCATGTCGCAGCCATGAACCGCTGGCGAGATGAAGAACGAATTATGATGGAGATTGATAGCGGTGATCTATTTGAGGATGTCAGCTGCTCACTCTTGGAAAAAGCGAATTATCATTTGTGCCGCTTAAGTATCATCGCCGCCAGGCTCAACGGAGAGAGCATCATCACTGCTCCAGTCATGCAGTATTCGGTTGATTGCGTTGATTACCTTCTCAACGGGCAGAAGGCTGCATTACTCAAAATCTTACATGGAGACAAACGGGGTGAGCCGACCCTGGCCGACACAATTAGGCAACTGCAACGGCTTAAACCCGACCTCAACCAATCGGCACTTGCCCGTGCGATAGGCACAAGCCAGCAATACATTGGTAAAGTGTTGAGAGAGAAATAGCAGGTTGTTAGGTTGTGGGTTGTATGTGGCTTGAAACCTTTATTGATGGGGGTTAGACGGGTCTACAACCTACAACCATACAACCATGATGCAATCAATGTAGCCGACAAGATGCTGGCCGGGTGCCAAAATTTGTGTATGGAGACAATGAAGGTAGTCAGGGCTTAACCCATTTATTCTATTGTGAGGGGGAATAGAATACCGCATGTCTCTATAGTAGAGTAACAATAGAGGGAATTTGTCTCTAAAACATAAGCGGAGAATGACGGCAGCGCACACTAAAGTAGTGGTAAAATAGTGTTGATCTATGCTATTGTAACATGTAATAGCATACATGTGCAGCTGGCATGTTTCATTGGATTATCTAAATAGAGAATAATAGAAAAACATTTGGTGTGTACATGAGAATTATTTGTGCTATCTTTGCACAATAAATATTGGTAATTTGGGTTTACAATATAGACTTGCCAAGCAAGTCATTTAATTGGTTTGGCTGGTGCCCCAGGGATGGGTTGCCAGTCATTTTTCACAATAAAATCACAACTTTTTTATGGTTGTGATTGGTAACTGATTGATTGTCAATGCAAGGTTGTAATCCCACGCGAATCACAATGAGAAGAGTGCGATTCTGTTAAGGGTCGCACTCTTTTTTAGTGGATGATTGTAGAAGAAAAAACAAACAGGGTTCCAGCCAACAGCCGGAACCCTGCTTGTTTAAATGTCAGTAAAGTAGGGATTAACCCATGATGATGTCGAGTTCTCTATTGATGTCAGCGATGTTGATCTCACCGTCTTGGTTCACGTCGGCACGCTTCATAGTGCCCTCATCAGCAGAACCACCCAGGATAATGTCGATAATGGTGTTCACATCTGCAACGTTAACCTCGCCGTCACCATTCACGTCACCGATTCTATATTCGGGCTCAGTCATCTCGATGAATACATTCTCATCAAGGTATGCCATGCGGCGACGGAGCCAGTCCTCAACATAGTCCATTTCCTCACTCAGGTTAAGGGGCTTGTAAGCAAGGTCTGAATCCTCGCTCCAACGGCCTTCCTCGCGGGCAGCAGCACCGCACTCCTCCAGATTCTCGATGGCACTGCGGTAGCGGTTAACCAGGCTATCAGTGTTCAGAACCGTTTCACGCAGTTCTTTGTAGCGGTCAACAACTTCGTTGTGGTAATCCATCGTGTGCCACATGGTAACCATTGGCATGTGGTATACCCAGTTGAGTTCACGTTCAGGCTCAACAGCTTTACCACGAGGAACTTCCGGAGCATAACTCTGGCCTAAGCAGATGTCAAGATCCCAAGGAACCATTGTCAGACGGGGATGATCAGTGATGTCATGGCAAGCGTAGAAGATATTCTTGCTCTCGTTATCAAGAGCCTGCAGGGTAGCGATGAAGATGAAATAGTCTTGCATGACAGGTACGTCGAAATAGTAACCCATGCTGTCAACGCGGGCACTCATGTTCTCATCGGCACGCTTTGCAAAATGAACAGCATTCTTAAGCGTGGTCCAATCAGCTCGACCAATTTCATCATAATCAGGATATTCTACCTCAAAGCCGTCCCATTTGTCTTTATTAGGATATTTGTAGGGATTACTCATGGATACAGTGCGTGTCCATCTGTGAGCCATCCACAATTGACCGTGGAATTCCTGATTCTCCTCGTCATAGCGTTTCAGCTTCAGCTGCTTGCGGTCAATGGGTTCGCACATGTTGTAGATACCACGGTACTCGCCGTTGAGCATAACCTCAACCATCTGGCCACGGGAACCATTGTGAGCGTTAGGCAGGGTGTCGCTATACCAGGGGCGGCGTGCCATATCGAGCCACAAGTCGGTGCTGACGCGGTTGCGGACACGCAGGAAGTCCATCTGACCGGCGTCAAGAATCCAGCTGTTGTCGTTGCGCAAGCCGAAGAAACGATGATTCTGCTTAGTGCTGTCTTCCTCATTGACAAACTTGATGCGGTAGTTGCGTTTGTGTTTACCGTTGGCATCGGTGGCGATACCGCGGGTCTTCACCTTAGCCATCAGAGGCTCAGCGTATGCCGAATCAGGCTCGCTCACGTAAACACTGGCATAACTGTAAGTGTCTGTGAATTCTCCGAACAACTCAACGATGGGCAGCCATGTGAAGGTGACTGAGCCAGTAATGAGGCTATCGCCAAGATGGGCTGTCAAGATATACTCCTTGCCACCGGCAATAGAGTCAAAGGTCACGAAATCTTCGTTGTTGACAGAAACACCCTCGATGACGAGGTCGGTCAACTCGTCGCCAAAGCTCACCTGGGCGGTGAAGTCCTGGCCAAACATGGATTGCGGCACGCTGCACAACCAGATGTGGTTGAGCGTGTCTAAAGGTGCACGGTGGCCACCGATGTTAAGGGTCTGTGCCACTGATGTGGCAGCCGTCAACATGAGGGCCATGGCCAAAAGTAATTGTTTCCTCATGAAATCATTTATTGGTTATTAAAATTGTTGTTTCCTCTTGTTGTATTTGATAGTAGTGTAAAGCTTTGCGCTCAAATCGGGAGCAAGCTTCCCGTCTGTCTGTCAAATGCTTCAATGTCAAGACAATTGACATGTGCTGCGAAAAAACGCCGCAAAGATACTAAAAATGTTGATAACCTGAGTAAAAACCACTTTTTTCTTGTGTTTTTTATTCAAATCGGGAATGATTAATGGGCAATTACGCGTGTCGCAACTTTTTCTGTTGAGGATGTCACCTTTAATCATTATCGGTCTTTTTCAAGCATCATGGCTCGATGGATGGGGCAGGGTGTGACGTCATTTGGCTCTTCACATTCTTTAAGAAAATTATTCTTCAGTTTTTGATTGTTTTTTACCTCTCTTCAACTAAAAAAGAAGTACCTTTGTTGGCTCAAATAAACAAAACTTGAAAATTACTCGGTAGCAATGAAAATATTTACAAACGATGGACTGCGTCGCATCGGCGATCGCACTGTGGAAAAGGAAGGCATCGACATGCTCGACCTCATTGAGAGGGCGGCTTCGGCGGTGTCCTACGAGCTCATTTCGCGATGGAGAACTTCCAAGCGCTTCGTCTTTTTTGCAGGTCCTGGCGATAATGGCGCCGACGCACTAGCCGTAGCTCGCATGATGTATGAGCAAGGCTATAGGCCCGAAGTGTATCTGTTCAACATCAAGTCTGCACAGTTGTCCCCATGCTGTCTGGCCAACCGCGACCGTCTCTTGCAGACGGTTGGAGATGACATCGAGTTTATCGAGGTCATCCAGAACTTCACGCCACCTGAACTCGACAAGAACGATGTAGTCGTTGACGGCTTGTTCGGCAACGGTTTGCGCACGCCCCTCAAGGGTGGTTATACCTCACTGGTGCAATACATTAACAGCAGTGGTGCCTATGTTGTCTCAATTGACATTCCCTCAGGCATGTTCGGCGAGTGGAATATGGGCATAGACCGTCGTAATATCATCCATGCCAACCTCACGCTCACCTATCAGAGCAAGAGACTGGCCTTCTACTTTGCCGAGAATGCCGATTGTGTCGGTGAGTGCAAGGTGCTTGATATCGAGTTGGATAGCGAGGGCATCGCCCGCACTCCCACCGATTTCTATCTCATTGAGCGCGATAACGTCCATGAGGTGATGAAACCTCGCAATCCGTTCATCAACAAGTATGACAACGGCACAGTGCTGCTCATCGCCGGCAGTTACGGTATGATGGGCGCCGCAGTGCTTGCCGCCAAGGGCGCTTTGCGTGCAGGTGCAGGATTGGTGACCGTTCATGCTCCGCGATGTGGCTATCAGGTATTGCAGACGGCAGTTCCTGAGGCACTCTTCGAGCCTGACCGTGACGAGATCTTGACAAGTGCCATTGATTTGCGCCACACCCACAGTGTGGTGGCACTTGGACCTGGAATGGGTGTGAACGATGTGACCCTCGAGGCCGTTCATCAGTTCATCATGAATTTCAAGCGTCCGTGCCTGCTGGATGCCGATGCCCTCAACTGCATCGCCCGTCGTCCGATGCTCTTGAAGAGCATCCCGCCACGTTCCATCATTACCCCGCACGCCATAGAGTTTGACCGTCTCTTCGGCGAGCATACAACCGACGAGGAGCGTCTCAAGAAGGCTCTTGATGTGTCCAAGATTTACAACATCACCATCGTCCTCAAGGGACATTACACGATGACGGTGCGTCCTGACAGCAAGATTTACGTCAACAGCAGTGGCAATCCTGGTATGGCGACTCCGGGCAGTGGTGATGTGCTCACGGGTGTCATCTCGGCGCTCATCGCTCAGAATTATCCCGCCGATTGGTCGGTTGTGCTCGGCGTTTACCTGCACGGATTGGCAGGTGACCTGGCAGCACAGGAACACGGCACCTATGGTATGATAGCCAGCGACATCGTCGAAAATTTGGGCAAGGCCATTGCCGAGGTGATGAAATAGTAGAGCCGCGCTCAGCCTGAGGTTATAAAACAAAAAAATAGTGGTTGATAATCATTGATTATCAACCACTATTTGTACCTGAAGTGGGACTTGAACCCACACGGCCGCAATGGCCAAGGGATTTTAAGTCCCTCGTGTCTACCGATTCCACCATTCAGGCGTGCGGTACGGATTCGGCTGCAAAGATACAACTTTTTGACGAAACAACGGCTTTTGCCGTATATTTTTCAATCTGTTCCTTCAAAAATGGCGGGATCATCTGTTTCTGGATCGGGTAGATCCAGCAGAAGGATGTCGTCTGTCTTCTGTTCCTGGCTGTCCTGTATTGCGGACCATATCTTTGCAAACCGTGCATCAGCTTTGGGGATGAAGTCACTGTTGCCAAGCTGTGACAGTTTGTTGGTGGTATCATTCACAGTGAAATCATCGGGGTCAAAAGCGGGTTGGAAAGCGATTTCTTCCTCATTGTCCCGACTGACTTGGTTGAGCAGTCCGGCCTGGAGCAGGTTGCCCAATAGCTGGTCGGCTAACTGACTGGGTATGTCAAAATCGTGGATGACTGCGCTGCGGGTGAGTAGCCCCTTTTTCTGCTTAAAGCGCTTGACCGCTTGGCTCAGCACAGCGATGGCAAGTCTGTTGGAGTAGCTCTGTGATATCTTTTCTGCCTTGTCGCGATAGACAAAACTGTCAAAGTTCTGCCAAGCATAGGTCAGGACAACGCCCGACAGGGTAATGAGCCATGACAGCTGCAGCCACACGAGCAGCAACGGCAGGAAGGCGAAGCTTCCATAGATGGCATTGTACTTGGACACATACAACTGACCACTGACGAACAACCACTGCACCACTTGGAACAACGTGCCGCAGAGCACACCGGCAAACAAAGCGCCTTTAAACCTTACTTTGGTGTTAGGCACCATATAGTAGGCTGCCGTGAAGATAATCCATGAGATGACCGTCGGAGTGAAGGACAGCAGGCGATGGACAAAGGGAGACAGCGGGTTGCCGGCAAAAACACGCTGCACCGCATCGCTCATAAAGATTGTGATACCTGCCGAACAGATCATCAACAGCGGCAATAGCAGGAACAGGGCAGTGTAATCGGTGAATTTGCGTTGCAGCGAGCGTTTGGTGTTCACCCCCCACACGTGGTTGAAGGTGTCTTCAACATTGCTCATCAGCGAAATCAATGTCCACAACAGGAATATCAGACCGATGCCGATGAAAATGCCCTGTGACGCTTGAGCCAGATAATTGTCGACATAGGTGAGCGCAGTCTCCAGCGCTTGGCGCTGTGCCGGGAAATAGCGGAACAACTCGCTCTGCAACAGATTCTGAAACCCGAAGCCGCGAGCGATGGCAAACAGCATCGCAAGGGCTGGCACTACAGCAAGCACGGTGTTGTAGGTCAAGGCGCAAGAGCGCATCTGCAGGTCGCGATCCAGAAATGAGCGGATGCTCAGGTTGATGATCTTGACCGTCTTGACCGACCACACCGATCTTGTGTCGTCCCACACGCCATTGATGCAGTACTTCACGTTCTGCATGATGCGCTGCCACAGGCTTGTCTGCTCTTTCTTTTCGCTCATCAGCTTGTGCGCTTCATCCCGGCGGGACGGTTTTTTCTGTTGTACAGAAGAGTGGGTTAATTGTTGTCGAGAGCTTCCTTGATCAAGTCAAAGATGCCGTCAATGCTGCCCAAGCCATTGATAGCGAGATACTTGCCCTGCTTCTCGTAGAAAGCCTTCAGGGGCGAAGTCTGGTTATGGTAGGTATCCAGGCGCTTGCGAGCAGTCTCCTCGTTATCGTCTGAACGTCCACTCATCTGGCCGCGCAGCAGGATGCGCTTAATCAGTTCTTCTTCAGGAACCTCAAGACCTACTACGGCATCAATCTGGGTGCCACGGTCGGCAAGCATCTGCTCCAGGGCTTCGGCCTGGGGAATGGTGCGGGGGAATCCGTCAAAGATAACGCCCTCGGTAGCCTGGTCCTTGTTCTCGTCGAGCACTTGGGCCAGAATATCAATGATCAACTCATCAGGGACGAGTTGGCCTTGGTCGATATAACCCTTAGCCGTCTTGCCCAGCTCGGTACCGCGCCTGATGTTGTCGCGCAGCACGTCACCTGTTGAGATGTGGAATAACTTGTAATGTTCAATCAGTTTGTCGCTCTGGGTGCCTTTGCCTGATCCAGGTGCACCAAAAATAACAATGTTCAACATATTATTCTTGAATCTTTACTGTTATATATCTGTTGTCTAATACCTTTTTTATCAACGTTGCTCTTTCAGGGCATAGATGTCGGGCAGATTGCGTGCCAGTCCGTCAAGGTCGAGTCCGTAGCCCAGAATGAACTTGCTGGGAATCTCAAATCCCACATAGTTAGGAGCTTCACCGATGGTGAGGGCTTCGGGCTTGAAAAGCAGTGAGACCATCTTGACCGACGCCGGATTGTGCTTGTCAAGTTCCTTGCGGAGCTGTGCTGCCGTGATACCACTATCAATGATGTCCTCAACGATGAGTACGTGGCGGCCCTCGATGTCCTCGGTCAGTCCCATGAGCTGTTTTACCTCACCGGTGGACTCTATGCCTTGGTAAGACTTGAAACGGATAAACGCTATTTCGGCATCATGCAGATTGCATGCGCGGAACAGGTCCGAAGCAAAGATGAACGCTCCATTAAGGATACACAGGAACAACGCGTTCTTGCCCTCGTAGTCACGCTCGATTTCCTTGGCCAGGCGGTGAATTTGCTTGGCAATCTCTTCTCGTCTGATGTAGGGCTCAAATGTCAGCCCCTGATAAGTGATCTCTTCCATTTGTTTACAGGATTAAAATGCAAAGGTACGAAGAAGTTTTCAGTTTTTGGTTTTTAGGCTTTCAGTTTTTTGTGGAAAAGGGAAAAATAAACGAATCAGAGGTTCGCAATACCTCGACAACCGCGGCGGGCCTGTCGGAGTATTGCGAGCCTCTGGCTCGTTGTTGAGGGTTGATTACTTAGCGACTTTCTCGAGGCGCTTCATCATGGCGAACATGAAGATGGCGGCCACGAGGCAGACGCCCAGGAAGACGCTCCAGCATACCCACAGGGGCACCTTGCCCCACAGGGCGCCACCCACGAGTACCAACTGGTTGCCCAGGGCGGTGGAGACAAACCATCCACCCATCATGGCACCCTTGTACTTGGGAGGAGCCACCTTGCTGACAAACGAGATGCCCATCGGCGAGAGCAACAGCTCACCGAAGGTCAGCACCAGATAGACGCTGATCAGCAGGTTGGGCGTTACGTCGGCCACATGTTGTCCCACGAGGTTGCCGCTGGCATCGGGCGCTTGCTGAGGCATGGGCAGACCCACCGAGGCGAAGGCCATAATGGCATAGGCTATCGCGGCGACTACCATACCGTAGGCGATTTTGCGCGGCGCCGAAGGCTCCTTGCCCTTGCTGGCCAGCCAACTGAAGATGGCCATCGATACGGGCGTCAATGCTACCACATAGAACGGGTTGAACTGCTGGAAAATCGGTGCGGCGATGTTGATGCTGCCGGTTGTGCGGGTGTACTTGTAGTACAGGATGCCCAGGGCTGCCAGAATGATGGCACCCGAGATGCCCTTGCCCTTGGCAGTCTTGCTCTGGAACAGCGAGAAAGCGGCATAGACGATGAAGATCACCAGTACCAGGTTCCATACGTCAAAGGCCATGCTCTCCAGGCCGCTCGATGTGTTGGCAGTGAACTCGTCGGCAAAGAAGGTGAGCGACAGACCGTTCTGGTGGAATGCCATCCAGAAGAATACCACTACGGCAAACACGAGGCACAGGGCGATGATACGCGCCTTGGTGTCCTCCTTACTCAGTTCGGGCTCCTTAACGGTGTTGGCCTCGTCCTTGGCAGCGACCTTCTTGCCGCCCTCACAGTGACGGAACGTGCTGCGGAAGGCATAGTAGATGGCAATCGAGAGAACCAGCGAAACGCATGCCACAGCAAATGAGAAGTGATAAGCATCGTTGGACGAGAAGCCCCAAACGGTCTCGGCATACTCTTTGATCTTGACAGCTGCCGTCGGTGCAAACAAGGCACCGATGTTGATAGCCATGTAGAAAATCGAGAAGCCTGCGTCACGCTTGGCGGCATAACGCGTGTCGTCATACAGATTACCCACCATTACCTGTAGGTTGCCCTTGAACAGGCCAGTACCTAGGCCGATGAGTAGTAGCGCTCCAATCATCACAATCAGGGCAAAGGTGTTGCCGCCCAATGGAACGGCAAGCAACAGATAGCCCAGGAACATGATGATGATACCGATGGTCACCATCTTGCCGAAGCCGAACTTGTCGGCCATCCAGCCTCCGATCAACGGGAGGAAATACACCACCATCAGGAATGAACTGTAGATGGTGCCGGCGACAGCCGGAGACAAGCCATAGTTGGCCCTGAGGAAGAGGGCGAACACGGCAATCATCGTGTAGTAGCCGAAGCGCTCGCCAGTGTTGGCCAGTGCCAACGCGAAAAGTCCTTTAGGTTGTCCTTCAAACATGATTTAATGTCTTTTTATTTTAGAGAATCTAGAAAATCTAGATGTTCTAGATCTCCTAGATTCTCTTATAAATTAATAATGTGAATTGCGTGTGACGAATTACTTCTTCTCGCCGGTGACACGCTCCAGCCAGTTGACCATACCCCACATGACGCCCATGGCGACGAGGCAGATAACCAGGAAGACAGCCCAGCACATCCACAGCTTGGGCATCTTGTTCAACATAACCGGGCCAATCCAGATGAAGAGGTTACCCAGTGCGGTGGCACCCAGCCACAGACCCTGGCAGATACCCTGCAGGTGCTTGGGAGCAATCTTGGAAACGAACGAAAGACCCAGCGGCGAGATGAACAGCTCGGCTACGGTCAGGAAGAAGTAAGTGGCGATGAGAACCCACCACTGCGACTTCATGGCTGCCTGCTGGTCAATGCCCATGGCACGGAATACCTCACCATTGGGATAATCATAAGCCATGCTGAGGAGCACCAGGAACAGATAAGCCATACCCGTAATAGCCATACCGATGACAATCTTACGCGGTGTGGAAATGGCTTTACCTTTCCTTGCCAGAGCGGCAAAGATGGCCATGATGATGGGCGTGAGAACAATCACAAAGAACGGGTTTACAGCCTGCCAGATCTCAGGAGCGATCTTGTCGGTGATGACATAGTCGCGTGCGAATACAGACAGCGACTGGCCATTCTGGTGGAACGACAGCCAGAAGAATACGCAGACGCCCAGCACAGCGAACAACGCTGCCATGCGCTGCTTGATCTCCTTGGCCATGGCACGCTTCTCCTCCTCGGTGTACTGCTCAACGGCAGCGGCTTCCTTCTTGGCGGGAGTCGGGAAGATCTTCTTGAATGCCATGAAGATAGCCAGCGAGATGAACATGGCGACAACCGAAGCGATAAAACTGTAGTGAACGCCCGTGTTGAAGACCTCAAGGTAGCTGTTGCAGGCAGCAGTCATGTCAGTCATGTCCAGACCACCCTGGTTCACCTTCTCCATCAGTGCGGTGAGGTTAGCCATCTGATCGCTAGCCATGTTGGCGCCTTCTTTCAGGTACTGGTGGCACAATGCGGGAAGACCTGCATCATAGACCATACCCTTGACACCCAGCCACCACTGGCGCAGCAACGGGGCAACGAACGGTGCAATCAGACCACCGATGTTAATGAATACGTAGAAAATCTGGAAACCCGAGTCGCGGCGCTCTTTGATAGCCTTGATCTCTTCTTCGCTCTTGCCAGCGGCAACAGCGTCAGCCTCCATGTTGTCATACATCTGACCCACGATAGCCTGCAGGTTACCCTTGAACAGACCGTTGCCGAAGGCAATCAGGAACAATGCCACACAGGTGAACACGAGCAGCCACATGTGGTTGCCGGCTGAGTGAACAACGGGAATGGAGAGCAGCACGTAGCCGATGGCCATGATAACAAGACCCCACTGGATGGTGGCTTTGTACTTCTGGGTGCTGTCGGCGATAGCACCGCCCACGAGACTCAACACGTAGATACCAGCATAGAATACGCTGTAGATAGCACCCGATGTGCCCTCGTCAAGGCCGAACTTGGAGCACAGGAACAGCAGCAGCACGGCATTCATGATGTAGTAGCCGAAGCGCTCGCCCATGTTGCTCAACGCGGCGGGGATTAACCCCTTGGGATGGTTTTTAAACATAATTTTGTTTTGGTTTATTGGTTAATATATTAATAATGTATTATTGTCGGTTTCAACAGCCGGAGTGCTCGCGTGCCTGGAAGGCAATGGCATAGGCACGCACCTGCTTGATCATCGCCAGCAGGCCGTTGCTGCGGGTGGGAGAGAGGTGCTCCCTCAGGCCGATGCGCTCGATGAAGTAGAGGTCGGCGTCAAGCACCTCCTGGGGCGTGGCGCCGTCAAGCACGCGCACGAGCATCGAGATGATGCCCTTGACGATAATGGCGTCGCTGTCGGCCTGCAGGCGCATCTTGCCGTCGATACAGTCGGCCTGCAGCCACACGCGGCTCTGGCAGCCGTCAATCAGGTTGTCGGCCGTCTTGTACTGTTCGTCCAGGGCAGGCATGGCATTGCCCATGTCGATGATGACACTGTAGCGGTCCATCCAGTCGTCCAGACCCTCAAATTCCTCAATGATTTCGTCTTGTCTGTCGTTAATTGTTGACATTTAAAAAATGTGATGTTACGGTTTAACCTACAAATATAAGGTCTTTTTTTGAGATAGGCTCAATCCTTGCCGATAAAAATGCATTTTTCCATAAAAAACACGTCCTGCAGGACTGTTCCCACAGGACGTGTTTTTTGTCGGTATCTATTTGAATTAATAGAAGTCGATCAGGTGCTTGGTCACCTTGGTGGCCTTGGACAGGATGTGGTAGATGCTCTGGGGGTTAACCAGTGCCTGGATACCGCGTGCCTGAGCGTAGCGGTTGTCAAGCTCTTCCTTGGTGGGCTTGCGCTCTTCCTTCTCCTGCTTTACAATCTGATAAACGATAACGGCATTTTCGCCCTTCCAGGGACCCTGAAGGGTACCGGGCTTAGCGGTGGCGATGCGGCCAATCAGACCGGGCTCTTGACCCAGCTTGGGATCACCCATGCTGGCAAATGCAACGCGGGCAGTGTCGACCTTTGTACCCATCAGGGCGGCATAGCCGTTCAGATCCTTAGCCTTGCCTTTGTACTGCTTCATCAGGTCTTCGCCCTTCTTGTTGTTGCGAACGCGCTGGGTAAGCATCTGCTTGCCCTGCTCGAAGGTGTAGGGCAGGTAACCGGTGTCATAGATGTCATCGATGGCGACGGCAATCAGTACATCGTTGTTGTCGCTGAAGATGGGAGATACCATGTCCTTCTTGTTGTCAAAGGCCCACTTCACAGCCTTGCGGGTATCCTTGATACCACGGGAGAACTGGCTGCTCAACTGAGCGGTGCTGGGAGTAACAACGGCGTCGATGGCGTTGTAGCCAGCCTTGGCTGCGTTCTCTCTGAAGTCCTTAGCGGTCTTGTTCTTGTTCAGGAAGTCCTGGAACTTGTCGCGCAGGTTATCGCTGGTCTTGGTGCTGGCATAGGCATCATAGCTGATGGTGGCCAGGGTGTAGAACATCTTGGAGGCCTTCTTCTCGTCAACCTTCATGAGGATAGCACCCTGATCGGCGCTGTTGTAAACAAAGTAGGTGCCGAGAGCGGCATTGGCAATCTTGTTCTTCAGCGAGTCGGCAATGCCGTACAGGCGCTGCCATTCACCAGTCTTACCATCCACCTTCTGGGGATAGGCCTTCTTGAGGTCGTCGATCGACTTACCGGAGTTGAGCTGCTCACGAACGGTGTTCTGCATCTTGGCGTCGCCCTGTACGCTGACGTAGGACAGCATGACAGAGTCGATGCTCATCTGCTTGTTGATGAGCTTGTACATCTGGTGGTGCTCACCAGTGGTGGTGTCACGGCGAACGCTACCAACCTCGGCACCGGCGAAGAAGTCGCGAACCTTAGCGGGCAGTTTGTCCTTGGTGACGATGGTGCTGTCGATGTGTACGGTACCCAGAACGCGAACCGAGTCAATACCGCGACCCTTCTGCAGGGCGAGGTAAGCAGCGTCGGCAATCTTGTTGGCGGCGGCGATGTCCTCGGCGCTGGGAGCAATGTCAACAGCGATGAAGTGGATGGCGCGGCCTTCCTCCTCAAGCTTGAACATGGGTTTCAGCTTCTCCCATTCAGCCTTCAGCTCTGCGTCGCTCACGGGATACTTGTCATCGGCAAGCGATGCATAGTCCTTCTTGGCAAAGGTGATGACGTTGGTTACAGCACCTTCCTCGGCGAGCTGGGCGCGGTCGAGGTCATTGGCCTGCATACATCCTGCCAACAGGTTCTGCATCTTGGCGAACTTGTATTGTTTAACGATGTCGGCCTGGATCTTGTCCCACTGGTTCTTCAGCTCTTGCACCTGAGACTTATCTACACCCTGCTTGCCGGGGTCCTGGATGAACTCATAGAGTTCAAGCGGAGACTTGGCGCCTACCTGCTGTGCAAATTGAGTGACAGCGGGAGCGGGGCTCTTGCCAATCATCAGCTCACTGATTTCCTTGTCGCTGACGGTGATGCCCAGGCTCTTGTACTCGTTCTCAAGAAGCTTCTCGTTGATCATCTCGTCGAGTACCTGCTGTTGACGAACAGCGGGGTCCATCTGATCTTGATTGTTGTTCTGCTGAGCCTCAGCTGCGGCTTTCTCTACTTCACGTGAGAAGTGCATGATGTCAATTTTCTCACTGCCGACATTTGCAGCTGCGCTGTTGCCACCGGAACGGCCGATGGCCTCGATACCTACCTCGATAATGAATGCGAGCAATGCGGCACCGATTACGATGGCGAGGATCTTCTTCCTCTGCCTAATTTTCTCTAATGTAGCCATTTACAATTATTTATATTACGTTATTTCTCTCAATTTTAGGGCTTTTCGCCAAATAAACACGCAAAGGTAGTTATTTTTTGCATACCAGCAAAAAAGAAATCGTTTTTTCTCGTTTTTTAATAAAATGGCATTTGAGGGTCAATGATTAAGCCTCCTATTGTATTTGGGGAATCAGAGCGCTGGGTGTCAACATTTATTAGAGGTATTTTAGCATTATTTTAGACCTTGGGTAGTGGCTATGTGGCAATTTATGGCTAAATTTGCAGTTATTATTAATGTGGATGGAGCACCTAGCCATGAGCCGGGTGCCATAAGTGTGTAAATATTAGATACGATAGATATATGAAGAAGATCAAAAGAGCCTTTTTATTGTCAGTGCTTGCTGCGGCCCCGACGTTGGCCTTCTGCCAGCCTGGCGTGATGTCCAGCGAAGCCGCCGGCTATCTCGAGCGCGGCAGGCTGATGTATGAGTCCCGCAACTATGTGGGCGCCATCGACCAGCTGGAGCACATGAAGCAACTGCCTGCCAGTGCATCGATGCGTGAGCAGGCCGACTATTACATCGCCTTGAGCCGCTTTGAGCGTGGTGATGAAGGGAGCCTTGACGCCTTGCAGAGCTTTATCAACAATTATCCCGCATCACCGCTGTCAACCGAGGCCCAGTTGAAGATAGGTAACTATTACTTCTACCGTGGGCAGTGGGAGAGTGCACTGCTGAGCTATTCGCTCGTGCGCAACCGCTCTCTTGACCTCGACAGTGACGAGGACCTGGAGTATCGCCGCGCCTACTGTAACTTGCGCCTGGGCAACTACAACGACGCTGAACGCCAGTATTATGAGCTGGAGCGTAGCAAGCGTTATGGTGGTGCCAGCGAGTTCTATAAGGCTTATCTGGAGTATGCACGGGGCAACTATGACGAGGCACTGGAGAGGTTCAGTCACATTCCCGGTGACTCCGAACTGGGCTACCAGTCGCAGTACTACATGACCCAGATAGATTTCAACAAGAAACACTACAATGATGTCATCAACAAGGGTAAAACCTTGCTTGATCAGCATGCCAACGACTACTTTGACGCTGAGCTCAACCGCCTCATCGGTGAAAGTTATTACCACCTGGGCAATGACCAGCAGGCAAGGACTTACCTGCGCCGTTACCTCGACAGTCCCGAGGGCGAGCCTTATCGTACTGCAGCCTACACGATGGGTGTGCTCGATTACCGCAACGGCAACTACCAGGCGGTGGTCAACGATATGCTCCACGTGTCCGACGAGAGTGACGCCCTCAACCAGAGTGCTTATCTCTACATGGGTCAGGCCAAGCGGCAGCTGGGCGACATCAACGGCGCTAACATGGCTTTCCAGCAGGCTGCCATGATGGATTGTGACCGCAATGTGAAGGAGACAGCCTACTACAACTATGCCGTCGGTGTCAGCAAGGGAGCCCGCACTCCGTTTGACAAGAGCGTGGACTTGTTTGAGGACTTCCTCAACCTGTATCCCAACTCCCGTTATAAAGATAATGTGGAGGGTTACCTCGTGGATGCTTACATGAACACGACCGACTATCAGCGTGCCCTCACGAGCATCAACCGCATCAAGAATCCTGGCGCCAAGGTTCTCAAGGCTAAGCAGAACGTCCTCTACAACCTGGGTGTGCAGGCATTGTCCAACAACCGTACCCAGGAGGCCGACAACTACTTCAAGCAGGCCATCGCAGTGGGCAACTATGACAAGACGGTGTTGAACGAGAGCCGCTTGTGGCTGGCCGAGACCCAGTACCGTGCCGGTAACTATAAGGAAGCCGCCAAGTACCAGAAGGAATATGTCAAGTCCACGGGCAAGAATGATGAGAACTACGGCCTCGCCCAGTACAACCTGGGCTATAGCCTGCTCAACCAGAATAGTTATGCCGACGCCAAGACGGCATTCCAGAATGCCATTGCCAGCAAGCAGTTGACCAACGAATTGACCGCAAGCGCTTATCAGGGCCTCGGTCAGGCGCAGTACTACCTGCGTGACTTCAGCGGTGCCCAGGCATCCTATGACCAGGCGCTGCGTGTTGACAAGAACACCAGTGGTGACTACTCGATGTATCAGAAGGGTATCATGATGGGTCTTAACCATCAGTATGCCGACGAGATCAAGCAGATGGACGACCTCATCAAGACTTATCCCAAGAGCAGTCTCGCTCCCCAGGCGATGCTTGAGAAAGGCAATGCCCAAGCGTTGCTCGGCAAGAACGACGAGGCACTGGCTACCTACGCCACCCTGCTGAAGAACTACCCCAAGAGCGTCGAGGCTCGCAAGGGTCTGCTCCAGACAGCGCTCGTCAACAAGTCGATGGGCAAGGAGGATGATGCCATCGAGGCCTACAAGAAGGTCATCAAGCAATATCCCACCAGTGACGAGGCACAGGCTGCTGCCGAGGATATGAAACTCATCTATGCCGACCGCGGACAGTTGGCAGAGTTCGGCAAGTTCCTCAACAGTGTGCCCAATGCTCCCAAGATTGATGTCAACGAGGTTGAGCGACTCACCTTTGAGGCTGCCGAGAAAGCCGCCATCGACAGCAAGCCCAACATCGACAAGATGAAGCAGTACCTCAAGGACTATCCTTCAGGTGCTTATGCCGCCAAGGCCCACTACTACATCGCCCGCTATCACTATGGCAAGGGCAACTACAACGAGGCGATGACCGCCATCGACGATGCTCTGAAGGGCGGTGGTGATGCTTCCTACGCTCAGGATGCACTGGCCATGCGCAGCGATATCCTCACCCGTCAGGGTAAGCTCGACGAGGCTCTCCAGAGTTATAAGGAACTTGCCGAGCGTGCCACGAGCGAAGATAACCGCACTCTGGCACAACTGGGCGCCATGCGTGTCGCCAAGCAGATGGGTAACTGGAAAGAGGTGCAGAACATCACCGGCACGCTGCTTGAACGTGGCGGACTCACTGCCAACGAGGAGCGTGAGGTAACCCTTGAACGTGCACTCTCGATGGCACAGGTAGGCAATACCAAGGATGCCGAAGCAGCCTTCAGGTCGCTGGCCAAAGATCCGTCCAACGAGTATGGCGCACAGGCTTCCTACGAACTCTCGCGCATGCAGTACGAGATGGGCAACCTGAAGGGAGCCGAGCAGACAATCAACGCTCTCATTGACGCGGGAACGCCCCACACCTATTGGCTGGCCAAGAGTTTCCTGACGCTCGCCGATGTCTATTACAAGCAGGGCAATGTGGCTCAAGCCCGCGATTACCTGCAGAGCCTCAAGACAAACTATCCCGGCAAGGAGAAGGACATCACCAGCGGTATCGAGTCCCGCCTGAACAAGTGGAAAGGCGGCAATGCCAACTCCACAGCCAACTCAAGTACCGACAACGGTAAGAAGAGCACCAAGAAAAAGAACTAATGGGACTTGTGCCAATGTAACAGACATCACACATTATATAAAATATGATGATTATGAAGATGAAAAAAATATATATCGCCATGCTGATGGCAGCGTTCACGCTCACTGCGGTGAACGCTCAGGACAACAAGACCAACCTGAACAAGGAGATCACCCTTGAGAAGGACATCGCGCCACTAGAGAAAAAGGCGGTCAAGAAGAACGAACTCCCCAAGGTCAAAAAAACCGTTACTACGGGACAAAAGACCCCGCTGGGCTACAGTGACCTTACCTCGCCCATCGATGTGCCCACCACAATACCGACGTTGCTGCCCTACGGTTACCGCACGGCGCACAACTTCAGCGACAAGCGCGGCTACATTGACATCGGCGCCGGCACGCAGGGCAATTTCCGCATGGACTTCGGCTACCGTATCATCGACGAGGAGCGCGAGAAACTGGGCGTGTGGCTCAACCACAACAGCACCTGGAACAGCAAGAATCCCAGTAAGGTCGTGCTCGTTGACGAGAACCGCAACAAGCAGAAGTATAACGACAACACTCTTGCCGTGGATTACAGCCGCGAGCTGGGCAACGGTACGCTCACTCTGGGCGCCAAGGGTCACATCGACATCTATAACTACTATGGTGGATGGAATGGCATTAACGGCATTATCTATGATTATTCCGACAATTATGTTTACATTGCTTTCCCCGATTGGGAAAAGGAGAAGCAGACGTTCACCAACTTCAACTTCAATGCCGGTTGGGAGAGCCAGTTCATGCTGCGTGACAATCCCTTGAAGTATAACGTAGGCCTCCAGTATGGCCACGCTGCCCACGACAAGCCATTCAATGATTTGTATAAGCATGGTGCCCACGACAACTGGGGCATTCTCAACCTGGGAGGCACCTATGACCTCACCGAGTTGACGACTGCAGCTCTCAACATCAAGGGCGAGTACTTGCGCCGTGGTGCTAAGGCTAAAAGCAGCAGCTCCTATGACCTGTTCGACGAGGTGGGCATGATTACCCTCTCGCCGACCTATTCCATCCGTGGCGATATGTTCAAGCTCCAGCTGGGCTTGAATGCCCACTTGAGTTTCAGCGATGGCGGCATCTTCCGCCTTTCGCCCAACATCCGTGCCAGCCTTTCGCTGGTGGATGGTTTCACGGTCTTCGGCAACGCACTGGGTGGCAAAGCGTTGGGTTATCGCCAGGGCAAGCACTTTGTCAATTACCGCTACGACAATCCCTTGTTGCTCTACGGCAGTGTTTACACGCCGCTCGATGCCGAGGCGGGTGTCAAGATTGGCCCGTTCAACGGACTGAGTGCCAAGGTGTCGCTGGGTTATGCTGTTGTCAAAGACGAACCTGGCATCATCTATAGGACGCCTGCAATGGACGGTCTTTCCGAAAGTGGAATTAGTGACAAGGTCGCTCGTGATGTATGGCAGGGACTGTTCAACGGCTTTATGAGTGATTATAAAGTGATTGATAGCAGGGGTTACTATATCAACGCCGAACTCAACTATAAGTACCGCTCACTCATCGAGGCTTCGGCTGGCGTCAAGTATGCACCTCACGACAACGAGATGTATGCTATTGACAAGCGCTACAACGGCTACAAGATGGGCGTGGACCGCGCTTCAACAGTTGCCAATATCGACCTCAAGGTCACCCCGTGGCGTCCCCTGACCATCAATGCCAGTCTTGAGTACCGTGGTGGCCGCATGGCACTGTTCGGAACAGAAGAGCTTATGATTGGCGTCCCGTCTGAGGTGGATTATACCTTTGTCAACATGAGCGACGTCATCAACCTGCACGCAGGTGCCAACTACCGCCTCAACAGCAGCATCAACCTGTGGCTCGAGGCCCACAACCTGCTGAACCGCCGCTACGACATCCTCTACGGCATGGGTGCTCAGCGCATCGGCTTCATGGCAGGCGCCGGCTTCACCTTCTAAAAGCAGGTTACCTGCAATAAAAACAATAATCCCCGTGGCATTAACACCACGGGGATTATTGTTCTATAATATCTATAGTGACTATAGTAACTATAGTGACTATTGCAATGGCTCGGTCACGACAGGGTGGGGAGGGCGTCGCTGTGCTGCATGAAGGCCTCGGCGGCTTCACAGCGGCACTCGAGGCCGCGGAAGTGTTCCATCGTCTTGTGCCAGTGGTAGATCTCGTCCATCCCCTGGCTCACATGACAGTTGCAGGCTTCGTGCTTGCGCTCCAGCACCGACTCGATGTTTACCCAGTGCGTCGGGTGGAACATCTGGCTCTGGGTACCCGACATGGCCTCGAAGTAGAACAGCTTGAAGCGGCGGTCCAGGCGTCGCCAGGCGTCCATCACGAGGATGCCGCAGCAGGCATGGTCGCGGTGACCGTCAAGCGGCCAGTGGGTCATCACGATGTCGGGATTCTCGCGATCGATGAGTTCGCGCATCTCCTTGTAGCGCTCCAGGTTGACCTCGGTATTGCCATCCACCTGACTCATGAAGATGTGGCGTGCCCCGGTCACTTTGCAGGCGTTTTCGCTCTCCACCACACGGATGGCGGCAGCCTCGCTATGGCTCTTGCCTGCGATGCCAGCCTCGCCGCGCGTGAGATAGACGCACACCACCTCATGACCCGCCTCGGTCAGCAGGCACATCGTGCCACCACAGCAGGTCTCAGGGTCGTCGGGATGAGCCCCGATGGCCAGCACCTTCAGGCGTTTGCGTGGTTTGGTTGAGTTACTGCTGTTCTCTTGGGCCAATGCCCCCACGGGCAGCCCCAGCACCGTGGCACCCACGGCTGCTGCTCCCGTCTTCTTGATCATTTCTCTACGGTTCATAATGCTCTAATTATTTGTGACAAAAGTAGTAAACTTTGGGCTAATAATCAAATACTCCATCAATGTTTGAGGCTGAAAGTGTCAAATAATGAAGAAATTGCCTCATGCTTTTTAATAAAACATTATTTGTGTCAGTTACATGGTTTATCTTTCGTCTTTTTGTGCCTTCTGATGCTGTGGTTATAATATGCCGTGATTTAACGCAAACAGTTTTGATGGATATTCTCTTCTAACTCAACTGTTTAGCCTGCATGACCCTGTAAATGTGTCATAAATCCATGCTTGTACTAATGTCCGTGCTTAGCACGGAGAAATTAAACAAGACAACTTCATATTTAATTTTATTAATAATTTTTGTTTAATTTGGCTTCGCCGACCTAAAGGTTCTCGGCCGTAAGGCCGATAAAAAATCTTGAAGCGAACAATGACACACCTCCATAGCGGATGAGCTGAGTATTAGTGCTTTATTTTCATCGAATTCACGTTAACTTGGCGGCTTAGCGTGCGGCCATGTTTATGGGGACATATAAAAAAAACGAGGATGCACCACATGTCGGCGCATCCTCGTTTTCTCGAGTAGAACTATGCGATCAGCTCATTACTGCTGTGAGAGCAGCAGGCTGATGAGGTCGGTTACATCCTTGATGGCGATACGGCCGTCGCCATTGATGTCGGCAACGTCAAGATTGATGCCCTCGCTGTTATCGCTCAGCAAGTAGTCAATCAGGTCGGTTACATCTTTGATGGACAGCTTGCCGTCACCGTTCACGTCACCCAGTTGGGGCTCGGGAGCCTCGGGGAAGACGATGGTGTGGAACGAGGTGCCCTTGATCTTGATTTGTTCACCGGCACTGTAATAGTAGGCGTTGACAAAGTATTTCCAGCCGTTGACGACGTTGTCAAAGTCTGCCTGTACAGTCTTGGTCTCGCCCGGCTCCAGCACGATGGGCATGTTCAGGCCTTGTACCGAGGTGCCGCTGTTGCCCGAGGTGTGCTTGTAGAGTTTGAAGGAGAGTTCCTCGTGGTAGGTCTCGGTGCCGTTGTTGGTGACAGTGAGCTCTACGCTGAACTTGTCGCTGGTGACGATCTTGTTGGTGGCATCGGTGACGTTCAGCACCTGCAGAGTGCCGCTCAGCGAAGCCGATGGCATTGCATTGATAGTAACGGTGCGGGTGGCGATAGGATTGCTACCGTCATCGTTCCAAGACCAGGTGAGCGTGTGGTCGCCGGCTGCCGTCGGCATGAAGCGGAAGGGGATATCGGTGGTCTCGCCGTTGCCGAGGCTCACCAGACCTGTTGCCTTAAAGGTACCGTTAACAAACATATAGAGCAGTCGGTTGGACCACTCGCCGTTGTTGGTCAGGTTGACGTTGAGGTCAACGGGGCGGCCGTTGTGCATCATGCCTTCCATGGTGATGTCGTTGACCGTGTAAATGGGCTCGGAGGCTGAGCCGTAGCCCTTAATGGTGCACTCATTGCCGTTGATGGTAACTTCGAAATAGTGCTTGTCGCCACCGACGCAGGGACGCCAGTTGCTTTCGCCATACTCGCTGTAAATCGGCACGATGCGATAGGTGCCGCTGGTCTTACCGCTACCGAAGCTCACCGTCTTGTCAGCAATGGTGAAGTAGTTGCCGGGCTTTACACCAGTAGTGTAAGTGCTGTAGAGTCGCTCTATGAATTCGTCATCCTGATACAGACCCCAACCAAACCTGGCTGCAATTACATCAGACGTGTAGTTGTGGAAGAGACCCGTTAAGACTGCTGTAAAGTTATCGTCGGTGCCCGTGCGCGTTGTCGTAGCTGACTTCAGAGTTGCACTAGTAATCGTCATGGCTAACACGTTGTCTGCCTCACCAGGCTCGATACCAACGATTGCTGACTGGCTATAGACATAGCCATAAACACCGCTGGCGCTACCCGTGCCCTGCATGTCGGGATTGAGTACGTTGAGCAGGAAGTAGCCGTTACTTTGTCCGTTCCAGCCCCAGTTGATGTGGAACATACCGTTGCCGTCATAGCCGTCACAGATGAAGGCGTGACCACTCGACTTTTTTCTGCCGGTGTAGATGACGGGACGATTGGCAGCCAGCTCGCTATAGATGTTGTCGGACCATTCCTGGTTGGTGTAATTGGCGCGGCTCAGGACGCGGGCGCTTGCTTTGTAGCCAAAGTAGGTGCTGAGTTTCTGCGCTGCGCGTGAGGTGGTGGCTCCCGAACTACCGTCCTCGAAATCCATCTCAAGGGACTGGGCGCAGTACAGCGATAGCGTTGCTGCAGCAAGGCCGGCTTCGCTCAGTGTGTCGCTACTCTGATAGTTGTCCTGCATCGCATCCCAGTTGAAGTCAACGGGCTCCAGCGCGGGCATAAAGATGGAATAGGTCGAAGTGGTGTACTCGGGAATGGTCATCGTGGGTCTTGCGGGCCATTTCCAGTAATACATGATTTGGGCCATGGCTGTACCGGCACAACCCACCACAGCGCGACTGCCAGCAACAAAGGGTAACAGTTGGTTGTGGGGCGATTTCTGGTTCCAGCACGAGGTGAGCAGGGGAGCAATGGCGGGGCCCGACGATGTCAGCATTGCCGCCTTGTCGCCACGGCCCAGTGCCTCGATCTGCTCGGCATAGCTGTCCAGCAGTTCCTGCATAGCCTCAGGAATGGCTTGGGTGTCAAAGGTGCCACGGTCGCTGTAGCCCAGCACGGCAGGTGCGCGATCATCGCCGGCAACGATGATATAACCGCCCTGGGCTTGCCCATTGTTAAAGACATAGTAGGCAGCTGCCCCAGCCTGTGAGGGCGCATTGAGTTGCGGTGCCTTCTTTGCCAGTTTCAGCCCAGTGGCGGGCATACGGTGACTTGTCATGAAGCCCTCGGCAATGCGTTTTGCCTGGCTCTCGTTAATAGACTCGGCCCATGCGGTGCCACTGGCTATCGCCAGGCACAGCACTAACATAAAAGTGTAAATCCTGTTCATTGGATGGCTTGATTTTAGGGTTAATAATAATGTTGCTGCAAATATACATTTTTTTTGGAATATTTCACATGAGTTTGACGAATTATACTCTTGAACTCACCTAATCAGCCTGCTGAAACCCGTAGATACGCAAAATTTTGCGTATCTACAAAGCGGATGAAGTCAATATCAGTACTTTTTTTTCTTTGAATATTTGTTATTGAGATAGTAATCAGAAAAAGATAACGAGGATGCACCACATATCGGCGCATCCTCGTTGTCTCGAGTAGTGCTATGCAATCAGCGCTTTACTGCTGTGAGAGCAGCAGGTTGATGAGGTCGGTTACATCTTTGATGGAGACTTTGCCGTCATCGTTCCAAGACCAGGTGAGCGTGTGGTTGCCGGCTTCCGTCGGCATGAAGCGGATAGGAATGTCGACAGTCTCGCCGTTGCCGAGGTCTACCATGCTCGAAGCCTTGAAGGTGCCATTAACAAACATATAGAGCAGTCAATAGCAGTTATCTCTTGGGTGTATTGCACCTTTAGGGGCTCATGGGCGGCACAGGAGCAGCAACGTGCGGGCACGGTGCAGACGCCATGCCGTGCCATAGATGCTGTCCTCATCGCCATAGAGTGACATCAGCGCGTAGTTGGCAAGTGCGCTGACTATGGCGTTTTTCAGCTCCCGTGCCAGCGACAGCAACGGGCGTTTCTTGATGGCGATCCCCAATATGATATTCTGGCTGTCGAGGTTGAAGTTGATGTTCTGGCTCACGATGTAGCCGCTCATGCGTGCTAACAAATCGTCCAGGCCCTCGCGCACACGGCGGTCAACGATGGGTTCATTACTACTGTTCACGCCCCAGGCGGTGGCGTTCTCGGCGGGGTGCCATACTCCCTCGGTATAAATGGCTTGCTGGATTTCATCCAGGTCTATTACGATATCAATGCGGTATTTCATGGTGTTTCTCTGGTTTAAAATGAATTATACTTTCTAGATCTCCTGGATGCTCTAGATACTCTAGATATTCTAGAACTCCTCACTTCTCACTTCTAACTCCTAACTCCTTATGGCGCGTGTGCGGGCCTGAGGGCAGATTTTGGTCAGCGCGGTGACGGGAGAGATGAAGAAGCGCGAGGCGCGGCAGTGCTCCAGCACATGGTCGATGGCGTTCTCAATGCTCATGCCGCGATCTCGCAGGGCGGCGACTTGTCGGGTGATTTCATACCACATCTGTTGGCGCAGGCGGTGTTTGGGCAGTCCCATTTCCTCGCTGGTGCGGTAGGTGCGGGCGTTGCACGCCTTCTTTTGCTCGGCACTCAGCAGGTGGCACACGCAGCGGTAAGCGCGTTCGTGCTCCACGTGGTAGTGAGGATGGCCGTTGGCTATAGTGAATTCAACGGCAGCACGGCGTGCCTTGCTCATGGGTATGCCCTGCTCGACCAGGGCGTCGAGGGTAGGGTGGTAGAGCGCTAGAAACTCCTTGTCACGCTGCTGGCACAGTTCGCGCTTCTTGATACTTGATTTCATGTCTTTCATGGTAAAAATGGTGTTTAAAATGGTAAAACAATAATTTTGACGTTGCAAAATTACAATATCGTTGGTGTTTTGTCAATACTTTTGCATGTTTTTTTTCTAAAAAAGATTTCAACAGCAACAGCTTCCCCAATTCTGAAAGCTTGCTTTTTCTCGCGTACATGCGCGTTTGCGATGCGGTGGTGCAAGGGGAAATCTTCTTTTTGTTTTTTGTTCTTTAAGGGGTTTTGGATTGGTTTTAGTATGGTTTTCTCGGTTTTTTGCAGTTACCAAAAACTTGTTGTAACTTTGTCGGCCTAAGCTAATCAATAACTAGAAGAGATGATGAGACATTTCCTATTGACAATCATTGTTGCCTTGGCTGCATTGACTGTGACGGCCCAGGGTGACCGCATCTGTATCGAGGATTTTGTAATTGACAGGGATTCCGTTGTCAGTGTTCCCGTGGTGCTTGCCAACGAGACCCCGATGCGCGGCCTGCAGTTTAACATGACACTTCCCGATGGCCTCAAGGTTGAAAGCAGCAGCCTGACCAAGTATAGCGAGAAATATGAAATGAACCTGGTGTGCCGCAGGACAGATAATGGAGAGCAGGTGGTATTTATCTATCCCATGGCTCGCATCTGCTATCCAGCCGGTAGTGAAGTGGTTGTGGTGATAAACTTTGCTGCAGGACCCGATTTCAAGGGCGGTGATATCATCCTGTCTGGTGCCAAAGGTTCGACAATCGACAACAAGTCCATTCCTATTGAAGGCGATACCATCAAGGTAACCGTCCCCGCCAGCTCGCTCATTGGCATCCCCATGGACAAAACCCAAAATGACGGCAAATTCTATTAAACCAATCGCTTGGATTATACAATCCAAAAGTGATGAAAGACAAGTAGCATCTGCGCTTGTGAAGGTGGGCGGTAGAATGTAGAGGATGTTTTGCCGGGGGCTTTAATTGCCTTATCTTTATCAACTAAGTGTATCTGAAACCTCTTTAAGAGATGAATAAGGAAATATTATCCCCAAAGATGAGCAGAAGCCTCCATCTGTTCTTTCTCGTGTTTGTTGTGAGCGTGCTGTTTCATGCTCATGATGTCAATGCGACCACCTATGTGACTTTTAATGATGGTCGCCTTTATGTGTTTCCTGACACATGTTTACAGTTGATGACACAAGAGGAAGGAAGAATCTCTTTTACCGCTAAAGATGGTACAGTTTACGCCTATTCAATGGCGTCAATTGCTTCCATTGAAGAACAACTCAGTAAAGAATTGCCTACATTTACTTCCTACAAGTTCAACAACAAGTACAATTATCAGGTAATCTCCGATGCCGTTGGAACAATCACCGATGATATGGTCAACGTCACGGTTGCGGGTATCGGCAAGAGGCTCACGTCGTCCTTCACGTTATCCGATGAGAATGCCCGTGCGTACGTTGATGGCAAAGAGCAGGAGAGCAAGGTAAGCCGATTGCGCTTTGACAATAATCGCACCTATGTTGTCGGTTATCCAGGAGACATGATTCTCAGTGCTCTGCCTTTAGGTAAATACTCGATGTTGCCCTTCGGCAGGACATATACCGTTAATGTAGATTATCTGACTGATCACAGCACATCGGTTCCCCGTATTGACATCAACACCGTAGGCGGTGTGAATATCACAAGTAAAATCGAGTATGTTGATGCCGAGATTATCATCGATGGAGCTGGCGTATTCCCGTCAATGACCGACTCGGTAAAGATCAGGGGTCGCGGAAATACCACAACATGGTCGTCCAATCCTGATTCAAAGAATCCTTACCGCCTCAAGTTTGCCAGCAAAGTTAAGCCTTTGGGTCTTACTAAAGGCAAGAACTGGGTGTTGTTGGCAAATAAAGCAAAGGGTTCAATGATGACCAACGCCATTGGCATGAAAGCCGCCAGTTTAATCGGTACGCCTGCCGTCAATCACATGATACCAGTGGATTTGTACATCAACGGCACCTATAAGGGCAGTTACAATTTTACCGAGAAGGTGGGCTTGTCTAATAACAGTGTTGACCTGGAGGATGAAACGACCGCTGTTTTGCTTGAATTGGACAAGTATTACGATGAGGCAGAGACGCAAAAGTTCAAGACATTATCTAATAGTATCCCTGTTAACATAAAGCATCCCAAATTTGATGAGGACAGCACTTTGCTTACAATGACTCTGATTAAGAATCGGTTTAATCAATTTGTGACATGTGTGCTGACTGGCAATGATTTCTCTAAATATGTGGATATGGACTATCTGGCCCGTTATCTGATGGCTAATGAAATCATTTTAAATACCGAGATCATTCATCCCAAAAGTTTGTTCTGTTATAATGCTAATCTTTTAGATGACAGCAGCAAGTTTTGTTTTGGGCCTGTTTGGGATTTAGACTGGGCTTATGGTTATAACACGACCAATGCCACCTATTATGTCCATAATGCAACTGCCGATTTCTACAACTGGCCTCTTGCCCAACGGTACTTCATCAGGGGGCTACGCTACGGGGCTGATACTGGTCAGCGCCTGTTCAGTCTTTGGAAAGATTTTATGGGTGACAAACTGGATGAGCTATGTGAGTTCTGCCAGGACTATTATCGATATGCCGCCCCCTCGTTCGCTAACAATAAGGCAGCAGGCCTTGATAACACCAATTATGCTGCCCAGGCTGTTCAAGCAGCCCAATGGCTACGGCAACGGGCTAATTATATCTATGAAAAGGTGAAGGCCGAGTGCGTGTTTGCCGGTGATGTGGATGGTGATGGTAAAATCAGTATTGCTGATGTTACATTGTTGATCAATTATCTGTTGTCTGGCGATGTCGATAGCATCAATATGGACAATTCCGACATGGATGGAGATGGTGATATTGACATCAATGACGTCACATCTCTAATCAACAACTTGCTGTCAGAGAATTAGTTGAAGGTAAAAGCACTTGGCTTGACTGCCATCCTGGTTAAACTATTCAAGGTTATTGAGGTCTAAGGTGAAACGATTAAAACCATTAGCGATGAAAAAATTATTGGCAACGGTATTGCTCGTGGTGGCGATGATGCTGCCGCAGCAGGTGGAAGCAAAGGACTTCAATAACGAGGTGCTTAATTATGAGGTGGTGTATCACTGGGGCATGATCTGGAAACATGCTGCCGACGCCACATTGAGCACCCGCAAGACCAAGGAAGGCTATTACGCTCAGCTCACCGGCAAAACGCGCTCGTGGGCCGACAAGGTCTATCCCGTACGCGATACGCTCAAGTGCACCATGAACAATGACCTCAAGCCGCTGCGTTACGAGAAACTGACCCACGAGAAGGACTACTATGCCCGCGACGTGATCAAGTTCTCCTATAACTACAGCCACACCAAGGCCCATTGCACCCGCTACCGCAAGAGCGGAACAACGAGCATCGACCTGAGCGCCAAGTCTCAAGCCTACGACATGGTGAGCGTATTCTATATGCTGCGCAACTTGGACTATGACGAGTTGAGCCGCAACAAGAATTACACGACCATCATCTTCTCGGGCAAGGAGAAGGAGTACCTTACCATCAACTATAAGGGTGTGGAGACCATTAAGATGCGTGACGGCACCAAGCGCAAGGCACACCGCATTGACTTCCGCTTCACCCAAGAGGGCGGCAAGAAGTCGAGCGACAATCTCAGTGCCTGGATGTCCACCGATGCCGATCGTATCCCTCTGCTGCTGGTCGGTAAACTCCCCGTCGGCGAGGTCAAGTGCTACTATAAGAGTTAGGAGTTTGAAGTGAGGAGTTAGGAGTGATTTTTTGATGTCAACTCCTCATTTCTAATTTACAACAACTGTTCCAAATTTCACTTATTGTGGATAATTTGGGGCAGTTGTTTTTTGATTGTAAAATAAATGGTAATTTTGCAGCGTGAAAACAGACCTATTAAATTGTAACTATGCGTAGAATCGTTCTTATAATGCTGTGTGCCATTTCGATGGCGACAAGTGCCCAGGTGGTGACCTTGGACTCGTGCCGTCACATGGCGCTGCGCAACAACAAGGAAATCCAGCAGGCAACGCTAGCCATCGAGAAGGCAGGTTACCAACGCAAGGAGGCTGCTGCTGCCTATCTGCCACAGTTTGACCTCACGGCGGGATACATCTATAATTCACGTAAGGTCTCTCTCATCAAGGAGGATCAGATGCTGCCCACCAAGTCGTTCAATCTGCAGACGGGTAGCTACGACTATAATCTGGTCATTGACCCGCGCACGGGTGCTCCACTGCAGCTTGAGAATGGTCAGTATGTCCCCTCTACGGTAGCCCTGTTGCCCAAGAGTGGCATGACCTACAACATCCATAACCTGATGGGCGGTGCCTTGACGGTGACCCAGCCCATCTACATGGGAGGCAAAATCACTGCGATGAACCAGATTACCGATCTTGCTCAGCAACTCGCCCACGAGATGCGTGAGAGCAAAGTCGAGGATGTCATCTATAATGTTGATGCAGCCTACTGGCAGGTCGTGTCGTTGTGCGCCAAGCAGAAGCTTGCCCGCAGTTACGTCGAACTGGTGCAGAAACTTGACGATGACGTCAAGGCGATGGTCAGTGAAGGTGTCGCTACCCGTGCCAACCAGCTCGCCGTTGACGTGAAGTTGAACGAGGCCAACGTCGATCTGACTAAGGTGGATAATGGCGTGACATTGTCGCGCATGTTGCTGGCACAACTGTGTGGTCTGCCCGTCAACACCATGATGACCCTTGCCGATGAAGGCCGTGAGGAACTGGATATGACTCTTCCCAAGTCCAACTTCAATCTGAATGAGGTTTATGGCAGGCGTCATGACGTCCGCTCGCTGGAACTGGCCACCAAGATTTATGACCAGCAGGTGAAGGTCGCCCGCAGCGAGATGATGCCTAAACTTGCCGCTGTTGCTGCTCTGCATGCCACCAACCCCAACAGCTATGATGGCTTCGAGAACCGCTTTGGCGCTGCTTTCAGCGTCGGTGCGACACTCAGGATGCCGCTGTGGCACTGGGGTGGCTTGAGCAATAAAGTCAAGGCTGCACAGGTTGAGGCCAATGTCAAGCGTTTGGAACTGGATGATGCCAAGGAGAAGATCGCCTTGCAGATCAGCCAGGCTGCTTTCAGCTATCAGGAAGCGTTCAAGACCTATGAGGCTACCAAGGCCAACCTCGCGCAAGCCGATGAGAACCTGCGCATCGCCGACATAGCCTTCAAGGAAGGCATGGGAACCATTGACGATGTGCTTACTGCCCAGACAGCCTGGCTCAAGGCCAATAGCGAGAAAATTGACGCAGAAATCAACGTCCAACTCACCCATGAATACCTGACTAAGGTAATGGGAGACATGAACTATTGATTCTTAGGCGATAAGCTTTTTATTCTAGATCATCCACAACATCCAAGAAATCTAGAGCAATTGACGACTACAACTAAAAAACAGGAGACAAGAATATGGAAAAAGACGAACAGAGAACTGTGGTCCGCAAGAAGGACAAAGCATTGCTGGCTGCCCTGGCAGTGTTTGCACTGGTGATGGCAAGTATCGCCATTGTGGGCATCCTGCTCATCCATCCTGCCGACACGATTACCCAGGGCCAGGCCGACTGTGACGCCGTGCGCGTGAGCGGCAAGCTGCCTGGACGCATCGTGCGTTTCTATGTGCACGAGGGTGACACGGTACACAAGGGCGACAAGCTGGTGAGCATCTACTCCAGCACCGTCGATGCCAAGTACTATCAGGCCAAGCAGATGCAGCAGGCTGCCGCATCCCAGAACCAGAAGGCCGAGAAAGGTACCCGCGAGGAGCTGAAGCAGAGCGCCTATAACCTGTGGCAACAGGCTGTTGCTGCCCAGACTATCGCCGAAAAGACTTATCAGCGCGTAGAGAACCTCTTCAAGCAGGGTGTCGCCACCCAGCAGAAGCGTGACGAGGCCAGGGCCGCATTTGATGCCGCCACAGCCCAAGTCAAGGCTGCCAAGGCACAGTATGACATGGCCGTGCGTGGTGCCCAGCAGGAGGATAAGAACGCTTCCCGCAGCATGGCCAACGCCGCCCGTGGCTCGGTCATGGAGGTTGAGAGCCTGCTCGAGGACCAGGTGCTTGTGGCTCCCTGTGACGGCGAGGTGAGCGAGATCTACCCGCAGGAGGGTGAGCTCGTGGCCATGGGAAGCCCCATCATGTCGATTGCCAAGTTGGACGAGATGTGGGTAAGCTTCAGTGTGCGTGAGGAGATGTTGAACGACCTGCCCATGGGCAAGGAAGTGAACGTGCGCATTCCCGCGCTGAACAATATGCAGACCAAGATGTCGGTTTATTATATCCACGACATGGGCAGCTATGCCGTTTGGCAGGCTGCTAAGGCCCAGGGCCAATATGACAGCAAGACCTTTGAGGTGAAGATGCGTCCCGTGAGCAAGGTGCCTAACCTGCGCCCCGGCATGTCGGTCATCCTGGAAAAATAAGAAACAATATCTAGACCATCTAGATTATCTAGAATATCTAGAGACTCTAGACAACTGAAAACTGACAACTAAAAACTGACAACTAATGATACTGAAATACATAGGTCGTTCCTTTAAACGCGGGTGCATCCAACTCGTGCGGCGCCCCATGTATTTCCTGTTGATCGTTATCATGCCGTTGCTGTGCAGCTGGTTCCTGATGGATTTGATCAAGGACGGCTCGGTACAGCGTGTGCCTGTAGGCATCGTCGATTTGGATAACAGCAGCTTGTCGCGTCGCATCTCGCGCAACCTGAACGGTTTCCAGCAGGTGAACATCTGCCAGCGTTACAACAACTTTGCCGAGGCTCGCGATGCCGTGCAACGCGGTGAGATATATGGCTTCTTCTTCATTCCCGATTATTTGGAGGAGGAAGCGTTGGGTGGTCGTCAGCCTGTGGTGAGCTACTATGTGAACTATGCCTACTATGCCCCCGCCTCGATGCAGTACAAGGGCTTCAAGACCATCTCGTTGCTCGTCAACGGTGGTATTGTGCAGACGGCATTGCGCACCGTGGGACTCAGCAATCAGACGATAGAATCAGCCTTGGTGCCCTATCAGACCCATGTGCACATGATCAGCAACCCCTTTGTCAACTACAATTACTACCTGAACAGCACGTTTGTGCCTTGTTTCCTGTCGCTGTTCATCCTGTTGGTAACTGCGTTCTCGTTAGGACTGGAGTTGAAATCGGGCCTTAGCCGCCAGTGGCTCAAGACCTCGGGCGGTAGCATGTTCCTTGCCCTGGTGGGCAAGTTGGTGCCGCAGACGGTGCTGTTCACTGTCGTGGGCTGGTTCGTCCAGTGGATGATGTATCGCTGCTTTGATTTCCCGCTGAACTGTAACCCGTGGAACATGCTCATCGCGATGTTCCTGCTCGTGGTGGCCAACCAGAGCTTTGCGGTACTGATGTTCTGTTTCGTTCCCAACTTCCGCTACGGCACGATGCTGTGTACGCTGCTGGGTATGGTGTCGTTCTCGTTCTCGGGCTTCTCTTTGCCTCAAGAGTCGATGTACCCGTGGGTAACGGCGCTGGGTTATGTGATGCCCATCAAGTACTATTTCCTGATCATGGTGGATCAGGCACTGAACGGTATCGACCTGTATTATTCAAGAGTTTATTATGCTGCACTCATCGGGTTCACCATCCTGCCCATGCTGTTGTCATGGCGCTTGAAGAAAGAGTGCATGAACCCTGTGTATGTGCCCTGATGATATGACCGAGAAACTGAAACATAGCAGATTTTTCCTGTGGTGCATCCAGGTGTTGAGGGTGTGCGGCCGCGAGTTGTTGCTCGTGTTCCGTGATGAGGGTGTGGTCATCTTTTTCCTCCTGCTCAATGCGGTTTACCCTGTCCTGTATGCCCTTATCTATAATCCCGAGGTGGTACGCAACGAGAGTGTTGTGGTTGTCGATGACAACCGCACCCATGCGAGCCGTGACCTCGTGCGCCGTCTCGATGCTACCCAGGAGATCGCTATTGCAGGCTATGCCGCCAACATGCAGGAGGCACAAGAGGCGATGCATCGCAAGGAGTGTTATGGCATCTTGTACGTGCCCCGTGATTTCGGCCAAAGTGCCGGCCGCAGAGAACAGGCGCATGTGTCGCTCTACTGTGACATGAGCGTGATGATGCGCTACAAGGCGATGTTTACTGCTTTGTCCAACGTCACTCAGACAATGGGCAATGAACGGATGGCTGCCGTCGTCGAACCCGTGGTGAATATGGGCGGATCTATCGTCGAGAACCACCAGGTGCCTGTGGGCAACCCCGCAATGGGTATTGCCAGTGCCGTACTGCTGTTCATCCTGCCGCTGGTGCTGCAACAGAGCATGATATTGGGTATCGCCATGCTGCATGGCGGCAGTATCGAGCGCCGTCGTCGCAATGGCGGCCGTGACCCGATGGCTATTGAGGCCAGTCCGGGTGCTACTATTGTTGGCAAGATGATGTGCCACCAGATTATCTATGTGCTGCCCGTCATCTATGTCCTTCACTATGTGCCGTTAATGTTCGGTTTCCCGCAGTATGGTAACCTGTTGCACATCATCTGCCTGGCTGTGCCCTTTATTATTGCTGTTTCGTTCATGGGACAGACGTTATCGGCCTTTGTCAACGAGCGCGAGAGCGTTTTCCTGCTGTTCGTGTTCTCATCGGTGGTATTCGTGTTCCTGACGGGCGTTTCATGGCCCCGTTACCTGATGTCAAGGCTGTGGTGGCTTGTGGGTGACTGTGTGCCGGCTACATGGATGGATCAAGGCTATGTGCTCATGCAGACCAACGGTTCCACCCTTTATCAGGTTCAGCACCCCTACTGGATGCTGTGGATACAGGTGCCCGTGATGTTTATCCTTGCCTATCTGGTCGAGCGTTACGTCAATCGTCGCCGTTATCGTTCCTGGATTGCCGCCAGCGAGGATAACCCCCGCATCCTCACCCGTATCGACATGGCCAAGAACGGAGTAGGGTAAAGTTAGGACTGAGTAGTTGCTTCTCTCGATTGTCTAGACCATCTAGAGATTCTTGAAAATCTAGCGTATTGCTTATCTCATGTTTTTAGAGGACATGACATATCCTGGAGGCACTAGAGTGCTGTCGTGGCGGCTTGTGGAAGAGACGTCACAGTTGGTGGCGTTGTGTCGCGAAGCGGGTATTGCATGTGAGGATTTGGCAGAATTGCCTGACAAGCGACAGCGCGAGAAGGCGGCCGAACGTCTCCTGTTGTGCCGTGCCTTTGGGCGTCCGGTAGTGCTGTGTCATGATGAGCAGGGAGCCCCGTCGGTCAAGGATGAGACGACAAACATCAGCATCACCCACACAATTCACATGGTGGCACTGGCTGTCAATGACAGTCAGGTCATCGGCATTGATGCCGAGCAGGCCGACCGCAAGCAGGTGGTGAGGGTGCGTGATAAGTTCCTTAACGCTGGCGATCAGTCGTTTATCGCCCCCGACGACTTGACTGCCCATGTCATCGCCTGGACTGCCAAGGAGGCCATCATCAAGGCCGAGCGCAACAGCGCTCTGGACTGGACCGACGGCATCAACCTGGATCCCTTTACCGTTCCCGAACTTGACTTTGATGAAATTGTTTTTACTGCCCGCACTGCCACTAACCGCTATCGGATGGTTGTCCGTCCTGTCGGTGGTCATTTCTTGACGCTTGCCGCAGCTCTCAAGCCGTGAATGTCAAGCCCCGTGCAATAAAGCGGGGAAATCATCGTTATAAGGTTATAAAGATCAAACTGATGAAAAAGATGATGAGATATTTCGTCCGCATGGTTGTGCCTATTCTGGTGATGGCCTGCTGTGCATTTACCGTCAATGCGCTTGACAAGAGCTACTATGCCGAGACGAGTAAGCTCGCCAGCGGCAAGTGGGTCAAGATAGCTGTTGTGGAGAGTGGCATCTATCAGATTACCGCCGATGACATCCGCAGTTGGGGACTGGGCAGTGACCTGTCTCAGATTCATGTGTTCGGTTACGGTGGCAAACCCTTGAGCGAGATCATGCTCGGCGACAACTATGCCGATGACCTGCCTCAGGTGCCGATCGTGCGCTCTGGCGACCGCATCCTGTTCTATGCCCAAAGCCATATCTCGTGGCGAAATAAAGGCACCACGCTGGATCAGTTGCAGGTGCAGCATCCCTATGCCATCTCGGGCTGCTATCTGGTGACCAACGACAGCCGATTCAATGACATTGCGATTGAAAAGGCGACGAATGCACCCGCTGGTGATGTCGTGACAACCTATACCGAGCGTCTCTACCATGAGCAGGAAATCATCAATCCTGGCGAGACGGGCCGTAGGTTCCTGGGCGAGGATTTCAAGAGCACCAAGCGCCAGACCTTCAAGTTCAGTCTTGACGGACTGGTGAGCGGTAGCGAGGTGAAAGCCTTTACCGTATTTGGTGCCAATCTGCCCGACGCCTTTGGTACCATCTCTCATAGCTATAATAACAACGTTTTACCGGTTGTGAGCGGTGCAGATGAAATATCCACCCCTTCATCCTCTCATTGCCACTACCAGTTGAACGCTGCAGGGTCACTCAAGACCTTTGCCCTTGACGGCACAACCGACCTGAACTATACGCTGGAGTTCTCTTGCCCAGGTACAGTGAAACTGGCGCGACTGGACTATATCACCATCAATTATGAGCGTCAGTTGGCGCTCAGGAGTGGCAAACTGGTCTTCGGCCTCAGAGAGGGCAGTCCCAGCAAGAGCTATCGTTTGACGGGCTGTGGCAACGCTACCCATGTGTGGGATGTGACCAAGCCTTTTGCCTTGATGGAGATGAATGCTGTCGTTGCCGATGGCACCGCCACATTCAGCCCCATCCATACCGGCCGCCAGGAGTTTGTCGCCTTTGACGAGTCTGGTACCTTCCCCCGTCCCGAATACGTCAACGATGTGTCCAACCAGGACATACACGGTGAGCTCACTCCTGACATGATTATTCTGGCGCCCAGCGCCTATCTGGATCAGGCACAACGTGTCGCAGATCTGCATGAGAAGTATGACGGCTTCCGTGTACTCGTGCTGGATCACGAGAAGGTATTCAACGAGTTTTCCAGCGGCACCCAGGATGCGATGGCCTATCGCCGCCTGTGCAAGATGTTCTATGACCGTGGCGTGAGTGATGACGGCCACAAACTTGGCTACCTGTTGCTGTTGGGTTGTGGTAGTTATGATAACCGCTTGGTCGGCACCGATGCCAACGCCTTGAACTATCCTCGCCTGCTCACCTGGGAAAGTCCTGACGGCGATGATGATCAGAATTCCATCACTACCGATGACTACTTCGGCATCCTGGAAGATGAAACTGGCATAGATGATACCGAGATCATGAATATCTCTGTGGGCCGTATGATTGTCAAGAGCGTAAGCGAGGCCCGCACGGTGGTCAACAAACTGGTGAATTATGTGACTAAACCCGCTTATGGCGCATGGCGCAATCAGGTGCTTCTGGTAGCTGATGATGAGAACGGCGGCGAGCACATGAACCAGTCCCGCAATATGGAGAAAATCATGACCGACAATGGTGGAGGCGACATGGTTTACAGTCATGTTTATATCGATGCCTTCAATGCGGTGAGCAATGGTGGTGCCCGCACCTATCCCGATGCCCGCACCAAGATGTTCACCACGCTCAAGGAGGGCGCCTTGTGGTGGAACTACATCGGACATGCCAGTACCCAGAACTGGACTGGCGAGGCCCTGATGATGCGTTCCGATGTGGAGACACAACTCTTTTACCGCCATCTGCCGGTGCTGTATGCCGCTACTTGTGAGTACACCCGCTTTGACAACTCTGTCCTGTCGGGTGGTGAGCGTATCTTCCTGAACGCCAACGGAGGTGCCGTGGCGGTTATCTGTCCTGCCCGTGTGGCCTTCATCACTCAGAATGCAGTGATGTCCAATGCCATCGGTCGCTATGTCTTCTCACCCGATGATAAAGGTAAAGCGCGCCGCATAGGTGATATTCTGCGCCTTGCTAAAAACAGTAATTATGGTGTGCTGGATAACGCCCGCCGTTTCATCTGCTTTGGCGATCCCGCCATGCGACTGGCATGGGCGCCCTATACTGCTCAGGTCGAGACCATCAACGGTGAGCCTGTTGACCATGACAATCTGCCCGTATTCCAGGCGCGTGAACCGGTGGAGTTCACCGGCAAGATTGTGGACATGAAGGGTGAGTTGGCCACCAACTTCAACGGTACGGTGGTTTCTACCCTGTTTGCCCCCGAGGATACGGTGAAGACCCATGGCTATGGTGACATGAAGGGTGTGCCCTTTGTATATACCGAGCGCGCCAACCGCCTTGCCATCAATGTGGATACTGTCGTGGACGGCCGCTTCACGGTACGCGTCATCATCCCCAGCGAGGTGAGCAACGACTTTGGTAACCCGTCGATGATTAACCTGTATGCCTGTGACAGCCGTGACACCCTCGAGGCCAAGGGCTCAAACAGCGATTTCATCATCTTTGGTTATGACGACGAGGAAGTGGACGATACCGAAGGACCTGATATCATCAACATGGGATTGAACGAGTACAGCTTTATCGACGGCAGTGACGTCAATGAATCGCCCCTGCTGCTGGCGACTGTCTCTGACGAGAGCGGTGTGAACTTCTCGTCGTCAGGTATCGGACACTCCATCACGTTGACCCTGGACGGAACGACTACCTTCAACGACCTGGTGAGCTACTACACGCCATTGTTTGCCGATAAGGGTACACTGGGCAGTATCAGCTACCAGTTGAGTGACCTGACTCCAGGTTTGCACTCGTTGCGCCTGCGTGTGTGGGACGTGTATAACAACGTGGGCGAGAAGACCATCACCTTCAATGTTATCAATGGTCTCGCTCCCGAGATAGCCGATGTCTATTGTGCAGCCAACCCTGCCAGCGTCGAGACGTCATTCTTTGTCAAGCATAACCGTCCTGACGCCGTGGTGAGTGTCACCATCGAGGTCTATGATCTGATGGGACGCATGGTATGGAGCACAACCCAGTCAGGTCGCAGCGACATGTACACATCGACACCCGTCACTTGGGATCTCACCGACAGCGGCGGTCGTCGCGTGCCGCGCGGCATCTACATCTATCGTGCTACCATCACGACCGACGGTATCAAGGAGGCCACCAAGGCCAAGAAACTCGCTGTAGCGGGTCAATGATACTTGAGTTATAGAGTTAAAAGCGAGGAGTTGGGAGTTCATCTCTTGACTCCTCGCTTTTAACTCTAAAAGGCTGTCAGCCGATTGGTTAGACCTCTTCACTCGTGGAGGGTTATGCTTTTACGGCATGAGGCTCTTCTCAATTATGTGTAAAGTGTTATCATGTAGCGCCTTAGGGGCTTGGCTGTTTTGGCTGGCCGTATAGGTTACTCCTTTTCGCTGTTGGCTGACTTTGAGTGGTTAAAGCTATAACATTTGTTAAAAACACTGCCTTTTTTCCATAAAATAATGTGTAGTTTGCTTGATGTTCAAAAAATAGCGGTAAATTTGTCGGTTAATTGTATCATTATACGATGAGCATGACCAAGAATAATGAGCAACAGATGATTCTGCCTGAGCCGACAATACGTCGTCTGCCCTGGTATCTGTCCTATGTGCGTATGCTTGACAACCTTCATGTCGAGTATGTGTCATCGACTCAGATTTCCAAGGAGTTGAATGTACAGTCGTCCCAGATTGCCAAGGACTTGTCTTTTCTCAATATTCGTGGCAAGACGCGCATTGGCTATGAGGTGCGTAGCCTGCTGATGGAGCTTGAGAATTTCCTGGGCTTCAACCGCAAGCATGATGCAGTGGTCATCGGTACCGGTAGCCTGGGAACTGCGCTGATGCAGGACCGCGGTCTGGAAAACTACGGCCTGAACATCGTGGCTGGTTTTGACGTGCGCAGCGAGGTCATCGGCAAGCACCTGGGCGGTCTGCCCGTGCTTGACATCAACGAGATGCCCTCATGGATGAGTGAGCACCATGCGTCAATCGCCATCTTGACAGTGCCTGTCGAGCGGGCCCAAGAGACCGCTGACCTGGCAATTGCCAGTGGCGTTACGGCGTTGTGGAACTTCACGCCTTACCGCATCAAGGCCCCCGAGGATGTGGTGATTGCCAACACCTCGATCTATGCCCACTTGGCCATCATCTATAATCGGATGCATAAATCAAACAGTGAAAACCGGCAGGATTGACATCCCTGCCTGCACCAACGACACGCTGACGCAAGATGAAGGTCATCGGCATAACAGGAAACTACAATACCACGGGCGACGCCACCGGGAGTTATCTCATGGCAGACTCATCGGTACTGTACACCGGCAGGCCGCTCTTCATCCATGACTTTGCAAGCGGCTTCATGGCAGCACCATCCATTGTGGTGCGCATGGGCCGGTTGGGAAAGTGCATCGCGCCCAAGTTTGCCCATCGCTATTGGGACGCTCTCACGGCGGGCTTTAATGTCAAGGCTTGCCAGGGCGATGACCCGCGGCTGGAAGCCCTTGACAGGGCATTTGACGGCGCAGCGATCGTGGGTGATTGGGTCACTGCATCGGGCATTGAAGACCCGTTGCACGCTGTCGTGGAGGTCAAGGTGGATGATACGGTGATATCCCGTTCCTGCCTTGCCGACATGACGTGGCCGCTTGATGAAGTGATGGCTGGCGCAAGCACCCGTTGCAGCATCAAGATGGGCGACATGCTGTTCACTGGCGACACGGCCCCAGGATTTACCCTGGCACCCGGTATGCACTTGACGGCGGCCATTGGCGACGTTCAGGTGCTCGACGTGAAAGTGAGGCGGTGACACTGTGGCCACTGATGATAAAAGAATGACAATTTAGGTTAAAATACGAAATATAACCAAGAACATAAAATATGAGCAAAGTGACAAAACTTCAATTTGCATGTGTGGCAGTGCTGGCCTTATTCTTCGCCAGTTTTGCCAACGCGTTCAATGTGAACAATTATGCGACGACATCGAAGCTTGCCTCTGGCAAATGGGTGAAAATCTCCATTCCCGAGAATGGAATGTATGAAATCACTTATGACGAGCTTCGGGCAATGGGCTTCAATGATCCTTCCAAGGTCATTCTTTATGGCTCAGGTGGCGCCAAGATCAGTGAGGTGCTCAATGGCAATGCTCCTGATGATTTGAACCGTGTGCCCATCTTGCGTACCAACAACAAGATTTGTTTCTATGGTGTTGGCCCCATCGGTTTCGGCATCCAGGATTACAACACGACGCCCCACATGATACGTACGTTCAACCCTTATTCCCAGGTGGGATGTTATTTCCTGACCGAGAACAACGAGGGTGACCTGCGTCCGTCCAAGAAGTCAACGGTGACAGTGAACACCTATATTGACACACCGTGGAGTTTGGGCTATTTCTATCATGAGAAGGAAATGACCTCGATCGGTAGTTCGGGTAAGGAGATGCTGGGTGAGGACTTCACCGACGGCAACCTGCGTGTCGATTATTTCCTGCCTAACATCAGCGACAGCACAATCGTTCTGCAAACGGCCATCGGTGCCAGCGTTTCGATTACTTCGTTTGCCAACGCTATCATTCACAGTGGCGGTGTTACCGATACGACCAACTACTCGTTGTCGATGTCGCGCATCTACAAGCCGTCGAGCTACATGGTGCACTACAATTTCGCTACCCCCTTCGGCCGCTTGAAATTGACCAACCCTGCCGAGCATGGTCAGTTTGAGCCTTACTTGCGTTTCAGCGCCGATAATCCTGAAATCACCCTGGCTCGTCTGGACTATTTCATCATCACTTATAAGCACGAGAATATCCTGCGCGAGGATAATTTCAACCAGACGCTGATGGGTTATGCCGCTACCCGTGGTAACGAGCGCTTCATGCTTCCCAATGCCTCGCCCAACACCGTGGTGTGGTACATCAACACTCCGACCAATCCCCAGGAGGTGACCACTTCCAACTATAACGATGAGAGCGGTCAAGGCCTTTGCTTCTACTCGACCAATGCTTCGGTCTCGATGTACATCGCCTTTGACCCCAGCAAGACGCTGAAGAAGATTTCGGCTTTTGAGGATATCGAGAACCAGAACCTGCACGGTATGGCAGTTCCCGACATGCTCATCATCACCGACAAGGTATATCATGAGCAGGCCCAGCGCATTGCCGACCTGCACGCTGCTGTCGATGGCCTGAGTGTTGCCGTCGTTGACCAGGACAAGATCTTCAACGAGTTCTCCAGTGGTACGCGTGACGGTATGGCCTATCGCTTGTTGTGCAAAATGCTGTATGACCGCGACAAAAACAAGTTCAAGAACCTGCTGATCTTCGGTACTGGTACGTTTGATAACAGGGAGATGATGGGTGAGCATCCCAGTGCCCTGCTGACCTATCAGAGCGACAACAGTAACTATGAGGACTTCTCCTATACCTCCGATGACTTCTTCGGATTTATGGATGACAACTCGGGTTCCAATGTTGCCTCCGAGAAGCTCAGGATTGGCGTCGGCCGCATCACCTGTGGTGACCTGGAAGAGGCCAAGAACGACGTGGACAAGCTGATAGAATACTATGCTAACCCCGACTACGGTGTATGGCGCAACAATGCCATGGTAGCCAGTGACAGCCCTGATAAGGGACAGTACATGTTCCAGGGCGAAGGTTATAAGAACATGATTCAAGACGAGCTGAATACCGGTATGCACGTATCAACGGTTCACGACAGCCAGTATTCACGTTCTACCATTGAGGAGAATATCGAGGTGGCTCGTAAGACCGCTACCGAGGCCAAGCAGTTGTGGAGCAACCTCCACAAGAATGGCTTGTACTTTGCTACCTATGTAGGCCACGCTGGTCCCATCAGCTTCACCAAGCACAACAAGCTGTGGATCACCGCCGACGTTGCCAGCACCAATTACAGCCACTGGCCCATCATGTCCACCTGCTGCTGCGACGTTGCCCACTATGACAACAACAGCCGCGGTATTGCCGAGCTCATGTTCCACAAGCGTGACGGTGGTGCTATCGCACTGCTCGCCAGCTCGCGTATGGTATATGCTACCGACAACGACAAGTTGAACACTAACTTCATCAACGCGCTCTTCAGCTATGATGCCAATGGCTATATGCCGACCCTGGGCGAAGCCTATATCAAGACCAAGACCAGCTTTACCAGCGCCAATACCAATAAGCTGTCGTTCTTCCTGCTGGGTGACCCCGCTATGAAGGTCAACTATCCCATCTCACGCTTCAAACTCATGGAGGTGAATGGTGCCGACATGAATGATCCCGATGATGTTGCTATGATCAGACCGCTCAGGCAGTTTGAGGTAACGGCTCACGTGACCGATGCCGAGGGTAACCTTGACAACACCTTCAACGGTAATGCAACGATGACGCTCTATGACAAGGAAGAGTTGTTTACCACAATCACTCAAGCTGTCAATAGCGAGAACGTTGAACGCAAGATCTACTTCAACCGCGACAAGCTTGCCGAGGTGACGGGACGCGTTGTAAACGGTGTGTTCACCGCTTCGATCATTGTTCCGCAGGATCCCAGAGCTGCCAACGAAGATGTGCTGCTGCGCGTTTATGCCCACAAGGACAACAGCGACTATATGGTGAACGGTTTCACCAAGAAGATCAAGATGCTTGCCTATGACCAGAACATGGCTATCACCGATACCCAGAATCCTGTCATCACCAGCATGTATATCAATAATGAGAACAGCTTTGCCTATGGCTCTGTAGTTGGCACCAACGCTATGCTCTATATCACTGCCGTCGATGACCAGGCCATCTGTGTCCGTGAGAACTCGATGGAGTATGGCATGAAGCTCATCATGGATGGTGGCAAGCCCTCTTATCAGGACATCACCAGCTATGCTTCGCTCAGCGACAATGGTAAGACCGTCAATGTTGAGTTCCCCCTCAACAACATGGCCGAGGGTCTGCACACTTTGACCTACACCGTCTATGACTTGCTGGGTAATGTTGCCGAGCGCACCATCACCTTCATGGTAGGACAGACTGGTGCCGTTGACTTGGTAGCCGACAAGCTGCCCGCATACGTCAACGAGGAGGTTAACTTTGATCTTGAGACCGAGATGACCAGCAAGCCTGAGGTGATCGTACGCGTGACCGATGCTACTGGTAACCTGGTATGGATGACCACCACCGATGCCTTCCCCGTTGCTTGGGACATGAGGGACATGAGTGGTAACAAGGTGCCTGCCGGATTGTACCGCTACTTCGGTACCTACAACGACGGTATCAACTTTGGTGGCACGCCCATCAACAAGCTCATCGTGCTTGACCCCGTCAAGACCGCAGCCCAGTAATCCGATACCCGTCGAGGGTAATCGACCATAAAGCAACGCGCGGGAACATCCTCATGGATGCTCCCGCGTGATGTTTCATGCCACCGCTATTGGGGCTATATATACAAAGAGCGCGGCTGATCCACAAGTGGACCAGCCGCAACTGTTGTTAGTTGTTTCTTTAATTATTCGCCAGGAGCGATTGCACCAGTGGGGCAAGCGTCAGCGCAAGTGCCGCAGTCGAGGCAGGTGTCGGGATCGATCGAATAGATGTCGCCTTCCTTAATAGCGTCGGCGGGGCATACTGACTGGCAAGTTCCACATGCCACGCAGCTGTCAGAAATTACATAAGCCATAGTACGATAAATTTAATGTGAATTAATTAATAATGTAAAAGTAAACAGTACGGCAAAAGTAGTGCTTTTATTTTAATTGGTAGCATGTTTTACCGTTTTTTCTTCGGCGTGAGTCGTTTTTTTGTGTTTTAATGTTCATTTCTCGTGGAAATTTCGTACCTTTGATGTGGGAGATACAGGAAAGTTTAATTGCTCCCTAAAAATTTTTCAAGAAACACGACTATGAACACAACCGACTGGAAAGATGCGCTGGGCAAAGCGTTCAACATGCCCGTCCCTGAAGATAACCCGACTGATGAACAGCAGCCACAGGCCGAGGACCGTGGCGATGCCTTGCAGCAGCAGGGCAAGACCCGTCTCGACATCGTGCTGGAGAAAAAGGGACGCGGTGGCAAGCAGGCAACCATTGTGACAGGGTTCACTTGTGATGAGGCTGCCCTCAAGGATGTGGCATCACGTCTCAAGCGCTCGCTGGGCGTGGGCGGCAGTGCCCGCGGCGGTGAGATTTTGATACAGGGTGACTTCCGCCAGCGCGTGCTCGACGAGTTGACGGCAATGGGCTTCAAGGCCCGCATCATCTGATCCATCCACTTGATTTAAAGAATAAGGCATACCATATATGGAGAAAAACGAACACAATCGGCATAACCTGCTGGTGATAAAGGCTTCGGCTGGCTCTGGCAAGACCTACCGTCTCGCCCTGGAATACATCAGGCACCTGTTGTTCACCACGAGTGAGGACAGTGACCACCTGGTGCCGAGGCGTGCGCCGGGCGACAGCCGCCCGCTCAATGCTCACCGTCACTTGCTGGCCATCACATTTACCAACAAGGCGACCGACGAGATGAAGCAACGCATCGTCGCCGAGCTGTATCGCTTGTCGCAGCCTGGCGTCAAGAGCAATTACCTGAAGGATTTCATGCAGGAGTCCCAGCTTGACGAGGCATCGGTGAGGATGTTGGCTCGCCAGGCGTTGAACGAGCTGCTGTTTGACTACAGCAACTTCAACGTGAGCACCATCGACTCGTTTTTCCAGACCATTCTGCGCAACTTTGCAAGGGAGCTGGACCGCGATTTCAACTACGACATCCAGCTTGATGAGGACTATGCCGTGAGGGTGGCGGTTCACAACTTCCTGCTGTCGTTGGGCAACGAGTCCAAACCCACCCAACTCGACGAGTGGGTCAAGGATTACCAGCGCCACATGATACGCGGCGAGGCCGAGAAGAAGGATTGGAGATTCTTCAACGACAGCGGCAGCTTGAACAAGTTCGCCAAGCAGATCAATAGCGAGCTCTTCCGCACCAGGATGGACGAGATCCGAGCCTATCTGGGGACGGTGGATGAGCAGGGCCGTTTCTCTAACGATTTCTCCAAGATACGCCGCTTCAAGCAGACGATGCACGAGGCGGTCAAGCGCGTGAATACCGCCATTGATGAGGGGCTGGCCAGGCTGCGTGATGCCTTGGCACCCTTTGACGGCGTGATGAAGAATACGCTGAAGAACTGGTATGCCAAGGGGGAACTTGTCCCATTGACCAAATCTCTGGCGGGTGCCGACGAGGACAAGATACGCACCCAGTTCACCAAGGGCAATGTGCCCGATGATGCGACGATAACGGCTATCTACCAGCTGGTGAGCGGTCATTTCACCGACCGCTATCTGGCGGATTTCTTCCAGCATATTGAGGATAATCTGGGTCTGCTGGGTATGCTCGCGATGATTGACCTTTTCCTTGAGGAATACCGTCATGAGACCAACTCCATCCTGATCGGGGATACCAATGAACTCATCGGCACGGTGCTCGAGAGCGGGTCTGACTTCGTCTATGAGCGTGTGGGCACGACGATTGCCCACTTCATGATCGACGAGTTCCAGGACACGAGCACCAAGCAGTATGAGAACTTTCGCGGTTTGCTCCAGGAGAGCCTCGCCAGCGGCAATTTCAATATGCTCATCGGTGATGCCAAGCAGTCCATTTATCGTTTCCGCAACGCTGACCTTACCGTGTTCCGCGAGCGGGTAGGGCAGGACTTTGCCGGCGAGATTACCGACGGCAGGAAACATGACGCATCGCAGCCCGATGACAACCGTCCCACTTCGACCAACTTCCGCAGTTCCCGCACGATTATCGACTTCAATAACAGGCTCTTTGAATTTCTGCTTGACCAGTATCGGGACCGTCCGCCCGTCGTGGGCACCTATGCCGACATCGAGCAAGGCATGCCGCCTGACATTGATACTAAGGCACCGGGTTATGTGCGCCTGATGGCAGCCAATTACAAGCGCCTTGCCGATGATGACGTGGTGCGGGAGACGTTGCCCGACGGCTTTGAGATGCCCGCCGAAAAGGATGTGGATGTGTTGACGGTGCTGCCTGGCTATCTGCTCAAGTTGCACGAACGTTTTGACTGGGGACGCATCGGCATCCTGGTCAATGCCCATTCCGACGGTGACAAGGTCGTGGACTGCATCCTGGACTACAACAAACGCACCGACGGAGAGAAGATACACATCATCTCGGGCGAGTCGTTGTTGCTGAACAATTCGCCCATCATCCGACGCATTATCGCTATGCTCCGCTTCATTGACATCAGCCAGTTCTGTGCTGCCGACGAGGAGGAAGACCCCGATGATGTGAAGGACGATGTCCAGCGACGGATGAGCCGCAAGCGGTTGAGCGATAGGCGGCTTTATACGGCGCTCAACGAGTTTATCAAGGCGGTGGCTGCCAATCCTGATGCCTCGCCCGAGGAGAACGGTGCATTGCTGCAGCAGTGTCTGGAGTCCATTGACGCCAGTGTTGAGGGTGACCAGGAAGACGAGCAGCCGATGGCTGTCACCCTTGAGCAACTCCTGCCGCCGGCTGGAGAACTCACCACCCTGGTGAGCATTGTCGAGACGATTATCGCCCATTTCAAGCGCGGGGACGGTGGCCACGACGTGGACCGTGAGGTGGCTTTCCTGATGGCCTTCCAGGACACGGTGATGCAGTTCAGTTCGCAGCGTAATGGCGGTAGCGTGAGGGAATTCCTCAAGTTCTGGGACGAGAAGAAGACCAAGCTTGCCGTGAGCAGTGCCGACGGTGGCGATGCCATCAACATCATGACCATCCATGCAGCCAAGGGACTGGAGTTCGACTGTGTCGTGATCCCCTATGCCAAATGGGAAATGGACGGCAACTCTCAGGAGAAGGCCTACTGGATGCCGCGTGAAGCCTTTATGGATACCCTTCATAGCCCGTCACTTGACGGCTTGACGTGTGAACCCACTATTGTGCCGCCTCTGCTTCACGTCGCCAAGACCGAGACCGTCGAATTGACGCGGAGTGGCGTCTTTACAGGCGAGGCAGCGGCCTTTGTCAACAAGCAGGTGGATGACGTGCTCATCGACAACCTCAACAAGACCTACGTGGCCATGACGCGTCCCCGCACCGAGCTCCACGTCTTCACATCGGGCACCAACAATACCATTGCCCCCTTGCTCACCGAATTTGCTGACTCCAGCGGCGTGATGACGCCCTGTGCCGGTGTTGAGGGATGGTATGAGGTGGGAACACCGCTCTCCAGGGAGCAGATGGCCAGTCTGTCTCAGCAGGAAGAAACGCCGTCAGAGATCGTTCATGCTGCCATTACCGGCTATACCGTCAATGACATCCCCATGGAATTGCGCGTCAGGGTAGAGCACGCCTCCAGTGCCAGCATTGACGCTGGATTGAGGCTGCACAGCCTGATGAGCCGCATCCATGACAAGAACGATGTGGACCGCGTGATTGACGATGCCCTCAAGCATGGTGTCATCACTACCGATGACCCCGATGATCCCTGTGGCATCGACAGTATCAATGCCCACGTGCGTCGCCCCATCCTTGATTCTGGCACACGGGTGGCAGCTTGGTTCGATCCTGCCAATACCGTCTATAGCGAGCGCACCATCACCTCTGCCAGCGACTCCCTGTGGGCCGAGGATGGCATCGAGAATGTGCGCCCCGACCGCATCGTCCGCCTCCCCGACGGCCGTCTGATCGTCATCGACTACAAGAGCGGACAGCGCGACGACAAGCGCTACCTGCGCCAGCTGGACCGCTACATCGCCAAGCTGCGCCTCATCTTCCCCGGCACCCCCATCGCCGGCCGCATCTGGTACGTCACCCAAGACCTCATCCTCAACGAAGCAGGCAAGCCGATAAGTCTCCAGCAATAGCTTCTCAAGCCCCCGGTCAATCCAGATAATCTGGAATTTCCAGATTGTCAAGAGCCTCTAGATTGCCTGGAGAAACCAGAAACTGGTGGCGTCAGGACTGGAAACTGAAAACTTTTTTGTACCTTTGCGGTTTAAACGTGATTGATAACAATAAAAAACTACTATATACTATGTCGATTGATCAGATATTGGCCGAGGGTACTGCATTGGCAGTGAAGGAGTTGTATGGCGTGGAGTTTCCCGCCGAGAAGATTGTTCCGCAGACGACGAGGAAGGAGTTTGAGGGCAATTTGACGATTGTGGTGTTCCCGTTCCTGAAGGCGTCGCACAAGGCGCCCGACGTGACGGCACAGGAGATTGGTGAGCACATGCTGGCTCACTGCGAGGCGGTGGAGAAGTTCAACGTCATCAAGGGCTTCCTGAACATCACCGTCAAGCCGTCGTTCTGGACCAACGTGCTTCGCCACGTTGCTGAGACGCCTAATTATGGTTTTACACCCGTCACCGACGATAGCCAGCTGGTGATGATTGAGTACTCATCGCCCAACACCAACAAGCCGCTGCACCTGGGTCATGTGCGCAACAACCTGCTGGGTTACAGCCTGTCGTGCATTATGGAGGCCAATGGCTATAAGGTGGTGAAGACCAACATCGTCAATGACCGCGGCATCCACATCTGCAAGTCGATGCTCGCCTGGCTCAAGTGGGGCAAAGGTGTTACGCCCGAGTCCGCTGGCAAGAAGGGTGACCACCTGATTGGTGACTTCTATGTGTCGTTTGACAAGCACTACAAGGCCGAAGTCAAGGAACTCGTCGACAAGGGCATGAGCCAGGAGGAGGCCGAGAAGCAGGCACCCCTCATCCAGGAGGCACACGACATGCTGCGTCGCTGGGAAGCTGGCGACCCCGAGGTGCGCGCCCTGTGGGAAAAGATGAACAATTGGGTATATGCCGGCTTTGACGAGACCTACCGTCGCATGGGCGTTTCGTTTGACAAGATCTACTACGAGAGCGACACCTATCTGGTGGGCCGCGACACCGTGCTCGAGGGACTTGATAAGGGTATCTTCTACCGCAAGGAGGATAATAGCGTGTGGGCCGACCTCACCGCCGATGGCCTGGACCACAAGTTGTTGCTTCGCAGCGACGGTACGTCGGTCTATATGACACAGGACATCGGCACCGCCCAGCTGCGTTACAAGGATTATCCCATCGACCGCATGATCTATGTCGTGGGCAATGAGCAGAATTACCACTTCCAGGTGCTCTCGCTGCTGCTCGACAAGCTTGGCTTCAAGTGGGGCAAGGATCTGGTGCACTTCTCCTATGGTATGGTAGAACTGCCCAACGGCAAGATGAAGTCCCGCGAGGGTACTGTCGTTGATGCCGATGAGCTGATGGACGAGATGATCGAGACCGCTACCGACATGGCCAATGAGCCCGGTCGTCTGCAGGGCGTTCCCGAGGACGAGCGCGAAGACGTGCTGCGCATGATTGGCCTGGGTGCCTTGAAGTACTTCATCCTCAAGGTGGATCCGAGGAAGACCATGCTGTTCGACCCCAGCGAGTCCATCGACTTCAACGGTAACACAGGTCCCTTCATCCAATACACCTATGCCCGCATCCAGTCAGTACTGCGCAAGTGCTGTGAAGACTATAAGGCCGTGGATATCAGTTCGGTGGCTCCCAACGAGAAGGAGACCTCGCTGATCCAGCGTCTGGCCGACTTCGCCTCGGTTGTTGCCGATGCCGGCCGCAACTACAGCCCCGCACTCATCGCCAACTATGTATATGACCTGGCCAAGGAATACAACCAGTTCTATCACGACTGCAGCATCCTCAAGGAGCAGGACCAGAAGGTGCGTTGCTTCCGCCAGCTGCTGAGTGAGACCGTTGCCGACGTCATCAAGCGCGGCATGTCACTGCTGGGCATTGAGATGCCGAACCGCATGTAAGATGATGTATAGGTGTCGCTGTTGGCATGGTTTTTGCTACTGAAAACAGAAAGACCTAAAACTGAAAATTAGAAACAATGGACAATTGGAATAACTACAATCAGAACGGCTATCAGACCGCCGTTCAAGCCGAGAATGAATGGGCGCTGCAGCGTTATGTCTCTAGCGTGATGCGTCGTGTGTATGGCAAGATGACGCTGGGCCTGCTGGTAACAGCCATCTGCTCTTTGCTGATGGTGATGAATCCCGCTTTGATGAATATCCTGTTCAGTGTAAGGCCAATGATCTTCATCTTGTTTGCTGTTGAGATTGGTCTGGTAATCTACCTGAATGCCCGCATCGAGAAGATGAGCAATGCCACTGCCAGTGCCATGTTCTACCTCTATAGTGCGTTGAACGGCATTGTCTTGGCCCCCATCTTCAGCTTTTATACTGGATCGTCGATTGCCTTGACGTTTGCTATCACGGCAGGCACCTTCGGCGCCATGACGATAGCAGGCTATGTGACCAAGAATGACTTGTCCAAGTTCGGCGCTTTCCTTTTCATGGCACTGATTGGACTGATTATCTGCTCCCTGGTTAACCTGTTCATGCACAACTCGATGATGGACTGGTGCATCAGCATCGCCGGCGTGGTCATCTTTGTGGGACTGACGGCATGGGATACCCAGATGATCAAGCGCATGTGTGCCGAGTCTGATTCGACCATGGTCAGCAAGGTCGCCACACTGGGCGCCTTGAGGCTCTACCTCGACTTCATCAACCTGTTCCTGCATCTGCTGCGCATCCTGGGCAACCGCAACTGATAGATTCAGGCAGCACAGATAACCTGATAGTGACAACCCCCGGCAACCTAACGCGTTGCCGGGGTTGTTTTTGTCGGTATAGTCCGTCAAGTGACCCTGCGGGGAATTTATTTTGTTGTTTATGGATAAAGTACTATCTTTGTGGCAAGTATATTTCCAAGTTTTCAAGCAGTTGCCTTATGATGAGGAAGGTGTTATTAGTATTGATGACATTACCGAACTGATCAACCGTCTGCTGAATATTCCAACATGGTATTAAGGTGGGACAATAATGTGATGAACCAATAATTAGAGTATTATAAAGATGAAACGGATTTTTAGTATTGTAATGTGGATGATGCTGCCTCTGATGATGCTGGGGCAGGGATGGCCCGCCGATTATGGCGGCGTGATGCTGCAGGCGTTCTATTGGGACTCCTACGATGACAGCAAGTGGACAAACCTTGAGCCGCAAGCCGACGAACTGGCTGAGTTCTTCCAACTCGTGTGGGTTCCCCAGAGTGCCAGCTGTGGCGGCTATGTCTCGATGGGCTATGACCCCGAGTATTGGTTCAACAACTACACCAGTTCCTTCGGCACCAAGGCGCAACTGCTGTCAATGATCAACACCTTCAATAGCAAGGGCATCGGCACCATTGCCGATGTGGTCATCAACCATCGCAAGAGCCTGAACGACTGGGTGACCTTCCCTGGAGAGACCTATAGGGGTGTGAGTTACAAACTGCTGTCCACCGACATCTGCCGTAATGATGACGGCGGAGCCACGTTGGCATGGGCAAACCAGAACGGCAAGACCTTGAGCGCCAACAACGACAGTGGTGAGGATTGGAGCGGCTTGCGTGACCTGGACCACTCCAGCAGCAATGTGCAGTTTGTGGTTAAGGGCTACTTGAATATGCTGCTCAACGATATGAAATATGCAGGCTTCCGTTACGATATGACCAGGGGTTATGCGCCATCTTATACGGGTATCTATAACACCGCGGTCAACCCCACCTACTCGGTGGGCGAGTATTGGGACGGCAACTTGGGTGCCCTCAAGGCGTGGATTGACGGTACTAAGGTGAATGGCGTCATCCAGAGCGCTGCCTTTGACTTCACCTTCCGCTACACCATCCGCGACGCGGTCAACAACAACTCGTGGACTTCGCTGTCCGGCAGCGGCAAGGGTCTGAACATGGAGTCCAACTACAAGCGCTATGCTGTGACCTTTGTCGAGAACCACGACACGCAATATCGCGATGACAATGACCAGCAGGATCCGATTCGACAGAATGTCGAAGCGGCTAACGCCTACATGCTCTCTATGCCGGGCACACCCTGTATCTTCCTCAAGCACTGGCAGGCATATAAGGAGAGCATCAAGCAGATGATTTATGCCCGCCAGCTGGCTGGCATCACCAACACCAGCACGACAGCCCAGCAGGCCTACAATTCTTCAGCCAATTACTATGCCCAGCGCACTACGGGCACCCGTGGCATGCTGATCGCCGCGATGGGTAGCACCAGCTATGCCATCCCCTCGACCTATGTCACGGTGTTGAGCGGTACCAACTACCGTCTCGCCCTCAGCAAGAGCACCGAAACCGCTTGGGCCAGCGTGCCCAGCGGCACCCGTCAGGACCCGTTCAACGTCACGCTGACCGCCGTGAGCCAGTCCAGCGGTGCCCAGATTGTCTATACCCTTGACGGCAGCGAGCCCACCGCTACCAATGGTACGGTAATCGCCAGCGGTAGTACAGCCCACATCGGCAAGAGTCTGACACTTAAGGCTGGCTTGTTGATCAACGGCACGGTAACGGGCGTCATCACCCGCAATTATACCGTCGTGAACGAGGATTATGGCAGCTACGAGATTACCGTCTATCTCAAGGACCCTACCACGTCGCCCAACAACTGGCCGCAGGTAGCCTATTACTGCTGGGACAGCGACAATGCCCAGCAATGTGGCAACTGGCCAGGTGTCGTGGTGACCGATACCAAGGTGGTCAACGGCGTGAAATTCTACTACAAGACGTTCACGATTATAGGCAATCAGTATACCTTGAACTTTGTCTTCAGCCAGGGCGGCAGCACTGCAGGCAGCCATCAGACGGTGGACGTGACGGGTGTGCACGAGACGGCCTTCTTTGAGGTAACGACCCAAACCAACAAATACCAGGTGCGTGATATTACCGCCGAGTATCTGCCTTACCTCAATGTTACCACGGGCGATGTGAATGGCGACGGCCGTGTGACCATCAAGGACGTGACCGACCTGATCAGCTATCTGTTGAGCGACGACGATACGTCGGTCAACCTGGCTGCCGCTGATGTCAATGGCATTGGAGGTATTACCATCGCCGATGTATCGGCATTGATCAATCTGCTGCTTGCCGGCAATTGATTTCAATAGCAACAGGTTGTGCCGAATAAGGATTGAAAGAGAACTGTCGAGGACCGTTTGGCGCGGAACTCGACAGGTTTCTTTTAGGTTGATACAATAAAAGGGCCGTTTCTTAGTTAATATGGTATAAGACATATCAAATACAAAATAGAAGAAATGAAATTGTATAAGTCGATACTTGCCATCGCCATGATGGCAACAGCCCTGACGGCCGCTGCCCAGGGTGACATCAAGGATGCTGAGTTCAATCCCATCACGACGGGTGTGACCTCGCTGAGTATCACCCCTGATGCCCGTGGTGCATCAATGGGTGACCTGGGTGCCGCTACCGAGGCCGATGTCAATTCTCAGTATTGGAACTCGTCAAAATATGCCTTTGCCTACAGCCGGGCAGGCGTTTCCTTGTCCTATACGCCGTGGTTGCGCAAGATTGTCAACGACATCTATCTTGCCAATCTGGCAGGCTATTACAAGGTGGGTAGCAGTGACAACCAGGCAATCAGTGCCTCGTTGCGCTACTTCTCGCTGGGTGAGGTCATGGCAACCGACGGCGACGGAGCGGTGCTGTCAACCATCAACCCGTTTGAGATGGCTGTTGACGCTGGCTATAGCCGCAAGTTGAGTGAGAAATTCTCGATGGGTGTAACCCTGCGTTTCGTCTATAGTGACCTGGGCTACGGTTCGATGATGAACACGGGTGAATCGTCGAGTGCCACGGCATTTGCCGCCGACATCTCGGGCTATTACACCACGTTCCCCGTCATTGGCCGAAACGAGTGCCAGTGGTCGCTGGGTTTCAACCTGTCGAACATCGGTTCCAAGGTGAACTACAACAAGGGTAATGACCCTGCCTACCTGCCCGCAAACATCAAGTTGGGTACGGCATTCACGTTCCCGCTGGCCGATTACAATAACCTGACGCTGGCCTTTGATGCCAACCGCATGCTCGTTCCCGCCAAGCCGCGCTTGAACGACTATGATGACAACCTGGCCTACGACGACGCTTTGCAGGAGTGGAAGGACAAATCCTCTATCGCAGGTATCTTTGACAGCTTCAAGGATAACTTTGCCAAGCGCATCACCTATTCGGTGGGTGCCGAGTATGCCTATAACCAGCAGTTCTTCCTGCGTGGTGGCTACTACTATGAGAGCAAGTATGCCGGTAATCGCCAGTACTTCGGTCTGGGTGCAGGTTTCTCGCTCAACGTCATCAAGATTGATGCCAGCTATATGATTGCAACAGCCCAGAACAGTCCTCTGGACCAGACGCTGCGCTTCACCCTGTCCTTTGACCTGGACGGCATTAAAGACCTCTTCGGTCGCAACTAAGGTTATAGTGACTATAGTTCTATAGTCACTATAGATATTATATAAAGAAAACGGAATGATGATGCGCGTGGGAATGGGATTTGACGTTCACCGCCTGGTCGAGGGCAGGGCCCTGTGGCTGGGTGGTGTCAATATTCCTTGGGAGCGCGGATTGCTGGGACACAGCGATGCCGACGTTGCCATCCACGCCCTGTGCGATGCCCTGCTGGGTGCCGCCGCCCTGCGCGACATCGGATACCACTTCCCTGACACTGACCCGCGTTACAAAGGTATTGACAGCCGCTTGTTGCTGCGCCATGTGATGCGGTTGCTTGATGAAAAGGGTTACCGCTTGGGCAACTGTGACATCACCATCTGTGCCGAGCAACCCAAACTCAATCCCCACATCCCCGCCATGCAGCAGGAACTTGCTGCCTGCATGGACTGTGACCCTGGCCAGGTCTCCATCAAGGCCACCACGACCGAGAAATTAGGCTATACGGGCCGTGGCGAGGGCATTGCCGCCTATGCTGTGGCACTGATTGAATCTAAACCCACCCAGCCATGATGAGCGAGGCGAGACTGCAGCGGCGCGTCCCTTATCTGGACATCCTGCGCGTGCTGGCGTGTCTGCTGGTCATCCTCATCCACACGCCCATCCGTCAGTATGACACTTATTATAACACACCATCCATCGCCGGAGCGGTCTATACCGTGCTGGTGGCGGTGAACTGCAACCTGTTCTTCATGATTACGGGTGCCCTGCTGCTCCCGGTCAAGGGGACAGGTAGGCGTTTCATCAGGCGTCGCCTGCGTGTGGTGCTGCCGCCATTGGTGGTGTGGACCGTGGTTTACCTGCTGGAACATGCTTTCCTGCTGCACAATTTCACCCCCAGGCTGCTGACGTCAGTCCTGTTCCATCCCGTTGAGGGCTTGCTGTGGTATGTCTATGTGCTGCTGGTCATCTATGTGACTTTGCCATTGGTGAGCAAGTGCATTGATGCCATCGGCAAGCGTGGGGTAGAGGTGGTATTGGCCTTGTGGGTCCTGTCGTCGTTCATTCCCTACCAGCATGGCATATTCATTGAAGCCTCGCAGTATAGCCACAACATGTTTGGCGCCTTTGCCAACTATTACGGCTACGTACTGTTGGGTTATTACCTGCACACCTACGGCTTGCCCAACCTGGGCCGCGGCAATCGCCTGATTTGGCCCCTGTTGCTGGCCTTCGGCATCGTGGCGATGCCGTTGTTTGAGTTCTTGGTGCAGGGTCAGTTCAACATTTCCTGGCAGCAGCACATCGACACGATAACCAACGACATCAGCATCAATAACGTGGCGATGGCGACCTTGCTGTTTATCACCATACAGCGATTTGCGCCTCAACGCTATGACTCTAAATCTCACCCGCGTGCCGCCTTGTGGTGGCCCCTGCTGAGCAAGTGCACCTTTGGCATCTATCTGTCACAGATGATTGTCTTGCGGCAGGTGGTGTGGCCCATGACCGCCTCATGGCTAGGCAGGGCACATTGGGTCGTTGACAGCCTCGTGAGCGGCGTGTTGGCCTTTGTCGTGTGCCTGTTGCTCGTGGTATTGCTGCGCATGCTCCCCGTTCGTCGCTTTATCGTTGGCAAGTGAAATTTATTGGCTGGATGATGTTATAGTTCTCGGTAACTTGCATTATCTTTGCGCCAGTAAAAACTATAAATCTTGCAAGCGATATGAAAAAATCACTACTTCTTTTTTTATTGGCATTTGTTTTAAGTGCTTTTTCGGCTGGAGCCGACATTGTCATTGACGGAAAAGCATACCGTGCCGACACACTGGTCTATCGGCAGGTCGGTCCAGGCATGATCAATGTGATTGTGCGCCTTCCCGATTTCCCGCTCAATGTGTATGTAGTGACTGTTGATCTCAACAATCCCAATAACCGTGTGGAAACCACCTATGGACGTGGCATCGTCGGCAAGACCGAATTGCTGGCTGACGCCGTAAAACGCCATCGAACACCCACCAAGCGCCCGATTGCCGCCTGTAACGCCAACTTCTGGATTGTCACCGGCAGCGGATACCCCTTCAATGCCTACGCGATGGGCTCACCTAATGGCGGTGTGGTGTGCAACGACACCACCATCGTGAATGACAACAACACCAGTGACATGTGGAGCGGTGGCCCAACCGAAACGGGCGTTGCTGCCATCACCAGCGACAAGACCCTCGTGATGGGTCGTGTGAGATGGGATGGCATTATCACTTCGAGCAAACTGCCGCAATGGCTGATTTACCACAACATCAACCGCCGTGCCGTGACGGGCGAAATCTGCCTGTGGGGACCTGCTTATACCCGCACCCGCAAGTTTGAGGACGACTGGGTGTCTTTTGATACCCGTGGTGATAACGCGAGTGACAACTACTACCTGATGTTTGCCGAGGGAGAAGACTGGTGTACCAACAAGCCGATGACCTTTGTTGTCGCCAACATCGTCCCGGGCATGGACAAACAGACGCTGGGCGACTATGACGCCTGCCTGACGGTTACAGGCGACGCCAACAAGGCTGCCATGGCTGTCCATGCTGTGGGCGACACGATTCAGTTGTCGTCCTACTGGACCAATCTTGACGCTGATGCTGCGACTGTCATCACCGATGTCGAGAACCTGGTGACCGGCAATGCGACCATCATGCACAACGGCGAACTCACTTATCGCAACTATGGCGACAGCTATAACTCAATCGACTATTCCCGCACTTGCTACGGTACCAGTGCCGATGGCAAGCACTTGTATCTGCTGGTGATTGACAAGTCGGTGAGCCCTCTATACGGCAAGTCCATCGGCTGTACCACAGGCCACGCCTGCCAGATCCTGCAGCAGATGTGCCCCGACGTCAATGATATGGTCAATATGGATGCCGGAGGCTCGGCCGAGATGCTCGTGCGAGGCGAAATCATCAATAGGACGATGGAGGGGACTCCTCGTGGCGTAGCGACCGGATGGATGGTCGAGGCCATCGGCGAGGAGGACAACGAGTTGGCAAGCATCGCTTTTGAGAAGCATCGCGTTGACATACCCAGTTATGCCACGATGACGCCGCGCATCCTGGGCTATAACAAGATTGGTGAACTCATTGATGAGGACGTGAAGGGCTTCACCCTGTCCTGCGACGAGGCCATCGGCACCGCCGACGGTGATATGTTTGTCGCTGGCAGCGAGGATGCCACGGGACTGCTCACCGCCACGTTGGGCGAGATGACCGCCACGATGCCTGTTCATGTGCTCGCCGCCGAGCCGGGTCTTGTCCTCAAGCCCATCGTTATCGACAAGCGCGAATATCCCGTTGAGGTGTCGGCCCAGGTTCTGGATAACACCTATTTCTTTGACCCTGCCACGCTTCATTGGACTGTCGAAGATCCCGAAGTCGCTTCAGTCACGAATGGCGTGTTGTCTGGCAAGGCCAATGGCGAGACCCAGTTGAGCTGCATGGTCGGTACCTTCAATGACACGACCCAGGTACAGGTGCAGCTGGCCCCCTCGGCCTACCTGTATGAGGGTTGGGACGATTGGACACTGAGGGGTGTCGGTGCCAAGAATATGGTCCTCGATGAGGAAACCGGAGACATCACTTACACCTATGTGACCAACCGCTCCCCGTCGCTGTCGCTGGCCAAGGACTTGACCTTCTATGGCTTGCCCGACACAATTGGTATGGTCTTCAATTCGTCGCTGCCCATCGACTATGTGCAGATTGATACGCGCAACCGATTTAAGACCAAGACCAATTACATCAAGTATTTCCCCGAAGACGGTTCCGAGGTCTTCGAACCCGGTAAGGATTACCACATCGTGTTGGACCTGGCTTCGCTGGGAGGCAGCGATTATGTGGGTACCTATCCCGTGTCCATCAAACTGATCAAGTTCTCCATTAATAAGGATGCCGAGGCTGGTGAGCAGACCATGTCCATCAAGTCGCTCTACTGCCACTATCCTCTCTCAGGACTTGAGCACCTGCCGGGTGACGTGAACGGTGACAACGAAGTCAATATTGCCGATGTCAATGCCATTATCGACGTTATTCTCTCGGGCGCGTCTGTTCTTCCTGCCGATGTCAATCACGACAGCGAGGTCAACATCGCCGATATCAACGCCGTCATGGATATCATCCTGGCCCATTAAAGTTCTGTTATAGGCCATCCTGATTGGCGGCAATCTCGTGTCGCCCATGACATGCGATAATCATTAACAACGTTTATTCTCCTTGTAGTATGCATATTACAAGGAGAAATTTTGTATATTTGCAGAATAAATCATATACAAATAACAGATAACTAATTAACAATCAATTAATTAACACTTAAAAAGAAGCCGTGAAGAAAACTTTGCAAACTCTTGTGTTGTTGCTGGTGGCGTTACTGCCGGTGACAGCAAGTGCCCGTGATTTGTTGGGCGACGTGAACCAGGATGACCATGTGAACATCAGCGACGTGACATCATTAATTTCCTATCTGCTGAGTAGTGACTCTGATACCTATGGCACCACCAATGCCGACGTGAACCGTGATGGTCTGATTACCATCGCTGACGTGTCGGTATTGATCAACCATCTGTTGAACGGTGGAGAACCGAACCCGCCAGTGACCGAGACCTTTGAAGTGAACGGCGTGAAGTTCACAATGGTGAAGGTCGAGGGTGGCACCTTCACGATGGGTGCGACTGCCGAGCAGGGCGATGAATATGAACCTGATGAGTTGCCGACCCATCAGGTGACGCTGTCGACCTACAGCATCGGTCAGACCGAGGTGACCCAGGAACTGTGGCAGGCAGTCATGGGCTATAACAATAGCATGATTGGCAGCGAAAGCGAGGACTGGAAGCAGTTACCCGTTGATAATGTTTCATGGAGAGAATGCCAGTTGTTTATTATCAAGCTGAACGAATTGACAGGAAGGCATTTCCGTCTTCCCACCGAGGCTGAGTGGGAATTTGCTGCTCGTGGCGGTAATCGCAGCCAGGGCTACAAGTATGCTGGCAGTAATACGCTGGAAGATGTGGCGTGGTACAGTGGCAATTCAATGATTGGTGACGAGAGGAACCGAGCTGGAGTTCCGGATCCTGGTACGAGAACCAGAGGTGTTGCGAAGAAGCAGCCCAACGAATTGGGTCTGTATGACATGATTGGCAATGTGAAAGAATTGTGCCAGGACATGTACGGAGACTATGTCAGCATGGCTCAAACCAATCCTGTTGGTCCCACTACGGAATCTGAATTAGTACATCGTGGCGGAGGCTGTACTACCGAACCGCAGTATTGTCGTGTTTCATGTCGATTCCGCACATATAGTACTGATTTCTGGGCCTATGGTTTACGTCTTGCACTTGAAGAGGAAAATAGTCCTAAATTCCGTGTGTCTGAAATGGCAGTGCCGTTAGTTATCGGTGGAAGCAAGTCGGTTGATCTACTCAATGGTAGTGGGGATTATACCATCTCTAGGGGAAAGTATGGAGACTATTATTATGATTATCAACTGGATGGAGACCATCTGAGCGTGACGGGAAGGGCTGTAGGTAATTCTGCCCTATATGTCAAAGATAATTCTACAGGCATGACGACTGTTCTCAATATCATTGTTGATCTGGATAGTGTAATCATGTCGGGTATCACGATGGTTTCAGTCAAGGGTGGCACATTCATGATGGGTGCAACTGCCGAGCAGGGTGACGAATACAGTGAGGACGAACGGCCTGTACACCAGGTGACCGTGTCAGACTTCTTCATATCTCTGACCGAGGTGCCGCAAATGCTGTGGTGGAGAATGATGTGGGGGACAGATATAAGCGACCCAAGCTATTTCCATTATGAACCTATCTATGAGATGCCCGCGAAGGGTGATAAACTGCGTGACAACCCCTATATCGATAGCTATGGAATAGATAACCCAGTGGAACATGTCACTTGGTATGACTGCCAAAGGTTTATTGCCAAGCTGAATAAGGAGACAGGTAAACATTTCAGACTGCCGACTGAGGCTGAGTGGGAATTTGCTGCCCGAGGTGGTAACCTGAGTCGAGGCTACAAGTATTCAGGTAGCGATTCAATCAACGATTTAGCGATGTTCAGACAAGAATGGGGCCCGCTTTCCATTCCTCGCAAGATGCCTAACGAGTTGGGACTGTATAACATGAGTGGTAATGTGTGGGAATGGTGCCAGGATTGGTACAGTAATTACGGCAACACGGCCCAGATTGACCCGAGGGGTACCGCAACAGGCTATGAACGCGTGGCGCGAGGCGGTGGCTGGAACAACACCCCCAGTGATTGTCGAGTGTCGAGACGTGACTGTTATCACCCTGGTTACGCGTCCTACAATCTGGGCCTGCGCCTTGCCCATGATGCGGAGGATAGCCCTAAGTTTCGCTTGAGCGAAACCGTCATGGAACTTGAGTTAGGTGAGAGCCTGCCAGTTGATATCCTCAACGGCAGTGGTAGTTATACCTTCAGCGTGACCGAAGGCGAAGGCTGCGTAAATTGCAGCCTGAACGGCAACACGTTGAACGTGATGACTGTTGAGGAAGGCTTAGCCATCATCCGAGTCACCGACAACACTACTGGCGCTTTCACTGAACTTATCATCGTAGTGGTTGACATGCAATTCGAGACCAAAACTTTTACAGTCAATGGCGTGTCGTTCAAGATGTATGCAGTCATGGGTGGCAAGTTCAGAATGGGTGCAACTTCACGTCAGGCCTCCCAAGCAAACGAGAATGAGAACCCTGTTCATGAGGTGACACTCTCGAATTACCGAATCGGTGAGACCGAGGTCACGCAAGCCTTGTGGCAGGCGGTGATGGGTAGCAACCCGAGCTATTTTTTGGGAGACATGAACCGTCCTGTGGAGAGTGTGTCGTGGAAAGATTGCCAAACGTTTATCGCCAAGCTGAACGAACTGACCGGCAGGAAGTTCCGCTTGCCCACCGAGGCTGAATGGGAATATGCTGCTCGTGGCAGGAACGACATGGATGAATACCTATATGCGGGTAGCTGGAATATTGACGATGTGGCTTGGTATTATGATAACAGTTATGCCGTGGGCATGGGTAACCCTGATTATGGCACTCATCCTGTGGGAACCAAATATTGCTATCAGAATAGAGCTTACGATATGTCAGGCAATGTGTGGGAGTGGTGCCAGGACTGGTATGGCGCCTACAGCAGCGAGCCGCAGACCGACCCGACAGGTCCTACCACGGGTTCTTACCGTGTGATGCGTGGCGGCAGCTGGTGCAACTCTGCCAAGTACTGCCGTGTATCTTGCCGCAACTATAACGAGCCGGACTATGCCGAGTACCATGTCGGCCTCAGATTGGCACTATAAGTTCTCCCTTTAAAAGAGAGTGAATCAATAAGAAGCGAGGGTGGATGAAGAGTCCCCCTCGCTTTCTCTATGCATGCCAAACTCATGGTGAGACCAACTATCAATAATAAGAGCCCAACAATTAGGATAGTAACGAGATTTTTTTGTAATTTTGCGGGTTCAAACCGTAGAGGTAACCATTAATAACTCATGAAAGAGACCGAGAAACCTGAAAAAGGGAATCAGATTATAGAAGAAGCGGCACAAGCCGAGTACAAGTACGGCTTTGTGACCGATATCGAGACCGAGGTGATCCCCAAGGGACTTGACGAGGATGTGGTGCGACGCATCTCGGCCCTGAAGGGTGAGCCCGAGTGGCTGTTGGAGTTCCGCCTGAAGGCTTACCGCCACTGGCTGACGTTGAAGGCTCCCACGTGGGGCCATGTCCATGTGCCTGAAATCGACTATCAGGCCATCAGTTACTATGCTGCCCCGCGCCAGCTGAAGAAAGGTGGTGTCGAGGACATTGATCCCGAGTTGAAGAAAACCTTCGACAAGTTGGGTATCCCCCTGGAGGAACAGTTGCGCCTGAGTGGCATGGCGGTTGACGCCGTGATGGATAGCGTGAGCGTTAAGACCACTTACCGCGAGCGCCTGGCTGAGTTGGGTGTCATCTTCTGCTCCATCAGCGAGGCTGTGAAGGACTACCCCGACCTGGTGCGCAAGTACCTGGGCAAGGTGGTTCCCTATACCGACAATTTCTATGCTGCCTTGAATTCGGCAGTCTTCAGTGACGGTTCATTTGTCTATATTCCCAAGGGCGTACGTTGCCCGATGGAATTGTCCACTTACTTCCGCATCAATGCGGCACAGACGGGTCAGTTTGAGCGTACGCTCATCGTTGCCGACGATGATGCCTATGTTTCCTATCTGGAGGGATGTACCGCTCCCATGCGTGACGAGAACCAGTTGCACGCTGCCATCGTCGAAATCATCGTTGAGGACCGTGCCGAGGTCAAGTACAGCACCGTCCAGAACTGGTATCCTGGTGACAAGGACGGCAAGGGCGGTATCTACAACCTGGTGACCAAGCGCGGCCTGTGCCGTGGCGACCACAGCAAGTTGTCGTGGACTCAGGTAGAGACCGGTAGTGCCATCACGTGGAAATACCCGAGCTGTGTGCTCAAGGGTGACCATTCGGTAGGCGAGTTCTACAGCGTGGCCCTGACCAACAACTGGCAGGAGGCCGACACCGGCACCAAGATGATTCACTTGGGCAAGAATAGCACGAGCACCATCGTGAGCAAGGGTATCAGTGCCGGACATAGCCAGAACAGCTATCGCGGCATGGTCAAGATTGCCCCCAAGGCGACTGGTTGCCGCAACTTTACCCAGTGTGACAGCCTGCTGTTGAGTGACACCAGCGGTGCCCACACCTTCCCTGTCATTGAGGTGGGTAACGACACGTCGGTAGTCGAGCACGAGGCAACGACGAGCAAAATCAACGAGGACCAGATCTTCTACTGCAACCAGCGCGGTATCCCGACCGAGGACGCCGTGGGACTCATCGTCAACGGCTATGCCAAGGAGGTGATGGCCAAGTTGCCGATGGAGTTTGCCGTCGAGGCTCAGAAACTCCTCAGCATCTCGCTCGAGGGCAGCGTGGGTTAGGAGTTAGAAGTTAGGAGTTGAAACAACAAAAAACAAGATATAACAATTATGTTAGTAATAAAGGATTTACAAGCTTCGATAGAGGACAAGCAGATATTAAAGGGTATCAACCTGACCGTCAAGCCTGGTGAGGTGCATGCCATCATGGGTCCCAATGGCTCGGGCAAGAGCACGCTGAGTGCTGTGCTCACGGGCAACCCTGCCTATACCGTTACGGGCGGCAGTGTGGAATTCTACGGTAAGGACCTGCTGGCTCTTTCTCCCGAGGACCGTGCCCACGAGGGACTGTTCTTGAGTTTCCAGTATCCTGTCGAGATTCCTGGCGTGTCGATGGTCAATTTCATGCGCACCGCCTTGAACGAGAAGCGCAAATACTTCGGTCAGGATCCGCTGAGTGCCGCCGACTTCTTGAAACTCATGCGTGAGAAGCGCAGCATCGTGCAACTCGACAACAAACTCGCCTCGCGTGCCGTCAACGAGGGCTTCTCGGGTGGCGAGAAGAAGCGCAACGAGATTTTCCAGATGGCTATGCTGGAACCCAAGCTGAGCATCCTCGACGAGACCGACAGCGGCCTTGACATCGATGCCCTGCGTATCGTTGCCAGCGGTGTGAACACGCTCAAGAGCAAGGAAAACGCTACGATTGTCATCACCCACTACCAGCGTCTGCTGGATTATATCAAGCCCGACTTTGTACATGTCCTCTACAAGGGACGCATCGTCATGAGCGCCGGTCCTGAACTGGCACTTGAACTTGAGGATAAGGGTTATGACTGGATCAAGGAACAAGTCGATTCACAGCAGTAAATGGAGATGAACGCGCTCAAGCAATATATAGACCTGTATGATGAGAACCGCGAACTCCTCGAGCAGCAGTCTCCCGCCCTGCTGAACAAGCTGCGCGAGGAGGCCCGCACCCACTTGGATGGTGCCCGCCTGCCCCGTAAGGGCAGCGAGGACTATGAGGCGACCGACCTGGAGGCTGTGTTTGCCCATGACTATGGCGTGAACGTGAATCGTCTGCCGTTTGAAGCCGATCCGGGTGAGACCTTCCACTGCGATGTGCCCAATATGAGCACCTGCCTGTACTACAGCAGTAATGACGCTTTCCATAGCAGTCCCACCGCCGAGCGCAACATTGGCCAGGTGGTCGTGTTGCCCTTCAGCATGGCGGCCGTGGATTACCCCGAACTGATGTCGGCCTACTATGGCAAGTTGGCTCACCTGGGCGATCCCACGGTTGCGCTTAACAGCCTGCTGGTGCAGGATGGCCTGTTCATCTATGTGCCCGACGGTGTCGTTCCCGAACGTCCTATCCAACTGGTGAACATCTTCAATGCCGCACTTGACATGATGGTGCAGCGTCGCCTGCTCATCGTGGTGGGCAAGAATGCCGCCCTCAAGTTGCTGGCCTGTGACCACACCCAAAGTCCCGATTACCGCTACCTCAACAACCAGGTTGTGGAAATCGTTGCCATGCAGGGTAGCACGGTTGATTACTATGACATGGAGGAGAGCACGCCGCAGACCAATCGCGTGTCGTCCATCTATGTGGAACAGCATGAGGGCAGCAATGTGCTCATCGACGGCATCACACTCATCAACGGCTTTACCCGCAACAATTACCATGTTGAAGTCAATGGCGAACACGCCGAGACTCATCTGTTGGGCATGACTATCGCCAGCGGTGAGCAGCATGTGGATAGCCACACCTTCATCAGCCACAATGCGCCCCGTTGCCACAGCAACGAGATGTTCAAGTATGTGCTCAACGACAATGCGGTAGGTGCCTTTGCCGGCAAGATTCTGGTACAGCCCAATTGCCCGCGTGTCGAGGCCTATCAGGGTAACCGCAACCTGTGCGGAGCACCGACAGCCAAGATGTACACCAAGCCGCAACTCGAGATTTACACCGACGACGTGATGTGTTCTCATGGCTCGGCAGTAGGCCAACTCGATGAGGACGCCTTGTTCTACATGCGTACCCGCGGCATCGGTATCGACGAGGCTCGCCGCTTGTTGATGCAGGCCTTTGTCGCCGATGTCATCGACGGTGTACGCCTCGATGCCCTCAAGGACCGCTTGCACTACTTGGTGGAGAAGCGCTTCTCTGGAACATTGAGCAACTGTGCCAGCTGTATGGCAGCCTGCAAGAAAAGTTAGGAGTTAGGAGTTAGAAGTTAGAAGTTGTCGTCTGACAACTAACAACTAAAAACTGAAAACTGGCAACTGAAAACTAAAGAAATATGGACATCAACAAGATACGTGAGGATTATCCTATTCTGCAACGGCAGATTGAGGGGCGCCCGCTCATCTACCTCGATAACGCGGCAACGTCCCAGACACCTCGTCCCGTGGTGGAGGCCATCGACCGGATGTACTATCACTATAAGGCCAATGTGCACCGTGGCGTCCACACCCTCTCGCAGGAAGCGACCGACCTGGTGGAACTCACGCGAGAGAAGGTGCGCTCCTTTATCAATGCCGGCAGCATCGAGGAGGTGATATTTACCCGTGGCACCACCGAGGGTATCAACCTCGTGGCCTCATCTTTCGGTCAGATGCTGGAAAACGGCGACGAAATCATTGTCACCGTGATGGAGCATCACAGCAATATCGTGCCCTGGCAACTCATCGGGCAGCGCAAGCGTGTGACTCTGCGTGTCGTGCCCATCGACGACAGTGGTCAGGTGGATATGCAGGCCTATGAGGACCTGTTCAGCGACAGCACACGCTTTGTCGCCATCGCCCACGTTTCAAATGTGTTGGGAACGGTCAATCCCGTCAAGGAGATGATTGCCATCGCCCATCGTCATGGCGTTCCCGTTCTTATCGACGGAGCACAGGCCGCTCCTCATGTCAAGGTGGATGTGCAGGATCTGGATTGCGACTTCTATGCTTTTTCGAGCCACAAGATGTATGGCCCGGCAGGAGTGGGCATCCTTTACGGTAAGCGTTACTGGTTGGACAAGATGCCGCCCTACCAGGGTGGTGGAGAGATGATCGGTCAGGTATCGTTTGAGCGCACCACGTTTGCCGCGCTGCCGTTCAAGTTTGAAGCAGGCACGCCCGACTTTGTCGATATAGCCGCCTTTGGTGCTGCGATTGACTATATTCAGGGTTTGGGTATCGACAACATCGCTGCCCATGAGCACGAACTGCTCGCTGCCGCCGTCGATGGATTGCAGACGATTGACGGCATCCGCCTGTTCGGCACTGCCCCTGGCAAGAGTGGTGTGGTGTCCTTCCTGGTAGGAAATATCAGCAGCTATGACATGGGTCTGCTGCTTGACAAACTGGGCATCGCCGTGCGCACGGGTCACCACTGTGCCCAACCGCTGATGGCTCGCTATGGCGTGACCGGTATGGTGCGTGCCTCGTTTGCCGTCTATAATACACTCGACGAGGTCGCTGCCTTTGTCGCCGCCACCCGTCGTGTCGCCGCCATGCTGCAATAATCCGAATTGAGAATAGTATCTAAATCTAAATAGTGGAATTATGAGAAAGGTTATTACATCATTGCTGCTATTGCTATTGTTTTGCGGTAGTACGGCTAAGGCAGATGTGCCACCGGTCTCGATACGGTTGAACGATAACTTGCATATGAGTTTACACAACCTGATCGGCAAGGGGTTGCCTGTAGTATATGTGACGACGGTGGATGGAGTGGAGCCCACCTGTGAAATCGTTTCTGCGCCGGCAGGCTCTTGGGGCACGACGATCAACGCCGAAAAAGTGCCGGGGCGTCTTTCCATCTATGATTGTATTGATGGAGTGGACAGCACGCTGTATGACAGTGGCGACTATGAGAAGGACGTGAGCGGCATGACCATCAGGGTGCGAGGCAATTCCAGTGCCCGTCCAGAGAGAAAACCCTATAAAATCAAGTTGCAAAAAAAGCGTGACCTGTTGTTCCGTGGTGATGAATCGGTCTTTAAGGATAAGGACTGGCTTCTGCTCAAGGATGATAACCTGTTCACGTCAACTGCATTCAACGTCAGCCATCTGGTTGGTATGCTGTGGGTGCCGGGCCACCGCTATGTCAACGTGGTGATCAATGACGTGTACCGTGGTATCTATCTGTTGACCGAATCGGTCAAGCGTAATCCTGACTGCCGCCTCAACGTCGATAAGGATTGGGGGTTCATCTTTGAATGTGACATCTATTGGTGGAACGAGCCGGTCTATGTCTACTCCTATGATTCTCCCAATTATAACTATACCTTCAAGTATCCCGATGAGGATGACATCACCGAGGAACAACTGGCTTATATGCAGTCACTGGTGTATGCCTTTGAGACATGCCTCACGTCAAATAATTATCCTGACATGATCGACGTGCGGTCGTTTGCCACCTGGTGTCTGGTCCATGACATTATGGGTATCAAGGACGGTGGCGGCTGTAATCGCTTCTACACAAAATATGACACGACCGCCACGAGCAAGATTTACATGCCTGTGGCTTGGGACTTTGATATGGCAGAACGCACGCCTTCGGCTTGGTCCAGATGCCATACTGTTTACATGAAACAGTTGTTCAATAACTCAAACCGTACGTTTATCAACGAGTTTGTACGCGCGTGGTGCATGATGCGTGACACCTTCTTGGACGATGTGACGGACCACTATAATGAATTTGTCAACTCTAATGAAGGTCGTGCCTTGAATGACTGCTATACCCTCTGTAATGTTATCTGGGAGCAGAACACATGGTTTACTCATCTTGCTTCATGGCGTCACCAGTGGCTGGAGGATCGTTATGCCTGGCTGGATACGCAGATCATGGCAATGCATGTCCCCAATGACATCAACTTTGATGGTAAAGTGAGCATCGCTGATGTTTCACAACTCATCGATATGCTGTTAGGCAATAGCGAGCAGATGCTTGCCGCCGATATTTCGGGTGATGGCAATATCAGTATCACCGATGTGACCGAGTTGGTCAATCTGCTGTTGAGATAGATAGAGTACTTTTATCTTTCATAATATGAAACGAATTAACCTAATCATTGCTCTGGTAGCACTCATGTGTTGCCCACTCTCGTTGTCGGCCAGCACATCGACCACAGTAATCGCCCTGGGAGACAGTGATGAGATGACTTTGTCTGAAATTATTGCGCTGGGCCTGCCTGTGTTATATGTCGAGACAGTGGATCATGAGGAACCTACCTGTGACTATGTTACCGCTCCGCCAGGGGCCATGAGCTCGTCAATTGCCAATGCCACCAAAGTTCCCGGCCGTCTTATCGTCTATAACAGGATAGCCGATGTGGACAGTGTGATGTATGATAGTGGAGAGTTTGAGGAGGATGTGAGTGGCATGACCATCAAGATACGCGGCAACAAGAGTGCGTATGATGTGAAAAAGCCTTACAAAATCAAGCTTCAGAAGAAATTTGACCTCATGTTTGGTGGCAATGACGCCGTCTATAAGGATAAGGAGTGGCTGTTGTTGCGAGACGACTTTCTGACAACGATCCGCGGTCTCAAAGTCAATGAAGTGGTCGGTATGACGTGGACTCCCCGCCACCGTTTTGTGAACCTGATCATCAATAATTGTTACCGTGGCGCTTACCTGTTGTGTGAGTCCATTAAGCGAAATCCCGATTGCCGCCTCAACGTTGACAAGAATTGTGGCTATATCTTTGAGTTTGACCCTTACTGGTGGAACGAGCCCGTCTATGTCAAGTCATCGCGCTATCCATCCTATAGTTATACTTTTAAGTATCCTGACGACGAAGACATCACTGAAGACCAACTGGCCTATATGCTATCGCTGGTGACCGCCTATGAGCGAAGCCTGCAGAATGGCACTTACACCGATTACATTGATGTGAAATCGTTTGCCGGTTGGTGTCTGATTCATGACATCCTGGGAACTAAAGATGCCGGTGGAACCAACATGTTCTATACCAAGTATGACACGACTTTCGCCAGCAAGATGGTGATGCCGCTGGCTTGGGACTTTGATATGGCATACAGGACGCCATCGGCATGGTCAGCTTCTCACATTGAGCACATGACCAAACTGTTCAACAGTTCCAACCGCACCTTTACGGGAGAATATGCCGCGTTGTGGCGAAGGATCCGATTCACTTTTATCTACGATGTGAATTCCGCTATGACAGCCTTCAGCAAGTCAGCCGAGGGCATGGCTCTCGATGCAAGTTTTGCGCTGGACCAGATTCTCTATAACAGGACCACATCGGTTAATACTCAGATCAATGGTGGCAACAGTTGGATTACAAGCCGATACTCGTGGTTGAATAACTCCATCGAAGCCATGTGTCCGCGGGGTGATGTGAATGTTGACGCAACAGTAAGTATTGAAGATGTGACTGCTCTCATTGCCATGTTGCTCAATGGTGACACCTCAAAATCGTATGCTGATGTTGACATGAATGGTGTTGTCAACATCAGTGACGTATCTTATCTTGTCAACATGCTGTTGGGTAATTGAGGAACCCGAATATCGTAAGGAGGGACATCAACCTACATATAAAAAATGGAAAAGACGGGGTTCACATCCTGTCTTTTCCTGTCAAAGTGTTCTGAAGCCTATAGAAAACTTTTAACTAAACCCAAATGCTCATGGTATTGACTAGTGAAATTCTATGATAGTTATTGGCTGTAAAACGTTGATTGTCTAATCATCTAGATGCAAAGTAATATAATAATAATGAACTGCCCAATTCTTTTCTATCAATCGGCAGTTTTTATCAGTAAAAAGCGAAATGGAAAGGTTTCCTCTTCTCGGATGGAAGTGTCAGCTCACGGTTGTGGCTTGTAATTGCGGCCGATAACGGAGCAGAGGACATTGCGTCCCAGCAGTGAAGCGAGGATTCCCAGTTTGTTTTTCATGCGTACGTTGGAATCAAAAAGGCAACTGAGCCTCAGGCGCTTGATGCCCGCCCAGCAACGGTCTTGCAGTGTCTTGTGGTTGCCGTTCTTGTCGTGGTGACTTAGCAAAAGGATGTTGAAATAGGCACTCAACAGGCGACTGCGTACCGACCTGAGGTATCGATGGTCCTGGTTGAGGGTGAGGTTTTCCAGCCCTTCGCAGATTTCCAGCACATCGGCGCGACGAGGCGAGAAATTGCCCAGGATGCTGCTTTCACGCTGGCGGTAGCCATAGACGATGGACTCAATCTTGACCACCTTGTCGCATTTTTTCAGCAGGGGGTAAATGATGGCAAGGTCCTCATAGAGTTGTCCCACGGGGTATCGTATGCCGTCAAAGAGGTCTGCCCGGTAGATCCTCGCCCACGCCGAGTGGGTGAGCCCCCGTTGATAGAAGATAGCCGTTAAAGCTTCCTCCTGACTGAAGGTGTGGCCTGTGTCGTCCTTGCTTTGGTTGTCGGGCCATTGCGGCAACTCGTTGTCGTTAAAGGCGATATAGTCGCCCACGACGATGTCGGCACTGTGCTGCGTGATGGCCTTGACAAGCGTAGCCGTTGCCTCGGGATGCAGCAGGTCATCGCTGTCCACCATGATGACCCATTCGCCCTTCATCACATCGAGGGCTGAGTTGCGGGCTGCAGATAAGCCACCGTTGGGCTGGTGGATGACGCGGATGCGTTCATCTCGCTCGGCCCAACGGTCGCACATCTTGCCGCTGCTGTCGGTGCTGCCGTCATCCACAACGAGGATTTCAAGATGGCGGTAACTCTGGTTCACAATGCTCTCCAGGCATTGATCCAGATACCTCTCCACGTTATAGACGGGGACGATGACCGATATCAGCGGCTCTTGATTCATGTTCTCAAATAGAAGCTATAGGTACTATAGAAACTATAGTTACTATATTATTCTACTTCACTTTCCACTCAAAGCCGTCCTTGGTATCCTTGACCTCAAAGCCAAACTCGGCGAGCTTGTCGCGGATCAGGTCGCTGGTTGCCCAGTCCTTGGCAGCCTTGGCATTGCGGCGCATCTCCAGCAGCAGGTCGACGGCCTGGCGGTAAGGCTCCAGATTCACGCTGTCGCCGCCGGCAGCATCGTCGCGGATGCCCAGCACGTCAAACAGGTAGTTCTGGAAGACACTCTTCAGCTCATCAATGTCGGCTTGGCTGAGGGTGGCATGGCCGTCATTGGCCTGGTTGATGACCTTGCAGGCATCAAACAGGGTGGCGATGACGGTCGGAGTGTTCAGGTCGTCGTTCATCGCGTCGGCGCAGCGCTGACGGTAGTTGTCAAGCGTGAGCGACGACTGCGGTGCAGCGGTGAGGGCGTTCAGGCGGTGCCAGCCGTCGAGCATACGCTCCAGGGCTTTCTCGGCAGCCTGCAGTGCCTCGTTGCTGAAATCGACGGTGCCGCGGTAGTGGGCCTGAAGGATGAAGAAGCGGATGGTCATGGGTGTGTAAGCCTGGGTGAGGGCAGGGTGGTCACCCGTGAAGAACTGCTCCAGGGTGATGAAGTTGCCCAAGGACTTACCCATCTTCTGACCATTGATGGTGATCATGTTGTTGTGCATCCAGTAGCGCACCATTTCGTCGCCCTGGCTGGCTACGGCTTGTGCAATCTCGCACTCGTGGTGCGGGAACACGAGGTCCATGCCGCCGCCGTGGATGTCAAAGTGCTTGCCCAGGTACTTGCGTCCCATGGCGGTGCACTCGCAGTGCCAACCGGGGAAGCCTTCGCTCCAGGGTGACGGCCAGCGCATGATGTGCTCGGGCTGTGCCTTCTTCCACAGGGCGAAGTCGGCCTGGTTGCGCTTCTCACCGACGCCTTCCAGCTCGCGGCTGGCGTTAAGGATGTCGTCGAGGTTGCGGCCTGACAGGACACCGTAGCGGTGGTCACGGTTATAGGCCTCGATGTCAAAATAGATACTGCCGTTACTCTCATAGGCGTATCCGTTCTCCATGATCTGCTTTGCCAGTTCCTCCTGCTCGATGATATGTCCCGTAGCGTGCGGCTCAATGCTGGGAGGCAGCACGTTGAGCGCCTGCATGGCGGCATGGTAGCGGTTGGTGTAATATTGCGCTACCTCCATGGGCTCCAACTGTTCGAGACGAGCCTTCTTGGCAATCTTGTCCTCACCCTCGTCGGCATCATGCTCCAGGTGGCCCACATCGGTGATATTGCGCACATAGCGTACCTTGTAGCCCAGCTGCTGCAGGTAGCGGAACAGCACGTCGAACGTGATGGCCGGTCTGGTGTGCCCCAGGTGGGGGTCACCATAGACCGTCGGTCCGCAGACGTACATGCCCACCATCGGCTCATTCAGGGGAACGAAGTGCTCCTTGCGCCTGGTGAGGGTGTTGTAGATGTACAAGGGATGTTCCATTTCGGTTTTCGGTTTTCAGTTGTTAGTTGTCAGTTGTTAGTTGTCAGACTCCTAACTCCTAACTCCTAACTTCTAACTAATTAAGCCTGTCCCTTGGGGAGGGGGAAATCCATGATGTTGCCACTGCCAGAGGGGCGGTGTACCTTAATCTCACCGAAGTTCTGCTCGTAGCGGCGGATGTTGTCCTGCAGGGCGAGCATGAGTTCCTTGGCGTGCTGGGGAGCCATGATGATGCGGCTCTGAACGCGTGCCTGGGGCATGTTGGGGCCACGCAGGATCATATCGATAAAGAAATCGTTGGGACCATGGGCAATCATAGCCATGTTAGCATAGCGGCCCTGCAACTCTTCCTTGGGAAGTTCAATCTTAATTTGGTTCTGGTTTTGATTTTCGTTTGCCATAATGTTTTTTTAGTTCTGATTTATTAAATGATTTATTTGGTAAAATCGTAATACTCTGTTTCAGGAAATGTCACGTCGTTGAGGTGGATGCGCAGGCAGCGGAAGGTGTCCTTGCGCCACAGGGCTCCCACGTTGAACGAGGCATAGCAGTCGCGCCAGAAGGTGGCACGCTCGCCCCTGAGGTCATGGACCAGGTAGCAGTCCACCGTGTCGCTGGCGAGGGTATTGGCGTCGGCGACCAGCATTAAGGTGCGAGCCTTGCCGGTGTATTCCACCTGGCAGTGCAGGTTGATGAACTCACCGGTCCGCCACAGGCTGCGCAGCTTGATTTCTTGACAGGGCAGGCTGTCGGGTGAGGCCTGTGTCTGGCGCAGCGAGTCGCTGAAGATGCCGTTGCAGCCATAGACGTTGACATCGCGTTCAGCACCTGTGGACTTGTCGGCAAATTCGTAGCGCAGCAGCACGCGCTGGTTGGTCTTGACGTCTTTCACTGTCACGCGGGATTGCAGCTTGACGGACGCCGAGTCGCCGTGCCCCAGGTACTCAAACACTGCTCCCGTTCCGTTCACGCCCAGATAGGTGACGATGTCGTAGCGGTAGTCGGTATAGGAACGGTCGATGTCCTCCTGCTTGTCGCATGAGGCAAGGGCGGACAGGACCGCCATGAGTAATATTGGCAGGTAGCGCAGGTGTTTCATCGGGCAGTGCGGATAGTCTGGTCAACAATCATGCCGTCGCGCATGTGCAGGGTGCGGTCGGCTTGGGCTGCAAGGCCCTCGTCGTGGGTTACAATGATAAACGTCTGGCCCAACTCGTCACGCAGGTCAAAAAACAGTTGGTGGAGTTCCTGCTTGTTTTGAGTGTCAAGACTTCCCGACGGCTCGTCGGCAAGGATGACCTTGGGGCTGTTGATGAGTGCACGTGCTACGGCGACACGCTGGCACTCACCGCCGCTGAGCTGTGACGGCTTGTGGTCAAGGCGGTCGGCCAGATGCATGCGTTCCAGCAGGCGACGTGCACGATCCATGGCATCACTGCGGTTGTCACCGCCCAGCAGTGCCGGGATGGCGACATTCTCGAGCATGGTGAACTCGGGCAGCAGCTGGTGGAACTGAAACACGAAGCCGATGTTGCGGTTACGGAAGTGCGCCAGCTCCTTGTCCTTCAACGTGAGCACGTTCTTGCCCTCGTAGCGCACTTCGCCCTGCTGCGGTGTGTCGAGCGTGCCGACAATCTGCAGCAAGGTCGTCTTGCCGGCGCCGCTGGGGCCGACAATCGACACGATTTCGCCCTGGGTGATGTCGAGGTCCACACCCCGCAACACCTCCAGGTCGCCATACCGTTTCACTATGTTCCGTGCCTCAATCATCTCTTGTGACATTTCATTTAACTTGCAAAGTTAGCAAAGATTTGTCAAATTGGGGCCAAAAGGGCAGAAAAAAGGTCTTTTGCGGGGCGTTTTATAAAAAAGATGTGGGCAGATGGGCTTGGTGTAAAAAGAATGTTGTACCTTTGCAGCCACATTTGGAGATAAGTTATACTGACAGTGGACAAATTTGGCTGCTTGCAACCACTTGAAAAAATGCTAAAACTGCGATAATCACCTTACTTTATCGGTTTATTTTAGCGTTCATGTCCCACAAAAATTAAATTATTGGTACAATGAACAGTAAGAATTATTTATTCACGTCGGAGAGCGTGTCCGAAGGGCACCCCGACAAAGTCGCTGACCAGATCAGTGATGCCATCCTGGACAAGTTCCTGGCTTTTGACCCTCAGGCTCATGTGGCATGTGAGACGCTTGTCACTACAGGCCAAGTCGTTATCTCGGGCGAGGTGACCACCAATGTTTACATCGACCTGCAGCGTACTGCCCGTGACGTGATCAGGCAAATCGGTTACACCAAGAGCGAGTATCAGTTTGATGCCAACTCATGCGGCATCCTCAACAGCGTGCACGAGCAGAGCGGCGACATCAAGCAGGGCGTGGACAAAGCCGAGGACAACCAGGCTGACCAGGGTGCAGGAGACCAGGGTATGATGTTTGGCTACGCCTGCAACGAGACGCCCAACTACATGCCGTTGACCCTTGACCTGGCTCATGCGCTGATGCGTGAGCTGGCCGACATCCGCCACAATCACCTTGAATTAATGCCTTACCTGCGCCCCGATAGCAAGGCCCAGGTGACCGTCGAGTATGACGGTGACACACACCGCCCCGTGCACGTCCACACCATCGTGGTGAGCACACAGCATGATGATGACGTGGATCAGCCGCGCATCATGAAGGACGTGCGCAACATCCTTATTCCCAGAACGCTGGAACACTTTGGCGATGACATCCGTGCGCTGGTCGATGAAAAGACCGAGCTCTTTGTCAATCCCACCGGCAAGTTCGTCATTGGCGGTCCCCACGGAGACACGGGTCTCACGGGACGCAAGATCATCGTGGACACCTACGGTGGTCGCGGAGCCCACGGCGGTGGCGCCTTCAGTGGTAAGGATCCCAGCAAGGTGGACCGCAGTGCTGCCTATGCCTGCCGCCACATTGCCAAGAACGTCGTTGCTGCAGGTATCGCCGACGAGGTGCTGGTACAGGTGGCTTATGCCATCGGCCGTGCCGAGCCCGTGAGCTTCTACATCAACACCTATGGCACGAGCCACGTCGATAAGAGTGATGCCGAAATTTCAGACATCCTCAAGACGTTGTTCGACATGAGGCCTGCTGCCATCATCGAGCGCCTGAAGTTGCTGCAGCCCATCTATGTGGAAACCGCAGCCTACGGCCACATGGGTCGCAAGTATGAGCTGAAGGTCAAGAAGTTTGAGTCGCTCTACAACGAGACCAAGGAGGTTGAGGTAGAACTCTTCACTTGGGAAAAACTCAACATGACCGAGACGCTGCGTGCCGCCTTCGGCCTCTTGTAAAGGGTGCCTTGTTTCTGGATTTTCTGGAATATCCAGATCATCTAGGGTTACACAATACGTGCCGCTCCATTTGGGGCGGCCCGTATCGTTAGTTATATGAGGCTAAGGGTTACTTGGCCTTCATGGCTTCCTTGATCTTGGTCTCGAGTTCTTCGGCCAGCTCGGGGTTGTCGGCTACCATCTGCTTGGCAGCGTCGCGGCCCTGTCCCAGCTTAGTGCCCTCATAGGAGAACCATGCACCGCTCTTCTTGACGATGCCGAATTCTACGCCCAGGTCAATGATTTCGCCCACCTTGCTGATGCCCTCGCCGAAACGGATTTCAAACTCGGTCTTGCGGAAGGGGGGAGCCACCTTGTTTTTCACCACTTTTACGCGTGTGAGGTTACCCACTACCTGATCGCCGTCCTTGATTTGGCCCGTGCGGCGGATGTCAAGGCGCACACTGCTGTAGAACTTCAGGGCGTTGCCACCGGTCGTGGTCTCGGGGTTGCCGAACATCACGCCCAGTTTCTCGCGCAACTGGTTGATGAAGATGCAGCAGGTGTTGGTGCGGCTGATGGTGGCGGTCAATTTCCTCAGCGCCTGGCTCATCAGGCGTGCCTGCAGACCCATTTTGCTCTCGCCCATCTCGCCCTCAATTTCAGCCTTGGGGGTCAAGGCGGCGACACTGTCGATGACGATGATGTCGATGGCGCTGCTGCGGATGAGTTGGTCGGCAATCTCCAGAGCCTGCTCACCGTTGTCGGGCTGTGAGATCCACAGGTTGTTCACGTCAACGCCCAGAGCCTCGGCATAGAAGCGGTCAAAGGCGTGCTCGGCATCGATGATGGCGGCGATGCCACCCATCTTCTGCGCCTCGGCGATGGCATGGATGGCCAGCGTGGTCTTACCTGACGATTCGGGACCGTAGATCTCGATGATGCGTCCGCGGGGATATCCGCCCACGCCCAGGGCATTGTCAAGGCCGATGGAGCCTGTAGGGATGACCTCGATGTCCTCGATGTGGTCGTCGCCCAGCTTCATGATGCTGCCACTGCCAAAAGTTTTACCGATTTTATCCATTGCTACCTGCAGGGCTTTGAGCTTTTCGGGGGAAACCTCCTTGCGCTGCGGCTGATTCGTTCCTTCTTGGTTGATGATTTCGTCTGCCATGAAAGTATTTGTTGAGTTGATAGTTTTAATGTGATTTTTATATGTCGAAGCAACTGGCAAAGGTAATACATTTTTTTCAGTATCCGCCCCTCAATTTTTATTTTTTTGCTGTAGCAAAAGAAGTTTTTTCTGCACTGAAAAAAATATGCTGGATATTATGTTCTGTTTTGGAAAAAAGGTGTATCTTTGCCCAAATATATCTTAACGCTGAACAATTCATTATTAACCATTTAATAACTTTCATTGCAATGAGGAAACTTTTTACTTTATTAACCTTGTGTCTGCTGGCTGGTACAGCCTTGGCAGGCGAGATTGTCTTTGACCCGACTACCGATATTGGTACATTCGGTGGCAGTGCCGGAGCTTTCTCTGTCTCGAAAGATGGCGTCACGATCAGTATTTCCAATGGTACTATCGCTACCGCCAGCAACATCACTGCTTACCGCATCTACAAGGGCCAGACGGCAACCCTCAGCAGTACTGTCGGTGAAATCTCAGAAGTTAAGTTTGAGTGCACGGCCTCTGGCGAAGCCCAGTACGGTCCTGGTTGCTTTACTGCCAATGTGGGCACTTACACCTTTGCCGATAAGGTCGGTACATGGACTGGTGCTAACGAAACTATTGTCTTCACGGCAAGCCTCAATCAGGTGCGTGCTTCCAAGATTATCGTCACTGTAGGTGATGCTGGTCTTGTAGCTCCCGTGATTAAGCCTGCAGGCGGTACCTTCTTTGATCCCGTTGAGGTGACGATCACCTGCCCGACCCAGGGTGCCAAGATCTATTACACCACCAACGGCAGCGAACCTACCGCTAGCTCAACACAGTACACTGGTGCTTTCACGCTGAACAAGAACACGACAGTGAAGGCTGTGTCGGTATTGGATGGCGAGACGAGCGCTGTGGTAACCGCCGAGTTCGTCTTCTCAAGCGAGCGCATCGGTCTGGGTGCTCTTGGCAGCATCGCTGACGATACCCAACTCGTTCTGGGCTATGATGCTACCGTGCTGAAGCAGGCTGGTACCACCATGTACGTGAAGGACGAGACCGGCTACGGCCTCATCTACGGCAGCGTGGATCAGAACTACGAGCAGGGTGATGTGATTACCAAGGGTTATGGTGGCCTGAAGGTGACCTACAACGCCGAGCCCGAGCTGAAGAACCCGACCGGTTTCACTCCCAAGAGTGGCCACGTTGATGTTACTCCCGAACCGATTACCTGCTCTCAGGTAGGTCATACCTATTGGGCACACTATGTGAAGTTCAATAACGCAACGATCAGCATGACCGATGCCAATAACGGTACCCTGAGCGATGCCAGCGGCAGCTGCCCGATCTATAACAAGACCTTCGGCATTGAGTTGCCCACCGACGGCAAGCCCTACAACGTTCATGCTATCGTAGCTTCCTACCAGCAAGGTGGCCAGGGTGATCCTGTTTATCAGGTTCTGCCCGTATTTATTGAAGGTTTCGAGCCGACTCCTCCCCCGGGCTCTGGTCTGGGTGACTTGCCTAACGTGCCCGACAACACGACGGTAACGCTGGAATATGACGCAACCGTTATCTGGCAGGGTGGTAATAACAACAACTACCTGTACCTCAAGGATGCCACGGGCTTTGGCCTCGTGTATGGTGGTGTGGGCCAGACCTACCACATCGGTGATGTGATTCCCAAGGGCTATAGTGGCAAGAAGACTACCTACAAGGGTGAGCCCGAGTTGGCCAGTCCTGCTGGTTTCAAGGCTGCATCCGGAACTGCTGCCCTCACTCCTGAGACCATTACCACTGCTGGTGTGAACCATGGCAATTGGGCACACTATGTGCTCATCAAGAATGCTAAGCTCAGCGATGACGGAAAGCAGTTGACTGATGCTGCCGGCACTTGTGAGTTCTATAACGGCACGTTCAACATCACGTTGCCCACCGATGGCCAGGCACACGATTGGTATGGTATTGTAGGTGTATTCAGCAACTATCAGTTCCTGCCGCTCTCCTATGATGTGGCTCCCACACCTCCCGAACCCGAGAAGCCCGTTCCCGTAATCGGTATCAATGAACTCTACAGCCTTGACAAGGGTAAGCAAGGTCAGTTCACGACCCCGCTGACTGCTATCTATCAGAATGGTCTCCGCATGTATGTCCAGGATGCCGAAGGCGTTCAGACCCTGGTTTACGGTACGGTTCCCGGCGAATTCGTCAATGGCGACCTGATCGTTGATGCTATTGCCACCTGGAGCGAGTATCAGGGTGCCAAGCAGATGGTTCCTGCTGAGAACTTCGTTCCTGCCGGCAAGGGTACCGAGGTTGAGCCCGATGAGCCCATGCCCATCGAGGAAATCTCTCAGGATATGGTTCACAGGTATCTGAGCTTCGAGGATGTTTACATCATCGAGGAAGATGGCAAGATCTATATCGTTGATGAGACTGGCCGTATCCAGTTGTTCGACCAGTTCGGTGTAGTTCCCGAGGATCTCGACTATAGTGTTACCCACTATGTAGAGGGCTTCCTGACCGTCTATAAGGGCGAGATTGAGTTCTATCCCATCCTGATTGACGGTGGTACTCCCGATTGCGGTATCAAGGGTGACGTTAACAACGACAAGGAGATCAACATTGCTGATATCAATGCACTGCTCGACATCATCCTGGGCGCTAGTGCTGACGAGTGCACCCGCTGGCGTGCCGACATGAACGGTGACGGCGAGATCGGCCTTGCCGACGTGAACGCTCTGTCAGACAATATCTTGAGCCATTGATCATCATGTGACAAGATAAGATAATCTACCGATAATGGAGTCGGGAGGCGTGCTGCATGGCAGTGCCTCCCGATTTCAGTTTTTAAGCAAAAAGGCGGATCTGTGTGTTTTCTTGTAAGGAAAGAAGTGAATGGATTAATTTTTGTTAATTGTTTGGCGGATTGGGAATTAAATTGTAATTTTGCGCCCAAATTTAAGCAATATCCTTTATTGTTATTAGGAAATAATGTATCAGGCGTGTAGCAAATACCTCAAAACTGGATGTTGGAAAAAACTGCGCACTGGCTTATCCTCTTTAGGAATAATGCCAGAGCCTTGTGGTGGAGGCTTGTGGCCATCCCACGTGAGCAGCCAACGAAGCTATGGGCCCGAATTACGGATAAAAGGAGCGCAAAACCGGATATGTCAGGTTTTGCGCTTTCTTGTTTCTTGCCGTTTATGTGTTGACATCATTAGCTCTGTTTCTTGTCGACGATCAACTCATCCACTAAATATGAAGGCCAGCCCAGGAGGGACTAGCGGGTTCACCCTCTTGTATTGGCCTCCCGAAAAAAGTATTATAGGGCCCGGTTTTATCTAACACAAACCATTAGTTTTTTCAATGAAACGCTTTACATTTTCTCTCCTTTTCTCGCTGTCTCTCCTGATGGTAGTGGGAAGCAATGATTACAACCGGTTGTATGGTGACGTGAATGGCGACAGGAAAGCCAACATCACTGACGTCACCGACTTGATCAATTACCTCTTGACAGGTGAAATGGCAGGTCCTGAGGCAATCCATAGTCCCAATATGACCATTGCCGAGTTCAAGGCCAAGCACTGGCAGGATGCTAGGAATTACGTCGACACGGTAACCGAGAATGAGGTCATCCACGGCTGGATTACCAGCAGCGATCAGTCGGGCAACATCTACAAGGCCCTCTACATCACCGACGAGTCGGGGGCGGGACTGACTATTTCGGTGAACCAGAGCGACATGTACTTTGACTATCCCATCGGTCAAGAGATCGTATTGCCCATGCAGGGCTACTATGTCGGCAAGTACAATGGCCAGCAGCTGTTGGGCTATCCTGAATGGTATGCACCCATCAGCGCATGGGAAACCACATTCATGCCCCAGAGCCTTTGGGAGTCTTTTGTCGAGCTGAACGGTATGCCCGATCCCGAGCGTGCCGAGGTGCAGCCCGTTACCGTCAACATGAGTGACTTTGCAGAGAAGTACGATGCCGAGACGCAACTCAGTTATCAATCCAAGCTGGTGCGTCTGGAGGGTGTCACATTTGTTGATGCCGATGGCCTGACGACCTATTCCGACCAGCAGTTTGGTACCAGACGCGTGATCAAGGATAAGGACGGCAACCTCTTGGGTGTGTATACCTCCAACTATGCCAGCTTCGCTTCTCTCCCGCTGCCCATTGGGAAGGTTGATGTCGTGGGTTTACTCTCATCTCGTGGCTATGTTTGGCAGCTAATGTTGCGCGACATCAACGATGTGACACCACACGAGGGCGATCCCGTCCCTGATCCTGAACCTATAACTGTTACCAGTCTGGACGAGGGCTTTGACTACGAATTGCCAGACACTTGGAACAATTTTGCCGTCAGTGGCGACAGAAAGTGGTATCAGACTACTTTCAATGAAAACGGCTATGCTGCCGTGACAGGCTACAAAGGAACACAACCGCCGTTTGATGCCTGGTTGGTTACTCCGCGACTTGATATCCAGAATGCTGAGTCCAAGACGCTGAGCTTCCGCACCCAGGTCAGAGCTTACGGTAGCACGACCAGCATGTTAGAGGTCTATCTCATGGACTCAATTAACCCGACAAAGGCTACCGTCAAGGTAAAACTTGACCCGATATTGGCCGTTGCCCCTGAGATGGTCTACAGCGATTGGACTGCAAGTGGTGACATTGACCTGAGCCAGTGGGCCGACGGGGCCTACTTTATCGGTTTCCGCTATTATGCTGACCCTGATGCCAACTATGCCACTTGGTGCGTTGATGATGTGAAATTTGGTATCATAGGAGCAGATGGAAACCGCGCTGACCTCGAAACGATGGGAAATCCCACAGGGAACTATGTCTCCCTCACGTCGGCCAATGGTTGGGTGGCAGAGAACAGCGCGCTCCTGAGTGGCGGCGAATCCGATGCCAATCCCATCTTTACCTTCATTGGCTATGTGAACGGTTCCACGACCGAATATGCCAAGGCACCGACCCTGAACGGCAAGACCACAGCTGTGGGCACGCTCGTGTCACCCGTCCTGCATGGCGGTATGAACAGGCTGCGCTTCAACTATGGCGCTGCGTTCACCGATAATGTACTCTCTTTCCGCGTTGATGTGAAGCAGAATGGCGAGGTCGTCAAGACCTGGACCGTCACCAATGAGAATGTGACCAAGCACGAGGTTTATCCCTTTGACGAAGTCTGCTCCATCGACGGTGATTTCACCATCGAGTTCACCAACCTGTGCCCGTCAAATGCAACGACCAACAAGAACAGGGTTTCCATCTGGAATATAACCTGGAGCACTGACGAATAATCACTGACATTCTTCATAAGGCTCTCCTATAGATGTGGAGAGCCTTATGATAACTCAAGAGAATTGCTTAACTTTGCAACGAGATTATCATCTTGACTTATTTGATTATTACCTTTCATCATTATTATTATTTCCAATGTTATGAGTTACAGATTTCTTTTTATTTTATCCTTTTTCTTGTCAACGTTACAAGTTTTAGCGGTTGATACTGTCACCGAAAATGCCGCTCACATCACAATCAATTTTGAAGAAGGGACCACCATGCAGCAAGGTGATTTGAATGGTGATGGCAAAGTGAATATTGGAGATGTCACTTTCCTCATTAATAAACTATTGAACACTGACGAAAATGGCGATTCTCCCGTCGTTGACGTTGATGGCAACGGACAGATGAATATAGTGGATGTTGCCAAACTGATTGACATCATTCTGAGTTTGCCTTCAGCTCAACTCTATTCGACTATTCTCATAACAACAACTGATGGCATCACCATGGAATACCTACTTAATGACGACAGTAGGCTCATGATTTTAAAGCCAGATTTTGTTATAGAGACCGATGGCATGATGATGACCTACGGACTTGCGAACATAGTTCAGTTGCGTTATGGTCAAATGACTGTTTCTAACGAGCTTTTATTGCAAAACGACCTTGAAATGCCATCCGCTGGTACCATTTTCCTGCATGGTTTGAAGGAAAATGACTTGACTGAGGTGGCTTGTGCCGATGGTAGAATTGTCAAGATTATGCAAGGAAACGATAACGTCAAGGTGTCACTTGATAAAGAGCCCTCGGGCGAATATGTGGTTAAAGCAGGTAGTCAAATCATTAAAATCGTGAAGCGATGAAAAAGCACATTGTTTTTTTCAGCCTGCTGGTGGCAATATTCGGCAACGTCTTTCCGATTACTGCATTTGGACAACAAGACGATAATCAGTATGCCATTTTCAATTGGCGTAACGATGGAGACTTTAATGCCTTCCTTAACTATGATGTTGACAGTATCACTTATAGCAAAATAGATCTCAACGGTAGGAGGCATTCTAACGTTGTCGTCCAAGAGATATGGACTCCAGACAGTTTGTACCGGATTCCTCTCGCTGCTATCGATAGCATCACTTTCAGAGCCCCCGAGCCTATTCTTAAAGAAGGCATTTTCCACATTACATTGTTCCATTTCCCGTATGTGATTGAAGCGACGGAAACGACAGTGACTTTTGATGCGTCAATCCCTTCAGATTCGCTACCAAGCGTTGGTCAGGTAGTTGTAAGTGACATTGCATACGAGGCTCCCTTTGTAAACGGTTTTGCAGGAAGGGTAACTCGCATCGTCAGGACAGAAGGAGTAGTTATTATCGAGTGTGAAGAGGTATCCATTGAAGATATTTATGACGAGCTAATCTGCGTAGGAAAAGTCGTAACCTATAATGACAGTTCATCTACTCCAAGAGCCCCAAGAAGGTTCATCAACGAGCAGGGTGAGCAAACCATTCCCTTTGGAACTTTCTCTCTTAATCTTTTTGAAGATGATTCAAATGAGGTCACTCTGGATGTGAGCCCAAAATTAACATTTGAGTACGTTATCCGATATAAGTTGTTTGACAGCGCAAACAACCGATTCAGGTTTGTCATCAAGAAAGAACTTGATTGTGATTTTGATTGGAAATGGGAAGAATCCTTTGAGGTGGATACTGTGGTATATCCTCATGAATCACTGAAAATCCACACACCGATCTTCGGTCTTAATGCTTTCGTCAATATTGGTGGTTATCTGGACTTTAACGGCAGTGCTTCACTTGACCTGACTCAACACTTCAAATTAGTGTCACAATTCGGTTATGACTCCAGAGAACGGAACAATGGACGAGATGGTCTCGTGTTTGGCTTTGACGGAACAGGTTTTGATTCACCCAATGGCAGTGTCAATTTGCACACCTCGTTATCGGCTGGATTGGCATTCCAAGTCGGCGTTTGTCTTTTTACCGAAGATATAGCTGGGGCTAATCTCACGATGCTGGTTGGTCCCAAAGTCTCAGGTGATATTGAATTCAATACCAATATGAGCCAAACCCCCTCCTGGTATGACTTCAAAGATAGCCGTCTCACATTTGAACCGTTAACTGCAAATTTGAGTGGTGGCGTGAACATTTTCTCTTTCAATAAAGATTGGGAACTTTGGGAGTTGCCTATTTCCTCATGGTTCCCGGTTTTTGAGCCGAGATACGTTTATCTGTTCCCCGAGTTCACTGCTCCCGCCTTGCCCGACTTAGGCACAAATGGCTACTCCCTTACTGCATTGACAACCGACATTTCCAGAAACCTTCTGTTCACTGTAACACCAGGTATCGGGCTGTATGACAGCAACAACCAGCTGAAATATACTTATTTCTCTACTAAGACGTATAAACGTGGGGCTAATTGGAACAATAAAGACCTGCAGATGGAACTGAACGGTAACTACCCTGTAGGTACCTACACTGCTAAGCCCATCTTCAAGATTTGGAACAGAACTGTAGAAGCAGCACCTGCTTCGGTTATAACTGTTCCTGAGCCTCTATCAATCCCTGAGTCTATTATAGTAAAAAATGGAGAAACTGAAATCATCGATCTCAATGGCGGTTGGGGTAATTTTACGCTTACCAATAGTGAATCAAGTATATGCAGAGCTTCATTTGTTTCTAACGACACCGAAGTGGGCACAACATGGCCACCAACAATAGGTTCAGGCTATGAGAATCAAACACCGAAGGTGAAATTAACAGCTCTCAAAAATGGCACTGCTACACTAAAGGTTAAAGATGCGCGTGCTAATTATGAGCCAACTGTTGGCGTAACTGTATATTCGGGCCAAATGCCATCCATCACCGTTAATCCATCATCGTTGAGTTTCAGCGGCGTACCCAATGGAGCTTATATTGATGGTTTTACTGTCACTGGAACAAACCTGACCAACAACTTGACACTGACCCTAAATGACAATACGGGATTTTTTACGATTGGCACAACTAGTATTAGTGTTGCACAGGCCGCTGCTGGTGCCATAGTTGATGTGCAATATAGTCCCATGTCAGCTGGTACACATAATGCCAGCGTTACCATCAGCGACGGTACTATTACCGAAACTCTTATACTGACTGGTACAGCCATTGAGCCGCTCTCGGTTACTCCTTCGACATTATATTTCAGTAATGTCGTTACGAATACTACTGTGACCAAGACGTTTATGGTCAAAGGCTATACTGAGAAAACTTTGACCTTAAGTCTGTTGGGAACTTCATCATATTATACGCTGAGCAGAACCACTATAACTCCAGCTCAAGCCCTTAGTGGAGTGACCGTGACCGTGACATATAAGCCCACCTCGGCAGGCACTCATAATGCCACAGTCAATATCGGAGACGGCACTACAACTAATACTGTCGCGTTGAATGGCACTGCGGTCACACCGACAATTACGGTCAATCCATCTTCGTTGAGCTTCAGCGGTGTTCCAAATGGAGCCTATCTTAATGGCTTTACTGTCACGGGATCAAACTTGACCAGCAGCTTGACGCTGACCCTTAATGACAATTCTGGATTCTTTACGATTAATAGAACGAGCATTAGTGCTGCTCAGGCTGCTGCTGGTGCCAGTGTTGAAGTACAATATAGGCCCACGTCAAACCTTCCTAGCCACAGCGCTACGGTCACAATTAGCGGAGGTGGAGCTCAGCCACAGACCGTCACATTGTACGGTAGTGCCATTGAACCGCTCACGGTCACACCTACATCCTTAACCTTTAGCAATGTTGTAACAAATACAACAGTGACCAAGACGTTCACAGTCAAAGGTTATACTGCAAGTTCCCTGACGTTAAGTCTATCTGGCACTTCGGGTTATTACTCGTTGAGCAGAACCACTATAACTCCAGCTCAAGCCCTTAGTGGAGCGACCGTGACCGTGACGTATAAGCCCACCTCGGCAGGTACTCATAATGCTACTGTTAACATTAGCAATGGAATGACTGTCTCGTTGAAGGGTACAGCCGTCACACCGACAATTACGGTCAATCCATCTTCGTTGAGTTTCAGCGGTGTTCCAAATGGGGCATATCTTGATGGTTTCACTGTTAGGGGTACAAACCTGACAGGCAATCTGACGTTGAAACTTGAAGATAATTCTGGATGCTTCAGTATTGATAGAACGAGCATTACTGCTGCTCAGGCTGCTGCTGGTGCCAGTGTTGAAGTGCAATATAATCCACAGAAAGCAGGACGTTCATTGGCGAAGATTACCATAAGTAGCGATGGTGCTGAATCAAAAACTGTAACGTTGTTGGGAATTTGTTCTAATCCTTAATGACTAGTAGATACTATTAAATCAGAAAACATGCTCTCTCTGGTGTGCGATTGCACAGGAATGAAGAAAAAGTGCAATCGCACAGATGAGGGAGATAGCAATGTCACAAAGAATTCATATATTTGCACATTCACTATTAACTATATCGATTGTTATGAAAAGAATCTTTACGTTATTGTTGTTGTGCCTGATGGCGGTTGCTGCTTGGGCAGGGGTGAGGGTTGTCGTCTTTGTGCCTCAGGATGGAGTCGGCTTGACTCCTGCTCCCTCATCCTACGCTATTGAAAAGGACTGTGTGACGGTTGAAGTGAGCAACGGCCTTGTCAATGAGACCCAATTTCGTGTGTACAAGGGCCAGATTCTCCGCATCAGTACCTGCTATGGAAATATCATTAAAATTGAGTTTCACTGTACTGGCGAGGGCGATGCCCAGTATGGTCCCGGATGCTTTGAACAGAGTGTTGGCGACTATGCTTATCAAGAGAAAATCGGTGTGTGGACGGGTAGTGCGCCTGTGGTTAGCTTTATAGCCAAGACCAATCAAGTGCGTATCACCAAGATTATCGTTACCATTGATGATGGTGAAGGCTTGTGCGCTCCTATCATCAGCCCAGCGTCCGGTACTTATTACGAGCCCTTTGAGGCGACCATCACCAGTTACACCGCTGGCGCCACCGTTCACTACACGACCAACGGCAGTAACCCTGATGCCCAGTCTCCCGTGTACACAGCCCCAATTGTTGTCAATCATGACATGACCATCAAGGCTGTTGCAATCCTTGATGGAGAGGTGAGTGACGTCGTGAGTGCCGATTATACCATCGTCAGTCTGCCGTCTTTCAACTGTTTTGAGGATTTGGAACCATTGGATGATAACACCGAGGTGCGTTTCACCTCGCCTATCTATGCTGTGGCTCAGACGTCCCGATATTTGTTTGTCAAGGACGGCTGTGGCGGTTATGCCTTGATTTATGGTAATGTGGGGCAGACCTACCGCACTGGAGACGTGATTCCCGCTGGCTTTGTAGTCACCAGAACCACCTACTCCGGAGAGATGGAATTGATAAACCCGGTCAATTTCCAGACTGCCACCAGCAATATCCCTATTGAGCCCGAGCAGATCGCTCTTGACCAGGTAGGCCACGAGCTGTTTGCCCACTACGTGATTCTCGAGGATGTGACCATCATCGAGGAGGACGGTATATACTATGCTGTTGATGCCTCGGGCAACAGGATTCCCATGTATTTCAACCGTTTTGATTGTCCTGTCCCGCCCGACTTGTCTCGCCACTATGATATCACAGGCATCATCGGCTCCTATGGCAGGGAGAATGTCATTTATCAGCTCTTGCCGATAACGATTACTCCTCATGATAATCTGCGCATCGGACTGGGCAACTACTGGCAATTCTATAATCCCGAGAATCCCAATCCCTACGAGATTACCTTTGACTATGATGCCACGGTCATCCTGCAGTCAGGTAACTATCTTTATGCCAAGGACGAGACGGGCTACGGACTTATCTATGGAAATGTGGGGCAGATCTACTATCATGGTGACGTGATACCCTCTGGCTTTGGTGGCAAGGTGACCTATTATGACGGCTGGCCTGAACTGGCTCAACCGTTATCCGGCTTCCAACCGTCCAAAGCTCATGTGGAGGTGGTTCCTGAAGAGGTGACTATCCCGCAAGTCGGCCCAGAACTTTGGGCACATTATGTCATCATCAAGAACGTGATTGTTGACAAGGAGAAGGGTGTAATCCGTGACGAGAACGGCAACGAATTGCCCATCTACATCAGGCCTGGACTCCCCTTTACTTATCCTGACGAGACGCAGCGGATAGATATCCGTGGCATTGTATCGGCCCATAGGGGCATTTTCCAGTTGCTGGTATGGGATTTTGATGATCAAGATCCGGAACCTGTCCATTGCCTGCAGGATGCGTATAATTTAGAGAATAATGAGACATTCAAGATCAAGCTTGTCGTCATCTATCAGAATGGTGTGAATCTGTACGCTCAGGACCTGTGTGAAGATTATATTCTGATGTATGGCAATGTCGGTGGAGAATTTGTCAATGGCGACACCATCGAGGGCGTTGCCCGTTGGACAACCTATCAAAATCAAAGGCAACTTATGCCCGTTGGGGATTGGGTCAAGGTCGGTCATGGCCTCCCTGTAGAACCTGAGGATGCCGGATGTACCGAAGAAGTGTCGCAGGACATGTGCCACTGGTATGTACGTTTTGAGAATGTGAAGTTTGTTACCGAGGGCGGCAATACCTATATCGAGGACGAGTGTGACCGATTGCTGGTTTTCAACAAGTTCCACATAGAGATACCGGGGCCAGAGCTCCCAATCGCTCCACCGCGCAATCCCTATGACTTGAACAATGACGGTGAGGTAACCATTGCCGACATCAACAGCCTGATTGATATTATTCTGTCTGGTAAGATTGACTATGATTGGACCTGGACACAAGAGGATGATGGCGATATGAAATGGAATGTGTCGGGCTTCCTGACTGTTTACAATAATCAGCTTGAACTCTATCCTGTTGAGATTACTTCGGCAGGTAGCGCAATCCACATCATCGGTGACTTGAACTTTGACGGTGAGCTTAATGTCGCTGACGTCAATGCCCTTGTTGATTACATGGCAACCAACAAATCATAATGGCGTTGAAAAGGTTATTTGTCTTATTTTGCTCTGTTGGTGCTGGCAGTAGCCGGATGTGTCGCCATGCAAGCCTTGGCGGCAACATTGTCTGCACACGGGATTTCGCCTGATGGCGGCACCTATGGAGAACCCATACAAGTCTCGATGAGGTGTTACGACAATGGGGCAACAATATACTATACTCCGATGGATCAGAGCCGACACAAGCATCCTATCGTAGAGAGCCTTTTGACGTCAATGATGATTACGAGGTCAATATCTCCGATGCCAACTACCTTATTGACATCATCCTAGGCCAGTAAGGTAAACAACAGAATAGCCTGAAATATTCTGAGAGGCAGATGCCATCAGATATTTCAGGCTATTCTTTTTTCTTTTTTTATTTGAAGAAGCGGCCGATGACGGGGACCTTGGCGAGCATCTTGCCGAAACCCTCCTTGCGGTAGATGAGACCTACGAACAAGAGCAGCAGCACGGTGCGGAAGGCCAGCCTGAGCCACATGTTCTCCACGGGCAGCATCATGGCGGCGAACAGTACGCCTGCCACTACGGTGTACAGGGCGATGTCACGCAGCGGATAGTTGATGGGATAATACTTTTGCCCGATGAAGTAGGAGAGGAGCATCGACACACCATAGGCGGCAAAGCCTGCCCAAGCACAAGCCATGTAACTGAAACGTGGGATGAGGAAGATGTCGATGGCGATGAGCACCAGAGCACCAATGCCCGAGAAATAGGCTCCCCAGATGGTACGGTCGGTGAGTTTGTACCAGAACGAGAGGTTGAAGAACACGCCGAACATGATCTCGGCTGCCATCACGATGGGTACAACACGCAGTCCTTCCCAATAGTCGCGGCCCACGATGTAGCGCAGCAAGTCAATCCACGCCATCACAGCCAGGAAGGCCAGCAGCGTGAAGATGATGTAGAACTTCATGGCACGGGCATAGGTTTCGCGCTTGTCGGCATCCTTGTTGCTGAACACAAAGGGCTCGTAGGCGAAGCGGAAGGCCTGGGTGAGCATCACCATGATCATGGCAATCTTGATGCAGGCTCCGTAGATACCGAGTTGAGCACGTGCCTCGGCGATGTCGCCGTCATAGAAGTAGGGGAATATGATCTGCGAGATAGCCTGATTGAGCTGTCCCACCAGGCCCATGACGAGTAAGGGCCATGCATAGCCCAGCATCCGCTTGCATGCCGCCATGTCAAAGCCGAAGGAGATGCCGCGCAACTCCTTGTAGAGCAACAGCAGGGTGAAGAGGGTGCAGACGAGGTTGATATAGAAGACATATGCCACATCGAGCGTGAACTTGTCGTCGTAGATGCCAAACAGGTTGATCTTCAGCTCGGGCAATATCACGAGGTAGAGCAGGTTCAGGAAGATATTGAGCAGGATGTTGGCAATCTTGAGTGCGGCAAACTTGACGGGCTTGTGCTGTATCCTCAAGTAGGCAAAGGGGATGGCGGTGAAGGCGTCGATGGCGACCGTGGTAAACATCACGGCAATGAACTCGGGATGGTCTTGATAGCCGATAAGTGAGGAGATGGGGCCGAGGAAGGCAAACACCACGGCGATGGACAGCAGCGACGTGAAGCCGACCATGCGCAGGGTGGTGGAGTAGATGCGCTTCGGGTCTTCCCCTTCCTTGGTCATGAAGCGGAAGAAGGTGGTCTCCATGCCATAGGTGAGCAGGATGATGAGCAGCGACACATAGGCATAGACGTTGGTGATGATGCCGTATTCGCCACCCGATGCGGCGAAGCGTGCCGTCTGGATGGGTACGAGCAGGTAGTTGATAAATCGGGCGACAATGCTCGAGAGGCCGTAGATGGCCGTATCTTTTGCCAGTGATTTCAGGTTAGCCATGATTTCAGTTTTTCAGTTTTCAGTCGTCGGTTTGCAGTTGTCAGTTTTTAGTTTTCAGCGGCATCCGCCAGTAACTGAAGACTGACAACTGACGACTCAATTAAAATATTGATCCCACTTCGCCGGGACGCTCGCGTTTCAGGTGGTTATAGGCCAGCGTGGTTGCCTCGCGGCCGCGAGGGGTGCGGTTGATGAAGCCTTCCTTGATCAGGTAGGGCTCATAGACCTCCTCGATGGTGCCGGCATCCTCGTTCATTGCCGTGGCGATGGTGTTCAGGCCCACGGGACCGCCGCCGAACTTGTCGATGATGGTCAGCAGGATCTTGTTGTCGATTTCGTCGAGGCCATATTTGTCGATGTTCAGCGCCTCGAGGGCATAGCGGGCAATCTCCAGGTCGATGCGGCCGCTGCCCTTCACCTGGGCGAAGTCGCGGACGCGGCGCAGCAGCGAATTTGCGATACGGGGCGTGCCACGGCTGCGCAGGGCAATTTCTATGGCGGCTTTGTCGTCGATGGGCACCGCCAGCAAGCGTGCCGAGCGGCGGATGATGCCCTCCAGCACCTTGTGGTCATAGTATTCCAAGTGGCAGTTGATGCCGAAGCGAGCACGCAGGGGCGACGTCAGCAGGCCGCTGCGGGTGGTAGCGCCGATGAGGGTGAACGGGGCGAGTGTCAGTTGCACCGAGCGAGCGCCGGGGCCCTTGTCAATCATGATGTCGATGCGGTAGTCCTCCATCGCGCTGTAGAGGTATTCTTCGACGATGGGGCTCAGGCGGTGGATCTCGTCGATGAACAGCACATCGTTCTCGTCGAGCGACGTCAGCAGACCAGCCAGGTCACCCGGCTTGTCCAGCACGGGACCCGATGTCACCTTGAAGCCCACGCCAAGCTCGTTAGCGATGATGTTGCTCAGCGTCGTCTTGCCCAGACCCGGAGGGCCGTGGAACAGCACATGGTCCAGCGACTCGCCGCGCATCTTCGCCGCAGCGACAAACACGCGCAGGTTCTCGATAATCTTGTCCTGTCCCGCAAAGTCCTCAAACCTCACAGGCCTCAACGCCCGCTCAAAGTCCTGATCGGTCTTGAGCGACTCCCGTCTGATATCAAATTCCTCCATATCTCAAAAGATTATCGTTAGAATGCAGCGGCTATTTTCCTGATGCCATTTAGTCGGGCAAGGAATGACTTATTGCGCTTGACTGATAAGAGGTCATAGCGTGTTTGCAATGTCAGCAACGGTGCAGACGGAATGTCAAGTGCTGCCTCAATGAGCAAAGCCAATTCCGTGTTTACAGGGCGCTTGCCGTTAAGCACCTCGTTCAGCTGAGAATAGGACACACCTATCTCTTTTGCCAGTTTGCGCTGAGATATCCCGCGTGACTCTATCTCATCCTTGATAACTTCTCCAGGATGAGTGAGATAGGCAGGTTCCAAGTTATTGGCGACCATTTTCTCGTCAACGTTGTCAGTTATTTTCTTCATCACTCATAATGATTTGATAATTCTACAATGCTGCACACTCGTGCTATGATTTCATTATCCTTAATGATTTCCCTGAATTCAATCCGATACTGATTATTTACGCGAACCGATGAGAGACCAGCTTTGTCTCCAGTCAATTTCTCATAATGCAAACCCACGTATCGTGACAAATCCAAAACGTTCTCTTGGGCCATCATTAAGTCAATTGTCCGTATGTATTTACGAACAATCTGAGGCTGATAGCGATGTTTCTTGTCTTTGGGTTTGTTGCCCAAGTACAAGTCGCGCAGATATTCTTTTTCAAAAATAACTTGCATATCATCAAAATTCACTGGCAAAGGTACAAACAAATCCAAATGTTCACAAATTTGTGAACATTTTTTTGAAATCTTAGTAATCAAACAACGATGACAACATGGGAACAACTTGGACAACTTTTAAACTAACAACTGACCAATCTGAATGTTCTGAAGGCATCTGTTCACAAGTCATGTCGGCAAATTATACGAATTTTACGAGAGGCATCCGCATTCCTCTAAAACAAACCCTATGTTTGACTTTGACGGTGCAAACATAGGGCTTATCTGAAAAGGAGCGCGTCAGCCCTCAGAAAAATTAGACTAATCAGCTGTTTATGAAAGAGGAGCGCGGATGCCCTTCGCTTAATTAGTTTATACGGAGGCGGATGCCAAATACGTTGAATTCGCGGAATTCGTAGTTCATTTGAGGTAGGGCGCGGTGATGCTGGCGGGGCAGGTGAGCATGGCGCGGGGGGTGCCGTGGTAGATGATGGTGCCGCCCAGGTCGCCGGCGCCGGGGCCGAGTTCGATGACGTAGTCGGCTGCCTTGATAACGTCGGTGTTGTGCTCGATGACATAGACGGTGTTGCCCATGTCCACCATCTGCTCAAATAGGTCAATCAAGTGGCGCACGTCCTTGAGGTGGAGACCGTCGGTGGGCTCATCGATGACGAACACGCCGCGCTGGCCGCCCGACTCGATGGGCATGGTGTATTGCTGCAGGTAGGAGGCAATCTTGAGGCGTTGCAGCTCGCCGCCCGACAGGGTGCTCAGGGCCTGGTTGAGGTGCAGGTAGTGCAGGCCGACGTCCATCATGGGCTTGAGTTTCTCCTCGATGACGGTGCCCTTGAAGAACTCGCTGGCGCGGCGCACCGACAGGTCCATCACCTGGGCGATGTTCATGCCGTCGAGGGTGTATTCCAGTGCCTCACGGCTGTAGCGCAGGCCGTGGCAAGCCTCGCAGGTGGTTTCGATGTTGTCCATGAAGGCCATCTCGGCGATGACCACTCCCTTGCCGCCACACACGGGGCAGCCTCCCTTGCCGTTGAAGGTGAAATACTGCTCCTTGATCTTGTGGGCCTTGGCGAAGCGTTTGCGGATGTCGGGGGCGACATCCATATAGGTCGCGGGCGTGGAGCGCAGGCTCACACCGATATTCTTCTGGCTGACATACACCACATTGCCGTGCTCACGGCGGAAACACTCCATCAGCGAACTCTTGCCCGAACCGGCTACGCCTGCCACTGCGGCAAATACGCCCATAGGCAGGTCGATGGAGACGTCCTTGAGGTTGTGTAACGATGCGTGGCGTAGGGCGAAAGTTTCCTTCACTTCGCGCGGCTGGACCTTGAAGTCGCCGCGCTGGCTCAGCATTTGGCCCGTACTTGTGCCGCTGTGCAGCAGTTGCTGGTAGTTGCCCTCAAAGATGATGTTGCCGCCCTGGCTGCCCGGACCAGGGCCCAGATCGACGATGTGGTCGGCAATGCCGATCATTTCGCGGTGATGCTCGACGAGCAGCACCGTGTTGCCCGCGTCCCGCAGGCGGCGTACCGAGTGTTTCATCTTCTCGATGTCATGGTCGTGCAAGCCTGTGCTGGGCTCATCCAGGATATAGAGCACGTCGGCAAGCGACGAGTTGATGTATTTGGCAATTTTGCAGCGCTGGGCCTCACCGCCCGAGAGGGTACCCACGCCGCGCTCCAGGCTCAGGTAGCCCAGCCCGATTTCCTCGAGTGCCGTCAGGCGGGCGCTGATGGCCTGCTTGATGTCCACTGCCAGCGGCGATGTGAGTGCCTTGACCCACTCGTTGAGGCGTGTGATGGACATGGCGCAGGCGTCGGCGATGTTGATGCCCTCGATTTTGCATGAGAGCACGCGGGGACTCAGGCGCGAGCCGCCGCAGTCGGGGCAGACGCCCATGTTGAGCATCGGGTTGAGCACGGCGGCATGCAGCAAGCCTTCCTCGCTGTTGATGATGCTGCGGTACATGCGCGGGATGATGCCCTCATATTTTGCCGATTTGGGCCAGTTGGCAGGAGGATTCTTCAGGCGAATCTGCGGGCTGTTGAGGAAAAGGTCCAGTTCCTCGGGACTATAGTCCTTGATCTTCTTGTCTAAGTCAAACAGGCCACTGTGGGCGTAGCGTATCCAGCGCCAGCCGCCCTTGCCGAAGGCGATGTAGTGGATGGTGTCCTCGTCGTTGAGGCTCTTGTCAAAATCGACCAGTTTGTGGATGTCCAGTTCACGGATTTCGCCCAAGCCCGAGCAGCGCGGACAACTGCCCTCGGGATGGTTGAAGCTGAACGACTCGGCATAGCCCACAAAAGGCTGGCCCACGCGTGAGAACAGCAAGCGCAGCAGGGCAGCGATGTCGGTATAGGTCGCTACCGTCGAACGGGAATTCTGGGCGGGCTTCTTCTGGTCGATGACGATGGCGATGGGCAGGTTCTCTATCGCATCCACGTGGGGACGGCCATACTTGGGCAGGTATTGCTGCACAAACGACGGGAAGGTGTCGTTCAACTCTCGGCGCGACTTGGCCGCAATGGTGTCAAGCACGAGCGAACTCTTGCCTGAGCCCGATACGCCCGTGAAAACCGTGATCTGATGCTTGGGAATCTCTAGCGAGATGTCCTTGAGGTTGTTCTCTCTCGCTCCCTTGATGATGATAGTATCGCCTTTCATGCCTGCAAAGGTAGTGATTTTTTAGCGATTGGCGGTTAGCTCTACACTATTAGCCATCAGCTTTGCATAGCAAACCACGTTAATTGACGTGAGTTTGACGAAATTCTGTTTTAAATCGTACTGGGTTGTCTAGCTGAGACTTGTAGAGACGCAAAATTTTGCGTCTCCAGGGAAGCATTTTGGTAATGTTAACGATTGGAGACACAAAATTATGTGCCTCTACATAGCGAATAAATTGAGTATCAGCGATTTATTGCTTGATTATCGCAGGATGCGGTAGAATAACCAGGCGTAGATGAATTCGATGATGACAACGATGGCATCCATGAGATAGAGGCTATGGTCGTCTCTCAGTATGAGCCACCAGACAATGGGGAGAAGGAAGAGGATGAGGATGCGGACAATCATCCAAATGCCCAAATATTGTAACAGCCCACGGTACCAGATGATCATCATTGCACCCAGCGGCAGATAGCACAAGGGCAACACACAAGCAATAACGAAACTGACCTCGGGGAACGCCGCCTCAAAGAAGATAGCAAAAAAACTGACAATGTTGAGCGCTATAACAACGATCCACCATGCCGTGAGAGGGTGATACAGACGCTTCATGCCGCGCATCGCGGCAAAATACATCATTATCATGCCCACCGTGTTGATGAGAGCAATAACTACTGGAGCATGATCTTTTAACCAGTTGTCAATCGGAGTGATGGTGCATATTGCTGACACCACCATGATGATGAAGACTGCAGTGATGACCCATTGGGGCAGACCAGAGACCAGCCGGTTGATGTAGCGCTTATCATTCTGCGTATAATCGAGATTGTCGTTGGTTTGGTTATGCATTTGTCTGTAGTTTTATTTGATGCTACAAAGGTAATCATTCTCTTTTAAAAGAATGGACACGGCAGTTGATGGGAATAGCGGATTTTGGCGCAAAAGAGGCAATTTGGTCGCTTTGATGCCAATTTGGTTGCTGCAGAATGGTTGTTTTCGCCCAATTTGCGTAATCTTATATAAATTAATAGTATCTTTGCGCCTAAATTTCGCAATAAGGTACCGAAGCATATGCAGGAGGCACTCATCCTCAAACTCATCATACTGGCACTTGCCGTCACATTTATTGCAGTCATCATCGCACTGGTGCTGTCTTTTAATGTGACCCAGAAGCTGATGAAGCATAATGCTAATCTGGTGGGTCAGGTGAAGGAGAGCGACCAGCAGCAGGCATCGACCAGGCAAGCCTTATACGAGACCGAGCATGAACTGCATGAGGCTGAGGCACAACTCAAGATAGCCCAAGATAAGATCAATGACATGATGCGTCAAGCCAATCGGGCCGAGCATGCTGACCAGTCGCTACAGCAGGAAATCAAAAATGTGACCAACGTTGCCGACATGACCGACGAACAGCTCATGGACTGGATTGACGCGCAGATGGATAAATTGGGATTGCACAGGGACCCCGACGTGACGCTCAAGGAGATTGCCCAGGCGCTCGGCTTGACCCAGCGGCGTGTGATTCAGGCCATCAAGACCCGCAAGGAAGACAATACGCTCGCCGAGTACCTGAACACCAAGCGTCTGCTGAACGGTTGCCGCTTGCTGGTGGAGCAGCCCAACTGGACGATCGATGCTGTGGCCCATGAGGCGGGTTTCGGCGGCACGACCACCTTCCGCACCATCTTCAGGAACCGCTTCGGCATGTCGCCCAAGCAGTATCGTGAGAAAAAGCGACTGATTGTGGGCACCCAAGAAGAATAATAAACATTTAATCAATCATAAAATTTACACAGAAATGAAGAAAGCAAGATTTTACATGACATTGGTTGCACTCCTCGCCATCAACATGACGATGACTGCACAATTTACCGAAGCCGAGCGTATTACCCATAATGTGCTCAACGGCCTCAACTCAGTGCTGGAGTCCCAGGAACGCAAGCAGAAGGCCGAACTCTTCGCTCGCGAGAAGGCTCAGTTCAAACCCGCCTTCGACGAAACTATGGAAGAAGCACGCGAGTTTGAAGAAGAAGGCAAATTTGCCGATGCCCTTGCCAAGTATGAGGAAGCTGCTAAGTTGAATTGGAATTATGAGTATAGTGACCAGCGCAATCTCACGCGCAAAATCACCAGTCTGTATGGTCCTGCAGGCCGCACCGAAGATGGTCCCAGCGTCCTCAATAACAGTAAAGTGACGCTGCCTGACTACTCGGGCTACCGCTTCATGAGGGAGAACCCGATCTGCAAGCCTGGCAAGAATGCCAAAAACATTCAGATTGTGCGCGTGTGCTGCTCCGACACCGAGACGCGTATCGAAATGGAATGTGAGAGCGTGAAGATGAACGTCAATGCCAACATTAACCCTGATGCTTACATCAAGGGCAAAAAGAGTGGCAAATTGGGGATTGTGAGCACCCAGAACATCACTGTCGAGCCCGCTAGAACCATTATTGAACAGCCTTACCAGAAACTGCGTTTTGCCCTCATCTTCCCGCCACTGTCGCTTGAAGACAGCGAGTTTGAACTTAAGGAGAGCAGCTGGTGGCATTTCAAGAAGATTCCGTGCAAGTAATCACGTATTAACACCATCATAAACAGTTTTAATAAAACACATTATTAATTTTTATTTAAATCTAAAACAATCAAAAAATGAAGAAATTCTTATTTGCTGCAGCTGCCATCGTGTGCGTTGCATTACTGAGTGTTAACTTAACTTCGTGCGGTAAGGAGGATAAAGAGCCCGTATCTGCTATCTATGGCTTTGAATGCAAAGTTAACAGTGAGACACATAGTATAACCGCCAATCCGGAAGCCGCGGCTCAAGCCGAAGCTAATTATCAAGCCCTCCGTAATGAGCTCAGCAGTATTCTCAATGTCGATTCATGGACTGTAAACTTCAATAGTAAAAATCAGAATGAGGTCCTGAATCGTGAAGATGAAAATGCCAAGAAGAAATTTGACGATATGATTGCCAAGGTTAATGCTTTCAAGGTAAAGCTTGATAACCTTGACAAGACGCAAGCAAAGAACCAGTTTAACTGGGATTACAATGTTGATATGACTTGCAAGCGTTCCGGACTCAATATCGACAAGTCCATTGCTACCCAGAAGGTAATCATCAATTACACTGGCAATAACTGATAGTGATTAACAAACAATTATACACCTAAAATTATTTTTTAAAAAAATCAAAATCAAAATTATGAAGAAGTTCTTTTACATGAGTGTGCTGGTCCTGATGGCAGCCCTCACCCTTGCAAGTTGTGGCGGTGACGAGCCCAGCGGACCTAGCGGCCCCAGCGAGCCCGGCGGCCCCAGCGGTCCCAGCGAGCCCACGAGCAAAAGCGTACTCTATGAGGCTACTGCATACTTCTCGCAGGATGTTCTCGACCTCTGTGACTTGACCATGAGCTACAAGGATTCCGATGGCAAAACCATTACCGAAACCGTCACTTCCACCACGTGGACCAAAAAGGTGACCGTCAAGAATCTGCCGTCAACTGTCGGCGTGAAGTTCGGCATTAAGATGAAGAGCGGAGTCGAGCTGACAAAGGAGAAATATGACGTGATTATCACGCTTGTGAACGATGTTATCGTTAATGGCACGTCAAAAGGTAATACCACTCCCAAGATCGTTAGTCAAAGCAAAGGCGTTCGTGCTGCCAAAATTATCGATTTATTGTCCAAGAAGGATGGCATGATGTTCGGCTATGATATTTCTGCTAGCGGAGCAGCCGTGGCTACCACTAACGTTGGCCTCTAAACAGCTGAATTCACATTAAACTTAATATAAATAGAAGAGGGAGCACCAAATTGCGGTGCTCCCTCTTCTTGTGTTATTAACTGAATCTAATTCAGTTACTTTTTGTATTTGTACTTGACGCCCAGGTTGTACATGATGAACGATTGGATGTCGGTGTACTCGTCGATGATCTTGCTGATGGGCTTGCTGTGGCCATGGCCAGCCTTGCTGTCGATGCGGATGAGCTTGGGCTGGTCGCCGGTGTTGCAGTGCTGCAGTTCGGCGGCATACTTGAAGCTGTGGGCGGGCACGACGCGGTCATCGTGGTCACCGGTGGTCACCATGATGGCGGGGTAGCGGGTGCCGTCGTTCTTGATGTTGTGCAGGGGCGAGTAGCCACGCAGGTAGCGGAACATCTCGGGACTGTCGTCGCTGCGGCCGTAGTCGGGAGCCCAGTTCCAACCGATGGTGAACTCGTGGTAACGCAGCATATCCATTACACCCACCTGGGGTACGGCAGCGGCAAACAGGTCGGGACGCTGGTTAACGACTGCGCCGACGAGCAGACCGCCGTTGCTGGCACCGTTGCAAGCCAGCTTCTTGGGGTTGGTGTAGTTGTTGCTGATGAGCCACTCGGCAGCGGCGATGAAGTCGTCAAACACGTTCTGCTTGTTCATCTTGGTACCTGCCTGGTGCCACTCCTCGCCGTATTCGCCGCCACCGCGCAGGTTGACATAGGCGCAGATACCGCCGCAATCCAGCATGGCAAACAGCGTGCGGGTGTAGGTGAAACCGGGATTCAGGCTGACGTTGAAGCCGCCGTAACCATAGAGGAAGGTGGGACGCTGGCCGTCACGCTTCAAGCCTTTCTTATATACCAGGAACATGGGGATGCGTGTGCCGTCCTTGCTGTTGAAGAAGACCTGCTCGGTGACATAGTCCTCACTCTTGAGGTTCACCTTGGGTTGGAAGAACAGTTCGCTCTTGCCGGTCTCCAGGTCATACTTGTAGATAGCGCCGGGGAAGGTGTAGCTGGTGAAGCTGTAGAAGACCTCCTTGGCGGTCTTCTTGCAGCTGAAGCCTACCGAGCCATAGGTGGGCAGTTCAATCTCGCGGATGAGCTTGCCGTTCAGGTCATACAGGTAAGGATGGTTAGAAGCGTCCTTGTCATAGGTGAGGATGAACTTGTGGTCAGCCATTTGGGCACCCGAGAGAACGAATTCCTGCTCGGGGATGAACTCGGCGCAGCTGGCGGGAGACAAAGTGTTGGCATCATAGGTGACGATCTTGCCCTTGGGGGCATTCTCGTTGGTCATCACATAGATCTTGCCGTTGTCGATACCGATGATGCCGCGCTCATACTTCATGCCGCCAATCAGCTGCACATAGTGCGGGTTGCGGTCCTTGAGGTCCTTGATATAGATATCGTTGCCCTCGGCATCGCTCTTCCACAGGATGACGTAGCGCTCGTCCTCGGTGACGCTCACCTGATGGAAGTGCAGCGGTTCGCTCTTGTCCTGATACTCGATATAGTCCTCGCTCTGAGGGGTTCCCAGCTTGTGGTAATACACCTTTTGGAACTCGTTCTTGGACGATTTGGCGTCCTCGGGAGCGTCATAGCCGCTGTAGAAGAAGCCGTCACCCAGCCACTGGGCGTCGGTGAACTTGGCCCAGACGATGTGGTCATCGAGTACCTTGTCCTCCTTGAGGTCCTTCACAAAAATCTCGTTCCAGTCACTGCCGCTGCGGGTGATGACATAGGCCAGGTAGCGGCCGTCGTTGGAAAAGTCCAGCTGCTGCAGAGCCACGGTGCCGTCGTCGCTCAGTGTGTTGGGGTCGAGCACCATCTTGTGGTTGCCGTTCTTGTCATACTCGTAGAGGACGCTCTGGTTCTGCAGGCCGTTGTTCTTGAAGAAGTAAAATTTGTCCTTCACCTTGAAGGGAGCACCCATCTTCTCGTAGTTGGCGAGCTCGGTAATGCGTTTCTTCACATCCTTGCGGAAGGGAATCTTGTTAAGGTAGTTCTGGGTTACCTTGTTCTGGGCGGCGACCCACGCCTCGGTCTCGGCGCTACGGTCATCCTCAAGCCAGCGGTAAGGGTCAGGCACCTTAGTGCCGAAGTAAGTGTCCACACTATCCACGCGACGTGTGTCGGGATAGTTGATGCGAGCCTGTGTTGTCACAGCCGACGCTGCAATCAATGCGCTCATGAGTAAAATCCTTTCTTTTCTCATTGGTTGATACTTTATTGGTTGTAGTTAATTGTCGTGATATGCTGGCGTCTGAACGGGAGCCAAACGCCTGCAGTAAGCATTTCATTGCTGCAAAGTTAGCGATTCTTAGTGATAAAAACCTAATCTTTAAGATAAAAGGTTCAAAAGATTGTTGAGCAATGAAAAAGGTGTTGTATCTTTGTACACCCGAGAATAGATAATAACCAAAATGTCTTTACCTTCATGAACCTGATTACTAAGTATTTATTATTGACGACCTTACTCTTGACAATGGCATGTCCAAGCGTTACCATGGCTAATGATGGAGTGGCGTCTGCCAACAACAAACTGTCGATATCTACCCAGATGTTCCTGGACGAACTGCAGGGCAACCTGAGTTTTGACAAAGAGCCGGTTACTCGAATGAACGTGCCGGGCCAGCCGCTGATGCTCAAGGCTGTTGAACGTCCGTATGTTACGCCCGATACGATTGACGGCAAGGTGTACATCTCGTCCTTTGTGCATGTGGCAAGTGATGAAGCCATCGGCATGATGGAAGCCTTGGGTGTCATCATCGAGAGCCGCTTCCAGAACGGTTTGCTCACGGCATTGCTGCCTGTGGACAAGATTCACGATGTTGCTGCCTTCGAGGAGGTGACTGGGATAGAAGTCTCACCTGTCATGCAATTGGCGACCGACGAGGCGCGTAAGGCGACCAACGTTGGTGACGTGCTCAACTATTCGGCTGCTGCCATGGCTGCAGGTCTGCCCAAGGGATATGACGGTCGCGGTGTTATTCTGGGTGTCATCGACCGCGGCATCGACTATGACCACATTGCCTTCAAGGACAAGGACGGCAATCCCCGATTCAAGCGGGCCTACGTCTATAACGGCCAAACGGTGGAATACTACGGCACCGGTCCCTTGCCCAACGATGGCATCACCAATACCGATCACGGCTCCCACACGAGCGCCATTGCCGGCGGTTCCAGTGTGATGGTCAACGGCATGGATATCACCGTAACCGACGACCACGAGAACGCCACCTACGGCGGTATGGCTCCGGGAGCAGAGTTGTTTTTGTGCGGTATCAATGGCATGGGCGCGGCTCGCATTGCCAATGCCTTCAGGCGGATGTGCAGTTATGCCGACAGCGTCGGCAAGCCCTTGGTCGTGAGCAACAGTTATGGCGATTTTGTCTATAACCGCGACGGTGGTGGTACCCAGGCCGAGGTCATCTCGCAACTCTTCGGTGAAGAACATCCTAACCGCATCTGCGTCTTTGCTACGGGCAACAATGCCGGCCATAGCGGCGGTGAGCCAGGTGGCGTCTATGTTTCGGGCAGCGCGTCAAGCGAAGCCCCGCTGGGAACCATCGTCTGCTCCAGCCCCATCGTCTATGATGCCGGGTGGCTGTACTATAAGGGTGAATACATTGCCGATGCCTTTACCCGCGCCACCGATGCGACTGGCATCGGCGTGAACATCCTGGTGCTGGACAAGGCGACAGGTGAACTCGTGGACACCTATAGTTTCACCAACGATGACGGGAACAAAACCCTTCAAGTCGATGACTACTTCACGGGTAGTGGCGGCGCTGGCAAGGCTCAGGTGCGCATCTACTATAACTACATGACCGCCAATAACCGCAAACAGGTTCTCCTACTCACGCCCAATGGTCTGATCAGCAACAATTACACGCTCGCCGTCGAGGTGTATCCCATCGGGGGCAGTTCTGACATCATCGACATGTGGTCATGTGGCACGTTCACTTACTTTGACAACCATCTCACTACCGAGGACCACACGTGGACACTGGGTACTGATGACATGAGCGTGTTTGCCAACGCCTGCTATCCGCAGGTCATCTCGGTGGGCTCCTATGTGACCCGCACGCGTGAGGGCAGCAACGAGTTGGGTGATATCTCGGATTTCTCCTGCTATGCCCTTGAGGGTATGGGCCCCTTGGGCACGATGCATCCCTGGATTACGGCACCTGGCGAGGACATCATCTCGGCCTTCAACCACAATGTGAACCACGGCGATGACTACGATGAGATGGTCATCAACCACCCGACTTACCCTTACGGCAGGATGTCAGGCACCTCAATGTGCACCCCGGCAGTCGCCGGCATCGTCGCCCTGTGGATGCAGGTTGGCGCCGAATGTGGCAAGACGTTCACCCTGAGCGAGATCAAGGACATCATGCGTGAGACCGCCATCCGCGACGCTTGGGTCACCGAGGGCGCCAACGCCACCCACTTTGGCAGCGGCAAGATAGATGCCCTGGCAGGCATGGCGTACATTTGGGAGCATTACCACACCTTTGAAATTGGAGACGTTGACCATGATGGCCAGATCAGTATCTCTGACGTGACAGCCCTCATCAGTTGCCTGTTGAGTGATACGGACTCCGGCTGTCCCATTTGTACCGATATCAATACCGATGGCCGTGTCAGCATCGATGATGTGACTGTCCTGATAGGTGTCCTCCTCAGCAAGGATTAAATCTTATTTCAGAACAATAGTGCTAATTCAGCACAAAAATCTCCCGCTAAGAGTTACTTGGCGGGAGTTTTTCTTTATCGTGGGATGAGTTATTTCTCGAGTTCGGCGATGACGTTCAGGAGGGTCTGACCGACCTCGGTGAGGGTGGCAGGGTTGATGGCGTCCATCGTGTCATGGATGGTGTGCCACTCGGGGCAGAAGCCCGTGTCGCTGTCGGAACGCAGGTCGATGATATCGACGCAAGGGATGCCGGCACGGTTGACGAAGATGTGGTCATCGGTCACAGCGCCGCCCTGGGCGTTGATAAAGTGATTGCCTGCTGCACAGTTCCACACGAGGTCAACAAAGCCGCCAGCATATTGCGTCGAGTAGTACTCGCGGGTGAAGGTGGCATCGCTTGAGCCCACCATGTCGAGCAGGATACCGAACACGGGCTTGTAACCGCTCTTGTGAGGGTGCTCGGCCCAGAACTGAGTGCCCAGTCCCCATGAGTCCTCGTTGTCGTTCTCGCCCATGTCTTCGACATCGACCAGTACAATATCAATGCCCAAGGTGGTACCTGCCTGCTTGAGCTGGTGAGCCAATTGCAGAAGCACTGCCACACCACTGGCGCCGTCGTTGGCACCCATCACGGGCTTGTTGTGGTTAGCGGCATCGGGGTCGTTGTCAGCCCAGGGGCGTGTGTCCCAATGGGCGAGCAGCAACAGTCGCTGGCTGGCATCGGGATTGATGATGCCAATGATGTTCTTGATGCCCATCGGTCCCGACTTGGCCGTCTGGACTGTACCCGTCTGCACCATGACCGTGTCGCATGAAGCCTTCAAGGTCGTAGTGAGCCATTCGGCACACTTGGCGTGGGCGGGAGTGCCGGGCACGCGCGGGCCGAAGGCGCATTGCTGCTGCGCCAAGTTGAGGGCTGCATTGCCGTCAAACTGTACCTTCCCGGCCGTCGTTGATGTCGTCGCGGTCGAGTCGTTAGTGGCCTCGGTGGTGGAGGTCGCATTCGTATTACCACAAGCCGTCATGAGGGCAGCCAATATGATATATAATAATGTCATCTTCATAGCAGGACAATAAAAAGATGCGGTATGTCTTGTTCCGCTGCGATGCGGATACGACATACCGCATCCTCTAAAAGTTGGTTACAGATGCGATTGTAATTACTTGCCTTCGGGCTTGGCAGGAGCGCTCTCCTTAGCAGGTACGGTAACCTTGCCATCGGTTGCGGGAGCAGCTGCAGCTGCAGGAGCCTCCTCGGCCTGAGTGCCGAAGTTGGGAGCCTGAGTCTCGCTGGTGGGCAGCTTCTTGATTTGAGGAGCGTGCTCAATGATGCTGGGGGCAGTTACAAAAGCCGAAGCGATGCTGGCGGCGCAGATAAATGCTGCCAGGCACCAAGTTGCCTTCTCTACGAAATCGGTGGTCTTGCGAACACCCATGAACTGGTTGTAGTTGTTCACGTTGGCAGCGAGACCGCCACCTTTGGATTTTTGAATAAGGATAACACCGATCAACAGAATCGATGCAATCAAAATCAGAATTGCTAAAATAGTGTACATTTTTTCTTATTTTTTGTCGTTTAGTGTCTCATTTAAGACCAATTTGGTCAAAAACCGAATTTGGTCTGCAAAGTAAATACTATTTTCTGGATAATTCAAATTTAATCGCTTAATAATTTCAAGAGCCTGTGAATATTTGTGTCGGGCGATGTACATTTTGGCGAGACTTTCGCTCAGCATGGAGTCATCAATTTTGGTAGGATCATTGATGGCGTCATCGGCAATTTCGGCTTTCTCTTTTTCTCCGACAGGGCTGGTGATAGGCGTTTGTGCCGCCTGTTCGCCCAGTTGCATCTGCTCGGCAATAAACTGGTTGATGAGTTTGTCCTGTGAGTCGCCTCCCGTGAGTTCTGCTCCACCTTCTTCTTTTTCCTGTGCTGCCAGTACGTCGGCATAATCAGGCTGGGGATTGAAGATGGCTCGGCTGATGGCTTCCACCTCGCTGGGGCTCGTTTTGCCGTAGTTGTCCAGGAAGCGGTCGATGGTAGTGACGGTGTCGGGCGTTTCGGGCTTGGCTTCAGGCGGATAAAAAGCAGCGAGGGCATCGGCCTCCTGGCTGAGCAAGAGCGCCAACGCCTGCCTGTCGGGGAAGGAAATGGCGAGTTTGGACAACAGTTTCTCGTTGCCCTTGACACCATTCTTCTTGAGGTACAGCAATGCCGGCAACACGCAATAGGGGGCAGCCTGCGTGCTGTCCTCGAGCCATTGCAATGAAGCCTCATTGCCGCCATCCTGGGCCATCTGCTTCAGATCCTCAATCCATGCTGCCATTGTCATTTCATTACAAGCGGCCACGCCAAGGCGAGACCCTACATTCTACATTTCAAACACCGTGCCAATAGTCTTGGAAAGATAACTCCTCACTCCTAACTTCTCACTTCTAACTCCTAACTTGTTACCAATCACCCAGAGTGGCATTGAAAATCAGGTCACTCAGGTCTTTACAGATCTGGTTACACAACTCGTCCTGCACATCAGTCAGCATCTCGCTGCTCGAGAAGTCGCGATAGGCACTGAAGGAGAGATCCTTGCTCAACGCCTGGTTCTTGTTGTTGACATACTTTACCTTGACAGTGATGGTCAAGCGCGTCTGGCTGGCGTATGCATCCTCGCCGACAGCCTGGGGCGACAACTGGTAGTTGGTGATCTCGCCCTCCATGTGCAGGTCGGCATTGCGGCCGTCAATGACACGCAGGCGCGTCTGCTGGGCTATCATGTCGGTCATGCGGTTCTCGAACATCGACTGCAGTGGCGGATACACCAGCGCAGCTCGGATGGGGAACTCGCCAAAGGAGATGGTCTTATAGAGATTGTAGTCGATAGACGCTCCGTTGAGAGTGTACCGTGGGATGCAAGCCTGCCACAACGTGGTAGCCATCGCGATGGTCAATATGATGAATAGCCGTTTCACTGACGTTCCAGGTTATATTGCTTGATTTTGCGGTACAGGGTGCGCTCTGAGATGTTGAGTTCCTGGGCCGTAATCTTGCGTCGGCCATTGTTGCGCCTCAGTGCGCTCTCGATGGTCTCGCGCTCAGTCTCGTCAAGGGTCTTGACGGTTTCTCCCTCCACGTCCAGGGCCACCTCGTCAACATGTCCCAGGTCTTGCGGCTGGTGCTGCATGTTGCGGTAGGGCGACGTCATCTCCATGTCGGAGTCGGTGTTGCTGATTTCAAGCAGGGGATTGGTATCGCGCTTGAGCTCGTGAACGGTCGAGGAGACGTGTGAGGTGGGGCCGACCCCGTCCATGCGTTTTTTCAGGGCCTCAATCTCGGCCCGCATCGACAGGATGAGCGTGAACAGTTGCTCGCGTTCAGAGTTGTAGTCAAACGAGGGCTGTGACTGCACCGTCAATGCGGTCTCACGGCTGTTGGGCATGTACTGCCTCAATGTTGCCGCATCCACCGTGTTGCCCGACTCAAACAGGGCGACCTGCTCGATGACGCTCTTCAACTGGCGCACGTTGCCGGGCCAGTGGAAGGCCTTGAGTAGGCGCTGGGCATCTTCGGTGAGAGTGACCTCGCTGGTGCGGTTCTCGTTGATGAAGTTGCGCAGGAACAGCCTGGACAGCAGGATGATGTCGTCACCACGTTCGCGCAGGGGCGGCACGTTGATCTGCACGGTCGAGAGGCGGTAGTACAGGTCCTCGCGGAACTTGCCGTCCTTGACGGCCTGCAACATGTCCTTGTTGGTGGCTGCAACGACACGGATGTTGGTCTTGCGCACGGTGCTGTCGCCCACGCGCAGGTATTCACCGTTCTCCAGCACACGCAGCAGACGCGCCTGGGTACTCATGGGCATCTCGGCGACTTCGTCCAGGAAGATGACGCCGCCGTCGGCCTCCTCAAAGTAACCCTTGTGGTCGGCAATGGCGCCAGTGAAGGAGCCCTTGACGTGGCCAAAGAGTTCGCTGTCGATAGTGCCCTCGGGGATGGCGCCGCAGTTCACGGCGATGTATTTCTTGTGCTTACGGGGGCTGCTCTCATGGATGATTTTGGGGAAGGATTCCTTACCCGAACCGCTCTCACCGATGATGAGCACGCTCAGGTCGATGGGGGCCACCAGCATGGCGCGGCGAATGGCGGCAATCAGCGTGGGTGACTCACCCACGATGCCGAAGCGCTGCTTGATGGCGCGGATGGTAGAGTCGTTTATCGTTGCCATTTCTTCATTTTATAAGTTTCGTTTTTCAGGAACACGCCCAGTTCCTCGGGCGTCTTGTATTGTGCATATTCCTCGGGCATGATGGGGTCATGCACGCTGACGCGGAAGTCGTAACTCTTGCGACGGAACATCTCGGAGGGGAGCCTCAGCGTCCTCAGTTTCCAACTGATGGCACCCAGCACAAGCGATATCCAACTGTTGTGGCCGTGGATATAGATGGGGATGACGGGCACCTTGAGTTTCTGGATCAGACGCATGATGACGGGTTGCCACTCACGGTCCTCGACGCGCAGTTTCCACGTCAGCTTGCTCACGGCACCGGCGGGGAAGAAGCCCATCGGATGACCTGCCTTGACGTGCTTGAGCGTGTCGCTGATACCCTGCATCGACACGGCGCGCTTGGCGGGATCGTCGCTGGCGAGCGCATCGACGGTGATGAAGTTGGGCATCATGCCGCCAATCTTGCTCAGCAGCATGTTGACCATGAACTTATAGTCGGGCCTGTGGGTACCGATGATGTGAATCATCATCACACCGTCAACGGCACCAAAGGGGTGGTTGGTCACCGTGATAAAAGGTCCCTCGGGGAGATTATCGAGCACCTGGCCGTTATTATAGGTAATGGTGGCATTCAGGTCCTTGAGCACTCCGGTGCAGAAGGGTACGCCAGGCGTGTGGCAGTTGTGGCCGTGGATCCAGTTGGCGTCGTCCATGTCCAGCAGGTGGAACAGCCACTTGACCAGCTTGGGCTTGCCGTCAAAGAACGGCACTGCCTTCCTCACGTCGTCATAGTCCAGGATATCGGGCTTGATGGGGGTAGTAGCGGGCTCCTGCTGAGCTGCCGTTTGCTGTGCTTGTTCCTCTTGTGGTTTGTTTTGTTCTATCTTGTTTTCTTCCATTATAATCTATACATGCTAAAAATCGGACTGCAAAGATAGTGCCTTTTTTCGGAAACTGACATGCTCCAAGTGTTAAAATGTGACATTTTGGCAGAAAATCCGCGGGCCTCATCAAGCGACCTGCGGATTTTGTTTATCAATATATCTTTGTAAGATATTGAATTACATTGTATTATGCCAGTGTTGGCTTACTTGTGGGGATTCTGTTTGATGAGGTTGGTATCAGCCTCGATTTTGGTCACGATGAACTTGGAGTTGCCGCGCCACAGGACGGTGCCTTTGTACTCGTTGTAGGTGAGGACGACACGGCGGCCGTCGCCAGCGAAGCCCATGGCGTCGCGGACCAGGCTGTCGTTGGTGATAGAGAACTTGAAGTCACTGCTCATCCTCAAGAGAGAGTCCTGGACATAGTCCTCGCTAATCATCTCGCCCTCAACGGTCTTGAAGATAGAGCCTTCATTGCTCACCTTCATGATCCATCCTTTTTCCTGGCTGATGCGGTAGGGGTGGAAATAGTACTGCCATACCCACCATGCCAGGAACACAGCCATGCCAATAGCGATGAGTGCAAGCAGTATCTTGATTGAACTGCCGCGTCGCTCGATGGTGGCCTCCTTAATCTCGCGTTCTTCCCGCTCTTGGGGGGTCTCCTGATGCGGTTGGTTTACTTCCTCGACTTTCTCTTCGTCGTCCATGAAGTAGTCCTCAAAGTTGTCGTTCATAATATAGTTTAGAGTTTGAAGTTGGATTCAGTTGTATGGCTGTTATAGTTTGATTTCATCGTTGGTGGTTTCAACAACGGTCTTACCGGTCTCGATGCGGCGGCGGTCAATGGCCATGCTGATGAAAGCATAGATGCCCAGTCCGATGATCAGTACCTGCTGGAAACCCCACACGAACATAGCGAAGGCTGATGCACGCGGGTCAAAGTTGGAGGGATCAAACACTCCGATGCCGTAGAGCGACAGACCGAAGATGGTGGCGACATGCCATGCGCCGAGGCCGCCATTGGTGGGAACACCCATGCCGATGCTGCTCAGTACAAAGACCACAAGCACGGCGAGCACAGTCAGGTTGCTGGTGAAGGTAAAGGCCTGGCAAGCAAGGTAAAGTTGCAGGAAATAGCATCCCCAGATGAGGATGGTCAGCAACAGGAACCACCACTTGCCCTTCATGTGAGCGATGCCGGCAAAGCCTTCCCACAGGTTGCGGGCCATGAGCTGTATCTTCTTGATGAATTTGTTCTCGGTCTTCATGATGAGCAGCCATCCCACGACAGCGATGACCAGAACGGTTCCCATCCATACGCGGGCGTCACTGGCGATGTTCATGAAGTTCTGTTTCATCTCGGGGTAGGCGTCAAAGAACTGGCCGAAGGCGTTCTGTGCCAGCAGGAAGGTGACGAAGGTCAGCGCCAGCACGGTGACCGTGTCGGTGAGGCGGTCGGCGACCATCGAGCCCATGACCTGGGTGACGGAGGCCTTCTGGCGGTTGGCGATATAGCCGCAACGCCAAACTTCGCCCAAGCGCGGGAACACCAGGTTAACGAAATAGGTGCCGAAGATGCTGTTCAGCACAGCACTGAACGAGGGCTTCACATCGATGGCCTTGAGCTGGAGATTCCAGCGCAAAGCCCTGAAGATATGACTCAGGATGCTCACTACTGCTACTGCTGCAAACCACCAGTAGTTGACGTCGGTCTTGAGGGTGTTCATCATACTGGCCGCGTCCACGTTCTTGTACAAGAACCACATCAACCCCACACCGATAACCAGTGGGATGCCGTATTTCACGAGATAGGAAATTGCTTTTTTCACGTTTTTTCTTCTTTTGATGCTTAAAATATGCCGTCTGATGGTGAAAAACGCCAAAAAATGGCTACCTTTGCAATATAATTGCAAATATAATGCACCATCAGAGCGTGCAAAGGTAACAATAAAAGACCAATTATGCGGAAAGTTAGAGCAAAAAAGTCACTGGGCCAGCATTTCTTGACCGATTTGTCGATTGCTGAGCGCATCGCCCACACGCTGGACGACTTCAAGCACCTGCCCGTGCTGGAAGTGGGACCGGGCATGGGTGTGCTCACCCAGTTCCTGCTTGAGATGGGGCTTGACCTCACCGTGGTGGAACTCGACAGCGAGAGTGTTGACTATCTGGAGGTCGCCTATCCGCAACTGCACGGCCGTATCATCGGCGAGGATTTCCTGAAGATGGACCTCAAGAAACTCTACGGTGACTCCCCCTTCTGCATCATCGGCAACTACCCCTATAATATCTCGACACAGATTTTCTTCAAAGTGCTGGATTACCGTGACCAGGTGGTGTGCTGTAGCGGCATGCTGCAGCGTGAGGTAGCGCAACGCATCGCCGAGCCGCCGGGCAGCAAGACCTATGGCATCCTGTCGGTGTTGCTGCAGGCATGGTATGATATCGAGTACCTGTTCACCGTTGATGAGCATGTGTTCAATCCGCCGCCCAAGGTCAAGAGCGGTGTCATCAGGCTGACGCGCAATGATGTTACCGACCTGGGCGTTGACGAGCGCATGTTCAAGCGCATCGTCAAGGCATCCTTCGGGCAGCGTCGCAAGATGCTGCGCAGCTCGTTGAAACCGATTTTCGCTGACAATCCCACAGTGATGGAGCGTGACGTGTTCCGACAACGTCCCGAGCAACTTGGCGTAGAGGACTTCATTGACCTCACGCGGCTCGCCACGTCAATGGGCTAGAAATTTTAAGTTGGCTTATTTGGATTTTCTAGAGTAACCGGAAATTGAGAACTGAAAACGATGAAAGAATTTAATGAAGAATATATGCACCGCCTGAATGAACTCATCGACCGCAAGGATGAGGAACAGGTGCGTGCCCAAATACAAGATCTGCACCCCGCCGACATCGCCGAGCTGGTGGGCGATCTGCATGATGAAGAAGCACTGTTCATCATGATGCTGCTCGACGACGAGACCGCCGCCGATGTCCTGGTCGAACTGGACGAGACCCAGCGTCATGACCTGATGGAACTGATGCCCAACGAGGAAATCGCCAAGCAGGTAGAGCAGATGGATGCCGATGACGCCGTTGACGTCATCCAGGAACTGGACGAGGAAGACCGTGAAGACGTTATCAGCCACATCGACGACGTGGAGCAGGCGGGTGACATTGTGGACCTGCTGCAATATGATGAGGACACCGCCGGTGGTTACATGTCCACCGAGATGATTGTCGTCAATGAGAACATGTCGATGCCCGACTGTATCAAGGCCATGCGTCAGCAGGCTGAGGATCTGGACGAGATCTATGTGATTTATGTCGTTGACGATGACAACCGCCTGAAGGGCATCTTCCCCTTGAAGACGACCATCACCAACCCCTCAGCCTCCAAGATCAAGCACGTGATGGAGCCCGACCCCATCAGTGTGCGCCCCGACACCCACATCGAGGATGTAGCCCTCGACTTCGAGAAATATGACCTTGTGGCTATGCCTGTCGTGGACAGCATCGGCCGCCTTGTGGGCCGCATCACCGTCGATGACATCATCGACCGCGTGCGTGAACAGGGAGAGGACGACTACCAGTTGGCATCAGGTATCTGGGGCGACATCGAGACCGACGACAATGTCTTCCGTCAGGTGCGTGCCCGTTTGCCGTGGCTGCTCATCGGATTGGTGGGTGGTATCATCAACGCCTTGATTCTGGGCGGCGGCGAGGGCGATGCCGACCTGTTACGTATCTTGCCCGGTCTGGCACTGTTCATCCCGCTGATTGGTGGTACTGGCGGTAACGTCGGTACCCAGTCGAGCGCTATCGTCGTTCAGGGTCTTGCTAACGGCAGCCTGGACATCAAGCATGTGGGCAAGCACTTGTTCAAGGAGTTCAGCACCGCGCTCATCAACGCGCTGGTGATGGGCTTGCTTATCTTCTTGTATGCCCACTTCTTCCCTGTAGATAATGACCCCACCAAGTCCAATATCGCCGCTGCCGCCGTGACGACATCGCTCTTCCTTGTTGTCATGTTCGCCTCGCTCTTCGGCACAGTGGTGCCTCTGGCATTGGAACGCATGAAGATCGACCCTGCTATTGCCACTGGCCCCTTTGTCACGGTGACCAACGATATTGTGGGCATCACCATCTATATGGCCATCAGTGGCTGGCTCATCCGGTTGTTCACTTCTTGGGCCGTCTAGTTAACCGTATATCCCTTGACAAGCAATTATAAGTGTCCGGGGAAAATCCAGTATCCTATTATAAAGGTCTCGGTATAAGCTAATTGGATGGAATGATTAGATAAGGGGCGGTGGTTGCTTTGGGGACGGTTTCTATGTATGAAAAACGCTTGTGTTTTTCGTACTTAGGAACCGTCCCCCTGTAATAGGCGAGAGTTACTTCTGGTCGAATCCGAGGGGACGGTCCCTGAGTTCAAAATGCCTTGCATTTTGTTACACAGAAACCGTCCCCTTGTAGTTGTCCAAAGGGTAACTTTTGAACACTCACATTAATCCTACTTGTTTCCCTCGGAAACCAATTATTTGTTGTGGATGATGCTGTCGATGTGCAGTTTGATCTGTTTCAGGGTGTACAGACTGTCGGGTTTGAGCTGCTCACTTCTGAAATCTGAGGGTTGCGGTTCGTCAGGCAGCTCTTCGAGTTTGCGCCTTTCGGTATAGGCCTTGATATCTTTCTCCTCGAGGCCAATGATGCTCAAGTTTTTCTTGTTGAGGTAATGGTTGTGTGCCGAGATGTAATCCAGCCAGTATTTCCTGACATGGAAACTTTCAAGTTTTTGCCGTACACCATTGTCGTTGAGCAATTTTGTCAGGGTATGTTCGCCGGGCACCATCTCCGAGAGCACGTTGTTGATGGTTTTCTCATATTCCTTGACCCATTCGTTCCAGTTGCTCTCGTCGGCGTTTATTTGGGCGAAGCTTGCTCCCACACTCTCGATGAAACGATAGTTGCGGTTACCCATGTTTTTCCAGGTCTCAAAACTGTTGCCGAAGATGTTCTCGGCGGTCTTGTCATGGGACATATAGTCGATGAGCGAGAGCATCTCATTGAGGATGCCTTGCACTTCTTTTGCAGGAATCTTGTCGAGTGAATCCTGGGGCAGGCTCAATAGCCATGTGCCGATGGAGTCGCATCGCGCCATATCCTGAGCCATCAGGTCAACAGTAGTGGAAAAGTTCTCAATGGTGCTGAGTACCATAATGGCCGACATCTTGCGATCCTTGACGCGTTGGCAGTATTCAACCAGGCCCGTGGTACCGAAGGTCAATATGATTGATAAGGTGGTGGCAAGAAATTGTGATTCCTTGATCCATACGCGTAATAGCTTTGGAATCTTGAACTTACTGTTCTTTATTGGGGCCTTTTCGGTAGTCTGCACGGCGGGTTCACTATTTTTTTGGGGTTGCTCTGCAGGCTTTTTTGCTTTTTTGGTCGGCTTTTTCATCGTTTTCTATCGTTTTGTTGTTGCTATCATTTTTTGCGTAGTTCCCAGAAAGCGACTGCCGCTGCTGCCGCGACGTTGAGCGAATCGACATTGTGCTTCATCGGGATGCGCACCGTGTAGTCGGCCTCGCTGATGACGTTGTGGGCCAGGCCGTCGCCCTCGGTGCCCATGATGACCGCCAGGCGGGGCTCTCGTTTCAGCACGGGGTCGTCAAGTGCGATGGAGTCGTCACTCAGGGCCATGGCAGCGGTGCGGAAGCCCAGCGCATTCAGGTTGGGAGTGACTGGTTCGTCAATCCAGGTCCAGGGGACAAGGAAGACCGAACCCATCGACACGCGTACGGCACGACGGTTCAACGGGTCGCAAGCCGTGGGCGTGAGCAGCACAGCATCAATGCCCAAGGCGGCTGCCGAGCGGAAGATGGCGCCGATGTTGGTGGTATCGGTCACAGCGTCGATGACCACGATACGGCTGGCATCACGGCAGATGTCGGCGACGGAGCGGGGCAGGGGACGGCGCATGGCGCACAGCACGCCACGTGTCAGCGTGTAGCCCGTGAGGGCGGCAAGCAGGTCGCGTTCGCCGGTATAGACAGGGATGTCACCGCAGCGCTCAATCAGGCTGGCGGCATCGCCCGTGATGTGTCGACGCTCGCACAGCAGTGACAGCGGCTCGTAGCCCGCATCGAGCGCGACATGGATGACCTTGGGGCTCTCGGCGATGAAGATGCCCTTGTCCGGTTCCAGACGGTTGCGCAGCTGCGCCTCGGTGAGCGTGCTGTATATCTCCACCCCAGGGTGGTCCAGTGCAGTTATTTCGATGATAGGCATGTGTTCTTATTGTGAAACTTGTATTTGCTGCATGTGCAAATATAGTGATATTTTTCTTATTCGCCCCCTCATACTCCAGAAAATTTGAGCTGGGCTCCTGTCATGAGGGACTATATCTACATCCGTCCATCCGTCCATCCGTTCATCCGTCTATTTGACCGTCCATTCCCCGGCAGGCAGTGTCTGTTCTGACGGGGTGCCGGGATAGACCGTTGCCGTGGTGCCGACAGGGACAGTGATGTGCAGGCTGTTGCCGTCCAACTCCACACAGATGTCACCGTAAGGCGTAGGCTTCGAGGCTTTTACCCAAGTCACACCATCGGTGACCTGTGGGTCAATGAAGAAATGGCGATAGCCAGGTGCTGCCACATCAGGACGAATACCGGCGATGACTTGATAGAACCAAGTGCCGATGCCGTTGTAGCAGTTGTGGACACGGCTGCGCTCGGAGTCCCATGATTCCCAGGTGGCTGTGGCACCGTGGTTAATCATGTTCAGGTAGCCAGGGTAATCCGGCTGGCGCAGGATGGTCGCCATGAGGTCGGACTGACGCTGTTCGGTAGCCCATTGCGTGAAAATGGGCACGCCGAGGAGACCTACTGCGATATGGGCCTTGTACTTCTCGTAGGAGTCGCTGATGAGCTGTTGCTGCACCTGCTGCGCGATGTCATTGCCGGTAGGTACGCCAGCCAGCAGGGCATAGGCGTTGTCGAGCGGGGTGCCGTTGGCATAACTGTGGCTGTCGGGGTGGTAGAAGCGGTGGTGGATGGCGACCTTGAGGCTGTCGCGCCATTGGGCGAAGCCATGTGCATCGTCGGGATGGCCGAGCAACTGGGCGATGTCGGTCATGTTACCCAGGCATTCGCTGATGAAGCAATTGCTCACGTGGAGAACCGACTCACCTTTCACGTCGATACCCTGTGGAGCCAGCCAGTCCCCCAGGAACCAGAAGCGGATTCTGGTGTCGGGCCACGGGTTCAGCAGCCCGTCAACACTGTATTTCTTGACGTAGCCGAGCCAGCGTTTCATCTGCTCGTAATGGCGTTCCAGCAGACGGCGGTCTCCATAGTTGAGATAAGTGCGCCAGGGAGCCTTGATGATGAATCCGCACCAGTAGGGACCGCCACCGCCGCTGCCTGCAGGCGCCACGTGAGGAATGGAGCCTTCCTCGTCCATGAGGTCGCCCCATGCCGTCAGCCAGTTCATATAGGTGGGTGCGACGTCATACATCGTCTGCAGCGTCATGGTCGATGAGTTGCCGTCACCGCCGTAGCCCATGCGCTCCAGGTGGGGGCAATCCACCATGTATCCCTCAAAGGTTAGGCATTGCATCGTGTAGTGAATCAAGTCGTGCACGGCATTCAGGCTGCTGTCCGAGCAGGCGAAGGTAGAGGCCTTTTCGGGGTTTAAGGCGCTGATTTGTAGTGCCTTGATGTTGCTGAAGTCGCCTCCCTTGACGCGAACGTGTCGGAAGGCATGGTGGTGAAACCTGTTGCAGAATTGCTCGTTTCCCTGACCATTGGCGATATAGATGTCACGCTCGCCTTCCTGGCACTCGAATGTGCCGCCTTCGGGAATGTGGTCGCAATACTCCATCGTGATTTCTTGTCCTTGTGCCAGCGGAGCGAAAGCCACCTGCAGCCATCCGGTGATGACGCGCCCGAAGTCGATGAGCCACGAGCCGTCTTCCTGACGGGTGATGCTGCGGGGCGAGAGCGTGTCGATGATGCGGTTGCCTTCAAAGGCTTGGGGCGTGGCAAGCATATTGCTGACCGGGAATGTGGTGGCGCTGTGCCATCGGGGTTGCACATTGGCGTCGAGGCGTTCACCGCCGAATCGCAGCGGTGACCAGGTGTCGGTGTAACTGTAGCCGCTTGAGGCGGTTTCCCAAGTGCTGTCGGTCACTGCCAGCGTTTGCCAGCGATTGCCGACGAGTTGACATACCTCGGCCTTCAATAGAGGACCGTCATACTGTGCGCCGAAGGTGGTCTTGCGGTACCAGCCTTGTCCCGTGCGGATGAGAATTTCGTTTTGTCCATCATGCAGATAGGGTGTGATGTCCTGTGTCACAATCAGGGAATGTCGATCCAGTTGGGAGACGGCAGGTTGCAGCACGAGGTCGCCCACACGCCGGCCGTTGACGAGCAGGTCGTGATAGCCCAGCGAGTTGATGTGAATAAACACCGGGGCAATGCCCTTCTTGCCTCTGGCGACGGTAATGGTCTTGCGGAACATCGGCGTCGTTGCGAGGGTGTCGCCTTGCCAGTTGCCGATGTAATGGCCATTCATGCCGCTCAGGATGCCCACAGCAAAGCGCTCAATGCCGCTCCAGGGTGAGCGCTTTCCCCGTTCGTCCCAGGTGCGAACCCGCCAGTAGCACAGTTGCCGCTCGGCAAGAGCCTTGCCCTGATAGGGAATCATCACTTGACTGTCGCTTTTGACTCGTCCGCTCGTCCACTGGTCCGCGTGTCCGCGTGCGAGAGCAAGACTATCGCTACCGACCTGGATTTCGTAGGCCGTCTGCCGTTGACCGTTGCGTGTGAGCTGGTGTTTCCAACTGAAATGGGGTGTAGTCGTGTCGATGCCCAGCGGAGCGGTAAGGCCCTCGCATTTCAAGTCAAATACCTTGCCCTGCGATGGCAGGACACACATCAGGCACAGCATGAACGCGATGCCATGACTCAGCCTTGAGGCGATGCGTCCTGGCAGCAATGCATGAGGTCTATTGTCCGGATTGCCCATAACTGTGAACAGTAATTATCGTTGAGAAATTCCGCAGGGGTGTCATGACGTCGGGCTGTTGCCGGCGCCCTGGATGGCGCGGACTTGGCGCTGGAACTCGATGGGGCGCTTGAGGTAGGGCAGGACGATGGTGCCGGCTCCGGTGCCCGAAACCTTCACGGTGCCGTAGTTGCAGATGCGTCCCCAGAACCCTTGCTCGACGAGGATGCTCTCGACCTTGCCGATGACAATCTCGTGGGCATGGCGGTGAACCCAACCGTGGCTGTGGAAAAAGCGCTTGTCGCTGACAAAGATGGTTGTAGTCAGGTTGCGGATGAAACTGCCCAGTCGCAGATAGGCCCACTTGCTGAGTTTGGGCTGGTAGATGATGGTCTCGCCTGGGGCTATGATTTTGCTGATTTTCATAACTAATCCTAAAATTTGTTTCTTATTGGGCAAAAATAGTGCATTTTCCACATTATTTAGTAATTTCGCAGCAAATTTTTCCTATCAAGCGACTATTATGGCTAACGAAATAGAACTGAACAAAGATAAAAAAGACAAGAAAGAAGAAGAATATGTAAGACAGACCGGTTCCCTTAAGGAGCGTTTGGGACGCGTGAAGAAGACGCGCTGGCTGCGCTTCGGCATCGTGGCACTCATCTATGTGCTGTGGACGGTGTGGATGGGTAATCCCTTGCTGCTGCTGGGATTGCTGCTGCTGGCTGACATCTACTTGACGCAGTTCATACCTTGGGGCGCCTGGAAGGGCTGGAAGAAGGGTCCGTTGCGCACCCTCATGAGTTGGGTGGACGCCATCGTCTATGCCCTGGTGCTGGTTTATTTCCTCTTCCTGTTCATCGGCCAGAACTACCAGATTCCCTCGTCTTCGCTTGAGAAATCGCTGTTGACGGGTGACTTCCTGTGGGTGAACAAGGTGGTGTACGGTCCCCGCGTGCCGCAGACGCCGTTGCATTTCCCGCTGGCACAGAACACGTTGCCTATCCTGAATTGCAAGTCCTATATAGACCATCCCCAGTTGGAATACCACCGCCTGAAGGGCCTGCGCAATGTGGAGCGCATGGACATCGTGGTGTTTAACTTCCCTGCTGGCGATACCGTGGCGCTGAAGTGCACCAATCCTGATTATTACACCCTGTGCCTGGAACGTGGCCGAGATGTGGTTCACAACAACAAGGAGGTCTTCGGTGACATCATCTATCGTCCCGTTGACCGCCGTGACAACTATGTGAAGCGCTGCCTGGGTCTGCCCGGCGAGACGCTGCAGATCAAGGGCGGCATCGTCTATGTCAACGGCAAGGCACTGCCGCAGCCCAAGAACGTACAGTACTTCTACTATGTGGAGACCGACGGCACATTGATCGGTAGCGACCTGTTTGACGAACTGGGCATCAACATGGAAGACCGCCATGGCCAGGGCAACCAGTATATCCTGCCGCTCACTGGCGACATGAAGAAGAAACTGGAGTCGCTGTCATGGGTACTGACCATCCAGCGCATTCAGCCCGATCCGGGTGAGACCATTATTACCTATCCTGTGGGCACTGATTACGGTTGGACCCATGCCGACTACGGCCCCGTGTGGATTCCCAAGAAGGGCGCCAAGATTGACCTGACCATGGAGAACCTGCCGCTGTATGAGCGTTGCATCCGCAACTACGAGGGCAACACCCTGGAGGTGAAGGGCAACCAGATTCTCATCAACGGCAAGCCCGCGACGAGTTATACCTTCAAGATGGATTACTACTGGATGCAGGGCGACAACCGCGACAACTCGCTCGACTCCCGCTATTGGGGCTTCGTGCCCGAGGACCATATCGTGGGCACGCCTGCCATCATCCTCATCTCCTTTGACAAGGACCACAGCCTCTTCAACGGCGGCATCCGTTGGAACCGCATCTTCAAGATGCCCAATCCCGATAAGTAGGCTTTAGGCATTAGGCGTTAGGTTTTAGGTGTTGGAATGATTGAATCATTGACTTCGTCGTGTAATCTTGAAACATTCATCAATTATGGCAACCGACAAGAATAAGGAAAAGAACGAAGAATACGTACGTCAGACCGGGTCGCTCCGTGAGCGCTTGGGTCGTGTGAAAAAGACGCGCTGGTGCCGTTTTGCAGCCGTGGCGCTCATCTATGTGCTGTGGACGTTGTGGGTGGGCAACCCGTGGCTGCTGCTGGGTTTGCTGCTGCTGGCTGACATCTACTTGACGCAGTACATTCCCTGGGGCGCATGGAAGGGCTGGAAGAAAGGACCGCTGCGCACGCTCATGAGTTGGGTGGACGCCATCGTCTATGCCCTGGTGCTGGTCTATTTCCTCTTCCTGTTCATCGGCCAGAACTATCAGATTCCCTCGTCTTCGCTCGAGAAATCGCTGTTGACGGGCGACTTCCTGTGGGTGAACAAGGTGGTGTACGGTCCCCGCGTGCCGCAGACACCGCTGCATTTCCCGCTGGCCCAGAACACGTTGCCCTTCTTCAATTGCAAGTCCTACATTGAGCATCCCCAGTTGGATTACCACCGCCTGAAAGGTCTGCGCAATGTGGAGCGCATGGACATCGTGGTGTTTAACTTCCCCGCTGGCGACACCGTGGCGTTGAAGCGGACCAACCCCGACTACTATACCTTGTGCTTTGAGAATGGCCGCGATGTGGTTCACAGCAACAAGGAAGTCTTCGGCGACATCGTTTATCGTCCCGTTGACCGCCGTGACAACTATGTGAAGCGTTGCCTGGGTCTGCCCGGCGAGACGCTGCAGATCAAGGGTGGCGTCGTCTATGTCAACGGCAAGGCACTGCCGCAACCCAAGAACGTGCAGTACTGCTACTATATCGAGACCGACGGCACCCGTATTGATGATGACCTGTTTGACGAACTGGGCGTCAGCATGGATGACCGCAAGTATTCCAATATGGATGAAAACGGCATGCCCCTGCTCTTGCCCAATTCCTATCGCTTGCCGCTCACTGCCGCGATGAAAAAGACGCTGGAATCCAAGCCATGGGTGAAATCAGTCCTGCGCGTTGTTCCCGACCAGAGTGAGACGATGAGAACCTATCCCCTGGGCGTGGACTATGGCTGGACACGTGCTGACTACGGTCCCGTGTGGATTCCCAAGAAGGGCGCCAAGGTCGACCTGACCCTGCAGAACCTGCCGCTGTATGAGCGTTGCATCCGCAACTACGAGGGCAACACCCTGGAGGTGAAAGGCAATCAGATTCTCATCAACGGCAAGTCCGCGACGAGTTATACCTTCAAGATGGATTACTACTGGATGCAGGGCGACAACCGCGACAACTCGCTCGACTCCCGCTACTGGGGCTTCGTGCCCGAGGACCATATCGTGGGCACTCCCGCCATCATCCTCATCTCCTTTGACAAGGACCACAGCCTCTTCAACGGCGGCATCCGCTGGAACCGCATCTTCAAGATGCCTAATCCAGATAAGTAGGCGTTAGGCTTTAGGTTTTAGGCGTTAGGTGTTATTTTGAATGTTTGAATCGTCGGCAATATCCGTTGTGATGGGCAGCATGTGTGCCGCCAATGTTCGGTGCTATGCGGCAGCCCTGCAGTCGGGTCACCTGCTGGTTGACCTGGGGGAGAAACACCTGCCCCTGCGCCACAGCCACCACCGCTACCGCATCGACGGCCCCAACGGAGTGCAGACCCTCACTGTTCCCCTTGTCGGCTCTACCAACAACATGATGACCCCGTTGCGCGACGTGCTCATCTCGGAGCATGGCGATTGGCGTCGCCTGCACTGGGGCGCCTTGTTCTCGGCTTACGGCCGCTCGCCCTACTTTGACTATGTCGCCGACGACTTGTCGCGCGTCATCAACGGGTCGCAGCGCTACCTGCATGATTTCAATAGCCAGCTGCATGCGGTGATCGTTGATTTCATGGACCTGCCATTGGCCACACGTTATGTGGACGCAATCGGTGGGAACGACTTGGAGGGCGCATCGGACCTGCGGGGGCGCATCGCCATGAAAAAGGCCGACAGTCTTCCCCTTGTCAATGTCGAGTATTACCAGATGTGGAAGGGTGCAACGGGCTTCAAGGCCGACTTGAGCGTCCTGGATCTGATGATGAACATGGGCCGCGAAGGCATCTTCACGCTGATGAAAATGGCTGCTGCCGAATAGTGTCTAAAGCCTTGAGTGTGAGGAAAGAAAAAAGGTCCGAGCATTCACTGCTGAGACCCTCATAATTACTAATACTTGAAAACTATATTTACCCCATAAAAGCATTTCTCATTATTCCTTCGTTTGACTTTTAATGTCGATGCAAATTAACTAAATATTTCTCTAATAGAAACTACTAAAAGTTTTAAAAAATGTGAAAAATAGATTTTTTTCCTGATTTCGTGATGGATAACTTTTCCATAATGACTCTTTTATCATTTCGGGACACGAATAATTTTTCCCGAAGAAGAAAAAAATATCACATACCCGTTGTCATATCGTGATATTTTACTAACTTTGCACCCGCTTTGTGTGGCAAGACCATGACAAGCCGGTCCTATAGCTCAGTTGGTTAGAGCACCTGACTCATAATCAGGGAGTCCTTGGTTCAAGCCCAAGTGGGACCACCCAATAAAAATCGCTGACAGAACATCTGCCAGCGATTTTTATTATAACGGTTCTTGTTTAGTTGGCGTAGAGCATGTTGATGGCTTCGTTGAGTTTGCGCTCGTCCTTGAGGCCGTCGTTCTTGAAGAGCATGATCTTGTCCATGACGCGGTTCAGGTAGTCGATGCTCTCGTTCTTCTCCTTCTTGTTATAGACCTTCCAGTACTTGGTGCCCTTGATGGCTTTTTCAAACTTCTTGTAAACGTCGGTGGCCGAAGACTGGTAAGCCCACTTGGTCTTGGCGAGTGCGGTCTTCTGCTTCTCAAGGCAGTCTCTGAGGTCCTTGGTGTATTCGCCGTATTTCTCGATCAGTTCTTTCTTCTTGAGCACCTCTTTGGTCTCCATGCCCTCGAAGCTGGCGAGCGCGTCATCGACGTCTTCCTTGTTGAAGGGGTTGTACAACACGTCGACGATTTCCTGGTCATAGACCATGTCGTCGCGTTTGGCGAATTTCTCCTTGCGGGTCTTTGTCTCGGCCTTGATGTCCTTTTCCAACTCTTTCTTCTTGTTCTCGAGTTCCTTGAGTTGTGACTTGAGGTCGTCGATGCGGGTCTCCAGGTCCTTGATGGCGGCTTCCTTCTCCTGGATGTTTTTCTCGTGCTGCTCGATGTCCTTTTCGAGTTGCTGAACGTCGGGTGTTGTCTGCTGAGCCATGGCGTTGGGTGTCATGGCAGCCATAGTCATTAAGGTCAGTGTGATGACCATCAGTTTAATTCTTTTCATTGCTATTCGTATTATAAAAGTTGAATTGTGAGGGCAAAGATAGTAATTTGTTTTCAGATTTCAGTTTCTGGGTTTCAGTTTTTTGTCAATGATGGGGTATATAAAAAGCGAAAGTGTACTTTTTCACAAAAGCACACCATCTTCATAACCAAAATTCAAGTATATATTTGTTCTGTTCTTGTTAGCTTTATCTCATAAGTTATGATATTACCTTTTTCTTTTCTGGTCGCAAAGTTAATAAGAAAGTTTTAAACGAACCAAATATTTTTATATGTTTTAGAATATAAATTCCAGATTTTTAAGCAAGGCACACCTTAAATCGTTGATGGATTGTAAGATGTGCCTTTTTGTATTTGCAAGATTTTTTGGCTTTCGGCTTATTTTTCCCTGAAAAATATGTTGATGGGGGTGCCGTGCAGGTCCCAATGCTCGCGGATCTTGTTCTCCAGGTAGCGCTTGTAGGGGTCCTTGACCCATTGCGGCAGGTTGCAGAAGAAGATGAATGTGGGCACATGGGCTCCCTTCAACATGGTGATGTACTTGATCTTGACATACTTGCCCTTGACAGCGGGGGGCGGGTAGGCCTGGATGTCGGCTTGCAGCACGTTGTTGAGTTGGGAGGTGGGGATGGTGATGCGACGGTTGTTGTGGACGTCAATGGCGGTCTGCAGCACCTTGTGGATGCGCTGCTTGGTGAGCGCCGAGCCAAAGATGATGGGGAAGTCGGTGAACGGTGCGAAGCGGTCACGGATGGTGGCCTCGAAGTGGTCAAAGGCCTTCTGTGACTTGTCGAGGGCGATGTCCCACTTGTTGACGAGCACGACCAGACCCTTGCGGTTCTTCTGGATGATGGAGAAGATGTTCACGTCCTGGGACTCGATGCCGCGGGTGGCGTCGATGAGCAGGATGCACACGTCACTGTTCTCGATGGCGCGGATGGAACGCAGCACAGAGTAGTACTCGATGTCCTCGTTCACCTTGTTCTTCTTGCGGATACCGGCGGTGTCCACGAGGTAGAAGTCAAAGCCGAACTTGTTGTAGCGTGAGTAGATGCTGTCGCGCGTGGTTCCGGCGATGTCGGTGACGATGTTGCGCTCCTCGTCCATGAGCGAGTTGACCAGCGACGACTTGCCGGCGTTGGGGCGGCCGACAATGGCAAATCGCGGCAGTTCCTCCTCGAGGGCTTCGTCAGCCTTGTCGGGCATCTGCTTGACGACCTCGTCGAGCAGGTCTCCGGTACCGTTGCCGTTGGCTGCCGAAATGGAGAACGGCTGTCCCAGTCCGAGGGCGTAGAACTCGGCCTCGGCATACATGCTCTGGTTGTTGTCGTCCTTGTTGGCGACGACGATCACCGGCTTGGAGGTGCGGCGCAGGATGTCGGCGACGTGGTCATCGAGGTCGGTGATGCCGTTCTTGATGTCCACGACAAAGAGGATGACGTCGGCCTCCTCGATGGCGAGCTGTACCTGCTTGTTGATTTCTTCCTCAAAGATGTCCTCACTGTTGACGACCCATCCACCAGTATCGACGACCGACATTTCCATGCCGTTCCATTCCATCTTGCCATACTGGCGGTCGCGTGTCGTGCCGCTGGTGTCGTTGACGATGGCGGCGCGTGTTTGGGTCAGGCGGTTGAACAGGGTTGACTTGCCCACGTTGGGCCTTCCCACGATTGCTACTAAACGTCCCATATTATTCAGTTTTTAGTTGTCAGTTTTTAGTTGTCAGATGTGTCGGCTTTACTCGATATAGCCGAAGGCGCGGAGCTTGTTCTCCTGGTTGCGCCAGTCTTTCTCTACTTTGACATAGAGTTCAAGGAAGACTTTCTTCTCAAAGAATTTCTCGATGTCCTTGCGAGCCTCGGTGCCCACATGCTTGAGTTTACGGCCCTGGTGGCCGATGATGATGCCCTTCTGGGTGTCGCGCTCGACATAGATGACTGCCATGATGTGGATGGCGGTGTCGCTCTCGTCAAACTTCTCGACGATGACCTGAGTGGCATAGGGGACCTCCTTGTCGTAGGTCATCAGGATCTTCTCGCGAACGATCTCGGTAACAAAGAAGCGGCTGCTGCGGTCGGTCAATGCGTCCTTGCCGAAGTAGGGCGGGCTCTCGGGCAGCAACTCGATGATGCGCTTCATGATGTTGTCCACGTTGAAGTTCTCGAGCGCACTGGTCGGGAAGACCTCGGCATCGGGCAGCAGCTGTTTCCACTGCTCGATGATGCGCAACAGGTCATCGTTGCCCTTCAGCAGGTCAATCTTGTTAATGACCAGCAGGATGGGAATCTTTTCACGGGCGACCTTGTCGAGGAAGTCCTGGTTCTTGGTCGGGGACTCAATGACGTCGGTGACATAGAGCAGCACGTCGGCATCGACGAGTGCGCCGGTAGAGTATTCCAGCATGCTCTGCTGGAGACGGAACTTGGGCTTGAGCACGCCGGGCGTGTCGCTGAAGACGATCTGGTAGTCGTCGCCGTTGACGATGCCCATGATGCGGTGGCGCGTGGTCTGTGCCTTGCTGGTGATAATGGACAGGCGCTCGCCCACGAGCTTGTTGCTCAGTGTCGATTTTCCCACGTTGGGGTTGCCCACGATGTTGACAAATCCTGCTCGGTGCATTGTTTTTAGATTTTAGACCTTAGACTTTAGATCTTAGACTTTAGGCCTTAGACCTTAGACTTTGGTCGTTGGTTGTGGTGGCTTTATTCAAGAAGCATCGCTACCCGTTGTTGTTGCACTCGTGAGTAGTGATGCTTCATGTTGTGATGTGTCTGGGCGCGTTATAGCGACCAGATGAGGTAAAGGGCTCCCCAGGTGAATCCGGCGCCAAAGGCGGTGAGGACCAGCTTGTCACCCTTCTTGATGCGGTGCTTGTTCTCGTCGAGGCACAAGGGGATGCTGGCAGCACTGGTGTTGCCACGGTACTGAATGTTGACCATCACCTTCTCCTCGGGGAAATTCAGGCGCTCGCCGACGGCTTCGATGATGCGCAGGTTGGCCTGATGGGGGACGAACCACTGGACGTCGTCGTTGGTCAGGTTGTTGCGCTTCATGATGTCCCTGCTCGAGGTGAGCATGTCGATCACGGCATGGCGATAGACAGCACGACCCTCTTGGTAAACGCAGTGGAAGTTGGCGTCAACGGTTTCGTGGCTGGTGCGCAGGGCTGAGCCGCCTGCCTTATAGACCAGGTGCTCAAGACCTGAACCGTCCACGTGGAAGATGCCGTCCATGACACCGATGGGCTCCTCGGTGGGTTCCAGCAGCATGCAGGCTGCAGCGTCACCGAACAACGGGCATGTAGCACGGTCGTTATAGTCCACCATGCTCGACATCTTTTCGGCCGAAACGACGATGACCTTCTTGTAGATACCAGCGCGGATAAAGGCGGTGGCTTCATAGAGTCCTACCAGGAATCCTGCACAAGCGGCCTGAATGTCGTAAGCGTAGCACTTTTTCTCGATTCCTACTCCATGGGCAATGATGGATGCCGTGGAGGGGAAACGGTGGTCAGGGTTGGACGTCGGACAGATGAGCAGATCGATGTCGTTGCGGTCAACACCGGTCTCCTCAATCAGCTTGTTCACGGCCTGGATGCCCATGTAGGACGAGCCGACCGGCTTCTTGAGGATGCGGCGTTCCTTGACTCCGACACGTGTAGTAATCCACTCGTCGTTGGTGTCCACCATCTGTGAGAGCATCTCGTTGTCCAGCACATCATCGGGCAGGAAAGACGCGATGCCTGTGATTTTTGCGTTCAGCATAAGCTTGAAAGCGATATGATATCGTTCAGGTATTTGTTTTAAATTCAATATCCTAAATGGATGAACACCTCAGGCGGATCCAGCCCATTCAGGATATCTTGTTAGCGTTCATCGCTTGGCGCCTGGTCGCTGCTGTCGCAGCAGGCCCGGCTACATGCGATTTAGGCTTCCTCCTTGCCCATCACGTTCTTGCCACGGTAGTAACCGCACTCGAGCACTGAGCGATGGTCGGGGCCACAGCCACGTCGTGGGTGCGGCGCTTAGCGGTACGAGTCTTAGACTGTCTTCTTTTAGGATGTGCCATTTTCTTGTAGTTTTATTGAAAAATTATTGTTCTTTCAGTTTTTTAAGCGCCTCCCACCTGGGGTCGGTGCCGGTTGTTTCACTCTCGTTGTCCTCGTCGTCGGGGACGGCCTCGACGCGATGGTTGTCGAGCATATCGAGCATGTCGGGATTGCAATCTTCCTCGAGTTCATGACAGTGCGTCATCGGTATAGCGAGCAGCACGGTGTCGCGCACTATGGGCGCGGCATCCAGCTCCCGCCATTCCGCTGGCACAATCAGTAGCCCGTCGTTGCTGTCGTCAAGCTCTGTGCCCATTTGCTCCACGTTCAGGCGATAGCCCACATCCACCGGCAAATCCAGGTCGTCAAGGCAACGGTCACAAGCGGTTGTCACTGTGCCGTGGCAGGCAACCTCCAGGCGGTAGGTGGTCTCGCTCTTGCGGGTCACCGTAAGGGTGAGTTGTACATCGGCTCGACGCACCTCGGTTTGCTCCTCGGTATTGAAAAACGTCTCGTCCAGATGACATTCAACCGCATGAGTGCCAAATGGTAACGTCTTGATTTTCAACTTCAAAGCATCTACCATCGTCTGAAATTTTCGTTAAAGCGCCACAAAGGTATAACAAATCCCGCTAATAATCAACGATTTTCGCGATTTTTTTGAGAAAACGTGATGGAACGACCTTAAGGTCAAGAGAGACGTTGGGGTCATTCGGCCGTTTCGGGCGACTGGCTGTTGAAGATGAGGTCATAGATGATTTGCGTGCCGCCCAAGTGGGACTGGATGTAGTTGCCTGCCGTGCTGCCGCACTTGAGGCGCAGGGGCTCGTTCTCCAGCAGGGGGTCCATCGCTGCCGAGAAGGAGTCGGCATCATGGATGCTCATCGCTCCATCCAGGGCAATCAGGTCGGAGGCTTCCTGGAACTTATGGTGCTTGGGACCGAAGATGACCGGGATGCCATAGACGGCCGCCTCGTTGATGTTGTGGATGCCGGCACCGAAACCGCCGCCCACATAGGCTGCCTGCCCGTAGCGATACAGCGAGGACAGCAATCCGAAGCTGTCGATGATCAGGCAATCGATGCCCTTGATATTCTTGGGGGTAGCCTCGCTATAGAAACGCGCCGGGCGTGAGAGTTTGGACATGAGCACATGCAAGCGATGGCGGTCAAACTCGTGAGGCGCGATGATGAGCTTCATCTCGCGATGGGCATTGAAGTAGGGGATGATGATGTCCTCGTCAGCAGGCCAGGAACTGCCCATGACGAGTGTGAAGCGTGAGTCCTCGACAAACTTGGAGACGAGGGGAAATTCACGGGCTGCAGCCTTGACATCGGCCACACGGTCAAAGCGAGTGTCACCGGCAATGACGACGTTCTTGATGCCGATGCCCTCCAGCAGTTGCCGTGACTCCTCGTTCTGGACAAACAGTGTGTCGAAGCACTTGAGCATCTTGCGGAAGATGCCGCCCCAGGGACGGAAGAAGATCTGTTTCGGGCGGAAGATGGCCGAGATGATGTAGGTGGGGATGCCGCGGCGCTTGAGGGTGCTCAGGTAATTGCCCCAGAACTCGTATTTGATGAAAATCGCCATCGAGGGCTTGACAATGTCGAGGAACTTCTTGACATTGTTGGGCAAGTCGAACGGCAGATAGACCACGGTGTCCACCATGCTGTAGTTCTTGCGCACCTCGTAGCCCGAGGGCGAAAAGAACGACAACAGGATGCGTGCGTCGGGCTGCTCGCGTTTGATCTTCTCAATCAGCGGGCGTCCCTGCTCAAACTCTCCAAGGGAGGATGCATGGATCCAGATGTAACCGCCTGCAGGGTCGAGTTTGCGCTGCAGGGTGCGGAAACAGCGTCGCTGTCCCCGAAGCATTAGTTTGGCTTTGGGGTTGCGGACTGCTGCGAGTTTCACGGCGTTACGATAGGTGGCGACACCCAGGTTGTAGATGGGATCCATTGGCTAGTCTTTAGTTGTTGTTCTATAATCTTTAGTAGAGTGAGGAAAGGCGGCCGCTCTTGAGCCAGTCGCGGTCGTGGCGATGCTTCCACAGCCAGTTGTCCAGGTAGAAGCGGCAGGTCAGCTGTTGCCAGAAACCCGTCGTATGGTCTGAGACATGAAGCATCACTGATGCCGAGAGGTCAACAAAGCGGTTGTTGACCACATGGGCAGTGAGGTCGGTGCGGCTATATACCTTATTATTATAATAAGGATCGCCCAGGTTGAGTCGGCTGCCATACTGGGGGTAAAGAGGGAACAGGGGCTGCCCGGCATAGAAGGATTCATCGAGCTGTAGCCAGTGCCAGCGCGCAGTGGCTGCAAGGATGAAGCCCGCCTGGTTGTGCCAGCGTTCCTCGCCGCGGTTGCGTTCCAGGGTGATGATGCTGCCGGCCGACACGCGCAACGAGTCAAGTGCCGTCTGGTGCGAGAAGTCCAGCGACAACATCGGGTTGATGAGCACGTCGTCGTTGACAAACTCGCCCGGAGCATGGCTGATCGACTTGGCCAGATGGCTGTACTGCAGGTGGCCGCCCAGCTTGACGGGCCCTGCCAGTCGCCAGTCGGTATTGATTATGGCGGTAAACGCCTCGCGTTGGCGCTCGGTCTGCATCTGCCGCCAGTCCACAGCCAGCTCGGCATATCCGGTTGGCTTGATATACTGCGCCATGACGCCGCGCAGGTTGGGCTGCACATAGTTCAGTGAGTCGCTCCACAGGTAGCGGGGAGCGTGCTCCACCATGAGTGAACGCGGGAAGAGACCGGCAGTGACGTGCCACCCGTCATGGCGGTTGTAGCGGTAGTAGAGGGTGGGCAACACCTTGTAGCCGCTCAGGTCGTCGATCATGGGTTGGTACCACACGATACCGCCCTTGAGTTGGTGTTCGCCGTCGAGCATCGAGATGCCCAGTTCGGGAGCCAGCCGTGTGAACATGAAGGTCTGGTCGGGCGTGTAGTCGTCCTTGCCGCCCTCACGGTTGTTGACGACCATGCTCGCGTCGATGCTCCATTCCACCTCTTGGGCGACAAGGGGTGGAACGGTGAGCAACAGTGTTAATATGGCCAGAAGCCATTTATGCATCGGCAGGCATCTTGATGTTTTGGATGCCGGCTTCGATGCGGGCAAGGGTCTCGTCACGTCCCAGCAGGCGCGTGATTTCAAACATGTGCGGACCGCGACATTCACCGACGACGGTCAGGCGGAATGCATTCATCACGTTGCCCTTGTGCAGGCCGTTATTGTCAATCCAGTCCATCACCAGTTTTTCGGTGTCTTCGGCATCCTCCATATCGGCGTTGTCGAGCAGACCCATGAGTTGACGCATCAGCTCAGGCGTCTCGGGTTTCCAGCGTTTGCGGATGTCCTTATCGCTATAGGTCGTCGGGCGAACAAAGAAGAAGTTAGCCTGGTCCCACAGGTCGTTGATGAAGTTGGCGCGGTTCTTGACCAGAGCCACTACGTCGGCGATGTACTCGTCGCTGAAGTCGGCCACGTTGACGCCATGCTTCTCCAGCACGGGTTTGAACATCTGAGCCATTTCGGCGTCATCCATGTTGATCAGGTACTCGTGGTTGAACCACTTGCCCTTCTCAAAGTCAAACTTGGCACCCTTACGGGAGCAGTGGTCGATAGAGAATTCCTTGATGAGTTCGTCCATCGAGAAGATCTCGCGGTCGTCGCCGGGGTTCCATCCCAGCAGTGCTAGGAAGTTGATCACGGCCTGGGGCAGATAGCCTGCCTCACGGTAGCCGCTGGAGCGCTCGCCGCTCTTGGGGTCATCCCAGTCGAGGGGGAACACGGGGAAGCCCAGGCGATCACCATCGCGTTTGCTCAGTTTGCCCTTTCCGTCAGGCTTGAGTAGCAGGGGCAGGTGAACAAATTCGGGCATCGTGTCTTCCCAGCCGAAGGCCTTGTACAGCAGCACGTGCAGGGGCGCACTGGGCAGCCACTCCTCACCGCGGATAACATGGGACACTTCCATCAGGTGGTCGTCAACGATGTTGGCGAGGTGATAGGTGGGCAGGTCATCGGCGCTCTTGTAGAGCACCTTGTCGTCGAGGATTGACGAGTTGATGGTCACGTCGCCGCGCAGCAGGTCGTGAACCACTACGTCCTGGTCGGGGTCGATGCGGAAACGCACCACCCATTTTGCGCCACTGTCCATGAGGGCCTTGACCTCGTCGGCAGGCAGGGACAGGGAGTTGCGCATCATGCCGCGCGTGCGGGCATCATACTGGAAATTCTTGATTTCGGCACGCTTGGCATCCAACTCCTCGGGGGTGTCAAAGGCGTAATAGGCCTTACCGGCATCCAGCAGTTGCTGTGTGTACTTGCGGTACAGGTCGCGGCGGTCGCTCTGCTTGTAGGGACCGTAGTTACCGCCCTCGCGCACGCCCTCGTCAATGCCGATGCCCAGCCATTGCAGGGCCTCGTTGATGTAGTCCTCGGCGCCGGGTACTAAGCGGGTGCTGTCGGTGTCCTCGATACGCAGAATCATGTCGCCGCCATGCTGACGGGCAAACAGGTAGTTATACAGTGCTGTGCGCACGCCGCCGATGTGCAGCGGGCCTGTGGGTGAAGGCGCAAAGCGCACTCTTACTCTTCGTTCCATTGTCTTTTCTTTATTTTATATAATGTGTAATATTCTTATTCGGTTTAAAGCAACAAATCACTGATGGCAGCCATCGAGGCGTGGTCGGTCTGGTCCACATGGGTGGGCGTGACAGTGACGTAGCCGCGCTGCAGCCAGTAGTAGTCAGTGAGTCCTTCGTCTTTGTCGGCGATTTCAAAGTCGCCGGTCAGCCAGTAGTAGTCACGTCCCCTGGGGTCGATACGGTGCTCCCACTCGTTGATCCATCGGCCCATGTCGCCGGTGGTCACCTTCATGCCGTTGAAGGGTCCATCCATCTTGGGGATGTTCACGTTGAGACATACGTCCTTGGGCAGACCGCCCTTGAGTACGCGCTCGGTCACGTGCTTGACGATGGGCTCGCAGACGCTCGTGTCGGCATCGGAACTGTAGTCACCAAAGGAGAACGCCACCGACGGCACACCGTGCAGTATGCCTTCAAAGACACAAGCCATCGTACCGCTGTACAGCGTATTCAAGCCACTGTTGTAACCGTGGTTGATGCCGGCAAGCACGATGTCGGGCATATGGTCCGCCATGAGCTGGCTCAGGGCGAGTTTCACACAGTCGGCGGGTGTACCGGTAGCCAGATAGGCAGTGTATCCCTCCTCACGGGCTATGCAGGTCGTATGCACCGGGTTGACAAAAGTGATGGCGCTCGACTTGCCGCTCTGGTGGATGGCGGGAGCAACCACAAACACGTCGCCCAGGGTGCGTGCCACCTTGATGAGCGACTGGATGCCGTTGTAGTTGTAACCGTCATCGTTACTGACGAGGATGAGGGGCTTCTTGTTGTCCATTTGGTTTGTTTCGTTGAATTTGGGTGCAAAGATAGTGCAAGCCGAAGACAATAGCAAATTTTTTGCCATTGTTGAGGCGCAGCCTATCTTACGTTACGCGACTTGAACGAAAGTTGCATTTTTTTTATGGAGAATTGTGAGATTTGAAGTAACTTTGCCCTGCTAAACATAAATCTAATCAAAATCAAGAATTATGAGACTGATTATCGAACCAGATTACGAGAGTGTATCGAAGTGGGCCGCCAATTTTGTGGCCAAACGTATCAATGAGGCCAATCCCACTGCCGAGAAGCCTTTCAAGCTGGGTTGCCCTACGGGAAGTTCGCCCCTGGGTATGTACCGTGAGCTGATTGCCATGAACAAGGCTGGCAAGGTGTCGTTCCAGAATGTCATCACCTTTAATATGGACGAGTACTGCAATCTGCCCGAGGAACATCCCGAGAGTTACCACTCCTTCATGTGGAACAACTTCTTCTCCCATATCGACATCAAGCCCGAGAATGTCAACATTCTCAACGGTAATGCTCCTGACCTCGAGAAGGAGTGCGCCGATTATGAGGCACGCATCCAGGCAGCAGGCGGCATCGACCTGTTCATGGGTGGTGTGGGTCCTGACGGTCATATCGCTTTCAACGAGCCGGGGTCGTCACTCACCTCACGCACGCGCCAGAAGACGCTGACCCAGGATACCATCATCGCCAACAGCCGTTTCTTTGACGGCGACCTGAACAAGGTGCCCAAGACGGCCCTGACAGTAGGTGTCGGCACCGTGATGGATGCCCGCGAGGTGATGATCATCGTCAATGGCCACGCCAAGGCACGCGCCCTGCAGCAGGCCATCGAGGGTGGCGTATCACACATGTGCACCCTGAGTGCCCTGCAGATGCACCCTCACGCTGTCATCATCGCCGATGAGGCTGCCGTCGATGAGCTCAAGGTGAGCACCTATCGCTACTTCAAGGATATCGAGAAGAACAACCTCTAGTTCTTCACGCGTCGCGTTATAAACAAGTCACCCTATAGATACTATAGCAACTATAGCATCTATAGGGTGACTTGTTGTAGGGTGGGAGGAGGAGAGGTAAGGGCAAAAAATAAGCTGCTCGAGCCTATCGGCGGGAACAGCTTCAAACGTTCTGTCGTAAAGCCTTGCTTACTCAGCGGGAGCAGCCTCGGGGGCAGCAGCCTCGGTAGCAGCGCTGTCAACAACGGCAGCAGCACTGTCAACAACAGCAGCAGCGCTGTCTACAGTCTGTTCAACAACAGCGGTGGTGTCCTCGGTTACCTCAGCCTGCTCAGCATTCTCAGTGTTGGTGCAGGAAATCATGCTAACGCTAGCGATTACGGCAAGAGCCAAAACTAACTTCTTCATTTTTTTGTACTTTTAAATAATAAAACAATTAATATTCGGTTGTTAAAATCGGGTGCAAAATTATAACAAATTTCTCACGTGCAAACTTTTTTCAGATTTTTTTTAATCCCGTTTTTTTGAGCATAAAAAAAATCTTGAAAATTTTCGCTTGTTATGTGTTGATAATCAGAGAGATAAAACAACGGATGCCGCTGGTTTGGCATCCGTTAAATTTTGTTAATGCTACGTCATAACCCTTAAAATGGGGTCAAATTAGCTCTAAAATCAGTTGCTGTAGAGGTAGCGTTTGATGCTGCGTTTGGGCGTTTTGTCAAACTCTGTCGCCATCAGCTGGATCTTGGCGATGCGCTCGTAGGGAGCGACGAGTTTATTGAGCTCGGTGCGGATTTCCTCCATTAGCTCGGGCAGTTTGTCACGGGTGACGCCCAACTGGTCCATCGAGTCATAGTCGGGATAGACGAGTGCTACGAGTTTGCCCTCGCGCATGACTACCAGGCTCTCGCTCACGTATAGCATGTTGTTCAGCTTAGCCTCGATTTCCTCGGGGTAGATGTTCTGTCCACTGGAGCTCAGGAGCATGGTCTTGAGCCTGCCCCTAATAAATAATGTGCCATCGGCATTCAGGGTGCCCATGTCGCCGGTGTGGAGCCATCCGTCCTCATGGAGCACCTTGTCGGTAGCCTCACTGTTGTGGAAGTAGCCCTGCATGACGTTCTCGCCACGCACGCAAATTTCGCCGGGGATATTCTCGGGATCGTCGCTCAGGATCTTGCATTCCATGATGCCGGGCAGGATGCGTCCAGCGCTGTGGGGCACGAACTCACGCCATGGCGCGTGGCTTACCAGCGGTCCGCACTCGGTCATGCCATAGCCCACGGTGAAGGGGAACTTGATCTTATAAAGGAAGTCCTCGACCTCTGCGTTGAACGGTGCACCACCCACGATGACCTCCTCGAACTCGCCGCCGAAGGCTTCAATCAGCTTGTTACGTATCTGGCCATAGATGCGTTTGTCAAGATAAGGCACAGCCAGTGCCCAACGCAGGGCGCCCTTGCTGATCATGGGCACAATCATTTTGCTGTAGATTTTTTCCAGCACCAGGGGTACGGTGAAGACCACATTGGGCTTGACCTCGGCCATCGCCTTGACCAGGATCTTGGGCGAGGGAATGCGTCCCAACAGGGTAATGTGTCCACCCACAGCTAGCGGCACCAGCATGTCGAAGGCGCAACCGAATGCGTGTGCCAGCGGCAGGAAAGCCAGGTCACGGGAACCCTTGAAGTGCAGTCCCGAATTGATACCATAGACGATGTTACCTGCCAGGTTATTGGCGGTGAGCATCACACCCTTGGAGAAGCCTGTGGTACCCGACGTGTAGTTGATCTCGACCAGTGCGTCGTTGGGGACGTCGGCATAATGGATGTCATTGCGGTAGAATCCCTCACCATGTTTTTCGTTGAAGGCATCTTCCAAACCCTCATGGGCTTTGGTGATGGCTTCCTCTCCATCTTTCACGGCAAGCAGCTTCATGCCCTCAATCTGGATGACGGCGCGCACACGTGGCATCTTGTCAAACTCCAGATTCTCCCAGATGCTCTTGCTGATGAACAGCATCGTCGCCTCGCTGTGGTTGATGATGTGCTGTGCGTCGGCGGGGTTGAACTCCTGCAGGATGGGCACGATCACGGCACCATAGGTGATGGTTCCCATGAATACGGTTACCCAGTTGGGGATGTTCTTGCCGATCAGGGCAATGCGGTCGCCCTGTTTCACGCCGCTGTTCTCAAACAGCATGTGCAGCTTGGCGATGTTGCGGGCAAAGTCGCCATAGGTCATACGTTCGCCGGTATTGTAGTCGGTCAATGCGGGCAGTTCCCAGTTGTCGATGAAACTGCGCTCATAAATCTTGATCAGGTTTTCCTTCATCATAGGTCAAAACAGTTTATTAGCTGCAAAGGTAATATAAAGTTTTCAGTTTTCAGTTTCCAGTTTTCAGTTTTTTGCAACCGCCATCGTTTAAAAACATGAATGACCACGAATAATTCATGAATAGAATATTTATGGTCCATTCATGGTCATTCGTGTCTTTATGTAATAAATAAAATAGGTCAAGAGGGATGGATGAGCCCAATTGACCTATTATAAAATTTATGTAATAGCGGTTGTTAGATGTCGGGGAACTTTAGGGTAGCGATTTGCATCATGCGGGAGATGTCGAAGTAGAAGCCTTCGGTGTTCTTGCCCGCGACAGGTTGGACTTTGATGTAGTCGATGCCGCCGTCTAGTGTCTCGTGGTCGGTGGCGACGAAGCCGAGGAAGTTGATGATGTTGTATTCATGCTCGGGGGCGATGACCACCCAAGGCTCCTCCTTGGTGCCTCGGCCGCTAGACATGATGGCGGCGATGAGGCGGTCCAGGCGATACTGGCAGATGGCGGCTCGGGCGTGTTTCTTCTTCTCCTTGAGGACATAGATGTAGAAGTTCATCTGGTTCAAGTCGAACATGTTGTCGTTAAGGGACTTCTCGGCATATTTCTCGATGCTGTCACATTCGGCACGGGAGTGGGGCTGCTTGTAGTAGAGCTGCTCCACCACGTTGCAATAGATGCTCTCGCGGAAGGGGTTATAGTCCTCCTGGAAGGTGTAGCCATAGTAGAAGTTGCGCCATGCCTCGATGCTCAAGGTAGTGTCGTTGCTGTTATAAGCCTTCATCAACTTGGGGTAATAGTAGGCGTTGTTGGGGTTGGAGATGACCTCCTTGACGTGGTCAAAGTCCACCTTCTTGATGGCGAATTTCCCTGGCTGGCTGCGCTGGGGCACCTCTTGGGACCAGCAAATGGCTGTTGCCATGAGTGCCATAACCAGGACGAGCAGATATCTGTTGTATTGTTTCATTATCGTTTTCAGCTTTTAGCCATTGGCCTTCAACCAATCGCTGTCAGTGTAAATCTTCAAAAACTCCTAACTCCTCACTTCTAACTTCTCACTTCTAACTCCTAACTAATCTATAACAACTCCCATGATGGCGATGCACACGATCGAGACGGCAACAATGGCGGGCAGGCATTTGGCGGCAAAGTAGCGCCAAAACATGATCGATGGGTTGAGCATCCACTTGCCTGCTGGCGTGCGGCTGTAGGCAAGTTGGCCCATCGCTGCTCCCAGGATGACTCCCAGCACCATGACACGCGGCTCCAACATGATGCCCAGCATACCGCCTGCCATGGCGGTGATGCCCACATAGAGGTTGCTGGCGTGGTTGCCGTCGGGCTCTCCTTTGGGGGAGAGATAGAACAGACCCACCGTGATCAACGTCGCCGCGCCCCAAAAGATGAAAGTGAGCGTCTTGACATCGATGGCGTAGCTCAAGTGCATGAGCAACAGGCCTAGGAATGCGGGCACTGCTGCAATCCAGCGGGGCCAAAGCACAAGCACCAGTGCTGCAACGAGGCAGATGACGCCGGCGATGAGTAGTATGGTATGTGTGACCATGTTAGGATTTCCTTTTATTATATAACACCGTGCAGTGCCGATTTATTGCCTGCGATGGGTCAATTATTTCGTCTCCTCGGTGGCTTTGCCGTTGGTTGCTGGCGGGGTGTCGTTGTCCTGACCCTCGGTGGTGGCGGGCTTGATGTCGCTGGGATAGGACACGCGAACGTGGTAGGCAGTGCGCAACCGTTCCACAAACAACTGCTTGATCATCTCCACGTCACGGAAACTGATGGGAGTCTCACGCAGCAGACCGTCGGCAACCTGACCGTCGATGATCTTGCTCACCATAGCGGCGATGGCTTCCTCGCTGTGGTCGCTCATGCTCTTGGTGGCGGCTTCACAGGCATCGGCCATCATCAGAATGGCAGCCTCCTTGGTCTGTGGGTTGGGGCCAGGATAGGTAAAGGGTGCGGGATCCACCTCGCCGTCGGGGTTGGCTTCCTTGGCCTTGTAATAGAAATACCGTGTGACGCCCTTGCCGTGGTGTTGCGCTATCAGGTCCCTGATGATCTTGGGCAACTTGGCTTCCTCGGCCAGTTTGATGCCATTGGCCACATGGTCGATAACGATTTTAGCGCTGTCCTCGGGTCTCACGAGATGGTCATGCGGATTCTCGCCAATCTGGTTCTCGGTGAAGAATGCAGGATTCTTGGTCTTGCCGATGTCGTGATAGAGGGCACCGGCGCGTACCAGTTGCATATTGGCACCGATCTTCAAGGCTGCTTCGCCACCCAGGTTGGCGACCTGCAGCGAGTGCTGGAAGGTGCCGGGGCAGTTGGTGGACAACTGGCGCAGCAACGGGTTGTTGATGTCCGACAGCTCAATCAGCGTCATGGACGAGGTGAAGCCAAAGGCCTTCTCCACGATGGGGATGATAAATACAGCAAAGAACAGGATGACACAGTTCACAAGGTAGTAGCCGAAGTAGTACCTGCTGAGTTTGCTGAAGTCGCCCTCGTTGATGAGCGTCATGGCCACGTAGGTGATGCAGTAGGCCAGGAAAATGAGCGAGGCACAGCGCACGAGCTGGGTCCTCTTGGTCAGTTCCTTGACCGAGACGATGGCGATGATACCCGCCAGGAACTGCATGATGATGAATTCTGCCTGATGGCTGCTTGCCACAAGCGAGCAGATGAGCACTGTGACAATGTGGACAAAGAATGAGGTGTGGTCATCAAAGAACGATGAGACGATGACGGGCACCAGCCCGAAGGGAATGATGTAAAGCAGGTTGTACTTGAACTTGACGCATAGGAGCACCGCGATGACAAACACGGTGATGAGCGAGATGAGAAAGACCATCCTGCGCAGGCGTTCGAACACCTGCTTGCGCAACAGCCTCATGAAGAAGTAGAAGGCCAACATCAATGTCGCCACGATGAGGACCTGTCCCAGCAGTTTGATACTCTCGTCGGAATTGCTTTGGTCGTTGCGACGTGCAATCTCGTTGTAGTAGGTGTTGATGGCCGAGGCCTTCTTGGGTGTGATGATTTCGCCAGGAGTGATGATGGTCTCACCGGCCTGAATTGTGCCGGGTGAGCGCAGGGCGTCGCGCAGGTCCTCGCCCAGCCATTTGTCGTTCTCCTCGGCATCAACCTTCATGTTGGGGACCAGGTAGAGGCTGATGTCCACAGTCTTGAGGGCTTCCTGAATGGCATGGTTGCCGCGCAGGGAGTCGGTGAGCCAGGCATAGGCCTGTGCCACCGTCTTCATGTTGGTGGCGTCCACCACTTGCAGCTGGTTGTTGCCCACGTTGAAGCGTAGTTGCTTGCCGGTACGGATGTCGTTGGCGGCATCATTGTCGGTAATGCCGTCCTCATAGAGTTTGGCGACTGCCTGAAGCAGTTCTCGCGACCCGGCATGTCCTGCGATGCTGCGTGAAAGCAGTGCCAACTGCTGCTCACCGCGCTTGCGGTCAAGGGTGTAGATTTTGGAAAAGTTCTTATTCACGCTGTCGGTGATGTGCAAGCGTGTCTCCTCATCAAGCTCGATATCGTACTGGAACCTTGCCTCCAGTCGCGGGTGCATCCAGGGCTTCCCTTCTTCAAAGCTGGGTGTGTCATTCCCTTCACGGGTGAAGAACAGCGCCGTGGTGATGAGGATGACCGACAGTAGCAGTAATGCCGTGATGATGATATTGTTCCTTTTCGTTTTCATATTCTTTCTTCGCCTTTAGCTGCTGGCTGGTAGCTTTTTTACTTGGTTAGTTCATGCGGGAGGCGCTGTTGACGCCCTTGACCTTCTTGATCTCGCGGCAGAGGTTGGTGACCACCTGGGCATCACTGACGAGCACTTGCAGGTCGCAGTTGAAGACGCCCTGGTCGGAGGTGACATTCATCTGCTTCATGTTGATGGACATGTTGGTGGAAATGATGTTCACTATCGACTGGAGGATACCCTTCTGGTCGATGCCCTCGATGTGGATGGTCGCCTGGAAGGTGTCGCTGTGGTCTTCCCATTGTGTCTGCAACAGGCGTGACCCGTGGCTGGCCTTGAGTCGGGCGAGGGTGGGGCAGTCCATCTTGTGGACGATGACCTTGTTGCTGTTGGTCAGGAAGCCTACCGTGTCATCGCCGGGAATGGGATGGCAGCAGGAGGCTATCTCGTAGTTGCTCTTGCCGTCACGGGTGGTGAGGCGGTAGATGGCCTTGGTGTCGATGGCAGTGGAAGACTCGTTGGTGGCCTTCTTGGGCTCCTCTTTGCCCTTGAAGGGGTTGCGTCGCCACCAGTTGAAGCGGGCGCCCTGTTCCTTGTGGGAGACCATATCCTCATTGAGGATGATCTCGTCGTTGCCAATCATGCGGAAAAGTTCTTCCTTGTTGCTTGCATTCTGGCGCGAGATGGCAAGCGACAGTACCTCGTTGCTTAAGGGAATGTTGTGGTCGGCCAGGAAATCCTTGAATTCCTTCTCGCCCTTCTCGATAGTAAGGCGTCGCTCGTGGCGCAGGGCGGAACGCAGGCGAGTCTTGCCCTTGGCGGTGAAGACGAATTTTTCCCATTCAGGCTTGGGCTTCTGGCTGTTGCTGCTGATGATCTCGACTTGGTCTCCGCTGGCGAGTTTGTAAGACAAGGGTTTGAGTTTATGGTTGACTTTGCCGGCAATACAGTGCGTACCCAGGTCGGTGTGCAGTGTGAATGCCAGGTCAAGGATGGTCGCACCCTTGGGCAGGGTGATGGTCTCGCCCTTGGGGGTGAAGACGACAATTTCGCTGGCAAACAGGTTGAGCTTCACCGTGTCCAGGAAGTCGATAGCGTTGGGCTCGGGATCCTTGAGGATGTCGGTGATGGTGCTCAGCCACCTCGAGAGTTCCTCTTCCTCCTCGCCTTCACCGATCTTGTATTTCCAGTGGGCGGCAAATCCGCGCTCGGCGGTGTCGTCCATCTTGCGGCTCCTGATCTGTACTTCCACCCAGTTGCCGTCGGGTCCCATGACGGTGACATGCAGGGCGCGGTACTTGTTCACCTTGGGGGTCGTCAGCCAGTCGCGCACGCGGTCGGGGTGCTTGGTATAGACCTCGGTCACCTCGTTGTAGATATTCCAGCAGATGCGCTTTTCGGCGCTCTCGTCGTCACACTCAAAGACGATGCGCGCGGCATACAGGTCGTACACTTCCTCAAAGGGGATGTGCTTCTTCTGCATCTTGTTCCAAATCGAGTAACAGGACTTCACACGCGCGTTGAACTCATAGACCAGTCCCATGTTATCCAACCGCTCGCGGATGGGGGCTGCAAATCGGGCGAACAGGTCGTTACGGCTTTCCTCGCTGGCGTCAATCAGGCTGCGGATGCGCTGGTACTCGGCGGGATGGTTGTATTTGAAACTGAGGTCCTCAAGTTCGGTCTTGATAGCATACAGACCCAGGCGGTGTGCCAGCGGGGCATAGACGTAGAGCGTCTCACCGGCAATCTTGTACTGCTTGTTGGGGGGCATGGACTGCAGGGTGCGCATATTGTGTAGGCGGTCGGCCATCTTGATGAGCACGACGCGCACGTCCTCGCCCATTGTGAGCAGCAGCTTGCGGAAGTTCTCGGCCTGCAGCGAGGCCTGGTCACCGAAGATGCCACCCGAGATTTTCGTCAGTCCGTCAACGATGCGGGCAATCTTGTGGCCGAACTGAGCCTCGATGTCCTCGACGGTATAATCAGTGTCCTCGACCACATCGTGCAGCAGGGCTGCGCTGATGCTCGTGGAACCTAATCCGATTTCCTGGATCACGATAGTCGCCACGGCAATGGGATGCATGATATAGGGCTCACCAGAGCGGCGACGGATGCCCTTGTGGGCATCACGGGCAAACTTGAAAGCCTTGTCAATAATCTCCACTTTCTTGCGGTGATTACTTGACAAATAGATATTTAGCAAGTTCTGGTAGGCCTGATTGATCATCTGGTCTTCCATCTCGGGCGTTATGTTGTTGTTCTGCATCATGGGATACTTTCTTTTTATTTAAACTACAAAGGTAATAAATAGTTTTCAGTTGATTGTTTTTTAGCCTGTATTTTTAGGCTTGAGGGTATAGGATGCACGGCCACACCTCTCAAGATGAGCCATAACTCCTCACTTCTCACTTCTCACTCCTGACTCCTAACTCCTAACTCCTAACTGACATCACCCTTGCCCTTGGCTCTCGGGGCGTTGACCCAGAATGGGAGCGATGACGTTGAGACGGCGGCGCCAGTCGGCGGTGGGGGTGTGGAGCCAGACGTAACCCTCGGTAATCTTGATTTCATTCACAGTGTCGATGCCTTGCGGCAGGCGCAGGATGGCGCGTACGCGTCCGTTCTGGTCACATACCTGAATACCCAGGTTGGTGACAGCCCACAGGTTGCCATTGCCGTCAAAGGTGATGCTCTGGATATTAAGGGCGCGGCTGTCATCGTTGTGCAGCCAGTAGAAAGGTTCGCCACAGGTGGGCTGGCCGTCTTGCAGCAGGTATTGCCACACGGTGTTGCCTGGGGTAGTAGGAACGATGGCGATAGTAGTGAGGTCAGCATAGATGATGCGGGTCACGGGTTTGCCGTCAGTGCCGTTGCCGACTTTTTCCCATCCCTTGTCCTCGTCGGTGTAAAGGGCTTGGAGAAAGTCGTTCTGAGTTTCGCCCACAGCGGGTGCCGCAGGCCAGTCTCGCCACATCCATTCCATCACTTGGGGGAAAATCTCGGTGGAGCGCTTCACGTTATGGCCACCGTCGCTCCAGTCACACTCAACATCGTAACCTGCAAACTGTAAAGCGCTGGCCAGCATCTGATTGCCCTCGTACCAGTGGCCGAACAACGGGTTCCAAGCATCATTGCTGCCGTCCTGGATGAATACGCGCAGAGGTAGTGGTTCGGTTTTGCGAACCAGTGCCTGCAGGTCGTTGCCGCCGCGCATCGCCACAAACGTGCCCACGCCTGTGAACACCTTGCCGAACAGGTCGGGACGGTGCCAAGCGGCGTTGAAGGCAGCGATGCCACCACTGCTCAGGCCAAAGATCATGCGGTCCTGGGGCCTACGGGACAGACGGATGGGTTTCCCGCGCTCTGTGGTCATCTGCTCAACAGCGGGAAGCACCTCGGTCTCTAGGAAGCGTGCGAACAGCCCTGTTGTGCTGTCAAACTCATAGCAACGGTTGTAGCGCAATACCGTGCCCTCTACATCCTTGATGACACCAGGTTGCAGAAACACACCGATGGTGCAGGGCATCTTCCCCGCCGCGATGAGCGAGTCCATGACCTCAGGGGCATTGCATAACACCCCATCCAGCCCCACGTAGAGTGCCGCAGGCCGTTTGCCGTCATACTGGTCAGGCACATACACCTGAAACGTGTGCACCGTCCCCGGATAGATGCTGGACTTCTCCAACGTCCCGTCAATCATCCCATGCCCCGCCGTAGCATAAAACGTTAGCCAGGCAAGTATTGTCAATAGTGTTGATCGTTTTGCATTCATCTGATATTGTTTTTATTTGGCGCAAAACTATGAAAAAAGAAGTATCATTGCAAGTTTTGAGGCTTTTTGTTGATATTATTATAGCAAGCATGCGCTTCCTCGGGTTGGGGGAGCGCACGCTGTGTGATGCTTATTGGAATTGGTTTGTTGTCGATTAAAGGACTCGGCAGGCGCCGACGTAGCGGCGGCTGTAGTAGGACTCGGTGTTCTTGCTCTCGGTGACACCGCTGCTGCATGCCGAGTGGATGAAATGGAAGGTGTTGTCCTCATTCACACGGGTAACGATGCCCACGTGACCGACGCCACCACGACCCGAACGTCCCTGGAAGAACACGAGGTCGCCAGGCTGCAGGTCGTTTTTCTTGACGCGTACGCCATCGGTAATCTGGCCGCGTGATGAACGGTCCAGCTCAATGCCGAAACGCTTGAATACATAACTGGTAAAACCGGAGCAGTCAAATCCACGGGGAGATGATGCGCCATAACGGTATGGAGTGCCGCGGAAACGATAGGCATACTTGATGACCTGGTCAACGATGTTGTTGCGGCTGATTTGTTCGAGCTGTTCGAGTACGGTGCCCTGCTTGCGAGTCTCAAGAAGTTGAGCCTGGGCTGAAAAACCGGTAAAGGTGATTGCTAAAAGAATGAATAATGCCGATAAACTTATTTTACTTTTAATAAAACTCATAATAATATATTTAGAGGACTGGAAAATCCGCTCATCGGCGGCCTTTTCGTTAAGGGCATCGAGAACGATTTCAATGCCGTACGCCCTGGTTTGCTGGTGCAAAGGTAGGGCAACCTGCCGACCTGACCAAACATCTTAAACACTTGTAAACATTTAGCAAAAACCGCAATTTTAACGCAATGTTCCACGCGAGAGTACTAATAACAGGGCCTCAAAGGAGCCTCGAATGTTTAATTTTTGGAAATGAAAAATGAAAAAGTTTACACTTTTTAACATTAAATGGCATCCTATAAGATTTATTTTTTAGATTTTTGCTATAAAAACTATCCACCAAGAAAAGAAAAATGGCACTCCGAATTGCAAAATGCAAGCGTTGTGCCTTGTTTTATGAAAAAAGAGGATTTTGTGCCCATTTTGGACCTAAAATCACTGGTCGTCTCCGTGGAACATTTTCAGTTTTTCTCAGTCCTTTATGGACCCTAATGTCTCTATGGTTTTTAACGCCTTTAAAGTCTGGAACCTTAAAACGATCAGTTGGAGATGAAGTAGCCGCCGTTGCTGGGCATGACACGGTACTGGCGCATACCCACCTTGTTCTTGATGGCTACGCCGCTGATGGGTCCTCCGCCATTCATCAGCGGGTCGAAATGGGAGTTGCAGCGCGGGCACACCGCATCAAAGTTGTCGGCACTGATTGACAGGACCACATCCTGGCTGATCTCGACGGGACATGACAGGTCATAGGCCATGGGGCCGTCAATGCCCATCATGAGCAACACACCGCCATATCCAGTGAAGGTGTTGACGTTGTAAGGGAAGTTGGAAGGTATGCCCTTATCGCGGTTGAAGACGCGATAGTCACCCATACCGCTCACGCCATAGGTGTTCCACAAAGCGAAACTGCCCAGATCCAGGCGCACGGTATAACGTGGCAACGTCTTGTTGTCAATGTGGTCACAACTGCTTGCCATCATGAGCAGTGTCAGCGCGGCAATAGCCAGTAATAACTTGTTCATTTTCATAGTCGATGCTAGTTGTTTTCTCTTTATAACGTAAAAAATGGCCATTTGATTGTGTAGACTGCCGTAAAACTGTAGGTATTTAAAAAATCAGGCAGCAAAGCGCATAAATTATAAAAAACTGTGGTTTTTATTTTGTTCTATCGGTGACTTGCATTAATTTTGCGTCCACAATAACCATTATATAGGCATGGAACCTCTATTTTCCATCATCACTGTCACGTGGAATGCTGCGGCTGTTATCGCCCCAACACTGGAGAGCGTGCAGCGTCAGACGAACACCGACTACGAGATGCTCATCATCGATGGCGCATCGACCGACGACACGCTCAATATCGTGCGTGGTGCGTCCATTTCCTCGTTGCGGGTGTTCAGCGAACCCGACCAGGGGCTGTATGATGCGATGAACAAGGGCATCAAGCGTGCGCGTGGGCGTTACATCATCTTCCTTAACGCAGGCGATGCCTTTGCCAGCGATACGGTATTGGCACGACTGGCTCAACTCACATCCGGCAATCCTGGCGTCATCTATGGCCAGACCCAGCTGGTGGACCAGTCGCGCGAGGTGGTCGGCGAACGACACCTGACTGCCCCCAAGCGGTTGACGGTTGACAGTTTCCTGCGTGGCATGGTGGTGTGTCATCAGGCGTTTGTTGTGCGCCGTGACCTGGCGCCAGAGTATGACCTGCAGTATCGCCTGAGTGCCGACTACGACTGGTGCATCAGGGTACTGAAGGCTTCTCCTGCCAATGCCTACGCAGGCCGTGTGCCCATCATCAGCTATCTGGCCGATGGCATGACGACTCGCCATCACCGTGCTTCGCTGCTGGAGCGTTACCGCATCATGTGTCACCACTATGGCACGATGAAGGCCATACTTGCCCACTTGAGCTTTATCCCACGATTTGTGAAGCGCCGCATCGCTGGTAGCCCCAACAGCCAATAGCGTGAGGAGCTAGAAGTGGGAAGTTAGGAATAAAGGTAACTAATTAACAAGAACTGGAAACTAAATATACCGAATATGACCGATAAGAAATCAGGCAATATCATCACCCGCAACTGGAGGCGGTTCAAGACATGGTACAAGGGATTGTACCGTGGTCGCCCCTGGTGGGTCAAGACACTCGCAGCGATAGGGACCTTCATCGTGTTGTTCCTGCTCTATCTCATAGCTGTTGACATCAATCTGCTGTGGTTGTTCGGCAAGTCGCCCAGCACCTACAGCATCATGCATCCGCGCAACCCCGAGGCTAGCTACCTCTATAGCGCCGACGGCAAGACCATCGGCAAGTACTATGACGAGAACCGCACGCCGGTGTCCTACGACTCGATCAATCCTCAGTTCTTTAAGGTGCTCATCGATACCGAGGACGAGCGCTTCTACCACCACCACGGCATCGATTTCAGTGGTCTAGGCGCTGCCGCCAAGGACATGGTCCTTCATGGTCGTCCCCGTGGTGCCAGCACCATCACGCAGCAGTTGGTGAAGAACATGTTCCGCACCCGTAGCGATTACTCGACGGGTCTGCTGGGCTATATACCTGGCGTGAAGATGCTCATCATGAAGAGCAAGGAATGGATCATCGCCACCAAGTTGGAGATGTTCTACAGCAAGCAGGAAATCCTTGAAATGTATGCCAACACGGTCGATTTCGGCAGCAACGCCTTCGGCATCAAAACGGCAGCCAACACCTATTTCAAGACCACGCCGCGCCAACTCAAGATTGAGGAGAGCGCCGTACTCGTCGGCCTGCTCAAGGCTACCAGTACCTACAATCCGCGCATCAATCCCAAGAACAGCCTGCGTCGCCGCAACCAGGTGCTCAAGAACATGGTGGAGCATGGTGACTTGACCCAGGCACAATATGACTCGATCTCCTCGCTGCCCATTGACTTGAAATACACGCTCGAGGCCAACTACGATGGTGTCGCCCCTTACTTCCGCGAGGCGGTGGCACGCGAGATAGAGGATATCGCCAAGGCTCAGGGCCTGAAACTTGACTTGGAACGCGACGGCTTGAAGATCTACACCACGCTCGACGCCAAGATGCAGGAGTATGCCGAGCAGGCAGTGAGCGAGAAGATGAAGGTCGTGCAGCAGAACTTCAATAGCCATTGGGGCAACCAGGACTGCTGGCTCGACGACAATAACCAGCCTATTGCCAACTTTGTCGAGGACAAGGCACGCAACACGCCCATCTATCATGAGTTGCTGGCGCGTTATCCTAACGACCTGGATTCGGTCAACTACTACATGAACCAGCCCCACATGGTGCACCTGTTTGACTATGTGAACGACTCGCTCTATATGGAAATGAGTTCGATGGACTCGGTGCGTTACATGCTGCACTTCATGCACTGCGGCTTCATCGCCATGGAGCCGAGCAACGGTCATGTCAAGGCATGGGTCGGTGATGTGGACTTCGACACGTGGAAGTATGACAAGGTGCGTGCCAAGCATCAGCCGGGCTCGACGTTCAAACTCTTTGTCTATGCCATGGCGATGGAGCGCGGCTTGACGCCTTGTGACCGCCGTCCCGATGAGTATATTGACACACTGGTCTATAATGAGGACAAGCAAGAGATGGAGCACTGGAGGCCGACCAATGCAAACGGTACCTTCAGCGGCTCCGATATGACCTTGCGTGGCGCCTTTGCACAGAGTATCAATAGCGTTACCGTGCGTGTGGGTCAAGAGGTGGGCTTCAGCGAAATCGCCCAACTCGCCCGTGCCATGGGTATCAAATCCCCGATGGATCCCAAGCCAGCCCTCTCACTGGGTGCCAGCGACGTGGACCTGCTGGAGCTGGTCAATGCCTACTGTACCGTTGTCAACGACGGTATGATGCACGACCCGGTCATTGTCACGCGCATTGTCGATCGTGACGGCAAGGAGATTTACCATGCCCCCGACCATCAGAAGCAGGCGATCTCCTATCGCTCGGCTTGGCTCATGCAGCAGATGCTTATGGCCTGCCGAACTGATGCCGGAGGTACCGCGATGGCCCTCAACGGCTACGTCACCCGTCCCCTCTATGACGTGGACCTGGGTGGCAAGACGGGCACCAGTAACCGCCATGCCGACGCTTGGTTTGTCGCCGTGTCACCCGGTCTGGTGTGCGGCTCATGGGTGGGCGGCGAGTACCGCCAGATCCATTTCCGCTGGGGTGCATTGGGACAGGGCAGCAAGACGGCATTGCCCATCTGCGGCCGCTTCCTGCAACTCGTGCTGAGCGATCCGCAGTTCCAGAAGTATCACCAGCGCTTCCAGCCCTGCAAGGAGCCCATCGATGCGGCACTCTACTCGGGCTGCTCATCGATTGCTCCGGTCGAGGAACTTGACTCGACGTTGCTGTTCGACGAGGACAGCCTCGCCATCCCCTTGACCGACGACTTCAATCCCGACGAGAAACTTGAGGAACCCTCGGCAAGTCCGGATTCCATATAGGCAAGAAAGATATTTGATAACAACTGACGCTGCTTGCGGGCTGATAATCATTACCAGTCCGCAAGCTTTTTTCGTTACTTAGTGCCTAAAGTGTAAAATAATTAGACACTTTTTTGTCAAAAAATTGAATTTGGCGATTTTTCCCGCAAAATCACTTGTTTGAGATTTTTGTGGATAGTAAATTCGGGGGCAAAAATAGTTTAACCATCTAAAAAACTTGATGAAAATGAAAAAGCTACTCTTATCTCTCATGCTGCTGGTTACTGCCACTGCTGCCGTCTGTGCCCAAGACGTGCCGGTGCAGACCGATATCCCGGTGATTAATTGTAATGTGGATGTGTTTTCTGCTACTATGGAACTCAGTCACGATGACCCTCAGGCCGTGATTTATTGGCGTTACAATTATTATGACTGGACTGACTGGACTGCTTGGACTGACTGGAAGGTTTACACTGAGCCTGTAGAGTTACAGTTCAAGGATAACCTTTATATTATAGATTACCAAGTTGAATGTTATGCCGTCAGTCCTGGTAAAGATGCCAGTGAAATAGTTGAATATAGCTTCAGTGATACTTACGTCGAATTTGGCTTCCCCCAAGTCACTCCGCCACTTGTTTATGCTAACCGTGTGGATAACGAGCAAGGTCTGGCTGTCCGTATTGTCGATGGTTTATTTGGCGATAGTAATAAGTATCCCCTGTATGGTGATAATTCTTTTTTATTGTATGTAGCCGGGGGTCGTTTTATTAAACCAGAGCATTATTACTATAAAATCAATGACAGTAATGAGTGGATAGAATATGATGGAGAAATCTATCTGGACCAGTATGGTGAATATAAGATTATGGCAAAAACCACAAATGGGAATCTGGAAAGGGAAGTGACTGCAACTGTGGTATATGACTCAACAGGATTCATCAGCCAGAGTGACCGTACAATCGTTTGTGACGGATTGGTGTATTATACTGATGAGAACAATACTGCTTCGGTCCCTGATTATTATGTTAACTACATGTGGTCTATGACCTATCCCATCATTACTCCTCTCAGGTCTGGCAATATTGTGATACCAGGTGTAATTCATATCAATAACCATAATTATACCGTTAAAAGCATTGGCTGTAATGCGTTTGATCATTTCTCTGGTGTGAGCATCCCCAGCACCGTGACCTTAATCCATGTAAATGATTATGATTGTCATGAAGGTTATCCCTTGCTGGCCTCATTGTCGGTAGAGGAGGGCAATCCGGTTTATGATTCCAGGAACAATTGCAATGCTGTTATTGAGACGGCAAGCAATCAGCTTATCTTGGGCTGCTTGAACACTGTTATTCCTGAAACTGTTACTGAAATAGGCACAAAGGCATTCTATTTTTGCAATTATCTGGCGAGTATCTCTATCCCTGCTTCAGTCACGACAATCAATGATCTGGCGTTTTACTGTGGCAGTTTGAGCAACGTGGTTTGTCATCCGGTTACACCACCGTCTGTTGAGTCAAACTCTTTCTACATTTTTGCTTGTCCTTATGAATGGACAACGACGTTGTATGTTCCCGCCGAGTCGCTGGCTGCTTATCAGGCGCATGACAAATGGAGTAAATTATCTCGCATCGTGCCGTTCCTGGGTGCAGGCCCTGGCGACATCAACGGTGACGGCAAGTTGGGCATTAACGACGTCTCGGAATTGATCGGTCAATTGATGGCTGATGGCGAACAACCCGCCTACTGCGACGTGAACGGCGACGGCCAGGTGACGATTGTTGACGTTACCACCCTCATCGATATGCTATTGAATGTCGAGTAATCAATCTCTATCATGTGGGATGAATCGATAATAAACTGTTTACCAATTATTTAAAAACTCTAAATCACAATGAAGCATTGTATTTATCAATTCAGATTTAAGTGTGTGAATAGGACCTATTCACATGGCACTGTTAAGAAATGGCTGGCTACCGCTTTGTTGCTCCTCGTGGGCATCACGGCGAGTGCTGCAAGTATTGACGAGACCACCGCTCTGGCTACTGCAACCCGCTTCCTGCAGGACAAGGTGGATGTGAAAATGCGTGGTGCCGCCCCTGTCACATTGCATCTCGTCGGTACGAGGATATCTGCTGTCAACGCCGATGTTGCCGACTACTATGTGTACACCACCGATGATGGCTGCGCTTTTGTCATCGTGGCTGGTGATGACCGCGCTCAGGAGGTTTTGGCCTATGGCGACACCGGCTTGGACATGAACCGTATTCCCAAAGCGATGCAGTGGATGCTTGATCGCTATGCAGCGCAGATGGAATACCTGCAGGCCCACCCAGAAATTTCGGCCGATGCCAATCTGCGCTCTTCGGGCAAAGGGCTGACGGTAGCGCCCTTGGTGACCTGTCAATGGGACCAGGGCACTCCCTACAACAACCGTTGTCCCAATGATCAGGGAACGAGGTGCGCCACTGGCTGCGGCGCAACAGCCATGGCTCAAGTGATGTATCGCTGGAAATTCCCTGCTGTGGCACCCGAACTGCCCGCCTATGTCACCCGCACTGCGCAACTGAACATGCCTGCATTGCCGTCAATCCCCTTGGATTGGGACAATATGCTGGACAGTTATAAGAATGTGAACTATACCGCCGACCAGGCCGATGCTGTCGCTTGGCTGATGCTCTATTGCGGTCAGGCATGTTACATGGACTATTCGGCTAACGCCAGTGATGCCCGTGATATGGAATATATGTTGACCGCCATGATGACCCTGGGCTATCATGCGACGTCTGCCGAGAGGGCCCAGTACAGTTATGATGACTGGAACGCGATGATGATGGAAGAAATGGAGGCAGGTCGTCCCATCCTCTATCACGCCAAGGTGTCGCCCACCAGCGGCCATGTGTTTGTCGTTGACGGCTGTGATGATGGCAAGTACCACATCAATTGGGGCTGGAGCGGCAGTGGTGACGGATACTTTGAACTCGATGCGTTTGTCGTGGGCAATTACAGTTTCACCCTGGACCAGATGATGGCCTATCAGATTGCACCCAACGAGAGTGGCGAGCCCATCCAGGCCTATGATGTCGCCATCGATGGCATCTATTACCGCATTGATGGGGATGAGGCTGTCGTCGTGAACAAGGATTCACGCTTCAATTCCTACAGGGGCGATGTGACGATACCTGACCAAATCACCGTTGACGGCAGGACGCTGGCTGTTACGTCAATCGGCAATAGCGCATTCCGCAACTGCGACGAACTCACCCATGTGACACTGGGCAATGCGGTGGAAACCATCGGCAACAGTGCTTTCCTGAATGCCACCGCCTTGACGGGTGTGACGATGGGCAATGCGTTGACCACCATCGGTCCGAATGCCTTTGCTGGGTGTACCGCCCTGACCAACGTGACGCTGCCTTCCTCGGTCAAGGAAATCAAGATGTCGGCTTTTGAGAGTTGCCATAACCTATTGGGTGTCACTACGAGCAGCCCGTCACTCGTTATCGGCAACTTTGCATTCGCCTATTGCAGCAAACTTGCCAAGGCCACCTTTGTGAACGGAGACCTCAATATCGGCGAATATGCGTTCATGGGATGCCAATCCTTAGGGTTGCTCACCTTTGGCGATGGTCAGACGACGATTGGTACATGGTCTTTCTATAACTGTAGCAGTTTGAGAACGGTGACTTTTGGCAATGGTGCCAAGGTCATTGGCTATGCTGCTTTCGGCTACTGCAGTGGGCTGACTACTGTCAATTTTGGAACCGGAGACCTTTCCTTTGACTCTTTCTGCTTCTACGGCACCGGGCTCACCACCGTGAACATCACCGACGTCAAGTCCTGGTGTACGGCTACGTTCACCGATGCGAATTCCAATCCGTTAAACATTACCCACAGCCTGTCGCTGAACGGTAAGCCAGTCAAGGAACTTGTTATCGATGACGATGTCGAGTTCATCTCCGACTATGCCTTCTATGGCTGTACGCCATTGACAAGCGTAACGATGGGAAAGGCCATGACGTCTGTTGGGGCGCGTGCCTTCACGGGTTGTAACGTCATCAAAACCGTCACCTGTCTCGCAGTTACGCCGCCGGCTCTCAACACCAAGAACGCTTTCAACAACACTGTCTATACGTCGGCGACACTCAACGTGCCCTTACGTTCGCTGGAACAGTACAGTTCAACGGCCTATTGGAGTTCGTTTAAAAACATCGTCGGCATCGACACTGGTGACATGCCTGGTGATGTGAATGGCGACGGCGCCATCAGCATTAGTGATGTGACCGCCCTGATTCAGATGCTTCTTGACGGCACGTCTTCAACAGCCGCCGATGTCGATGGCAGCGGCAATGTCAACATCGAAGACGTCACCGCCCTCATCACCCAGCTGTTGAATAAAAACTGATTTTTCGTAATTGTTATAGTTTGGAGGGTGCCGCAGTTTTTCGGGCTGTGGTGCCCTCTTTGCTGCACTTGTGTGACCTATACCATGCGGGCATCGGTGGCGAGGAGGCGGTGGCCCAGGCGGCAGTAGATGCACTTGCGGGCCTCGCAGTAGTTGCGTCGCAGTTGGATGAGGGCTTGGCTCGTGAGGGCGTCGTCACACTTGATGCCGGCATGGCGGAACAGCGTCACGATGCTGTTTTGCTCGGGGCGCAGGTCTTCAAGCAGGGCGATGGCGCGGTCGGTGAGGCTGTAATCGTCGGTGAGTTCACCACGGGCATACAGCAGCGGAGCGACGGTGTTGATGAGCACGATGTCGATGCTGCTGCCCGAGAGCGCACGGCCTGCACTCGATGAAGGCTTGCCGAAACTGTAGTGTGTCGTCCAGTAGCCGCTCAGTTCGATATCAAACAACTGTCGCAGTTCTTCGGTATCCTTGGCCTCCAAGACATTATTCATCAGATTAAATCCTCCCTGGACGAACTGGGCCAGCAGGGCGATACGGCGGTAGGGGAAATTCTGGGGGCGGCTGCGGAACAGGCGCCATGCCGTTCCCTCGATGGGACGCAGCGAGAACTTGTTGGCGAGGAAGGCATATTCCCGCATCAGTTGCTGGTAATAGGGCTCCTCGCTGTGGGCACCGTTGAGCAGCCCTGACTGGCCGAAGAGCAGTGCCTCGACCTGGAGGATGGAGTCGCTGTGCTTGTGCAGCAGGCGCAACGGCGTGATGCGTGCCAGCCGTTCCATGGCATCGCCGTTGATGCCGAATCCCAGCGTCCTGGCCAGCAACACATAGCAGATATCTTCCCAACTGCCGTTGAAGAGGTCGTAGAGTTCCCGCACGCGGTCCACCTTGCCGTGCAGGCGTTCCATCGCCAGGGCCTCGATCCACTCGGTGACCGTGAGCGACGGCACCTCTCCCAGGCGTGCGGCACAGGGCAGTTCCACCTGGGCGTTCACCAGCCTGTCATAGCACTCGTTGAAGCGTGGCGACACTTGCAGGACCACTTGGGGAATGCGCTCGCCGTTGATGCGGGTGACGGGAGCATCGTCCTTCTCGACGACGTGCAGGATGACGCTGTCATAGGCGGGGTCCTCATCATGGTGGTGGCGTTTCCAGTCGCTGGCGCGCACGTGTATCTCGACGTTGCCCACCCACAGGTGGCCGTCAATTTCTACCTTGGCATTAAAGAAGTCGGGACCCGCGTCGGTGTTGAGCAGGCCAGGGTCGATGACGCGCACCTTGCGCCCGTCGTTGGTCACCATGTCCTCACTCAGCCACAGCTTGTGTTGCCAGATGTATTGCAAGAGCCCTTCCATTCTTAAATGCTTAAATATTAACTCCTCACTCCTAACTTCTAACTTCTAACTCCTAACTCACCAACCGGGTTGGTAAAGAACAAAGTGGGAGTCTTCATAGATGACGTGGTACTTCCCGTATTCTAGGAATCGGTTGAGCACTTCCAACTTGCGGTTGTCGCGGTAGGTGTTCTGCTGGTCGCCGTAGCTGGTCCTGAAGTCCTCCATCGGCTCACTCCAGTACGGTCCCAGGGTGCTGAACTTCTGCTGCAAGATGAGCGGGAAACCTATTTTGGGCGCTTTGGCCAGTTTCTTCTCAAGCATCGAGGCGCTCAGTTGTTCTACCCATGAACAGCCGATGTAGGGACGGGTGTGGGTGAGGTAGTTGACCAGCGGGATGCTGCCGTAGGCCATGAGCACAGTGCCAGGTTTGACGTGCGGCGCAATGCCGTGCAGCATGGTATTGATCACGTCGGCGCGCTCACGGGTCGTGTAGATGTGGGCAGCGCGGGGATTGTCCACGGTGTAGCGCTTTTCCCACAAGGGGCCACCGTCGAAGTAGGCTCCACCGGTTACCATGCGCAGGGCGCACACTGCAATCAGCACCAGCGGGAAGGCGATGCGGCTGCGGTGCAGCCACCACAGCATAGCGACAGGAGCGATAGCCCATGCGACGATGGTGCCGTTGTTATAGGCACCGTCGCTGCCCAGCGGCATCACCAGCATCATGCCGATGCCCAGCAGCGCCATCCAAGCGATGCCACGGTGTTCACGCCAATTCTCCACCATGACCATGATGCCACCCACCAGGCACATCAGCCACACGGGCTGCAGCGGGTGCATCCGATATACAAACCACACAAAGGCTGCAATGGCGATGCCCTTGAGTCCCCACATGAGAGCCTTGTTTCCCACCTGCTTGTGTGCCCACCAGTACAGGAGTACGGGAACCCCCAACTTGACGGCTGTCCAGAGTTGGGTGCCGTAGAACTTGAGTTGGGTGAATATCATCTGGGAGGTGGTATGGGATGCTGTTCCCGTGTCGTCGTTGGCAATCGAGCGCAGGTCATGCATGACGCTGTAGAACGCGGTGCGGTGCAGTTCGGGCATGAGGCTGATAGTCAAGATCACTGCCAGGCACGCACAGGCCAAAAAGACGAGGCAATAGGTGACCATGCGTTTCCAGCCATAGCGTCCTCGCTTGTCGCACAGCCACATGATGATGGGCAGCAAGGACATCGAGAGGCCCAGCACATTGGGGATGCGCACCAGGATGTTCAATCCCGCCAGGACGCCAGCCAGAGCGACCATCAAGGTGCTGTTCCGCTCCAGTCCTCGCCACAGCAGCGTGATGGCCAGCACATAGAAGACGATGGTGCACAGGTCGTAGCAGAAGGTGTAGGGTGGGGCGATGAACGATGCGACGACAAGGGCGCAGCCCAGGGCTATGGCCCGCTCATCGACATGACGGCGCAGGGCGTAATACAGGATGATGGCACACAGCGTGTTGAACGCCACGCCCAGCAACCGCATCCCGCACATGCCCATCGATGGGAACAACGCTTGGAACGCGCCGCCGATGACGCCGTTCAGGTAATACATGAAATTATACTCTACACTCCCGGGGTGGGTGAAGATGTTGTCATAGAAGGTGAGGTAAAACCCCGCGTCGGCGATGTCCATGCCGAAGAATACGCCCAGCATCTGGTACAGCACCAGCACGAGCAGGACAGCCCAGAACAGGCGTCCCGGATGGCGGCGGGTGTTCGGTAACTGCTCCATTGTGGTCTTGAAATCGCCCAGGTAGGCCTTGTCGGCATGGGCGAGCATCACACGGTCACCGCCACTGTCGCCGTAGGCTACCAGTTCGCGCTGCTCCACGTCGGGTACCGCCTCAACGATGCGGCGCCATTTCTCGGCTCCGTTGCAGTTGGGGCAGGCAAAACGTCCCGTCAGCCTGCCGTCGGCATCCACCTCCATCTCGGTGGAGAGTATGGTCACATCCCGGTCCTTGAACCACGGCTTGACCCAGTCGATGATACTCGCTGTCACCACCAGCACCTGATCGCCGTTCTCGAGGGCGGCATTCATGGCCTGTTCCGCCTCGGGACGCGTCAGTGTGGGCTGATAGTGGGCAGCGAATTGTCTGCCCAGGGCTTGAAACTCCTCTTGCGGCATCCCTTTGACAAAGTGGCTGATGAGCCTTTCCTTGGCCTGGCCGCCACGCAGCAGTCGCAGCTTGAACAGCACCAGCCACGGAAGGCACAGCAGCAGCCCCCACCAGTAACCCCACTTGCCGAAACTCCACTTCAGGAACAACGGCAGCGAGTCGCTGAGGGTATAGGTCCCGTCAAAGTCAAATGCAACAACGCGTCTCATTTTTTTCAGTTTTTGGACCCCTTGTAGTATATAGTGTCTAATGACTAACGTCTAGTGTCTAAAGTCTAACATCTTATATTACAAATAGATAATCACGAGGAACGTGATGAACCATCCCAGCAGGCACAGTTGGATAAAGCGGTCGCGGAACAGCACCTTGGTGGGGCTGCCGCTGCGGTTCTCCACGATGGTGAGTTGCAGGTAACGCAGGATGCCCGCCAGGACAAACACGGCAGTGCAGTACACGTAGTTGCTGCCGAAACGTGTAGCGACTTCATCGCTCATCGTGTACATCATGTAGGAGACGATGGTCACCGTGGCGACAAGCGTGAGCGTCATGTTGACAAACTGCAGGTTGTAGTTGGCGATGCCGCGGCGCACGGTGGTTCCCGTCTCGGCTTGAATCATCACGTCGTCGCGACGTTTGCCCAGCACCAGGAAGAGGGCGAGCAGGAAGGTCATCACCACTATCCACTGCGATGGCACGATATCGCCGGTAATGGCGCCAGCCAGCACACGCATCACATAGAAGGAAGCCACCACCAGCATATCTATCAGGCTCACGTGTTTGAGCCACAGGCTATAGGCGACGTTCAGTGCCATGTAGCCCAGCAATAGCCATATCAGGTCGGGAATCAGCCACAGGGTGAGGCCCACGGCAAGCAGGGCACACAACGCCATGGCTGCCCAGCCGGCGCCCACGCTCACCGCCCCCGAGGCGATGGGGCGCTTGCACTTCACGGGATGCTGGGCATCGGCCTTGCGATCCAGGATGTCGTTCAGACAATAGACTGCGCTCGCCGCCAGCGAGAAGATGACGAAGCACAAAGCCGTGAGCGCAAGCAAGTTGACGTCGGTGAACTTCTTGTCAAAGAACAAGGGCAGGAACACAAACACGTTCTTGCTCCATTGCTTGGGACGCAATAATCTGATGATGGGTGGCAGCATATCCTTAAGTTTTTCTTGTTCGTTTTACAAAGGTAATGCTTTTCAGCGAAAAAAAGAAAAAACGTATCTTTGCAGTCGCTTTTGAAAAGGTACCTTAGCTCAGTGGTAGAGCAGTGGACTGAAAATCCGCGTGTCCCTGGTTCGATCCCCGGAGGTACCACCTCAAAAAACAAGACGACCGACTGCCCACGCAGCCGGCCGTTTTTTTCTCTTTTTTCTCTGCGCACACGTGGCCTCACGCTAAGCCGCAAAGCGTTTATCAGACAACAGGGACAACGCTTTTGACAACACGGACAACTTTCTTTATTGGTCATCCGCGTTCGTTTGACTTCACGCTAAGCCGCCACCCATCTCACGCTAAGTCGCCACCCATCTCACGCAAAGTCGCTAAGCCGCTAAGCGTTGATGTGATTGCTCGCAAGTGCTCGCAAGAAATCGAACAAAATTATTATATGCCACGCAGAGCCTAACCTTTTTTTTTCTCTTTTTTCTTTGTGCGTGCGTGTGGCCTCACGCAAAGTCGCTAAGCCGCTAAGCGTTGATGTCATTGTCGGTTTTGTGTTTTCGCATTTAATGAATTGTTGTCATATCACGGAATTTTACTACCTTTGCCAATGCTTGTTAGAGCGCTATAAGCAACTGCCAAATGTTGTGCCGTTACCACAATCGCTCCAAAGGGAATAAATAATTGCATGCATATAATAATTGCGGTGCAGCCGAGGGTTGAGGTCGGTTGCACCGCGTTTGTTGTTTAAGTTGTTTGAGTTGTTTTTAATTATGGCATCTGCTCCGTAACGTAAAGGAAAACAAGAAATACAATAAATACTAGGGGCATCCGCATCCTGACCAAAACAAGAAGACAAGAAGTACAATAAAGACAAACTATTTTCTTATTTTATTGATAATCAATATATTGTATTTATTGTCATTCTTGTCTTTTAATCCAGATCCTTAGCGGCTTGGCGGCTTAGCGTGAGGCAAAGTGGGCGGATGCCTTCAGAAGAATCAGATTAATCAGTTGTTTTCAAAAACAGGCGGGCGGATGCCTTGAGAAGAATCAAGCGACCGACTGCCCACGCAGCCGGCCGTTTTTCTTTGTGCTTATGGGAAATGTGCACGCCTGTGATGAAAATTAAAAAAATCTTTATTACCTTTGTGGGCTATACTTTAAATCAATGTTTTTATCACCTAATTATTAACATCTCAACATTCTGATTATGAAACAACTCTTCCGTTTTTACATCCTGTTGCTGGCCCTCCTGTTGCCTGCACTCGCCTCGGCATTCGACTTCCAGGTCGATGGCATCTGTTATAACATCAACGGCAACGAGGCCACCGTCACCAGCAAAGGTGATTATTATAATATGTATTTCGTTGGGTATTTAGGCGCTGTCGTCATCCCGCCCACCGTCACCTACTATGGAATCACCTACCCGGTAACTTCAATCGATGAAATTGCCTTCTATTATTGCGAAGGTCTGACCAGCATCGACATCCCCAGCTCGATAACTAAGATCGGTGACTTTGCGTTCGGGAACTGCCCTGCGCTGACCAGCATCGTGGTAGAAAGTGGCAATCCAAGGTATGATTCGCGCAACAACTGCAATGCAATTATAGAGACCGCCGATAACACATTAATTTATGGCTGCAAGAACACGATTATCCCCAACTCGGTGACTAAGATCGGTAACTTTGCGTTCGAGGGCTGCCATGGTCTGACCAGCATCGTCATCCCCAACTCGGTGACTGCTATCGGTAACAAAGCGTTCTACAACTGCGATGGTCTGACCAGCGTCAATATTCCTAACACGGTGACTGCTATCGGTGACAATGTGTTCGAGAACTGCGATGAGTTGGCCGGCATCGTGATAGAAAGTGGCAATCCGAGATATGATTCGCGCGACAACTGCAATGCAATTATTGAGACCGCCGATAATACTTTACTTGTTGGCTGCAAGAACACGACTATCCCCAACTCGGTAACTACAATCGGTAACTTTGCGTTCTGTTACTGCTGGGGGCTGACCAGCATCATTATTCCTAACTCGGTGACTGCTATCGGTAAATGTGCGTTCGAGGGCTGCATAGGACTGACCAGCGTCGAGATCGGCAACTCGGTGACTTCTATCGGTAGATATGCGTTCTACAACTGCCAAGGTCTGACCAGCATCAATATTCCTAACTCGGTGACTGAAATCGGTGACAATGCGTTCTATTGCTGCGATAGGCTGACCAGCATTGTCATCCCCAACTCGGTGACTTCAATCGGTAACGAGGCGTTCAAGAACTGCTGGGCACTGACGGATGTGTATTGCTACATTGCTGACCTCTCGGGCGTATCGTGCGGGAATGAACAATTCTATAAGGAATATAATGGTGATTACTCGGGTCGCATGCTGCATGTGCTGCAGGGGACGGCCGATGCCTACAGGGCAGATGAGCACTGGTATCCCTATTTCGGAAAGATTGTGGATGACTTAATCCCTGAAACTCCAACTGGTGACGTGAATGGCGACCGAGAGGTCAATATTGCTGATGTAAACGCCGCCATCGACATCATCCTGAGCGGAAACAGTAGCACTACAGCAGCCGACGTGAACGGTGACGGCGAAATCAACATCGCCGACATCAACGCCGTCATCGACATCATCCTGGGCGGCACCTGTAATTAAAATTCCCATAAAACCTGAGTGATATCCCTCATGCTCTCCTTGGGCGTGGCTGCTTTGGGGACGGTTTCTATGTATGAAAAACGGACGGTTCCTGAGTCCAAAATGCAAAGCATTTTGTTACACAGAAACCGTCCCCGAGTAGTTGCCCTAAGGGCAACTTTTGGACACTCACATTAATCCCAGTTGTTTTCCTCGGACACCAATAATTTTTTTAGAGAAGGACCTTAGGCGAGCACAGGAGAGGAGAAATGTGCACGCATGCGTAGAAAAAAAAGAAAAAAGAGAAAAAGGAGAAAAACGGACACAGATTTTTATTACCTTTGTGGGCGATACTTTAAATCAATGTTTTTATCACCTTATTATTAACATCTAAACATTCTGATTATGAAACAACTCATCAAAACCACCATCCTGTTGCTGGCACTCCTGTTGCCCGCACTCGCCACAGCCCACGTCTTCGAGGTGGACGGCATCTATTACAACATCAACGGCAACGAAGTCACTGTCACGTTTAGAGGAAGTTATGAAACCGAATATGACAATGAGTATTCAGGGAATGTGATCATTCCTGCGACTGTTACTTACAAAGGAACCACTTTCCCCGTCACTTCCATCGGCGAATATGCGCTCTCTGGTTGCAGTGGCCTGACGAGTGTGACGATTCCGAATTCCGTCACTTCCATCGGCGATTATGCGTTCTATGGTTGCAGTGGCATGACGAGCGTGGAGATCCCGAATTCGGTCACTTCCCTCGGCGTTGGAGCGTTCATTAGTTGCAGTGGCCTGACGAGCGTGGAGATTCCTAATTCGGTCACTTCCATCGGCGGTCATGCGTTTACGGGTACTCCGTGGTATGAGAATCAACCTGAAGGACTTGTTTACGCTGGGTTGGTAGCCTATAAGTATAAAGGCACGATGCCTGCAGGGACACAGATAGATTTATCTAATGGTACCACAGGTATCGCAGGTTATGCGTTCCAGGATTGCAGTGGCATGACGAGCGTGACGATCCCGAATTCGGTCATTACCATCCACGATCGCGCGTTCGAGCGTTGCAGTGGCCTGACGAGCGTGGAGATTCCTAATTCGGTCACTTCCATCGGCAGGTGGGCGTTCAAAAATTGCAGTGGCCTGACGAGCGTGGCGATCCCGAATTCTGTCACGTTCATCGGCTATGATGCGTTTGAGAGTACTCCATGGTATGAGAATCAACCTCATGGACTTGTTTACGCTGGATTGGTAGCCTATAAGTATAAAGGTACGATGCCTGAAGGGACACAGATAGATTTATATGATGGTACCACAAGTATCACAGGTTATGCGTTCTCTGCTTGCAGTGGCATGACGAGCGTGACGATCCCGAATTCGGTCATTTCCATCGGCGAACGCGCGTTCCAGGATTGCAGTGGCCTGACGAGCGTGGAGATCCCGAATTCCGTCACTTCCATCGGCAGAGATGCGTTCGGGCGTTGCACTCGTGTGACGAGTGTGACGTTAGGGAATTCCGTCACATCCATCGGCAATGATGCGTTCTCTTTTTGCAGTGGCCTGACGAGTGTGGAGATCCCGCATTCGGTCACTTCCATCGGCTATAGTGCGTTCGGGTACTGCAGTGGCCTGACGAGCGTGACGATCCCGAATTCGGTCACATCCATCGGCGATAATTTGTTTGAGTATTGCACTGAGCTGGCGAACCTTACAGTGGAAAGTGGCAATATTGTATACGATTCCCGAGGCAACTGTAATGCCATTATTGAGACGGCTTCTAACAAGTTGATATTTGGATGTAAAAATACGGTTATTCCTAATTCTGTCACTTCCATCACGAGATATGCGTTCATGGGTTGCAGTGGCCTGACGAGCGTGGAGATCCCGAAGTCGGTCACTTACATCGGCGAATATGCATTCTCTGGTTGCAGTAGCCTGACGAGCGTGGAGATTCCGAATTCCGTCACCTCCATCAGAGAGGGTCTGTTCATTAGTTGCAGAAACCTGACGAGCGTGAAGATCCCGCATTCCATCACTTCCATCGGAAGAGTTGCGTTCTCGGGTTGCTTTAGTCTGACGAGTGTGACAATACCGCATTCCGTCACTTCCATCGGCGATGATGCGTTCGCTTATTGCTTTGCCCTGACGGACGTTTATTCTTATATTCCCGACCCGTCAAGTGTCACAATCGGTTATGATGCATTCCTTTGGAATCTAGACTATTCTGGTCGCACGTTGCATGTGCTGCAGGGGACGGCTGATGCCTACCGGGCTGATGAGAACTGGTATCCCTATTTCGGGCAGATTGTGGAAGATATATTCATGGGTGACGTTAACGGTGATGGCGAAATCAACATCGACGACGTGACTGACCTGATCAATATTCTGATGAGAGGAGAGACTGCGCCACTGACAGCCGATTGCGACCAGGACGGCAGAATCAACATCGATGACGTAACCACCCTGCTCAACTATCTCTTGAAGGGCTCCTGGAATTAAAACTCCCATAAAACCTGAGTGATATCCCTCATGCTCTCCTTGGGGTGGCTGCTTTGGGGACGGTTTCTATGTATGAAAAACGCTTATAGGCGAGAGTTACTACTGGTCGGATTCGAGGGGACGGTTCCTGAGTCCAAAATGCAAAGCATTTTGTTACACAGAAACCGTCCCCGAGTAGTTGCCCAAAGGGCAACTTTTGGACACTCACATTAATCCCAGTTGTTTTCCTCGGACACCAATAATTTTTTTTAGAGAAGGACCTTAGGCGAGCACAGGAGTGGAGAAATGTGCACGCATGCGTAGAAAAAAAAGAAAAAAGAGAAAAAGGAGAAAAATCTTTATTACCTTTGTGGACGTAACTTTAAATCAATGATTTTATCACCTTATTATTAACATCTAAACATTCTGATTATGAAACAACTCATCAAAACCACCATCCTGTTGCTGGCACTCTTGTTGCCCGCACTCGCCACGGCCCACGACTTCGAGGTCGATGGCATCTATTACAACATCAACGGCAACGAGGCCACCGTTACGTATTATGGGTCAAGTTCTCTCAACGATTCCCATGACTATTCAGGCTCTGTCGTCATCCCGGCTACCGTTACCTATAATGGAACTACCTACTCGGTGACTGCTATCGGTTTCTTTGCGTTCAATCGCTGCACGGGGCTGACCAGCATCGACATCCCCAACTCGGTAACAAGGATTGACGAGCGTGCGTTTTCTGGCTGCTCAATGCTGGAGAGCGTCAACATCCCCAACACGGTCGCTTATGTCGGTGACAATGCGTTTTATAATACAGCATGGTACAATAACCAGCCAGACGGCTTGGTCTATGTCGGCATGGTCGCTTATGAATATAAAGGCACGATGCCAAGTGGAACGAGTATGACTATAAAAGAAGGAACATTAAGAATTTCTGACTATGCGTTCGCTAACTGCGCTGGGCTGACCAACATCGTCATTCCCAACTCGCTAACAGAGATTGGCGAGCATGCGTTCGACAGCTGCACAGGGCTGAGTAGCATCGTCATCCCCAAATCAGTAACAAAGATTGGCGAGGATGCGTTTTATAATACAGCATGGTACAATAGTCAACCCAACGGCTTGGTCTATGCCGGCCAGGTCGCCTATAAGTATAAAGGAACGATGCCAAGCGGAACGAGTATAACTTTAAGAAATGGAACTAAAAGTATTACTGGCACAGCGTTCGAGTACTGCGAAGGTCTGACCAGCATCGTCATTCCCAACTCGGTAACTGATATCGGTTTCGGGGCGTTTGCTCACTGCACAGATCTGACCAGCGTCAATATTCCCAACTCGGTAACTGTTATCGGTGGCGATACGTTCTTCTGGTGCAGAAGTCTGACCAGCATCGTCATCCCCAACTCGGTAACTGAGATTGGCAACGAGGCGTTCTGCAACTGCAAGGGTCTGACCAGCCTCGTCATTCCCAACTCGGTAACTGAGATTGCCAAAGATGCGTTCTCTTACTGCTCAGGTCTGACCAGCATCGTGGTAGAAAGTGGCAATCCAAGATATGATTCGCCCAACGACTGTAATGCAATTATAGAGACCGCATCTAATACTTTAATTGTTGGCTGCGAGAACACGATTATCCCCAACACGGTAACTAAGATTGGCGACTATGCGTTCGATGGCCGCAGAGGGCTGACCGACATCGTCATCCCCAACTCGGTAACTGCTATCGGTTTCTCGGCGTTCGCTGACTGCACAGGTCTGACCAGCATCGATATCCCCAACTCGCTAACTACTATCGCTAACTCGGCATTCTATAGGTGCACTGGACTGACCAGCATCGTCATCCCCAACTCGGTAACTAAGATCGACCACAATGCGTTCTGCTGCTGCACAGGTCTGACCAGTGTCGTCATCCCCAACTCGGTAACCGTGATTGGTCAACAGGCGTTCGCTGCCTGCACAGGACTGACCAGCATCGTCATCCCCAACTCGGTAACTGGGATCAACTACCAGGCGTTCGCTGACTGCATGGGGCTGACGGAAGTGTATTGCTACATTGCTGACCCCTCGAGAGTATCGAACGGGTATGATGATTCATGTTGTTGGTGGTATTTGTATGATGGCGACTACTCAGGTCGCACACTTCATGTTCGACAGGGAATGACTGGTGCCTACCAAGCCGATGAGCGCTGGTACCCCTATTTCGGGCAGATTGTGGAAGATATATTCCTGGGCGACGTGAATCGTGACCTTGAGGTCAATATTGCTGATGTGAATGCTGCCATCGACATCATCTTGGGCGGAAATGGTAGCACTATTGCTGCCGACGTGAATGGCGATGGCGAAATCAACATCGCCGACATCAACGCCGTCATCGACATCATCCTGAGCGGCACCAGCAATTAGATATAACTGGTGCCTGCTGCAAAACTAATGCCTCAAAAAATAATCGCGCAACGCGCGACTCCATTTGCAACGAAGGGATTATGACACAGCCCATCTTTCTTTATACGCGTGCGTAGAAAAAAAAGAAAAATGAGAAAAATCTTTATTATCTTTGCGGGCGATACCATTAAATCAATGATTCAATTAACCGTTATTTATATCTAAACATTATGATTATGAAACAACTATTCCGCTTTTCTGTAATGCTGCTGGCAATCCTGTTGCCCGCACTCGCCACAGCCGCCGACTTCGCGGTCGATGGCATCTGTTACAACATCAAAGGCAACGAGGCCGCCGTGGCTTCCCGACGTGTTCCTGGTTTTTTATTTATCGGGTATTCAGGCGCTGTCGTCATCCCAGCCACCGTTACCTATGATGGAACCACCTACCCTGTAACTTCTATCGAAACCATTGCGTTCTGGGGCAGCACTGAGCTGACCAACGTCGACATCCCCAACTCGGTAACTGAGATCGGTCAAGAGGCGTTCGGAAACTGCCCTGGGCTGACCAGCATCGTGGTAGACAGTGGCAATCCCAGGTTTGATTCGCGCAACAACTGCAATGCAATTATCGAGACCGCCGATAATGAGTTGATTGCTGGTTGCAAGAACACGATTATCCCCAACTCGGTAACTAAGATCGGTAACTTTGCGTTCGAAGCCTGCTCCAGTCTGACCAGTATCGTCATCCCCAACTCGGTAACTGAGATTGGTCACTATGCGTTCTATAGTTGCGACAGTCTGACCAGCATCGACATCCCCAACTCAGTTATTGAGATTGGTTACGGGGTGTTCGAGGATTGCCCTGGTCTGACCAGCATCGTGGTAGAAAGTGGCAATCCAAGATATGATTCGCGCAACAACTGCAATGCAATTATCGAGACCGCCGATAACACATTAATTTATGGCTGCAAGAACACGACTATTCCCAACTCAGTAACTACTATCGGTGACTATGCGTTCGATGGTTGCCATGGTCTGACCAGCATCGACATCCCCGACTCGGTAACTGAGATCGGTTACGGGGCGTTCGCGGGCTGCGATGGCCTGACCAGCATCGTCATCCCCAACTCGGTAACAGCAATCGGTGGCGATGCGTTCAATAATACAGCATGGTACAAAAACCAGCCAGACGGAATGGTCTATGCCGGCAAGGTCGCATATAAGTATAAAGGCACGATGCCAAGCGGAACGAATATGACGTTCAAAGAAGGCACATTAGGCATTGCTGGCTATGCGTTTGAGGACTGCACAGGGCTGACCAGCATCGTCATCCCCAACACTGTAACATCTATCGGTGACGGGGCGTTCTATAATTGCAGTGGTCTGACCAGCATCGTGGTAGAAAGTGGCAATCCAAGATATGATTCGCACAACAACTGCAATGCAATTATCGAGACCGCCTCTAATACATTAATTGCTGGCTGCAAGAACACGACTATCCCTAAGTCGGTAACTGCTATCGGTGACTTGGCGTTCGCGGGCTGCGATGGCCTGACCAGTATCGTCATCCCCAACTCGGTAACATCTATCGGTGACATGGCGTTCGCGTTCTGCGATGGCCTGACCAGCATCGTCATCCCCAACTCGGTAACTGAGATCGATTACTTTGCGTTCTATGAGTGCTTTGGGCTGACGGATGTGTATTGCTACATTGCTGACCTCTCGAGAGTATCGACCGGGTATGAACCATTCTATTTGGACCGTTATGGTTACTCTGGCCGTACGCTTCATGTGCTGCAGGGGACGGCTGATGCCTATCGGGCTGACGAGAACTGGTATCCCTATTTCGGGCAGATTGTGGAAGATATATTCATTGGCGACGTGAATCGTGACCTTGAGGTCAATATCGCAGATGTAAATGTCGCCATCGACATCATCTTGGGCGGAAATGATGATACTATTGCTGCCGACGTGAACGGTGACGGAGAAATCAACATCGCCGACATCAACGCCCTCATCGACATCATCCTGAGCGGCACCCAGAATTAGATATAACTGGAGCCTGCTGCAAAACTACGGAGGTACAACATCAAAAACACCAAGCGACCGACTGCCCACACAGCCGGCCGCTTTTTCATTTTCTGACTTCGTCACTTTTTTTATAAGTATAAAGGAGTCAGTCCGTTGGGTTACTCACTTAGAACAACTTGTTTATTTCGATGGTAAGCTTTTCTTCTTCGTGAGCATTGGGTCTGTAAATGAATTCAATCTCCCAGCCACCAGTCTCGGCAATGTAAATCTGCCTGTCTTCGGCGGGCCATGCCCTTGGGGATGGGATCATTGATATTGGCCTTCGCCGGGTAATTCTGCTGGGCCTGCATCATGGAGAATCCCAGAGCAGCCATCAGCGCAATCATGAAAATCTTCTTCATGAGCCTGCCATTTATAAAAACAATATGAATAATAGTAGTTATTATCGGCTGGTCATCAAAGGATTGTGCAATGGTACAAAGTTCTCTCCCTCCAAACGATAGATGATCCAAATAGAATACAAATTTGTTCCGCTAACAAGTGATGCACGACACGGTTTTTACCAATTATTATAATAAATTTACCATAGCCCCGCAGGGAAAATGCAGATGCCAACTAAAATCTGGCGCCTAAATATGATATTTACAGAAAATTTACTAATTTTGCGGCAAATTATAATGTTCACGTATTAAATTGCTTGTTTTATGAAGAATTCGTTACTTTTTAGCATGGTCGTCCTGGTGGCGGCTATGATGTGCGCCCTTGGCGCCAGTGCCAAAGAGGCCTATGCTTGCTACACGTCTGAGAACAAGACGTTCACTTTTTACTACGACGACGAACGCAGCACCCGCCCGGACTACACCTGGTTATTGCAAGATGAGCCAGGCCATTTACCCTCGTGGTCTTTGTCGCTTCTTCCTGTGACCAAGGCAGTCTTTGACCGCTCGTTCGCTAATTACCGCCCGACGACCACCCATGGATGGTTTTACTTTATGCAGAAACTTGAGTCTATCACGGGCATCCAGTACCTGAACACCAGCGACGTGACCGATATGGGTGAAATGTTTGTTAATTGTATACAATTGACAAGTCTTGACCTGAACGGTCTCAACACGTCCAAGGTAACCAATATGAGTCACATGTTCTGTGACTGCACTGCCTTGACAAGTCTTAACCTGAACGGTCTCAACACGTCCAATGTAACCAATATGGGTGGCATGTTCGATGGCTGCACCAGTCTGCAAACCATCATTGTGGGTGAGCGCTGGAACACAGCCGCAGTGACTTATTCCAAAGATATGTTCCATAACACCACCAGCCTGGTGGGCGGCATGGGCACGGTATATAACGAATCCAACCCGACGGACAA
>ONJS01000003.1 GCA_900318205.1 uncultured Prevotellaceae bacterium | reverse complement strand
CGCAAGCGGAACCAGAATCCGATGTGCTACCATTACACCACAGGACAATTCCTAATTGCGACTGCAAAGGTACTGCTTTTTTTGTTACCACCAAGAAAATTTCCAACTTTTTTTCAAAAAAAATCATCACTGTCAAAAAATGAAGACAATAAATACCATGAGTACAAGGGCGTCTGCTCATGAAATAAAAACAACTCAAACAACGGTTTGTGACTCGATATCAAGTTGTTATCGTTGTTTGAGTTGTTTTTTTACTCACTACAACCTGGATGGATTGTATTTATTGTCTTCTTTTTATAGTTGTGTCCAAATTGATGTGCCTTTATTTGTTTTTGCGTTTGGGAACGCGCTTGGAGACACCGATGGCACCGGTGGGGCACACGAGGCGGCACAGGTGGCAGCCAACGCACTTGCTGCCCACGAGGTGGGGCTTGCGGTCGTCACCGAAGGTGATGGCCTGGTGGCCGCCGTCCATACAGGAAATGTAGCACCTGCCACAACCGATGCACTTCTCGCTGTTGAAGATGGGGAATACTACAGTATCGCGGTCCAGGTCGTTGGGCGTAACAAAGGTGGAAAGCCGTTCACCCACCAGGGTGGAGAGTTTGGTGATGCCTCGGCTCGCCATGTAGTGCTGAAGACCCAACTTGAGGTCATCGATGATGCGATAACCGTATTGCATTACGGCGGTGCACACCTGCAGGTTGCTGCAGCCCAGCTGGATGAACTCGAGCGCGTCTCGCCAGGTCTCGATGCCGCCGATGCCGCTCAATTTCAGGTTGTTCATCACGGGGTTCTTGGCCATCTCGAGAATGAAGCGCAGGGCGATGGGTTTGACAGCACGTCCCGAGAGTCCCGATACGGTCCACTGGCCCGAAACCTCGGCGCGTTCATCCATGGTCACGCTCTTGATGGTGTTGATGGCGCTGATGGCATCGGCGCCGGCGAAATAGGCACCCATGGCGGGATTGCTCATCAAAGTGATATTGGGCGTCATCTTGGGAATCACGGGAATCGAGACGGCATGCTTCACATAGGCGGTGTAGAAGGTTACCAGCTCGGGGTCCTGACCCACGTCGCTGCCCATACCGGTTAGTCGCATCTGTGGACATGAGAAATTCAGTTCCACGGCGTCCACTCCGGCTGCTTCTGCCATTTTGGCCAGTTCAATCCATTGCTCCTCGGTCGAGCCCATGATGGAGGCCACTACAATCTTGTTTGGGTAATTTTGCTTGAGGCGGTGCAGGATATCAAAATCGACTTCGGCTGGGTTCTCGCTCAACTGTTCCATGTTGCGCAAAGCGTTGAAGTCGCCCTTGTCGCCCTCGCGGTGCAAGACGTCAAATCGGGGTGACACCTCATTGATGTCATCCATGCAGATGGTCTTGTAGAAGACACCCGCCCAACCTGCATCAAAGGCGCGCGCCACCATCTCATAGTTGGTGCATATTGAGGAGGAGGCCAGGAAGAACGGATTCTCGCAGGGTATTCCGCAAAAGTCGATGGCGAGGCTTGGCAGGTCGGCTTGTATAGGCTTGGGCAGTTGCTCCGCGATTTCCTTGATGCGGACGGGGCGGTCATAGTGGATACAGGCCTGTTCGGCTTTCTCCAGATCGTTGTCGTCACATCCATCAAGCCACTGGCGGGCGATGGCTTCGTTGCCGAAGCGCACGGCACGGATGGCTCTTGCTACATCTCCCTTGCCACAAGCGTGGCTACAGGGCGCATTTTCACACAGCAGGCAACGGGCAGCTTCTTCCTTGATGTTCAGTTGGTTCTTTTTCATATTATAACAGTTTTGGGTTTAATTTTTCGTTTTTTGTCCTTAGTTGACATCCGCACTTATGGGGAAGTTGGATGAATTCAGTTTACTCGAAGCGCATCGTCGCCGTGGGCTTGATGGTCGAGATAATGTGGCTGGCTCCGAGCAACGTCAGATAGGAAACCACGATGATACCCACGTTGAGCAGCACCAGGGCAGGAATACTCAAGTGGATGGGAACGTATGGCATATAGTAGGCCGTCGGGTCAAGGCGCACGATGTGGCCATACTTCTGCAACAGTGCCAACCCGATACCGATGATATTGCCGATGAGCAGCGCCTTGAGGATCAGTTTCCCTGTCAGATAGATGAAGATGCGGCGAATGGAGCCGTTGGTCGCGCCCAGGGCCTTGAAATTGCCGATGACGCGGATGCGCTCCAGCACAATCATCAGCATGGCCGAGATGAGCGTGAATGCCGCTACAACCATCATCAGCGTCAGGATAATGACTACGTTCATGTCGAGCATCTGCAGCCAGGCAAAGAATGGCAGGTTATTCTGTTGGGTCGTGGAGACAAAGAACAGGTTATGGCTCTCGTGCTTCAAGGTGTTCTCGGCAAGCAGGGTATAGAGGCTATAGGCATCAGCATCCAGGTTGTCGGTATTCTTCAGATTGATGGCTACCTGTGTGCCCGTATCGCCGTTCCAGTCGTTCACTCCCTGCACGGTACTGATGCTGCCCACGATATAGGCAGCGTCAAACGCGTCAAGGTCGGTCTCGAATACACCTGCAATCTCCAGATTCCTCGCCTTGATCTTGTCGTCGATGAAATAGGTCATTACTTTGTCACCAGCATGGAGTTGCAGGCGGTCGGCAACGGTCTTGCCGATGGCAATCTGCTGGGATGATGCTGTATCGCTCACGACAGGCGTTGTGCCCTCTACCATTCGGGACTTGAGGTATCGCCAGTCATAGCCATCGTCCACACCGCGCATGATGATGCCCATGAAGTCTTGGTCGGTCTTGAGAATGGCGCTCTTGTCGGCAACAAGACTGATGCTCTCGATCAAGGGGTCAAACGTGCCGTTTTCGGCAATCGCCTCTCGCACCTCGCGACCGTTTACCGTGGCGTAGTTGTCATCGATGCCCAGGGCGGCGTTGGTCACTCTGAGGTGGGCGTCAAGGTGCATAATCTTGCCCGAAATCTCTCCCTTGAACCCCATGACGATGGCGATCGAGAGGATCATCACGACCACGGCGAGCACGATGCCCACAAGGGCAACGGTCAGGCTGGGAGAGCCTTTCTGCCGCTTCCCGTTCAGTGACATGCGTCGTGCTATGTAGAGTTCATGATTCATTCCGTCTGCAAAAGTAGTAAAAAGTTGTCAGTCACCAGTTGTCAGTTGTCAGTTTTTGATTTATCTTTGTCGTCAAGTATTTTAAAAAAAAATTGAATGATGAAACGTCTGATGATATTTTTCGTAGCTGCGATGGTCCTGTCGCTGGCCATGCAGGGTGGGGTGGTCAGGCTCGCCATCTTGAGTGATGTGCACGTGACGCCAGGCAATGCCAACGAGGGCAAACTGCGTGAGGCGGTAGCCGAAATCAATGCCGCCGATGTCGATGCCGTGATGCTCACGGGTGACCTCACCAATGAGGGCAGCGATGAGCAGCTGCGCAACATCAAGGGCATCCTGGATGATATCACCCATCCGTTCTATATCATCCCTGGTAACCACGAGAACAACTGGAGCCAGAGCGCTTGCAAGACTTTCAACGACCTGTGGGGCAGCGACCGATTTGTCTTCACGGTCGATAACCTGGTGGTCGTGGGCATGAACTGCGGCCCGTTCATGAAGATGGGCGACGGACACATCAAGCAGGAAGACCTCTTGTGGCTCGACAGCACCCTCACAGCGATGGTCAAGCCTGGCATGATGGTCTTGAGCGTCAACCATTATCCCATCCTTGATGACCTGGACAATTACCGCGCCTATGTCGATATCCTCAAGAAATACCCCGTCATTACCCACCAGTGCGGTCACTATCACAGTTGGCGGCTATATGAGACCGATGGCATCAACGGCTTGATGGTACGTGCTCTCGACATGGGTGGCGGCAACTACGGCTACACGTTGATGAACATCGACCTTGACCGACAGTGGATCTATATATATAATAAGGTGATAGGAAAGAACCCCGAGCAGATGTATGCCTACCACATCAATACCGATTATTATACGCCCCAGCTTACTGAAACACAAAACACCGTACCCGCTGGCATTGTCATCCAGCGTGTGGTAGCCGATAACGCTTCCATCTTCACGCGTGTGGGTGTGGATGAGAAAAACCTCTACTTCGGCAACTCGCTGGGCTACTGCAAGGCCGTGGACAAGAAGACGGGAGCGCTGCGCTGGCAGTATAAGACCGACGCCATGCTCTTCTCTCGCCCTGCCGTGGGTGATAAGTACATTGTGCTGCCCACCAGCGACAAGCGCCTCGTTTGGCTCGACAAGAAGTCGGGCAAAACCAAATGGCAATACAATGCTGACGGCCCCTATGTTGCCGACGGCGTCGTGAAGGACGGCATCCTCTATCAGGGCGGATTCAAGACCTTCCAGGCATGGGACGTGAAGCGTCATCGCCTGCTGTGGCAATACAATGACATCAACAACTATTGTCAAGCCTCACCCGTCGTTGACGGCAATGACGTCGTTTTCGGGGCTTGGGATACCTATCTGCGTTCGCTCAATCGCCGCACTGGGGCTCTTAACTGGCAGTGGAACAACGGCAAGAGTGTGAACCTCTACAGTCCTGGCAACGTCGTGTCGGTCGTGACTCCAGACCGTGTGGTCATCGTCGCTCCTGACCGCGTGACTACCGCCATTGACCGCAAGAGCGGCAAGGAACTGTGGCGTGAGAAAAATGACAATAAGGTGCGTGAAAGCCTCGGCCACAGTGCCGACGGCGAGGTCGCTTATGCCAAGACCATGGATGGAACCCTCGTCGCCATGAGCACAGGAGACCACTACAAGATGCTGTGGCAGGTCGATCTGGGCTTCGGCTATGAGCATGCCCCTTGCATCGTCCTTGAGCATAACGGTTATATCTACTGCGGCTCGCGCCGAGGCATGCTGGCTGTGGTCAATGCTTCCACCCGTCAGTTGGAATTTACCTATCGCCTGGGCACCAGCGAGGTCAACGGCTTTGAGCTTGATACCACGACAGGCGACATCTACTGTTCACTCATCGAGGGCACCATCTGGCGCATTTCTAATCCTTAGGCGACGATTTCCTGCGATTAACTGTAAAAAGATTGCATAACAAAAAGGGGTGTGCCATAAATCTTGAAGCGAATTATGGCACACCTCGTTGCTTTTTGACGGATTATAGTCTGTTTTATCCGGATTTTATTCCTCTTGCTCGTCGCTTGACAAGACGAGGTTGATCAGTTCGGTCACATCCTTGATGGCTACTGAGCCATCCTGATTGACGTCGGCATTGGCGGCATTGAAGGGATCAACTTCTCCGCCCAGCAGGTAGCTGATCAGATCGGTGACATCCTTGATCGTCAGTTTGCCATCGTCATTGACGTCACCCAGCACAGCAACGATGGGCAGTTCAATGACATAGTCGGCGGTGGCTACCTCGCTGTTGTTGTACAACCCTTCTTTCACGGCGATAGCCTTGATGGTTGTCGTCTCGCTGATGGTGAGGGGCTCGCCATAGACAGCACTTGCCGTCGTGGGCTCACTGCCATCGGTCGTGTAATAGATGGTAGTACCTTCTTCGGCTGTGATGGTCACGGTTTGTGCCTCGGTGTAAGTACCTGCAGCGGGCGTGATGATGGGAGTGGCAACGATGGGGAAGAGACCTACATTGTTGAGCACGAGCCATGCTTTGTTGGCTGGCATTGTGCTGCAAGTAGCCTTTACAAAGCCTAACTTGCCCGACTCGGTAAAGCCGATGACATATTTCTGGGGGTTGGTCGGCTTGGTGTTGTTATTGGCATTGAAGGAACTCGTTCCGCTAGGAGTCGTGAAAGAAATACTGCCGTCTGTGTTGTTGAAGAAAGTGCCCCTCAACAGATTGCCCTCGGCGTCTGCTACATTCTGGTTGGCTGTAAGGGCATCACCACTGTGGGATACATCAGGCTGAGTAAAGACGGGAGAGGCAAGAGGTATCAGTTGACAATCAGCTGTATTATTGGAGCCACACTCCAGAATGACCGGAGTCTGGGCGGGAACGGTGCCGCCGGCAGTTGCTATCAGTTCAACCTGGAGTGTGCCGTCCTCATCGACGCTCTTGATGGAGTAGGCATTGAGCACCTGGCCGCTCAATTGGAACTTGAAGGGAACGAACAAGGTGGTGTAGAATCTGCCGTTCAGTTCAAACTCAGGCATCACATTGAAGTGGGTCACCGGCTCGATGTACCACTTGGCGTTCAGGGACGATGAACTCTCGTTGATGGCAAAAGTGCCGCTGTTGTCAACCAGGTAACGGATACCAAGAGAAGGATAGCCGTAAAGAAGCACATAAGTTGAAGACTTCAACTCAATTTTAGCAGTATATAAGGTATTGGCGCCACTGCCACTGACGGGGTCAATGGTGATGTAACGATTCTGGAATTCCAGTGGGTAGGAGTCACTGGGATATGTTCCGGTTGTCAGGGTAAGAAGGCTGGTGCCCTGACCGATCAGGTTGTAGTCATGGTTGGAAGCCTGGGTGGAATACTTCTGGGCATAGATGATGGAACCGACATCGATGATGCTTGCATCATCCACCATCTTGATGTCGGTGGCAAGGTACTTGCCGGCACATTCCAGCGCACGTGCCTGACCAGCGGCTGTCATCGCTTTTGTCAGACCACCGCAAGCAGTACCGATGCAGGTGGTGTAATTGAACTTGTCATTAGCCATTGAGATGTAATCGCTGGTGCGGTCAGCGTTGCGGAAACGGTAGAACCCCGTACCGTTGAGTTGTGCCATGGCTGGTACGGCGCTTAGTGCTGCCAGGGCTACAGCACACATTAATCGGATAGTTTTTTTCATGATGAATGTGATTTTTATTAGTTACAATAAAAAAGTGAGCAATTCATGATAGCTCATTGTTGAAATGAAAAATCACGAATTGCTCACTTAAAAGGATGAATTAATGACTCAAGAGATAACTGATCAATCCGGCAACATCATCAATCTTGATGGTACCGTCCTCGTTGAAGTCGGCTGCATCATAGTCATACCTATCCAGGTAGGGCTTCTCGGGCAGAGCCAGCAGGATGTCAATCTGTGCGGCTACGTCAGCGATGCTGACCTTACCGTCGCGGTTGACATCACGCAACAACGACAACTTGATGGGATTGAACTGTTCGCTCACGAGGAACGCCTGGTTGGTTTTAGCCTCCCAGTTGCTGTAGAAACCAAGCTGCTGGTCTTCCATGCTCAGCGTGCGGGTAACGCAGTCGTTCTCGTTATTCTCATTAACATAGGTGCATTGCGTCAGGTCATCATCGGTCAGACCCCAGAAGTAGCGGTTGTTCACCGTACCTGCGCTCTTGAGCATCAGGTGCTCATACTGGGCTACATAATTATCGTAGAATGTTTGACCGAAGGTCTCCTTTGCGAAGTTGAAGACTGACTCTACCTCCGGAGTATTGATCTTGTATTTGTTGATCAGATAGTCCGGACCGTGCAACTGGTTGCCGGTCGTGTCGGCAAGTGCGCTCGGAGCGATGTTCAGTGTCAGCGTATAAACACCGACGCTATCAGCAACGAGCAGGACAGGAGCCTGGGCGGGAATGGTACCCTTCAGGGCGGTGAGCACTGCGTTGCCATTCTCGTTCACCTCACTCACCTTGTAGGCGGTGATTGTCTCAGGAACATCATATGCAAAGTCGGTATAGAGCGTGGTGACATAATTGCCGCCGTACTCGTTAGCAGTCGGGAAGTTCACACTGAACTCGCTGCGCGGCTCAACATTCCAGTAGGTTCTGGGTGCATTGTTGATGATGTCAACATTGCCCTCGCTGATGTAGTCCACCTTGCCGTTATTCTGTACGATGAAGTACTTCATGTCGGGACGGATCTGCTCCAGCTTGTCGATGTACTGGGTGTATTCACCGAACTCATTCTGCATCTCTTGGTACTTGGGATGAGCCTTCACCTTCTCGAGATAGAAGGTAGCGGTCTGGTAAGCAAAGTCCCAAACGTACTGCTTGTTGGTCAGTACCTGATGGTAGAATGCCATGGTCGACTCAGCGTCAATGGGACGGATCAGCGTGCCGCCCATGCGGTTCCAGATGGTATCTACGCTGAAGGGCACCAGGATGCTTGCGCCATGGTTGTTGGTCTTGTTGAGAACCTTCTGGATGGCGTTGTTGATGAAGTCTTCCAGCATCGGCAACTTAGCGTCAACCTTTTCCTGGTTCTCGTTATAGAAGTCAACAACGGGCTGCATGCTCGGCGTCTTGCCATAGATGCGGGCGTTGTTAAGATCACCTTCTACATACAGGTGGTAGTCGAAGCTCTCATTGAACTTCTCCATAATGGCATCGAGACCATCGTTACCCAGGATCTCGCCAGTGCCCTCGGCATGGAGCTTGTTGGCAATCATTTGTACCACTTCGGGAACATACCTCATGGCACGGTCGGCATAGCCCTGGAGGTCGGCAGCCTGTGAGCGCAGTACCTGAACCTGACCGTTGTCCTTGGTCTGGACGCGGATTACGGTACCGGCCTGCTGGTCGATGTCGTTGGTGAAGGTCATGGTCTTGCGACCCTGGACATTGGCATACTTGTTATTGCCGTTGTTCTTGATCTGATAGTAACCATCGGTGATGCCAAGCGGATTCAGCTTGTTGATGGTGTAGGTAGCGCTTGCCTCACTGTCGGTCCAAACGGCCCTGCCGTCCTTGGTGGCCTTAGCGGTAACGGTGCAGCTATGGTCCACAACGAAGGGCTTGGTGTAGGGCTGGAATTCGCCGTCACCAATCTTGTAAGTGATCGTGACACCAGGAGTAGCACATGCGATAGACACTTCCTTGGCCTCGGTGTAATGGCCGCTGCCAGGCATGAAGGTCAGCGCGGCAATCTGTACGGGAATGTCGATGACATACTCGGCCTCGGCAATATCGCTGTTGGTGTAGCCTTCCTTCACGGCGATGGCCTTGATGGTCATGTTCTCGCCTACGGGGATGGCGGCGGTGTACTTCGTGCTCTCGGTAGTGGGTACGGTACCGTCGGTGGTGTAGTAGATGTCAGCACCAGTGGTCTCACAAGCGATGGTTACGTTCTGAGCGCTGTTGTAGTAGCCAGCGGCAGGCGTGAACGTCGGGGTAGCGACTACGGGCTTGGCCTCTATAGTGATGGTGTAGGTAGCAGTGGCGCCCTTGTAGTTGTCATTCTCAGCACCGGTAGCGGTGATGGTAGTGCTTCCAACACCTACGATGGTCACCTCACCAGAGTTCTTATCAACCGTGGCAACGGCCTCATTGCTGCTGCTATAGGTAACAGCAAGATCAGCCTCGTTGGTCAGGGTGGGAGCGGTGAACTCTTGGCCCTCAACGATGGTGACAGCACCGGGAGCGAAGCTCATGGTGGCATTAGCCTTGGCCACAACGATGGTATAGGTAGCCACACCGCCATTGTAGTTGTCATTACCCTCGGTGGTGGCGGTAACGGTAGCGGTACCAGCGCCGTTGATGGTCACTGCACCGGTGGCGGGATCAACGGTGGCTACGCTTGCGGGTTCGCAGCTGTAGGTAACGGTCAGACCGGCAGGCTTGGTGAGCTCGGGCTCGTTGAACTCGGTGTCGCCATAGGTGGCGGCAACGGGCTCGTTCACGCCGAAGGTCATGGTAGCGTCAGCCTTGGCCACAACGATGGTGTAGCTGGCCGAACCTGCAGCATGTGATTCGTCACCCTCGGTGGTAGCGGTAACAGTAGCGGTACCAGCGCCGTTGATGGTTACGTTACCATTCTCGTCAACGGTGGCTACGCTTTCAGGCTCGCAGGTGTAGGTAACAGCCAGGTGAGCAGGGTTGATCAGCTCAGGCTCGTTGAACTCGGTGTCGCCATAGGTGGCGGTAACGGGCTCGGTCACGCCGAAGCTCAGGCCGGCAGCCTCCTTGGCCTTGATCTCAACGTCATAGGTTACGGTGCCTGAGAGATAATAGTCATTCTCGGCAGTCTTAGCAGTGATGACGGCAGTGCCGACACCAACGATGGTCACCTTGCCCTCGTTGTTAACAGTGACAACGTCGGGATTGCTACTCTGGTAGCTCTGTACAGTAACACCCTCGGGAGCGGTCAGCTCGGGCTCGGGGAAGTCCTGAACACCCTCATAAACCGTAACACTAGTCGGGTTAAATGCCAACTCGGGATCCTGCTTAACCAGGGTCACTTTGGTCAGGTTCAACTGAGGTGTTTCATTAAAGATAGCTACAACACCCTCGACATTGTAAACCTTGCCTACTTCAAGGGCTTCAACAAGTTCGGTATAGGCCCTGCGCAGGCAGATTTCCTGTCTGTCGACTGTGAAGTAGTAATTTACGTCATCAACACGTGTGATGGTCACATTGTTGAATCCTGCATACTTGTTGACATCAGTTAATGCCAGAGAGCTCAGGATTTCGGGGGCAACGGGACCGTTGTTGACAGTGGAACCGACACCAGAGGGATTGGTAAACTCGGGAGTGTACTCCTGATAGACGTAGTTCTTGGCCTTCCAGCCGGGAGTCAACACATCACCATTTTCATACTTCTTGGTTTCGGCATTGACGCCATAAATCAGGCCGCTGCCAGAACCATCGCGGATGAACAGGTGGTTGCCGTTGTGGAAGGTTACCACTGCGTTACCAACAAAGGTGAAGTTGGCATTGGCACCAGATGTTGGCAAAGCTTGAGCATCTGTAATGGTCTCGATGCCGGTCTTGGTGAACGTGGCAGTAACCACCTGGCTGGTCTCGTTACCCAGAACTGCGATGGCCTTGACGGTTGTCGTCGCATTCAGGGTGAAGGGAGCAGTGTAAGCAGTGCTGCTGGTCGTGGGATCCGTTCCATCGACAGTGTAGTAGATGGTTGCGCCAGTGGTAGCGCAAGTCATGCTCACCTCAACGCTCGATGCAAACTCACGATCCTCGGGCAGAATGGTCGGAGCCACAACTGTCGGCAGAATAGGCTCAACACCATCCTCAACATAGAGGACAGCAGATTTCTGCGTGTTAAGGTAGCAAGCGAAACGAGGACTGCTTGTGTTATATTGCAAGATTCGTGCAGGAGTATTAGCATTTGATAAGATGAAACCAGTACCCTTGTTTGCGTCATCGCAATAGCTTACAATCCATTTTGCGTTGGTGTCGGCTTCATCTTCAACACTCAAACTATTGTTTGATTCCCAATAGATATAACCTTGGTCATTTTGGAATAACCATTCATCGGTAGAACCGCTAAGAGTCAATTCACTGATATTTCCATATTGGCCAATATTAACAGAGTTGTTGGTAATACTTGGACCAGTAATGGAAGCACCAAAATCAACTACGTTACCCATGAATGCAGATTTTTCCTCATTGACCAGGATGTACTTCTTGCCGGCAATCAGCTGGCTGGCATCAGTAACCTTGTTGTAGATCTTCGGTCCGGCAACCTCTTCAATCTTGAACTTGTTGTTTGCAGGGTCAATCGTGAAGATGTAATTACCCGGCGCCATCTTGATGGTGTTCAGGTTGCCCTGGGTATCCAGGTTACAGTAAGTACCATTGAGAGTGCTGGCATAGGTCCAAAGGCCATTGCTTTCAGGACCAAATCTTCCGCTTTGGGCATCGTAGTTAGCTGCGCCAACCTCTTTGGTGAAATACAGATAAGCATAGCCGTCGTTACCAGCATTTGCAGTGATTTCTGCAGAATAAGTGCCATCGGACTTCTTTGTCATCTGAACGCCTGCAACAGGCTCATTCCAAGAATATTCGTTGACGTTGCCGACGATGTAGATGTCACCATCGTAGAGGTAATTCACGTCAGCAGTAGTGCTTTCGGGGGTGCTCTCAAATTTGATAACACCGGCAGCGCTCAAAGCATGACCGGTATAGTTCACTTGAACAGTACCGCTCTCTAAGTCATACTTATTATTAGCATTCCCTGTAAGCGGGAAGTAGTTATTCTGGTCATTAAACGTATTATCGTTTGTTTTAGAGAACGAGAATGCGTTCGATGGCGAACTACTATCAACACTCACACCCAGACCACCGTCAGGCATGTTGGCGGCACTTACAGTAAAGACGCCACCATCATCATCAATGTTCAGACGATTGGGAGTGACATTAATCCAAGGATTGGCAGGAGTGTCACCACCCTCGGTTTCCCAAACGATTCTAATAGAATAAGGCCTTGTGGATGATGCCTTTCCCTTTATAGCGATAAAGGTATAATCATCTTCAAATTCATAAGTAGTACCATTATCACTTAGTTTTAGAGTCTTAACAGCAGTGCCAGAAGGTGCTGCTGAATAAGCCGTGTTTGAAGCAAAGATGTCAACATTCTTGGTAGTTGAAGCATCACCAAAGACGGTAACACTCTTCAGTTTTCCACCAGATTTAGTAGCATAAAGGTAACCATTCGCATTCCAGTTAAGAGCAGGATTACTTAAGTCTTTTAGGCCCATAGAGCGTATAGTGTACTCTGCGCCTGAATTTAATGTTACTGAGAAAGGATCTACCCAATTACTATTGTTGATTGATCCAAGTGTAGATAGAGTGACATCTCTATTTATGACATCGGTCACTGTTCCGGCCCAGGCTGGCGGTATCGCCATGGCAAGGGCCGCAAAGATTAAAAGAAATTTTAGTTTAAAGTACTTCATTTGTTTAAAATTTAATGGTTAATAAATGGTTATAATAAAGCATAAATATATGATTTACAGTGCATTAATGGAAAATTAAGCCGCAATAAAATGCGACATCAAGTGATAAACGAGTATAAATTGCCGCAAATATACTAAATAATGTGTAAAATAGCAATTAAATTGAAGAAAAAATCAAATGGAATAATCTTATCAGAATCAGCAGAATGAGAAACAAAAAAACAGCCGCCTTGAGCGACTGTTCTGTTGTAGTATTACGAGCTGCTAGCTCGTAAGGGTGTGAATTTAATCGAAGTGCTTCCTCCTGAAGATGAAGTTGTGGCCCAGGTACTTGTCGCGCACGGTCGGGTTCTCGGCCAGTTCCTCGCTGGTGCCTTGGAACAGGATCTTGCCCTCAAACAGCAGGTAGGCCCTGTCGGTTATGCTCAGTGTCTCGGGGGCGTTGTGATCGGTGATGAGGATACCGATGTTCTTGCTCTTGAGGCTATAGACGATGCTCTGGATGTCCTCCACGGCAATGGGATCGACACCGGCAAAGGGTTCGTCAAGCATGATAAAGCGCGGGTTGATAGCCAGGCCTCGGGCAATCTCGGTGCGGCGACGTTCGCCACCCGATAGTCGGTTACCCAGGTTCTTGCGCACCTTCTGCAGGTGGAACTCGCTGATCAATTGTTCCAGGCGGTCTTTCTGTTCTGCCGGCGTGAGATTGGTCATCTCGAGCACGGTGCGGATGTTGTCCTCCACGCTAAGGGTTCGGAACACCGATGCCTCCTGTGGCAGGTAACCGATACCCAGTTGGGCGCGCTTGTAAACGGGTAGGGTAGTGATGTCAACATCGTTGAGGAACACGCGTCCCTCGTTGGGCGTCACCAGACCCGTTGTCATGTAGAATGTTGTCGTCTTGCCGGCACCGTTGGGACCCAATAGACCGACGATCTCGCCCTGATGCACATTGATGGAAACGTGGTTGACCACCGTGCGCTGGCGATATTTCTTCACCAGATTGTCGGTGCTCAACACGAGCGTGCCCGCTTCGCCCGAGGCGTTCAGTTGCGCCGCCGTCTCCTTGTCGTTACGCTTGACGGGAGCCGATGGGTCGCCGTTGGCGGGCTGGCCTTTGTGTTGCCAGGGCAGTTTCATTTCTTCTTGTTGGTAGTCAGGCGCCCCTTGATATAGTCGGTTATCAGATTGATGGCGACCTCGTTGTTGCCGCCCTCGGGGATGATGATGTTGGCAAACTTCTTGGTCGGCTCGATGTGCAGCTGGTGCATCGGTTTGAGCACTTTCTGATAGCGGTCAATTACGGCCTGGGCTGTGCGGCCGCGCTCGATGCAGTCACGCGAGATGACACGTATCAGGCGGTCGTCACCATCGGCATCGACAAACACCTTGATATCCATCATTTTGCGCAGGCGGGCGTCGCTCAGTGCCATGATGCCCTCGATGAGCACTACGTCATGCGGACCCATGGGAACGGTCTCCTTCTGGCGCGAGCAGGTCAGATAGCTATAGGTGGGCATCTCGATGGATTCCCCTCTCTTTAACATCTTGACATGTTCCAGCAGCAGATTCCAGTCAAAAGCGGCAGGTTCGTCAAAGTTGATGTTCTGGCGCTCCTCAACGGGAACATGACTCGAGTCCTTGTAATAGGAATCTTGAGAAATCACTCCCACTTCGCCCTCGGGAAGGCGTTCCATGATTTTGCGCACTACTGTAGTTTTTCCAGAGCCGGTACCGCCGGCAATACCGATGATAATCATAATATTAACTTGATTTTAGAGATCATTGAAAATGTCGCATTGCAGCCCTTCGCCACAATTCAAACATACAAAGGTAGTGTAAGTCGAACACAATGGCAAGAAAAACCGCTTTTTTTCTTGCAAGATGACGGAATTGACGTCACTTGCTAGTGGGCAAAGATAGCAAAAGTGTGGCAACTGGGCGTTCTTTTCGGGAGAAAACTTTTGAAAAATTGCTCAAAACTCCTAAAAAATCACTCAAAGACTGCTGCCGAGAATACGTGCAATGTGATCTTGTCTTCCTTTTTGCCCTTGTGATAGGATGCATCGCCTGTCTTGATGAGGGGACTGCCATTGATATGCTGGCTCGCGATGGTTGCCTTAACTGTCTTGGCGCTGGGATTGATGGCGACGACAAGACGTTTGCCGTTGGCTTCCCTCAGATAGATGAACGGATAGGGTTGATCGATTGCACTAAGCATTTGCCAGTCGCCGTCATTGCCCAGGGCAGGCTGGCTGTGCCTCAGGCGCAGCAGTCTCTTGGTAAAGTTGAGCAGCGAGTTCATGTCGCCATCCTGTGCTTCGACGGTGAGGCTGCCGCCTTCGGTATCTACGGGCAGATAAAGCTTGTTGGGGTCACATGACGAGAATCCGGCGTTGCGGCTATCGCTCCACTGCATGGGTGTGCGGGAACCGGCACGGTGGCCCGAGCCTTCCTTGCTGCTCAGTCCTGTCGTGTATTTCATGCCAATCTCGTCGCCGTAGTAGATGCAGGGTATGCCGGGCATAGTCAGATGGAAGAGCATGCACACCTTGAGCTGGTCCATGGTGTTGCGGGTGCCATAATTGTGGCGGATGATGTCATGATTGCCGGTGGGAATGGAGATATAGCCGATGCCGCGCGTGGCATTGTAGGCTTGTGAGAAGTTGTTGACAAATGCCTCGATGCCGCCCTGGCCGCTGGCGTCAAAGTAGCAGTAATCATATTTCCCGCTATCGGGAGCACCATGAGGGAAAAACAGGGAGTCATATCCCCTCAGGTTGAAATGTATCATGAAATCAATATGGAATCCTGCAACTAGCGATTGTTGTGGATTGCTCCACTCGGCAATGAGAATACATCTTGGATACTGCTGGTCCATCCATTGTCTGATTCCTTGCCACAGCTTGATGTTCTCCTTCTTGTCGGTATCATTCTTGATTAGCGACGATGCCATGTCAATACGGAAACCGTCGGCGCCCATATCCATCCAGTAGGACATGATGTTTTTCAGTTCCTGCCTTACGGCTTGCGGTCCGGGAGCGTCAATGGCTTGCTGAACGGGGTCATCAGGATCGGGGTTGACATAGCCATAATTCAATGCGGGCTGGAATTCGAAGTAGTTTTTACGGTAGTATTTTGCCCGGGGTGCGTTCGCCATGCCATAGCTGCCCCATGTGGCGATGGCAGGGTCATGGGTGCGGTGTCGCCGTTCCACGGTCCTGCGCTCATCATCGGGGATGGTGTCGGTCCACATGTAGTAGTCGCTATACTTGTTGCGTTCTCGCTGTGACGAAGCCTTGAACCATGGGTGCTGGTCGCTAGTGTGTCCGGCAACCAGGTCCAGGCACACCTTTAGCCCCCTCTGATGGGCCTCCTTGATGAGGAGACGCATGTCCTCGTTGGTGCCGAAGCGCGGATCGATGCTGTAGAAGTCTGTCACATCATACCCTCCATCCTGCCAAGCTGACTTAAACATGGGACAAAACCATAGGGTATTCACTCCCAGGTTTTGCACATAATCCAACCGTGAGATGACACCCTTGATGTCACCGATGCCATCGTCGTCGCTGTCCATAAAAGTCGATGGGTAAATTTGGTAGATAACCGCATCAGACAACCATGATGGGCCACTGGATATGGCAAGTAAATTAAGATGTAGGCTCAATAGGAGCAGCAGTACTATATAGCGATTCATGTCGATGATGTTTTTTATGCACTGACAAAGGTAGGTCAAAAACATGAGAAATGACGCATCTGGACCTGTCAGTTTTGCTGACAATGTGTCAGCCTGCCTGTTTTGGCACACGGTTTGCAACAACTTGGGCGGTGACTTGTGTCAAGAGGTCGCCAATCAGTATTGAATTAACAACATTAAAAACATAAAAAAAGAAAGAGAGATTTTATTATGGGAAAGATTATTGGTATCGATTTAGGAACAACTAACTCGTGTGTTTCGGTTCTGGAAGGTTCCAAGCCTGTTGTGATTCCCAACAGCGAGGGCCGCAACACGACCCCTTCGGTAGTTGCCTTCAAGGATGGCGGCGAGCGCATTGTCGGTGATCCCGCCAAGCGTCAGGCCATCATGAACCCCACGGGTACCGTATTTTCTATCAAGCGTTTTATGGGCGAGCAGTATGACCACGTCTTGAAGGATGTGGAGCGCATGCCCTACAAGGTGGTAAACAACGGCAGCAACCAGCCCCGCGTGGAGATTGCAGGCCGCCAGTACACACCGCAAGAGATTTCGGCAATGATTCTTCAGAAGATGAAGAAAACCGCCGAGGATTACCTGGGAACCACCGTTGACGAGGCTGTCATCACGGTGCCTGCCTACTTCAACGACGCTCAGCGCAAGGCTACCAAGGAGGCTGGTGAAGTTGCCGGACTCAAGGTGCAGCGCATCGTTAACGAGCCGACAGCAGCCGCTCTGGCCTATGGCCTGGACAAGGACAACAGCGACAAGAAGATTGCCGTGTTTGACTTGGGTGGCGGTACATTTGATATTTCAATCCTTGAACTCGGTGACGGTGTGTTCGAGGTAAAGGCCACTAATGGTGACACCCACCTGGGTGGTGACGACTTTGACCAGCGCATCATCACTTGGCTTGCCGATGAGTTCCAGCAGGAGAACGGTATGGACCTGCGCAAGGATCCCATGGCACTGCAGCGCCTGAAGGAGGCTGCCGAGAAGGCCAAGATTGAGCTCTCCAGCTCTACCAGCACCGAGATCAACCTGCCTTATATCACGCAGCTTGATGGTATGCCCAAGCACTTGGTAAAGACCTTGTCACGCGCTAAGTTTGAGCAGCTGTGTGATGACCTGATCCAGAGCACCATCGAACCCTGCCGCAAGGCGCTTGCCGATGCCGGCTTGAACACCAGCGACATCAACGAGGTGATCCTCGTGGGCGGTTCGACCCGTATCCCCGCCGTTCAGCAGATTGTCGAGAAATTCTTCGGCAAGGCTCCGTCCAAGGGCGTTAACCCCGACGAGGTAGTCGCTGTGGGCGCTGCTATCCAGGGTGGTGTGCTTACCGGTGATGTCAAGGACGTGCTCCTGCTCGATGTAGTGCCCCTGAGTGTGGGTATCGAGACACTGGGTGGCGTGATGACCAAGCTCATCGAGGCCAACACCACGATTCCTGCCCGTCGCAGCCAGGTCTTCTCGACTGCTGCCGACAACCAGCCCGAGGTTGAAATCCACGTCCTGCAGGGCGAGCGTCCTATGGCTAAGGACTGCAAGACCCTGGGTCGCTTCCACCTCGATGGCATTGCTCCCGCTCCCCGTGGCATTCCTCAGATTGAGGTGACCTTTGAGGTCGATGCCAATGGTATCATGAACGTGAGCGCTAAGGATAAGGCTACCGGCAAGGAGCAGAGCATCCGCATCGAGGCTTCCAGTGGCTTGAGCGACGCCGAGATCCAGCGCATGAAGGACGAGGCTACCGCCAACGCCGCCGCCGATGCCGCCGAGAAGGAGCGCATCGACAAGATCAACGGCGCCGACGCCCTCATTTTCCAAACCGAGAAGGTGCTCAAGGACAGTGGCGACAAGCTGCCCGCCGACATCAAGGGTCAAATCGAGGGTGCCTTGAACAAGCTCAAGGATGCCCACAAGAGCCAAGACCTCGCTGCCATCGACACCGCTTCTGCCGAACTGAACTCCCTGTTCGAGAAGATGTATCAGCAGGCTGGTGGCGCACAAGGCGGACCTCAGGGCGCAGGCTTCGACCCCAACAACATGGGTGGCGCGGGCTTCCAGGGTGGTCCCGCCGGTGGAGCTCCCAACCAGGGTGGCGACAACGTTGAGGATACAACTTACGAAGAAGTAAAGTAAGAGTATTTAATAGGTTAATAATTGTGACGGTGGCGCGAGACGTGATGTCCCGCGCCACTTTCGTTATGTCTGGTTGATTAGTTCAGCAGATAATCGATCAGTGCGGTAACGTCCTTGATGCCAAGAATGTCACTGGAACCCTGCAGCAGATAGTCAATAACAACTGACACATCACTGATGGTGAATGGCTCACCGTACTTGGCGATATGCCCTACAACTTGCAGTTTGTCCTGTGTGGCCTGCACCTTGGTCTGCTTGCTGGCATCGGTGGTATAGTAATAGAATCCAATGCTGTAGCTGCCCTCGGCGAGCGTGGTGGGCAACGTGATGGAACCGTTGATGGAACTGCCCTGTTGGAAACTGTTCTTGCCGATGGTGATGTTGTCGCTGCTGCACACCTGGTTGCCTTCGGCATCAATGAGACTAAAGTCCACATTCAGCTGATTGTAGGTGGTCCTAAAGGTGACATTTTGTGCTTCGGCGCTCAACTGGTCGCCCAGGACCATCAAGCCGCTGGCAACGTTCAGGTTTTCAGCATTAATGATGCAATAGGCGGGCGGCTCAACGCCGATGAGCATCTCGTGGCCGGAATTGAACTTCAGCTCGTCTCCTTCGCGGTGTGTCATGTTCAGGGCGGTGGAAACATACCAGCCGTCGCAGGTGCCGTACCATCCGAAGTTGAAGTGGTAGCGGTTCTCACTGTTGTAGCCGTCACAGATGAAGGCGTGGCCACCGGCGCTCGGGTCATTGGCGGCATACAGGATGGGACGGCCGGCGTCCAGCTCGGTCCTGATCATGCTTTCCCATTGGGCGGTGGTGTAATTATTGTTCCACGAATAGCCTTTCTGTACATATTGGGCCGATGAGCTATAGCCAAAGCTCTTCATCGCAGCCAACTGGCTATCGGTATAGGCGCCGCTGCCCTCAGGGCTGTAATCCATTTCTACGGCCTGACCGCAGTAGCGGCCCAGCTTGGCCACCTCTTGTGCCTGGGCGTCGGTATAGAAGTCCTGGACCAGTTGGCTGTTGTCCCAGTCCCAATGGCAGTAGGAGTCGATCATCAGGCTATAGTCAAATGTGGTAGCTGGCAGCGCGGGTACATACTGGCGTATGGAATAGCAATAGTATCTGCCGATGGCATTACTGCTGGTGGGATATTGCCAGTAGTACATCACCTGAGCCATGGCGGTGGCTACACAGCCCACGACGCAGTACTGGTTCTGGTAAACGGGGCACTGCCAGTCATAGGGGTCTTCCTGTCCCCATGTGGTCTTGATGAGCGGTTCGACACCGTTTGAGGCTTTGAACGTAACAGGCGCAGGAACCAGGTCGTTGCCCTTGTAGGTCTGCAGGAACTCGATTTCTTTCTTGTAGCCATTGAGCAGGTCTTCAAGTGGAGCGGGCAGGTTGTTGAAGTCGATGCGTCCCTTGTCGCTGTATCCCAGCACTTGGGCGGCACGGTCTTCACCAGCGATAATGACAAATCCACCTCCCTTGATATTGAAGGCATAGTAGTCGTTGGCATTGGTCACGACTGACGAGGGCTCGGCATGAGCGAGCATCAGGTCGCTTGAGGCAGTGCCTCGGAGCGTACCAGGAGCCGCTGCGGCATGTTGTTTGACAAAGTTGTTGGCAACCGTGCGGGCAGCGTTTACGGTGATGTTGCCGGCGTTGATGGCCGACGTTGACATGAAGAGCAACGCAAGCGTGCTCAAGAGGTTTTTAGTGTAATTCATTGTTAAATGACGGTATAGGTTAATTGTGTTAATTTGAACTCGATGAAAATAAGTTGCTGATACTTGGACTCCTCCCCCGCCTTTACGGGGGAGGAGTTGGGAGTTGATAACGCGCTGATTGACAATCAATAATTTCGTCGAACTCACGTTCTGTTAGATTACTCCAGCAGATAATTGATGAGTCCGGTTACGTCATCGATGTTGAGGTTTTGGTAGGTACCGTTTATCAGGTACTGGATGCTGGTCGTGACATCATCGATACTGAACGGCTCATTGTACTTGGCGAGATGTCCTACGACATTCAGCTGTCCGCCTTGATTGTTGGTGAAGACGGTAATTCGGGGTGATGAGATGTAGTAATTGACCTTCAGGTCATAGCATCCCTGATCCAGCGTACTGGGCAAGTTGATGGTGGCATTCAGGCTGCTGCCCTGCTCAAAACTGGCAGTCGTGATGTTTATTGCCTGGCTTTTGGCTTTGAGTGCGCCGTCCGCATTGTAGAGGTTGAAAATCAGGTTGATGTTCGGGTGGCTGCTCCTGATGATGACGTTCGAGGCATTGATGTCAAAGGCCTCGCCCAGCACCATCAGCCCGTTGGGTGATGTGATTTCGTCCATCGATACTACGACATAGGCGGGCGGCTCCACGCCAGTGAGCATCTCATGGCTCCAGTTGAAGTGCAGTGCCTCGCCGTCGCGATGGGTCATGTTGAGGGCGGTGGAAACATACCAGCCGTCGCACGTGCCGTACCAGCCGAAGTTGAAATGGAACAATCCTTCCTGGTTATAACCGTCGCACACAAAGGCGTGGCCACCGGCTGCATAGTCGCTGGCAGAATACAGGATGGGGCGTCCGGCGTCGAGCTCTGCCCTGATCATGGCTTCCCACTGAGCGTCGGTATAAGAGTCTCCCCACCAGCTCTCGCGGCTGACGTCTTCGGCCGATGAGCTGTAGCCGAATTTCTTCATTGCCGACAGCTGGTCGGCCACATAGGCACCGCTGCCCTCGGGGCTATAGCCCATTCTCACTGCCTGGCCGCAGTAACGTGCCAACTTGGCAACCGCTTCGACTTGTTCGTCGGTATATTCGTCCTGAATCAGTTTGCCCTGTTCGTAGTCCCAGTGGCAATAGGAATTCAACATCTTGCCGTAGTCAAATGAGGTCTCGGGCATGGCAGGCAAGGTCTGTCCCAGGTCGTAGCAGAAGTAGGCGTTCAATTCGGGACTCGTGGTGGGATATTGCCAGTAGTGCATCACTTGGGACATCGCTGTGGCAACGCAGCCCACGACGCAATACTCCCCGTTATAGGTGGGGCATTGCAGGTAATAGGGCATCTCCTGCCCCCAGTGGGACTTGATGAGCGGTGCCACGCCGCTGCCGCTGGTCAGGCGGGGAGTGGGCGAGGCTGTGAGCTCGGGATGGGACAGCAGGTAGTTGATTTCCTCGGCATATCCGTTGAGCAGCGCACGGGCATTGCTCGGCAAGCGGTCAAAGTCAAGGTGACCGTTGTCGCTGTAGCCCAGGATTTGGCGGGCGCGGTCATCGCCGGCTACGATGATAAAACCGCCTCCCGTGATGTTGAAGGCATAATAGGCGTTGGCTTGGCTGACGGCCTTTGCAGGCTCAGCGTGGATCAGCTTCAGTTCAGCACCAGCAGCCGATTTAAACGAGGGGTTTGCCGACTTGCTCATGAAGGCCCTGGCGGCATTGCGGGCAGCGTTAGCGTCAACGACCCCGGCAACAGCGTTAACAGCCAGCATCGCTATTGCCGTCACAAAGCATAAAACAATGATTCTCTTACAGTTCATGTTGATGTAAATGATTAAGATGGTAATAATTTATTATTCAGCCGCCAAAAATAATGTCTTTTTGACAAATTGACAAGAAAATTGCTTAAAAACTGGAATTTTTCTAAAAACCTGTCGTTTCCATGATGTGATTGCCAAAATTTTCCCCGAAAACAATCATTAAAAAAACTTGTGTCTATCCGCTTATTAATCAAAAATAATTTTGTATTTTTGCAGACTCCCAGTATCTGATTGGAGCAAAGTATATATAGGAGTAATCTAGCCACAAATGACAGCCAAAGCGTTATTTGAGAAACTGAAAGGACGCTATTTCAAGCGAACATTATCAGCATTAGGTATTATTTTGCTGGCAGGTTTGCTTATTGAGATCGTGGCCCTGGTGCAGTATAACTACGCCCACTCGCTCCTTGAGGAGGAATTGGATAATCACACCGAGAGCGAAATGACGCTTAAGGCGGTGCGCGTGAGGGGTATTCTCAGGTCACACGAAAGCATGACGCGCAACTACCTGTGGCCAGTCAAGCAACAGATTCATAATCCTGACAAGATTTATCCCATCATCCAGCGCATCGTGAGCACCAACCATGATGTGATGAGCAGTTTTGTGGCCTTTGTCCCCGACCGCTATCCCGAGAAGGGCCGTCTGTTTGAGCCCAGTGCCTACCGCAGCCGGGGTGACAGCATCGTCGTGCGCCAGCTTGCCGACCCTTATGACTACACCACCCGCGAGTTCTATCATGAGGCGGTCGAGAACGGCAACGCGAGTTGGAGCGACCCTTATTATGACGAGTTTGCCAGCGGAGAGCAGGTCGTCACCTATTCCGTGCCGCTGACCGACGAGAGCGGCAACGTGGTTGCCGCATTCGGTATTGACATGGCGACCCAGAGCATCGTCGATACCCTCAACATGAAGCACGAGGAAGAATCCACCTTCTTCCTGTTGCTGACCGAGGACGGCCGCCTGGTGGCGCAGCCCGACTCCACCCACGCCAAGTGGCAAGATGTGGATACCGTCGTGAGCCTGATCAACGACAGCACCGTTAAGCGAACGCGCAGCGCCAGCCGTCATAGCAAGGTGATTACCTTTGTTGACGGCAAGGACGGTTCCAAGGCCTATATCTATTATGCTTTCATGAGGGGTAAACCCCACTGGCAGGTCGTCAAGGTGTGTTACGATGACGAGGTCTATTCCAAACTCACGCGGATGCGCCGCAACTTCATCTTGATGATGCTGGCAGGTTTCTCCCTGCTAGGGTTCATTCTGTACCGCTATAACCGCAACCTGAAGTATCTGTATAAAAGTAACCTGCTCAAGGAGCATACCGAAAGCGAGTTGCGCGTTGCACAGAACATTCAGTCAAAGATGTTGCCCACTCACGGTATCCATCGTCCCGATGTGGACGTGAGCGGCATGCAGGTGACAGCGCTCGAGGTGGGCGGTGACTTGTATGATTACCTCATCCGTGATGAGAAGCTGTTCTTCTGCATCGGTGACGTGAGCGGTAAGGGAATCCCCTCGTCGCTGGTCATGGCGGTGGTTCATTCCTACTTCAGGACGTTTACCCAAAACATGAGCAATCCGGGCCAGTTGATGCGCTCCTTCAATGAGGCAGCATCTCAGGATAATGAGAACAACATGTTCGTCACGCTATTCATCGGTGTACTCGATCTGCCCACTGGACGATTGCGCTATTGCAATGCCGGACATGATGCGCCATTGATTTTCAATCATGGCGTGAAACCGTTGCAGGTAAATGCCAATCTGCCCATCGGCTTGTTTAACGATTTCACCTTCGTCCAGCAAGAGACGGTATTGCCGCAGGACACGACGCTGCTGCTCTATACCGACGGACTGACCGAGGCCGCCAACAGGCAGCGGCAGCTCTTCGGGTTGCAGCGCATCATCGACGTGACCCAGGCATGTGTTGAACAGGGCAAACATGAGCCTGATGAGCTGATGGCAGAATTGTATGCCCAGGCAGTACTTTTTGCCGACGGGGCACAGCAGAGCGATGACCTGACAATGCTTGCCATCCACTATCACCGCCCCGACGAGACGCTGGTGCTCAACGAGTCGCTTACCCTTGCCAATGACGTCAAGCAGGTGCCCGAGCTCAACAATTTCGTCAAGTCGGTCGCTGACCGGTTAAACCTTGAGCCCTCTCTCTCGTCTCAACTCATGCTGGCAGTGGAGGAAGCTGTGGTCAACGTGATGAATTATGCCTATCCGATAGGTACCGAGGGCAAAGTCCAGATTGACGCCGTGGCGACCGAGCAGGACCTGAAGTTCATCATCACCGACCAGGGCAAAACGTTTGACCCCACCCAGGGTGGCCATGCCGACACGACCCTCGATGTCGAGGAACGCCCCATCGGCGGGCTGGGCATCCTGTTGGTGCAGTCCCTCATGGACTCCATCAACTATGAACGCTTTGACGGCAAGAACATATTAACACTCAAGAAATCATATAAAAACATTAAATCCTAATAATAAGTAGCAATGAAAACGACAATTCAAGAATTTGACGAGAACATCATCGTTACCATGATCGGCTCGCTCGACACCGCAGCCGCCATCGAAACCGAACAGACGCTCAAACCCGTTACTGCCCCCGAGGTGGCAAAGGATATCGTGTTTGAATGTCAGGAATTGGAGTACATCGCATCAAGCGGCCTGCGCATCCTGCTCGACGTGCTCAAGAAGACCAAGGCCAGGGGCAAACGTGTTGTCATGCGCAACTTGAATGAAGAAATCAAGAACGTGTTCAAGATCACGGGCTTTATCAACCTGTTTGAGTTCGAGTAATTCCATGCACCCTATGTATGGCTTAAGAAAGTGGCTACTGTCGGCTGCATTTGCCGGCAGTGCCTTGTTGCTATGTGCCCAAGAGGCGGGCGATACCGTCCCAGCTCCCAGTAACCAGCTGAGCATCGACCTGCAATTCCTGGGGCGTGGCGAGTCACGCTATGGCGGCCTGCTCCATGACAACACTGGCATCGGCGAAGAAGAGGAAGAAGAAAACGTAAAAACAGCCAAGTCCAGTTTCATCATGGGGCGCACCCGACTGCCCATCAACTTCAAGCGCGACTGGCTCGAGGCGCGTGTGACCCCTCAACACTCCGGAGTGTGGGGTCAGGCGGGAAAAGGTGCCTTCAACCTCTACGAGACTTGGGTCAAGATGACGACCCGTTGTGGCCTGTTTGCCCAGGTCGGCAGGGTGGCGCTCAACTATGACGACGAGCGCATCATCGGTTCCGACGATTGGGCGATGGCTTCGTCGTCCCACGACATCTTGCGTGTGGGATATGAAGGTCATGGCCATAAGGCTCACCTCATACTGGCCTATAATCAGAATCCTGATGTAATGGACACTGGGGATACCTATTATGTAAACGGTGCTCAACCCTATAAGACCATGCAGGACTTGTGGTATCACTATGATTTCTCAAGGATCCCGCTGGGGGCTTCGGTATTGTTCATGAATATCGGTATGCAGAGTGACCCGGAAATGCAGCGACGCACTTGGTTCCAGCATCTGCTGGGTGGATATGTGTCGTTCTCACCGAAACGCTGGAATGCCGAACTGTCCTACTATCACCAGTTCGGAAAGAGCGAACAGGGCATTAAGATTGATGCCTGGATGGCGAGTGTCAAGGCGTCTTACAGTCCCTTGAATCCTTTAAAAATCCAGGCGGGCTATGACTACCTGAGTGGAGACAAGAATTTTGCCGTTCCTCCCAGGGGGGCTATCGGTATGACTCATCATCAGGTCATCAAGGGCTTCAGTACGGTCTATGGTTCCCATCACAAGTTCTATGGTGCAATGGACTTCTTCTATGTGAGCACTTATCTGAACGGGTTCACTCCTGGTTTGCAGAATGCCTATGTAGGAGCCACTTACACGCCCTTGAAAGGCCTCATGATCAATGGCAGCTACCACTATCTGGCTACAGCGACCAAGCTTGTGGACATGAATATGACTCTGGGACATGAGGTGGAATTGCAGGCTGCCTACGCGATCACACCTGATGTGAAATGTGCTATCGGCGCATCTTGGATGACAGGTACCGAGACCATGGAACGCCTCAAACGTTCCAGTAACAACAATTCTCTGCGATGGGGTTGGATCACACTGAGTGTTAACCCCCGCATTTTCTCAATTAAATGGTGAATTTTTAACCCGAAAAACAAGTTTATGAAACTGTCAGCGCCATTATCTAAATCACAATTTGGTATCTATGTAGAATGTGTAGGCCACCAGGGTGAAGCCTATTATAACCTACCTTATATTTATGTACTCGATCCTTCACTTGACGGTGAGCGGTTGCTCGAAGCGATAGAAAAAGCCTTTAAGGCTCATCCCACGCTTTTCACACGCATCGAGCTGAATGAGGATGGAGAACCCTTGCAGACCATCGACATGGACAATGAACCCTGGTCGCTCGCCATCGAGAACATCCAGGATATCGAAGCCGAAAAGGCAAACTTGGTTGTTCCGTTCAATATCTATGGTGATCGTCTGTTCCACGTCAGCCTATTGCGTGATCAGAACCATTATTATCTCTTCCTTGATTATCACCACATTATTGTTGATGGCACCTCGATGCAGATTATGCTGCAAGACATCGACAAGGCCTACCGTGGTGAGGAAATTCTTCCCGAGGAACTGACACTGATGGATGTAGCCAATGACGAAGCCTCACGTCGTGAGACTCCGGCATTTGACGAGGCTAAAAAATGGTATGCCGCTAACTTTGACTGCGGGGACACCTTCACTCAGTTCACTCCCGATCTGGAAGAACCGGAGCACAGCGAGGACAATTTACTCCGCACCCTGTCTCTTGACTTAAACCGAGTAGAAGATTACTGCAAGCAGAACGGCGTGTTCAAGAGCACGCTGTTCACCACCGCCTATGCCTACTTGCTGGCCAAGTTCAACAACGAGCAGGAAAGTCTGTTCACCACAGTCTATAACGGACGTAATGATAAACGCTTTACCCGTTCGGTGGGTATGGCTGTTAAAACCCTGCCCGTTTATAGCAAATTCACCAACGATACTACCGTGCTTGACTTGCTGCTTAAAGGACAAGAGCAGATGGGCGGTTGCCGCCAGCACGACATCTATACCTATAGTGACCTTGTAACCGACCTGAATCTGCAGAGTAACTCGATGTTTGCCTGGCACGGTATGCTGTTTGACAATGAGACAATGGGCGGCAAGCCCATGCAGACTGTCCGCATTGGCAACAGTACTATAGACGCCTCGTTCTACATGAAGGTCTTCATCAAGGACGATAAGGTACAGGTCAAAGCAGAATATAATTCCAACGAGTATTCCAGTGACTTCATCGCTCAGATTCTCGAAAGCTACGAGGCCGTGCTCGAGGGATTCCTGGCTCAGGAATACTTGAAGGACATTGACATCGCAACAGCCGATCAGGTGGCCATCCTCGATAGTTTTAACCCTGGCGAGTTGGAATATGATGACACTCAGAACATCGTCTCGCTGTTCCGTCAGCAGGTTCAAGCTACCCCTGACAATATAGCCGCTGTTTATCTGGACAAACAGTTTACTTATGCCCAAGTTGACGAAATCAGCAATCGCATTGCCGCTTACATCGTTAGCAAGGGCCTGGGCGCTGAGGACGTTGTATCGGTACTCATTCCTCGCTGTGAATGGATGCCCATCGCCTCAATAGGTGTGCTGAAAGCCGGTTGCGCTTACCAGCCACTCGATCCGAGTTATCCCAAGGAGCGACTCAACTTCATGATGCAGGACGCCAGCGCCAAACTGCTGATTGCCGACGAGGAATTACGTCCCATCGTTGACGAATACGAAGGTGAAGTGCTGTTGACCAAGGACATCATGAACCTGCCTGCTGCAGAAGCTCCCGAGGTGGATATCAAGCCCGACCAGTTGTTCATCCTGCTTTATACTTCAGGTTCGACAGGTGTGCCCAAGGGTTGCCAATTGATTCACCGCAACCTCGTGGCCTTCTGCCACTGGTACCATCAAATGTTTGATCTCAAGCCAGGAAGCAAGGTAGCAGCCTATGCCAGCTACGGTTTTGACGCCAATATGATGGATACGTACCCTGCATTGACTTGCGGCGCGACGGTTTATATCGTTCCTGAGGAATTGCGTTTGGATCTTATTGCCCTCAATGAATATTTTGAGCAGAACGGTATTACCCACTCGTTCATGACGACGCAGGTATGTTACCAGTTTGCTACCAGTGTTGAGAACCACACGTTGCAGTATCTCTCGACCGGCGGAGAGAAACTGGCATCACTCACGCCACCTCAGGGCATTAAGTTCTTCAACCTGTATGGTCCCACCGAGTCAACGGTTTTCATTACCTATTTCCTTGTAGATAAGAAAATGAAGGAGATTCCCATCGGCAAAGCGCCTAAGAACGTGCGCTTGTATATTGTTGACCCACAGGGTCACCGTCTGCCTGTGGGAGCAGCTGGTGAATTGTTGGTTGCAGGTCCCCAGGTGAGCCGCGGTTACTTGAACCGTCCTGAGAAGACCGCCGAGGTCTATATCACCAATCCGTTTACTACCGACGAAAAGTATCAACACGTATATCGTACGGGCGATATCGTGCGCTATTTGCCCTCGGGCGATATCCAGTTTGTGGGTCGCCGCGACGGTCAGGTGAAAATTCGCGGTTTCCGCATCGAACTGAAAGAAGTGGAGAGTGTCATCCGCGAGTTCCCCGGCATCAAGGACGCAACGGTGCAGGCCTTTGACGAGGAAGGCGGCGGCAAGTTTATTGCGGCCTATATCGTCAGCGATGACAAGGTGGATATTGAAGCGCTCAACAACTTCATCCTGGACCAGAAACCGCCCTATATGGTGCCCGCCGTGACCATGCAGATTGACGCCATCCCGCTGAACCAGAACCAGAAGGTGAACAAGCGTGCCCTGCCCAAGCCTGAAAAGAAGGCGGCTGCCGCCGAAAATGTCAATGTTCCCATGAACGTGCTGGAACAGGAACTCCACAAGATAGTCGCCGACATTGTCAATAACACCGACTTCGGTGTGACGACGGTGCTGGGCTATACTGGTCTGACATCCATCTCTGCCATTAAGCTGGCGGTGCAGGTCAACAAGCGCTATGGCGTGACACTCGACTCCCGAAGCCTTGTCAAGACCGGTACCATCCAGTCGATAGAGAACGAAATCCTCAAAGCATTGCTCGAGGGCTCTGTAGAGACGCAAAATGTTGCGTCTCCCTCTCAGGAGGCTAGAAACAGTGCTCCGCTGTCCTATGCGCAAACGGGTGTTTATTTTGACTGCCTGAAGAATCCGGCTTCTACCATCTATAACATCCCTTATCTGCTTTCCTATCCCGAAGGTATTGAAGCCAATCGTCTTGCCGATGCTGTGAAGCGTGTCGTTGAGGCTCATCCCGAGTTGAACGTACACTTTACTACCGAGGGCGACAGCATTATCCAAACGACCGTGGATAGCGTTCCCGTCGAGGTGGACATCACCGAAATGACTGAAGAAGAACTGGCGAAGTACAAGAATGAGTTTGTTCGTCCGTTCAACTTGCAGAAACCGCCCTTGTACCGCGCCGAAGTGGTCAAGACCCCGGCTGGCGTCAACCTGTTGCTGGATGTTCATCACTTGATATTTGACGGTGGCTCTGCCGACTTGCTCATCCGTCAAATCAATGCTCTCCTTGAGGGCAATACGATTGAAAAAGAGTCCTATAACTACTTGGACTTTGTTGCCGATCAGCAGGCTGCCGAGGAAAGCGAGACCTTCAAGGCATCCCAGCAGTTCTTTGCCGAGAAACTGCAGACCTGTGAGGGCGCCAGTGAGATTCCTGCCGATTTGCCCAAAACCGATGAGCAAGGTTTCATCGGCGAGGCTGTATGTCCTGTAGATCTGGAACGTGCCGCAGCCTTCTGCCGTGGTCAAGAGATTACGCCAGCCCACCTGTTCTTGGGTGCTACTGCTTATGTCGTCTCTCGCTATACCAATAACCGTGACGTCTATCTGTGTACCGTCAGCAGCGGCCGCAGCAACCTCAAGATTGCCGACACGGTGGGCATGTTTGTCAATACGCTCGCCCTGGGCATGAGCATTGATGATGTGACGATCGAACAGTTCCTGAAAAATGCAAGTGACACATTTGACCAGACACTTCGACATGAGGATTATCCCTTCGCTCGCATTGCTACCGACTACGGTTTCCGTCCCGCTATTGCCTACGCCTATCAGGTGGGCGTGCTGTCGCAATACACAGTGAACGGTAAACCTATGGAGCAGGAGTTGCTGGAACTCAATGTACCCAAGTTCAAGATCAACATCAAGATTGAATCGCGTGGTGTCGTTGTACAGTATGACGATTCTGTTTACAGCGAGAGGGTAGGGCGTGGCCTTGCCGAGAGCATTGTGGCTGTCGCTATGAGGATGATGGAAGCACCTCAAGCCCGCTTGCGCCAGCTGTCCATCGTGAGCGAGGGCCAAGAGGAGGAATTGAGCCACCTGCGCCAAGTCGATACGGGCGATGTTCCCGCCGACGCCCCCTTCACCTTCTTCCACGAGTGCATCGGACACTTTGCTCAGACGCAGCCCGACCATGAGGCACTGGTGGCTATTGATGCCAAATACACCTATAAGGAAATGGACGAGGTGACCAGCCGCATTGCCGCCGCCCTGAGAAAACGCGGCGTGAAGGAGCATGACCGTGTGGCCCTGCTGCTGCCGCGCACGAGCCGCCTGATTCTTGCCCTGTTCGGTGTGCTGAAGTCCGGCGCTGCCTATATCCCTTGCGACCCCGAGTATCCTGCCGACCGTGTGAAACTCATCCTTGAGGATAGTGAGGCTCGCTACATCATCACCACTGCCGACAAGTTGGACACTGTGCCCGAAGGTAAGGCCATCGACGTGGAGGAACTGGTAAACGACGATAACGACGGAAAGGTAACAACTGACATCACTCCCGATGCTCTTGCTTACCTGATTTATACCAGTGGTTCAACGGGTCGTCCCAAGGGCGTTATGCTGCACCACAGGGGCATCTGTAACTACCTCTACGGGCATCCAGCAAATGTATTTGCCAATGGTGTCATGACAGATGCCAAACGCATGCTGAGTGTAACGACTATCTCATTCGATGCCGCTCTGCAGGATATCGGTACAGCCTACTTCAATGGCAAGACACTCATTGTCGCCACCGAGGAGCAGGCCAACAATCCGCTTGACCTTGCGCGTCTCATCAATGAGGAGCACATCAATATGGTATCTGGTACGCCGTCACGCTGGATGACTTGGCTGACGAGCGAAGACTTCTGTGACGCCATCAGCCGCATCAGCATCGTGCGTGCCGGCGGTGAGAAATTCTCCGACCAGTTGCTCACACAACTGAGGAATGTGACCAAAGCACGCATCTTTAACTGTTACGGTCCCACCGAGACCACGGTAGCGTCCAATAACAAGGAACTGACGCATGCCAGTCTCGTCACCGTGGGCAAGCCGCAGTTAAATGTCAAGGAGTTTATCGTCGACCAGGATGGCAACGAATTGCCTGTCGGCGTTGTAGGAGAACTCTACATCGGTGGCCGCGGCGTGGCACATGGTTATAACAACCTCGACGAGATGACGCGCGAGCGCTTTGTGGATTACCACGGCGAGCGCATCTACAAGTCGGGTGACTATGCCAAGTGGCTGCCCGACGGCGATGTCGTGATTCTGGGCCGTACCGACCATCAGATCAAGTTGCGCGGTCTGCGCATCGAGTTGGGTGAGATTGAGAATGTGATGCTCAAGGTTGAAGGCCTCAAGAAGGTCGTCATCCTCATCCGCAAGATCAATGACAAGGAGCACCTGTGCGCCTATTATACTGCCGACCGTGAAATCGCTCCCGATGCACTGAAGGCTGAGATTTCCAAGAGCCTGACGCAATACATGGTGCCCACGGCCTACCTGCAATTGAAGGAGATGCCAATGACGCCCAATGGCAAGACCGACGTTAAGGCGCTGCCTGAACCCGAATTGGCCATCAGTTCTGCCTACGTCGAGCCTGTCAATGATACCGAGCGCACCTTCTGCGACATCTTTGCCGGAATCCTGCAGATGGACAAGGTTGGCGCTACTGACAACTTCTTTGAGTTGGGTGGCACCTCGCTCGTGGTGACCCGCGTGATCATTGAAGCCGATAAGGCTGGTATGCATGTGGCCTATGGTGACGTTTTCGCCAATCCCACGCCTCGCAAGTTGGCACGCTTGATTACTGGCGATACTGACAATGAGGGCGATAATGAGATTACCGCATTTGATTACACGGCTATCAACAACCTGTTGCAGCGCAACACGTTGGACAATTATCGTAAGGGAGAACGCCTGCAGTTGGGTAACGTGCTGCTTACGGGTGCAACGGGTTACCTGGGCATCCACATCCTGCGCGAACTCATCGATTCCGATGCCGATAACATCTACTGCCTGGTTCGTGGTAAGAGTCTTGAGGCTGCCGAGAGTCGTCTGCGCACCCTGCTGTTCTACTACTTCTCTGACGCATTCAAGGAATTGTTTGGTACACGTCTCCACGTTATCTTGGGCGATGTGACAAGCGACTTCGGTGAAGGATTGCAGGTGGATACTATATTCAACTGTGCTGCAATCGTTAAGCACTTCAGCGAGGGAACCGAGATTGAAGACGTCAATATCGGTGGCGCTCAACGCTGTGTGGACTACTGCTTGAAGACAGGTGCCAAACTGGTACATGTTTCAACGGCTAGTACTCGTGGCTTGTGGGCTGGAGAGATCAAGAGTGACATCTTCACCGAGCAACGCCTCTACATGGGACAGTTCTTGGGCAATAAGTACATCTATTCCAAGTTCATGGCCGAGCGTCTGATTCTCAACGCTGTGGCACTGCACGGACTGAATGCCAAGATCATGCGTGTAGGTAATCTGGCGGCCCGTTCAACCGACGGCGAGTTCCAGGCCAATTTCGCCACCAACTCGTTCATGGGACGTATCAAGGTCTATAACATGCTGGGCTGCTGTCCTCACACGATGCGCAACAAGCAAGTAGAGTTCTCTCCCATCAACGAGGTAGCCCACGCTATTGTGCTGCTCAGTTCTACTCCCAAAGAATGTACCGTCTTCCATCCCTACAACATTCACGGTCAGTTCTTGGGTGATGTGCTCATGGGATTGACCTCGGTGGGCGAGGGCGTGCGTTTCGTGGAACAGGAGGAATTTGCCGAGGCTATGGATCGTGCCAAGGAAGATCCTCAGAAGGCTAAGCAGATGTCATCACTGCTGGCTTATCAGGATATGGCCCATGGTCAAAAGACGGTCGATGTCAAGCGTGACAACGACTATACGACTCAGGTGCTCTACCGTTTGGGCTTCTCTTGGTCGCCCACCTCATGGGACTATGTTGAACGCATGTTAACGGCCATTAGCTCGTTGGGCTTCTTTGATCTTTAAATCGATAAACCGTCTGGGTGATCCAGCATCTCTATTTACAGTAGAGAGGTAGGATCACCTGGACTATCATGAATGAAAAACTGATAATGCGAGATAACGATATCAATATCAATAAACAGTTCTATAATTACTTGTGGGCCTATATCCTGGTGGCTCTTTCGGGCTGTCTGGGTAATGTGGTGGATGGTATCATCGTGGGCAACCTCATCAGTGAGGACGGTGTGAGTGCCATCAACCTCTCAAAGCCCATCAATCAGTTCATCTTCACCCTTCATCTGCTCATCAATGCAGGTGCTGGAATGCTGGTTGCGTACGCCTTGGGTCAGAAGAAGATTGATGATGCTCGGCGCTTCTTCACACGTGCGCTAGCACTCAGCATGGGTTTAGGTTTACTGTTGACTTTGGTCGGTGGAATCATGTTCCCGCATCAGACGGCACGGATGCTCTGCAGCAATGAGCAGATTCTGCCCCTTGCCGAGGACTATATGCGTGTGCTGCTTATTGGCAATCCGGCATTCATTTTAATGTGGGGACTATCCACGATGGTGGGTGTTGATGGCAGCCCTCGTCTGGTTTCGTTGGCTGTCATCATCGATAATACGGTCAATCTGTTGCTTGATATCGTGTTCATTCAGTACTTCGGGTGGGGCATCACGGGATCGTCGGTCGCCACTGTTGTGGGACATCTTGTGGGTATTGCTATATTGCTTTGCCATTGGCGAAACCCCGAAAACAGGCGACTCGTTCCAGTGCTCTCAACCGATGGGCTCGTGTCATCATGGCGGCGCATTGTATCTCAAGGCGCTCCGTTGGCGCTTGCATCTATCTGTTTGACGCTGCTGTTGCTCAGCGCCAATACTATCGTGCTATCGACGACTGGACGCACGGGTATTTTTGTGTTTGCACTGTGCATGAATTTGTTACAGGTATATAACCTCTTTTTGTCAGGCACTTGTCAGACCCTTCAGTCACTGGGTGCCATTCAGGTGGGCAAGAAGGACGACGAGGGCGTACGGACTGTCATCAAGCGTGGCTTCAGGTTCATTACCACGGCAATGGTAGTCACCTGTCTGTTGGTTTGGTTCTTCCCCCAAGGCATTGCACGTCTGTTCGGCTGCGATGAGCCTGAAATGATAGCTCAGAGCGAGTCCGCACTGCGTGTTTTCGCTTTGAGTTTCATCCCATTCTGCTATATCTATGTGCTGATGATTGTCTATAAACTATATGGTCAGCACCGCATGGCGCTGTTCATCTCGTTTGCCCTGTCGCTCACGGTCATTCCCGTATTGTGGATCATGGCTAAGTGGATGCCGCAGTACCTCTGGTATAGCTACCTCATCGCCTATCTCATCGAGGGAATCGTCATCTATGCCCTTCACAAGGCACGCCACATCCAGTTTGTGCTCAAGAAGTGATTTATATTGACGACAATATATGGAATTTTGACCTGCGTCAAGCGCTCAACTCGGTGAGCGAGTGGCGCAGGAATTATGCCCTGCGTTATCGTCGGGAATTGGACCAGCGTCTGTCTGTAGCGGTTTACAAACTGTTGCAGCATGCCTTGCTGACAGAATATGGTCTCAATATTCTGCCACGGTTCATTTACAACGGTAATGGCAAACCGGCACTGGAAGGGTTCCCTGAAATCCATTTCAGCCTGAGCCACTGCAATCAGGCGGTAGTTTGTGCCGTCAGTGAATTGCCTGTGGGCATTGACGTCGAGACGACTGACAATTACAGTGATGAGGTGGCGAGACAGGTGATGAGCCATGCCGAGTTGCGTTCAATCAACTCATCTGCTCGTCCTGAAGTCACATTCACACGCCTCTGGACAATGAAAGAGAGCCTGTACAAATTGAGAGGAGTTCCTCTTGCTGGTGGTATCCCACGCATGCTGGACCACACCGACGGCTACCGTTTCACGACCCTCGTCCACGCTGACTGCATCATCACTTCCTGCTCCATGAGATAAACTTATGATGGTAATCCAATAAACTAAAACAAGCGACTGAATTTCAGCCGCTTGTTTTGGTTATTGGGGTATGTGGGAGTCCAGGCTGATTATTGCTTCACGGCTTGGATCATCATGCCTGCGCTATGGGCACTCAGCTGCGGAGCATACTGGCACTGGATGGTGGCGATGCCCGAGGTGAACTCGCCGGGATTGGTCACCCACACATCATAACCGATGATGTGCGTACCCTTGTTCAGGCTGTTGATGAACACGTTGGTCTGGGTGTCCTTGGTCTCCTGATAGAACCAGGTGTTGTCCTCACTGCGATAGCCCGAGAGCTGGTCAACAGGCTCGAAGCAGGCGGCACGCTCGTCGGTCATGGTCACGAAGTCCATGTCCTTGTTGGTCTTGATGATGACGCGCACCTTGACCTTGTCGCCCACCTTGAAGGCGTCGGTCTTGTGCAGCGAGCCGTCCTGGGCATACACATAGTATTCCTTACTGATGGATACCTCCTCGATGGCCTTCTCCTTGATTTCGGTCATCGGGGCTTTGAACTGGCTATAGACGGCGCCCCAGGCAGGTCCGCTGGCGGTGCGGTCGATGACGACGTTACCGGCAGTGGTGGCGGATAGGGTAGTGCGGAAGTAGCCCAGCCATTCAGCCATCTTGTCGAGGTTGACGGGTTCGCCGGCAACGGTGATGGTGGGCAAGGTTGCACGTTCGAGCCACTGGCTGCCCGTGCTCAGGATGCTATAGACGGCATCGGCGGCGAGGCTGTAGGAGCCCCAGTCGTTACTCTGCTTCATCAGCAGCATCCACTTGCGTATCTGGTCAATCTCTTGCTGGCGGGGATCAATCTCGTTCATCGCCTGCAAGATGGTGCTGGTATAGGCCACCTTGTCAAACTCCCACCAGCCGTAGCCCGTCTGCAGGTTGTCCCAGTACATGCCCAGGTTGGGCTTCACGATGGCAAACTGGCGGATGCTCTCGACGATGCTGCGGGCGGTCTTCTGGTAGCCGTTGCGGTTGAGCGTCATGGCGTAGTAGGCCTTCTGCTGGAGGGTGATGCCCTTGCCCCAGTTCTTGTCCATATACTTCACCGTCTTCTTGAACAGGTCGGCGCTGGCGCTGGACTGCTGCTTCACCTCGGGGAAGAGGCTACGTGTGTAGGCATACTCGGTGAACTGGCCGTAAGGCTCCTTGGAGTACTTCTTGGCCTCGTTGAGCAGGCGCACATTCTCAGCGTCGTAGTAGGAAAGGGCACGATTGACCATCGAGGTCAGGCGCTTGTCCTCGGGCAGGTAACCCAGGTGCTTGATTTCGCCGATAAGCTCAAGCACGGTGCCAGTGGTCCAGGCATTTGACTTGCAACCCGGATAGCGGAACCAGGTGAAACCTCCGTCGCCCATCTGCAACGACTGCAGAGCGGTGATGATCTTCTCATATTCCTTCTTGACGATAGCCTCGTCAAAGAGTTCATTCAGTTTGGACATCCTCAACGTCTGGCGGTCGGCATCGCGCACCCACGGTGATGCCAGCAGGGTGCCGATCTTGAGGTCTTGGTTCTTCTGGAGCATCGACACGAGGGTGCTGTCCTCATTGTGCTGCTTCCAGTAGGTCACGGCCTCCTTGATTTGGGGCTGCTCCTTGGCTACGCCTTGTGCCACTTGCAGGGCAAACAGGCTGTGGGCGGCATGGGTAGCGACATTGTACTGGTCGCTGAAGATGGTAGGCAGAGCCAGCACGCAATACCACACGGGGTTGTCGCAGTATTCCAGTGTCACACGGGCGTCCTTGGGGAACTTGGGCAACGGCTGCTCGAAGTGTCCCTCTCCTGCCTCGACATAGAAGGGTTGGGTCTCGATGACGGGCGAGATGGTCGTCAGCACGGGCACCATCACCTGCTCACCGTCGCCGAAGGTGCTGTTGGCGGCCTTAATGCGGAAGCCCACCATAGCCACGGTATCGGGCACCTGCCAGTCGATGGTCACAGCCTCACTGCCCATCGGGTCGAGCGTCAGGTTGAACTTGCGGGTGGCATAGACCTCATTGGTGCGCGGGTCGAAGAGTTCGATAACGGCATCACACGCTGCTGCCTCATCGGTAGCGTTCTGCACGGTGGCGGCGAGTGTCGCCTTGTCGCCCTGACGCAGGAAGCGCGGCATGTTGCTGCGTACCATCAGTGGCTTCTGCGTCAATACCTCGGCCATCCAGGTTGAGCCTGTCATCTTCTTGTCCCATGCCACGGCCTGGGCAATCCATGTGGTGTTGAAGTTGGGCGCCTCAAACTCCACGCTGATGTTGCCCTTGTCGTCACTGGTGAGCATCGGCTGCCACAGCGCGGTCTTCACGTCACTCTCGCGCAGGATTACCTTGTCCAGGTTCTTCTGGTCAACTGCTGCCTCCTTGCTGTCTTCCTTGGCTGCAAGTTCCATGGCCATTTCATCCTCCCCGTCATACGACAGGTCAATCAGCACTTCCTCCTGCATGGCCAAGTCGTCCTGCACCTGCACACCCGCGACGCGGCCTTCCAGAGCTGGAGCGTGGGCACCATACACGTTCGGCACCTGCACACCCGCGACGTGGCCTTCTAAACCATAGCTGGCATTAGATTTCATCAACATGCGGCCTCGGCCATACCCGTAGCCGAAGAATATTTGGTCGTAGGTATAAAGTCTCGGCAACTCGGGATAAGCCTCTTTGGGTATTCTGAAGCCCTCGCCCATCCAGACTCCTCTAGTGCTATTGACAAGGTCCAAATTCTGTGTAAAAGCAAAAAATGAATTGACAATTGGGCTCCAGTTGATGAATTCCCAATCGTTGTTCTCGATACTGGCAATCGCCTTGTCGAACATGTCGAGCAGCATAGCGCCCTGATGGGGCTTGCCGTTCTGGTCGGTGAGGCTGAATGTCCAGTGCTCCATACTGCCGGGCACAAGTTTGTCACGGAACGAGGTTGCAGTGATCTTAATAGCCTCGGCCTTATAGGGATTCTGCAACCTCACGGTCTCATCCCACTGCATGGTGCCGTAATAGGTGATGAACCGCACGGTAACATCTTTACCGGCTTCTTTAGGCAACTTGATAGTAAAATCATGCATACCCTTATCGTAGTTGAGCCAGCCCTGGGCGATGATATCATTGACAGCCGCTGCCACATAGTAGATGTAAGCCTTCGGCGTAGAGACACCGATGGTGATGTGTCCCACGTTTTTCTTGTCCACACTCTGTTCCAACGGGTTGAGCCATAGCGGGCAGTCCTTGATGGGTGGCGTCTTGTCGCCCTTACGATAGAGGGTAATCTCACGCTCAACGTCCACGTCCTGTTCGCCTTCCTCGGCATCAAGGATGTTAATTTCAAGACTATATTTTCCCGAGGGCAGACTGGTCAAGTCGATGGTCGGGTCAGCAGTGTTGAGATTGCCTGTCATTACGGGCGTTTTGCCGTCGATCGGTGTGATTTCCCAAGTACACCAAGTGTTGGGGTGTTCCTCGTCGGTGGTGTTGTACTTCAATGGCAGTTTGATGGGCTTGTCGTTGAGGTAGATATCATCGTTCACGCTGCCCAATACCAGGCCACGACGGGTACCCACGATAAACGGGGTGCTTTCCTCGTGGGTCTCGCCGGCATCGGTAGTGACTGTGGCCACGACCTCGTAGTTATTGCGTGCCCAACAGCGCTTGCCTGGCTTGTAACCCTTGTTTTCCTCAAACAGTTCGGCAGGGAATTCTATCATGAAGTTGCCCTGCTCATCGGTCATGACGGTAGTATCTTGCAGGTGCTCACCGTCATTGTTGTGCACGCGCCACCACCACCAGGACCACTCGTTCTGGATGAGCGACAGGCGCACCTCGGTGTTCTGCACGGGTAGACCGCTATAGGTCATCGCCTTACCAGTTACCTTGACGGGCTGGCCAGCGACGTAGTTGTTCTTTGCATCCGGGAAGGTGACTTCAAACGTCGGCGTTTTGTATTCGCTAACGTTCACGTATTGCGTTTCAAGGATGGATTTATCATCTTTTTCGTTCAATTCGATATAGAATGCCCCGTTCATTCGGTCCTTGGGAACGACGAACGTGCCCTCAACGCGGCCATATTCGTCGGTGGTCGTCATCACCGAATCGATGGTTTCGTTGTTTTTGTCCATGAAGATTACTTCAATCGACATGCCGGGCAGCACCTTGCGTTCTTTTTCGGTCCTGTTATAGACGATGGCGGACCAATGGATAGTCTCACCGGGGCGATACACCCCCAGGTCGGTATAAACCTTGGCAGTGTTGTAGCTTATGCTGCGATCCTTAACTCTGCAATATTCGACGGAGGATCCAAAGCGGTCATTACCCTTGATGGCTCTCAATTCACTCTCGTCAAAGCTGTTTACATCGTCTTCTTCGTCTTTATTGATGCGCATGCTTATGGCCATGGTACCATCCGAACCTGTAGTGCCCAGGGTCTTGCCTTCCTTAGTCGTGATGGTCACACCTTGCAAGGGTTTGCCGGTGTTGATGTCAACGGCGCCCACGCAGTCCTTGTGGTCATTACGACCAATGGTGAACAGGGCGATGTCGGTAACGTGCAGGATGTCATAACTATAATGGTCAGGAATGGAAGTCTTTTCTCCATCAATGTCGGGGCAGATGATATATGCACCATAGGGTAGGGGTGGCAAGGTCGTCACCACTCTATCTACATCAAATGGCACGATGCCCTGCACCTTGACCGGGTGTTTTGAGACAAGTTGTAACATGCTTGTGTTTAAACGGTACTTATCAAACATGTTGTCGGGAACGCGGTAAACCTCGATGGTGAACGCATTGGCATTCTTGACACTGGCGGTGACTGTGATGCTGTCACGAGAGGAGCGGATTTTAGGATAACGGAGATTCACGTGCTTGCTCTCGAGGTTGGAGATGGCATTTTTCACCTGGGCGGTGTAGATGGAGGTGGGGAAGCGCTCTACATACTCCTGCAATGTCTTGTAGTGGAGTTTGTCGTTCTCCCATGCTATGCTGTTGAGCAGCAGCGCGCAATGCTCATTGTCCTGATACTGCTGGTAGGTCTCAATCGGGATATTGTCACTGAGTTCATTTGTCGCATAGATGTGTGCCGGCACGTTGCCTTCGGTGGTCTTGAGCCAGTCGTTCACGATGCGGTTCAGTAGATTCATCCAATCGGCATTGGTATCGTCGAGTATATATGTATCCATTATACCTTGAAACATCTCCATGCCTTTCATCAGCAGGAACTCATGCAAAGTGGGGATGTAGGTGGCACCCAACTCGTTGCACTTGATGATGCCAGGCAGCGACGTCACAGCTATGGCCTTGAGCGCCTCGGGCTTGGCGAGGCTCTTCTCGATCAATTCAGTGATTTTCTTGTCAAACTGCTTGCGGTCCCATTCGCTGATGTCGGCAGGCGTTTCCTCCACGGGATTCTCACGGTCGCTCCAGCAGGCATAGCGGTCGCAGTAGCCCTGATAGATCATCGCCTCCAGGTGGTAGAGTAACGCTTTGATGTGGGGTTGCTTCTCTTTATCAATGACCGACTCGACACGCGTGATGATGTCCGCCATGTTGTCTTGCGAAATGCCGCTCTGGGCAAGACTGTAGCGCACCAACGCATCGACGGTCAACTGGCCGTCGCCCGTCTTGAGCGCCTTATCCAGGTCGGCGATTGCCTCCTTGGACACGTCCTGCGGGAAGTTGAAGTCAACGACCTTGTCCTTTCCCGATGAATCAAATGGAAATGCCATAATGAGTAATACTATAGATAGGATGTGAATGATTGTCTGTTTCATAGTCATTCGGTGTTTGATGTGTTATTATAACTCCAAAATTACATAATAATGTGCAAAACCCTCGCCAATCTCCCTATATTTTGCAAAAATTAACGTCAGAAGCGATTTTCAGACAAGGATAACATCAATGCCATTGCAGATAGGCATAAGGACCAAGGCTAAAACCATCTGGTCAAGGATGGATCTGGAATCAATTTACCGTGTATCATATCAGTCACTTTTTTAGGTTGATAAAAACGCGCTAACTCTCGCTTGCAAAATTACAACGGAATATTGAAATACCGATAGCATTCAATAGACATTTATTAAAATGTAAAATAATGATTATCAGTAGAATATGAAATAAAAAGGTCATTTTTAGGTAATTCGCCCTAGACGGCTCATCAAAAGGATGCCTGATAGTGCGGAAGATGGACCCAGGGCGCACGTGTTACAAGCTGCAAGATACACGTGTGATGATGGTGTAGCATATCTCTCCTACACTTTGCGACGCCTCCCTCAAACAAAAGGGGCTACATATAGGCGCAATCACTGAGTAGAATAAAAAATCAAGCGGCTGAAAATCAGTCGCTTGTCCCTGCTTCGTGGAGCATAGCGCTTTCTGGAGCAATATGGTCCGACACTGATTGATACGCACAGCAGCGTTCATCTCCTTAATACCACTCTGGCTGACGTTGTCGTTAAAGGCACCCACTTTGAGGGTAGTCATGTCGGGCTCGGCAACTACGATATTGTCAAATGCCACGTTATCTTCACTACCATTATTCTCGAGCACGAGAGTCAGCAACGCACCTTGGTTGCCGAGCATTTTTGCTGATCATGGGTTTGTTCACGTGTTAAGCCTGTTCACGATGTTCATGTTCAATTTTAACACATCGTCGTCCATAACCCATTGTAAAACCGGGTCTTCATCAACCCGGCAACAAGAAAATCCCTCACACCTTGACCGGGCATGAGGGATTTGTCATAGATTTGCAGGAGAATTAATTCGACCGGTTACGTTTCAGCAGATATTCGATCAGGGCCGTCACGTCATCGATGTTCACACGGCCGTCGTCGTCCACATCACCCTTGACACCCACGGGCAGGAGAGTCACCGTACAAGTAGTGCTCAGATTACTGCCATCGGTGGTTATGGCTGTGATGGTGGCGGTGCCCACGCTGTGTGTTGTAACCAAGCCGTTACTGTCAACGGTGGCGACACTCGGATTATTCGATGCCCAAATCACGGTTTTAATATCACAATTCTCGGGCAGAACAGTCGCTGTCAGTTGCAGGGTCGAGCCCTCATTTAAACCCGCGGTCGTCACATTCAACTGTATGGACTCAGCTTGCACATGCAAAACTGTTACATTGCAAGAAGCGCTCAAGTCTGTGCCGTCGGTCGTTGTTGCGGTAATAACGGCCTGACCGGGTGCCACGGCGCTGACCAAGCCACTCTGACTTACCGTGGCCACGCTCTCATCGCTGGACGTCCACATCAATTCCTGGCTGGCTTCGGCTGGCAGAACGGTGGCTGTCAATTGCTGGCTTTCGTTGCCATGCAGTATGAGCGACGTCTTGTCAAGCGAGAGCTGCTCGGCGAGCACTAGGTTCTGATAATGGCTGAAACGGCCCCAGTTCACGTCATTCTTGTATGCCTGCATGGAAGCTTGAGGGACACACAAGGTACCATAGGTATAGGCTTGGTCACTGAAACTGTAATAGGCATCCATCGCCGGAGGCTCGGATGCCAGACATGTTACTTTCCTCAACGCTGAGCAATCACTGAAAGCCTTGTGTGCCAGATATGTCACTGATGAACCGATCACCACGTCAGTCAACTGATAGCAAAACTGGAAACAATACTCTTCAATAACGCGAACAGAATTACCTATCACTACCGATTTCAGGCTAGTACACGAGTTGAAAGCGCATGGGTACAAGGTGACGACAGAATTGGGAATAACGACACGCTGCAATCTCTCGCAACCATTGAAAGCGTGAGAGCTAATGCTGTCAATCGAATTGGGAATCTCGATGCTGGTCAAATTATAGCAACGGCAGAAAGCTTTATAACCAATGGCCGTAACGGGATACTCCACACCATTGTGGACTACGGTCTCGGGAATTACAACGTCGCCACTGTAGCCGCCCACATTTTCGACCTCAAAGGTCACCGCAGCTTCATTGCCGTTCACATTATAGAATAAGCCGCCTTCCTTAAAGTCGTAGGCCGACATGCTGGCTGGCAGCATTGCCGCCATTGCCACGAATAACATTAAAACCTTTTTCATCTCTTCATAATTAATTGGTTAGTATTTGATTAATTGGATAGTATTTGATTTATAGGTTAGTATTTGAGTCATTGGGTTCGTATTTGATTCATTTTAATCTATTCGTGGATGATTGGTATCATTCAACGGTTTGGGATGGCTACTGAAGTATCACATCGCAAAATTACAGTTATTCCTCTTTACTACCAAATAATTCTTTTAAAAGATGGTATCGCATCTGAAACCGAACTTGGTGTGGTGGTTGAGATGCTGCATGATTGTTGGATAGATGCTTTCCCCATCTATATGTTCGACAATGATATCCAGAATATCATATCGAAGCAAGCACCTAAAAGTCAAAGGGTGGGGGTACATTGGGGGGAAGCACTGAGTAGAAATAAAAAACAAGCGGCTGAAAATCAGTCGCTTGTCCCTGTTCCGTGGAGCATAGCGCTTTCTGGAGCAATATGGTCCGACACTGATAGAGTCGTTAATGTTCGGATTGTCAGTTGCTTAGATTGGGCTGTCGATTCTTTACATATCGATAAAAACCCTGTTATCCCGTAAAAGGGGGGAATCAATGTACCCCCCAAAAAAGCAACCTTGCGTACCGAGGCAACCCCGTGTTTCTTCTTACTCAAAGTCATACGAATCTGATGCGCACGTCATCGATGGGAACCAGTCGGATGATTTTGTTTGTATTATGGCGACCCTGATTGGACCGCTTGCAACAATGAACACGCTGGCGGCATATAGGGGCAAAGACAACATATAACCCGATGGTATGGACTGGGCGGCGAAGAGTCGTCCAGCACCACCATCACCAGGCGTTATCACCTGTCGAGGAAACCGTGCCCTCAAGACGGCATAATCAAACCGATAGCGAGTCTGGAAAAGAAGCTAACGAGGCTGACACCGAAGAGGTGCCGGTCTCACCTTCTTTTTTTGGTTCCCGGGATGTCGATTTTGTTTTTTTGTTGAAAATGAGTATATTTGCGCCCGATGAATGGAAAGGAACACATTATCGTTGAGGATCGGTTGACTGGTGTCGGCAATCATGTCGGCTATCTGTGCCACGCCTATTGCCATCAGGGGGCATGCTCGTTTGACTTCAATAATGGGTCTTACAGCATGGGGGCTGGTGACTGCCTGGTTGTGCGTCGCAGCGACTTGATGACCAATGTCTGTCAGAGCGACGACTTTGTCGTTGACGTGGTCTATGTGACACCCGAGTTTATCGCTATCTCGACTCCGAATAGCAATTATGGCACCAAAGGCCAGTTGGCACTGTTCAACAACCCCATCATGCGCCTCACGCCTGAGCAGCAGCGTGTGTGTGCCCTGGATTTTGACTACATCAAGCGACGGTTGGCACTGACTACCCACAACTTTCACCGTGACGCGATGATCAATGCCATCCAGTGCATGATTATCGACTTGTTTGACTTTCATGTGGAGTTGCATGGCGGAGAGACGGTTTCGGCCCAGTATGCCCAATTGATGGAGGGTTTTCTGGAAATGCTGGAGCGTGGCGATTACCGTCAGAACCGCGAGGTCGCTTACTATGCCGACAAGTTGTGTGTCACGTCCAAGTACCTGTCCGAAGTGTCCAAGAAGGTGAGCGGCTTTCCCGCCAACTATTGGATTATCCGTTACACATCGCTTGACATCAGCCGCCTGTTGCGCGACAAGACGCTGACACTTAACGAGATTGCTGACATGTTCGGTTTCTCCTCGCCGTCCTATTTGAGCCGCTACGTCCAGAAGTATCTGGGCACAACGCCCACCACCTTCCGCGAATAAAACCGCAGCCACACAAGAGAAACGGAATTATTGAAATAAATACCCGAAATCTGTTTAACGACGGTTTCGGGTTTTGGTTGTTATTTTGCAGCGTGAACAAGTGCTTTATATCAAACAGTTATAAGGGCTTACCGCTATCTTTACTAACCAAAATATCAACGGCAAGAAACAGGTGATCAAATGAACGAGAACAGAACAATCAGCCGACGGGATGCGCTCAAAGCGATGGGATGCATGATGGCTACGGCCGCGCTGTCAACGACAGGTTTGACCTCACTGGCTGCCACGACAAGCCACAGTATGGAAAAGAACAAGAAACGGATTGTGTTTTACTTCACCGCGACAGGCAACAGCTTGTATGCGGCAAGGGCCTTCTCGGCAGAGCCAATCAGTATTCCACAAGCGTTGAAAGACGGTGCACTGGACTATGAGGCCGACGAGATCGGCATTGTCTTTCCAGACTTTGCGGCCGCGGCGCCGCTCATGGTTCGGGAATTTGTGAACAAGGCGCGGCTCAAGGCAAGGTACATCTTTTCGATTATCACCTATGGCAACTATGCCGCCAACGTTGCCGACTGGTGGAATGAGTACTGCCTGGAGCAAGGACTCACCGTCCACTATATCAACACGCTGCTCATGGTTGACAATTACCTGCCGGTGTTTGACATGAATGAGCAGACGCGCATTGACAAACACATTCCCGAGGCCCTCGCTCAACTGGTCGCCGACGTGGAGAGCCAGCGGCAATACATCAGTCATGTCGAGATTGATGACCAGATGCGCGGATGGCTCAAGCGGTTGCAGGAGAACCACTTCCCGATGGAGGCCGAGCGCCTGTTGAGGCTGAATGTCGAAGCCTGCATTGCCTGTGGCACCTGTGCAGCCGTCTGCCCTCACGGCAACTTCAGCATGACGGATAGCCGTGCCGAGTTCTCGGGCCCTTGCGAGTATTGCCTTGCCTGCGTCCATGCCTGTCCGCCGAAAGCACTGACACTGGAGCGTGAACGCAACCCGATGGCCCGCTACCGTAACGAGAACGTGTCGCTGGTCGATATCAAGAAGGCCAATAACCAAAACCGATAAAACTTAAGGTGAAATGAAGAGAGCGTTTATTAACATGACGATGCTGATGGCGGTTACTGCCTGTTCGACCGACGGCGTTGAGGCCCTGGCCGAGACTGGCGGCACTCCTTCAGATTTTGAGATACAATACACCATGCCTGTCCCGTCAGACTTTTTCCAGGCAGCAGAGCATCAAGGAACGATAGAACTTGTAGAGTATGACTCCAAGGACTACACTTCAAGCAGCCAGCCTGTGACCCACAAGCCCGCCTATGTATATGTGCCCTATGGCTACGACCCGTCCAAGCAGTATGACATCATCTATCTGCTGCATGGCTGGACAGGCGTTGCCCAAGAATATTTCCTGGAGCGAAATGGCAACAGCAAAACCCCGATGGTGCATCTGTTCGACCACTTGATCGAGAGCGGCCAGTGTCGGCCTTTCATCGCCGTGTCACCGACGTGGGACAAGGATAACCAGGCCAAGGATTGGGGCGAGAGCACTCGTGAGGCTGCTGTGTTCTCTCAGGAATATGTCAATGACCTGATTCCTGCCGTCGAGAGCCGTTACAGCACCTATTGTACTGATTTCACCCCCGAGGGCATCCTCGCCTCGCGCGAGCATCGTGCCATCGGTGGCTTCTCGCTGGGCGCCATCACCACATGGTATGTCTTTGAGCAGGCATTCCCCTATAGCCGCATGTACCTGCCCATGAGTGGTGATAACTGGAGCCAGGGCATGTATGGCGGTCAATACTATCCCGAGGAAACGGCTCAGTTCCTGGCCGACCTGGTGAATGCCTCACCCTATGGCAACAACTTCTACGTCTGGTACGCCGTCGGGAACAATGATGTGCGCCGCCCCCAGACCCACAACCAGGCACTCGCCATGGCTGCCTTGAGCGACACATTCAATGCCAGCAATTTTTCCTATCACATGAAGGAGGGCGGCCAGCACGACTTCAATGCCGTGTGGGAGTTCTGTTACAATGCCCTGCCGTTTTTCTTCCCGGCAAACGAGCAGCAGGCTTGTTACACTCGTGAGACCCTGATCGAAGATGTTATCAACGACCCTGCCTTTAAGGACTATGGCCGTCTCATCTTTCCCGTGAACACGGGCTACTGGAGTGGCACCACCCTCGAGGACCTTGACCTGGTGTGGTATAACTACATCGACCCCGACAAGACCGTGGAGGTGTGCAACTACCTGCGCTCTCATGCCGATGGCTGCTTTCTCGACATCTATACCGAGGCCGAGAAGCAGGCCAATCCCGAGTTGCGCAATACCGGTCTGTTCTTTTTCAAGGGTGAGAATGGCGCTCCCTTTGCCATCTGCAACGCTGGCGGCGGCTTCTCCTATGTGGGAGCCATGCATGACAGTTACCCTCATGCACTGGAACTGTCCAAGAAAGGGTATAATGCCTTTGCGCTGATCTATCGTCCTGGCGATGCCTATGAGGACTTGGCACGGGCCATCACATTCATCCGTGACCATGCCGATGAACTCGGGGTGAATCCTGACGGCTACTCGCTGTGGGGCGGCTCGGCTGGTGCCCGCATGGCAGCGACGCTGGGCAATAGCGGCTACCTTCACCAGTTGACGGGACGCACCGATGTCCCTCAAGCCTCGGCCGTTATCATGCAATACACAGGATATACCGCCGTGAGCCAGGATGATGCGCCCACCTATGCCTGCTGCGGTACCAGCGATGGCATTGCATCGTGGCGGACTATGCAAAGTCGCCTTGAAAGCCTTGCCGCTCTGGGCATTCCCACCGAATTCCACGCCTATAGCGGCCTGCCTCACGGCTTCGGTCTGGGTACCGGCACAGTAGCCGAGGGCTGGATTGACGATGCGGTGGCCTTTTGGCAAGCGCAATCTGGCTCTTCAGGGATTAACCAGGTCATGGCCGACTCCAGACCGGACGATTGCCGTATCTATTCGATTGACGGTCGCCGCCTGGCTACCATTCAGCCCGGTATCAACATCGTCAACGGTAAAAAGATCCTGGCCCAGTGATAAAAATTCTTTTTAACAGAATAGCCCAAAACACAACACGCTGCATTAATAATCAACTAAAACCAAATCAAATATGAAGACAAGATTTTTCATGATGCTGGCAGCGGTGCTGCTGACCGTGATGGGGCTGAGTGCCTGCACGGCGAAAGCAAGACAAGTGAGTAACGAAACAAACGAAAGTGAAACAGAAAACAAGGAAGTTATGAGTCTGAAAGGAAAGAAGACACTGGTTGCCTACTTCTCGTGGAGTGGGAACACACGTGAGGCGGCACAGTACATTGCCCAGAAGACGGGAGCCGACGAGTTTGAAATCATCCGCGAGAAACCATATCCCGTCGAGTATAACGCCTGCACCGAAGATGCCAAGGCCGAGAAGGAGGCTGGCGAGCGTCCAGCTATCAAGGGCAAAGTCGAGAATATGGCGCAATATGATGTGGTATTCGTCTGCGTCCCCGTGTGGTGGTACACGGCTCCAATGCCCGTGTTTACGTTCCTGGAGCAGTACGACCTGAAGGGCAAGACGGTCATCCCATTCTGCACGGCCTACAGCGGCCCGTCCTCAACACTGGACGACATCGTGAGTGCTACACCTCAGAGCAACCATCTGGACGGCGTCTGCATCGTGACCAAGGAGATGGGCGGCAAGGACATGGACAAGAAACATGGCGAGATTGACAAGTGGCTCGGTGAGATAGCAGGCTTTTGAACCGCAAGACCATTTAGAATCGGTAAAAAGTGAAATAATCCCCGAACTTTGTTTTCTTGAAGTTCGGGGATTGATGTGTAATTTTGCCTCATCAATTCCATCAACACTAACACAATGATAAACTTGATTGTTATGACAAAACTTCATCTTTTCGGTGCCATGGCAGTAATGGCCATCACCATCGCTGCATGTTCAGTCCAGACTGGACAGCAGTCCACCAAATTGACTATTGAGAAGCAGGGTGTGTTCTCGTCAGGCGGACGGGTGACAGATCCCATCCCGGGTCAATATGATCCGACGCAAAACTGGATGGATGCCGAGCGCAAGGGCACGACGACCCACGTGGATCATGCCAACACCTTCTATCAGATTCCTGCTGGTGGCAGTGGCATCCCCATCGTTTTCCTGCATGGCTACGGCCAGACGCGCACTGGCTGGCAATCTACTCCCGACGGTCGTGAGGGCTGGTCGGATATATTCTTGAAGAAAGGCTATTCAGTATTCCTGGTTGATCAGCCGAGGCGTGGCGCAGCAGGAGCTACCGAGGAGATTGTCAATGACCCGGGCGATGTGGACGGCACCCGCTTTAAGGTCGGCGAACAGGCCTGGTACACCCACTTCCGCATCGGTCGCGTGGCACCCGAGCGCTACGAGGGATCGCAGTTCCCAGAGGGCGATGAGGCGCAGCGCCAGTTCTTCTGCCAGATGACGCCCAACACGGGCAACTATGACGAAGCACTCTTTGGCCAAGCCCTGAGTGCGGTGCTGAAAGACGTGCAGACGATGACGGGCAAGAAGAGCATCTACCTGACCCACTCGCAAGGCGGTCGCGTGGGTTGGGCTACCGATGCCGATAATATGGCCGCAATCATCGCCGTGGAGCCAGGTTTTGCTCCTGAGGTGGGCAGTGATACCTACAAGAAGTTTGTGACCGCCAAGGTCCCCATGCTATTCCTTTTCGGAGATTATATCGAGAACGGCCCTGAGGACATCCAATCAACGGGTTTCTGGCGCATGGTGCTGCAGCAGTGCCGTGACTTTGCCAAGCAATACAATGCCGCTGGCGGTGATGCCACGGTTATCTATCTGCCCGACGAGAACATCCACGGCAACAGCCACTTCATGTTCCAGGAGAAGAACAACGCCGTGATTGCCGACCTCATTGCCAAGTGGCTCGAGAAACATAATCTTAAGTAATTAGGCCTGGCCATGAATAAAGCATTAATAGTCATACTTTCCCTGCTTGTGATGGCATCGTGCGGTAACAAGCAGACTGTCGTCAAAGATTCTGTCGTGACTAAGGAACAGATTTCGTTTCCCATCGGTGAACGGATAGACAATCCCGCTTTTACGGGCGAGGCTTATCTGAAACCGTTGATTAACGTCGATTCTGTGTTCAATTTCCCACAGACCAACGTCGTAACGTTCGGTCCTGGTGCACACAGCAGTTGGCATCGTCATGGCGGCATGGTAGTGCTGGTGACCGATGGCGTGGGACTCTATCAGGAGGAGGGCAAGCCAGCCCAGATTCTGCGTCGCGGTGATGTGCTACAGATTCCTGCCGGTGTGCGTCATTGGCACGGGGCTACGAAGGACAACTGGTTTTCGCAGGTGGTGATTTATGATTCGGCTTGGAAACCCACCGAGACTTACAATGACGGTGACAATTCGCTCTCGGACGAGTATTACAATGGATTAGAAATGGTGGAGTATGCTCATCAGGCAAGTATAGACAACCTGATTTTTGCCGCTCCCGACACGACGATGATACTGCCGACGTTCAATGGGCCAATTCGTCTGGCAAACACTTTGGCGTCGGACAATGTGGCGGGATGTCCCGGATTGCATTACGTTGTCTTTGAGCCTGGTGTCATCAACGCATGGCATACCCATGCCGGCGGTCAGGTGCTCATCGTGACAGACGGCGTCGGCTACCATCAGATAGAAGGCCAGCCGGTTGAGGTGCTTCATCCAGGCGATGTGGCCATGTGTCCCCCTGGGGTAAAGCACTGGCATGGTGCTGCGCCCAATAGCCGTTTTGCACACTTGGCGGCGAACACCAACCCCGATAAGCCCGGTGTGGAGTGGTTTGGGATATTGAGCAAAGAAGAATACGACAAATTGCCAAAAGAATAACAAAATACCACATAATAATATGAAACAGAGAATATTAGGCAGAGACCTGCAAGTCTCGGCATTAGGCTTGGGCTGCATGGGCATGAGTCACGGCTATGGTGATGCGCGTGACAAGAAGGAGATGATAGCGTTGATCCGTAAGGCCCACGACCAGTTGGGAGTGACCTTCTTTGACACGGCAGAATGTTATGGGCCTTTCACCAACGAGGAACTGGTGGGTGAAGCCCTGCAGCCCATACGCAACGAGGTGAAAATCGCAACCAAGTTTGGCATTACCTTGCGAGACTTCAAACAGACACTCGACAGTAGCGCCGCAACCATCCGAGCCTCGGTCGAGGGCTCGCTGAGGCGATTGCGCACCGACCACATCGACCTCTATTATCAGCATCGTGTCGATAAAGGCACGGCACCCGAGGGAGTGGCTGAAACCATCGCACAGTTGATCAAGGAGGGCAAGGTACTCCACTGCGGTATGTCGGAGGCCGGTGCGGATACCATCCGCAGGGCGCATAAGGTTTGCCCGTTGACAGCGGTTCAGAGTGAATACTCGATGTTCTGGCAGTTGCCTGAGCGCGAGATAATCCCCACGCTTGAGGAACTGGGCATTGGCCTCGTACCGTTCTCGCCGCTGGGCAAGGGATTCCTGACGGGAGCAGTGAAGCGCGGACAGACCTTTGCCGCCAATGACTTCCGCTCCAAAGTGCCACGCTTCGAGCAAGAGAACATCGACAAGAACATGGTGCTGGTGGATTATGTGACAGAGATCGCACAGCGCAAGGGGTGCACACCTGCACAGGTCGCCCTCTCATGGGTCATGGCACAGAAACCCTGGATCGTCGCCATTCCTGGCAGCACGTCGTGGGAGCATCTGACCGAGAACTTCGGAGCCGCCGACATTATCTATACCGATGAGGAAATGCGCAGCATCAACGAGCAGCTTTCACAGATCACCCTCGCTGGCCATCGCTATAATGCCGATAGCCAAAGAAGTATTGACAGTGGATATTGATAAAAATATAGATTATGAACAGATTTGATTATCATTTTCCCGTCCGAGTCCATTTCGGGCAGGGATGCTTTGAGGAGACGTTGCAGCAGGAATTGACCCGCTATGGCAATCGTGTCATGCTGGCCTACGGTGGCGGCTCTATCAGGCGTACAGGACTCTATGACCGACTCGTGACCATCTTGCACGGGGCGGGCAAAACGGTGACGGACTTCGGCGGCATCATGCCCAACCCAACGTTGAAAAAGGTGCAGGAGGGGCAACAATTGGCACGTGAGATTAAGGCAGACCTCATCCTTGCCGTCGGTGGCGGATCAGTCTCGGACTGCTGCAAGATTGTAGCAACGGGAGACACCCCAATCCCTCTTGGTGTGGTCGTGACAGCCAGTGGTACTGGCTCGGAGCAAAACAATGGAGCCGTGATCACCGACGAAGAGAATAAAGTGAAAGGTGCCATGTGGGGAGTATTTGCCGATTTCGCCATCCTTGATCCAGACCTGACCAAGACTGTGCCGATGAAGCAGGTCATCAGCGGAGCGTTTGATACACTGAGCCATTGCATGGAAACCTATTTTGGTCGCCCCGATGAGGTGACCCTTAGCGATGAGATCAACGAGGCCGTCCAGCGTAACACCATCCGCAACCTGCGGCGCATCGCCCAGGATTCCGACGATGAGCTTGCCCGCAGCGAACTGATGTGGGCTTCGGCAATGGGCGAAAACGGCATCCTCAAACTCGGCAAGGTGACCGACTTCCAGTGCCACATGATAGAGCACCAACTGGGTGCCTACACCGATTGTAACCACGGCCAGGGCCTTGCAGTGCTGCATCCCACATTTTATCGTCACATCTATCACAGTGCCGAGAAAAAGTTTGACCGCTGGGCACAAGAAGTCTGGCTTGTGCAGCATGCTCAGCAAGCAATTGATGCCCTCGAGGATCTCATCAATGAAGTGGGCTTGCCCACCACCCTTGCCGACATGGGTATCACGCTTGCCGACGACACCATCAAGGCTATCGCAGCTTCTACCGTCATCACTCCTGGCTGCTGCAAGCGCCTGACTCCCGACGAAATCGAGCAAATCCTCAGAGAATGCTCGTAATCCATGATTAAGTAAAGAAAAAAGCGGCAATTGCCGCTTTTTCATTATAGTGGTATCACTCAACATCCTCAATGAACTCGTGAAAGCTATACCAGGTGTCGTCCTCCTCGTGTTCGGTCAGATAGTCGTCAAGAGCCTGGTCTATGGCTTCGACGTTGGGCTCTACGGGATGACCGACGATGTCTGACACGCACTTGGCCGCTTCCTCGATGGTTTCAAAGTATAGCGGTTCTTCATAACTGTCCAACAGATATCGCTCGGGGAAGTGCTCAAAGCTGTTGGTCGCGTATAGGCTGCACCCCGGTTCCTCCTCCTGGAAGTACACCTTGATGCTTGGCAGTTTCTCCTCGATGATTCTTCTCACACCTTCCTGCTCGCCCCATGCGGTATTCTGCCAGATCATCAACGTGGTATCGTTCTCGAGTGAATAACTGGTGATGTCACCACGGCACGGGTAGTCCTCCCAGTTGCCGCCGAGTCTAGTCACGAGATTTCCCAGCCACCATTTTCCAAAGCTGTTAGGGACGATGGTGGTCTTGCGCTTGTCAATATACTTCAGCGCGTCATGCAGCAGCAATTCGACAATGTTATCTGGAATATCATATCAACACCAGCGCCAGAATCAGAAAAGATGGGTGCATTTTAGGGAAGCATCAACTAGAAGCAAAAAAAACAAGCGGCTGAAAATCAGTCGCTTGTCCCTGTTCCGTGGAGCATAGCGGACTCGAACCGCTTACCTCAACACTGCCAGTGTTGCGCTCTACCAGATGAGCTAATGCCCCGAATTGCGGTTGCAAAGGTAATGCTAATTTTTAAACTGGCAAATTTTTTTTGCAAAAATCGTAGTTTTTTCTTGAACGAGGGCTTTGGGACTGTTTTTTTGCTTGATTTTTTGCACTGATTTAGGTGGAATTACAAAATTGTTGCTAAAAAATGGAAATTATTTTGTCACTTGGAACGTGATATTGAAAAAAAATTGTACTTTTGCAAAAAATTGGTAATTATGCCTTCGACAGAACTGAAAGAGAAATTGAAAAGCCTGACACGCAAGGTGGAAACCTTGCGCAAGAGGTATCTCGCCCTTCAGTCTGAAAACAGGGAAATGAATAGGACCCTAGAATGCCAGGCCATTGAGATTGAAAAGCTGGAAAAGGAAGTAGCACAGCTCAAGATAGACAATGAGTTCCTGCGTGTGGCCCACACAGTCCCTCGCGATCCTGAAACGGTCGCTAAATACAAGAAGCAGGTTGCCAAGATGGTGCGGGACATTGACCGGTGCATCAAACAGTTGAACGCTTGACACAAACTGATTTTATGGCCGACAATAATAAAGTTAAAATATGGATACAGCTTGCTGATGCCTCAAATCCCATCGCTCTGAGCATCTCTCCAGAGGATGAGGAGAATTATCGTAAGGCAGAGGAGCTTGTCAACACATTGTGGAAGAAGTGGATGACCCGCTTTGGCGGCGAATCGGCTGATGTGCTTGGCAGGGTGGCTTTCCAATTCGCTAGACTCTATTTAGAGGCTTACGGTGAAAACCGTGAGGTCAATGAATTCCTGACTGATTTAGACAACAAACTTGATGCCCTCTTGGGCACCGAGGACTGAAATTGTGTCCCAGCGGCATAATGTTCATCATTGTTGCCAGCCCCTCGGGCTGTCACGTGTGATGGTGTTATCTGCTTGTAGATGAGGGGCATAACGTAAGTAATATAGAGTGAATTAGGTTCCTGCACCACTTTAGGTTTATTGCTGTTTTCTGTTGAATGTCAGCAGGATAGGCAATGCCGAGAGTGGCGCTTATTGTTTAAATATTTTATAATTTATAAATGAATACTACAATAGTAACTGTTATCGTAGCCATCCTGGCGATGGCAATTGGCTGGGGGATTGCGTTGTATATCTCTCGCAAGAATGCAAAATCCCAAGCCAATGAAATTATCGAGAAAGCCCGTCTTGAAGCCGAAGTTCTCAAGAACAATGAGGTGATGAAGGGAAAAGAAGCCGGAATGAACATCAAGAGTGAAGCCGAGAAGGAGGCCAATGCACGGTTGACCAAGGTGCAGACCAGCGAGGCTAAGCTCAAGCAGCGTGAAATGCAGCTCAACCAGCAACAGGGTGAAGTGCAGCGCCGCCGCAACGAGGTGGACAACCTCAAGGTGAATGTGGAGAATCAGATGGCTTTGCTCGAACAGCGCAAGACCGAGGTTGACAAGATGGAGAAGAGCGTACGTGAGACTTTGGAACACGTGAGCGGCTTGTCGGCCGAGGAAGCTAAGGAGAAACTGATCGAGTCACTCAAGGATGAGGCAAAGACCAACGCTGCCAGCTATATCAACGATATTATGGATGATGCCAAAATGACCGCTAACAAGGAGGCCAAGCGTATCATCATCGAGACCATCCAGCGTGTAGCTACCGAAACTGCCGTTGAGAACGCAGTGACGGTTTTCCATATTGATAATGACGAGATTAAGGGTCGCATTATCGGCCGTGAGGGACGCAACATCCGCGCCCTAGAGGCAGCAACCGGTGTTGAAATCGTTGTTGATGACACGCCCGAGGCTATCGTGCTCTCTGGCTTTGACCCCGTGCGTCGTGAAATTGCACGTCTGGCATTGCACCAGCTGGTGAGCGATGGTCGCATCCATCCCGCCCGCATCGAGGAAGTCGTGGCTAAGGTTCGCCGTCAGGTCGAGGAGGAAGTCATCGAGACCGGTAAGCGCACAGCCATTGATATGGGTATCCACGGATTGCATCCCGAACTTATCCGCCTGATCGGTAAGATGAAATATCGTTCCAGCTATGGTCAGAACCTGCTGCAGCACTCCCGTGAGACGGCCAACCTGTGTGCCATCATGGCGAGTGAGCTGGGCCTGAATCCCAAGAAGGCACGCCGTGCAGGTCTGTTGCATGACATCGGCAAGGTGCCCGATGATGAGCCCGAACTGCCGCATGCACAGTTGGGTATGAAGCTGGCCGAGAAGTATAAGGAGAAAGCTGATATCTGCAACGCCATCGGTGCACACCATGACGAGGAGGAGGCAACGAGCCTTTATGCTCCTATCGTTCAAGTGTGTGATGCCATCAGTGGTGCACGTCCTGGTGCACGTCGCGAGATTGTCGAGGCCTATATCAAGCGCCTCAATGACTTGGAGCATCTGGCATTGTCCTATCCCGGTGTGGTTAAGACCTATGCTATTCAGGCAGGCCGTGAGTTGCGTGTGATTGTCGGTGCCGACAAGATCAGCGATGAAGAGACCGAGAAGCTTTCCAACGAAATCGCTCAGAAGATTCAGGACGAGATGACTTATCCGGGACAGGTGCGCATTACCGTCATTCGTGAGACGCGTGCCGTGAGCTACGCTAAATAATGTGAGCGTAACACAATGGACGAGAATAAGGAAAACATTCAAGTGACGACGCCCGAGGGCGTTGCCGATACTTGTGTCAAGTGCGACACAAGGGCATGTTCCTGTCCTAACGACATTGGCCGATGCAACCTTACCAGCACCAACTGGCTCGCTGATGTTCCCGACAATGACTATGAGATTGTCGAGGTCCTCTTCAAGAACACCCGCCGCGGCTTTTATCGCAACAGCACCCACATACCTCTCAAACAAGGTGACTGGGTGGCTGTTGAAGCCAATCCTGGGCACGACATAGGCCGCGTGGGGCTTATCGGCCGTCTGGTCAAGAATCAGATGGAGCGTGTCAAACTGCGTAAGGATGCCGAGATACTGCGTGTCTTCCGCAAGGCGAAACCGTCGGACATGGAGCGCTATGAGCAGGCCAAGGCACGTGAAGAGGACACGATGATTCGTTCCCGTAAGATTGCAGTGGACCTGGGCTTGAAGATGAAGATCGGTGATGTCGAGTACCAGGGCGACGGCAACAAGGCGATTTTCTATTATATCGCCGATGAACGTGTGGACTTCCGCCAACTCATCAAGGTGCTTGCCGAGGTGTTCAGGATTCGTGTTGAGATGAAGCAGATTGGTGCCCGTCAAGAGGCTGGTCGCATCGGTGGTATCGGCCCTTGCGGCAGACCCTTGTGCTGTGCCACATGGATGTCGGGCTTCATCTCGGTGGCTACCAGTGCAGCCCGTTTCCAGGACATATCGCTCAATCCTCAGAATCTGGCAGGTCAGTGTGCCAAGCTCAAGTGCTGTATCAACTTTGAGGTGAATACCTATGTTGAAGCAATCAGGCAACTCCCTGCCAAGGATGTGCACCTTGAGACCAAGGACGCTACCTATTACTACTTCAAGGCCGATGCCCTGAAGCGTGAGATTACCTATTCAACCGAGCGCAATGTGCCCGTCAATACGGTTGTCCTCACGGCAGCACAGGCCTTTGAAATCATTGCGTTGAACAAGAATGGCATCAAGCCCGAGAGCCTCAAACCCGAGGAAGAAGGCAAGAAGGGCGCGTCACCTTTTGGAGACCTGCTGAACCAAGATGCCATCAACCGCTTTGACAAAAAGAAGAAGAAAAAGAAGAAAAAATCCGCTGGTGACAAATCTGCCGCAGCCAATAATGTGAATAAGGCACAGGGTGGCGATGGCGCTAACGCCAATGCTAACCCGAATCCTAATGCCAATGGCAAGAACGGCGGCAACAACAAGCCGCGTCAAGGCAAGGCAAAGCGTCAGCCTGATGCTGGTCAGCCCAATGGCGAGAAACAGCCTCGCAACGGCAACAAGCAACATCAGGACAAGCAGCCGCGGGCTGTCAAGACATTCAGGCCACGTCAAGGTAATGATGACAAAGCACCCAAGAATGGTGGGAATGGCCAGACACAGCAGAATAACGTCAAGGGCGATTGACCGCATCAAGTGTTGTCGATCGGCAAATGCGGTGGCAATGACATTGTTCATTGCCGCCGTGATGTTCATCTTGCCATGCTGTCAACAAAAGCCGGTTTTGGCTCATGCCAGCCTTGTGCACATCCCCTCAATTGGTTGGCATCGGGACTTGCCGTTGACGTTTGTGCCCGAGTATGACGACTCGACACTCACCTATAGCCTTGTCATGGCCGTTCGCCATGACAATAGTTATCGATACCGCAACCTTTCACTCATCGTTGACCTCATTGCAGCCGATACTGTTGTCACTCGCAAGAAGGTCAATATGGTATTGGCCGACGAGTTCGGCAACTGGACGGGTGGGGGATTTGGTTCGCTTTACCAGGATACCGTGACCGTTGCCGATGTCATTGATCCCGGGGATGCCTGCCGCGTCATCGTGTGGCAATCGATGGAGGGATGTGACACGCTACGCGGTTTGGTCAACCTGGGATTAATCACCAAACCCCTGTCTGATTAATCAATGATAAGTGCAAAAAAGGCATGTTTTTCATGTTTTTTTTGCAAATTCGTTAAAATTGCCTAATTTTGCAGTGCTAAAGAACTGTTATCATGAAGATAGATAAGGCCGAGGCCCGTCAAACGGGCATACAACTACTTAAATACGGTGTGATTGGCGTGCTCAATACGCTCATCACGCTCGTGGTCTTCTATCTGCTCAATACCAAGATGGGCCTCTCCTATGGTATCTCTAATGTGGTGGGCTACATCTTCGGTGTCATCAATAGTTTCTTGTGGAACCGCAACTGGGTATTCAAGACCAAGAATGATTTCAAGCGCGAGCTGCTCCTCTTCGTCTGCGGTTTCCTGCTCTGTCTTGCTCTCCAACTTTGCGTCAGCTGGATTCTGCTCGAAGGTCTCGGATGGAAGAATCTGCCCGACGATATCATCCCCTTCTTCCCGATGCAGAAGGCCGGTCAGAACATCGTCATGGTGGTGGCTATGGTGGCTTACACACTTGCCAACTATGCCTACAACCGCACTGTCACCTTCAGAGTTGACCCCAATGCCAACTCTGGCAAGTGATTGATTGTTCTCCCGCATGCCAATAGGGGCAAATCAAAAGGATGTTTTTGTTTGTCGCCTGAAGATTGTTTACGATTAGAACTATGGATAAGATAGCAATACTGTATTTTATGAAAAGGTACGTTGTCGCTGCGCTGATGCTGGCATCGACGCTTGTCGTTGTGGCACAGCAAGATGAGTCAGTTAGTAATCCGTTGGCTGTTCCAGCCGTTCAACTTGATGAATACGGCATGTTCACTGTTGCCGATTGCCCCACTACACATGATGTGCTTGAGGTGAAGTTTCATGAAGGCGAGTACTGTATTGACCGGGTATACATCTATGCGGATGGGATGTTGATGCAGAGCGTTCCCATCAGTGAGCAAGATGCGATCACACGCAAAGTCGTACATTTCCTTGATGCCAATTTTGACGGTAATGTCGATATTCTGATCGGTCCGGGCTGCAATCGGGAGTACAGCACTTTGATAGTCTGGGATAGGGAAGAGAACTGTTTTGCCAGGGCCACCAACGACGGCTTCACGGTTTTCAACGGCGATTTCTATTATGAGCCTGAACGCATGGCGGTCTATCGCATGACTTCGAGTTCGGCATTTGAGACGACCTATACCTTTATGACATGGCAGGGCACCGATCTACAGAGTGAGGAGTTATTTTTACAGGTGTTTGATGAGTCATATTATGATTTCTACCATGTCAAGAACCGGTACACCGTTCGCGGCTACTATACTGGGGAGGATGTTGGCAGCGATAACCCTAAAGATATTAATGAGCCGTGGGACAAATGGGTCATTACTATGGGTAAAGAAGATTAACGACTCTTGGGATGATGAGAATCATTCAGTCGCTGTTTTCGGCGCGAGAAAAAAAGCACTTCGTTTCACAACGAAGGTGCCCTAGGAAAAAATAGTATGAATAAAAGTTTGATTTAAGGTGATGCAAAGATACGCTTTATTTTTATAACTAACAACGAATTTGAGGAAAATATGCCGTTTTAACGTTGTTCTCTCTTCATTGTGCATATTTTAAATCCAACGGCAAAACTTTTTTAACCATGATGGGCCACAATTTTTATTAATTTAACACCAAGAATCAGGATTAATTGTTAATTTTGTCGTTTGATAGTTATAAACTATTTTGTGCTGTCGCAGTCTAAGGGCAGAATCGATACTGAAACATAAACGATATATGAAGAATAAACAGACAAGTATGACTCAGGTCGTGAAGGTGTTGTTTGGCATCTTCATGGTTCTGGTTTACTTAGGAATGGCATTCTTGCTGGCCATTAATTACTTTGACTGGAATCTCACTCCGTTGTGGAATGCAGTCAGGTGGTTCTTTGTCGCGGTCTTTGCCGCCTATGGTATCTATCGCGGTTATCGCGAGGTCAAGGGAGAGCATACTTACGGTATGCGCACCTATGACAATGACGACGATGAGGTTTATACGACCTACAGTGACCGATTAAATCAAATGACAAATAAAAATGATGACGAGAAAAAATAATCTGTGTGCTCTTATAGCAGTTCTGTTGTTCTCAATGACACTGCTGTCATGTGGTTATAACAAGCCCAAGAGTTCTAGCACGCGTGGTATTGCACGCATCATGTGTGACGAGTCCTTTGAGAGTGTGCTGGAGCAAGAGATAGCTGTCTTTGAGTACCAGTACCCCGAGGCCAGCATCATGCCCGATTATATCAATGAGCATGACGCGCTCGATTCGCTTTTCCAAAACAGGGTTGACTTGATCATCATTTCCCATGACTTGACTCCCGACCAGAAGAAGAGCTTGAAGAAGTTGGGCCGCGGCTATCGTTCCAAGATGATTGCCGTCGATGCTATTGCTATTATCGTCAACAAGCAGAACGACATCGCTGAACTGTCGATGGACGACCTGCGTGATATCTTCACGGGTAAAGTGAAACGTTGGGGCGAGGTGTACCCGACCAAATTGAAGAACGATACCATCAAGGTCATGTTTGACGGTTCGGGAACAGGTGTTGTACATTACATGAAGGACAAATTCCTCAATGGAGGCAACTTTGGTCCCAATGTCTATGCGCGTGGTTCAAGCCGTGAAGTCTTTAATGCGGTAGAAGAGTATAAAAATGTAATTGGATTCATTGGCGTGAGTTGGATTACCAGTGACCTGAAGTCGGCCGAGATTCCCATTGAACAAAAGTATGAGGAACTGCAGACCAAGAACGATGTCAGCGTTGTTGACTTCACCGATCGCATCAAGGTGATGCCCTTGCGTGGTGATGAACAAATCCAGGGCGTGAAACCCTATCAGGCTCATATCTACAGTGGAGACTATCCGCTCGTGCGTTCCATCTGGGCTATCGATGCTTCCTATAACGGGACGCTTGATCATGGCTTCTACACTTTCCTGACTGGAGTCATTGGCCAGAAAATCATTCTTCAAACGGGTATTTTGCCCGCTGCAGAACCTGTTCGGTATGTTGAAGTACAGTGATTTGGAATTCTGGCACGGAACTTGCAATGTGAATAATCAAACAAAACGAACTTATAAATATCAACATTAAATTGTTACTACAATGAAAAGGAAATTCTTTTTTGCATCACTCATGTTGATGGGTGCATCCCTGATCGCTAACGCACAGGGTTACAAGGACGGTATTGAGTACTACAAGGTTGACAAGCTTGACAATGCCAAGGAGTTGCTCGAGCGTAACCTGAACTCGCCTCAGACCAACAAGGCAGAGGCTTTCTACTACCTGGGTCAGATTGCTCTGCACCAGGGTAAGGTGGCCGAGGCTGCTGCCAACTTTGAGAAAGGTATTGCTGCCGATGCTATGAATCCCTACAACTATGTAGGACAGGCAGCGATTGCTCTCAAGAACGGTGGCGACGTGAAGGTTCTCCTGGAGAAGGCTCGCAAGTTACTCAAGAAGGATTCTAAGCTGGAGATGGAAATTGCACGTGCTTACTACGATGCTAACCCCACCACCTATGCCAAGGACATTGAGAAATGCATCAAGAATGCTCGTAAGTGGAATGCCGATGACCCCGACAGCTACATCTTTGAGGCTGACACCAAGGCCGACAAGAAGGACTGGGGTAATGCAGCTGGTATCTATGAGCTGGCCTTTGACAAGGATCCCAACAACATCGAGGCCTATGTAAAGTATGCCAACACTTACTTTAATGTAAATCCCGAGATGGCTATCGAGCGTCTTGAGGAGCTGCAGGCCAAGGTGCCCAACTCAGCACTGGTTCAGCGTGAGCTCGCCGAGAAGTACTATGCCGACAACCTGGGTGCCAAGGCAGCCGAGCAGTACGGCAAGTACATCAAGAACCCCAACCACTTCGCCCAGGATGAGGTGCGCTATGTACAGCTGCTCTTCTTCGGTGAGAAGTATCAGGAGTCTCTCGATCTGGCTACCAGTCTGGTAAACAAGCTGAATCCTGCTGACAGCAAAGTGTTCTACATGAAGCGTATGCAGCTTTACAACCTGGTTCAGCTCCAGAAGTGGGCCGAGGCAGTTGAGGCTGGCCGCTCATTCTTCGCTAACGCAGTTCCCCAAGGTTCCAACTACGAGGTGCGCGACTACACTGACTTCGGTCAGGCTCTGCAGACCGCCGGTTTCGCTGAGGAGGCAATCGATGCCTACAACAAGGCCATTGACCTGAATCCCAAGAACACCGACCTCATCCGTAACCTGGGTGACACCTATGCCGATGCAGGAAACTTTGTAAAGGCTGCCGAGTACTACCAGCGTCTGGTGAACGACGTGGAAAACCGCAAGTCCAACGACATCTTCACCCTGTCTAACTACTATCTGGGTGTTGCCGACACTGAGGGTGTGGACGATGCTACCAAAGCTGATGCTCTTGCTAAGTCACAGAAGTATATCGACGAGGTGGACAAGTTGGTTCCCGACAATGTGCAGATTGTGAACCAGAAGGCCAAGATTGCCAGGTTCCGTGAGGGTGACAACAACAATGGCGCTGCACTGGCTGCCTATAACGAGTTGCTCAACATTCTCGATAAGAAGCCGAACAAGGAAGAATACGCCCGCTACTTTAAGTATGCCTACAACTACCTGGCCACCTACTACTTCACCAAGGGTGACAAGGCAACTGCCAAGACATACTACCAGAAGTGGCTTGAGTACGATCCCGAAAATGAGTCTCTGCGCAATTACGTCAATAGCTTGAAGTAATAAGCCTTATACCCCATTATTAAACCATACTGTGCAGGCGACTGAAAGATTTCAGCCGCCTGCTTGATTTGTCTCAATTCACCTTGTCGTTTTGAGGTTAAAAGGCTAAAGCTGAAAGTTTTTTGTCAAGTTTTTTGTTAATATATAATGTGTTTGAAGAAAAAATCGTACTTTTGCAAATTAATGTGTGATCAAAAGGTACCTATATTTCTTTTTTCTGAAAGTATGAAACATTTCATGTTAGCAATGATGCTTTTTGCTTTGTCCTTTGCTGGACTGACGCTTGAAGCACAAAATACCGACACCGACTATTATGATGCTTTCATCTCGGTCAACGACGATGTCAGCTTGACTCAATTGCGTAATGCCGGCTTGACGATTACGTCAAGATTTGATGGTATCATTACCGCCCAAGTCCCCAGCACCTACCAGCCTTATGACCTCAAGGAATTTAGTGGAGTATTACATGCTTCCAAGGCTATCCCCATTTACACGTATTGTGATAGTGCTCGCTATTACTCGCGTGTGGATCCAGTGCATGAGGGACTACGACTTGACCAGCCGTACGACGGTAGTGGCATTATCGTGGGTGTGATAGATTGTGGATTTGATTTCAACCACATCAACTTTTTTGATAAGGATGGCAACAATCGTGTCAAGGCTGTGTATCTGCCCTTTGATGATTCGGGTAGACAGGTCATGGTGAACAGGATTGTACTTCCGGGCTCATGTTTTGAAACGGTCGATAGGATCAAGGCATTGACCACCGACGATCCCAAGACTACCCATGGAACTCAGACTGCAGGTATCGCTGCCGGCAGTTATGAAGGCAACGGCTGGTATGGCATCGCTCCTGGGGCCGACATCGTGGCTTGCGGTATGCCTGAAGGTGAATTGAACGACGTGCGCCTTGCCCATTGCATCAGCTACATCGATGATTATGCCAAGCGCGTCGGTAAACCCTATGTGGTGAACATCAGCATGGGCTGTAATGTCGGTGCCCACGATGGCACTTCATTCCTGTCATCTGTCATCAAGCAGTTGTCAGGTCCGGGACGATTGTTTGTCGTTTCGGCTGGTAACGATGGTGACGCTCCGGTGTGTATCCATGAGACGTTGAACACCAAGAATGATACCGTTACTGTCCTGTTGAACAAGTATAGATATTCATCCAGAAGTTCTGGCTGTGTCAACGCATGGAGTAGGGGAGGAAAACCCTTTAACTCTAGGTTGATTGTCGTTGATACAAGAAATGGAAACATTTTGTACAAGTCTCGTTCGCTTGGTACGACAACCACGGGCGTTTCTGCCCACTTTGATACACAGAGCGATGAACTGTTGGCCCAGTATTTTAATGGTTCTATTGACTTTTCAGGTACCATCGAGGGTAATGGTAACGGTTCCTCACTCGTCAACTTGGATATGACAGCCAAGGCATCTTATTATGTACTTGGAGTTCAATACTACAGTCCCTTATCAACTGATCTTGCCATCTGGACCTCTCAATATGCCCCATTCAGCAACTTTGGTTTCCCTTGGGCTTCATCAGGCTCAGCCGATGGATCAATCAGTGACCTGGCGACAAATGACAGTGTGATTTCGGTAGGATCATATAATACCAAGCAATATGTTCCCTTGCGTGATGGCAGTTTGTATTACCGTTTCAACAGTGAGCCGTTCAGGATGTCTTATTATTCCTCTTATGGTCCTGACCTGAATGGGATTTCGCGTCCTGATGTCTGCGCCCCTGGCAGTGTGGTCATTTCGTCAGCCAACAGGTATGACACTGAAGCGCACAATATCCAGTATTGGCAGCCTTCGGCCGTTGTCGATGGTGTGGAATACACTTATTGTCCTGATTTGGGAACATCGATGTCGGCACCAGTGGTGACTGGAGCCATTGCCTTGTGGCTGCAGGCCAATCCGCAATTGAGTACAGCAGATGTCCGTGACGTGCTCAGGCATACTAGCTATAGAGACAGTTACGTGACCTCTGGTAATCCTGAGCGCTGGGGAAGCGGCAAACTCGATATCAATGCAGGTATACGTTATGTGCTCAACATTGAAGATAAGAATGGCGACGTGAACGGTGACGGTGAGGTCAACGTGAGTGATATCAATGTCGTCATCGACATTGTCTTGGGTGGAAAAGTCGATAACGATACAAGGAGACGTGCCGATGTCAATAATGACGGAGAAGTAAGCCTGAGCGATATCAACATGATTATTGACGTCATTTTGGGATAGTTTCTTGTGAAATCCTATGCCCTGATATTTCTTTCCTTGCTGTTGCTCGCTTTGGAAGTGGGGGCGACTAATTCGTTGGGTGCAGCCTCCAAGTTGTCGCTTGCAAGAAAAGGGCATTTAACCGCCAACTGTGCTACTGTCGATAGCAGCAAGGATGGTTTTCAGGCATTTATTAGTGTAGATGACTCTTTGACAGTCAGCTCGTTGAGACGGCTCGGAATTAAGGTTAACGCTGTCTTTGACGGATTTGTGATAGCGGATATCCCTGCCGCAAAATTACCTGAATTGGGCGTTCTTCCTGGTGTGCGACATGTTTCACTGGCTCGCCAGTTGCAGCTGTGCAACGATTCGGCTCGTGTGCTATCTAATGTTAATCCGCTCCACGCTGCCGATGGGCGTGTCGTTCCGTTGACGGGCAAGGGCGTGATTGTCGGGGTGATAGATTCTGGTGTTGATTTTAACCACATCAATCTGTGTGATAATTCAGGTCGCACAAGAGTGCGTGCCGTGTATATGCCTAACGACAGTACGGGCATTGCTCCGGTGATCAAGGGTGACACTTTGCCGGGTAGCTGCTATGAAACGCCTGAACAGATTTTGGCTCTCACGACTGATTATGCCGCTTCATCTCACGGGACCCACACCACAGGTACCGCTGCAGGGTCCTATTTCGCTAACGGTTTGCACGGTGTTGCTCCTGAGGCTGATATAGTGATTTGTGGCATTCCATCGCAGTCCCTGACCGATGTAAATCTCGCTAATGCTGTTCTCTACATTTTTGATTATGCCGACAGGGTCGGTAAGCCCTGTGTGATCAACATGAGCATCGGCAGCAATGATGGTCCAAATGACGGAACGTCATTCCTGTGTCGGACTTTTGAAGCGTTGACTGGCCCGGGACGCCTATGTGTCGTTGCCGCTGGTAATGACGGAAATGCCCCTATCTGTTTCCATGCAGCAATCCAGGGTGCGAATGATACTGTGACAACATTGATACGCAACCAGTGGGGTGGACTGCAGCGCGATGGCGGTGTGAGCATGTGGAGTGATGGTCCTCAGTATCATAGCTCAAGGTTGGTAGTCATTAACCGTAGTACTGGAGCATTGGAGTATGCCTCTCCGTTCTTTTGTACCCTGCCAGATGATAGCGTTTACAGGTTTTCCAGTGAAACCGACCTGGAACTTGCAAAGTATTATGAGGGCGAGGTGCTTTTTGCCAGTGCAATGGAGCCTGGATATGAGCCCGATGGCTCTCTTTCAAGCCAGGGACGTTTCCATTCTCTCTGGGTCTATGATGTGACATCCATTGAACCAGGACATCTGCTTGGTTTACAGTATATTTCCGATGAACATGTCAGCCTCTCGGGTTGGTGTACCAAGAATGCCTATTTCTATACTTTTGGTCTTGAAGGTATGACGGGAGGCTCCCCCGTAGGTTCAATCAGTGATATGGCGACGACCGACAGTGTCATCTCGGTAGGCGCATATTGTTCCCGCTCTTCCTATGTGGACAAGACAGGCGCAACAGTCAGTATTGCAAACTGTAATCCTGGTGATATCGCCTATTTCTCTTCCTACGGTCCCGACGAGCGGGGTGTGACACGCCCTGACATCTGTGCCCCAGGTATGGCTTTATTGTCATCAGGCAGTCGTTACGATACGGTCTCCAATCAGGCGGCTTGGCCTTCACCAGTGACCATTGACGGTATGGAGTATCCTTATTACTCCAATGTGGGGACATCCATGTCGGCTCCTATCGTGACGGGTGTAATCGCTTTGATGCTACAGGTCAATGGCAGTTTGGGACCAGAGGCTGTCCGTGATGTGTTAAAACGCACAGCACTCGTTGACAGTAATGTCCTGGCGGGTGATCCTGAGCGCTGGGGCAGCGGTAAAATAGATGCTGTTGCCGCAGTGGAGGATGTCATCAGTAAATCCTTCATTCCGGGTGATGTGAACAATGACCGTGAAGTCAATATCGCTGACGTGATGGCACTGATTGACATTATCCTTACTGACGACAGGAACCTTGATGCCCCCATGTTGTTGAGGGCCGACGTCAACCATGACTCTGAAATACTTCTTGCTGACGTTAATTGTGTTATTGATTTGATTTTAAACAACTTATGATATTATGATAGATTATATTAAAGGATCGATAGCTGAACTAAATCCTGCCTATGCTGTGATTGACAATCATGGTATCGGCTACATGATGAATATTACCCTCACAACATTTGATGTCTTGTCCAAGGCTGGAGAGGAGAATGCTTTGCTCTATGCCTATGAGGTGATAAGAGAGGATGCCCATACACTCTATGGATTTGCTACAAAGGCCGAGCGTGAGGCCTTCTTGTCTCTGATCTCGGTTTCGGGCGTCGGTCCCAACACGGCACGCATGATTTTGTCGTCGATGAGCGTTGACGAGTTCTCCCAGGCCATCGTGGGGAATAATGCAGCAATGTTCAAGTCGGTCAAAGGTGTGGGCGGAAAAACGGCACAAAGAATAATAGTTGACCTCAAAGATAAAATAAAACCCACTGGTGATACGTTATTACAAGTAAAGGGTCAAGCCGACAGTGAAGTCTATGATGAAGCACTGGCTGCACTTGTGATGTTGGGCTTCTCGCAACAGGCTTCAAATAAGGTGCTTAAGTCACTTTTTGCCAAGAACCCTTCATTGTCTGTCGAGGTTGCTATCAAGCAGGCTCTTAAGATGATGTAGTGGCATATTGCTGTTTCGGGACCCTGTTGTAGATGCTTAGTTCATGTTAAAACGAAAAAAAATAATATTTGCGATTGTCATCGGCTTGCTCATCGGGTTGTGGGCCGGGAACGATACCATGTTGGCTCAATATGTAACCAGCACGTTAGCTCCGCCTCCACCTCCCCCCGATACGCGTCCGTCGGCACAGCAACAGAGGACCCCGGATATAGACCTCCATTTTAAAGTAAAACCGACGACTCCTCAAACCTATGACGAAGTCCAAGGTCTCGGTGAGTATGCTGCCGACCTGAAGGATCCTTCCAATATCACATCTGTAGTTGAGTTTGATCCCGAGACGGGGTGCTATGTTGTGCACACTCGCTTGGGTGATAATGATATTATCACTCCTTATATCATGTCGGCTGATGAATACAGCAATACCGACTTCAGACGCTCAATGATGGAGTATTACCGTCAGAAGAATGCCGAGAGCGCTCAAGATAAGGAGACTGATCCCTTCAACTTCCTGGACATGCAGTTCGGCATGGGACCTCTTGAAACCGTTTTCGGTCCCGGTGGCCTTCAGCTGAAAACCACTGGTTCGGTGGTCATCAACATGGGTGTCAAGACCAACTCAACCGACAATCCTTCCCTGTCTGTCTCACAGCGCCGTAAAACCTATTTTGATTTTGACCAGAAGATTCAGGCCAATATCACTGCCACGGTCGGTGACAAGATGAGGTTCAACATGTCCTACAATACTGGAGCGACATTTGATTTTGACAGCAAGAACCTTAAGCTCGCTTATGAGGGCAAGGAGGACGAAATCATCAAGAATATCGAGGCTGGTAATGTGAGCATGACCACAGGATCTTCTCTGATTCATGGTAGTGCGGCATTATTTGGTGTTAAAACCAAGATGCAGTTCGGTAAATTGACCGCGACGGCTCTCGTTTCTCAGCAGAAGAGTGAGTCTCAGACCGTTAGCAGTAAAGGCGGCTCTCAAACAACTGAGTTCAATATCTCGGCGGACAAGTATGACCAGAACCGCAACTACTTCCTCTCACATTACTTCCGTGACCACTATGATGAGTGGTGTTCCCAGTTGCCACTCGTATCTTCGGGTATTCACATTACCCGTATCGAGGTGTGGGTAACTAACAAGCGAGGCAACTTCAATGAATCGCGCAATATCATGGCGTTCATGGATTTGGGCGAAGGTGAGGAGAAAAACATCTGCAACAGTCACTGGACTGGACAAGCCGGTTCGATGCCTTCCAATACCTCTAATGATCTGCTGCAACAACTCAATAGCTCCTATCCTGAAGCACGATACATGAGCAAGGCCTCAACGGCACTTCTTCCATTGAAGGAATATGAATTTGAAGGCGGTAAAGACTACGAGAAAATCGAGAGTGCGCGACTGCTTTCCGCATCAGAATATACCCTCAATGCCAATCTGGGTTACATCATGCTCAAGACGGCGCTCGCCAGTGACGAGATTCTTGCCGTTGCCTATGAGTATACTTATGGTGGACAGCCCTATCGTGTGGGTGAGTTCTCAGGTGACGTCACTTCGACCGACCAGTCTCTTTATGTCAAGATGTTGAAGGGAACAACCTCTTCTCCCTATTTCCCCATGTGGGACTTGGCGATGAAGAATGTATATGCTTTGGGCGCTTACCAGATTCAGAAGAATAACTTCAAACTGAATATCAAATACCTGAGTGACACCACTGGTAATGAGTTGACCTATATTCCCGCTGGTAACATCAACGGCACCCCGTTGTTGCAGGTGCTCAACCTCGACCGCCTCGATGCCAATCAAGAAACCAATATCGACGGTAAGTTTGACTACATTGAGGGATACACAGTACAGTCATCCACAGGTAAGGTGATATTCCCGGTGGCTGAACCCTTTGGTGAATACCTCTATTCCAAATTCGACGATCCTAACATAGCCAAGAACTATGTCTATACTGAACTCTATGACTCTACTTTGACTGTCGCGCAGCAGTTCAGTGATAAAAACAAGTTTGTACTTGCTGGTGAGTATCAGTCGAGTTCGGGTAGTGTCATCCGACTTAACGCCACCAATGTGGCACGTGGTTCTGTTGTCGTGACCGCTGGAGGTGTGACCTTGACCGAGAACAGTGACTACACCGTGGACTATACCATGGGTACAGTCACTATCACCAACCAGAGCATTATCGATGCCGGTACCAACATCAGTGTATCGCTTGAGAATCAATCGACATTCAATATGCAACGCAAGACGTTGCTGGGATTGGATCTGGACTACGCCTTTAACAAGAATTTCCACATCGGTGGTACGGTGATGCACTACGGCGAGAAAGCCATCGGTGATAAATTGGCTATCGGTAGTGAGTTGGTCAATAACACGATTTGGGGCGTTAACATGTCCTTCAACAGCCAATTCATGTGGCTGACCAATCTGCTTAACAAGATACCTACCGTCAATGCTGTGGCGCCTTCAAGCGTTTCATTCCTCGGTGAGTTCGCTCAACTCTTGCCTCATCAGGCCAAGACGGGATCTAATTCCGGTAGTTCTTATATTGATGACTTTGAGTCCACCCAGAACGGTATAGACATCCGTTCGCCATATTCTTGGGCGCTGTCTTCAGTACCCTATGATCCTTCTGCTGATGCATTGTTCCCCGAAGCATCCCTGAATAATAACGTGGATTATGGCAAGAATCGTGCGTTGCTATCGTGGTACTATATTGACCGACTGTTCACACAGCGCAATTCATCCTACGCGCCGGGTTATATCAAGAGCGACTTAGATGCCTTGTCCTACCCCTATGCTCGTGAGGTCGCCTTTAGTGAGGTGTTCCCCGGACGTGAGCTCAACTACGGTGAGTCCTCTGTCATTCAGACATTGAACCTCTCGTACTATCCTAAAGAGCGTGGTCCCTATAACCTGGATGGTACTAATATTGACCCCGAAACCGGTGAGCTGCTCAATCCCGAAAAGAGATGGGGCGGTATCATGCGCAAGATTGAAAATACCAACTTTGAGCAATCTAACATTGAGTATATCCAGTTCTGGCTACTTGACCCGTTCATGGATCAGGATTTGGGTAACGAGGACGGTGGCTCCCTCTATTTCAACCTCGGTGAGGTGAGCGAGGATATCCTCAAGGATGGTCTCAAGAGTTACGAGAATGGTCTTCCCATCAACGGTGACACCACTTATGTTACCAAGACGGTCTGGGGTAAGGTTTCGTCACAGACCTCGTTGACCTATGCATTTGACAATACCAATGGTGCCCGTATTCTTCAGGATGTGGGTCTTGATGGTCTGTCAAACAGCGAGGAGATGACTTATCCCGCCTATGCTAATTTCCTCAAAGAACTGGATAGACTGCCAGAATCAACGAAATCTGCTATGAGAGAAGATCCCTTCTCTCCCTTCAATGACCCTGCATCCGATAACTATGCGTTCTATCGCCATACCTATTACGATACCCAGAGGGCCACTATTAACGATCGCTATAAGCACTACAACGGCTCAGATGGAAACTCGTTGTCTCAGAGCGATGCTTCTGACGGTCAATACCAGACGTCCCGTTCCACGCCTGATGTGGAAGACATCAACCAGGATAATACCTTGAACGAGTATGAGCGTTACTTCCAGTATAGGGTAGCTATCCATCCCGATTCGTTGAGGGTCGGCACAAACTATATCACCGATAAGCAGGTAGCCAATGTTCACACCCGCAACGGTGATACTCAACGTGCAACCTGGTACCAGTTCACCATACCTATTGCTGATTACCAGAAGAAGGTCGGCACCATTCAGGACTTCTCGACCATCCGCTTCATGCGTATGTTCTTGACGGGATTCAAGGGTACGACCCACTTGCGTTTTGCTTCGCTTGAACTGGTGCGCGGTGAGTGGCGCAACTATAAGTACAACCTCAATATGCGTGGTGATCACCCTGCCAACGGTAGCATCAGCATCAACACTGTGAATATTGAGGAGAACGCTTCACGTGAGCCTATCAATTATGTCCTGCCTCCCGGCGTATCGCGTATCATTGATAGTGGTGCATCGCAGATCAGGCAGCTCAACGAGCAGTCCATGCAGCTCACGGTTGATAACCTTGATGCTGGTGATGCCCGTGGTGTGTACCGCAATACTGATCTTGACTTGCGTACCTACAAGCGTCTGCAGATGTTTGTACACAACGAGGCAACCATTGACAATGAAACCAACCTGCGCAATGGTGATATCTCACTGTTCATCCGTTTGGGCTCTGATGTGAAGAACAACTATTATGAGTATGAAATTCCGTTGACCCTCACGCCTCCTGGCCATTACAGCACTAACAGCTCGGGTGACCGTCTTAAAGTATGGCCCGCTGAGAATATGCTGGATATTAACCTGGATGTACTTGTCAATGCCAAGAAGCACCGCAATGCTGACAAGATGGCGGGTGTGGCTGACGTAGGCTATGCTGTCCGTTACCAGGATATTGACGAGGACCATCCTAACAACAAGATCTATGTGATCGGTAACCCGTCATTGAGCAAAGTGCGTGTGATGTTGATCGGTGTGCGCAACAACTCACCGACGACCAAGAGTTGTGTCGTTTGGGTCGATGAATTGCGTGTTACTGACTTTGATGCCGATGGCGGTTGGGCTGCCAAGGCCTCGATGACACTCAACATGAGTGATATCGCTACACTTAATGTGGGCTTCCATAAGGAAACCGAGGGCTTTGGTTCTGTGGATCAGAGTCTGACGAACCGCAGGCTGGACAACTATGACCAGTACAATATCGCAGTTCAGACCGATTTGGGACGCTTTATCCCCGAGAAGGTCAAGCTGCATGCTCCCATCTATTATTCCTACAGCAACGAGAAGACCACGCCCAAGTATAATCCTCTTGATCAGGATGTCAGGTTGAAGGAGGCTGTGGATATCTGCGAGACAAAGCATCAGAAGGACAGTATCATGGAGTATGCGGTCACCCAGCGTACCGCTAAGAACTTCTCCATCTCTGGACTTAAGTTTGACGTCAAGACGATGAAGAATCCCATGCCTTGGGATCCTGCCAACTTCTCTTTCAGTTACTCGTTCAACAAGCAGCATCTCAATGATCCTGATAATGTTTATGAGAACACCAATGACTATCGCGGATCGATGCAGTACAGCTGGACGCCATACGCCAAGCCGTTCAAGCCCTTCTCTCACTTCATTGACGAGAAAAACAAGAACATGAAGTTCTTCCGTGATTGGGAGTTGCATTGGCTGCCTAACAATGTGTCTTTCGGCACCAATATCTCAAGGTATTATTATGAACAGCAGACGCGCAACGAGACTGGACTTGATGTCGAATTGCCTGTTGCTGTCAGCAAGAACTTCCTTTGGGATAGGCAGTTCGCTCTGTCATGGAACTTTATCAAATCGATCACTGCCACGTTTAACAGTAACACAACAGCTCACATCATGGAGCCTGTCGGGCAGGTCAATCGCAAATTGTTCCCCGATGAATACCGTGATTGGCGTGACTCTGTCATGTCGTCCATCCGGAGCTTGGGTACACCTTGGGCCTATAATCAGACGTTCTCGCTGACTTACAAGGCTCCGTTTAATCAGATTCCTATCCTGAGTTGGATTACCGCTACCGCATCCTATAACTCTATTTATAAGTGGGACCGTGGAACAATTGTAGGTGACGTTTCATCAGGTAATACGATTGCCAACCAGACAACGCGCATGCTTGACGGTCGCTTCAATCTGGAACAGTTCTATGGCAAGATTCCGTATCTGAAGAAAGTGGATGAGCGTTTCTCCAGCAAGAACACCAACCGCAAGAAACCTACGGCTAAGAGGGAAAAACCCAAGAAGTTCAACCGTACGATCAAACTCAATCCTGACTCGGCAACAGTCATCAACCACAAGCTGGGAACCAAGAATATCAAGGTCACAGCCACTACTACCGATGACAAACCGTTCAAGGTTGAATATAAGGTAAAGGATAAGGATAATGTGGAGATCAAGACCCTCGGCACCGAGAATCTCAAGTTCTCGATTCTTGAGGTGCAGAAGGAAGAGAGGAATAACTTCTTTACCGAGGCGGCAGCATATACCAGCCGTTTGCTGATGAGCCTTCGCAGCGTGAATATTCGTTTGAAGAATACCTCTTCACTGACGATCCCGCAGTACATTCCTGAAATCGGTGATATATTTGGCCAATCGACGCACTATGATGTCATGGCGCCTGGTCTGGATTTCGCATTTGGTTTTGCAGGCCAGTCCTATATCGATAAGGCTTTGGACCGTGGATGGCTCATGGGAGACCGAACTCAGACAACCCCCGCTTTGTATGCAAAAACCAACGAGTTTAATGCCGAGGTGCAGATTGAGCCCATTGCTGGTCTTAAGATCACTTTGACGGGTAACCGAACTGATAACCGAACTAACCAGATTCAGTTCATGTTTGATGACCCGACAATCATCTTCGGTGGTAGTTACACCAAGACTCATGTGGCTATTGCTTCTGCCTTCAAGACGTTTAAGGCCGATGACAATTATCGCAGTGAGACATTCGATAAGTTTATGGAGAATATCCCGATTGTCGCTGACCGTTTGCAAGAGATGTACATGGGTGTGACTTATCCTGATAAAGGCTTCTTGAAAGAGAAGTATGCTGGAAAAACCTATAGTATAGAGGATGGTGCCATCAATAGGGCCAGTAGCGATGTGCTCATCCCGGCCTTCATGGCAGCCTACTCTGGAAAGGATGCTTCTAAGATTGATCTTAATCCGTTCCCGGGTTTGAAATCCATCCTTCCCAACTGGCGTGTAACCTATGATGGATTGATGCGCATCCCGTTCTTCAAGAAGGTGTTCAAGACGTTCAATCTTAACCATGCTTATCAGTGTACTTATACTGTTGGTTCATTCAACTCCTTCAGTGACTGGGTTTCCATTGGCGAAGGACTTGGTTTTACTCAGAATGTGCAAACCTTGGGTCCCATCCCGTCTTCGCCCTACAACATCGCGTCTGTCACTCTGACCGAGAAGTTTGCACCGGTGATTGGATTTACGGCTACGTTCCTCAATGACATCTCATTGAATCTGCAATATGACAATCAGCGTACGCTGACGCTCAATTCCTCGGCACGTCAATTGGTTGAAGCTTCGTCATCGGCATTCACCATCGGTGGCAGCTACAAGATTGCCAACTTTAACCAGGTGCTGAAGATTAAGAACAAGCAGCAGAATGTGAACAATGACCTCACCTTCAATCTCAATGTGAAGATGTCTAACAACACTTCACTGATTCGCAAGTTTGAGAACGACGACGCTCTGCCTACTGCTCAGCCTACCAACGGCACGCGTGTATGGAACATTAATTTCACTGCCAATTATGTGGTGAGCAAGCGCATCACGATGGGTGCATACTTTGACTATCAGTCCAACATGCCGCTTGTTTCAACGACATCTTATCCCACCACGAGCAGTAACTACGGCTTGTCTATCAACATGTCTCTTGTGAAGTAATAATCGCTGCAATGATTTTAAGCCTCATAGTCTATACAGGAACCGGAGCTGCCATGGCATGGCTCGGTTGGCATGTGAACAGACGTGAGCAGCGGTTAAAGACGGGTGGGGGAGGTGAACTGCCCTTTACCTCATGGGAGATTTTGGCGGCAATACTTATCTATGTCGCAGTCTCGTCAGTGAGGTGGCTGACGTCATGGGACTACAACATGTATTATGGCTATTTCGTCAGCATGCAGTCCTTGGGTGACTATTCGCGTGAAAATTTTGAGCCGGGATTTGCTTTGATTACCAATGCCATGGCTCGTGCCGGGTGCCATTTCTCGATCTACTTCGCGTTTTGGGCTGTGACTCAAATCACGCTGCTCTATTATGCGTTGAGGCATCGCAAGGCGTTGCTTCCCTGGCTGGCTTTGTGCATCTTTTTAGGACCGTATTACATCTTCTGGATGGGCTTTGTGCGCCAATCGGTTGTGGAGTGCCTCTTTGTCCTCATGGTTGAGCTCATCGTCCGTCGCAAGTGGTGGTACTACCTGTTGCTGTCGCTGTTGTCGATCAGCATCCACAAGATGTGTGTCCTCTTTATCCCGCTATATTTTGTGCCGCTCATCCGCGTGCCGAATGCCAAGCGATGGATGCCGTTTGCCCTGGTGGCGTTGTGTGTAGTGTTGGGCTCATTTCCGCATTGGATTCAATGGACATTTGACCGTATTGGCTATATAGCCCAAGTCTTGGGTTATGGACATTATTACCGTCTGTTCACGAGCAATAATCTGGAGTATGCCTTCAGGATGGTTTATGGTCCAGCTCGCTTGTGCCCGCTCATCACCTGCCTGTTCACTATCTGGTACTATCCTGCCATCAGGCAGATGTTCTCCAGTGACAGATACCTGCCGGCATTGTTCCGGTTCTCTGTGGTATATATGGCATACATCAACCTGTTTGCCAACACGACGCAGTATCTGACTCGTCCTGGAGAGTTGATGCGTAGCTGCTTCCTGGTGATGACTTGCTTCCTCCTGTGCTATTTGTGGCGCCAGCGCAAGTGGTTGCCTTTTGCCGCCGTGGCTTTCTGCAACTTCTACTATGTCTATTACGAGTTGGCCAAAGCCTATTTTAATCCCAACAGCATCTATACTCCTGAGCTCTATCACACCTTCCTATTCTGATAAGAGCATCAAGAGAACACATCAAGATAAAGACTCGCCCTTCATGAGAGCGAGCCTTTTCTTGATACTCCAATAAACCGTGAAGGGTTACTCCTTCTTTTGACCAAACTTGTTGTAGCTGATGTTCTCCTCTTTGAACTTGTCCTTGGGCGTGGGTGACTCATCGGGATAGCCGACTCGTACCACGACAACGGGAACAATGTTCGGCGGACAGTTCAGCACATTGGCGACTTCGGCGGTGCGTTCCATAACGGGATATACGCCAGTCCAAACGGCACCCAGGCCCAGGGCATGAGCAGCGAGCAGCAGGTTCTCGGTAGCAGCCGATACATCCTGAACCCAGAAGTCGGGCAGTTTGCCTTTGCCGTCAGGCATTGTCGTCTTGTCGGTGTCGCCACACACACGGCAATCAGCAGCGGGGCGTTGGTCGGTTGTCTGCTAGAAAGCAAATCAATGGTCTTTTTGTCATCGATGACAATGAAGTGCCAGGGCTGCAGGTTGACAGCTGTCGGGGCAGCCATGGCTGCTTTGAGCATGATGTCGATTTTCTCCTGTTCAACGGGCTGGTCCTTGTACTTGCGGATGCTCGTGCGGGTCATGATGTTCTCAATCGCTGCTTGGTTGATGTCAGAGGTTGCGGCTTCCTGTTTTTCACCATCTTGGGTTGAGCAAGCACCAAGGGTTAGGAGAGCAGTAGCCATTGCAATTACTAATTTCTTCATGTCGATAATGTTTTGGGTTATACGGTAAATGAATACTTCGAGGGGCAAAGATATCGTTTTTTCTGATAAACAGCAAGAAATGGGCACGGTTTTTGCATGTGTAAATTTTATTGACGCTCTAGAGTTTGTATTTGTAAATAATTTTGTAACTTTGCAGCCGCAAAAATTGAAAAATGAGCATTTGGCATAACATATTCTGTGTAATCACGTCCCCTCGATATGGTTGGGAACTGATTAATGAGTCCAACATTCCGGTAGGAAAGGTGATGCGTAGCGCCTACCTGCCGCTATTGGTGGTGTTGGGCTTTTCATGCTTTGTGCCTATGATCTATGACAGCACGATTCCGTTCTCCAAGTCCTTGATGACGGGTATCGTGATGTTCTCTACCTACTTCATCAGCTATTACATGATTGTGTATCTGCTGGGTGGGGCTTATCCCGAATTGGTGAAGACCGAGGGTGGGAGAGCGCGCTTAAATGACTATATCCTCTATAACCTCATCTTCCTGGTAATGTTGATGATCCTGCGCAATTTGTTGCCCAGTGATTTCACGCCGGTGCTTTTCCTCATGCTCTATCTGCCCTGGATGGCTTTCCGTGGCACGGGCAATCTCTTTGTCAGGAAGGACAAGGTGAACAGGTTTGCTGTCATCTCCTCAGTATTGTTGCTGGGACTGCCTCTCTTGCTGGAGTTCGTTCTGGGTTTGTTTGTGATTTAATCAAGATGAAGAGTGACTTATGGCAGCTGGCAATAACCACAATACTATCAATATCAAGAACCGTAAGGCGACGTTCGACTACGAGATTATCGAGACGTTCACCGCTGGTATCGTGCTCACTGGTACCGAAATCAAGTCCATCCGTCAAGGCAAATGCGGCTTGACCGATACCTATGGCATGGTCGTCAATGGTGAGGTCTGGGTCAAGAACATGTACATTGCTGAATACAGTTACGGGTCCTATAACAACCATTCCACCCACCGCGACCGCAAGCTGCTCCTTAACCGCAAGGAGATCCGTCGCATCGCCCGTGACACCCAGCAGCCGGGTATTGCCATTGTGCCACTGCGCCTGTTTATCAATGAGCGGGGACTCGCCAAGATCGTTATCGCTCTGGGTCGTGGTAAACGACAGTACGACAAACGTCAGTCCATCAAGGAACGCGAGGACAAGCGCACCATCGATCGCATGTTCAAGCATTAACCCTGTTATTTATAAAGTAAAGCGGTTGATTTGCTACCTGCAATCAACCGCTTATTCTATATAACCATGTGATTATTTCATTCCTTTGGATTCCTGATGATCCAGTCAAAGGCGAGTCTCAGTTCATTGGCTTGATAGATGACATTATCTACCATGAAGGCTGTGGGTTCAGGACCGATGATGTGGTAGAGGCTTCCGTCCTGGAAATAGAAGCGGCGGTCAAATCGTTTGCCATTTTCATCATAATCTTGTGTTAAGGCAAATATTAGCCTCTGGTTGACGTCGTAAAGGAATTCCTCATAGTATTTCTTTTTCCCGATATTGTAATTGCGGGTGACGAAATAGAGAGGATAATAGTTGAAATGAGGATCACGGTCATCACCTTCGGCCAGCCAATAAGTGCCCTGGACAGTGTTGTAGAAGAAATGAAGCTTCTCGGTGGTCTTACCGTTACCGCGTACGGTATAGTCGAGTGTGGTAACCATTTCGTTGCCTATGCCCTTGTTATTCTTCATGGACTCTTTTGCTTTTTGGTAGGCGGTCTGAATCGATGAGATGACAGGGTCGGGTTGCTCGGCTGCTACTGTAAGTACAGTGATCATGCAAGTAGCAAGAAGGATGAGTCGAAGAGATTTCATGATTTCTATTTTTAAAAAATGATATACGCTTAAAACATAAAACGGGTAAATGAGTGTGCACTCGTTAGCAGCAGTTGGTCAACGGATTGCTGCAGAGCCACTCGGCCTCAATCCAGCCGATGATGTCAAAACCGTCCACCTTGACTTTCACCCAGTCGCCCTGGACATCCAGTGGCATGAGCAACAGCTCTTTGTTAAATGTGTAGATGACGTTGGCTTCCTCATCGGGGGCTTCACGCAAGTAAAGTTCCTCTTGTCCGTAGTTGCGGGTTGCCAAGCCCAGGGCTGAATGATGAATCCAATATTCGCCCGTATCTGAGCCCTCGAGGACCACTTCGGAATCATCATCACCGACTCTCCAGATTTCAAGAACCTTCCACCATCCGTCTTGTGGAGCAGTGAGGTTGAAGATATAATCAAAATCTGACGACAGCATCATGACTGTCGCTCCACGGGCCTTGTTGAGAATGTTGGTGCCTTGGCCTTCGTCTGCGAGAAATGCAATGAACGGCTCGCCAGTTGATACATTGGTGGCCTCAGTTGTGTCTTGAGCTACAGTCACGAGCGATGTGACTAGCATGATTGCAAAAAAGAAAATACTTCTCATATCATCAGCACTTTCAGGTTATCAAAAGACAAAGGTAAACAAACTTTCTCTATTCTTTCCTTCTTTTTGAGGAAATTCATCTTTATGAGGTGCAGACACTACTCCAGAGTTTTAAAAATCTGGAATAAGTAGATCTCACAAGACGAGATGGCACTAATTATGCGGCATAAATACAGCACGTACAGTAATTCCGACGGAGCGGGAAATGGTGTTCCATTCCAGAGTCCACTGATCGAAGCCAAGGATGGAGGCTGAGGTGGGAATGGGACCGTAACCATCGTTATAGAAGATAGTGAGTGTGCGCGACCAGTAGAAGCCATCCTTATCTGCATACTCTAGCGAACTGCCAGTGTGCCGACCTGCGGCAGGCAAGAACAACGATGCTCCATTGGGACCTATTACCTTACAGCCATTCACGCCATTCTTCGTCGTCCATAGCCAAGTACAATTCAGCCTCAGTTCTTCCAACTGTTCATTGGTTGGCATTCTCCACGAGGCACCCCAGTTCACATAGGCTGCATCGTCCTCTAACTCCAGTTCGGTCTTGTTGTCAAACGTACCGAAATCGTTGTTGTTGCAGTACTTGGTCATTGAGTTGTGATTTCCTTCGCACCACTTGTAGGTACACCACTCATAGGCAGCCTTGGGAACAGTCTCGCCCCAGGCAAAGTAGTCACCGTATTCCTCGGGGCTATTGGCACCGATGTTGCATGTTGCCCACAGCGTTCCACTGGGCAGACCCAGATCAACATACTGGTGACCATCGGGAGCTGCCGGCTCATCCTTATCGTCACCGCATGAAATAAAGACTAAAGGCACAGCCACTATAGCCATTAACAAAAGTATCTTTTTCATTATCATATCCAATATCCTATGATTTGTCATCGTTCATTCTTGTTTTTTGGTGAAGGATACTACTTCTTAGATGCACGCACAGCACGGACACTAAACCCGCCGGCTCGCTCACAATATTGGAGTTCAACCGAAGACCAGTAAGAGAAGGTCATCATGTAAGATAATGTGGAAGACTGCGGGAAAAGCGTGCGTGACCAATACAAAGCGCCCATGCCATCATAGCCATAAGAGAAGTACCATCGGCCTGCTGCAGGCAAGAATAACGTGTTTCCATTCGGACCGGTGAACAAGTAACCGTACACACCCTTCTGTGAAGTCCATTTACTGGTGCAATTCTTGTACAATTCATACTGCTGTTCTTTTGATGGCATTCGCCACGATGGTCCCCAATTGACATATGCGGCATCGTCCTTAGGATCCAGTTCAGTCTTGCTGTCAACTTTACCGGATTCGCTATTGTAGTTGTACTTTGTCAATGTCAAGGAAGAGTCCCACTTGCACCACTTATAGTTACTCCAATCATAATCCTCTTTGGGAGATGTCTCGCCCCAGGCGAAGTAGTCGCCGTATTCCTCGGGACTGTTGGCACCGATGTTGCATGTTGCCCACAACGTGCCACTGGGCAGGCCCAAGTCAACATACTCGTGATTATCTGGAACCACTGGCTCGTCCTTATCGTCACCGCATGAAATGAGGAAGAAAGGCAATACAACAGTCATGAACAAAAGTATCTTCTTCATCATAATATCTCAAGTTTTCGTTTGCAACAAAGATATGGCTAATCAACAAGAGGTACAAGTTATGTTACCATAAAATTATCGATAATCGGGAATTTTGGCAAAAACTGTCTAATTTTTTGACATCTTGCCGCCAAGAACTGATGCTTATTTCACAAAAAAGAGAATAGTTAATAGCGGGCGCTGAGCCACAACTATTAACTATTCTCAGATTCTTATCAGACTATCTAACGTCTAAAATCTAATGTCTAGAGTCTAAAGTCTAAAGACTAAAGTCTATAGTCTAACATCTATTATCCCAGGAAGCCCAGGAGGACACCAGCGGCAACTGCCGAACCGATCACGCCAGCCACGTTGGGGCCCATGGCGTGCATCAACAGGTAGTTGCTGGGGTCAGCCTTCAGACCCTGATCGTTGCTGATACGTGCAGCCATAGGAACAGCTGATACACCAGCATTACCGATCAGCGGGTTCAACTTCTTGCTCTTCGGCAAGATAAGGTTGAAGATCTTCACGAACAGCACACCCGAGCAGGTGGCGATGATGAAGGCGCAGAAACCGAGGAAGAAGATGAAGATCGTCTCCTTGGTCAGGAACTGCGAGGCCTGGGTCGAAGCACCCACGGTCATACCCAGCAGAATGGTCACGATGTCGGTCATGGCGTTGCTGGCCGTGTGGGCAAGACGCTTGGTCACACCGCTCTCACGCAGCAGGTTGCCGAAGAACAGCATACCCAGCAGGGGAATTGCCGAAGGCACCACGAAGCAAGTGAGGATAAGACCGAAGATGGGGAAGATAATCTTCTCCAGCTGGCTCACCTTGCGGGCGGGTTTCATGCGCATCTTGCGCTCCTTTTCGGTCGTCAACAGACGCATGATGGGCGGCTGGATCACAGGCACGAGCGCCATATAACTGTAGGCACTCACGGCAATGGCTCCCATCAAGTTAGGTGCCAGTTTGGACGACAGGAAGATGGCAGTAGGACCATCGGCACCACCGATGATGGCGATAGCGCCGGCTTGGTCAGGCATAAAGCCCAGAGCCAGGGCAATCATGTAGGCTCCGAAGATACCGAACTGCGCTGCTGCACCGACAAGCATCAGCTTGGGGTTGGCCAACAATGCGCTGAAGTCGGTCATCGCTCCGATGCCTAGGAAGATGAGTGGTGGATACCATCCGTTGCGAACACCTTGATACAAGATGTTAAGCACCGATCCGTCTTCATAGATGCCAATCTCGTTGCCCGGCTGGAAGGGAATGTTACCAATCAGGATACCGAATCCGATGGGCACGAGCAGCATGGGCTCAAAATCATGCTTGATGGCGAGATAGATGAAGAACAAACCCACCAAAATCATGATCAGGTTAGTCCAATCAAAGTTGTAGAATCCGGTGAAATGCCAGAAATCCAACAACTTGGTAAACAGGAAATTGTCAAGCAGTACCATAGCTTTCTTGTTTTCAATCCTCAGTTTTCAGTCTTCAGTTGTGTGCGGATGCCGCCGACAACTGTCAACTGTTAACTGACAACTGGATTTATCCGATTACCATGATTGTGTTACCCTCGAGTACCGAATCCTCCTTCGATACCTCGATGCTCTTGACGGTGCCGTCAACGCCAGCATGAATCTCGTTGCCCATCTTCATGGCCTCGAGGATGCAAACCACGTCGTCGGCCTTAACCTGCTGGCCAACCTTTACAAAGATGTCCTTGATAACGCCGGGAAGCGGAGACTCGATCACGTGACCGCCGGCAGCGGGAGCAGCCTTGCGGGCAGCGGGTTTGGGAGCAGCCGCTGGAGCGTCGCTCACGGCAACACGTTTCACGGCGGGAGCAGCCTTGGGCTGTTCGGGCAGTTCAACATCATAGGCCACACCGTTCAACTGGATGTGTGCAATGTTGCCTTCAATGTTATCGATGGCAACATTATACTCGTTACCATTGATCTTATATTTGTATTCCTTCATTTGAGTGAATGATTTTTAATGGTGATTATTTCTTGATAACGGGTATTTCACGCATCAGGCCAGCCTTGTTGGCCCATGTCGAATTGTCACGCGGAGCGAGTGTCAAAACGCCGCTCTCGTTGTCGTGGGCATTCAGATGCTGATACAACGCGAAGCAGATAGCAGCCATCTTCTCGCCATCGAGGTCGCCGGTGGCGGGAACGGCAGCAGCCTTAGCAGCTTCGAGAGCAGCAGCCTGCGTCTTCTCCTCGGACTGCAGATTCCTACTGGCAAATTTACCGAACAACTTGAAGCAGATGTAGAGCAGTGCCAGAGCGCTGAATACTACCGACATGGCGAGTATGGCAATCCAGAAGCCATGGGGATCCTTGACATGGAAGGCCTCGATGTTCTCGTTCACCTCGCGTACGTTGTAGTTACCCTTGGTGATTGCAGTCTCGATAGCCTTACCATCCTTGACAGTCCATTCGGTCTGTCCGTCATCAAGAATGCTCGGAAGGCGTCCTTCGGCTTTGATAGCATAGGTTTCACCAGGTTTCAGCGTGGCGGGAACCGTCACGTCATCAACCAGGTCTCCGTTGACGTCATACAGGGCGATATAATTGTCCTTGCCCAGCGTGAAGACAAACGGCATGTGGAATGTACCCGACTTGGGGTCACCATCGGCTTCCATCACAAAGTGGGTGCGAGGAGCAATCTTGGTGTGGCGCTCGTCACCACGGGGAATCTCGTAGATGTCCATAGGCTGGGCCTCACAAAGCTCGACAAGAATCTGTTTGGGTTTCTTCTTGTTGCCCTTATTCTTGTCAAAGACGCTTTGGATTTCCTCACGGCTCAGGGTCGTGATGAACATCTGCTCGACGGCAGTAGAGCTGTAGGACGAGTTATAGAACTCGACCCAGCCGTTGCCGCCCGTGCTGTCCTGCTGCACCATCACCTCATTGATGCGCACGTTTTTACGGCCTTGGGCCAACGTGGGCAGTGCGAGGATGGCGCACAGCAGAACGAGTATCAATGTTCTTTTACTCATGATTACAAGGGGATATTACCGTGCTTCTTGATAGGATTGGTCAATTTCTTGGTACGCAGTACCTCCAGAGCGCGGATCACGCGGAAGCGGGTGTTCCTCGGCTCAATCACGTCATCGATGTAGCCATAACGGGCTGCATTGTAAGGCGTGCAGAAGAGGTTGTTGTACTCGTCCTCCTTCTCCTGGATGAACTTCTTGCCCTGCTCGAGCAATTCCTTAGCCTTGGCTTCGTCACCGGCAGCCTTAGCCTCCTCGGCCTGGGTCTTGAAGTTCTTGCTATCCTTGGCATAGAGGATCTCGGCAGCACCGGCAGCACCCATAACGGCGATTTCGGCACTGGGCCATGCGTAGTTCAAGTCACCGCGCAGCTGCTTGCAGCTCATCACGATGTGTGAACCACCGTAGCTCTTGCGCAGGGTAACGGTTACCTTGGGCACGGTAGCCTCGCCATAGGCGTACAGCAACTTGGCGCCGTTCATGATCACGGCATTGTACTCTTGTCCGGTACCGGGCAGGAAGCCGGGCACGTCAACGAGGGTTACCAGAGGAATGTTGAAGGCGTCGCAGAAGCGGACGAAGCGGCCGCCCTTCTTCGATGCGTTCACGTCGAGTACACCTGCCATGCAGTTGGGCTGGTTGGCAACTACGCCGACAGCCTGGCCATTGAAGCGGGCAAAGCCGACAATGATGTTCTTGGCGAAGTCCTTGTGAACCTCGAGGAACTCACCGTTATCGACGATGGCGCTGATCACCTGATACATGTCGTAGGGATCATTGGCGCTCTCGGGAATGATGTTGTTCAGGGCATCCTCCACGCGGTCGATGGGATCGGTGCACTCCACGCGGGGAGTCTCTTCCATATTGTTGCTGGGCATGTAGCTCAACAGCTGGCGAATGATGGCAATAGCCTCTTCCTCGGTCTCGGCGGCAAAGTGAGCCACACCACTCTTGCTGGCATGAACACTTGCACCACCCAGCTGCTCCTGGGTCACGTTCTCACCAGTCACGGTCTTAACGACCTTGGGACCGGTCAGGAACATGAAGGAGATACCCTTGGCCATGATGATGAAGTCGGTCAGGGCAGGGGAGTAAACGGCACCACCGGCACAGGGGCCAAGGATGGCACTGATCTGAGGAATGACACCCGATGCGTTGATGTTGCGCTGGAAAATCTCGGCATAGCCAGCCAGAGCGTTAACGCTCTCCTGGATGCGGGCACCGCCCGAGTCGTTAAGGCCGACAACAGGAGCACCCTGCTTCATGGCGAGGTCCATCACCTTACACATCTTCAGTGCCATGGTCTCACCCAGAGAGCCACCGATAACGGTAGCGTCCTGAGCAAAGACGTAAACGAGACGACCGCCGACGGTACCGAAACCGGTTACCACGCCGTCGCCGTCATAGGTCTTCTTCTCCATGCCGAAGTTGGTGCAGCGGTGCTGAACAAACATGTCCAGTTCCTCAAAGCTGCCCTCGTCAAGGAGCATATTGATGCGCTCACGGGCAGTGAATTTGCCCTTCTCGTGCTGCTTGGCAATAGCCTTCTCGCCACCACCCAGGCGTGCCTTCTCGCGACGCTCGATCAGCTCTTGAATCTTATCAAGTTGTTTTCCCATTTTTATAATAAGTTTTCAGTTTTACAGTTCTCAGTTGTCAGATTATTGCTGGCTGATGCCGCAGGAAACTGACAACCGAGAACTGAGACTATTCATTTACTCACAAGGCTTCTCGCAGAGTTCCAGCAGAGCGCCACAAGTGGTCTTGGGATGCAGGAAGGCGATGTTCAGGCCCTCAGCACCCTTACGGGGCTGTGCGTCGATAACGCGGCCGCCCTTCTCCTGTACCTCGTTCAATGCGTTGGCAACGCCATCCTCAATAGCGAAGGCAACGTGCTGGATGCCACCACGGCCACCGTTCTTCTCGATGAACTTGGCGATAGCGCTCTCGGGGGCGGTTGCCTCCAGGAGCTCAATCTTGGTCTGACCTACCTGGAAGAAGGCGGTCTTTACCTTCTGGTCTGCTACTTCTTCAATGGCAAAGCACTTGATGCCCAGCATGTTCTCGTAGAAAGGAATAGCCTCCTCAAGAGAGGTAACGGCGATTCCCACGTGTTCGATGTGTGAAATCTTCATAACTTTCTGTTTTTTAGACGATTATTTAATTAAATTAAGTGAATTTTCAAAATATCGCACAAAATTACAAAAAATATATTTTATATAATGTAGCAATCTACTGAAAACATTGACTATCTTTGCCGAAAATAACATTTTTTTAACATTGATTTCTTATGTTTGAAGCCTTTGTTATATTGAGCATCATCTCAGTGATATTGATCGTCATGGCTGTGCTTATCTTAATCGGCAGGGGAGACTCCCTGATTGCCGGTTATAACACGGCCTCGCGCGAGGCGCAGCAGGTCTATGACAAGCGACGGGTGCGCATCGTTGTCGGTGTCCTGCTTATCCTTGTTGCGCTGGCGCTGCCGATTTTTGGCATATTGCTGGTGTACGGTTATAAGGAGATCGTGCTGGTGGCATTGCCGGTTACTGCCTTTGTTCTTGTCACAGGCACTTTTACGATGGCTCATTTCTGGGCAAAGAAAAAAGACAAGTGGGGTCGCCGATAAGTTTTTGCAAGTCTCTCATTTAGACATCTTCAGGTGGAAGACAATAAGCTTCCACCTTTTTTTTGTTTAAAAAACAATACTTTTTTTGCATATTAAAGAAAAATTCGTATCTTTGCAGCAATAACAATCAATGTTTATTAACTATAACTGATCTATCTGATGAAAAAAGTAAAAGACGAAAACACGATTTACGATCCGCTACCTATTGAGGTCGCTGAGAATTTGGCTGAACTCAGGGAAGATTTGGACCAGAAGGTGCCGTTCAAGGAACTTGACCGCAACCTGTTGATTGCCACATGGAATATCCGTGGCTTTGGTAATTTCACGAGAAAATGGATGAGCGAGGAAAAAGATTCGCCTCGTCGTGACTTACATTCTGTTTACTGCATTGCCGAGATTTTGAGCCGCTTTGATGTGATTGCTGTCCAGGAGGTGAAAGGTAACTTGAGGGCCTTGCGTGACACGCTCAAGTTGCTGGGCGAGAATTGGTCAATGGTATTGACCGACACCAATAAGAGTGACTCGGGCAACGATGAGCGTATGGCTTACCTGTTTGATACCCGAAGGGTTAACCTCTCTGGTCTGGCTGGTGAGATTGTTATCCCCAACGAGTGGGTCAACGATCCTGATAAGGTGTTGCGTGAACAGTTTGTGCGTTCTCCTTATGCAGTTAGTTTCCGCTCTGGTGACAAGACGTTTATTCTTGTCACTGTGCATATCATCTACGGCAAGAAGTCTAAAGATCGCATTAAAGAGATTCACGGTATTGCTCGCTGGTTGAATGATTGGGCAAGTGATATCAACGCCTATGACCAGAACCTGATTGTACTGGGTGACTTCAATATCGACGCCCGTGGCGATATATTGGATCAGACGTTCTTGAGTGAAGGCTTGTATGTGCCTGAAGAGTTGCAGACGCTGTCGCGTTCCATCTTTGATGAGACCAAGTATTATGACCAGATTGCTTGGTTCAACAGTCCCGACAAGAATCGTCCCAAACTCTCACTTGAATTTATGGGAGCAGGCAATTATGACTTTGTCCAGACCGCATTGAAAAACCGTGACTTGACCAAGCAGAAACTCTCTTTCATGATTTCAGACCACTATCCTCTGTGGGCTAACTTCAGAATTTAGGCAGCATTCCTATCAAACGACCTGTGCCAAAACCCTGTGCTCGTGTTTGAAATCGGCACTTAGCGCGATTCCAGATTCAGCAGTGGGTTTTGACACAGGTTGTTGTTTGCCATGACTAACACCTTAGAAACATTTGCAGCATAAAGGAAAAAAGAGTAATTTTGTAGCCTCAATTCTTAAGTATATATACGATAGTGAAGAAGTTTGCGATTATAATAGTATGTTTTGTCTTGTCCCTCTCGATGCGGGTCGCTGGGCAGCAACTGGCCATCGACGAGGCAAAAAAGGCCATTTCGGGCCTGACGATGACCGTTGACAGTTACAACAAGGCGTTCAATAAGTTGAAACCTGCACTCACCAATGATATGACCAAGGACCGTGCCGAGACTTGGGCACTTGCCAGTCGCATCAAGGTGGAACAGTATGACAAATACATGGATAACCGTCGCGTGGGCAAGAAAATCGATGTGCAGGCGATGGGCCATACACTCATCGATGCCTATGACTATAGTATGCAGGCCCTCAAACTCGATACTGTATTCACCCTTGATAAGAAAGGACAGCAGGTAATCGATAAGAAGACTAAGCGTCCCAAGTACAAGATAAAATTCAGCAAGGAGGTCGTTGACCGTCTGTTGCAACATCACGAAAGTTACCGAATGGTAGGCAGTGAACTCTACAACATTAAAGATTGGGACGGTGCCTATAAGGCTTGGGACGATTATTGCGAGATGGCGGCACGCACTGGTGATCTGCGATGGCTCAAACCCGACAGCATGGTGGCCGAGGTGCGTTATTATCAGGGTATCACAGCATGGCAGAGGGCTGACACCCTTGATGCCGTACGTTTGTTCAATATCGCGCGCCGCACAGGTTATGACCACAAGGAGGTTTATGACTATACATTGGTCTGCCTCAATGATATGGGCGACGAAATCGGAGTTGTGAGAGTTGCAAGAGAAGCATTCAGGAGATTTGGCACTACCGACCCGCAGTATGTCCGCATCCTGATCAATGACTTCGTTAGCCGGGAAGACTACAGCGGAGCTAACGACTTGCTTGACAAGGCCATCGCTGCCAATCCCGATGACGATGAATTGCAGAACCTCAAGGGCTTGGTGATTGAGAACCAGCAAAGCATCTATGAGGCCTTCCCTTATTACCAGCGCTGCATTGAACTCAACGACAACAATGCCCAAGGACTCTTCAACGTGGGACGCTACTTCTACAACAAGGCCATGGAGACCCGCCAAAACAGCACTCTTTATGGCAAGCGTCTTGCTGATCTGGTCAATCCCATCTATCGTGAGGCTTTGCCTTATCTTGAGAGATCATATGTCATCAATCCCTACAACGATGACGTTCGCAATGCCTTGCGCGACATCTATTACAAACTCGGAGAGGCCGATAAACTTCAAGCCCTCGAGAAATCCCGTTAAGAGCGTTTTATTGATTCCGTAAAAACAACTTGGACCGTCTTTATTATTAAAGGCGGTCCAAGTCGTTTAATGGTCTTGTTGTAGTGGCTGTTATGGCTTGCGTACGATACCGCGCTTGCTGGCACGTACGAAGTCGATGATCACATCGCGTTCCGGGCTTGCAGGCAGTTTTACGGCCTCTTCCAGCGACTGGGTGATATTCAAGCCCGAGTCATAGATGGTGCGGTAAACGTCGGCAATGGCATCAATCTGCTCGCTGGTGTAGCCGCGGCGATGCAGCCCCACCTTGTTAACGCCCTCATAGGCAATGGGGTAGCGTGCAGCCATACAATAGGGAGGAATGTCCTTATTAACCAGTGCACCGCCCTGGATCATCACGTGGCAACCAATCTGGGTGAACTGGTGAACCAGTGCGCCGCCACCGATGATGGCCCAATCTCCTGCGACCACCTCGCCAGCCAGCTGCGAGGCGTTAGACATAATCACGTGATTGCCCACAACACAGTCGTGTGCCACATGGCAGTAGGCCATGATCAGGCAGTTGTTACCCACGACGGTCTTGCCCTTGGAGGCAGTACCACGGTGGATAGTAACAAACTCACGGATGACGGTATTGTCACCGATGATAGCCACGGTGTCCTCGCCCTGGAACTTAAGGTCTTGAGGCACGTCACTCACTACAGCGTTAGCATGGATGTGGCAATTCTTGCCGATGCGCGCACCACTGCGCACGACGGCTCCGCTATCAATGATAGTGCCGTCCCCAATTTCAACATTGGCGTCGATGGTCACAAAGGGACCGATGATTACATTTTCCCCAATTTTAGCGTCAGGGTGGACGACGGCGAACTGATGGATGTTCATATTTGGTTTTCAGTTTTTAGTTCTCAGTTTTCAGTTGGATGCGGAAGTCGCTGTCAACCGATAACTGTAAAACTCTGTTATTCTGGATTCTTGACGATTTGAGCCATAAACTCGGCCTCGGTGACGATTTTCTCTCCGACAAAGGCATATCCCTTCATGATCGCAGTGCCGCGACGGATGGGAGTCATAAGCGACAGGTGGAAAATGAGCGTGTCGCCAGGAACCACCTTGCTGCGGAACTTCACGTTGTCGATCTTGAGGAAATAAGTGGAGTATTTTTCAGGATCATCGACACCGCTGAGTACGAGGATGCCGCCCACCTGGGCCATTGCCTCGACTTGAAGTACGCCAGGCATGATGGGCTCGTGGGGGAAGTGACCCTGGAAGAACGGCTCATTGACCGTCACATTCTTGATGCCCACAATGTGTTTCCTGCCTTTCTCGATGATCTTGTCAACGAGAAGCATGGGATAGCGGTGGGGCAACATGGAGCGTATCTGGTTGATGTCATAGAGCGGTTCCTTGTTCGGGTCATAGATGGGAGCCTGAACGTTCTGGTAACGCAACTCTTGACGGATTTTTTTAGACAGCTGGGTGTTGATGGTGTGTCCCGGTCGGGTTGCAACGATGCGGCCCTTCAAGGGACGACCAATCAGTGCCAAGTCGCCCAGCACGTCGAGCAGTTTGTGGCGTGCAGGTTCATTCTTGAATACCAATGGCTTGTTGTTCAGGTAGCCCAGTTCGTCGGCAGGCTTGCGCGGCACTTTCATGACGTCAGCCATGTGGTCCAGGTCTTCCTGCTTCATGGGTGAATCATAGATGACGATGGCGTTGTCCAGGTCACCGCCCTTGATGAGTCCCAACTGGATGAGCGGCAACACCTCGCGAACGAACACAAAGGTGCGGCTGCCGGCAATCTGATCCTTAAATTGGCGGATGTCGGTCAACGAGGCAAACTGGTTACCCAGTACGGGCGAGTCAAACTCAATCATGCAGTCGATGGAAAGGTCATCATCGGGCAGGACGATGAGCGACGAGCCAGTTTCCTTGTCCACAACCTTGATGCGCTGCTTAACGACATAGAACTCCTTCTCGGCCTCCTGCTCGACAATACCGGCTTTCTCGATTTCCTTGCACCAGATGATGGCGCTGCCGTCAAGGATGGGCACCTCACCGCAATTCACCTCGATAAGGCAGTTGTCGATGCCGGCGGCATACAGGGCAGCCATAGCGTGCTCGATAGTGCTCACACGTGCTTCCTTGTTGCTCTTGCTGGCGATGACGGTGCCGCGAGTTGTCTCAATGACGTGCTCGGCAAGTGCCTGGATGGTGGGTTGTCCCTCCATGTCCATGCGCTTGAACACATAGCCCGTGTTCACTTCAGCAGGCTTGAACGTTGCGGTTGACAGTTGTCCTGTGTGGAGGCCTTTACCGGTTACGGTAAAGGCATTTTTCAGTGTCGTCTGTTTCATTATCTTGTTCTGCCTATTGGCTTTATTCAGTTAACAACTGATTATTGGTTGATTTTCTTTTTCAGGTCCTTGATGTCGCTATACATCTCGCCAATGCGTTTCAGGTAAACGACTTGGCGGGCAAATTCCATAGCAGGCTGCACGGGAGCACCCAGCCACTTGCCGCCGCTGCCGATGCTGTTGTCCACACCGGTCTGAGCACCGATGCCGTTCTTGTCGCCAACGGTAATGTGTCCGGCAAAGCCCACCTGGCCGCCGACCATATTGTACTTACCGATCTTGGTAGAGCCGGCAACACCCACTTGGGCTGCCATGACAGTGCTTTCACCCACCTCAACGTTGTGGGCAATCTGTACAAGGTTATCGAGTTTTGCACCCTTCTTGACTACCGTAGCGCCCATGGTAGCTCGGTCAATGGTAGTGTTGGCACCGATTTCCACGTCGTCTTCCAGGATAACGATTCCCACCTGAGCAATTTTCTCATAGGTGCCGTCTTCCTTGGGAGCAAAGCCGAAGCCGTCACCGCCGATAATCGCTCCGCCCTGGATGATGCAACGGTTGCCGATGCGGCAACCATGGTAAATCTTAACACCAGGGTACAGGATAACGTTATCGCCCAGCGTCACGCCGTCACCCACATACACCTGCGGGTAGATCTTCACGTTCTTGCCAATGGTCACCCCATTACCGATATAGGCAAAGGCGCCTACATACACGTCATCGGGCAGGGTAGTGCCTTCACCCACGTGGATAGGCTGCTCAATGCCGCGCTTTTCAGGACGCTGGCTGCTGACAAAGTTCAGCAGGTCGGCAAGGGTCTTGTAAGGATCGTCAACACGGATGAGCGCTGCCTTTACTTCCTGCTCAGGGACGAAATCCTTGCGCACGAGCACGGCCGAGGCTTGGGTCGTATAGACGAAATGGGTATATTTGGGATTGGCCAGAAACGTCAGGCAACCTGGCGTGGCTTCTTCTATTTTAGCATAGTTGTTAATCACGGTTGAGGGGTCTCCGTCCACCGTACCGTTAACCATCGCTGCAAGTTGTTGTGCAGTAATCTCCATGATGTAGTTATGTATTGACTAATCTGTTATTTCAAAATCGGGCGCAAAGTTCGCAAAAAAAACACAATATCACAACTTTATAGCCCACACATTAAACCTAAAGATGCCAAAAAGGACAATATTTTGTCCTTTTAGCACCTTGAAGAGCAGTTTTATGCCCAATGTTAATTGTTATTTGGCACTGCGTTTGAGCAGTTCAGCAATTTTAGCTTCGATGACTTCGGCTGGTTGAACTCCCACAATTGTCTGATAATCTCCCTTGGGAGTGACAAACATCAGCATGGGAATGGATTCTACACCAAATTCCATGGCCATCTCGGGTTCCTGGTCAACGTCGATACGTCTGAAGATGACTTCACCCTTGTGATTTTGCTCAATCTCGTCGAGGATGGGGGCCAACTGCTTGCATGGGCCACACCATGTGGCAAAGAAGTCAATCACCATCGGTTTGGAACTCATGATAGTGGTCTGCTTGATCCATTCGGTCTGGCCTTCATCATCAGGACTGGCGACAGACATCTCACTTTGGGTCGCCTGATTACCGCCAGCTGCTTCGCTACTCTTTTGATTCTCAGTCTTTTTGTTGCATGCGGCAAGCAAGAGCACTGCCATCAAGCAAAAGATTATCTTTTTCATATTTGTCATTGTTATATTGATCTTCAGCACTCCGAGTGCGGATGCTATCAACTTCTAACTCCTAACTTCTAACTTCTAACTCCTAACTTATCAGTTCTCCCTTGCCTTGACGGGTGATTTCGGGATCGCTACCGGTGCAATCCACGATGGTGGATGGCATGAGCTGACCACGACCAGCGTCAATGACGATATCAACCTGTGACTCAAAGGCTTCGGCCATCAGTCCGGGCTCGCAACGATAGTCCTCGTCATCGCCAGGCACCGAGGTGGTCAGGATAGGACCTCCCAGCGTGCGAACGATGGACAAGGCGATTTCGTTATCGGGAATACGGATGCCCACCGTGCGACGGCCCTTAAAGGCTTTGGGCAACTTGGAAAGGGCAGGGAAGATGAAGGTAAACGGTCCCGGCAGGTTGGACTTCATCAGTCGGAACTGTGTATTGTCAAATTTGGCGTACTGAGCCACCTGTGAGATATCATCACAGATAATGGACAGGTTGGTCTTGGCCGATTTCATTTCCTTGATCGAGCAGATGCGCTCAATGGCTTGGTTGTTGAGCGCGTCACAACCCAGTGCATAGACGGTATCGGTGGGGTAGATGATGAGACCACCGTCCTTGAGCGTCTCGACGATATGGTCGATGTGGCGCTGGTTGACATTCTTTTCAATGATTTCTAAAATTTCCATTTGTTTATTGTTGTTTTGGGTTATAAATCGATGTTTCTACATTAGTGGCGTGGGCATATTTCGTCAATAATGCAGCCATCCAGTTGACGGCATCTTCAAGCGGCATCTCGGGGGCAAAGGCATTGATGTTGATTTGCGCCCTGACGGTCTGTTCGATGAACTTGGTGCGCTCCTCGTCACTGGTCGGTGTAGCGATGGGACCTGCCGCGTCACGATATACAGGCATCCCCTCGATGTTGAGCACGCCGCGCCCGATGCCGTGATAGACATCTTCGGCAGTGCCCACACTCATCGTCAGCGTGTCGCCCTCGATGCGGTCTCCGTCAAGCCCGCTGATGGCATATCCGCTCTTGATAGACACCAGATTAACCACGTCGATAAGTGTCGTCAGACGATAAATGCCGAGTCCGCGGATGATGCGTCGGCACAATGCCTCACTGGATACACGGTAACGGCTTGGATCCTTGCCCAATGCTTTATACAGATGTCGTGTCCCGGCAATGGCTGGACGTTGGTTGATTTCCAGCAGTTCATATCGCTGTTTGATGTCCTCGGCAGCAGCTTCTATCTCGGCCCATAATTCATCGCACGTCGGGTCGTTCACTACCGTTGCACTGATGAGCCCTATGCGTGTTTCGGGACAGGCTTCCAGTATCCTGTGGTCTATATGAATGTTGATCATTGCTATCGTTCTCCGATTTTTGACTGCAAAATTAGTGCAAGGCGAGAGATTTGCCAAATTTATTTGAGCAAATCCGAGCCGCCGCCTAATTTCGGGGACAGAGTCCCCAACGTAGTGCAAGGCGAGAGATTTGCCAAATTTATTTGAGCAAATCCGAGCCGCCGTTGTAACTGCATGCTTTCTGACTTTATCAAGAAACTGAATTTTTGGTAATTAGTTCAGTAAAAAAGGTATCAGCTCTAATTGTGTTTGTTCATAATTTTGCAGCGTGTTAATCAATTAATTACTTGTTATGAAAAGATTTTTCTTGTTTATATTCGTCATGATGATGTTTAATCATTTCTCTCATGCCGAAGTGGTTTCTGAAAATCAGGCGAAATGCCTTGTCCTGTATTATAGCTATAGTGGCGTGACCAAGACGTTGGCCGAGAATATTGCTGAAAATTGCGGTGGTACCTTACTTGAGGTTGTTGACCATGGCAATTATCCGCGCCCTGAAAGTCAGACGACTTACACATATGCCAACAATGAGCGCAGCCAGATTGATAATGGTATCTGGCCCGAGATTAATACCTCTGTTGATAGCTTTGACCAGTGGGACGCTATCTTTATCTGCACACCCTTGTGGAACGGGAAGATGGCCAACCCTATGTTGACTTTCCTGCACAATCATGCTGCCAAACTCAGTAATAAGCAAGTCGCCTTGGCCGTAACCAGCTGGAGTAGCGGTATCTCAAATGTAGTTGTTGATGCCCACAACACTTTACCTGATTGCGTCTTTTTGGGCAATCCCCTTCATGTGAATTATAATGGTCGTTCAAGAATAGCTGAGCTTGCCAGCGAATGGGTAGAAACCATCCTGCCCGAAATAGAGCTTCCCAATAGCAACAAGATGCGCGTCATTGTGGGTGGTAAGACCTTCCTTGCTACGATAGACAATAGTGCCACAGGTGAAGCATTTAAGAATCTGTTGCCGATGACAATTTCTATGACTGAGCTCAACGGTAATGAGAAGTATTATTATTTGAGCGACAATCTGCCTAAAAACGCATCCAATCCTGGAACAATCCATACAGGCGACATCATGCTTTATGGCTCGTCGTGTGTAGTATTGTTCTATAAAACTTTCAATACCAGCTATTCCTATACCCGCATTGCTTGGATAGATGACCCGACAGGATTGGCCGAGGCCGTGGGTACAGGTGACGCAACGGTTACTTTTACATTATATGAAGTCATTCCCGGTGATGTGAATGGTGACGGCGAAGTAACCATCGGTGACGTGACTGACCTGATTGATGTGATCTTATCGGACAATGCATCAATGAATGATGCAGCAGATGTTAACACTGACGGCGAAGTAAGTATTGGCGATGTTACTGCATTAATTAATTTGATATTAGAAAAATGAAAATCAAACGTTTAATCACTTTTATCATTACTTGCGCCATGACAATGAGCGTGATGGCTGCAAATGATGACCTAAACCGAAATGAGTATATGAACAACGATGGAAACAAAACACTGGTGGCTTACTTCAGCGCGACCGGTACGACAATGGAAGCGGCTACTCGCCTCGCCAAGGCTATTCATGCTGACCTGCATGAAATTGTTCCTGAAGTCCCCTATACATCTGCTGACTTGAACTGGAACAACAAGAACAGCCGCAGCAGCGTTGAAATGGCCGATAAGTCAAGTCGCCCTGCAGTTGCTAGCAAGGTGGAGAACATGGCTCAGTACAATACCGTTTTTGTCGGATTCCCCATCTGGTGGTATATCGCTCCAACGATTATCAACACGTTCCTGGAGCAGTATGACATGACAGGAAAGACCATTGTTCCCTTCTTTACTTCAGGCGGTAGTGGTGCTGGCGAGACCTTGAGATATCTCAAGCCTTCGGCTCCTGGTGCCAACTGGGTTGAACCCAAGAATTTCAACTATATGAGTGAAAGTGATATCATCACTTGGACAAATTCATTAAAATAGGATTCATTCATTTAGCGCACTGCTTGTCTGAATTTTGTGGCAAAAACTAACCTTGCGCGGTCGTGAGGTTGTGATGTGTCATGAAAATGTCGTATATTTGCGCTGAAAAATAATGATGAATAAACAACAAGAGCAATGAAAAAAGCAACATTTTTAACTGTTTTAATGGCTGCTTTGTTGGCTTTCACGGCTAATGCTCAAAGCAAGGTGTATTACACGACCGAAATATCGCCCGAGTCACTGGTCAAGATTTATAAGGCGCTCGGTGTGGAGCCCACAGGACGTGTCGCTGTGAAAATCAGTACAGGCGAGGCTGGCAATAACCATTACTTGAAGCCAACACTTATCCGCAACCTGGTGGATGAAGTGAACGGCACCATCGTTGAGTGCTGTACGGCCTATGGCGGTTCGCGCCAGGATGTGAGCAAGCATTGGCAAACGATCCATGAACATGGCTTTGACTCTATCTTTGCCGTGGATATTATGGATGAGTTCGGCCAGATGCGTATTCCCGTTAAGGATCGCACCCACATCAAGTATGACATTGTTGGTGACCATCTGGCTAACTATGATTGGATGATCAACCTGGCTCATTTCAAGGGTCATGCCATGGGTGGCTATGGTGGTGTCTTGAAGAACGCCTCAATCGGTGTCGCCAGCACTGCTGGTAAGGCCTATATCCACTCAGCAGGTTACACCGACGATGCGGGTGACGCGTGGAACCACATTGAGAACCAGGATGGATTCCTGGAGTCGATGGCTGCAGCAGCCCAAGCCGTTCACAACTATATGGGTGGTCGTGTCATTTATATTAATGTGATGAACAACATGTCGGTTGACTGCGATTGTGACGGTACCCCCGAGAAGCCCATGCTCAAGGATATGGGTATCATGGCTAGTCTCGATCCCGTGGCGCTTGACTGGGCTTGTGTTCAGATGGTGATGAACCACAAGGCTAAGACTGGTGACGACAATGCACCCCTTATTGAACGCATCAACAGCCGTCATGGCACCCACACCATCGACTGGGCCGAGCATATTGGCCTCGGTTCCAAAAACTATGTAATCGTTAAACTCTAAATCAATAGTTAAACTACCCAGAAACAATGAATAATTTTGTCTATAACATTCCTGTAAAGGTTTATTTTGGTGAGAATCAGTTGCATCACCTCAGTGAAGAGCTCAGTAAATATGGCAAGCGCGTGCTGCTTACCTATGGTGGGGGTTCCATCAAGCGCACAGGTCTCTATGACAGTGTGGTTGCCGAGGTGAAGAAAGCCGGCATGGAACTGTTTGAACTCTCAGGTATTGAGCCTAATCCTCGCATCGACAGCGTGCGCCGCGGTGCCCAGATGTGTAAGGAACACAATATCGATGTGTTGCTGGCTGTAGGTGGCGGCTCGACAATTGATGCCACCAAGTTTATGGCGGCAGGTGCCAAGGTGGATCACGACCCGTGGGACTTCTTCAATGAGAAATGGGCTCCCATTACCGAGGCGTTGCCTATCATCAGTGTGCTCACACTCTCGGCAACGGGTAGTGAAATGGATGCCGGAGGTGTCATCAGCAACCCCGAGACCAACGACAAGATTGGTCGCGTGGAGCATCCCACGTTGTTACCCAAGGTGTCCTTCCTTGACCCGACGGTCACCTATACCGTTAGTCCCTACCAGACAGCCTGTGGTGCAGCCGATATGATGTCCCACATCTTTGAGGTCTATTTCAATATGAATCAGGACCTCTACATGCTCGATTGCTTCATGGAGGGTATGATGAAGACCATCATCAAGTATGCCCCTATCGCCATGAAGGAGCCTGAGAACTACGAGGCACGTGCAAACCTGATGTGGACTTCGTCATGGGCTATCAATGGCTTTGTCGATGGCGGCAAGCGTCAGGCTTGGAGCTGCCACCCGATGGAGCACGAGGTTTCGGCCTACTATGACATCACCCATGGTCTGGGACTGGCCATCATCACACCGAGATGGATGGAGTATTGCTTGAGTGAGAAGACCGTCAGCAAATATATGCAATATGGTGTAAATGTCTTTGGCATTGATGCTAAATTGCCTGCTATGGACATTGCCCGTGAGGCCATTGAGAAGACCAAGGAGTTCCTCTTCGGCACGTTGGGCTTGACCAGCACTTTCACTGCCCTTGGTATCAATGATGAGCACATCCCTGTGATGGCACGCAAGTCATGCGCCGGTGGGGTACTGCCCGGATTTGTACCACTCAAACAAGAGGACATTGAGGTGATCTTCCGCAATTGCTTGTAAGAAGATTTAGGATAAATTTGTCCTCAAAAATCCCTTTTCAACAAGTGAAAATACATTTTTGCTCTAAAAAATCATTTTTTCATTGATTTTTTCTAGTATTTTTGTTTGTTTTAAAAAAAATAGTTGTAACTTTGCAATGTCTTAGAGATAAATATTTTTTATCTGTTTAAGATATGGATATATTTAAATTCCAACTTTTCATCAATTCTATTCAAGTTAAAAGTTAATAAATTTGGAGAAATGTTATTTGCAGAAGGATTCGTGACGCGGGAGCGCCGCGAATCTTTTTTATGTGCACTTCTTTGTCCTAAAGAAGAAAATGCCTAATTTTGCCCCATGATGAAAAACAGATTATTGATAATTGCAGCGTTGATGGTACTTTCCTCCGCTGTACAGGCAAGAAACATGAGTGATCAAGAATTGACTCAGCGTATTGATGAGGTTTTCAGTGCAGTGTACAATAACCCTGCAGAACCTGGCGCTGCCGTGCTCATTATGCAGGGCAATGATACGATCTACAGCCGCTGCTTTGGCGTGGCTGATAGGGTGACCAAGGCTCCAGTAACATTTGCGACCAACTTCTGCATCGCCTCGGTATCTAAACAGTTCTCGGCGGTGGCTTTATTGCAACTGGCCGAGGAAGGCAAACTCTCGCTCAACGATCCGCTATCGAAGTTCTTCCCCGAGTTCCAGGCTCCTTTCTTCAGTGATATCACCTTGCATCACATCATGAGCCACACGTCGGGTATTCCCGATGCGCGACCTCACGACGACCGCAACTTCGTGCTCTACAGCAACGATGTCACGTCGGTGCAGTATATGCGCACCCTTAATCACTTGAATTTCCAACCTGGTACCCAATACGAGTACATTAATCCCACGTTCCAGCTGATTTATCAGATTGTAGAACGGACCACAGGAATCCCCTTTGAGACCTATATGCACGACAATGTCTTCGGGCGTGCTGGGATGAAGACCTGCCGTTACTTTGAGCCTGACCGCAAGATTGCTGACATGGCACACGGCTACGAGTGTGATAGCAAGGGTGTTTGGCAGGAATATGACTACGGTGAGGAGAGTTTCTTCGGTACCAAAGCCGATGGTGCTCTCTATTGCTCCATCAATGACTTCGTGCGTTGGGAACGCGCCCTGCGTGACAATAGCGTGTGGAGTGCATCCAGCAAGCGTCTGGCCTATCATCCATGGGTACAGATTCCTGCTGATGCCGAGTATGGTTATCAGCCTTACACGGGCTATGGCTACGGCTTCTTCATTCAGGATTATCCCGGTCAGCCCACCCATGTCTATCATTTAGGCGATAACGGCGGCTTCACCATCTATGCCGGCAAGATTCCCGAGCGCGACCTGATTTTCCTCTTCTTCTCGACACGCCCCGACATCGACCGCCTGGGTATGGTCAACAAGGTTTACCACATTTTGGGATTCCAATAAATAAAGCAACCGGAACAGCAATCAGTACAAAAAACACAAGAAACACAAATCATTGTGTTTCTTGTTGTTATATGAGTATATATGTTGGTCTGATTGATTGATCGTTCTGCAGTTTTTAGCGCAGTAATGATTACAACCGTTGCAATGATGTCTTACCTTGATGGTTATTGATCAATGATCGTTTCCGAGAAGTAATACTCTCTTAGCGATTTGGTGACGGGATCGCCATTCAGGGCAACTGTTTGTTGCAGCTTGATATCGGCCGACGAAGCTCCCACTTTCACGATGTATGAGCCTGGGACAATATTCCACTGGCGCTTGCCTTCGTGGCTGTAGTAGCCGAACTGTTCGGTATAGAGCTTTATTTTGACAGTCTTGCTCTCGCCGGGATTGAGCGACACACGACCAAAACCCTGTAACTGAATCGGGCGAAGAGGCTGATTGCTGCTGGTGGGGGATAGATAGACCTGTGCGATTTCATCTGCAGCCATCTTTCCCGTGTTCTTAACCACAAACGAAAGGTTGACGCTCTGAGAGGCCGTTGAGAAATCTCCTTCGACTTTCAGGTCGCTGTATTCAAATGTGGTATAGCTCAAACCGTAGCCGAAGGGCCACTGTACGCGAGGATCGGGTTCAGCACTATAGTTGTAGCACAATGGCTCATAGACCTCTGTTTTGGGATAGCTGACAGACAACTTGCCTGAGGGAGAAACTTTCCCGTACAGGATGTCGGCCACAGCATGCCCGCCTTCTTCACCCGGATACCATGCTTGAATGACGGCAGCGCAGCGGTCAGCGATGTCCGAGATGACCTGAGCGCGGCCACCGAACACTACAAGCACGACAGGCTTTCCTGTAGCTAGCAGTTCTTCGACAAATTGTTGCTGGCGACCAGGTAATCTCAGGCCTTGACGGTCGCGATTCTCGCCACAAAGCATCACGTTCTCGCCGACGGCAGCCACGATGACATCACTACGTCGCGCCATATCCAACGCTTCAGCCTTGTCGGCGGTTTCTCCAGCGTCCACCTTGCGGTGCAGCAGTCCGTATTCCCATGAACGCGGGTCCCCATTCTTATCATATTTGGTTTCGATTTCCTCGGTCCAGTCGCAGCCGCGCGAATAAAGGATATTCACGTCCTCTGCCTTGTGGTCCTGCATACCTTCAAGCAAGGTCACAATATGAGGATGCTCGTAACCGCTTTCCATCCTTTTCCAGAAATAGGACATGGCCGGGAAGGAGTAATCGCCACACATGGCCCACATGGTGTTGGCATTCGGACCTGTCAAGAGTATGTTCTTGGCGTCCTTGAGCGGCAGGATGCCGTTATTCTCCAGCAGAACCACCGACTGGGTAGCGATATCATAGGCGGTTTGTCGCTCCTCTGGCGTATCGAGGGTAATCTGCTCTTTGCTGTAAAGGTATGGGGCCTTATCAAACAGCCCTGCACGCATCTTGTGGCGCAACACGTTTTTTACAGCCCGTTCAAGGGTATCGGGACTCACAAGACCTTGATTGATAGCTTGCTGCAAGTGCTGGTAGCAGTTGCCGGTAGGGAAGTCCACATCATTGCCCGCATTAATGGCTGCAGCGGCTTTTTGGACGGGGTCGGTGAGTTCTGGAATCTGATCGATAGAGCCATAATCGCTCACCACCATGCCATCAAAATCGAGATAACCATGCAGGATATCCTGCAAAATCTCGGCATTAGCCACACAATTGGTTCCATGAACGGCATGATAGCCCGGCATGATCACGTGGCTGCCTGCGAGTCGGATGATAGCCTCATGAGGTAACAGTATTTCTTCCATTAGTTCTTTCTCGTCGGCATCGCCACCACCGCCATATCCCAGATAATGCTTGGTACAAGCTCCTACACCTTTCTTGAGGTCGCCTTGCTGCATCCCCTTGACAAAAGCCGTTCCCATCGCAGCCGACAGATAAGCGTCTTCACCATAGGATTCCTCAAGACGATTGAAACTGGGAATACGGCACACATCGACCATTGGCGAGAGGACCAGAATAGCACCCATTTTTCTCATGGCAGTACCGGTTTGACGAGTTTTGAGCTCGGCCAATTGCGTGTTGAACGAGCAAGCTTGTCCTATCTGTTGCGGATAGATTGTTGCACCCATGGTGTTAATGCCCGTCAGGGCTTCCTCATGACATAGTGCCGGTATTCCATTGGGGGTGTGATGAATCAGCCAGTCTTGGACAGCGGCTACTCGGTCGCGCAGCTCGTTGGGATCGCGTGGTGCCTGCATGGCAAACTGTGAAAAGTGTCCGATACCGTTTGGAATCAACTGACGGCATTTAATCGTATCCAGTTGTCCTTGCTCATTGAACAACTCGTCCATGTACATGCTTTTCAACTGGGCGATGCGTTCTTCTTGCGACATCTTATTGTACAGTTCATCAACGCGCTGCTCGATATTGACCGACTTTTTGCAGCCTGCCAATAATACAGCGATGCACATGATGGGTAATACCATCAACATAATGTTCACTCCTGTCAGGTACTTCATATCTCTTGATTTTGGTATTAACGTTCTTATTTCTAATGCTTAACCGTCAGTCGGTCCCCATTCATGCGTTGCATGTATTGCTGGATGATGGACTTCATGTGGCGCTCCATGCGGTTGCGGGTATCGGACGGCATGGTGCCCAACACGTTGTTGGAGAAGGTAGAATCGGTGCGGAACTTGTAGGCACTGTTTACCTGTTTGCCGTCAAATTGCAGGGCGTAGTCTCCCCAGACATACTCGTAACTGCTGGATTCGGGCAGCCAATGCAGTGCAAAACCATCCTCGGCTACACCGCCCATTATGTTACGGCCGAAGGCGATATAGGGTTGGTCATAATGCAGGTAACTGAGTACTGTGGGCATGATGTCGATTTGTTCTACCACTTGCTCCTCATCATAGCCGTGCAGCGACGGGTCGCCAGGGGCATAAAGAATGATGGGCACGCAATAGTTGCCCAGTGTGGTGCAATAGAACGGGTCAATCTGCTGGCTCACGTGGTCGGCAGTGATGACAAACAGTGTATTCTTGAACCACGGCTGGCGGCTGGCGGTCTCAAAGAAGCGTTTTAAGGCATAGTCGGTATAGGCAACACACTCCTGCAAGGGACTTTCGCCCTGCGGGAATCGGCCCTTGTACTTCTTGGGAACAACAAACGGGTCATGACTTGATGCGCTGAACAAAGCGGTCATGAATGGCTCCTGCATCTTGCCCATCTCTTGGGCATAGAATTGGAAGAACTCCTCATCCCAAATGGCCCAAGTGCCGTCAAAATCTTTATCGCCATGGAAATTGGGGTCGGCTTTGTATTCGTCGCGTCCAAAGTATTGTTGGAAACCGGTCGCGCGGGCAAAGGCATGGAAACCCATCGAACTGTTCTGAGCACCGTGGAAGAAGGCTGTGGTGTAGCCCTTGTTTTCGCCCAGTTCACGGGCCAGGCCCGACATGCTGTTCAATGAAGCGGGTGTGAGGAAGAGCGGCTCGACAAAGTTGGGCAACGATGACAGTACCGACGGCATTCCCTCGATGCTCTTTCGCCCGTTGGCGTAGGAATAGCGGTAGGTCATTGCATCTTGGGTTATGAGCGAATCCAGGAAAGGGGTGAAGCCCTTATAGGTGCCGTTCCTCAAGGTCTTGTTGTAGAAACCGATGTGCTGTTTGCTGAAACTTTCCAGAATGAGCACAACGACGTTGCGTGGTGTGAAAGCTACGCTATCATTGGGCTGGTGGAGTGGGCTGTAGAGAGCCAAAGCCTCCGCGTCACTCATGTAGTTAGGAACGACAAAGGGCGTTTTCTTTAATGTGCGGAAGATGGAGAACGGCGTGTTTAACACGATGCCAGTCTCGGCAGGACGGTTGACGTACTGGTTAGCGTTGCTGATAGTGATGGGACGCGTAGCCTTGGTGAAGCCGCCGCGGATGGCACCGATGCACAACGGCACGGCCAGTAGAAGTGATGCAACCTGGAAAATATAATAATGAGTCAACGATCGATAAGATCTCTCGTCCCCTCCGTTAAATCCGTTTTCTCCGTTAAATCCGTTAATTCCGTCCCCAGAAGGCCTGAACAGTTTCCAGAAAAGCCAGGTGACCAATCCTGCGAGTAGCACAAGATACCAGTGACTCAGGAATTGACCGCCGAAAATCTTCAGCATTTCTCCAGTGCTCTCGTTGCTGAACTCAGCGAAAACAGAAGCCGTGGTGCGTTTGCCTGTGAACGGGAAATAGACACAGTCCATCAGGTTGATATACACCGCGATGCTGTTTACAATGGTATAGATCCATCTTGCCACCCGATAATAACCTGGCTGCTCTTTCCAGTGCAAGGGCAGCAGGAGCATCAGCAGGATGACAGCGTTAGTATAAAGAATGGCCGGCGTGTCAAAAAGAAGTCCGGCACTAAATAGTCCCAGGCCATGCCCCCAAGTCAATGTGCCGGCGTACAGCGACCAGTTGAGCGCCAGAAAAATACCACGACACAGGGTATAGGCGCAATAGACCACCAGCAGGTCCCACAACACGGCGACGAGAGGGATATTGAATATGGTAAAATGACGTTTCATTATGTTCAACTGCATGAAATGTTGCACAAAAGTACTATTTTTGCACCACAAAATGAAAACAAGGTCTAAAAATATCAAGCGAATAGTCCTGTTGTTACTCATGCTTGCTCTGGCAGTATGGGTTGCAACAAGATGGCAGGTGTGGTTCAGTAATCCTGAGGAATTGGCAGTCAAGCCGCTGGAAACTCCAGGGCATGTGTTGCTGACTTTCGGTGACGACAATGAGATGTCTCGTAACGTGAGCTGGCAGTGCGACACCATGTTGCAGCCTTCACGGCTGGAGTTGGTCTGCCTTGAAACGGATGACACTACCTGTATTGATGCCGTGGGTGAGGTGTTTGAGTCCCGCAAGGGCAAGGCGGCTTACTACGTTGCTCGCCTTCGTCAGCTGCAACCTGATTCCCATTACCGCTACCGTGTGATGAGTGGAGAACAGGCTTCGCAGTGGTATTCATTCAAAACCTATGCCACGGGGCGTGACAAGTTCTCGTTCCTCTTTGTGGGCGATGTGCAGGACACCATCGGTGGCATAGCCAACAAGTTGCTGATGGAGGCTTGGGCACAACATCCCGAGGTCGAGTTCCTCGTGTGCGGCGGTGACTTGATCGAGCGTCCAGCAAATCAGTATTGGGACGAGACTTTCCGTGATCTTGACAGCATCGGCCAATCAATGCCAGTGCTCAACGTAACGGGCAACCACGACTATTTCAAGGGCATTATCCGTCGTCTGGAACGCCGCTTCCCGCTCGTGTTTTCCTATTTTCTGGATTCAAAGGACGGCGACAATATGGTCTATACCTTGAATTATGGCGATGCCCAGATTTTTGTGCTTGACAGCAACCGTGAGTTTTTCCATCTGTGGACACAGCGCAAGTGGCTGGAAGAGAAATTGAAGAACAGCGAGGCCAAATGGAAGATTCTTGTCCTTCATCATCCGCTCTATTCCATCAAGAAGAAAAACAACAACCTGATTCAACGCTGGATGTTTGATGACCTCGTCCGTCAATATGGTGTTGACTTGGTGATGCAGGGTCACGAACATGCCTATGCACGGCGAATTGGCGGTGTTTACAAGAATGATGCTCCGGCGATACCTGTTTACACGATCAGCCACTGCTCTCCAAAGAATTACCGCATACGATTTGATGAGAGTTTTGACAAATTCGGCATATCCAGCCGCTATTACCAGACGGTAAATGTCAGTGGCGACACCTTGTCGATGGCGACCTATGATGCCAATACCCATGCGCTCTATGACTCGCTAATGGTTCTCGTGTCGCCAAATAAAGTGCATTTGGTGCGCGACCTGGGTAAGGACATCCCAGAATACATGGAATTCACTCCCGACCCGAACAATAAAAAGGATTTGAAGTTTGCCAAACGCATTCAGGAATACGTCAAAAGCCACCCTGAAAGAAAGAAAACTAAAAACTAAAGCCTGATAGCTAAAAGCTAAAGGCTTTTTTACTACCTTTGCAGCCAAATTTAGAAAACACTATGGCAGAAAACGCATTATTACAACGTCTTGACGGCCTGGATGCCCGCTTTGAAGAGATCGGTACCCTGATTACTGACCCCAACGTCATTGCTGACCAGCGTCGCTATGTCAAGCTGACCAAGGAATACAAGAGCCTGGAAACCTTGCTCAATGCAACCCATCGTTATCGCAAAATGCTGGAGGATATTGAACAGGCCAAGTTGGTTCTGGAGACCGAGAGCGACGAGGAGTTGCGCTCGATGGCGCGAGAGGAAATTGACGCCAATCTTGCCGAGGTACCTAAGATGGAAGAGGAAATCAAGCTCCTTCTCATCCCCGAGGATCCTGAAGACAGCAAGAATGTGGTGCTCGAGATACGTGGAGGAACGGGCGGTGACGAGGCAGCACTGTTTGCCGGAGACTTGGCGCGTATGTACACCCGCTACTGTGAGACCAAGGGCTGGAACGTGCAGATGTCCAGTTGCAGTGAGGGTGCTGTGGGCGGTTTCAAGGAAGTGGTATTCAGTATCACGGGCGATAACGTCTATGGCACATTGAAGTATGAGTCGGGCGTGCACCGCGTCCAGCGCGTGCCTGTGACCGAGACCCAGGGTAGGGTACATACATCTGCTGCCAGCGTGGCTGTACTGCCTGAGGCCGAGCCGTTTGACGTTCATATCAATGAAGGCGAAATCAAGTGGGATACCTTCCGCAGTGGCGGTGCCGGTGGCCAGAACGTGAACAAGGTGAACAGTGGTGTGCGTCTGCGTTACATGTGGACCAATCCCAACACAGGAGAGCAGCAGGAAATCCTCATCGAGTGTACCGAAACCCGCGATCAGCCCAAGAACAAGGAAAGGGCATTGGCTCGCCTGCGTACCTTCATCTATGACCACGAGCACCAGAAGTATATGGACGACATTGCTTCGCGTCGCAAGACCCTCGTCTCGACTGGTGACCGCTCTGCCAAGATCCGTACCTACAACTATCCACAAGGCCGTATTACCGACCACCGCATCGGCTACACGATCTACAACCTGCCCGCCTTTATGGACGGTGACATCCAGGATTGCATCGACCACCTCATTGTTGCCGAGAACGCCGAGAAACTCAAGGAAGCAGAGTTGTAGGATGCTCGCTGCGCTCGCTGATTAGTGATTAGAGATTAGTGATTAGTGAGGGAGCCGCACTATGTAGTTTGCGGGGGAAAAGTTAAAGTATTGTTAAAACGCCGTTTTGATGTTGCAAAGCGGCGTTTTCATGTGTCTATATAACAGAAACCACCGATGCCATGAATCCATAATAAAATTAGTGATGTTTAATGAAGAAATCAGGGAAGCCCTTTTTGGATGCCTCCCTGATTTCATTTGTATTGGTATTCTGACTTAGGTCACTCTAGAAACTACGCATAATTTTTGTTATTTGTAGTTGGAATGCTTGGATCAGCTTGTTGCTTGCTCTCGTTTCGGTTTTTTGGCAGTGCGGATGCTCGTAGTGATTTTATCATCCACGGCATCAATGACGATCGTGTCGCCCGCCTTGGCTTCCTCGCGCAACAGCATTTCGCTCAACGGATCCTCGATTTCGCTCTGGATGGCGCGTTTCAAGGGTCGGGCACCGTACTGGATGTCAAATCCGCGGTCAGCAACCAGATTCTTGGCAGCATCGGTGATTTCCAGTTTCATGCCATTTTCCTCAACACGCTTGAAGAACGATGCCAACTCAATATCGACAATCTTGAGGATGCAATCGTGGTTCAATGACCCGAAGGTGACAATGTCGTCAACACGGTTCAGGAACTCGGGCGAGAACTGGCGGTTCAACGCCTTGCGAATGACTGAGTCGCTACGCTCTTTGGTCAATTCCTGGGTGTTGAATCCCACGCCGGCGCCAAAGTCCTTCAGCTCTCTTGTGCCGATGTTGCTGGTCATGATGATAATGGTGTTCTTGAAGTCCACCTTACGGCCCAGACCGTCGGTCAGGTTACCCTCATCAAGCACTTGCAGCAGCATGTTGAACACGTCAGGATGCGCTTTCTCGATCTCGTCGAGCAGCACGACGCTGTAAGGATGACGGCGCACCTTTTCGGTCAACTGGCCACCCTCTTCATAACCCACATAGCCCGGAGGTGCACCGACGAGCCTGGAGACATTGAACTTCTCCATATATTCGCTCATATCGACACGTATCAGGGCCTCGTCGCTGTTGAACAGGAATTGGGCGAGTTTCTTGGCAAGTAAGGTCTTACCAACGCCAGTGGGTCCCAGGAACATGAACGAGCCGATGGGACGTTTGGGATCACGCAATCCGGCACGGTTGCGACGGATGCTGCGGGCAATCTTGTCGATGGCCTCGTCCTGGCCAATGACCTGTTTCTTCAGTTCGTCGGTCATACCCAGCAGACGGATGCCTTCACTCTGAGCAATACGTTGAGCAGGCACACCAGTCATCATGGCAACAACCTCGGCGATGTGGCCCTCATTGACGGTCACACGGCGGCTGTCCAATTCGGCCTCCCACTTGTCTTTGGCTTCCTGCAGTTCGGCTTTGAGCTTCTCTTGCTGGTCGCGGTAGCCTGCTGCGCTCTCAAAGTTCTGGGCTTGCACGGCTTTGAACTTGTTTTCCTGGGCTTCGGCGATGCGTTGTTCCAGTTCTTCAATCTCCTTGGGCGTTTCCACCTTGGTGATATGCACGCGTGAGCCTGCCTCGTCCATGGCGTCGATGGCCTTGTCGGGGAAGAAGCGGTCGCTGATGTAACGGTCAGTGAGTGTAACGCAAGCCTTGAGAGCCTCGTCGGTATAGTTCACGCCGTGATGTTTCTCGTACATTTCCTTGATGTTGTGAAGGATTTCGAGTGTCTGTTCGGGCGTGGTGGGTTCAACAAGCACTTTCTGGAAACGGCGTTCCAGAGCACCGTCTTTCTCGATGCTCTTGCGGTACTCGTCGAGCGTGGTGGCTCCAATGCACTGGAACTCGCCGCGCGCCAACGCAGGTTTCAACAGGTTGGCAGCGTCCATCGAGCCGCTGGCATTGCCTGCACCCACGATGTTGTGTATCTCGTCGATGAACATGATGACGTTCTTGTTCTGGCTCACCTCATCGATGACAGCCTTGAGGCGTTCCTCAAACTGGCCACGATACTTGGTACCAGCCACTATTGCTGCCATGTCAAGCGAGATGATGCGTTTGTCGAGCAGGGTACGGGCGACCTTGCGCTCAACAATACGCTTGGCAAGCCCCTCAATGATGGCACTCTTGCCCACACCGGGCTCACCGATCATCACGGGGTTATTCTTCTTGCGACGGCTCAGGATCTGTGCCAATCGCTCGATTTCGGTCTCACGACCCACGACGGGGTCCAGCCTTCCTTCGGCAGCCTCGCGGGTAATGTCCTTGCCATACTTGTCAATGACGGGAGTGGCAGACGAGTTGTCACCTCGACTGACATTTCGTCGCTGTCTCGTCTCCCGATAGGAGGGATTGTCGCCCTCACCGGGATTACTGCCACCAGGCAGGTCGTCCTCATCCTCGTCTTCTTCGTCGGGGAAGTCGGCACCCGCCACGGGTAGCGTAATGTCCTGTCTCCAGTGGTTTTGCTGGAGTTGGTATTGTTTATGAATCATATTGTATCAGCTTCTTTGTTTTGTAGTCATTAATTGATTATCACATCTTCAATCAGCAAGCACCGTGCCAATGTCAAAAAGTTTATAACGAGAAACTAAAGGTTAGGAGTAGCCCGTCATATTGGGCTTGCTCCTAACCCTTTACTCGGTCACGCCAAGGCGTGAGTTAGTTTTCTTAATGCTTTAACAGGAGATCAATCAGGGCTGAGACATCGTTGATATCGGCTTCTCCATCGTTATCGACATCGGGATTGCCCTCCATTGACATGCTGTTGTCAAGCAGGTAGCTGATGAGAGCAGTAACATCACCGATGCTAACCTCGCCGTCACCATTGACATCGCCAACGAGCGGTTCATCGCCATTGCCGGTGAGCGTCACATGCTGGATGTTGGACCAGACGCTCTCGGTGCCGTCGGTATAAACCGCTTTGACAAAGTACTCATAGATACCGCCAGCCAGAGACTGAACCGTGTAGCAGGTGTCAACAATGCCGCTCACCTGGCGCCAAGTGGAATCTCCCTCCTCAACAATAGCACGACGAGGTGCTACGGCAGTGAGATCACCGTTATAGATATCCACGTGGGAAATGTAGAAACGCTTGGCTGGAGCTGTCATGGCAAACTTGACGTTATCGGCTTCGCAGCCCTTGAGAACAACGGTATAGTCGGTAGGCTCTGTGCTCAGTTCAACCGTCTCGCTGACGTCGCCACAAGAGACAATCACCGAACTGCCGTCACTAACTCCCTTGCCGTTGACCCAGCTCTTGGCATTGACCACCACAGTGACGGTGCTATCGAGTTCCAGTTCGGGACTGGTAAGATAACCTGCCACTGAGCCGGTTCCCACTTTCACGCTATTGTTGGCAGCAGTAAAGACTTTGTATCCGCTCCATCCGAGGTTATCGGAGTAATTGTCTAAGTTGGTGCCGATGTCATAGGTGCCATCTTCGTTGGCCACAACATTTGAGAAATTTTCTGTCATGAGCAGGGTGGCAATCTCTTCACCTGGCGCTGCAATGCGATTTACCTTGAGGGTATAGCTCGAAATGTTGTCCACTGCGGTCCAGTCGGCGCGGAAGGCTGCTTGCTGCACGGCTGTCTCGTCAACCGAGAGCATAATGGGCACTTCTTTCTCAAAGGGGTCAACCGGGATATCTTCACCTGTCCATGCAACATGCTGCTTTGTGCCCCAGATGTGCTCGGCAAGTACGGGGTGATCAACAAAGGGGTTGCGGTTGCCTTGACGGCTATAGACTGAATCATTGCGGCTGATTTCCTTTGTGCTGACGGGGTCGGCACGGTGCCACTCCATGAGCAGCTGTATCGACCAGTCTGAGAATGCCTTGTATTTGTTTTTAGCATAGTCAAGCTGGTCGCAGCCTGGCCAATTGGCCACGTCGCTCTTGTAGCAAGTCACCATATAGAAATAGATGCGTGCAAAGTCACCCTTGTATTCATCGTCGGGTTCAAATACGGTCGATGTGTAACCGTTGTAGGTGCTTTTGCCAAGCCTGCCCTTCATGCTTACTCCCAAGGAGTCGTTTACATAAGTGTATCCACCGACACAAACACCGTAAGGGTTGTTGCTGCGGCGCTGGTTCACATAGGCATCGGTGGGGATGAGCATAGTCAGGTCGGTAAACATGGGATCAACCTCGCCGCCAAACCAACTCTTGGGGAACGAGTGCTCACGGTTAAGTCCTTGTCCCACATAGGTTGCATTGCCCACATGAGTGGAATAGTAGTCATACTTACAGGTGGAGTACATGTCGATGTAGTAACCGTCGTCACCCATGTCGGTGAAGTTGAAGGCTTTCCACATGTAGTTGTAAGATAATAAGTCATGAGTGTAGATGATGCCTTCGAGTGCGGTCATCAACGACTCATCCTGTTTGCCGACGGCATTGGTGTAATAACCGTTGGGAATGTCGGCCCACGCTGTCATGCCCAGCATCAGGGCCAATAATAGTGTAGTCGTCTTTTTCATTTTCTTATTATGGTTTTATGAGGTTAATTGGTCATAAATAGTATCAAATAGACGTCTGAAGGCCGTTTCATCGGCTAATGTCTTGCGGAATTCTTCCAATCGCTTGGCATTGTCGCTCTGTGGAATCCACAGTTTGAGGTAACCGCCATAGTCATATTTCTCTCGCATGTGGTCCATCAGGCGATTGTACTGAGCCTCACGGTCTAGACCTGGCTGGTGCTTCATGCCATATTGCAAGGCGCGGCGCACGATGGTGTTGGTGTCAATAATGCGGTCCGCCTCGGCGACGATGCGGCCATAGATTGTGCGGGGCTCGTGATTGCTCGAGGCACGATGATCCTCGGCGGCATCGGCAATCGTGTTGATTTCGTCTTCGCTGAACCACTGGCGCAGACGAGTGTCCTCGCGAATGATACGGGCGCTGTCGGTGTGGTGATGTTCCCGCCCGTTGATGAGTCCCAGGTCATGATAGGCAGCCGCTACCAGCAACAGGCAGCGATCCACCTCGGGATAATACTGCGACAGAGTCATTGCCTGGGAAATGACCGTGTGGACATGGTCGCGATTGTGCCCGGCGTCAAAACTGTCATAGCGAGGCACGATCTCACGTTCCACAAATTGCATTATCTCATTAAAATCCCTCATGCTGAATAGAATAACTCCTAACTTCTAACTCCTCACTCCTCACTTCTAACAAGTCAGTCAACCTTGTGGAGGTCATGGCCCATGCGGGTCTTCTTGGTGTGCATGTAGAACTCGTTGTAGCGGTTCGGGGTCACTTCAAGAGGCACATTCTCTACCACCTCAAGGCCGTAACTCTCAAGACCGACGCGCTTGACGGGATTGTTGGTCATCAGGCGCATTTTGGTCACACCCAGGATGCGCAGGATATTGGCACCCACACCGTAGTCTCGCTCATCGGGCTTGAAGCCCAGATGTACGTTGGCGTCAACGGTGTCATAGCCGTTCTCTTGCAGTTTATAGGCTTTGATCTTGTTCATCAATCCGATGCCGCGACCTTCCTGATTCATATAGACAAGCACGCCCTTGCCTTCTTTCTCGATCATCTGCATCGCCATGTGGAGTTGCTCGCCACACTCGCATCGCATCGACCCGAAGATGTCGCCCGTAGCACATGACGAGTGCACGCGCACCAGCAACGGCTCATTGGGACCCCATTCACCCTTGATGAGGGCAATGTGCTCACGCCCGTTATTGATCTGGCGAAAGGGGATGAGCTTGAAGTGGCCATATTGGGTGGGCAGGTCCACTTCGTCACCGACTTCAACGACCTTCTCGGTGCGCAGGCGGTAGGCAATCAGGTCCTTGATGGTGATGATAGGCATATTGAATTTCTCAGCCACTTTCATCAGCTGCGGCAGGCGGGCCATCGTTCCGTCGGGATTGATGATCTCAATCAGGGCTGCGGCAGGGTAGAGCCCGGCAATGCGCATCAGGTCGATAGAAGCCTCGGTGTGTCCGGCACGCTTGAGCACGCCTTTATCGACGGCTCTCAAGGGGTTGATGTGTCCGGGACGACCAAAGTCCTGCGGCTTACTGTTGGGATTGGCAAGGGCACGGATGGTCATGGCTCGGTCGTGCATCGACACGCCGGTGGTGCAACCGTCAAGCAGGTCGATGGTTACCGTGAATGGAGTGCCCAGCATCGAGGTGTTGTCATCGACTTGCATATTCAGTTCCAACTCATGGCAACGCTCGGCAGTAATCGGCGCACAAAGTACACCGCGTCCCTCACGCAGCATGAAGTTGACTTTCTCTTCGGTAATCTTTTCGGCGGCGATGATAAAATCGCCTTCGTTCTCGCGGTCTTCATCGTCAACCACGATAACAAATTCGCCGCGTCGCAACTGCTCCACGGCTTCGTCAATGGTATTCAGTTTGATTTCTTCCATTTATATATAGTTTTTGATTTTTTCAGTTTTTTCCGCAAGTACGCGGCTCCCCTCTAACCCCTAACCTTTAACCTTTTAATTAATTGTACTCCATCTCGCGGTTATACTCGCCGTTGATGATGGCAACCAATTGGTCACAGGTCTTGATGGTGAGGTTCACATCACGCTTCAGGTTCTTCTGGTGTCTTAATCCAATGAGCCATACAGGCAGGCCAATGGGGAATAGGGCAGCGAATACCGTTCCCACTGTCTTGTTGCCTACGGGGCAATAGGTGAGCAGCTGGCGGATGACGGGATAATCCATCGCCTTGTTGAGAACCATCTGGTCACGGGAATTGGAGAGGTAATCCACAACATGATCGACTTGTTCGGACAAAGCCTTGATGGTTGCTTTGTCATAACCCTGTTGCCAATAGTCGATATATCGCTGGCGACCGGGATATTTGTCGAGGAATTGCTGACAGGAATCCTTGAGGGCGGCAATTTGGGAAACGGCTTCCTCGGCGACCACCTCGTTGATGATGACTTCTTTGGCCTCGAGTTTGCGCGTCTGGTGCAGACCGGTGAAGCGGCGCAGGAAGTTGAGCCAGGCATCGGGATTGAACACTGCCGAGTCGTTGACGGCTTTCTTGGTCAGGAAAATGCCTAATGGTAGCAATACTGCCGAACTGAGCCACATGCCTTGCCACACTTCCCAGCGGCCGTCACGCGCCAGTTTATACCCCATGTTGTCGATGATGTAGTAAATAATGAACAGGATTACCGACACGACGATAGGCATACCCAGTCCACCCTTGCGTATAATGGCTCCCAATGGCGCTCCGATAAAGAAGAAGATGAGGCAAGCCAGCGAGAGGGTGAATTTTTTCATCAGCTCTATCTGATGACGACGGATGATGAAATTGTCGTCGTTGACGGTATAGCCTTGGAACTGGAGGTCCTGCATGATATTGGTCGTGCGCATCAACGCTTGATTGACAATCTGCTGTTGATCGTTGACGGGCAACTCCTTGATCATCTTGTTGATGTCAACAGGCTTGTCCATTTTCACCTCTTTTACTTTCTCATAGCTGGGCTTTCCATCCTTGTAGATGACACGTTGGGTGGGAACGCCACAGACGGGCTGGGTGCGCAGCTTTGACACGATGAGCGTTGCCGCTGAATCGACTTTCAGCCTCACCGAATCGATGGTTTGGCGCAATTCGGAGATATCCTTACCCACATACTGCGATTTCATCGTCTCGTCATCCATGCGGGTGAAGTTGGCATCATAGGGGATGAGGATTTCCTTGTCATGGAACGACTCGCGACGGTACAGTTCGCCACTCATACCACTCACACCGCCTCCGCCCTTCATTTCCTCATACCACGATCCCTTGTAGAGCGTGAGCACCAGGTGCTGCTTGTCCTCGGTCATGCTCAGGCGGCCCGAGTCGGCAGCGACGATGCGGGGATACATCATGCCGTTGGAAACGTCATAAATGAGCATATTGTAAAGCATGTCGCGCTCTTTGTCCTTGCGCTTGACATAGATGTTATAGCCGGGAATCTGGCTATATACTGCACCCTCGGGGATGTCGAGGGTGGGGGAGGTCTGGCGCATCGAAAACAGTAGGGTCCACATCTTGACCTGGGACTTTGGCAGGGCGTTGTTCATGAAGAAAAAGGCACCTATAGCGACAAAAACCATCAGGATTGCGATAGGCTTCATGATGGTCGTCAACGAGATGCCCGACGACTTGAGGGCCGTCAGTTCCACGTGTTCACCCAGGTCGCCAAAGGTCATCAGCGCCGCCAGCAGGATACTCAAGGGCAAAGCCAACGGCAGCAGTGACAGGGCGGCATGGAAGAACAGTTCGGCAATGAGGTCGATGCTCAGTCCCTTGCCCACCAATTCGTCGATGTAACGCCACAGGAACTGCATGATAACGATAAACAGACAGATACAAAAAGTCATCAAGAATCGTGGCAAGAATCTTGATAACATGAATGTATATAGCCTCTTTATCTTCATGACTAGCCGTATTAAGGAAAATAACGGCTGCAAAAGTACAAAAAAACTCTCGCTAAGCCGCTATGCCATTAAGTTTTTTACAAGATGACTCATAATATCACCTTCCCTTCAAGGTCCATCTGTGCCGCTCACCCCAAGGCAAGCCCCAACACTCCTAACTCCTCACTTCTAACTCCTCACTCCCAACTGAGCATTGTAGTAGCGTGGGTCACCGGTCACTTCCTCGCCAACGAACGGCGGCAGCTGGTATCGGTAATCCTCGCTGGGCACTTCCAACTCGGCAATCACAAGTCCCTGAAGGTCACCGTGGAACTCATCCACCTCCCAACAGTTACCCTCATGCATGACGATATAACGGGTTTTCTCAATAATGGGCGGTTCACACATTTCCATCATCTGCAAGGCATCCTCCAGGGGCACTTCATATTCAAACTCGGGATGGGCCGCTGCCGTGCCTTTCCCTTTGATGGTGATAAATCCCTTGTCGTCACGCACTCTCACGCGTACGACACGTTCGGGCACCCTTGACAGGAACCCCTGTTTAATTTCATGGGTTCCACAGGCCATCAGCCTGTAGTCATCGCCCTTCACTAAATACTTGTGTTCTATCTCAATTCCCATATTTATCAAAACGATTTTTGTACACTTTTATTTTAAATAAGGGTGATTTTAGGCTGTCGTGTACCCTTGGCAATTAAAAAATATCTAATTTTGCGGGGTCAATGAGGGATTTGTTGAGACATATCGTTTGTGTACTGGTGCTGTTGCTGACTGTGGCTCTGACGGCTGTGGGGCAGCAGGCGGCAGTGACACAGATTACGGGATTTGTGCGGGACTCGCTGTCTCGCGATGGTGTTCCTTATGCCTCGATTGCCCTGGTGGGAACCAGTGAGGGAACACTGGCTACCAACAATGGCGGCTTCACCGTCAACACCCGTGCCTCGTTCAACAAACTGCGCATTACGGCCATGGGTTACAGTTCCAAGGAGGTGACCATCAAGCCCGGGCAGGGCAATGTCATTGTCATTGACCTTGTCCCCACTGGTGTGGAACTCGGTGAGGTGGTAGTGCGCAAGGGCAAGGAGAAGTATTCCAAGAAGAACAATCCTGCCGTGGATATGATCAAGAAGCTGCGTGCCCGCCGTGACGACAATGACCCGCGCCGTTTCCAGCACTATGGCTACACGCAGTATGAGCGCATGATGGTGGGCTTTGGAGACCTGGACAACCTGATTCATACACCTGATGAGCAACGGTGGGTTGACGAATATGCCGACACCTCGCTACTCACTGGCAAGCGTGTCTTGCCGTTCTCCATCAAGGAGACGGTTGCCCGTGATTACTATAGCCAAAATCCTGATGCTCATCGTCAGGTCATCCTTGGCACCAGAAGTGCCGGCATCGACGAGCACATCGACCAGGAGAACGTCAAGAAGATTCTTGACGACTTCATGGGTGAGGTGGATATTTTCCAGAACGATGTGACGCTGCTGAGCAACCGTTTTGTCAGCCCCTTGTCACGCATTGCTGTGGATTTCTACAAGTTCTACCTCAATGACACGGTGATGGTTGATGGCGAACGTTGTGCCGTCTTGAGTTTCGTGCCGTTCACGCCACAGACTTTCGGCTTCCTGGGGCGTCTCTATGTCTCGCTCGAGGATACAACCATGTTCATCAAGCGCGTGTCGATGGGCGTGCCTTACGACATCAACCTCAACTACGTGGAGAGCATGAGCATCGAGCAGGACTTTGAACGAGCCCTAAACGGGTCGCGTCTCAAAGTGAGGGACAATGTCGAGGTAAGCCTCAAACTGCTCTCAAGCCTTCCCGTCATGTTTGCCTGTCGTGAGACTACTTACCGTGACCACAACTTTGAGCGGCCCGAGGGGGGCGTCTTCAGCAATAAGGCCGAGCAGACGGTCGAGGCGAGCGCAGCTTTCATGCCTGATGAGTTCTGGCAGGAATATCGTCCTGCTGGCGTGCGCACCACTACGACAACGATGAAGAATCTCATGCAGCGTCTGCGCGGTTCGCGGTGGTTCTATTGGGCAGAGCAGGTTGTGGTAGTATTGGTCAACGGCTATCTCCCAACGGCTAAGGTAAGCAAGTTTGACCTGGGACCCTTGAACACGACCATCAGCGGCAATTCGTTGGAGGGCGTGCGCCTGCGTTTGGGCGGAATGACCAATGTCAATCTGAGCCGACACTGGTTTGCCCGCACCTATGTGGCTTACGGCACCCGGGACAGGAAGTTCAAGTACATGGGGTCACTGGAGTACTCTTTCACGCCCAAGAAATCGATGGATCAGGAATTTCCCATCCACAGCCTGCGGCTCACTCACCGCTATGACGTCGATAAGTTGGCACAGCACTACCTCTATACCAACCCGGACAATGTCTTTCTCACCCTCAAGCGCCACAAGGACGTGAGGATGCAGTACCTGCGCACAACACGCCTGGAATACCGTCACGAGTGGTACAACCACTTCTCTATCGCCCTGGGCATCGAGCACAACATCCACGAGGCGACACAGTATGTTCCCTTTACCGACCTCGATGGCATTTCCCACAAGCGCTATAATCAGGCGGGCTTCACGGCGCAGTTGCGCTTCGCTCCGGGCGAAACCTTCTATCAGGCGCGTTCCTACCGCATCCCCATCAATATGGATGCCCCCATCATCACGCTCACCCAGGTGTATATGCCACGGGGATTTATGGGCAGCCGTTATGAGGTCAACAAGACCGAGTTGGCGCTGCAGAAGCGTTTCTGGTTCTCGGCCTTCGGTTATGCCGATGTCATCGTCAAGGGGGAAAAGGTGTGGAGCCGCGTAGCTTACCCCGACTTGCTGCTGCCCAACGTCAACCTTTCCTACACAATCCAGCCCGAGAGCTATGCCCTGATGAAGCCCATGGAGTTCATCAACGACCAGGCTTTGTCTTGGGACTTGACCTATTGGGGCAACGGCGTGCTGATGAACCGCCTGCCGCTCATCAAGAAATTGCGGTTGCGCGAGGTTTTGACCCTGCGCGGCTTGTGGGGTAGCCTCAGCGATAAGAACAACCCTAACAAGGCACTGCAAGGGGTGGATGCTCACGGTAATCGTGACATCTTTCTCTTCCCCGGCGATGTGCTGTGCCAACCCATGGCTGGCAAGCCCTATCTCGAAGCAGGGGTCGGCCTTGACAACATCTTGACGATTCTGCGAGTGGATTATGTGTGGCGACTCAACTACCGCGACCATGCCGGCACCGACCGCCACGGCGTCCGCATCCAGCTCCACTTCAACTTCTAGCCACACGATAATTACCATCTATCGGCTCATCACATCCCGTGAACCTTGGGGCGATTTTCATTTTTTCTTTTTTTACTCAAATATTATATATGTGTATCGCTATCGCGATACTCGGGAGCGAGACGGTAGAGTACCCGTGCCCGATCTTGAGACCCCTCACGCCTGGTAAACGGTTTGTCCCAAAAATACTCATTGAGATGTCATGATTCATTGTTAATAACTTTTTTATTGCTGATTGGGAAAAAAGGAGTAATTTTACAATCCCTAGTTTTAGGCAAAAGAAAATCTCTTTCACGACGTTAAAACCTAACACTCAAAGAAAAATAGCAATGATACCTTTTGTACACTTGCACGTACACTCACAATACTCCATCCTTGACGGCATGGCACCAGTCAAGGCTCTGGTCGATAAGGCGATAGCCGACGGCATGCGCGGCATGGCGATTACCGACCACGGCAATATGTATGGCATTAAGGAGTTTCACGACTACGTCGGTAAACTCAACAAGAAGCGTGGCGATGATGAGAAGTTCAAACCCATCTTCGGCTGTGAGGTCTATGTCGCCTGGCATGACCGCAACGACCGCAGCGACAAGCGCGACAACGGTAACCACCTCATCCTGCTTGCCAAGAATCTGCAGGGCTACAAAAACCTGATCAAAATCGTGTCCCATGCCTGGACCGAGGGCTTCTATTTCCATCCCCGCACCGATCACAGCGAGCTGGAGAAATACCATGAGGGCATCATCTGCTGCTCGGCGTGTCTGGGTGGTGAAGTGCCGCAGCTGATCATGGGCGGCCAGATGAACCAGGCGCGGGAGACGATACAGTGGTACAAGCGTGTCTTTGGCGACGACTATTATCTGGAGCTGCAGCGCCACCGGGCGACCGTGGCGCGTGCCAATCATGAGACTTACGAGAAACAGTGTCTGGTCAATGATGCCCTGATCGAGTTTGCCCGCGAACTGGATATCAAGCTCATCTGCACCAACGACTCCCACTTTGTTAACGAGGAGGACGCCGATGCCCACGAGCGCTTGATTTGTGTTTCGACAGGCCGCAAACTCAATGACGAGAACGTGATGCTCTACAGCAAGCAGGAATGGTTCAAGACCCAAGAGGAGATGAACGAGGTGTTTGCCGACATCCCCGAAGCCTTGCAGAACACCAGCGAGATTCTCGACAAGATTGAAATCTATAGCATTGACCATGCACCCATCTTGCCCGACTTCCCTTTGCCCGACGGCTTTGACAACGAGGACGATTACCTGCGCTATCTGGTCTATGAAGGAGCCAAGGAACGCTGGCCCGACCTTGATGATGAGCATCGTGAGCGCATCGACTTTGAGCTGGAGACCATCAAGAACATGGGATTTCCTGGTTACTTCCTCATCGTGCAGGACTACATCAAGATGGCACCCAAGCTGGGTTGCTCGGTGGGACCCGGCCGTGGCTCGGCTGCGGGCTCGGCAGTAGCCTATTGCTTGGGCATCACCAAGATCGACCCGATGAAGTATGACCTGCTGTTTGAGCGCTTCTTGAATCCCGATCGTATCTCCCTGCCCGATATCGATACCGACTTTGATGACGACGGCCGTGCTGCTGTCCTCAACTATGTGACCGAGAAATACGGAGCCGAGAAGGTGGCACATATCGTTACCTATGGCACCATGGCTGCCAAAAGCGCCATTAAGGACGTGGCACGTGTCGAAGACCTCTCGATAGCCGAGAGCAACCGTCTTGCCAAATTCATCCCCTCGACACCTAACGATATGCCAGAGGAAAAGCCCGGCAAGAAATACAAGATTACGGTGAAGAACTGCCTTAATTGCTTCGAGCCTTTCCGCGCCGAACTGGAGAATGAGGATCCCCGTGTGGGCGAGACCATCCGTTTTGCCGAGAAGCTGGAGGGCAGCGTCCGCAGCACCGGTGTCCATGCCTGTGGCGTAATTATTGGGCGTGACGATATTACCGACTGGGTACCTGTGAGCACCGCTACCGATAGCGATGGTGAACGTATCATCGTGACACAGTATGAGGGCGGTGTCATCGAGAGTACCGGCTTGATCAAGATGGACTTCCTGGGACTGAAAAACCTCTCAATCATCAAGGAGGCGCTGGCTAACATCAAACTGAACCACGGCATTGACATCGATATCGAGAAAATCCCCGTTGATGATGCCAAGACCTATGAACTGTACTGCAAGGGCAAGACAGCGGGCACATTCCAGTTTGAGTCGGCAGGTATGCAGAAGTATCTCATTGAGTTGCATCCCACCTGTTTTGAGGACCTGATTGCGATGAACGCTCTTTATCGCCCGGGCCCCATGGACTATATCCCGCAGTTCATCAACCGCAAGCAGGGTAGGGAAGCCATCGAGTATGATATCCCCTGCATGGAGAAGTACCTGAAAGAGACTTATGGCATCACCGTCTATCAGGAGCAAGTCATGCTATTGTCCCGACAGCTGGCAAACTTCACCCGTGGCCAGAGCGACACGCTGCGCAAGGCGATGGGTAAGAAGCAGATTGACAAGATGAACGAGCTCGAGGCACTCTTCTATGAGGGCGGCGAGAAGAACGGCCATGACAAGAAGGTGCTCAACAAGATTTGGGAAGACTGGAAAAAGTTTGCTTCCTACGCATTCAACAAGTCACACGCCACCTGCTACAGCTGGGTGGCCTATCAGACCGCCTATCTCAAGGCCAACTATCCGAGTGAATACATGGCTGCCGTGTTGAGCAGTAACCTCAATGATGTGGAGAAACTGTCCAAGTATATGGATGAGTGCCGCTCGATGGGTATCGAGGTCCTCGGTCCCAACATTAACGAGAGTTACAAGAACTTCAGCGCTACCAAGGACGGACGCATCCGTTTCGGTCTCGCAGGCATCAAGGGCGTTGGCGGTGGTTGTGTGGATTCCATCGTCGAGGAACGTGACAAGAACGGTACCTATAAAGATATCTTTGACTTTGTACAGCGTATTGACCAGCGTGCCTGCAACCGCAAGGCGCTGGAATCAATGGCACTGGCTGGCGCATTCGACGACTTCAAGGAAATCAAGCGCGAAGACTTCTTTGAGGTGAATCCCCGTGGAGAAAGCTTCAGTGAGACGCTCATGCGTTTCGGTCAGCGATATCAGGCCAGCCAGCAAGAGATGCAGAATTCACTCTTTGGTGCTTTTGGCGCTATCGAGGTGGCTACTCCCGTAATTCCCAAAGCCGAACAGTGGTCACAGCTGGAGCGGCTCAACCGCGAGCGTGAGCTGGTGGGCATGTATCTGTCGGCCCATCCCCTCGATCCTTACTACATGGAAGTGACCTACGGCTGTGACACGCCGCTTGCCGAGGTAAATACCCACAGCAACCAGCTGGACCGAGAACTCACAATGGGTGGCCTCGTGGTGGATTTCCAGGAACGCATGGGCAAAAAAGGCAACCAGTTCGGCATCCTTAAGATAGAAGACTATTCCGGATCGTTTGAGTTCATGCTGTTCGGAAACAAGTTTGTCGACTTTAGGAACTATGGCGTTCAAGGGCTTGCCATCGTTGTTAAGGGAGCCTTTGAGCGAGGCTATGGTGACAATGTGCGCTTCAATGTCCACACGATTGACCTGCTTGAGAATCTCAAGGGTAAGATGGTGAACAATATTGTCATCACGCTCAGGGACAGCGACCTGAGTAATGTTGACTTCCTGAAACAGTACCTCGGCATTCCCAGTGACAACCGTTGTGACCTCTATTTCCGCATGAAGGACGAGAAGAGCGGTAATTATGTCATGTTGCGCTCCAAAAAGCCGATTGCTGTTGACAAACACTTGATGGAAAGCATGAGAGAAGCCGACCTCAAGTTCAAGGTCAATGCTCCGGTTTGACAATAATGCCATTTGGCACTATATTTGCAAAACGAATATTCAGTAATAAAATAATCATCATTAACCAAACGCCTCGCCACGGCGAGGCTACACAACAAGAAAAAGCAATGGCTACAGTAATTAATGACGCTAACTACAAGAGTTTTCTGGAATCGGGGAAACCCGTTGTGATTGACTTCTGGGCTCCCTGGTGCGGTCCCTGCCGCAGCATCGCTCCTATTATCGAGGATTTGGCAGCCGCCTATGGAGATCGTGCTATCATCGGCAAGTATGACGTTGACGAGGGTGATGAGCTGGGTGTTGAATACGGCATCCGCAACATTCCCACCTTGCTGTTCTTTGACAAGGAAGGCAAGATGGTAGACAAGCATGTGGGTACGATTACCCGCGACGCTCTTGCTGCCAAGATTGACGCCCTGCTGTAATTCCAGTCAAGGCTATCACAGGAAACAGGTCCACTGATCAGTGAACCTGTTTCTTGGTTTTATGTGTTTGGGAAATCGCCTCGAGACCAGTCGATGTGGTACCCGATTAAGGACAATTCATCAGCCAGTTTATTTATGCCCTGAGCCGATTCGGCTCCAAAGGATGCCTTATTGTCATACAGGGCATATTTGGCACGGTTGTCGGCAGGTGACAGATTGGGCATGACAACATTAGCCCCAGCAAGGATGCCACGCAATCGGCCATCGGGCGACAGGGTTGCCATGGCAGTTGTGCTGGGAATGAGTGCTTGGGGAAGCGCTAATCGCAGAATAGCATACAAACGTGCTGTCATGTCGACCGAGCCTGCAGGGAAGCGGGAAAACGGGGTATCGTGCTGGGGAATAAATGGCCCGATGCCTATCATGTGAGGCTTGAAATCCACCAGATACATAATGTCCTCAACAATACTGTTCAGGCTTTGGAACGGTGATCCCACCATGATGCCGGCTCCTACTTGAAATCCTAATTCCTTAAGACAATCCAGGCACTGCAGTCGATGCTGAATAGTCATGCCTTCGGGATGCAACAGGCTGTAAAGCCTTTTGTTGTGGGTTTCATGGCGCAACAGATAGCGGTCAGCTCCCGCTTCACGCCACATGGCATAGGTCTCGCGAGTGTGCTCGCCCAGTGACAACGTAATGGCACATTCCGGCCATCGTTGCCTGATGTCTCGAATGAGCTCGGCAATCCACGTTGAACGTTCCTCGCCCCATTCGCCGCCTTGCAGCACAAAGGTACGGAAACCAATCTCAAAACCTTGTTCACAACAGTCCAGAACCTGTTCCCGCGTGAGGGTATAGCGGGAAACGTTGGAGTTGCTGCGGCGAATGCCACAATACAAACAATCGTTGCGGCACACGTTGGTCAACTCGATGAGCCCGCGCACGAAGATACCCTTGCCAAATTGAGCTTGTGCTACCTCACGTGCCTGTTCCATCAGGTACTCTACGTCCTGTGAATCACGCATCGTGAGCAATGCACGATAGCCTTCGGGTGTCAACTTATGCTTCGCTCTAAGCTGATCAATCAGGTCTTTCATTCCAATTTCCTTACCCTAAAGCCTAATTCCCCAAATTATTGATGACTTTATTGAACTGTTCACCCAGTCCGATAGTGTAGCCTTGTGAACAGAACATCACACGATTAAATGTGTCGGCAAGAATGAACATGGGTAACTGGGTCTCGTTCATCAGTTTCATCTCCTGAGCGATATGGTGGCGGATACTGCCATCGGTATCGATGCCGTAAATGATGTTCTTGGGCAAGGTGCCGTAGTTCTCCTGGCGATACTTCTGAGCTTCTGCCTCGTTTTCAAACAGCAGCACCATCGGTCGTCCCCATTGATTGAACATGTCGCTCATCTTGGCAATATCACGCATGGCATGATTGGTAGGCTCTTGTCCCACGCCCAAAATGCCGACGATGAAGTAACCGCGACCGGTCTGTGACAGGATGCTGACGTTGTCACCAGCCACAGGTTTCAACTCGTTATCAAGCAACTGGAATTTTGACTCTGAATTGAAATTGCCTATAACCGCCACAATATCATCACTTTGTCTCATGGTCAGATTGATAGTTGTGGTCTCGTCGGGATTGACCGTGAAAATGCGGTTGGCAACTAGTACCTTGCCGCTGGCGGCACGGGTACCACTAGTGAGCATATAGGTTCCGGCATCGAGTGTCGTCCCGTTTTGGAAGGTGTTGCTCCAAGAGGAACCCTCCTCAAGACCGGAGTCTCCCTCGTCATAATTCAGCAATTGGGTTGTACCGTCATCGAGGATGCGTGAAAGCGTGAAGTGGTGATAGTACTTCGGGTCATCGAGGATTCGGGTAGGAGTATAGCGCAACTTGAGGATGCCGGTTTGGGCATTCTGCTGTTCAACAGCCTCAAAGTTCACGTCCTGCCAGTCACCGCCGGTGCGGTATTGCACCTTGCCGGTAATGGGATCCATGCGGGCATCAATGTCGAGCGAACGTGCCAAATCTACAAAGAAGATGTCACGGCCCCTGCCATCAGCAACTCTTGACCGCCAAACGCCCATGGGAGTTTGAGCGATATGAAGGGCATTTTCCTCAGGGTGAATACTGATGTTGTCCCGAACCCAGGCCACAAGCCTAGTGGGGTCATTGCGCATCTGTTGTGAGGTCGTTTCATCAAAGGCATTTTGCAATTCACACTTGAATGGTGACGTAATCATCTCATATTCCACTCGCTGACCCAACTGGTTGCTGCGTGCATTGAAAGCGTCTTCGAGAATCGACATCGGAACATCTCGCATATCCTTTTCGTTAAGCCCCTTGAGAATACCCATGACACGATCGGTATGATCGGGATGATTGTTCACAAAGTCCAGGATGGTTCGCCAATTGCTGCGTGCTTTGACGAGATATTCAGCTGCAAGGGGACAGGTCTCTTGAGCCTTTTCTGGTGTAATGAATGAAGCTGCCATATAGGCCCTGCGGATAGAATCCTCACGGGCAAAGCGCAACTTATTTTTGGCCGCCATTTCAGGGCTGACCTTAGGCAAGTTCGCTTTCTCTACAGGAGGTACGATATCGATGGTTTCGTAAGTCGGAGAAGCCTTTTTGGCGTTACTCTTGTTAAGAATAACATCAACTTCACTGTCCTTGCCGAAGGTTACCTTGCGGTATCCATACCAGCCGTCCTTGCTAGCCCATACGAGCATGTCGCCCTTACCGGCCGTTAGCGATGCCTTACCATTCTTGTCAGAGTATTTGGTGGCAGCGGGATAAAATTCGCCATAGTTATAGATGCGGAATTCCACACGCGCACCCTTGACAGGAGAACCTGTTTTGTCCAGTACCTGGACTTGGGTGGAAGCGGTTGCAGCATAGTTGCCGATAAGGTTGATTTCAGTGAAATTGCGGGTGCGTGACATCACTTCCTCAGGACCCTTGTAGTCGCCAAAGGCACGGGTATGCATCAGCAGAGCCCGTGAAGCGGGAGCATTGAACCAACCCAGATCCAACACGGCTTCGGGCTCACAAGCGCCCAGAAAATGCCATTTACCATTAGCCCAAGCCTCGACCCAGGCATGATTGTCGTCGGTATGTGCCCAGCGAGGAGTATAAACCTGACGGGCAGGAATACCGATGGAACGCAGGGCGGCGACGGTAAAAGTGGATTCCTCACCACAGCGTCCGATGGCGGTATTCATGCATGCCAAGGGTGACAACGTGCGTTGGTCGCTGGGCTGATAAGTCACATGCTCATGGCACCAGTGGTTAACCTCAAGGATGGCTTCTTCCATGCTCATACCTGCCACGCGTTCTTTCAATTCCTTGAAGAATACTGGCCTTGACATGTCAAGAGCCTCGTTATTGACGCGCAAGGGCAAGACGAAGTGGTTGAACAGCAATTCGGGTACCTTTTTGCCCCATGGCATCTGTTCACGGGCTTCAAATGTGGCACGAACATTCTCCAGATGGAATTGGACCGTGTAGTCTGTCACATCGGCCAGCGGCATGTAGGCATACAGGAACTTTAGTGCCTCCATCTCTTGGGCAGTCACGTTGAGTCCCGTTACATCAGGTGTTCTAAGTTCTTCGACAGTAGTCGCGGCAGCACCACTTGCCAGGGCAAGTATAAGGGCATATAAAACGAATATTCTTTTCATCTTGTGTTGATTATTGATTTTCACTCGCAAAGGTAAAACAAAGTTTTCGGTTTGCAGCATGAAATGATAAATGTGTAGAAAAAAATCACTATCTTTGCACCCCAGAAACAAAAAAACACGACATCACCTATCGGAATGAAGACAATACGCAACTTCTGCATCGTGGCTCACATTGACCACGGCAAGAGTACACTAGCCGACCGCCTGCTTGAGGTCACCAATACTGTCGCCGGCAAGGATATGCAGGCCCAGGTGCTTGATGATATGGACCTTGAGCGCGAGCGCGGCATCACCATTAAGAGCCACGCCATCCAGATGGATTACTTGAAGGATGGCCAGAAATATACCCTTAACCTGATTGACACCCCGGGACACGTGGACTTCTCCTATGAGGTGTCACGCTCGATTGCCGCCTGTGAAGGTGCTCTCCTGGTGGTGGATGCTACCCAGGGTGTACAGGCTCAAACGATTTCCAACCTTTATATGGCCATTGACAATGGCCTGGAAATCATCCCTGTCATCAATAAGATTGACATGGATAGCGCTCACCCCGACGAGGTGGAGGACGAGATCGTTGAACTCTTGGGTTGTGACCCCAGTGACATCATCCGTTGCAGTGCTCGCACGGGTGAAGGCGTGCCCGCTATTCTGGATGCCATCGTCGACCGCATCCCCGCTCCTGAAGGCGACCCCGAGGCTCCGCTTCAGGCGTTGATCTTTGACTCGGTATTCAATTCTTTCCGTGGCATTATCGTTTATTTCAAGATATTGAACGGCTCCATCGCTAAGGGTGACTTTGTGAAGTTTGTCAATACTGAGAAGGAGTATAATATCGATGAATTGGGTGTGCTCAAGTTGCGCCAGCAGCCGTGTGATCGCCTCTCCGCTGGCAATGTGGGTTATATCATCTCTGGTATTAAGAACTCAACCGAGGTTAGGGTGGGTGATACCATTACCCATGTGCAGCGACCCTGCGAGAAAGCTATTGAGGGCTTCCAGGAAGTGAAGCCGATGGTGTTTGCCGGTGTTTATCCTATTGATCCCGAGGATTTTGAGAACCTGCGCGCCTCATTGGAGAAACTGCAGCTCAACGATGCGGCTTTGACGTTTACTCCCGAGTCATCGGTTGCACTGGGCTTTGGTTTCCGTTGCGGCTTCCTGGGCTTGTTGCACATGGAAATTGTGCAGGAACGCTTGAGCCGTGAGTTCAACATGGAGGTGATAACCACCGTGCCCAACGTATCTTATAAGGTGTATGATAAGAAGGGTGGCATGACCGAGGTGCACAATCCGGCAGGCTTGCCCGATATCGCTATCATTGAGCATATCGAAGAGCCCTACATCCGCGCTTCCATCATTACCCAGAGTGAATACATGGGACCCATCATCACCCTGTGTCTTTCCAAGCGTGGTGAATTGGCGAAACAGGAATACATCTCAGGCAACCGTCTGGAACTGACATTCGATATACCCTTGGGCGAGATTGTGATTGACTTCTATGACAAACTCAAGAGCATCAGCAAGGGTTACGCTTCGTTTGATTATTACATCAATGGCTACCGCGAGTCCAAGCTGATCAAGCTGGATATTCTGCTTAACGGTCAGCCCGTTGATGCCTTGAGCACACTGACGCATGTGGACAATGCGGTATCGTTGGGACGTCGTATGTGCGAAAAACTTAAGGAACTGATTCCGCGTCAGCAGTACGACATTGCCATTCAGGCAGCTATCGGCGCCAAGATTGTCGCTCGCGAGACGGTGAAACAGGTGCGCAAGGATGTGACTGCCAAGTGCTACGGTGGTGACGTGAGCCGTAAGCGCAAACTGCTTGAGAAGCAGAAAGCCGGTAAGAAGCGCATGAAGCAGATCGGTACCGTTCAAGTGCCTCAGAAGGCATTCCTTGCCGTCCTTAAACTTGATTAACGTCCTTATTGCAGGGAACTTGTGGCAAACGACGAACTGCAAAATATTGACCTCAACAATCCTGAATTCCAGGATGCTTGGGATGTGCTGCAACATACCCACCGTTCGGTGTTCCTTACTGGAAAGGCAGGAACGGGTAAGAGCACTTTCCTGAAATACATCCGTGACAATACCAAGAAGAAAACCGTGGTGCTGGCACCGACGGGCATTGCCGCTGTCAACGTGGGTGGACAGACGATGCACTCTTTCTTCAAGATTCCGTTCAAGCCCATGGTGCCTGATGATCCGGACTATGCCAATCCGGCGAGGATGCGCAAGATGTTGCGGTACACCAAGGAAAAGGTTAAACTTATCCAACAGCTGGAACTCATTATCATTGATGAGATTTCAATGGTGCGTGCCGATATTATTGACTTTGTGGACCGAGTACTGCGGGTCTATTCGGGCAATATGCGCGAACCATTTGGCGGGAAACAGTTGCTGTTTGTGGGAGACATCTTCCAGTTGGAGCCGGTGGTCACTCATGACACCCGAGATATCCTGCGGCGATACTACAGGAATTTCTTCTTTTTCAATGCGCGTGCCTTTGAACAGATTAATCTGGTTCCTATAGAGTTGCGCAAGATCTACCGCCAGAGTGATAGTGACTTCATTGCCTTGCTCGATCGTGTGCGCATCAATCGTGCCACACCTGCCGATATGAGTCGCCTTAACCAACGATGCAATCCTGATTATCAAGAGGTAAACGGTGAATTTGCCATCACGCTGGCTACTCGTCGTGATACGGTGGATTCTATCAACGATGAGCACATGAAAGCATTAAAGACACCTGAATTTGTTTATGAAGGTGTCATTGAGGGCGATTTCCCTGAGAACAGTTTGCCGACCGCTTTCCAACTGGCGTTGAAAGAGGGTGCACAGGTCATCTTTATCCGAAACGATAAACAGGGTAGATGGTGTAACGGGACTATCGGTCGTATAACACGTTTAAGCGATCAATCGGTCTATGTGGCTCTTGAAAACGGAGCCGAGATGCAGGTGGAATGGGAAATCTGGGAGAACATGCAGTACTCCTATAATGAGAAAGAAAAGAAGGTGGAGGAGAAAGTCCTTGGTTCTTTCTCACAGCTACCTCTCAAACCTGCATGGGCACTGACGGTTCACCGCAGCCAGGGACTCACGTTTAGTCGAGTGGTCATTGATTTTGCTGGCGGGGCATTCACGGGCGGACAAACGTATGTTGCACTTTCGCGTTGCACCTCATTGGAGGGTATCACACTGCTTAAACCGCTGAGTGAGAGGGATATTATTGTGAATCCTGCAGTAGTGGAATTCAGCCGCCAATTCAATAATCGCCAACTCATTAATGAGGCGATGGAGCAAGAACGTGCCAATCAGTTGTATAGGCGAGCAATCCATGCATTTGATCACCATGAGTATGAAGATTGTGTGAATTACTTCGCTGATGCGATGAAGATCAAGGATGAGTTGCAGAACGAAGCGGTAAAACGTCTGATTTCCAAGAAATTAAACTCTTTCAAGAGACAATTACGTACGATTGAGCGATTGAAGGAAGTCATTGAGAGTCAGAAGAAAACATTACATAGCCTTGCTTTGGAATATGTAGCAATGGGTGACCAGGCTTTGGCTCTTGACGAGAGTGGGGTAGTGGGAGAGGGTAGTGTACACTACGGCAAGCGTTTGGACGATATTGCCATTCGTTCCGCTTTGGCCAATTACAACAAGGCGCTTCGCATCATGCCAGATTGTATCGATGCTATGATTGGTAAAGCCGCTCTGTTGATGACACTTGACCAACTTGAGAGTGCTGAAGATGAGTTGAAAAAGGCCCTCGAGTTGGACAAGAACTGTTATCAGGCTCATATGGTAATGGCTGAATTGATGGAGAAGATGCGCGATATCCCCGAAGCAATTAAATCCTACAAGAAAGCAGCTAAAGCCGATAAAAAACGTCCGGAGCCCCATGACCACCTTCAAAGCATTTATGAGAAGATCGGTCTTGATGACTTGGCTGAGGATGAGCAGGAAATTGCCGAACGATTGCGTAAAGCACTCTATAAGTCTGCCAAAAGAAAAAAGAAATAACCTGTCATAATTCTTTTCACCTTTCTTTTCTTCTTCCTGATTCCTTTATCCTTTTGATGGGGGATATAACACTTTTAATATACCTATATTTTATTTAACATAATATCAATATTTATTTTAATTCGTGTGGATTGAAGATAACTCATTCAGTTTAAATATATAGCAACTACAAGAAAAGAAATTACCCTTTTATCATATAAAATGAGTTGAAATCTTTGTGGTATTTTGATGAGATACAAGATGGCATAAGAAAATTTGATTCTCGCAGAGTTTACTCAACAGAAAAATTGCGCATGAACCCAGTATTAATACCGATGTCGTCATCATTACATTGTGACTTCATCAATAACGAGAAAAATTTTCAGCGCCATTTGATGATCATTGTTTAGTTTTGTATCCCACCTGAATGCCAGGAACAGAACCAAACGACAAATGCGTGTACCTATATTGATTTGTAATAATTGTTTTAATCCTGGTTGTTCAAGTAATAGTCTAAGTAAAAAACTCGTTATCTGCTACTCGTCACACCATCATGAACAGGAAAAGTAATGATTGATGGTATTTAATGTTTTAAATTTGAACTAGAATTGATATAAATAATTGGTATATTGTGGTTTAAATAACTAAATATAAAGTGATTATTGAATATGGTTTTTCAGTTTTTCTTTCAGTTTATAACGATTCGATGATGGCTTCCAACACATAAGAGCCTCTACCCTACCGATTTTATATAATATTATCATGCTAAATCATTGATTTAAAATATATTATAATATAATATTTAATCTAATAATTTATATTTGTCTTTCTGCATTATTTCTTACTGGAAATGCCAGTTTATTGCTATTTCGTGGCAAGAAGTGCCTATAAATAATGAGATTTATTTGTAACTTTGTTGGTCTAATCATATCCAAATTCACGATGCTAAAAACACTACTCAAACAAGTCAAACAGTACAAAACGGCATCATTGCTGACTCCAGTCTTTATTATGCTTGAGGTCGTGCTTGATGTTCTTATACCGTTTGTTACTGCCAAACTCATCGACAATGGCATCAGTGCCGGTCACATGCCAAGTGTCTATAAATACGGAGTCATTATGCTTGTCATGGCGTTCTTCAGTATGATGGCAGCAATCATGGCAGGTAGATATGCTTCTTACGCCTCATCAGGCTTTGCTTGTAACCTGCGTGATGCCATGTATAAGAACATTCAGCGCTTTGCTTTCAGTGATATTGACAAGTACAGCACTTCGGGTCTGGTTACCCGAATGACGACCGATGTAACCAACCTCCAGAATGCCTATCAACAGATTATCCGCACCTCGGTACGAGCACCGTTCAATCTCTTGTCAAGCATTGTGATGTGTTTTGTGATCAGTCCGCAACTGAGCCTGATTTTCATCGTCGCTAGTGTGGTGCTTGGTGTGATATTGGCATTGATTATCAGCAAGGTATCCAAGATGTTTGCTCTTGTATTCAAGCAATATGATGTCTTGAATGGTGTTGTCCAAGAGAATGTCTCGGGAATTCGTGTCGTGAAGGCATTTGTTCGCGAGGATCATGAAAATGCCAAGTTCTGGAAAGCTGCCAAGCATCTTTATGACCTCAATGTGAAGGCCGAGAGCCTGATGGCACTTAACCGCCCGCTGATGAATATGGTGGTTTATGGCTGCATTATCGCCATCTCGTGGTATGGCGCCCAATTCATCGTTGCCGGCAACCTTACCACGGGCCAGTTGACATCCCTGTTCACCTATGTCATGACCATCTTGATGTCACTGATGATGTTGAGCATGATTTTTGTGACTATTACTCAAAGTCTTGCAAGTGGACAGCGTGTCGCTCAGGTAATTAACGAAATTCCAGACATTGTCAATCCCGAGGATGCCATCACCGAGATTCCTGACGGTTCCATTGATTTCAACCACGTTTATTTTGCCTACAAGGGCGGTAGCGGCGAATATGCCCTGAACGATATCGACCTGCACATTGCCAGTGGTGAATCCATTGGTGTGATAGGTGGTACAGGTAGTGGCAAGTCGTCATTGATTAATCTCGTGAGCCGTCTTTACGATGCTTCCAAGGGCGAAGTGCTTATTGGAGGCAACAATGTCAACACCTATGACCTTGAAACCCTGCGAAATAATGTCTCGGTAGTCCTGCAGAAGAATGTGCTATTTACAGGCACAATTCTAGACAACCTGCGTTGGGGCGACGAGCATGCGACGCTTGAGCAATGCCGCCAGGCGTGCCGCACTGCGTGTGCCGACGAGTTTATCATGGAGATGCCCGACGGCTACGAGACCCGTATTGAACAAGGCGGAGCCAATGTCTCTGGTGGCCAGAAACAACGTCTGTGTATAGCCCGGGCACTACTAAAAAAGCCCAAGGTGATGGTGCTGGATGACAGCACCAGCGCCTGTGACAACACGACCGACGCCCGCATCCGTGCTGCCTTGCGCAACAATCTTCCCGAAATGACTAAGATCATTATCGCTCAGCGCATCAGCAGCATCAAGGATTGTGACCGCATCCTTGTGCTGGACAATGGTAAGATGGTCGGTTTTGACACACACAGCAACTTGCTCAAATCATGCAAGATATATCAGGAAATCTGTGCCATCCAGGAAGAAGCCGGTGGCGACTTTGACAAACCCCAAGACAACAGAAAGGAGGCCCGATCATGAGAATGCCAGGAGCACCCGGAGGAGGACACGGACGACATGTGGTGGAAGATACCACTGGTGTGAACAAGCGCAGCACCCTGTGGCGCCTGTTTAAGATCGTGATGAAGAACTATAAGTTCTCATTCCTTGCAGTAGCAGTGTGTATCGTGGTGACAGCGTGCACTACCCTCGCCTCTACCCTATTCACCCGCACTCTGATTGATGACTATATCACGCCTTTGGTCGGTCAGGCGCATCCTGATTACGGCCCATTGGCCGAGACGTTGGTTAAACTGGGCATTGTTCTCGCGTTTGGTGCCTTGTGTTCCTATCTGCACAGCCGCTTGATGATCAACGTGACCCAAGGCACGATGTTGAAACTGCGCAAAAGCATGTTTGAACACATGCAGTCGTTGCCCATCAAGTACTTCGACACCCATGCACACGGCAACGTGATGTCCAACTATACCAATGATGTGGACACCTTGCGCCAGATGATTTCCAACAGTTTGCCTCAGGCTTTTAACTCGCTGATTACCTTGGGTATTACCTTCGCCAGCATGATTGTGATGAGTGTCCCCATGACTATCTTGTCCATCGTTATGGCGCTCATTATGGCTTGGTCCACAACTTGGCTGGGCAAGCGGTCGCGCAAGCACTTCCGTGTACAACAGCAGAAACTCGCCGAGGTCAACGGCTTTATTGAGGAGATGATGACAGGGCAAAAGGTTGTCAAGGTCTTCTGCCATGAGGAAAAGGCTATCCAGCAGTTTGAGGTTATCAACGAGGAACTGCGCAGCAACACCTACGATGCCAACCGCATCAGTAATATTGTCATGCCCGTCAATGGCAACCTGGGTCACTTGAGTTATGTGCTCATGGGCGTGCTGGGTGCATGGCTCATCCTCAATGGCCACACCGGCATGACACTGGGTACACTGGTGGCATTCCTCACGTTGAACAAGAGCTTTGCCCGTCCCATTGCCAGCATCAGTCAGGAAATCAACAGCGTGCTGAATGCCTCGGTCGGTGCTGATCGTATCTTTAAGTTGATGGATGAGCAACCTGAAGCCGATGCCGGTCAGGTCAAACTGGTCAATGCCAAGCGCGGAATAGATGGCCTGTTGCATCCCTGCAACCATCACACGGGAATTTGGGCTTGGAAAATTCCTTTGGAAGGAGGTAAATTGCGTTATGTCAAGGTATCAGGTAGAGTCAAATTCAACAATGTGGACTTTGGCTATAATGAGGAAAAACAGGTGCTCTTTGACATTGATATCGATGCGATGCCCGACCAGAAGATCGCATTTGTCGGTGGCACTGGTGCAGGTAAGACAACGATTACCAACCTGATCAACCGCTTCTACGACATACAGGACGGCAAAATCCTGCTTGATGGTATCGACGTTAACGACATCAGAAAGCGTGACCTTCGTCATGGCTTGGGTATGGTCTTGCAGGAGACCCACTTGTTTACGGGCACCGTATTGGATAACATCCGTTATGGACGTCTTACAGCCACCGACCAGGAATGCATCGAGGCGGCTAAACTGGTCAATGCCGACGGTTTCATCCGCCGCCTGAGTGACGGCTATCACACTGTGCTCAATGCCGATGGCGGCAACCTCAGTCAAGGTGAGCGGCAGTTGCTTGCCATTGCTCGTGCGGCAGTAGCCGACCCGCCCATGCTCATCCTCGACGAGGCAACCAGCAGCATTGACACACGCACTGAGACCCTCGTGCAACGTGGCATGGACTCCCTGATGAAAGGTCGCACGACGTTTGTCATCGCCCACCGCCTCTCAACCGTCCGCAACAGCGACTGCATTATCGTCCTGGAACGCGGCCGCATCATCGAACGAGGCACCCACGACGAACTTCTCGCCGCCAAGGGCAAGTACTATCAACTCTATACCGGCGGCGAAATCACCAGTTAAATGTCGTCAGAAATTCACATTAATCCGCCCGTCCCCACCCACGGGCGGTTGTTTTTTTACAAAAAAATCACTTTAGGGGTTTAAAAAATCGGTTTCTGTGTGTATATAGAGTGTATGACAGACAGAGAAAGACATATCGAACGGCTATTCAGGCAGCATTACAGCGCGATGCATCGGCTGGCTTACCTGCTGTTGCACGACGATGACGACAGCAAGGACGTTGTGCACGACGTCTTTGCCAAGTTGCTTGTGGAA